>CAWJDK010000017.1:0-299493 GCA_963841585.1 uncultured Actinomycetes bacterium
CCAGGCCACCGTGCAGGCTGTTCACCCCGTTATTGATGGGCAGCGTGTAGGTAACCTTTCCCTGACCCGGCTGGTTCAGGCTGAACGTGCCCTTGGCGATCCGGTTGCCGTACCGCCCGATGATCTCGCCGAAGTAAGGGCCGCCGTTCGCTGTCACCGGCGGGCTGGCGAATTGAACGTAGTCCTGCAGGGTCTTGAAGCCGAGCACCACGTCGGCCTGATGACCGTTCCGGCTCGGTACCCAGATGTCCTGGACGATCCCGCCGTAGGTGAGGATCTGGACCTTCATGCCGTTAGCGTTGCGGAGGGTGTAGCGGTACACCGCGGTGTTCTTGCCGGTGTAAGGCTCCACGGTTTTGCCGAAGAACTGCCTGCTGAGAGACAGGCCGCCGCCGCCGGCCGTGGCGGACTTGGTGCTCGCCGCCTGAGCCTGGGTAGCCGCCAGGGACCCCCCGACCGCTAGGGCCACCGCAGCGGCCAGCCCGATGGCGGCCCGGCCACGGAGACGTCGCTGTCTACCGATATCGCGCATACTGAGCTCCCTTCATGAACATGTTCCGGCCAAAATTGTGAGCGTTAACACGATCTGAAGTCACCTACATGGCCAAACCGTGACGGAATTTAGTGCCATCTGGTGGTTATGCGTGCGAATGCGTGCCTTCGGGTGCCACTTCTCAGACGCCCGCCAGGCTCATGGCACTCTTGTGGTGTGGACCGAGCGAGCGCCGGCACGGGGAGGTACGGATGAACCAGGACATGCTGGACCGCGTCATAGCGGTAACGACCGCCGAAGGTACGCTGGCCCACCGCATGGGCATCACCATCGTGTCGGCGTCCGGGTCCGAGGTCGTGGCGACGATGCCGGTGGCCGGCAATATCCAGCCGTTTGGCCTGCTGCACGGGGGTGCATCCTGCGTGCTCGCCGAGACCATCGGGTCGCTGGGCGCGGCCCTGCACGCCGGCCTGGGCCGGGTTGTGGTCGGCATCGAGATCAGCGCGACGCACCACCGCGGGGTCCGGGACGGGGACGTCACCGCGGTCGCCACCCTGGCGCACGGGGGCCGGACGATCGCCACCTACGAGATCGTCATCACCGACTCGGCCGGTCAGCGCGTGTGCACCTCACGGCTAACCTGCCTGATCAGGGACCAGGTGCCCGGCCGTGACGCCAACGGCGCTGATTTCCTGCGGGAACAGGGAGCCATCGGCAGCTGAACGAGGGGCTGCGGCTCGCGGTCCGCAGTAGCGCGTTTTGCACCCTGGGGCGGCTGGTCGCTAACGTGGTGAGGGCGAACCCGGGGGGTTCAAGTAGACAACGTGTCAGCCGGGGAAGGCGGACACGGCACCAACGGCCCCCCGGGTTCTCACTTTGTTCGGATTGCGGAGTTGTTCAGATTACGGAGTTTGTTCAGGTTTGCGGAGTTTCGGCGGGAACGTGCATGCTGCCCTCGATGACCGCCTCGGCCACCTTGCGCATGGTGAGGCGGCGGTCCATCGAGGTCTTCTGGATCCAGCGGAAGGCTTCCGGTTCGGTGAGCCCGTGCTCGGACTGGAGCAGGCCCTTGGCCCGGTCGAGCAGCTTGCGCACCTCGAGCCGCTCGCGCAGCGTCCCGATCTCGTCGTCAAGCGCACGGATCTCGGCGAACCGGCTAACCGCCATCTCGATGGCCGGCACCAGGTCGGCCTTGGTGAACGGCTTGACCAGATAGGCCATCGCCCCCGCGTCACGGGCCCGCTCCACCAGCTCGCGCTGGGAGAAGGCGGTGAGGATCACGACCGGGGCGATCCTGCTCGGCGGCGATCCGCTCGGCGGCGGAGATCCCGTCGAGGACCGGCATCTTGATATCGAAGATGGCCAGATCGGGGCGCAGGGTGGTGACGTGCTCGACGGCCGACTCGCCGTCACCCGCCTCGGCGACGACCGAGTAGCCCTCCTCCTCCAGCATCTCCTTGAGATCAAGCCGGATCAGGGCCTCATCTTCGGCGATCACCACGCGCACCGGGTTCTGGCTCATGCCCACGAGCGTACCGTGATCAGGTAGATTGTCATCTCGCTCGCCCGTGGCGAGCGCGCTGTGCCCCGGTACTCCAACCAGGTAGAGAGAGCGGATTCAAAACCCGTAAAGTGTGGGTTCGACTCCCACCCGGGGCACTCTGGAATGCAACTCTGGCAGCCCGAATGTCACTGCTGCCTGGCAGACTGCGATTATGTACAGCGCCGATGTACGCCGTAATGCGGTGGCTCTCATGGAACGAGGGATGAGCCTTCGCAGCATAAGCAGGTCGACCGGCATCTCACGAGCGGCATTGCATGACTGGCGCGAGAATACGGTTAGCGCTAATCCGCGCGCCGTCTGCCCCAGGTGCGCGCCCAGCCCGAATCTGCCCGAACCGCAAGCCGATTACGCGTACCTGCTCGGCCTCTACCTGGGAGATGGATGCATAAGCCGGGCCAGCACGAGGGACAAGGACGTATGGAAGCTCCGCATCATGTGCGCGGACGCCTGGCCGGGCTCCGGCGCGAGTGCGAGCAGGCTATGAGCGCCGTGCGGCCGGGCAACAAGGTCAGTACCCGGCAGCAGGCCGGCTGCACCGAAGTGATCAGTTGCTCCCGCCACTGGCCATGCCTGTTCCCGCAGCACGGACCCGGCCGCAAGCACATGCGGAGAATCGACCTGCAAACATGGCAGCGCACCATTGTCACGGCTAATGCAGGCCGCTTTGCCCGCGGGCTGTTCCACTCAGACGGTTATCGCGGTATTAACTGGGTGCGGGCGCACCTCGCCGACGGCGATCACTGGTATGAATACCCGCGATATCTGTTCGCGAACGAGTCCGCGGATATTCTCAGGCTGTGCGGTGAGGCCCTGGACCAGCTCGGGGTAGCCTGGCGTTATTCCCGGCGCAATTCGATCTCGGTGGCCCGGCGGAAGGCGGTGGCGCGGCTCGACGAGTTCGTCGGCCCCAAGTACTGAGCGTGGGCAGGCCGCGGCGGGGGCGGATGCGGAAACGCCGAGCCGACCGCGGCCCAGCGGGAGGACTGGGCGCGGCCGGTTCGATCGGCCCGTAGCGGGGCGGGTCAGGGCCAGTGCGCCGGGTCGAAGTGCTCGGGTTTGGCGAGCGGCCAGCCGCCGGCCGCCATGCGGGCCCGGACCCGGGCGACGTCGGAAACCCTCGGCTCGTCGTGGTCGGTGACGGCGGCGATGGCGCGCTTGATCGCCTCGGCCGACTCCGGGTCGCCACTGGTGTTTTCGAGTTCCTCCGCGATCGCGGTGACCTCGTCATTGGTCAGCTGCCTGCCCAGCAGGGCGAACAGCGGGACGTAGTCGACGTCGGGTACTCCTTCGGGATAGCCAGCCCGCAGCCATCCGACGATCGAGCTCAGGAAAGGTGGCAGGGCCATGTCGCAAACCCTCTCGATGAGGTTCCGGTGGCGTTCGTCCGGCCGTCGGTCACTTGGTCGTGGGGGCGGGGGCGGGGGCGGGGTGACCGATCTTGTAGATCTCGTAGATGCCCCAGGCTATGGCGGCCAGGACGATCAGGAAGCACACTGCGGCGATGGCGGTGTTCACGGGGTTGCCGCCGACCACGGCATCGGAGTCGGCGCCCGCGGTCTGCGTCTTGGGCCCCCTGGCCAGGGAGACCATGCCGATCGCGAACAGCGAGGGAAGCCCGGCGCCGGCGATCAGGCCGAACACGAGGATCTTCCAGATCGCTGAAAAGTTGATCCAGGCGTTCATGATCTGCTCCCTGTCGCTCAGGCTGCTGCCGCGGGCTCGGGTTCGGCCGGGGCGACCGTTCCGCTCCACTCGGCGTTGACGTTGTTGTGGTCCACCTTGCTGCCGCGGGACCGCCAGTAGATAAATGCCACCAGCACGGCCAGGATGATCAGGATAATGATCACGCCGACGCTGCCGCCGACGGCGTGGGCGATCCCGTAGGCGGCCGCTCCGACCAGCGCGGAACAAGGCAAGGTCAGCAGCCAGGCACTGGCCATTCGCCCGGCCACGCCCCAGCGGACCTCGGCGCCCCGCTTGCCCACCCCGGTGCCGATGATCGACCCGGTGGCGACGTGCGTGGTGGACAGCGAGTAGCCGAAGCTGCTGGACAGCAGGATGACCGCCGCGGACGAGGACTCGGCCGCCATGCCCTGCGGCGAGTCGATCTCCACCAGCCCCTTGCCCAGTGTCCGGATCACTCGCCAGCCGCCTATATAGGTGCCGAGGCTGATCGCTATCGCGCAGGAGAGGATGACCCAGAACGGCGCTTGCGACCCGGAGGCCAGCGTCCCGTTTGCGATCAGGGCCAGGGTAATGACGCCCATCGTCTTCTGCGCGTCGTTCGTGCCGTGCGCCAGGGAGACCATGCACGCCGATCCGACCTGGCCGATCCGGAAGTCATGGGAGCGGGACGCGGTCGTCATGTTGCGGCTGATCCGGTAGAGCAGCCAGGTGCCCGTCGCCGCGACGAGGGCGGCGATGATCGGCGACAAGGCGGCCGGGATGATGACTTTCGAGGTCAAGCCGTGCCACTTAACCGCGCTGCCGCCCGCGGCAGCGATGGTGGACCCGATCACGCCGCCGATGAGAGCGTGCGACGAGCTGGACGGGATGCCGAACAGCCAGGTGATCAGGTTCCAGATGATACCGCCCGCCAGGCCGGCCGCGACCACCTGCAGCGTGACGGCCGCGGTGTTCACCAGGCCGCTGGCGATGGTGGCCGCGACAGCCAGTGAGAGGAACGCGCCGACGAGGTTGAGCAGGCCTGACAAGGCGACGGCGACCCGCGGGGACAGCGCCCCGGTCGCGATCGAGGTGGCCATCGCGTTGCCCGTGTCGTGGAAGCCGTTGGTGAAGTCAAAGGCAAGAGCCGTGATGACCACCAGGACCAGGATTACGTCGTTCTTCACGGGAACAGCGTCTCTACCAGGGATGTTGCTGTCGAGACTCCAACGGGAAGAGTCAAGCGAATGTCATCTAAGGTTTCTTGAGAATTCATCTAGACATCGATTGACGAGGCCTGCTGAGGCGCATGTGGCACCTGTTAGCCGCTCGCTGGAGCTGGACCCTCACGAGAAGTCACCGCGGGTTCCGCCGGGACAGGGCCGCGCCGACAGCCGGACGGCGATGGAGACTAAGGCGGATTTCAGCCACTCTGGCACCGCCCGTACCGCGGCATACGATGTGGATGTCCCATTCATGCAGCTGGGACGACATGGCTGGGACATCCACGCCATATCTGGCGGACCGGCGAGGCGCGCTAGGCACCGGGGGCGCAGGCTGTCAGGGGGTCTCCGGGCCGAGGTAGGGAATCAGGACCACGGTGATGTTGTCGGCGCCGCCGGCGTCGATGGCGAACTTGACCATGTTGGCGGCGGCGTCGAGCGGGTCGGTCAGCGCCTTGGGCAGCGCGAGCCCGGCGAGGTCCGCGCCCTCGGCCATGTAGTTCCACAGGCCGTCCGAGCAGATGAGCAGGGCGCCGGCCCCGGGTGGCGTGAACCGCTCGACGTGCGGGGCGCGCTCGGGGTCATCGGCCAGGTCGGCGTCCTCGCCGCCTAGCCAGCGGGTCAGCACGTGCGCGTGCGGCGAGGCCATCGCCGCGGCCTCGTCCACCAGGCCCGCCGCGACCATGCCGCCGGCCACCGAGTCATCGCGCGTGAGCGGCCGGGACTCCTCCGACGGCTGGCCCAGCCAGTAGGCGCGGCTGTCGCCCAGCCAGCACAAGGTCACCTCGTAGCCGCTCGCCACCGCGGATACGAACGTGGTCGCCGAGGTATCGCCACCGGGCCCTTGCAGGTCGGCTATGGCCTGGCGGGCCGCCGCCACCGCGGCCAGGGAAGCCGCGCCGAGATCACCGCCCGCCTTGACCGCCGCCACCAGGACCGGCAGCGCGGCCTGCGCGGCCACCTGGGAAGCCTCGTCGGGACGGGCCGAGGAAGAGACGCCGTCGCAGACCACGGCCACCACTGCCGGGCCGTCCGGAGCCTGCTCGGCGGCCAGGGCCATTGCGTCCTCGTTACGGTGATGCCGGAGGCCCCTGTCGCTGACGCCGGCAGCGGGACCGAGGTCGACCTCGGCATGGTCCCGCGAGGACGGGTTGGTGATCATGTGCATACGTTAGTGCCTGCCATCCTCCGTCGTTACACGCGAATGCCGTACTCGGGGTAGAGAATTTTCTAACCCTGGTGCACGGTGATCGCGGTCCAGGCTCCAAGGTTGATGCGATCGCCGTCATGCAGGGCCACCTGGTCGCCGACGCCGATCTCCGAACCGTTGACCAGCGTGCCGTTGGCCGAACCAGGATCGAGCACGGCCCAGCTGCCGTCCGGCGTCGCGATCAGCACCGCGTGCAGCCTGCTGATGCCCGGATCGGCGGGCGGCCCGGTCAGGTCGATCTCCGGAGACAGGCCGCGCGATACGCTACGCCGGCCGATCCGCATCTGGTTCCCGACGAGCTGGAAGCGGCGTTCGGCGCAGTAGGAGGGAAACGCGACCTCCGTGCCTTCCGGTCCGGTGACCGCCTGGACCCGCTCGTAGTACGCGCGGTCCGCGCCCACAACCGCGGTCCAGGTGGCGAGCGGGTACGGGAACGAGGAGGCTGACGGAGGGGCTTCGCGTGGCGGCGGCGGGCCGGAGGGGGCAGGAGAAGCTACCGAGCTCGGCGGGGCGGACGGACCGGGCGGGCGCGGAGGGCGGAGGCCGGGCGGCGCTGCGGGCGGGGCGGACGGACCGGGCGGCGCGGCGGGCGGGGCGGACGGGGTGAAGCGGGGACCGGCAAAGTTGTAGCCGCAGGCTTCGCAGAACTGGCCGCTCCTGGCGGTGCCGCAGCGCGGGCAGGGCTCGGCGGCGGAAACCGGAGCGGCGGGATCGGGTGCTGGGCTGGCGGGCGGCGGGCTGGCGGGCGGCGGGCTGGCGGGCGGCGGGCTGGCGGCCGGCGGGTTGCCGTCGATGCGCATGCCGCAGGTATCGCAGAAGTCGTCGCTGGCCGAGTCGTGGCCGTTGGGACATACCGCCATCGCCGCTTCCTCCCCTGCGTTACTTCTTCACCCGGACCGTCTTGGTTGACCGGGTGTCGAGGGCCATCTCGTCGGCGTCCTCCACCTTCTTCTTCAGCCGGACCGTGCCGGACTCCACATCGACCACGTCTACCACCTTGGCCAGCAGCTTGGCGGTGTCCTCGTTGCCTGACTCATGGGCCAGGGCCACGGCCCGGCCGAGCTTGGCCGTGGCGGTCTCCTCGTCGCCCTGCTTGCGGGCCTCGAGGCCCTCCTGGATGGCGTCGGCGAGTTCGGCCTGGCCGGTGTAGTGGGCCACTCGCGGGTTGATCTTGGTGGAGAGCGCCTCATCGTCGGTCCAGATCGCGCGGACCAGGCCCTGGCCGAGGATCTCGTCCCCGGCGACCAGGCTAATCCGGGCGGCCAGCATTTCCTGCCCGATGCCGGCCGGGGTGACCTCGACGCCGACATGATAGTCCCGGCTCTCCCCCGGGCCCCACGCCCCGGTCGGGTAGTCGCCCGCCTGCGGGCGCGTCCCGGTGCGCCTGCCGGTCAGGTCCTCGACCGCGGGCGCGACCTGCTTGACGAACTTGAGCGTGGCGGTCTGCGGCGTCCACACCCGCAGCGAGACGTCGGCGACCTGCTTGCCCATCGCGTTCTCCATCATGGCCGCGAAGTCGGCGGCCAGCCCGGACGGATCGGGCACGATATCCACCGTGCCGAGGAGGGTGGCCGAGACCGTCCGCAGTTCCTTGACCTCCCAGTCGGTGCCCACACCGCGGCAGTCGCAGCTGAACACGCCCTCGCACTGGCTGAGCTCGGCGGCGAGCCGCTCCGGTGTCTCGTGCTGGTTCTTGCCGTCGGTGAGCAAGATGGCGTGCCGCAGCTGGGCCGGGTAGCCCGCGAAGATCTGCCGGGACAGCGCCAGCCACTGGCCGATCGCGGTGCCGCCGTTGGCACGCAGCCCGCCCACCGCCTGCTTGGCCGCGGACCGGGACGACGCGTCAGCGATCGCCATGCTCCCGTCCGGCGGGAACACCGGCCAGGCGGTGCTGGTCCCGGCGACCACGGCGAAGCCCACGCCGTCACGCACCACGTCGATCGCGGCGGCGGTAGCCGCCTTGGCCTGGGACATCTTGGTCGGCGGATAGTCCATCGAACCCGAGCAATCGATGATGATGATCTCGGCGCTGCCCCCGGGCCCTCCCGTGGCCGTCAACGCGACGTCCGGCCCCGACGTCACGGTGACCACCGCGCTCACGTCGCGGCCGCCCTCGGGCACGTACTGGTTCTGGTCGACGTCGACAGTAAAAGCGGTACCGGACTCGGTCATGGGCACTCTCCTTGGTTACGGCGCCGGCCGCACGAGCGGGAACGGGATCAGCACGACGGTGATGTTGTCCATGCCGCCCGCGTCCAGGGCGAACTTCAGCAACGCGTCGGCAGCGCTGGACGGGTCGTGGAACGCCTCCGGGAGCGCGAGACCGGCCAGTCCCGCCGCGTCGGGCCGGTAGTTCCACAGCCCGTCGGAGCAGACCATCACGATCCCGGGGCCTGGCGGCTCGAACCTGGCCACGTGCGGCTCGGGCACGGCCACGTCGGCGCCGAGCCAGCGGGTGATCACGTGCGCCTGCGGCGAGGCCATGGCCTCGGCCTCGGTCATCTGCCCCTGGGCCACCAGCTCCTCGGCGAGCGAGTCGTCCGTGGTCAGCCGGCCGGACTCGGACTCGGCGGCCAGCCAGTAGACACGGCTGTCGCCGAGCCAGCAGACCGTGGCCGCCGCCTCCGGGCCGACGATGGCCGAGACGTAGGTGGCCGACGGCGCACGGGACGGCGAGCCGAGAATGGTCATGGCCTCGTGGGCCTGCTGCACCGCCGCCCTGGACGCCTCGTCCGGGTCGTCGCCGCGCCGGATCGAGCTGAGCAGCATCCGCACCGCGGCCTGCGCGCCGGCCAGCGACGCGTCCTCCGGGTTCGGCGAGGACGAGACTCCGTCGCAGACCACTACGATCGCGACCGGGCCAGCCGGCGTCTCCGTGGTCGCCAGCGCCATCGCGTCCTCGTTCCGCGGGTGCCGCAGGCCGCGATCGGTGACGCCGGCCAGCAGCTCGAGGTTGAGCTCGACGTGATCGCGGCCGGACGGTACCTTGCGGCCGCACGACTCGCAGTAGCCTTCGGCGCTGATCGGGCCGGGCGGGGCCGACTCGTCGAGCGAGCACACCGGGCACTGCGCGGTATACCCGGGCGGGTCGGCGCTGCTGACGGGCGGGGCGAGCTCGGTACCGCAGGACTCGCAGAAGCTGTCCGCTGCGCCGGCTGCGCCCCCGCAGGTAGGGCAGATAACTCCCGTGTTGCCATCGTGCATCAGGCCATCATGCAGGGCGGGGTCCGTCATGTCAGCGTCCGGGGCCAGATTGCGTTCGTCATGTCGGCCAGCTCAGTACGGCCTGCTGGTAGCCGGCCACCGCGGCCTCGGCCGCGGCCAGGTCGCAAGGCGCCGTCCAGAGCAGGTCACGGGCCCGGTCGTACCGTTCGGCCAGGGCGGCATCTTCGGCCGCGCCGAGCCGGGCGGCCTTGGCCTTGTAGGCGCCGAGCAGCCCGCGCAGCTCGTCGCGCTTCGCCATGGCCGCCACCGCGGCCCGTTCGGCTTCCCTGAAGCCCGCCGTCGCGGTGGCCAGCTCGCGGTCGAGCAGGTCCAGCTCGGAGGCCAGGCGCGTCCACCGGCCGGCGGCCAGCATCGGGCCGAGCCCGTCCAGCCGGCCGGACACGTCGGGCAGGCCGGCGGGCGGGGACGGCAGCGCTGCCGCGGCGATCTTCGCTGTGGCTCGCTGCCAGGCCGCGGCGGCGTCCTCGCGGGCCGCCCGGGCCGCGGCCGCGGCCGCGGCGACCTCGGCGACGCGCTGACCGGCTTCGTCCCGCAGCCGGGCCAGCTCGTCGACCCGGCTCGCGGCGGCGGTGACCCGCTCGGCGAGGCGGTCCGCGCCCGAGGTGTCCACCGTGCCGCCCGGCTGCCACAGGGCCAGCGGGTCGGAGTTCAGCCTGTCGCGCAGCCGGGCCAGCTCGCCCTGCGCGGCGGTCAGGTCGCCGGCCAGCGCCTCGTCCCCGAGCGTGGCGGCCCGCGACCTCACCCGGGCCAGCTCGGCGCCGGCCGCGTCCAGGCGGCCCGCCACCTCGGTCCAGACCTGCTCCGCGGCGGAGACCACCTCGGTCACGCTGCTGAACGCGCCGCGCATCCGGGCCACCGCCGTGGCCAGGGTCAGGTCCTCACGGCCAGGATCGGCCAGGTCGCGGCCTCCCAGCGGAGCCGGGCCCGAGGCCAGCTGAACCGAACGGCCGGCCAGGAGCCCGCTAATGGCGGCGAGCTCACGCGGTCCGAGGTGCCTGGCCGCCGCCTCGGCGGCCTGGTCGACCACGGCCGAATAGGCCGAGAAGACCTGCCACAGGGTGGCCAGCGTGGCCGCGGCGGCGTCCCAGCGGCGCCTGGTGCCGCCGGTAAGTTCGGCCCCGGCCAGCAGCTGCTTGCCGAAGCTGGAGTCCAGCTCGAGCAGGTTGGCCTGGATCGCGTCGCGCTCGGCCACCGCCGCCTTGGCCGCCGCCGCGGCCTGGTCCCTGGTCATCACCGTGGCCGTCATATCCGACCCGCCATGCCGCTCCCCGTCATCGGAACCGACGAACGGTTACTATTGTGCCCGCACTCGCGGGATCTACCGGGTCAACGCGCACCGGCGACCTGGGATTCATGGCCGGTCCGGTCATGACCACGTCTTCGGCCGGACCGCGTTGGCCATATCGACGAGCTCGATCCGGCGGCTGCGGTCCGAGGTCAGCCGGGCCAGCGCCCGGTACCCGCGTTCCAGGCCGAAGCGCAGGGAGCGCTCGTTCGGCTCGCAGCCGAGGATGAGGCCGTCGCCGGAGACCCGTGCCGGGGTCCGGGCGGAACCCTGAGCCCGGCCGGACGGCAGGGCCTGGCCGGTGGAAGCCCAGCCGAGGGCGGCGCGCAGGATCTCCACGGTGAGCTGCTGGCGGCGTGCCTCGTCCAGCGGCAGCCGGCCGAGGCGGCCGCTGGCCTGCCGCAGGTCATCGCCGGTCACCCCGGATGACACCAGGATCCGGACCGCCTCGATCTGCGCCGCCGCGTGATAGCTGGACGTATCCGGCACCGCCGCGAGGGCCGCGATCGCACCGGGCCGGTCGCCGGTCGCCAGGCAGGCCCGGGCCAGGCCGAAGGCCGCGCTGATGGAGGACCGGTCCACCGTCCAGACCAGCTTGAAGTAGCGAGCGGCCGAGGCGGTGTCCCCGGCGGCTTCGGCCGCGAAGGCCAGCGCGAGCTTGGGCGCGAGCTCGCCGGGGAGCTCGTCGTAGACCGCGCCGAACGCGCCGGCGGCGGCCGCCGCCGCTCCGGCGTCGGTGAGCGCCAGCCGGCGCAGGCCGTCGGTCCATGCGATCCGCCAGTCGGACGGGTCCTCGGCGGCCAGGTCGGCCAGGGTGCGCCCGGCTCCGTCATAGTCGCCGACATCGAGCTGAGCGCGCGCCAGTGCCAGGCGCCTCTCGGCGGACGCGGCCACCTCGGCGGGCACGGCCGCGTCGCCCGAATCCGCGCCGATCAGCGCGGCCGCCCGCTGGGCCGGGTCGAGGCCGGCCAGCGTAGCCAGATAGCCTGCCGCGGGGTCGGCCCGGTCCACCTGCGGCATCGGGAGCCCCGCGATGATCTCGGCCCCGGTGGGTCTCGCGTAGCGGGACCCCCTGGGGGGTAGCGGGGGGCGGGCAGCACCCCCATGATCAGGGGGAGTCTTGGGGGGATCGTCCCCCCCGGCGAACACCGCCTGGAGCTCGGGGGTGAACACGGTGGAGAAGGCCGGCCGGGGCGTGCCGTCCGCGGTCGCCAGTACCTCGCGGAGTACCCCGGTGAGCTGCTCGGCCATCTCCCCGGCCGAACCGAACCTCCGTTCCGGGTCGGCGTCGGTGGCCCGGCGCAGCAGCCGGGCGAACGACTCCTGCTGCTCGAGCAGCGGCACCCCATCGGGGATGGTGAACTTATAGCTGCCCTGGTAGCCCTTGAACTCGAAGGTGAGCACGGCCAGCGCCCGCGCCACCGTGAACAGGTCCGAGGACACCGACGGCCCGTCAGCCCCGATCTCGGGTGCCTGGTAGCCGACCGTGCCGTAGATGGGTCCTTCGCTGTCGACGCCGCGCACGCCGCCCATGTCGATGAGCTTGAGCTGCTCCTCGGTCTGGATGACGTTGTCCGGCTTGAAGTCGCAGTACACCAGGCCCCGGTCGTGCAGGTAACCCAGCGCGGGCAGCACCTCGATGGCGTACGCGATCGCATGCGCCAGCGGCACGGAACCGCCGGTGCGCCGGGCGTCCTGGAGGATCTGCTTGAGCGACTTGCCGCCCACGTACTCCATCACGATGTACCCGGCCGACTCCCCCGTCCGCCGGTCCGCGTGCTGGACGAAGTTGTAGATCCGCACGATGTTCGGATGCTCCACCTGGGCGAGGAACTGGCGCTCGGCGACCGCGGCGGCCATGGCGTCCGCGTCCCCGGTATTCAGCAGGCCCTTGAGGACCACCCAGCGGTCGCTGACGTTGTGGTCCCTGGCCAGGTAGATCCAGCCGAGCCCGCCGAAGGCGAGGCAGCCGAGCACCTCGTACTGGCCGGCCACCAGCTCGCCAGTCTCCAGCTTCGGGCTGAACGAGAACCGGGTGCCGCAGTTGCGGCAGAAACCCTCGCTCAGCCCGGACCGGCCGTCCCTGCCGCGCCCGACGGGCTGCTCGCAGTTCGCGCAGAAGCGGCGGTTCTCCGGGACCTGCGGGTCGGCCAGGATGGCGCTGGCCGGGTCGCGGTAGGGCACCGGCGGGATCTCCACCAGCCCCGCGCCGAGCCGGCCGCGGGCCGACCGCGCGCTGGTCCGCCGGGACCCTCGGGCGCCGCGGGTACCCGAGGTCCGGCGGCTGCCGGCCGTCCCGGAGCCCGCCGAGCCCGATCCCGGCGATCCCGCGGGACGGCGATCCCCCGGACGGCGATCCCCCGGACGGCGATCCCGCGGATGCTGACCCTCCGGTCGCCGGCGCCGGAGCGGCGGCCAGGCCGCAGACGTTACAGTAACCGTCCTCGATCGTCCCGCCGCAGCTCGTGCAGGTGCTCATGGCTTCCCCGTTCCCCTCAGCCCGCGTACTGCGCCTGCGGCACGCTGGCCACCGGGGTGCCGATCCAGCGCCGGTAGCTGGCGGCCCACTGGCCGTTCGTCCGCAGTTGCTGCAGGACTGCGTTCACGAACCGGACGAATTCCGGGTGCTGCTTGGAGATCGCCAGGCCGTAGGGCTCGTCGGACAGCGGCTGACCGATGATTTTGGTCCACGGGTCCTGCGCGGCCAGCCCATCCAGGATCGAGTCGTCGGTGGAGATCGCGGCCACGTCGCCCTGCTGCAGCAGTACCAGGCAGTCGGTCCAGTAGGGCACCTGGACCGCGATGGCCTTGTGCGCCTGGATGCGGGCCACCGAGTCGGACCCGCTGGTCGCGCAGACCTTCTGGCCGTGCAGGTCATCCAGGCTGGTCGCGGTGGAGTTCTCCAGGACCAGGACCCGCTGGCCCGCGTCGAAGTAGACGCTGGAGAAGTCGACATCCTTCAGCCGGTCGCAGGTGATCGTCATCGTGTGCGCCACGATGTCTACCGTCCCGTCGGTGACATCCGGGATGCGCTGCGCGTCGGATATCGCCTTGAACTGCACCTTGCCGGGGTCGCCGAAGATGGCCTGGGCCACCGCCCTGATCATGTCGATGTCGAAGCCCTCGATCTGCCCGGTGAGCGGGTTCAGGAAGCCGAAGTGGTACGTGCTCTGGTCCACCCCGGCGATGAGGTAGCCGCGGGCGCGGATCTTGGCCATGAACGAGCCCGGCGTCACCTGCGGCGGGCCGAGCGGGCGCAGGCTGCTGGCCTTCGGGTCACAGGTGCTGGCGGCGGGCGCGCTCACCGCCCGGGGCGCCCGGACGCCGGCCGGCTGGCCGGGCGCGGCGGCCGCTGCCGCGGCCCCCAGCGCCAGCCCGGACGCGGTGAGCACGACCACGAGCGCCCGCCAGGGGCGCAGCCGCGCGTTCACCGGTACTCCGCCAGCCGGCGGCTCAGGCCCCAGGTACAGCCGGCCACCATCACCAGCGACGCCACGATCATGCCCACGGCGAGCCCGGTGAACGCGTCCCGGCCGTCACGGGCGCTGGCGGCGAAGACGGCCTGGTGGGTCTCGATCCCCTCGCTCAGGGTCGCGGACAGCCGCGCGAAACTGGTGGCGGCGTCACCGGTCAGCGCCGACCGCACCGCGTTGCCGTGGTTCCCTGCGTCGTCCTGCGCGCGCAGTGCCCGGTGTGCGCTGTACCACGCCTGGGCCTGCGCCGCGGCCTGCCCGCTGCCCGTGGCGGCCAGCAGCGTGCCGGGGCCGGGCCCGAGGAGCGTCTGCTGGGCCAGGTAGTCCTTCTGGTAGGAATCGTCGCCGCTGTTGTCGATCAGGGTGAGGCTCTCGTCCGCGTGTGCCTGCAGCGCCGCCACCTCCGCCCGGGCGAACGCCTGGGCCGGCCCAGAACCCTGCTGCTGCGCGTGCAGCATGTCTCCCCGGCCGGCTACGAACGAGCCAGCCAGCCACACCAGCGAGACCAGCCCGGCCAGAGCGGCCAGCAGCAGCCCGTAGTTGACCACCCGGTGGGTATGCCGGGACAACCACCGGGACGAACGGTAGAGCACGTAACCGAGGCCCAGCCCGGCCACCACCGCGATCACGATGAGCGGCAGCCCGGTGGCCTGCGCGCTGGCCGAGGTCAGCAGCGCGCTCTCCCGGGTGTAGATGTCGCTGGCCGAGGGCAGCAACGTCCCGCGCAGCAGCCCGGAAGCCTCCCTGAGGTAGGCCGCGCCGAGCGGCAGGCCGAGCCGGTTGTCGGCCCGGGCCGTGCCCACCTCGTCGGTGTAGACAGGCAGCTGGCCGGACAACATGGCCAGGTCGTCGCCGACGGCCGAGCCGGCCGCCGAGACCTTAGTCGCCAGGTGACCCGGCAGCTCGGTCCGGGCGGCCGACGAGCCGACCAGGGCGCTGGCCGCCTCGATCCGGATGGCCGCCTCGGTGATGTCGGCCTGGTAGCGCTGCCGGGCCGCGGCGGGCTCCAGGCCGCCCGCCAGGAACGCGCTGGCCGCGGTGGCGTCAGCGTCCGACAGGCTGGTGTAGACCTGCTCCGCGTCCAGGCTCAGCGGCTCGCTGACCGCTACGACGTCGGCCGCCGCCGAGGCGTGCTGGTTGGCCGTCAGCGCGGCGAGCACGCCCCAGGCCAGGCTGAGCAGGATCAGCAGGGCGAGCAGCAGCCCGAGCCGCCTGGGGGTGGCCGCACCTTCCAGGCGGGACCGCCACCCGGCGCGGCGTACCGCCGGCGCGGGGGTCTGCTGGCCGGGCGAAACACCGGCGATTGTTGCCATAGGCCGACCGCCAAAACCGCTCCGTCGCACCGACGTTCAGTGCGTCTGGATAGTTAATACCAGAGGACGAGCAGTGGATGGGATGGGAGCGGGAAGGTCGGCATGGCCGCCCAGGTAGCGGTCGACGGCCGCGGCGGCGCTGCGTCCCTCGGCGATGGCCCAGACGATCAGCGACTGGCCACGGCCCATGTCCCCGGCCACGAAGACCCCGGGAACCGAGGTGGCGTACGAGCCGTCCCTGGCGACGTTACCCCGCTGGTCGAAATCGACGCCGAGGCCGGCGAGCAACCCCGGCCGTTCGGCTCCGGTAAATCCCATGGCCAGGAGCACGAGATCGCAGCGCAGGTCGCGCTCGGTGCCCGGGACCGGGTCGAAGCCCGCCGCGTCCGCCAGCCGCAGCGCCCGCACCCGGCCGCCGGCGTCGCCGAGGAATTCCAGGGTGGTCACAGCGTAGGTACGCTCGCCGCCTTCCTCGTGCGCGCTCGAGACCCGGTAGATCATCGGGTAGGTCGGCCACGGCTGGTGCTCCGGCCTGGCCGCGGGCGGCCTGGGCAGGATCTCGAGCTGGGTCACCGAGGCCGCACCCTGCCGGTGCGCGGTGCCCAGGCAGTCCGCGCCGGTGTCGCCGCCGCCGATGATGACCACGTGCCGCCCGCGCGCGCTGATAACCGGGTCGGCAGGCGCGCCCGGATCGGCGGCTACTGCCCGGTTGGCCAGCGGCAGGTACTCCATGGCCTGGTGAATGCCGTCCAGCTCGCGCCCTGGCATCGGCAGGTCGCGCGCCACCCGGGCGCCCCCCGCCAGCACGATCGCGTCGAAGGTCGAGCTCAGCGTTTCCGCGGAAACGTCGGCGCCCGCCTCGACGCCGCAGCGGAACTCGGTGCCCTCGGCGCGCATCTGGTCGAGCCGCCGGTCCAGGTGCCGCTTCTCCAGCTTGAACGCGGGGATGCCGTAGCGGAGCAGGCCGCCGGCCGCGTCGTCGCGCTCGAACACGGTCACCGCGTGCCCGGCCCTGGTGAGCTGCTGGGCGGCGGCCAGCCCGGCCGGGCCGGAGCCGATCACCGCGACCGTCCGCCCGGTCCGCACCGCCGGGGGCACCGGCACCACCCAGCCCGACGCGAACGCCCGGTCGATGATCTCGACCTCGACCTGCTTGATCGTGACCGGGTCCGCGTTGATCCCGAGCACGCAGGCGGCTTCGCACGGCGCTGGGCAAAGCCGCCCGGTGAACTCGGGGAAATTGTTGGTCGCGTGCAGCCGGTCGGAGGCGTCCCGCCAGTCATGCCGCCAGACCAGGTCGTTCCACTCGGGGATCAGGTTTCCCAGCGGGCAGCCGTTATGGCAGAACGGGATGCCGCAGTCCATGCACCGGCCCGCCTGCCGCTCCAGGCGGCTGGGCGGGAACGGCTCGTACACCTCGCGCCAGTCCAGCAGCCGCAGGTCGACCGGGCGCCGGACCGGGATCTCGCGGGGCGTGGTGATGAAACCCTTCGGGTCAGCCATGCTGTGATGCCCCCTTATCCGTGCGCCGCGGCCATGACGGCCTCGTTGACGTCGCGGCCCTCGCGCTCGGCCTGCGAGGCGGCGGACAGCACCCGCTTGTAGTCCTTGGGCATGACCTTGGTGAACCGGCCGGGATCCCAGTCCGCGAGCAGCCGGGCCGCCACCGCGGAGCCGGTTTCGGCGTGGTGGCGCTCCACCACCTCGCGGACGAACTTGGCGTCGTCCTCTTCCACCCGGTCCAGGTCGACCATCTCCATGTTCACCCTGATCTCGGGCAGGTCGAGCACGTAGGCGATGCCGCCGGACATGCCGGCCGCGAAGTTCCGGCCGACCGCGCCGAGGATCACCACCCGGCCGCCGGTCATGTACTCGCAGCCGTGGTCGCCGGTGCCCTCGGCGACCGCGAGCGCGCCCGAGTTCCGCACGCAGAACCGCTCGCCCACGATGCCGCGCAGGAAGATCTCGCCGCAGGTGGCGCCGTAGCCGATCACGTTGCCCGCGATAACCTGCTCCTCGGCGGTAAACGCGGCCTCCCCCGGCGGCCGCACGATCAGCCGGCCGCCGGACAGGCCCTTGCCCAGGTAGTCGTTCGCGTCGCCGTCCAGCCGCAGCGTGACGCCGCGCGGCAGGAAGGCGCCGAACGACTGGCCGGCCGAACCGCGGAACGAGATGTCGATGGTGTCCTCGGGCAGTCCCTCGCCGCCCCAGCGCCTGGTCACCTCGTAGCCGAGCATGGTCCCGACGGTCCGGTTGACGTTCCTGATCGGCAGGTCGAGGCGGACCGGGCGGCCTTCGGTGAGCGCGCCCTCGGCGAGCTGGATGAGGGTATTGTCGAGCGCCTTGTCCAGGCCGTGATCCTGGCTGGTGACGCAGCTCAGCGCGGCCGCTTCGGGCAGCGGCGGGGTGTACAGGATGGGCGAGAGATCCAGCCCGGAGGCCTTCCAGTGCTCCACCGCGAGCACCGTGTCGAGCAGGTCGACCCGGCCGATGATCTCCTCCAGCGAGCGGAACCCCATCCGGGCCAGGTACTCCCGGACCTCCTCGGCGACGAACTCGAAGAAGTTCACGACGAACTCGGGCTTGCCGCTGAACCTGGCGCGCAGCTCCGGGTTCTGGGTGGCCACGCCGACCGGGCAGGTGTCCAGGTGGCAGACGCGCATCATGATGCACCCCGACACGACCAGCGGGGCGCTGGCGAAGCCGAACTCCTCCGCGCCGAGCAGCGCGGCGATGATCACGTCCCGGCCGGTCTTGAGCTGCCCGTCGGCCTGCACCACGATGCGGTCCCGCAACTTGTTGCGGAGCAGCGTCTGCTGGGTCTCGGCCAGGCCGAGCTCCCACGGTGCGCCCGCGTGCTTGATCGACGTCAGCGGCGCGGCGCCGGTGCCGCCGTCGTGCCCGCTGATCAGCACCACGTCGGCGTGCGCCTTGGACACCCCGGCCGCCACCGTGCCCACCCCGATCTCGGATACCAGCTTGACGTGCACCCGGGCCGCTGGGTTGGCGTTCTTCAGGTCGTGGATCAGCTGGGCCAGGTCCTCGATCGAGTAGATGTCGTGGTGCGGCGGCGGCGAGATCAGGCCGACGCCGGGCGTGGAGTAGCGCGTCTTGGCGATCCACGGGTACACCTTGTGCCCGGGCAGCTGGCCACCCTCGCCGGGCTTGGCGCCCTGCGCCATCTTGATCTGCAGGTCGTCGGCGTTGACCAGGTACTCGCTGGTGACGCCGAAACGCCCGCTGGCCACCTGCTTGACCGCGGAGCGGCGCAGGTCGCCGTTGGCGTCGGGGATGAACCGGTCCGGGTCCTCGCCGCCCTCACCGGTGTTCGACCGGCCGCCCAGCCGGTTCATGGCGATGGCGAGGGTCTGGTGGGCTTCGGCCGAGATGGACCCGTAGGACATGGCGCCGGTGGCGAACCGCCGCACGATGCTGGCCACCGGTTCGGTTTCTTCGACCCGAACGGGCCGGGTTTCCTGCGCTCGTACCCGCTCGGGCGCAGCGTCGTCGTCGACGCCGCGGATGCGGAGCAGCCCGCGCAGCGTCATCAGCCGTCGTGACTGATCGTCGACCAGGGTGGTGTAGTCCTTGAAGATCTCGTACCGGCGGCTGCGGGTGGCGTGCTGCAGCTTGAACACCGCCTCGGGGCTGAACAGGTGCGGCTCGCCCTCGCGCCGCCACTGGTACTCGCCGCCGGTGTCCAGCCGCCGGAAGTCCATCCCGGCGCCCGCGCCGGTGGCGTGGCCGGTCCGCAGCCTGATCTCCTCGGCGAGCTGGTCGAAGCCCACGCCGGACAGCCGCGAGGTGGTGCCCGCGAAGCAGGTCTCGATGACCTCGGGGCCCAGGCCGAGGGCCTCGAAGATCTGCGCGCCGGTGTAGGAGGCGACGGTGGACACGCCCATCTTGGACATGATCTTCAGCAGGCCCTTGCCGAGGGCCTTGAGCAGGTTCGCTTCGGCCTTCTTCTCCGAGACGTTCTGGATGACCCCGCGCCGGACCAGGTCCCGGACCGAATCGATGGCCAGGTACGGATTGACGACGGCGGCGCCGTACCCGACGAGCAGCGCCACGTGGTGGCACTCGCGTACGTCCCCGGCCTCCACCACCAGACCGACCCGGGTGCGCGACTTCTGCTTGATCAGGTGGTGGTGCACCGCGCCGGTCAGCAGCAGCGACGGAATGGGCGTGAGGGTAGGGTCGCCGTCTGGTCTCGGCCGGTCCGAGAGGATGATGAGGCGCGCGCCGGCCTCGATGGCGGCGGAGACGTCCGCGCAGATCGCGGCGAGCCGTGCCCGCAGCCCCTCGCCTCCGCCGGCCGGGTCGTAGCGGCCGTCCACCAGGTACGAGGCGAACCCGGGCAGGTTGCCCTCGTCGTTGATGTGCACGATCTTGGCCAGGTCGCTGGCGCTGATCACCGGGTAGGGCAGCACGATCTGACGGCAGGAGGCCGGGATCGGGTGGAGCAGGTTCTGCTCGGGCCCGGTGATCGTGCCCAGCGAGGTGACGAGCTCTTCCCTGATCGCGTCCAGCGGCGGGTTGGTCACCTGGGCGAACAGCTGGGTGAAGTAGTCGAACATCAGCCGGGGCCGCCCGGAGAGCACCGCCACCGGGGTGTCGGTGCCCATCGAGCCGATAGGCTCGGCTCCAGCCCGGGCCATCGGGGCCAGGATGACCCGCAGTTCTTCCTCGGTGTACCCGTGCATCCGCTGCTGGAGCAGTATTTCCCCCGGGGGGGCGACCCCCCCGGTGACCCCCCCGGCATGGGGGGACTGCCCGTCCCCCCATACCCCCCTGGGGCCCCCAGGGGGGTATGGGTCAGGCAGGTCATCCAGGTGGAGGAGCCCGGCGTGCAGCCAGTCCTCGTACGGGTGCTCGGCGGCCAGGGCCGCCTTGACCTCTTCGTCCTCGACGATGCGCCCGGACGCCGTGTCGGCCAGGAAGACGCGGCCGGGCTGCAGCCGGCCCTTCCTGATCACCGTGGCCGGGTCGATGTCGAGGACGCCGACCTCGCTGGCCAGCACGACCAGGCCGTCGCTGGTCACCCAGTACCGGCCGGGGCGCAGGCCGTTGCGGTCGAGCACCGCGCCGATCACCGAGCCGTCGGTGAACGCGATCAGCGCCGGGCCGTCCCACGGTTCCATCAGCGCGGCGTGGTACCGGTAGAAGGCGCGCCGCTCCGGCGTCATCTCCTCGTGGTTCTCCCAGGGCTCGGGGATCATCATCAGCACGGCGTGCGGCAGTGACCGGCCGCCCATGTGCAACAGCTCCAGGCACTCGTCGAAGCTGGCCGAGTCGCTGGCATCCTCGTCCAGGATCGGGAAGAGCCGCTCGATCCCCCGGCCGTCCCTGGAATCCGGGATGAGCTCGCTGGCCAGCATCGCCTCCCGGGCACGCATCCAGTTGCGGTTGCCCCGGACGGTGTTGATCTCGCCGTTGTGCGCCACGTACCGGTACGGGTGCGCCAGTGGCCAGGACGGGAACGTGTTGGTGGAGAACCTCGAGTGCACCAGGGCCAGCGCGGACGTGTAGGCCGGATCGGACAGGTCGGGGTAGAACGGCCCGAGCTGCGGCGCGGACAGCATGCCCTTGTACACGATGGTCCGGGCGGACAGGCTGGCGAAGTACACCCCGGTCTCGTGCTCGGCGCGCTTGCGCAGGCAGAACGCCATCCGCTCGAGCTCCATGCCGCGTTCGCCGCCGGCCCCCGCGACGAACAGCTGAAGCACGTCGGGCAGCACCGCCCGCGCGCCGTCGCCGCAGCTGGTGATGTCGAACGGGACCTCGCGCCAGCCGAGGATGGTCAGCCCCTCCGCGGCGGCCAGCCGGGCCAGGGCGGGGGTCACCAGGTGCCGTTCGGCGGAGAAGAAGGCCATGCCCGCCGCGTAGGCACCGGCCTCGGGCAACTCGAAGTCGCACGAAGCGCGGAAGAACTCGTCAGGGATCTGGGTCAGGATCCCGGCCCCGTCCCCGGTCCCCGGATCGCCGCCCTTGGCGCCCCGGTGCTCGAGGTTGCGCAGTACCCGAAGGGCCCTGGCCACTACATCGTGACCGGCGCGTCCGGTCAGGTCCGCGACGAAACCGACGCCGCACGCGTCGTGCTCGAACCGGGGGTCGTAAAGGCCAGCAGCCGCCATGCGCTCTCCCGTCGTCTCTCGAATAACGCCACGTCAAATGCGCTCGGGACGACACTGGCCCAGTCAAACAGACACTGTTACACCGACATTACATCACCGGGAGAACCCTCTACCACCGCTCGCTTGGCCTGCCCGCGGGCAGGCGGCCGACGGCCGGGTCTGGTCAGGTACATGCCCAGCACGGCGAGAACGAAAACAACGATGTCGCCGAGCGCACCGTAACGCAGGCCGAGAGCGTGCGGCAACGGGCCTGCCCGCAGCGACTCCACGCCGAAGCCGCCGGCCGCGTACCCGGCCGCGAACAGCATGAAGGTGCGCTCGCCGGTTAGCGCGAACCTCCTGGCCGCCCAGATCACCGCGAATCCCAGGGCGACCTCCCAGAATGACTGGTACAGGAAGGCGGGCTGGAAGGTGGCGTAGTTCTCATAGCCGGGCACGCGATGCTCGGGCGAGATCTGCACCGCCCACCACCACGTGGCGGGCGGGCCGTAGAACTGCTGCGCCCCACCAGTTGCCCAGGCCGCCGATGGCCAGGCCGAACGCCAGCGCGGGCGCGCCCGCCCCGGCCACCGGCCCGAGCGCGACGCCGGAGCGGCGGCAGGCGATCCACGCGCCGGCCGCGCCGAGCGCCACCGCGCCGGGCACGCCGATGGCGGCGGCACCGACCATGGCGGCGTGCCAGAGCCGATGCTCATCGCCGAACGCCCGCCTGCTGCCCAGCAGGATCGTGTGCACCAGCGCCCCGGCCAGGCCGAACGGGATGGCCCAGGCGGCCACGTCCAGGATGACGCCGGGCCGCCCGCCAGAACGCCGGTACCTGCGGCTGGCCACCGCCAGCGCGACGATCATCCCGGCGATCACGCACAGCGCGTAGCCGCGGACCGCCAGCGGTCCAAGATGCCAGGCCGCGTGGCCGGGGCTCGGGATCGACGCGAGCGGCATCTTCGGACACTACCGCCTCAGCCTTAAAAGCAGCCACGGCTTTCGGTGCTACCCGCGCGTCCCTCCGGCACCGCCCGTACCAAAACATACGATGTGAATGTCCCATTCATGCAGCTGGAACGACATGGCTGGGACATCCACGCCGTATAATGGGGCGGCGCGGGGCAGGGCCGGGCGGCGAGGGACAGGCAGGGCAGGCGGCGCGACGGGGCCGGGAGAGCCCGCTCAGGATGTGGCGCGGCGGACGCCGAGGGAAAGCTCGGAGGTCAGCTCGCGGATCGCGGGGACGCCCTGGTCGTCGAGGAGGCGGCGGACGAAGGCGGAGCCGACGATCACGCCGTCCGCAAACGCGGCCACCTGGGACGCCTGGGCGCCGTTGCTGACGCCGAGGCCGACCGCGACCGGCAGGTCCGTGTGCTGGCGGATCCGCTTGACCAGGCCGGACGCGTCACCGCTGACGGCGTCCCTGGTGCCGGTGATGCCCATGAGCGAAGCGGCGTAGACGAAGCCGCGGCAGGCCCGGGTGATCATGGCCACCCGCTGGTCGGAGGAACTGGGCGCCACCAGGAACACCCGGTCCAGGTCGTGCTCGGCGGACGCGTCCAGCCAGGGACCCGCCTCCTCCACGGTCAGGTCCGGGGTGATCAGCCCCGAGCCGCCCGCCGCGGCCAGGTCCCGGGCGAAGGCGCGCACCCCGTACCGGTCGACCGGATTCCAGTAGGTCATGACCAGCACCGGAACGCCCGCCGCCGCGACCGCCTCGACGGTCCGGAGTACGTCCGCGAGCCGCGTCCCGGCGGCCAGCGCGCGATGCACCGCCTCGGCGATCACGGGGCCGTCCATCAGCGGATCGGAGTAGGGCAGGCCCACCTCGATGACGTCGGCTCCGGCCTGCGCCATGGCCAGGGCCGCCTCGATGGCGCCGGCCACGGAGGGGAACCCGGCCGGCAGGTAGCCGATCAGGGCCGCGCGGTTGGCCGCGCTCGCCTTGCCGAAGGCCTCGGTGACAGCACTGGTCACGTGGGTCACACGCCGAACCATGTGGAGGCGGTGTCGACGTCCTTGTCACCGCGGCCGGACAGGTTGACCAGGATGAGCCCATCGGGCCCGAGTTCCCGGCCGATGTCGAGCGCGCCGGCCAGCGCGTGCGCGGACTCGATGGCCGGGATGATGCCCTCGGTCCGGCACAGCACGGAGAACGCGTTCATCGCCTCGGCGTCGGTCAACGCGCGGTACTCGGCGCGGCCGGTCTCCATCAGCCAGACATGCTCAGGTCCCACGCCCGGGTAGTCCAGGCCGGCCGAGATCGAGTGGGTGCCGAGCGTCTGGCCCTCCTCGTCCTGCAGCACATACGTCCGCATGCCGTGCAGCACGCCCTGCGACCCGCCGGTGAGGGTGGCCGCGTGCCGCCCGGTGTCCAGGCCGTCACCGCCCGCCTCGCAGCCGACCAGGCGGACCTCCGCGTCCGGGATGAAGGCGTGGAAGACCCCGATGGCGTTGGAGCCGCCGCCGACGCAGGCGATCACCGCGTCCGGCAGCCGGCCGGTGTCTTCCAGCACCTGCTCGCGGGCCTCCAGGCCGATGACCCGCTGGAAGTCCCTGACCATCATCGGGAACGGGTGCGGGCCGCCGACAGAGCCAATGCAGTAGTGCGTGTACCCGACCGACGTCACCCAGTCGCGGAAGGCCTCATTCATGGCATCCTTGAGCGTCCGGGTGCCGGTGGCGACCGGGATGACCTCGGCGCCGAGCATCCGCATCCGGGACACGTTCAGCGCCTGCCTGCGGGTGTCCTCCTCACCCATGTAGACGGCGCAGTCCAGGCCGAGCAGCGCGCAGGCGGTCGCGGTGGCCACGCCGTGCTGGCCGGCCCCGGTCTCGGCGATGACCCGCGTCTTTCCCATCCGCTGGGCCAGCAGTACCTGGCCCAGCACGTTGTTGATCTTGTGCGACCCGGTGTGGGCCAGATCCTCGCGCTTGAGCAGCACCGTGCAGCCGCCGGCCTGCTGGCCGAACCTCTCCGCGCGGTACAGCAGGGTCGGCCGGCCCGCGTAGCGGCGCAGCAGCCCGTCGAGCACGGCCCGGAAGGCCGGGTCCCGGCGCGCCTGCTCGTAGGCGGCGGTCAGCTCGTCCAGCGCCGCCATCAGCGCCTCGGGCGCGAACCGGCCGCCGTAGGCGACACCGGGAGCCTCGCGGGCGCCACCCTCCTCGGCGACCCCGACCGCGCCGACCACGAAGTGGCCGGAGGCGTCGGGAACGGGCGAGATATCGGGCTCGGCGGGTCCGGCGTGCGGGGCGTCCTGCTCCCGGGATGCGGGCGCCTGCGCCGTGGCTGTCTCGGTCAACCGCGTTCTCCTCGCAGGGCGGGGTGCGACCCCGCGGTCACCAGGTCGGCGACGGCGCAGCGCGGGTCCTTCTCGGTGACCAGGCTCTCGCCGACCAGCACGGCGTCCGCGCCGGAGGCGGCGTAGGCGAGCAGGTCCCGCGGACCGCGGACACCGGACTCGGCGACCTTGACGATGCCGTCCGGGATCCGCCCGGCGATCCGGCCGAAGATCCCGCGGTCCACCTTGAGCGTGGCCAGGTTGCGCGCGTTGACGCCGATGACGGTGGCGCCCGCGTCGAGCGCCCGGTCGAGTTCGGCTTCGGCGTGTACCTCCACCAGGGGCAGCAGGCCGATCGAGACGGCCCGCTCGACCAGCGAGACCAGCGCGCTCTGCTCGAGCGCGGCCACGATCAGCAGCACCACGTCCGCGCCGTGCGCGCGCGCTTCCCATAGCTGGTAGGAGCTGACCACGAAGTCCTTGCGCAGCACCGGGACCTGCACGGCCCGGCGCACCGCGTCCAGGTCGTCGAGGCTGCCGCCGAAGCGCCGCGACTCGGTCAGCACGCTGATCACCTTGGCCCCGCCGGCCTCGTAGTCCGCGGCCAGCGCGGCCGGGTCAGAGATGGCCGCCATCTGGCCACGGGACGGGCTGGCCCGTTTGACCTCGGCGATCACGCTGACGCCCTCTGCCTTCAGTCCGGCCATCGCGTCCAGCGGTGACGGCGCGCGCCGCGCCATCTCCTTCAGGTGGTCAATAGAGACGCTCTGCTGCCGTTCGGCGAGATCGGCACGCACGCCGTCTAGGATCTCGTCGAGCACACTCACGCGGTTCGCTCGTCCCCTCGAATCGGTACTGTTGCGCCACCGATGGTAGCCCGGCCGCCCCGGCGCCCCCGTGACTGCCCCCCCTGAAATCGCGCCGGTGTCCCGATTTGTCACGGATCGATGGCGTAGCCCGCGCCGCGGACTGTCCTGATCGGGCACGCTGCCCCGATCTTGGCCCTGAGCTGGGCAATGACCACGTCCGCGGCTCGGTCGCCGACCGCCGGGCGGCCCGCGGCGGCGAGCAGCTGGCGACGGGAAAGCACGCGTCCCGGCTGGCTGAGCAGGGCCGCCAGGACGACCGTCTCGGTCGTGGTCAGCTTCACCGGCTGGTCCGACGACAGCACGCGGCGGCTAGGAAGGCCGAGGCTGAGCGGCACCGGCCGGGCCAGCACCTCGCCGACCATGGCGACCAGCTGGCGCGGGCCGAAGGGCCGGGCCAGCCAGCGGCGGGGGGCGGCCGCCTCGCCGCGGGCCAGGCCGCGGGGCCGGGGGCCCTGCGGGCCGGCCATCAGGAAGATGACCGGGGTCCGCAGCGCGCGGCGGATGCGGCGGGGGTCAAGGCCGGGCATGGTCAGGTCGAGCACGGCCGCGGCGTACGGGCCGGCGGTGAGCTCGGCCAGCGCCTGGTCCGGCGTGGTCACCGGCCGCACCCGCAGCCCGTCCCGGCGCAGGTAGCGAGCTGACATCTCGGCGACCTCGGGCTCGTGCTCGGCCAGCAGGATCGAGCGCGGGCTCGGCTCGCCCGCCGAGCCCGCCCTAGGTCCGGGTGCCGTCATCGACCGTCGGGTCGACATCGCGGCTCAGCGACTCCCACATGCTCTGCTGGTCCGGGGGGGCGCCCCCCCGGGGAGTACGCTCAAAGCGGGCGGACATGACGGGCCAGCGCGGGCCCCGCCAGGCGGTGGCCAGGCCCGCCAGCACGATCGCGATCGCGCCGGCGACCGCCGCCGCGCGCCAGGGCGCGCCGGCCATGATCACCCGGCCCGGCCCGGCGATGACGATCTCGTGCACCGCGCCGCCGGAGGGCGCACCGGTCGTCGTCGAGCCGCCCAGCGGGCCCGCCAGCGCGCTGGCCCGGGCCGCGGCCAGGATCGCCGAGGTGTGCAGGCTGGACAGCACGGCGGCCGCCGTGCCCGCGCCGAGCATGGCCAGCAGGACGCCGACGGCGCGCCTGACCACCGACCTGGTGGCGATCACCGCCGCCAGGCAGGCCAGCGCGGCCAGCGCCAGAGCGCTGGCCAGCGGGACGAGCCCTTGCCCGGTGACCGCGATGTCCTGGGCGGGCAGCGGCCGCGGCGGGGTGAAGACGGCGTGCGCCCAGGCCTGGCGGGCGGCGAGCACGACCAGCCCGGCGCCGGCCGCGCCGGTCAGGAGCACCAGCACGAACTCCCGGCGTCCTGCCGTCACCTGGGCCGTCACCGGGGCCGTCGCCGGGGCTGTCATCGAGATCACTGCTCTTTCAGCAGCACGTCCGCGTCGAAGCAGGTCCGGTCGCCGGTGTGGCAGGCCGCGCCGACCTGATCCACCTTGACCACCAGGGCATCGCCGTCGCAGTCCAGCGCGACCGACTTGACCCACTGGTAGTGCCCGGAGGTGTCGCCCTTGACCCAGTATTCCTGGCGGCTGCGCGACCAGTAGGTGCACCGGCCGGTGGTGAGGGTGCGATGCAGCGCCTCGTCGTCCATCCAGCCGAGCATCAGTACCTCACCGGTGTCGTACTGCTGGGCGATCGCCGCGACCAGGCCGGATGCGTCCCGCTTCAGCCGTGCCACGATGGCCGGGTCTAGCATCGGTTCCCCTCATTTCATGAGACTTCAGTCAGGGTAGCAATGACGCCTAGGATCGGCGGGTGAGCTACTCACGGGAAGAGCGCCTCGCGCTGTGCGCGTTGCTTGACAAGACCGGTCCGGACGCGCCGACGCTGTGCGAGGGCTGGACCACCGGCGACCTCGCGGCGCACCTGGTGCTGCGGGAGCACCGCCCGGACGCCGCGGCCGGCGTGACCGGCGGGCCGCTGGCCGGATACACGGCGCGCGTGCAGCAGCGGATCAGGCAGCGGGTCCCGTTCCCCGACCTGGTACGGATCGTCAGATCGGGCCCGCCACGGCTGTCGGTGATGGCGCTTCCCGGCATGGACGAGCGGGTCAACGCGGTGGAGTTCTTCGTGCACCACGAGGACGTGCGGCGCGCCGCGGACGGCTGGGAGCCCCGCGCCCTTCGCAGCGGCGAGTCGGACATGCTCTGGGGCCGGCTGCGGCTGGCGCGGTTCATGCTCCGCAAGGCGCCGGTCGGCGTGGAACTGGCCCGGGACGACAACACGATCACAGACAACACGGGCGGCGTTTCCTACCGGATCACCGCGAAGAACGCGACCCCGGCGGTAACCGTCGTTGGCAGCCCGGCCGAGCTCACCCTGTGGGTGATGGGCCGCCGGGCCGCGGCAAGGGTGCGGATGGACGGCATCCAGGCCGCGGTGAACAAGCTCGCCGAGGCGAACTGGTGAGGCTAAGCTGCCCATCTCCCGCTTGAGCCGGGCGAGTTCATCATCCACGTCCGCGGCGGCCGGGGGGGCGGGCTTCGCCGGCCGGGACGACGGCGCCGGGTACGAGGTGGAGACGGGCTCGACGTCGGCCCGCGGCAGCCGCCGGCTGTACTGGTCGTAGTCGGGCTCGCGGACCTCGCGGTCGGCCTTCTTACCCGAGACCTGCTTCCTGGAGCGGGCCACCTTGACGGCCACCACGATGGCGCCGACTACGGCCGCCACGATGACCAGGTTCATCACGGCGTGAACGATGAAGCCGACCACCGAACCGACGATCAGGAACGCGATCAGTATGCCGGCCCCGATGGCGGCGATCTTGAACCAGCGCATCTGCCGCATCCTCTCTCGACAAGATCTGTCCTCTGTCGCGATATTACCCGACTCGCCCGACCGGCCGAGTGCCCGGCGAGCGCTGGATCGGGCCGGCCATTACGCTTGGGCCATGCAGGCACTCGGCATTGACATCGGCGGTTCCGGTATCAAGGGAGCGCCCGTGGACGTGACCACGGGCAAGTTCGTCACCGAACGGCAGAAGATCGCCACCCCGCGCCCGGCGCGGCCGGATGCGATCGCGGACGTGGTGAAACAGCTCACCACCTCGTTCAGCTGGTCCGGGCCGGTCGGCATCACCTTCCCGGGCGTGGTCACCGACGGCGTGACCAGGACCGCCGCCAACCTGGACCCGGCCTGGATCGGGCTGGACGCGGCCGCGCTGTTCCGCCAGGCGACCGGCGACCAGGTCAGGGTGCTGAACGACGCCGACGCGGCCGGCGTGGCGGAGATGACGTTCGGCGCGGGGGTGGGCGAGAAGGGAACGGTGCTGATGCTGACCTTCGGCACCGGGATCGGCAGCGCGCTGTTCACCGACGGCGTGCTGGTGCCGAACACCGAGTTCGGGCACATCGAGATCCGCGGGCACGACGCTGAGACCCGCGCCTCCGAGCGCGCCAAGGAACTGCACGACCTGAGCTGGGGCAAGTGGGCCGGCCGGGTCGATGAGTACCTCCGGCACATCGAGGCGCTGCTCTCGCCGCACCTGATCCTCGTGGGCGGCGGGATCAGCAAGCAGTCGGAGAAGTGGGTGCCGCGGCTGACCGGGATCCGGGCCCGCGTCGTGCCCGCGGCGCTGCTCAACGACGCCGGCATCGTCGGTGCCGCCATGGCCACCGCCACCGGAACCGGCGGCTAGCCCGGTACGTTCCACCATCGTGTCGAAGAGCAACAAGGCCAGGCAGCAGCGCGCGCGGGAGCGCATGGCGCAAATCCGCGCGGAGGAAGCCCGGCGCAGGCGGCGGCGCCTGTGGCTGGTCGGCTCGGGTGCGGCCGTGGTCGTCATAGCCCTGGTGGTCGGGATCACGCTCGCCCTCTCCGGCGGCGGCGCCGACGCTACCAGCAACCTGCACCTGGCCCCGCTCAGCTCGCTGGGCGCCCTCGCGCCGGCACCCGCGGCCGGCCCTTCCGGACCCGAGCAGGTGCCGGTGCCGTCCGCCGCTGCGCTGGCCAGCACGGCTACCGCGGTCACCGGCCAGCCCGCGGACGGGATCAGCTGCCAGACCAGCGAGCAGACGCTGTTTCACATCCACGCCCACCTGACCGTCTTCGTGAACGGCTCGGCCCGGCAGGTCCCGGCCGCCATCGGCATCCCGGGGGCGGTGGCCCAGTCCACCCCGGCGGGCTCGTTCATCGACCAGGGAACCTGCTTCTACTGGCTGCACACGCACGCCGCCGACGGCATCATCCACATCGAGTCCCCGGTGCACCGGACCTACACCCTGGGCAACTTCTTCGACGAGTGGGGCCAGCCGCTCAGCACCAGCCGGGTCGGCCCGGCTTCGGGGCACGTGGTGGCGATCTACAATGGCCAGGTCTTCAAGGGCAACCCACGGGACGTCCCGCTCACCGCGCACGCCCAGATCCAGCTGGAGGTGGGTACCCCGCTCGTCGCCCCGGAGCACATCACGTTCCCGTCCGGGCTGTTACCTGCTATCTGACCGGGTGACCGGCGTCGCGCAGGGCGGTCTTGACCTGCCCGATGCGCAGCGTGCCGAAGTGGAACACGCTCGCCGCCAGCACCGCCTGCGCGCCCGCGTCCACGGCCGGGGCGAAGTGCGCGAGCGTGCCCGCGCCGCCGCTGGCGATCACCGGGACGGTCACCACGGCGCGCACCGCCCGGATCAGCTCCAGGTCGAAGCCGGTGGTGGTGCCGTCCGCGTCCATCGAGTTCAGCAGGATTTCGCCGGCGCCGAGTTCGGTGGCCCGCCGGGCCCAGTCCACCGCGTCGATCCCGGTGCCGACCCGGCCGCCGTGCGTGGTCACCTCGAACCCGCTGGGAGGCCCTTCGGCCCGGCGGGCGTCTACCGACAGCACCATGCACTGGGACCCGAACCGGCCGGCCGTCTCGGCCAGCAGGTCAGGCCGGGCGATGGCGGCGGTGTTCAGCGAGACCTTGTCCGCCCCGGCCCGCAGCAGCCGGTCCACGTCCGCCGCGCTGCGCACGCCGCCGCCCACGGTGAGCGGGATGAAGACCTGCTCGGCGGTACGCCGGACTACGCCGTACATGGTGTCCCGGCCGCCGCTGGACGCGGTGATGTCCAGGAAGGTGAGCTCGTCGGCCCCCTCGGCGTCGTAGAACGCGGCCAGCTCCACCGGGTCGCCGGCGTCCCGCAGCGCACGGAAGTTGACCCCCTTGACCACCCGGCCGCCGTCCACGTCCAGGCAGGGGATCACCCGCACGGCGAGGGTCACCGCGCCACCTCCGCCAGGGCTTCTTCCAGGGTGAAGGCGCCCTCGTAGAGGGCGGTGCCGACGATCGCGCCCTCGACGCCAACCGGGACGAGGGAGGCGATCGCCCGCAGATCGGCCAGGCTGGATACGCCGCCGCTGGCCACCACGGGCGCGGACGTGCGGGCACAGACCTCGCGGAGCAGGGCCAGGTTGGGGCCGCGCAGCGTGCCGTCCTTGAGCACGTCGGTGACCACGTACCGGGCGCAGCCCTCGGCGTTCAGCCGGTCCAGCGTCTGGTAGAGCTCACCGCCCTCGGCGGTCCACCCGCGAGCGGCCAGCCGGGTACCGCGGACGTCGAGGCCGATCGCGACCCGCCCGCCGTGCCGGGCGATGACCGAGCGCACCCAGTCCGGGTTTTCCAGCGCCGCGGTGCCGATGTTGACCCGGGCGCAGCCGGTGCCGAGTGCGCGGGCCAGCGACTCGTCGTCCCTGATGCCGCCGGACATCTCCACCTGGACGTCGACCTTGCGCACCACGTCGGCCAGCAGGTCCGCGTTGGACCCGCGGCCGAACGCCGCGTCCAGGTCGACCAGGTGAATCCAGGCTGCGCCGGCCCGCTGCCAGGCCAGCGCGGCCTCCATCGGGTCGCCGTACTGGCCGCCGCTGCCGGCCACGCCCTGGACGAGCTGGACCGCGTGGCCGCCGGTGACGTCGACGGCGGGCAGCAGCGTCAGCCCGGTCACGAGAGCGTCTCCAGCCAGTTGGCCAGCAGGGCGGCGCCGGGGTCGCCGGATTTCTCCGGGTGAAACTGGGTCGCGGCCAGCGCCCCCTGCTCGACGGCGGCGGCGAACGGCTCGCCGTGCTCGGCCCGGGAGACCAGCGCCCCGGCCCGGGCGAGCTGCTCGGCGCCCGGCGACCGCAGCGCGTAGGAGTGCACGAAGTAGAACCGGGTGCCCGGGGCGATCCCGGCGAACAGCCTCGAGCCCGGCGGCGCGGTCACCGTGTTCCAGCCCATGTGCGGCAGCACGCTCGCGTCGAGCCGCTCCACCGTGCCCGGCCAGGCTCCGCAGCCGTCGGACCGTATCTCGTGCTCCACGCCCGCCGCGAACAGCACCTGCATGCCGACGCAGATGCCCAGGACCGGGCGGCCGAGCTCGAGCCGCCGGGCGATCAGCTTGTCACCGCCGACGCCGCGCAGCCCGGCCATGCAGGCCGCGAACGCACCCACCCCCGGCACGGCCAGCCCGTCGCAGTCCAGAACGGCATCGGGGTCCGCGGTCACCTCGGTCCGGGCGCCGGCCCGCTCCAGCGCGCGCTGCGCCGAGCGCAGGTTCCCGGACCCATAGTCCAAAACGACAATTTTTTTCCCCGCTCGCCTCCGGGCCGCCTTTGAGGCGTCGTCTTCCCTTCTCGCTCCTTCGTGGTTCGTCAGTCCAGAGGACGCCGCGGCCCTTTGGCTCGCGGGGGTGCTCATGCGAGGACTCCCTTGGTGCTGGGGATACCGCCGGATCGCGGGTCGGGCGCCGCGGCCTGCCGCAGCGCCCGGGCGACGGCCTTGAACTGGGCCTCCACGATGTGGTGCGGGTTGCGGCCCTCGATCACCCGCACGTGCAGGCAGATCCCCGCGGCGAACGCGAGCGACTCGAAGATGTGCCTGGTCAGCGTGGTGTCGTAGGTACCGATCAGCGGGGCCATGCCGTCCGGCTCGTGGTGCACCAGGTAGGGGCGCCCGGACAGGTCGACGGCGGCTTGCACCAGCGTCTCATCCAGCGGGACCAGGGCACTGCCGAACCTGGCGATGCCGGACTTGTCCCCCAGCGCCTCCTTCAGCGCCTGGCCGAGGGTGATGGCGGTGTCCTCCGCCGTGTGGTGCGCGTCGATCTCGACGTCGCCCTTGGCCCGCACGGTGAGGTCAATGCTCCCGTGCTTGCCCAGCTGGGCCAGCATGTGGTCGAAGAACGGCACGCCGGTGCCGACCTCCGTCACCCCTATGCCGTCCAGGTCGAGTTCCACCATGATCTGCGTCTCGTGGGTGATCCGTTCCACCCGCGCCACCCGGTTCATCCGCTGGTTAGCACCTCATCTAGCGCCGACTTGAACGCCGCCATCTCCTCCGGCGTTCCCACCGTTACCCGCAGCCAGCGCGGCGGGCCGACCTCGCGGACGAGCACGCCCCGGTCGAGCAGCGCCTCCCAGACTGCGCGGCGCGAGCCGAACTCGCCGAAGAGCACGAAGTTCGCGTCTGAATCCGCCACGGAAAGGCCCCGCTGCCGGAGCCAGGCGACGAGCCCATCCCGTTCGGTCCGTAGTCTTGCCACGGTGGCCAGGGGCTCGGCGGCCAGCGCGAGTGCGGCGCGCGCCACCGCCTGGGTGACCGCGGACAGGTGGTACGGCAGCCGCACGAGGAGCAGCTTCTCGACCACCTCGGGCGCGGCGGCCAGGTACCCGACCCTGGCGCCGGCCATGGCGAACGCCTTGGACATGGTGCGAGTGACCACTAGGTGCGGGTGGCGCGGCAGCAGGGTGAGGGCGCTGGGGGTGCCCTCGCGGGCGAATTCGGCGTATGCCTCGTCGATCACCACCAGGCCGGGGGCCGCGGCGCAGACCGCCTCGATCAGCTCGATCGGGGCGGCGGTGCCGGTCGGGTTGTTCGGCGAGGTCAGGAACGTCAGGTCCGGCTGGTGCTCGTCGATCACGCGGGCGGCCCGCTCCGGGTCCAGGCCGAAGTCCTCGTCGCGTGCCGCCGAGACCCAGCCGGTGCATGTCACCCGGGCGATCAGCGCGTGCATGGAGTAACCGGGATCGAAGCCGAGCGCCCGCCGGCCCGGCCCGCCGAAGGCCTGCAGCAGCTGCTGGATGACCTCGTTGGACCCGTTCGCCGCCCACAGCTGGGCGGCGGTCAGGCCGTGCCCGAGGTAGTCGGCCAGGTCCTTGCGCAGCTCGACCGCGTCCCGGTCCGGGTACCTGTTCAAGGTGGCGGCGGCTTCGGCGACCGCTTCCGCGACCGCCCGGACCAGGCCGGGACTGGGTGGGTACGGGTTCTCGTTGGTGTTCAGCCGGACCGGCACGTCGATCTGCGGGGCGCCGTACGGGGTCAAGTCGTTCAGGTCATCCCGAACGGGCGGGGTGTCAGCTGTCGTCATGATTCCACGCGCACCCGGACGGCCTGGACGTGCGCGTCCAGGTCCTCGGCCCCGCCGAGCGCGTCGATCAGCGGCGCGGTGGCGGCTAGCGCCTCGCGGTCGCATTCGATCACGTTCACCAGCCGCAGGAAGGGGAATACCGACAGGCCGCTGGTGTGCCGCGCGGTCCCGCCGGTGGGCAGCACGTGGTTCGAGCCGGCCAGGTAGTCCCCCAGCGAGACCGGCGAGTACGGGCCGGCGAACACCGCGCCCGCGTTGGTCACCCGCGCCGCCAGTTTGGCCGCGTCCCTGGTCTGGATCTCCAGGTGCTCGGGCGCCCAGGCGTCGCTGACGGCGAGGGCCGCGTCCTCGTTGTCGACGATGACGCAGGCGGACTGGCCGGCCAGGGCGGTTTGCACCCGCTCGCGGTGCCGGGCCCTGGCGACCTGCCTGACGAGCTCGGCGTCGACCTGGCCGGCCAGCGCGGCGTCGGTGGTGATCAGCAGGCAGGCGGCCAGCTCGTCGTGCTCGGCCTGGGCGACCAGGTTGGCGGCGACGTACCGCGGATCGGCGGTGTCGTCGGCGATGATCGCCACCTCGGTCGGGCCGGCCTCGCCGTCGGTGCCGACCACGCCGCGGAGCACGCGCTTGGCCGCGGCCACGTAGACGTTGCCCGGGCCGGTGATGACGTCGGCCGGCGGGCAGTCCGCGGTGCCGTAGGCGAACATGGCCAGCGCCTGCGCCCCGCCGGCCGCGTGCACCTCGGTCACGCCGAGTAGCGCGCACGCGGCGAGCACGGACGGGTGCGGCAGGCCGCCGTTGCTTTCCTGGGGCGGGGACGCCACCGCGATCGAGGCCACGCCCGCGGCCTGGGCCGGGACGATGTTCATCACCACCGAGGAGGGATAAGCGACCAGGCCGCCGGGGACGTACACCCCGGCCCGGCCGACCGGGACGAACCGGCCGGTGACGGTGAGACCGCCGGTGACCTGGGTGGCTGTCTCGGCCGGGAGCTGCGCGCCGTGCACCCGCCTGGTGCGCCTGACGGCTTCCTCGAGGGCGGCGCGGACGTCCGGGTCGAGCCCGGCCAGGGCGGCGTCCAGGGCCTGCGGCGGTACCCGGGTGGTAGCCAGGTCGACGCCGTCGAAACGGGCGGTGTACTCGCGCACGGCCTCGGCGCCGCGGCGCTTCACGTCCTCGCAGAGGGGCCGGATGTGCGCGACGGCCGTCTCGACGTCGGTCGCGGCGCGGGGCAGGACGCCGGCCAGTTCGGTGCGGGTGAGGCTGGACGCGGGACGCCCGCGCAGATCGATACGGGAAATCACCCGCCTAAGTCTACGGAGAGCAGACCTTCCTCGGACGCCGGACGCCGCCCGCCGTACTCGGCCAGCAGGATGATCAGCGAGGTGAGGCCGGGCCAGAACGCCAGCGCGCTCTTGGCCCCGAGGGCCAGCGACGCGCGGAAGAAGGCGCCGTCCGCGCTGGCGGCGAGCAGGTGGTTGTAGGTCCCGAGCCCGATGTTCTCGCCGGTCCACAGCATGAGCAGGGAAGCCGCCACCGCGCCGAGGACGAGCCCGGCGGCCGCGATCCAGCCCTCCCGGCGGACCAGCAGCCGGTAACCCGCGATGCCGGTGAGCGCCCCGCCGATCGCCGCGATCAGGCAGAACCAGGCGTCGGCGAGGATGAACGCGGCGCTCTCCGTGTTCGCCAGCTGGGCCTCGCCGTGTCCCACCTCCTGCAGCAGCGCTCGCGGCGCCACCGCGGCCCAGATGACCCCGGCCGCCACGCCGAGCACCGCGCTGCCCGCCAGGGCCAAGGCGAACGCGGCCAGTCGCCCCTTCGTCGGCACTCCCTACGGTCGAGGTACGGTCGATCTACGGCCGACCGGCTTCGGCACGATCGTACCCGTCAGCCCCGGTCCGGCTCGATAGCGTGTACCTCGGGCAGGATCGCGGCGATCGCGTCGAAGCTGGCCTCGTCCCAGGACCGGCTGGGCGAGAACAGCACGTGCTCGATGCCGGCCGCGGCCAGCTCGCGCAGGTGGGCCAGCAGCGCCGCCGCACCCGCCTTCGGGTCCTCGCCGAGGTCGACGTTACTGGCGACGGTTTTCTCGATCGCGACGTCGCGGCCTTCCCGCGCGCAGTGCTGCCTGAGCACGTCCAGCTTGTGCTCGATGTGGTCCAGGAACTGCGAGCCCGGCAGGTCGAACGGGTTGCTGGCGTCGGCGTAGCGGGCCACCGCGACCCACACCCGGGTGATCGCCGGCTGGTCCGGCTGCTGCTCACCGAGCGCGGGCGATCGCTGGAGGGCGTGATCGCGGCCGAGACGGACAAGCTCACCGAGCGGGCGCTGGCCACCTTCGGGCCCGCCGAGCGCGAATCGGTGATCCGGGCGCTGGCCGCCATCCGGCGCAACCTCACCGGCGCCTGAACAACGTCACAGTCTGTTTAGCCCGGTTCATTGAGGGGAGTCGGAGAGCCGTTCCGACACCTCACGGAGGTCATTATGTCGACCGGAGCAATAATAGGCATCATCATCGCCGTCATCGTCGTGGTGGCGGTCGTACTCGTGGCCTCGGCTGAGATGCGGCGGGCCAGGCTGCGCCGACAGTTCGGCCCGGAATACGACCGCCTGGTTGAGAAGCTGGGCAGCAGGAGGAAGGCCGACGCCGAACTGGCCGAACGGGAGCGGCGGGTACGCGCGCTCAGCATCCGCGAGCTTTCGCCCGAGCAGCAGGCCAGCTACAGCGGCGACTGGGCCGCGATCCAGGAACGGTTCGTGGACAGCCCGGCCGAGGCGGTGGGCGCCGCGCACACGCTGATCTGGAACGTGATGCGCGACCGCGGCTACCCCGTGGATGACAGGACCGCCAGCATGGATGCCCTGTCCGTCTACCACGGCAGTTCGATGGAGGGTTACCGCACGACGCTGAGCCTGCGCGCCGATTCGGCGAGCACCGAGCAGCTCAGGGAAGCCATGATCCGGCACCGTGCGCTGTTCGAGGACCTGACCGGCCTGCACGAGGCCCAGGGCGAGCCTGCCCGGGACCGTGTTGCGGCGATCCGTGACCGCGGCGCCGACCGTCACGCGGCCGCCGACGGCGGAACGCGCACCGCGGAAACCGCCGAGCCTGTCACGGCAGAGCCCGTCACCGCCGAGCCCGCTACCGCCGAGCCCCATGCCGGGGCCCGCGTCACGCCGGACCTCGCTGCCGAAGATCCCGCCGCCGGAGATCCGGCTGTCGAGGACCGGGGCCTGACCGCACGGAACGACGAGCGGGCCGCGGAGAGCGCCAGCCGGACCGGATACCCGCCCCGGTAGCACGCCCATACCTTCAGGCACTCACGGGAGAGATGATTGCTATGACCCAGGACCAGCAAGGCCAGGCCACGGGATCCGGCGACGTCGTCCGCGGCGACGTCGACCCGGAAGACGAGACCGAGGAAGCTCGCACCGACGAATCCCGGCCGATGACCCGCTTCCAGAGAGTGGCCTCCGCGCTGCGCGGGGGCGGCTCGGAGCAAGACGAAGAGGACCAGGCATCCGCGGACCGGACGGCCGCGGATATCCAGCCGGCCGCAGATACCCGGGCGGCCGCAGATACGCAGGCGGCCCCGGATACCCGGACGGCCGCGGATGCCCAGGCGGCGGGCGGTGAGGCCGGCGGCCTGCCGTGGGTCACCCCGGAGGACGAGGCGGCCATGGCCGGCAGCCCGATCTCCCGGGAGACCGCGCAGAAGCGCGACTACTGGGACGACGCCAATGCGGCCGCCGGGCATGAAGACGCGGTCGCGGTGACCAGCCCGGACACTCCCCCGGACCATCAGGCGACCGAGCCGGACGTGTTCGGCAGCACCAGGGGCGCCGGTGCGGCACCCGCGGCGGCGCCTGCCGCCGAGGGCCAGCCCGGCGCCGCGACCATCGCGGACGTCCCGGCGGCCCGCACCCCGCTGGGCGAGGCTCCGGTTGGTGCGACGCCGGCGGGCGGCGCCCCGGCCGGCGACGTTCCCGCCCCGGCCGGCGATGTTCCCGCCCCGGCCGGCGATGTTCCTGCCGGGGCCGCCTCGGGGAGCACCGGACGGCACGCCGCGGCCACCCCGGCCTCCCCGGCCAACGGCGAGCTGCGGCCCGGCGAGGCCGCCGGGACGCTGGGCGACTTCAGCGACCTCACCTACGGGAACCTGATCCCGGACGCGGGGCACTACACCGAGCAGTGGCAGCAGGTCCAGTTCAAGTTCGTGGACGACCCGCAGGCGTCGGTGACCGAGGCAGCCGACATCATCTCCCAGGTCACCGCCAGGATGGAGGCGGCCATCCAGGAACGGCAGCGGGCGATCGAGGAACGGCAGCACGCCATCGCCGAGCAGCAGCGTTCGCTGCGCGGCCGGTGGGGCGAGGGCAGCAACGCCGATACCGAAACGCTGCGCGAGACGCTGCGGATGTACAAGACCTTCCTCGACCAGCTGATCGGCCCGCGGCCCAGCTGACGCTAGCTAACGCAGGCCGGACCGAGTAGCTGCTTCAGGTCGCCGATCAGCGCGGGTGAGGTGGCTACTCGGAGCTTGTCGTCCAGCCGGACCACCGTGGTGCGCTCGTGGCCGCGCAGCCTGATGTGTACCTCGGTCGGGCCCGGGTGCGTCACCAGCACCTCCCGGAGCCGTTCTACCACCGGCGGCACGCACCTGGCCACCGGCATCGACACCACGAACGGACCGGAGTCATCGACGGACAGATCCGGGATGGTCAGGTCCATGGCGATCAGCTTCGGCACGTCATCCCGCCGGTCGATCTTGCCCTTCACCACCACCACCGCATCCTCGGCAATCGACGTGGCGTACAGCTGGTAGGTCTGCGGGAAGAACAGCACCTCGATGGCTCCGCCTAGGTCCTCGAGCGTCGCCGCGGCCCACTGGTTACCCTGCTTGGTCACCTTGCGCTGCACCCCGGACAAGATGCCGCCGATCCTGACGATCTGCGCATCTGAACGGTCGCCCGCCCGTGGCCGCGGCTCGGCGTCATCGGCCATCAGGTCGGCCAGCGAGCAGTCGCTCTCCCGGGAGATGATGTGCTCGATGCCGAACAGCGGGTGGTCGGAGACGTAGAGCCCGAGCATCTCGCGCTCGAAGTTCAGCAGTGTGGTCTTATCCCACTCGCCGGCCGGGACGGGCACGTCGAAGACCGCTTCCGCCTCGACGTCGCCGCCGAACAGCGAGTCCTGCCCGATCGCCTCGTTACGCTTGATGTCGATCACGGCGTCGACGGCCTGCTCGTGCACCAGCACCAGGCCCTTGCGCGCGTCCTGGAACGAATCGAAGGCACCCGCCTTGATCAGCGACTCGATCACCCGCTTGTTGCACACCACGAGGGGGACCTTGCGCAAGAAGTCGGAGAATCCGGTGAACTCGCCCTTGGACTTGCGGGCCGCGATGACGGCCTCCACCACGTTGGTGCCCACGTTGCGGATCGCCGCCAGGCCGAACCTGATGTCCTCGCCCACCGAGGCGAACGTCGCCACCGACTCGTTGACGTCGGGCGGCAGCACCTTGATGCCCATCCGGCGGCACTCGCTCAGGTAGAGCGCCGACTTGTCCTTGTCGTCGCCGACCGAGGTCAGCAGCGCGGCCATGTAGTCGGCGGGGTAGTTCGCCTTCAGGTAGGCCGTCCAGTACGAGACCAGGCCGTACGCGGCGGAGTGCGCCTTGTTGAAGGCGTAGCCCGCGAACGGGACGAGCACATCCCAGACGGCCTGGATGGCCTGGTCGGAGTAGCCGCGCTCCCGGCAGCCCCGGTGGAAGGGGACGAACTCCTTGTCCAGGATCTCCTTCTTCTTCTTGCCCATGGCGCGGCGGAGCAGGTCGGCCTGGCCGAGCGTGTAGCCGGCCAGGATCTGGGCCGCCTTCTGCACCTGCTCCTGGTAGACGATCAGGCCGTAGGTCGGCTCGAGCACCTCGCGCAGCGGCTCTTCGAGCTCTGGGTGGATGGGCGTGATCTGCTGCTGCCCGTTCTTGCGCAGCGCGTAGTTGGTGTGCGAGTTCACCCCCATCGGGCCGGGCCGGTACAGGGCGCCGACGGCGGAGATGTCCTCGAAGTTGTCCGGCTTCATCAACCGCAGCAGGGTGCGCATGGGGCCGCCGTCGAACTGGAACACGCCGAGGGTGTCGCCGCGGGACAGCAGCTCGTAGGTCGGCTGGTCGTCGAGCGGCAGGCTGAGCAGGTCGATCGAGATGTCCCGGTTCTTCTCGACCGCGGCGATCGCGTCGGCCATGATCGTGAGGTTGCGCAGGCCGAGGAAGTCCATCTTCAGCAGCCCGAGACCCTCGCAGGTCGGGTAGTCGAACTGCGTGATGACCGCGCCGTCGGCGGGCCTGGTCCAGACCGGGATGTGGTCCGTCAGCGGCTCGGCCGACATGATCACCCCGGCCGCGTGCACGCCGGGCTGGCGGATCAGCCCCTCGATCCCGCGGGCGGTATCGATGACCTGCTTGACCTCCGCCTCGGCCTCGTACAGCGAGCGGAGCTCGCCTGCCTCCTTGTGCCGGGGATGGCTGTCGTCGAAGATCGCGGACAGCGGGATGTCCTTGCCCATCACGGCCGGCGGGAACGCCTTGGTGATCCGGTCGCCGAGGGCGTACGGGTGGCCGAGCACCCGGCAGGAGTCCTTGATCGCGGCCTTGGCCTTGATCGTGCCGTAGGTGACGATCTGCGCAACCCGGTCCGAACCCCATTTCTGGGTCACGTACCTGATCACGTCGGCCCGCCCGCGCTCGTCGAAGTCGATGTCGATGTCGGGCATGGAGACGCGCTCGGGATTGAGGAAGCGCTCGAAGATCAGGCCGTGGTGCAGCGGGTCCAGGTCGGTGATGCCCATCGCGAAGGCGACGATCGAGCCTGCCGCCGAGCCGCGGCCCGGGCCCACCGCGACGCCGTTGTTCTTCGCCCACATGATGAAGTCCGCGACCACCAGGAAGTAGGCCGGGAACCCCATCTGGCAGATGATCTCGATCTCGTATTCGGCCTGCTTGCGCCGCTGCTCGTCGTACCCGTCCGGGTAGCGGCGCTTCATCCCTTGCCACACCTCGGCGCGGAACAGGTCAGCCTCGGAATCGAAGCCGTCCGGGATGGGGAACCTGGGCATCAGGTTGACGAAGTCGAACATGCCGCTGGTGTCGACCCGGTCGGCGATCAGCAGCTGGCTGTTGCGGCAGCCCTCCTGCCAGAGGTCGCTGCGGTCCAGGGTGTACATCTCGGCGGCGGGCTTGATGAAGTAGCCGGTGCCCTCGAACCGGAACCGGTCCGCGTCGGCCAGGGTCTTGCCGGTCTGGATGCACAGCAGCATGTCGTGGGACTGGGCGTCCGGTTCGCGGGTGTAGTGCGAGTCGTTGGTGACCACCGGCGGGATGCCGAGCTTCCTGCCGATCTCGGCCAGGCCGTCGCGCACCCGGCGCTCGATGTCCAGGCCGTGTTCCATCAGCTCGAGGAAGTAGTTCTCCTTGCCGAAGATGTCCTGCCACTCGCCCGCCGAGGCCAGCGCCTCGTCGAACTGACCCAGCCGCAGCCTGGTCTGCAGCTCACCCGACGGGCATCCGGTAGAGGCCATCAGGCCGGCGGAGTGCTCCGCGATGATCTCCTTGTCCATCCGGGGCCACTTGGCCAGCATGCCTTCGGCGTAGGAGCGGGAGGACAGCCGGAACAGGTTGTGCAGGCCCTCGTCGTCCCGGGCCCAGATGGTCTTGTGCAGGTAGGCGCCGCCCGCGGAGATGTCGTCCTTCTTCTGGTGCGGCTGGCCCCACAGGATCCGGTTGAGGTTGCCCCTGGCCTCCGGCGCGACGTAGGCCTCGATCCCGATCACCGGGGTGATGCCCGCGTCCTTGGCCTGCCGGTGGAACTCGGCGGCGCCGTACATGTTGCCGTGATCGGTCATCGCCACATGCGTCATGCCCTGGTTCTTGACCTCCGTGAACAGGTCCTTGAGCCGGGCGGCCCCGTCCAGCATCGAGTACTCGGTGTGCACGTGCAGGTGAGCGAACGGCGCACCGGACTCTGCCATGATGTCGCCTCCTTAAGGCATGCTGCGCACCGCGCGTGACCCTGCGTGGCCTGCGCGTTTAGTTATCAACCGGTGCTCACCACCTTAACGGAGACCGCCCCTTCCCGTGGGCCTGGCGCGCCGGCCGGCGACCGGGATCTCGATCACCGAAACCCGGATGGCAGTGTCCCAGTCGTCAAGGATGAAGGTCACTATCATTCGCATCCCAGTTTTCGAACATAGATTTGATATTATCACGTGAGTGCGGAGTCGGCATGTCCCACGGGTCCCACCGGTCTCGGCTGGGGCCGCCTCGGGGACCGCGAGCTACCACGACGACGCGACGTCGTCCTGGTTCCGCCCAGGCGCGGGCGGGCATTCCCCGAGCGATGGCTAGGCCAGCCCAGGCGGTGCGTGCTCAGGCCGTGACCCCTGGTACTGCTGCATTCCCGAGACATTCCTGTGACCGCCGATCCCTGCCCGCGGCGCCCAGTCAGGCCCCGGCGGATAAGGCGTGAATGTCCCATTCATGTCGTTCTAGCTGCATGAATGGGACATTCACATCGAATGCCGCGTTACCAGCGGTGCCAGAGTGACAGGAGTTCGCTTGCTTCCCGGCGCGGTGGCGGGGGGTCGCCGGCGGCGGGGGGTCGGCCGGCGGCGGGGGGTGGCCGGCGGCGGGGGGTCGGCGCGGGTGGCCGGCGGCGGGGGGTGGCCGGCGGCGGTCGGCTGGGCGGCGGGGGTTTCGCTGAGTCGCGGGTCAGTCCCAGCGGACGCAGACGCTGGCCTGCCAGGCGGAGAGCAGTCCGGGGTCGCCGGTGATGGTCACGCCGGCCCGGGTGGCGTCGGCGCGGTTCCACAGGCACAGGTAGAGGCCGGAGGCGGGACCGCTCACCGTGCACCCCGCCTCCTCCGCGTCGCCAGCGTCGCGGCGGGGATGCAGGCGGCCCTCGTGAGTCTCGACGGACCAGGCGTCACCGGTGTCAGCGGCCAGGACGCGCAGCGGTGCGCGGCCGGCCGTCTGGTCGGAGCCGGGCTGGTACTTGCGGCGCCGCCCGAACCCCATGATCAGCTCGTCGACGCCGTCGGCGGCGAAGTCCGCCTCGTACTCGGGCGTGGCGCCGGAGGCGCTTTCCGCGTCGGCCCGGTGGATGGCGGTCTCGTGGGCCTGCCGCCGGGCCCAGAACGCCAGCGGGGACGGCGCGGCCATGAACGTCGGGCACTTCACCGCGGGATCGGCCGTGGCCAGCGTGTCCACCAGCGCGGCGTGGCCGGCCCGGAACCAGGCGAGCAGCCCGGCGTCGTCGGTGCCGCCGCGCAGGAGCTCCTCTTCGGACGGACCGTCGATGATCTGCTCCGGGCCTTCGGCGATGTGCCTGGCGGCCCAGCGGTGGACATAGCCGGTGTGCCGCAGCAGGTCCTTGACCAGCCACGGCGCACACGGCGGGACGGCGGCGTCGAGCCCGGCCCGTTCGGCGGCATCGGCCAGCGACTCGCCCTGCCACCGCAGGGCGTCGATGTGCTCGGCTATCTCCATCTCGGTCAGCTTTCGGCTCGCAGGATATCCAGGGCGCGGGCCAGGTCCGCGGGGTAGTCGCTGGTGAACGTGACCTCGCGGCCGTCGGCGGGGTGCGCGAACGTCAGGCTGACCGCGTGCAGCCACTGCCGGGTCAAACCGAGCCTGGCGGCCAGCACCGGGTCGGCACCGTAGAGCAGGTCGCCCACGCAGGGGTGACGCATGGCGGCCATGTGCACCCGGATCTGGTGGGTACGACCGGTTTCCAGGTGCACCGATATCAGGCTGGCGGCCCGGAAGGCCTCCAGCGTGTCGTAGTGGGTCACGCTCGGGCGGCCGTCGCTGACCACCGCGAACCGGCCGTCGCCGGACGGGTGCCTGCCGATCGGCGCGTCTATCGTGCCGCGTAGCGGATCGGGGTGCCCCTGCACGAGCGCGTGGTAACGCTTGTCCACGGTGCGCTCGCGGAAGGCCCGCTTAAGCGCGCTGTAGGCCCGCTCGCTCTTGGCCACCACCATCACGCCGGTGGTGTTGGCGTCCAGCCGGTGCACGATGCCCTGGCGTTCGGCCGCACCGCTGGTCGCCACCGTGTGCCCGGCCGCGGTCAGCCCGCCGGTGACGGTCGGCCCGGACCAGCCCGGCGTCGGGTGCGCGGCCACGCCGCGGGGCTTGTCGATCACCACGATGTCGTCGTCCTCGTAGAGGACGACCAGGCCCTCGACCTTCACCGGGTGCGGGGGTTCGGCCGGACGGGGCAGGGTGACCTGCAGCGCGTCCCCGGCCAGCACGCGGTCCGACTTGGACGCGGCCCGGCCGCCGAGGAGCACCAGGCCGTCCCCGATCAGCTCCGCGGCCCTCGATCTGGACAGCCCGAACATCCTGGCCAGCGCGGCGTCGAGCCGCTCGCCGTCGAGGCCGTCCGGGACCGCGACCAGGCGCTCGCCGGGCGCCGTCATGCGGATTCCTGGGCGGGCCTGGTCCCGTCCATCCTGATCCCGCGCAGCGCGAGCAGCACGACCAGTGCGCCGGCGCAGACGATGGCGGAATCGGCGAGGTTGAAGACTGGCCAGTCCGGCAGCTGGATCCAGTCGACCACATGCCCCTCGAACAGCCCGGGCGCGCGGAAGATCCGGTCCAGCAGGTTCCCGGCGGCCCCGCCGAGCAGCAGGCCGAGGGCGATGGCCCAGCCGATGCTGCGCAGGTTCCTGGCGGTGCGCAGGATATAGATGACCACGCCGAGGGCGATGACGGTGAACACGATCGTCATCGAGGTGCCGATGCTGAACGCGGCCCCGCCGTTACGGGTCAGCGTGATCGTCAGCGCCCCGCCGATGAGCCGGATCGGCGGGTGGTCCGCCATCTTGGCCACCACGATGGCCTTGGAGATGACATCGGCCGCGACGACGAACAGGGCCACCGCAATCAGCAGCGCGACGCGGCGCGGCCGCTCCTGTGTCCCCGCGTTCATGGTGAGAAAGCCTATCTGCGCTTTCAGTTACGCTGGGCCGGTGCAGGGATTCGAGCCGCTCCCCGCGCAGGTGGACCTGCCCGCGCTTGAGCAAGAGATACTCACCCGCTGGCAGGACGCGGGGATATTCGAGCGGTCACTGAAGCAGACCGAGGGCGGGCCGGCCTGGATCTTCTACGAGGGACCGCCCACCGCCAACGGGATGCCGGGTGCGCATCACGTGGAGGCGCGCACGTTCAAGGACCTGTTTCCCAGGTTCAAGACCATGCAAGGCTTCCACGTCCCGCGTAAGGGCGGCTGGGACTGCCACGGGCTGCCGGTCGAGGTCGCGGTGGAGAAGGAACTCGGCTTCACCGGCAAGCGGGACATCGAGGCGTACGGGGTGGCCGAGTTCAACGCGCGCTGCCGCGAATCCGTGCTCAGGCACGTCGACGCGTGGCTGGAGATGTCCCGGCGGATGGGCTACTGGGCCGACACCGACAACGCCTACCGGACCATGGACCCGAGCTACATCGAGTCGGTCTGGTGGTCGCTCAAGGTCGTGTTCGACGCCGGGCTGCTGGTCCGCGACTACCGGATCAGCCCGTACTGCCCGCGCTGCGGCACCCCGCTGTCCGACGCCGAGCTCGGCCAGCCGGACGTCTACCAGCCGGTCTCAGACCCGGCCGTCACGGTCAGGTTCCGGCTTCTTACGGTGCCCGAGGCGGCGCCGCGTGAGCTCGAGGGGGCCGACCTGCTGGTCTGGACGACCACGCCGTGGACGCTGGTCTCCAACACCGCGGTGGCGGTGCACCCGGATGCGACCTACGTAGTGGCTCGCAGGTCGCGGGATGGCGACCGGGTCGTGGTGGCCGAGGACCTGTTCGCCTGGGTGCTCGGTGACGGCTGGCACGTCGCCGCCAGGTTCAGCGGACAGGCGCTGCTGGGGGCGAGTTACCAGCGCCCGTTCGGCCTCATCGATATCCCCGACGCCCATGTCGTCGTGCCAGGGTCATTCGTGACCACGGACGACGGCACCGGTCTTGTCCACCTGGCGCCGGCCTTCGGCGCCGACGACATGGAGGCGTCGCGCGCGCACGGCCTGCCCGTGGCCAACCCGATCAAGCCGGACGGCCACTTCGAGGACGACGTGCCGCTGGTCGGCGGGATGTTCTTCAAGGACGCCGACCGGCGGCTGATCAACGACCTCGACGACCGCGGGCTGCTGTTCCGGTCCGAACGGCACGAGCACAGCTACCCGCACTGCTGGCGGTGCGGCACCGCGCTGCTGTACTACGCGGTGCCCTCGTGGTTCATCAGGACCACCGCGATCAAGGACAAGCTGCTGGCCGAGAACGAGCGGACCAACTGGTACCCGGCGACGGTCAAGAGCGGCCGGTACGGCGAGTGGCTGCGGAACAACGTGGACTGGGCGCTGTCCCGGACCAGGTACTGGGGCACGCCGCTACCGCTGTGGGAGTGCGCACAGTCGCATCTGACCTGCGTCGGCTCGCTGGCCGAACTGTCCGCGCTGGCCGGACGGGACGTGACCGGGCTCGACCCGCACCGGCCGTACGTGGATTCGGTCACGTTCGAGTGCCCTGCGTGCGAGGGCGAGGCGCGGCGGGTGCCCGAGGTGATCGACGTCTGGTACGACTCAGGCTCGATGCCGTTCGCTCAGTTCGGCGCGCCGTGGCAGAACGAGGCGGAGTTCGAGGCTTCGTACCCGGCTCAGTTCATCTGCGAGGCGCTGGACCAGACCCGCGGCTGGTTCTACTCGCTGATGGCCGTGGGGACGCTGGTGTTCGGGCGTTCGGCGTACGAGAACGTGGTCTGCGTCGGGCTGCTCGTCGACGAGACCGGCCGGAAGATGAGCAAGCACCTGGGCAACGTGCTCGAGCCGATCCCGCTCATGGACGCGCACGGCGCCGACGCGCTGCGCTGGTTCTTCGCGGCCTCCGGCTCGCCGTGGGGCGCGCGGCGGGTCGGGCACGACGTACTCAGCGAGATCGTCAGGAAGGTGCTGCTCACCTACTGGAACACCGCGTCGTTCCTGGTGCTCTACGCGAACGCGGGCGGCTGGAGTCCGGCCTCGGCCGCCGAGGTGCCGGCGGCTGGCCGGCCGCTGCTGGACCGGTGGGTGCTCAGCGAACTGCATGCGGTAACGCGCGACGTCACGTCGGCGCTGGAGTCCTTTGACACGGCGGCGGCCGGTCGGCGGCTGACCACGTTCATCGATGACCTGTCCAACTGGTACGTGCGCCGGTCACGGCGGCGGTTCTGGGACGGGCCGTCTTCGCCTGACGGAGCGGCTGCGTTCGCCACGCTGTACGAGTGCGTGACCACGCTGACGTTGCTGCTGGCGCCGTTCGTGCCGTTCGTGACCGACTACGTCTGGGGCGTGCTGCGGCGCAGCGGGGCGGCGGAGTCGGTGCACCTGGCGTCGTGGCCGTCGTTTGACGGTTCCCTCGTTGACCCGGAACTGTCCGAGCAGATGGCGCTGGCCAGGCGGCTGGTCGAGCTGGGACGTTCGGCGCGGTCAGGTGCGTCGGTCCGGACCAGGCAGCCGCTGCGGCGGGCCCTGATCGGGGCCGCCGGATTCGACGGGCTGCCGGATGAGCTGCGGTCGCTGATCGCGGCGGAACTGAACGTGGCGTCGCTTTCCGTGCTGAGCGGTGAGCTCGTCGACTACGTGGTCAAGCCGAACTTCCGGGCGCTCGGCCGCCGGTTCCGGCGCGAGACGCCTTCGGTGGCGGCCGCGGTAGGTGCCATGCCAGCCGCTGAGGTCGCCGCCGCGGTGCTGGCCGGGGGTTCGGTCTCGGTGCCGCTGCCGTCGGGTGCGGAGGTGACGGTCGGGGCGGACGATGTGATCGTGACGCAGACGCCGCGGGCCGGCTGGGCGGTGGCCACCGACGCGGGCGAGACCGTGGCCATCGACACCGCCATCACCCCGGAACTGCGGCATGAGGGGCTCGCGCGTGAGGTCATCCGGCTCATCCAGGAGGCGCGCAAGAGCGACGGCCTGGATGTCACCGACCGGATCGTGCTGCGCTGGTCGACGCCTGATCCTGAACTGGCCGCGGCGCTGACCGAGCACGCCGCGCTGCTCGCGGGCGAGGTGCTGGCGGTGGAGTTCGGCCCGGCCGAGGCTGATGCGACTCAATCGGTGCCGGTGGCGGGTGAGGCGCGGAAGCACGTGGATGCGCGGGAGCACGTGGATGCTGACCTCGGCTTGCGGTTCTGGCTCAGGCGGGCTTGAGCTTGCGGTTCCGGCTCAGGCGGGCCTGAGCTTGCGGTTCCGGCTCAGGCGGGCCTGAGCCGCGCTTGCGTGTTGTCGCGTTAGGGTGCCGAGGGGCCGGGAAGCGGACTCTGGTCACTCTGGCACCGCCCATACCAGAGCGTATGGCATGGATGCCTAGGGGGCGCTGTTAGAGCGCAACGTCGCTAAGCTTATTGTCCGCGTAAGTGGCGGTACAGGTGACGGAGCGCACTCCCGTAACTCCGGCACCGCCCGTAACGTGCCATTCGACGTGAATGTCCCATTCATGCACATAGAACGACATGAATGGGACATCCACGCGCTATCCGGCATGGCGGGCGGCGACCTGTTATTCCGGGGATCTCTCGGGCTCGTCCGGGAGGCAAGCGCGGCAGGGGGTGCAGCCAGCGTCCCTGGCGGCGGCGAGAGTCATCTTGTCCAGGTCACTGTCACCCATGAAGCGGATGAGGATGCAGCGAGCGTTGTGATACCTGGGAACACCCGGGACCACGGTTACTTCCATGCCGGGGTCTGGGCCAGCAGATCCGGCTTCCCCGGCTTGTTGGTCCGGCTTGGCCTGCATGCTCTCAGAGGTCGCGGGATCACTCGTGGCGGTCGTGACGAGAGTGAACTCGGAATCGGCCGCCGGGCCAGCGCCGGAGTCCGGCTCGGGATCGCTCGCTACGGCGGGCTTTGCCTTGTCCCTGGCGCCAGCGGGTGCGGGCCCGGACCGGGGCGGTGCGGGTGCGGATGCCGGCCGGGGCGGTGCTGGGGCTTCCGTTGCGGCGGATCCCTGGGCGGGCCGGGGCGAATCGGCGGCGGGCCGGGGCGAATCGGCGGCGGGCCGGGCCGGAGCGGGGGCGGGCGGCGCCGAGGCTGGGATCGAATCGTCGCGCCATTCCCATACATCGGGCGCCGGTGCCTCGCGGCGCGGGGTGAACGCGGCCGGCGCCGGGGCCGCCGGGGGCCTGGCTCTCGGGGGCGGCTCAGAGGCAGGCAGGTCAGCCGGCCCGGGACGGACCGGACGGGATTGACGTAGCGGTGACGGACCGGCCGGACCCAGCGGGAGCCGCTCCGGCGGCAGCCGCCCCGGCCGAAGCCGCGCCAGCCGCAGCCGCTCCGGCGGGAGCCGGGGAAGGAGCCGAGCGAGGATGGCCCTGAAGCCCCGCCTGGGCCTGCGTGGCCGGGGCCTCGGCTGGAGCCGGGGCCCGAGCCGGAGCCGGTGCTGGGGCCGGAGCCGATGCTGGAGCCGGGGCCGGAGCCGGTGCTGGGGCCGGAGCCGATGCTGGAGCCGGGGCCGGAGCGGTGCGGGGCGGAGCCGAGCTGGGGCCGGGGCCGAAGCCGGGGCGGGAAAAGCCGGGACCGGCTCCGGCGGGACGGGGGCGGGTCGCTGCACGCTGGGCGCTGCCGTCACGGGCTCGGCCGTCTTCGGCACTGCGATCCCGGGCTGGGCGATCCCGGGCTGGGCGATCCCGGGCTGGGCGATCCCGGGCTGGGCGATCCCGGGCTGGGCGATCCCGGGCTGGGCCGTTTCGGGCTCGGACGTCTTGGGCTGGGCCTTGCCGGACTTGCTGGTCAGCTCACGCCAGTTGACGGCCGCGCCTAGACCCAGCGCCAGCAGGGCCACAGCACTGACGCCGATCGCGATGTAGACGAACAGGAGCTTGCTCGTGACCACACCGGCGACCAGCAGGCCGACCGCGACGACAACGAGGAACGCACTGAAGCGAATCACAACGCGTTCTCCCCGCGGTCCTGCTCAGGTTAGGTCCTTGGTGGTTACATCCTTGGTGCCTACCGGCGCTCGCGCGCGGGCGCTCCCTCGTTCGTGCGGAAACCACCGGAGTGCTGCACTACCTCGGGGACGCCGTACTGGCCCGTGCCCTGACCGCCGTTACGCGCGCCGCTCGGCGCCAGCGCAGGCGGCATGGACTGCTGAGTACCACCCATCGGCGCGAACGTCCCGCTGTCGGTGACGCCCGCCTCCAGGTCGCGGAGCTGGCCTTCCAGGTACGCCTTCAGCCTGCTGCGGTACTCGCGCTCGAACGCCCGCAGGTCATCGACCCGGCGCTCGAGTTCCTCACGGGTCTGGACCAGGGAGCCCATGGCCTGACGGTGCCGCTCCTGGGCGTCGCGCTCCAGGCTCTCGGCCCGGGCCCGCGCGTCGCCCGTGATCTGCTCCGCCTGGCGCCTGGCCTTGGTCAGCACCTCGTCCGCCTCGCGGCGGGCACGGCCCAGGGTCTCGTCGGCTTCCCGGCGGGCGTCGGCGATGGCCTGGTCGGCCGTCTGCTGCGCGAGCGAGAGAACGCGGGCGGCCGTGTCCATGTTGTCCTCGATGTGCGGCATCCCGCCGCCCATCATGACCGGCTCCGGCTGCCTGCGCTCCGGCTCCATCAGCTCGGGCGCCATCATCTCAGGCTTCGGGTCGGACAGCGGGGAGCTCAACGCGGGAACTGCCGACTTACCACCGCGCATGCACTCCGCCAGCTTGGCCCGGAGCTCTTCGTTCTCCTGGATCAGCCGGTCAAGCTCGCCCTCAACCTCGTCGAGGAAGGCGTCAACCTCTTCCTCGTCGTAGCCCGGCCTGAGCCTGGTCGTACTGAACTGCTTGTTCCGCACATCCGCGGGCGTCAGCGGCATCTCGTCTCCTCGGCGCACTTGGACCGTGTTCATCAGACGGTACCCGAATCAGAGCCGCGGCACGACCACTTCAAGCAGGATCAGAATCACGATAAACAGAACCATGAAGCTGAGGTCCAAAGCCATCATGCCGAGCCGGAGGGTCGGGATGAAACGGCGCAGGAGTTTAAGGGGCGGATCTGTAATCGTGAAAATACTCTCAGCGATCACCAGCACTATGCCGGTCGGACGCCAGTCGCGGGCGAAAACCTGCACCCAGCTGAAAATCATCCTGCCGATCAGGGCCACAAGGTAGATCGTCAGCGCATAAGTGAGGACTTCCCTCAGGTACTGCACGATCCACCCTGTCCCTGTCGCCGGCGGCCCGGCCTAGCTCTGGTTGAAGAAGCCGCGCTCAGCTATGCGAGCCTTGTCCTCCGCGGTCACCTCGACGTTCGCCGGCGACAGCAGGAAGACCTTGTTGGTCACACGCTCGATGCTCCCGCGCAGGCCGAAGATCAGCCCCGCCGCGAAGTCGACGAGGCGCTTGGCGTCGCTGTCGACCATCTCGGTCAGGTTCATGATCACCGGAGTGCCCTCGCGGAAGTGTTCCCCAATGGTACGCGCTTCATTGTAGGTGCGAGGATGCAGTGTCGTGATCCGGGCGAGATCGGTCATCTGCGACACCTGCTCGGGGCGCCAGTCGGCGGGCTGGTAGCTGACCAAGTCATCACGGCCGCCGCGCGCCTCAGGCTCGTCGGCCTGCTCGGGCCGCTCAGCCTGGTCGTCGTAGTCCTCGTACTCACCGTAGGAGTCGTACTTGTCCTGGTAGCGGTGATCGTCCTCGACGAGGCCGAGGTAGACCGCCATCTTCCGCATGGCACTGGCCATCCTTCAGTCCTCCCAGCCTGTACCCGTCTTCGCCAGCCGTTTCGGCTTCACGCGTGGGACATTACCGGACACGTGGCCCGCGATCGCCGAGCAACGCCGTACCGATTCGCAGGTGTGTCGCACCGGCTTCGACCGCGGCCTCAAGATCGCCGCTCATGCCGGCCGAGATCACCGTGGCGGCCGGACGGATCTCGCGCACCGCGGCCGCGCTCACCGCCAGCCGCGCGAAGGCATCGGCAGGCGGCATGGACAGCGGGGCGATGGCCATCACACCGCCGAGCACCAGCCCCTCCTCGGCCGCCAGCGCCTCGGCCAGGGCCGGGACCTGTTCCGCTACCGCACCGCCGCGGGCCGGGTCACCGTCCAGGCTCACCTCGACCAGGCACTCGATAACCCGCCCGGCCCGGCACGCGGCCTTGCCGAGGGCACTGACCAGGCGCAGCCGGTCCACCGAGTGCACGACGCCGGCGTACCGCGCCACGCTGGCACACTTGTTGGTCTGCAACTGCCCGACGAAGTGCCAGATCAGATCGAGATCAGCGCACTGGGCCGCCTTCGGCGCCGCCTCGCCGTCGCGGTTCTCCCCGATGTCTGACACGCCTAGCTCGCTGAGCAGCCGGACATCGGATGCGGGTTTGGTCTTCGTCACGGCGATCAGCGTCACCTCGCTGACGTCCCTCCCGGCCGCCTCGCACGCCTTGGCGATACGGCCGCGGACTTCGGCCAGCCGCAGGGCGAGTTCTTCCCGCCGGACCGAGTCGGTCACTTCAGGAAGTCAGGAACATCAAGGTCGTCGTCTTCCTCGAAGACGACGGGACGGCGGCGCGTGGCGGCGACGTCGAAGGTCCTGGCCGGCGCCTCGGCGTGCGCCGGGCGGTAGGAAGAGGAGTCGGCGGCGTCCGTGGCCATGGCGGCCCGCTCCGGCCACTCGGAGCGTTCGGGATACGCGGGACGCGCCGGTTCGGGCTCGGGCACCTCGTCCGCCGTGGCGCCGACCGGGGCCGGGCTGGCCTCGGCGGCCAGGCGTGCGGACGCCGCGATCCCGTCATCGGGCACCGGCGCCCCGAGAATCGAGCCAGCGAAGCCGGAGGCCGGGACGGCGGGGGAACTGCCGTTGCCGCTGTGAGCCACCGCCTCCGGGGCCTCTGGGGGCGCGCTGGGGGCGGGCCGGGGCACCGGTGCCGGAGAGGGCGCGGGCACCGCAGCAGGAACGGGAACGGGGCTGGCGCTCGCGGCGAAGGAGGAGACGCCGGCGTCGGTGCCGCGGCCGGTGCGCTCCTGGTCCAGGCCGGCCGCGATGACCGTCACCCGCACCTCGTCGCCGAGGGCGTCGTCGATGACCGCGCCGAAGATGATGTTCGCGTCGACCGCGGCCGAGTTGGAGACGAGCTGAGCCGCCTCGTTGATCTCGAACAGGCCGAGGTCCGAGCCGCCCTGGATAGAAAGGAGCACGCCGTGCGCGCCGTCGATGCTCGCCTCCAGCAGCGGGCTGGAGATCGCCATCTCGGCCGCCGCGACCGCGCGGTCGTCGCCGCGCGACGAGCCGGTGCCCATCAGCGCCGAACCCGCGCCGGACATAACCGACTTCACGTCGGCGAAGTCGAGGTTGATCAGCCCCGGCGTGGTGATCAGGTCGGTGATCCCCTGGACACCGGAGAGCAGCACCTGATCGGCGGCCTTGAACGCGTCCAGGACGCTCACGTGCCGGTCGGAGATGGAAAGCAGCCGATCGTTCGGGATGACGATCAGCGTGTCGACCTCGGTGCGCAGCTTCTCGATGCCGGCCTCGGCCTGCACCACCCGCCGCTTGCCCTCGAAGCCGAACGGCCTGGTCACCACGCCGATGGTGAGCGCGCCGAGGGACCGCGCGACGTTCGCGACCACCGGCGCGCCGCCGGTGCCGGTACCACCGCCCTCGCCGGCCGTGACGAAGACCATGTCGGCGCCCTTGAGCACCTCCTCGATCTCCTCGCGGTGATCCTCGGCCGCCTTGCAGCCGACATCGGGGTTGGCGCCGGCGCCCAGTCCCCTGGTAAGTTCACGGCCGACATCGAGCTTGACGTCGGCATCGCTCATGAGCAGTGCCTGAGCGTCCGTATTGATCGCGATGAACTCGACGCCCCTGAGCCCCTCTTCGATCATGCGATTGACGGCGTTGACGCCGCCACCGCCGATTCCGACGACCTTGATAACCGCCAGATAGTTCTGCGGTGCTGCCACGAGGAGGGTACCTTTCCGCTCGTTTTTAAGTCTGCCGTCCCAGCAGGCGGGAGACATTTTTCGATACGTCCCTGAATTCACGCCAGGACATGTTCGGCACCATCAGGTTTCACCTTCAGGTTAAGATTTAAAGTTTTTATCGTCCGCACGATTGATACGGACAGTAGGGTCGGAGGGCACCCGGGTCAACTAACCACGCAGCGTGTCGCGAATTGGCGGGTCCCGGGCCAGTCACCTGGCCGTGACGGATCCCGGTGCGCTCACGTCGAAGTGGCGCAGGTGCGTCCGCATGAGGATGGCAAGTTCCCGCGCCTTGACCCCGGCCCGGCCGGCGTCGCCCCAGACCACGGTTATCCCGCCGGCCAGCCGCAGGGTCACCTGATCGGGCTGCGGCGCGCTGACCGAGGTCACCGACCGCCGCAGCCGGGCGGGCAGTTCGCTGAGGACAGCGGCGGCCGCGGCCAGGTCCGGGTTGCCGCGCAGCGCGCCCTCTGGGGCCACAGTGGGGTAGAGCGGCAGGTGCGCGGGGCGCCGGGCGACCCGCTGCAGCACGACACCGTCCGCGTCGGTCAGGTCGTATCCGCCGCCGTAGGCAGGCAGGGCCAGCTCCGGCGTCCGCTCCCGCACCACGATGACCAGCCGGTTCGGCCAGGATCTGGTGACCTGTACGCTGCGGACCTGCGGGATCGCCACGATCCGCGCTGCGGCCCGGCCGGTGTCCACCCGGATCAGCGGCGTGCCCGGCTGGACGCCGGACGCGGCGATGACCTCGGACTGGGAAACCAGGTGCGTCCCGCCGACCGTCACCGAACGGACGACGAGCAGCGGCGAGCCGAACAGGACCCAGACCGCGGCCGCGACCAGGCAGGCCGTGCCGAGGACGATGAGCGCCACGCGCCACGCGCGACGTTTTCTTACCGCATTAACTGTGACTCCCGGAGGGTCTCGACCAGCCGCGGCCCGAGCGCGGTGATGTCCCCGGCGCCCATGGTGAGCACGAGATCACCCGGCTCGGCGATCGCGTCGATCACGCCGGCGACCCGGGCCGGGTCGGGCACGAACCTGGCGTGGCCGCCGGGAACGGCGTCCACGATGAGCTGTCCGGTGACGCCGGGCTCTGGATCCTCCCTGGCGGCATACACGTCGAGGACGATGGCCTCGTCGGCCAGCCCGAGCGCGGCGCCGAACTCAGCCGCGAAGATCCTGGTCCGGCTGAACAGGTGCGGCTGGAAGATCGCGATGACCCGGCCCTGGCCGGCGCTCTCGGTGATGTCCCTGGCCGCGCGGAGGTCGGCCGCGAGCTCGGTGGGGTGGTGCGCGTAGCTGTCCAGGACCCGCACGCCGCGCGCCTCGCCCTTGAGTTCCATCCGGCGCCGCGCGCCGCGGTAGCCCGCTAGGGCCGCGGCCACCCGGGGGGGCGCGAAGCCCAGCTCGACGGCGGCGGCAAAGGCGGCGGTGGCGTTCAGGGCGTTGTGGTGACCGGGCACGTCCACCGTTATCCGGGACATAATCTCACCGAACGGGCCGGGGTCAGCCGCCACGGTGAAGCTGATCGCCATGCCCCGGGACGCCACGTCGGTGAGCCGGTAGTCGGCGTCCGGGGATACTCCGTACCTGCGGACGCGGGCAGGATCAAGGCGCGCCGCGACCGCCTCGGCACCGGGGTCGTCCGCGCAGGTCAGCACCATCCCGCTGACCCGTCCGCCGAACGTGGTGAACGCCGCCTGGATGTCCGCCAGGCTCTCGTAGTTATCCAGGTGGTCGGCCTCGACGTTGGTGATGACCGCGACATGGGGCGACAGCAGGAGGAACGACCCGTCGCTCTCGTCCGCCTCGGCCACGAAGTCCGGACCGGATCCGTCTTCCGCGCCGAGCCCGGTCTCGGTGAGGATCCCGCCGATGACGTAGCCGGGGTCGGCTCCGCACTCGCGGAGCACCGTGGTGAGCATGGAGGTGGTTGTGGTCTTGCCGTGCGTCCCGGCGACCGCGATGACCCGCAGGCCGGCCATGACCGAGGCCAGCGCGGCGGCCCGGTGCGCCACCCGCATTCCGCGCCGGGTCGCCTCGGCCAGTTCCGGGTTGTCCGCGCGGATCGCACTCGAGACCACGAGCGTGTCGCCGGGCCCGAGGCGGCCGAGGTGGCCGGCCGCGTGCCCGACGTGCACGCTCGCGCCAAGCTCGCGCAGCTCGCCGAGCAGCGCCGAATCCCTCGCGTCGCTGCCGGACACGGCGATGCCCCGGGCCAGCATGATGCGCGCGATTCCGGACATGCCCGCCCCGCCGATGCCGGCGAAGTGCACCCGGCCCAGCCCGGCCGCGGGCACCGGCTCAGCCGGGGTGATCAGGCTCTTGAGCATCTGAACCTACGATCTTGATGACCGCCTCGGCCAGGTCACGGTCCGCGTCGCCGCGGCCGAGCGAGTGGGCCGCCTCCGACATGTCCGCCACCTGGTCGATGTTGACCAGCACGGGCAGCAGGGTGTCGCGGATCCATTCCGGCGTCAGGTCGGCGTCGGTCACCAGCATGCCGCCGCCCCGCTGCACGATGGGCAGCGCGTTCAGCCGCTGCTCGCCGTTGCCGATGGGCAGCGGGACATAGGCAGCCGGCAGGCCGACCGCGGTGAGCTCGGCGCAGGTCATCGCGCCCGCCCGGCATAGCGCGAAGTCCGCCGCCGCGTAGGCGAGGTCCATCCGGTCGATATAGGTCGCGGCCACGTAGGGCACGCCGGAGGACGCCACCGGGGCCTCGTGACCGTTGCGCGGGCCGATGATGTGCAGCACCTGGACGCCGGCCTTGCGGAGCCACCCGGCGGCCCCGAACACCGCGACGTTCAGCGAGCGCGCCCCCTGCGAGCCGCCGGTAACCAGCAGCACGGGCAGGTCGGGGCGGAGGCCGAAGTGCGCGCGCGCCTTGTCGCCGAGACCCAGCCGGTCGAGGTCGGCGATCTCGCGCCGGATCGGGATGCCGAGGTACGTGCCGTTCCTCAGCTGGGTATCCGGATGGCCGGTGAAGACGTGCGTGGTGAACCGGGCGCCGAGCCGGTTGGCCAGGCCGGGCCTGGGATTCGCCTCGTGCACGACGATCGGGATCTTGCGCCGTCGGGCCGCGAGGTAGGCCGGAGTGGCGACGTATCCGCCGAACCCGACCAGTACCTCGGCCCTGGTCCGGTCGATCGCGGCGGCAGCCGCGTTGACCGCGCCGGCCAGCCGCCCAGGCACCGTGACCAGCTTGGGCGTGACGGACCTCGGCATCGGCACCGCCGGGATGAGCTCCAGCGGGTACCCGCGCAGCGGGATGAGCCGGGTTTCCAGGCCCCGTTCGGTGCCCAGGCAGCTCACTTCGGCGCCGGAGTCGATCCGGCGCAGAGCGTCGGCAAGGGCCAGCGCTGGCTCGATGTGGCCGGCGGACCCGCCGCCGGCGAGCAGTACTCTCATGGCTCATTTACTTTCGGCGCTTGGACAGACCGAGCCAGCTTAGAACGCGCAGCGGCCAGCCGGAGCCACGTGCGGCCAAAGCCTCGCGCGCGCCAGGCTCCTGCCGGGCGAACGCCATCAGCAGGCCCAGCCCGACGAGCGTCACCAGCAAGGATGATAGCCCGGCGGAGACGAGCGGCAACGGGACTCCGGTGATGGGCAGGACGCCGATCACCGCGCCGATGTTGATCGCCGCCTGCACGACGATCCACGCCGTGATGGCGGTCGCGCCGAGACGGCAGAACATGTCCGGCACGCGGCGCGCGATCCTGAGCCCGGCGAAGGCCAGCCCGCCGTACAGGAACGTCACGCACAGCGTGCCGACGAGCCCGAGTTCCTCGCCGATGATGGCGAAGATGAAGTCGGTGGTGGATTCGGGCACCCAGCCCCACTTGCCCCCGCTGGCGCCCAGGCCCACGCCGAACCAGCCACCCGAGCCAATGGCGTACTTGCCCTGGATGCTCTGCATGTTGGCGCCGGTCGCGCTGCCCTGCGGCTGCAGGTAACCGGTCAGCCGCTGGAAGCGGTACTTGGCCGAGACGATCATCAGGATCATGGCCAGGGCCATCAGGAACAGCACGCCGCTGAAGACCCGCCCGGGGGCGCCGATGACCCACAGCAGGGCGAGGAAGATGACTAGCAGGATGAACGTGGTGCCCAGGTCGTCGCCGGACATCACGAGCAGGCAGAGCATGCCCGCCCCGGGCATGAGCGGGACGAGCATGTGCCGCCAGTCGGCGAGCTGGCCGAACCTGTCCTTGCGGGCCAGCAGGTCGGCTCCCCACATGGCCAGGGCGAGCTTGGCGAACTCCGAAGGCTGCACCTGCTGGCCGCCGATGTTGATCCACCGCGAGGCGCCGTTCTGCGTGACGCCGACGCCGTGGATGAGGGTGAGGCAGAGCCCGACCACCGCGACCGCGAGCAGCGGGTAGGCCAGGGCCCGGAACAGCCGGGGCGACGAGCGCGCCGCCACCCACATCAGCGGCAGGCCGATGGCGGCGCCCAGGAGCTGCTTGGAGAAGTCGGAGTAGGGCGAGAGTCCCGCGGCCAGGTCGGCCACCGAGGCGGTGGACTGCACCATGACCAGGCCGAGCCCGAGCAGCAGCACGGTGATGCCCAGCACGAGGTAGTACGACGTGAGCGGCCGGTCGAGCAGCGCACGCCACGTGCGGAGCTGGACAGGGAAACCCTCCTCCGGCAGGTCAAGCTCCGCGAGATCCGGATGCATGGTCCCAGTTTGTTGGCCGGCCCGCGGCAAGACCCGGACATCCGGCGCGTGTCGCCCGGAATTCGTATGGAATGATGTGACCCAATGAGCAGGTCAGAATCTTCTCGTTTCCCGGTGACGGTTTCCCGGCTCCCCGTGACGCGCTGCGAGGTGTGCGGACGCACCCTGGCCTACCGGCCCGGTCAGGCCAGCGCGGTGCTGACCCAGCACTACAACCGCATGCACCCGGAGGCGCTCACCGACACGGCGGACAAGGCGCGCTAGACGGGGCTACCGCCGCCGGAACCCGCCCGGATAGGCTGAGTAATGGCCATCGCGGCGATGATTGCCTGGGTCCTCACCGCCGGCATCGGGGCTTACATGCTGCGCACCTGGGTGACGCGCGGCGGGCTGCGGCGGCAGCGCGCCACCGGGGTCGGCGTCCCGCCGCCTGTGGTGTTCGGCCACGCCAGCGCGGCCCTCACCGGGCTGCTGATCTGGCTCGGGTTCGTCAGGACCGGATCGGACCTGCTGGCCTGGCTCGGCGTCACGGTGGTGGCCGGCGCCATCGCCCTTGGCGTCTGCACAGTCACTCTCTGGACGCCCTACCCTGTCGCCGATCCCCCCTCTCAGGGGGGCCGAGGGGGCCAGGGGGGTTTGGGGGGGCGGGCCGCCCCCCCAAACGCGGGGGGCTCCGGGGGGTCGCCCCGGGAAGACCCAGACACCGTAACGGACGAGATGATCGCCGAACTGCTGGCCGACCCGTTCCCGGGCTCACGCAGGCCGCGGCTCAAGCTGGCCGGACTCATCCCGGTGGCCCACGGCTTCGCCGCGCTGACCACGTTCATGCTCGCCGTGCTCGCGGCGATCGGCGCGCGATAGGTATATTTTCATCCCATTTATTCCGCCCTACCCCCGGTTGGGCGATCGGCGGCCTCGTCGGGCAGTCTGGATTCATGGCAGAAACTCTGACAATGATGGCCGTGCACGCCCATCCCGACGACGAGGCGTCAAGCACGGGCGGCGTGCTCGCGGCCTACTCCGCCCAGGGCATCCGCACCGTGGTCGTGACGTGCACCAACGGCGAATTCGGGGACGCTCCCGGCGGAGTCAAGCCGGGGCAGAACGGGCACGACGAGGAGGCGGTGGCCCAGCAGCGGCTTGCTGAACTGCGCGAATCCTGCGCGATCCTGGGCGTGACCAACCTGGAACTCCTCGGTTATCACGATTCCGGCATGCCGGACTGGGACTATAAGGACCGGCCGGACGCCTTCTGCAACATCCCGGAGGCGGAGGTGGCGGCCCGGATCTCGGAGCTGATCGACACGTACCGGCCGCAGGTGCTGATCACCTACGACGATCAAGGGCCGTACCAGCATCCCGATCACGTGCACGCGAGCCGTTCGGCTCAGAAGGCGTTCGCCGCCAGCGGCAGCGTGGCCAAGCTCTACCTCAGCGCGATGCGCGGCAGTGACTGGCGGAAGATCTGGGAGGCCCTGCGCGAGCTCGGCGCTGACGTGCCCGATTTCGAGAAGCCGGACCCGGAACGACAGCGGCGTGGGCTCGAATCCGAGCAGCGCATCACGACCACCGTCGACATCCGGCCGGTGCTGCCCCGCAAGCGCGAGGCCCTGTTCGCGCACGGCAGCCAGATCGGCGGTGAGTCGTGGTTCAGCAAGATCCCTCAGGATATCGCCGAGGCCACCTTCGGTCGTGAGAGCTTCATCCGGGTCAGCGACAGCACCGGCGCCCCGCTGCCCGAGGATGACCTGTTCGCCGGGTTGCGGCCATGACCGCCGGATCCTACGCCGACGCCGCGCGCCTCGTCGAGCGGTCGGCGGCCGCGTACGCGGCCGCCGTACCGGTCACGCCGCAGGACGAAGGCTTCTTCGGTCCGGCGAGCGTGACCTGGCGGGTCAGCACCGATCTGGCCGCGCCCGTCGCGGGTCTGCGGTCGCTGCTGGTCCAGGCGCTGCACCCGCTGGCGATGGCCGGGGTCGACCAGCACAGCGACTGGCGCGCCGATCCGGTCGGCCGGCTCGCGGCCACGTCGGCCTACGAGGCCACGGTGACGTTCGGGGACCGGGCCGGCGCCACCCGGGCCGCGCAGCGGGTACGGGTCATCCACGAGCACGTCCGCGGCGCGGACCCGGTGACCGGCCAGCCGTACGCGGCCGGCGATCCGGCGCTGCTGCTGTGGGTGCACAACGCCCTGGTGGATTCGGGCCTGGCCGCCAGCACCCTGTTCGGCACGCCGCTGACCGCCGCGGAGGCCGACACCTACCTGGCCGAGATGACGATCGCGGCCGAACTGCTCGGCGTGCCGCACGAGATGGTGCCGGACAGCGTGGCCGCCCTCGAGCACTACTTCGCCGGCGTCCGGCCAGACCTGCTGTGCACGCCCGCGGCCGCGGAGTCGATGAGCTACCTGCTCGACCCGCCCGGGCTTGACGAGGACATCGCCGAGCTGTGGCGGGACATCAGGGAAGCCGCGGTGCTGGCTTTGCCCGGCTGGGCTCGCCGGCTGTACGGCTACCCAGAGCCGGCCCCGCTGACGGAGGAGCGGCGGACCGAGATCCGCCAGGCCCTCGGCGTGCTCAACGCGGTCTTCCTGGGCGAACCCGGGGTGCTCGAGGCCCGGCAGCGGATCACCGTGCGGATGCGCTCAGCCGGCCAGAAGTGGGCAGGCGGGACGTGAAACCGAGGCACCTGGCGATCGCCGCGGGGATAGGCGCCGCGTCACTCGCCGCGCTGACCCTGCTGCGGGGCAGGCGGGGCAGCCTGCCCCGGCCCGGGAGGCTCCGGCTCGAGCGGGGCATGGCCGCGGTGCGGCTGGCGGCACGCGGGGGCGCCCGCTACGCGGCCAGCGCGCCCCGGCTGTTCGCCAGTGCGGGCGAGCACCGGGAGGCGCTGCGCAATGACCTGGCGCTGCAAACGGCCGAGGACGTCGCCGCCACCCTGGGGACGATGAAGGGCGTGCTGATGAAGCTGGGCCAGATGGCCAGCTATGTCGACGACGGCCTGTCCCCCGCCGCCCGCCGGACGCTGAGCCGGCTGCAGGACAGCGTGCCGCCGATGAGCCCGGAGCTGGCCGCCCAGGTCATCACCGAAGAGCTCGGCCAGCCGCCGGAGCGGGCCTTCGCCACCTGGGACCCCGAGCCCATCGCGGCGGCCTCGATCGGGCAGGTGCACCGCGCGATCACCAGGGACGGCCGCGCCGTCGCGGTGAAGGTGCAGTATCCCGGTATCGCCGAGACCATCGCGGCCGACCTGGGCAACGTCGCGCTGCTGCGCCGGATGCTCAAGATCACCGCGCCGATGCAGGACGTCGACGCGCTGCTGGCCGAGCTACGGGAACGCGTCACCGAGGAACTCGACTACCGCCGCGAAGCCCGGAACCAGCAGATGTTCGCCCGCTACTACGCCGGCCACCCGACGATCGGCGTGCCCGGCATCGTTCCCGAGCTGTCCACCCGCCGGGTGGTGACCAGCGACCTGGCGGACGGCGCGCGGTTCGGCGAGCTCGTCACCTGGTCACAGGCCGAGCGCGACCTGGCCGCCGAGACGATCTACCGGTTCGTATTCCGCAGCCTGTATGGCGCGCACGCGTTCAACGGCGACCCGCACCCGGGCAACTACCTGTTCCAGCCCGGCGGCCGGGTCACCTTCCTGGATTTCGGGCTGGTCAAGTACTTCACCGCCGACGAACTCCGGCCGCTGGTCGCGATGGTCAAGCACCTGTGCGTGGACAGCGACCCGGAGGGCTTCCGCCGGGCGATGGAGGACGCGGGCTTCCTGATGCGCGGCGCGCCGCTGCCCACGGACATGATCGTCGAGCACATGGCGGTGTTCTACGACACGGTCCGCGAACGAGGCCCGCGGACCATGACCGGGGCCTATGCCTCGTCGGTGACCAGGCGCTTCTTCGACTTCCGCAGCCCGCTCGCCGCCTACGCGCAGATCCCCAGGTCCTACGTGATCCTGCAGCGGATCAACCTGGGCCTGTTCGCGCTCCTCGGCGAGCTGTCCGCGACCGCGGACTGGCGCTGCATCGCCGAGGAGATCTGGCCCTTTGTCCAGGGGCCGCCGTGTACCCCGATGGGAGCGGCCGAGGCCGGATGGCGCGCCACCAGGACGGGGGCGGGCCACCCAGGCCGTTCGGCCAGATGATCTCACCGTCCGCGGTACATCGCCTGCAGCGGCGCGGCCTGCTCAGGGGGGAGCCGGCGCACGGCTTCGCGGAAGGTCACGCCGGACATCCGATCCAGGTGGCTCCGCGTCCACGCGGCGACGTAGGCCGGGTCCTTCTTCGCGGCCTCGCGCAGCACCCAGCCGATGGCCTTTCTTATGAAGAACTCCTTCTCGGTCAGCATGGGGGTGGCGTACCGCTCGAACCTCTCCCGGTCGAGCCCGCCCCGCCTGATCCCGGGCAGCAGCGTGAGCAGGGCGGACCGGCGGATCCAGAAGTCCTCATCGGCCGCCCACGCGTCGATCAGCGTCCAGGCGTCCGGGTGGTGCAGCGCTATCGGGCCCGCGATGTCCCCGGCGAGCGGGTCGACGTAGGCCCAGCCGTGCGCCTGGCGGACCCAGGCCTCCAGGTCGGCCAGGTCGGCGGGCCGCAGCAGCCGGACGTGCCGGCGGAGGAGCTCGATGGCCGCGATCCGCCGCTCGTGCACAGGCTCGCGCCACAGCGCGCGAGCCCACGCCAGTGCCTCGTTCCGGCCGAGGCCGGGACGGGTGCGGTCGGCTTCGGTGACGACCGCGCGGATGCCCGGCACGCTGACGCCGAGAAAATCCAGGTCGCTCTTGAGGTACCTGCTGGCCTGCGCGGCGCGCTCCGGGTCGGCGAGCGGGAGGAGCGCCGCCACGACCCGGGCCGCGGCTGTTTCCGCATCGAAGACCGGACTGGTCACCGGCTCACGGTACCGCGGCCTACTTCGACCGTCGTCGCAACGTCCAGCCGCGAGACTGTATTAGCCGATGCTGAGGAGGTTTCTTCCATGTCGCGGCAGAACCGGGTGACGCCGTACGGGGAACTGATCGCCGTGCCCGATCGCGGCATGTTCTGGGGCAACCGCGGCGCGCTGCTGGACCGCGAGGGCCGGCTGGCCCGCTATTCCCGCGGGCACGCCTGGGCGATCTGCGTGCTCTCGTTCAAGGGCCGGCGCTGGCAGCAGTGGATGCCGGGGCGGCTGACCGAGCTGTACTTCCTGGACGAAGCCACCGGCCTGGCCGCCGGGCACCGGCCCTGCGGGGAGTGCCGCTACCGGGACTACCAGGCGTTCAAGCGCGCCTGGTCACCTGACGGAGGCTCGCCCGGCGCACCGGAGATCGACGCGCGGCTGCACGGCGACCGGCTCACCGGACCCGGCAGCCGGCGCAGCTACCGGGCGCCGCTGTCGGGGCTCCCGGCGGGGACCATGGTGGACATCGGCGAGTCGCCCTGGCTGGTCCACGACGGGCGGCTGCTGGCCTGGACGCCCGGCGGCTACCAGGCGCGACCCGTCGAGGCGCCCGAAGGCCCGGTGACGGTGATCACCCCCCGGGCCACCGTGGCCGCGCTGGCAGCGGGATACCGGCCAGTCCTTCACCCGAGCGCCCTGTCCGCCTAGCCTCACCTGGTCATAGCTGCAGGACTAGTCCGTCGTGGGCCGTCTCGAAGCGGGCCTGCTCTAGGTGCCCGAGCATGTCGGCGGACATGTGGGTGAGCACCGTGCGCCGGGCGGTGAGCTCGTCCCGGTGCGCGGCGAGGTCCGCGTGGCGCAGATGGTGCGGCACGGCCTTGTCCCAGTAGTACGCCTCCGCGATGAGCAGGTCCGCGCCGGCCGCGGCCTCGGCGATCGCGGGTGTCCAGGCGGTGTCGCCGGTGTAGGCGATGACCCTGCCGCCCAGAGCCAGCCGCAGGATCAGGGCCGGGGCGCCGCTGGGATGGCTGGCCGGGAAGGCCCGCGTCCGTACGCCGGCCACGACCCCGGCCGGGGCGCCCGGGCGCAGTTCCGTCACCTCGACCGCGAACCGGCGCGGCACCCGGGAGGAACCGGGGAACATGCCCTCCAACGCCTGGCTGAGCCGCCGGCCGGTTCCGGCCGGGCCGGCCACGGCCAGCGGCGAGGTGCGGCCGGCGAACTGGCCGTCGAGGATCAGGAACGGGAGCCCGCCGAAATGGTCCCCGTGCAGGTGCGACAGGAAGACGGCGCGTATCCCGCCCGGGTCCAGGCCGCACCGCCGCAGCGCGGGCAGTGACGTCGCGCCGCAGTCCAGGAGCACGGGGTCCGCTGGCGGCGGCCCGGCCGGGCGCAGGTGGATGCAGGCCTGGAACCGGCCTCCGCTGCCGAACGCGTCGCCGGAGCCCGCAAAGGTCACCGTGACCCCGGCGGGGCCCTGCTGGTCAGGCACCGAACCAGCCCGGGACGTCGAGCCGGAACGTGTCACCCGGCACCATGGTCCGCAACCCGGATTCCAGCTCCGCCAGGCGGCCGGCGCCCAGCGTGCCCGCCCACCGGGACCGGATGTCTTCGAAGATCATCGCGGACATGGCCAGCAGCCTCGACGCCGCGCGGGGTAAGGCGGGCCAGCTTGCGCCGCCGGTCGGCGTCATCGCCGGAGCGGCGCACGTAACCGAGCTCCTCGAGCCGGTCGATCGTCTTGCCCGCCGCCTGCTTGGAGATGCCGAGCCGGCGGCCCGTCTCGGTGGCGGTGGCTCCGCCCAGGCCGATCGCCTGCAGCGCGAAGCCGTGCGCCGGGCGCACATCGGGATGACCGCGGCGGGCCAGCTCGGCGTGCAGCTCGTCGATGATCGACCGGAACCCGCCGAACAGTAGCAGCGGCAGCTCGAAGCCGTAGGCGTCAGTTGACATAGATCGACAACCTCGTTTACTGTTTCAGACAACCTAGTTGTCTACCTTACTCCGGAGATAGATCATCATGTCTGCTGACATCGAGTCCGGCTCCCCGTTCACCGACCACAGTGTTTTCACCGATCACAGGGCTTCTACCGACCACAGTGCTTCTACCGAGCACAGTGTTTTCACCGAGCACAGTGTTTTCACCGAGCACACCATCGAGTCCGCGCCCCCGGCCTCCCGCAGGTTCCTGACCGTGACCAGGGACCACCTGGGTTACCTCCCGGCCGGCGCTGGCCCGGATCGCGGCGTCGCCGCAGATCATCGACGGCTTCCTGAAGCTCACCGCGATCTTCGAGAGCACCGGCCTCGAGCCGCTGGCCCGCGAGGTCGTGGTCATGACGGTGGCCACGAGGAACCGCTGCCATATCTGCGTGGCCATGCACACGGCCAGGCTGGCCGCCCTCGGCGCCAGCGCCGAGCTTATCGCGGCGCTGCGCGACGCGGAACCGCTCGCTGACCCGCACCTGGCCGCGATCCGGCTGTTCACCCTGCGAATCCTGGACACCGCGGGCGACGTGGGCGACCAGGCCTTGCGTGACTTCGTGGCCTCCGGGTACACCACCCAGAACGCGCTCGAGGTCGTGCTCGGGATCGGCACCTACACGATGTCCACTCTGGCCAACCGACTCACCGGCGCCCCCGTGGACGACCAGCTGGCCGCCTACGCCTGGGCGTTATCGTGCAGCATGACGAACATCGACGGTGACCGGCGGGTCGGCGTGCGGCGGCCGGGTCCGGATGATGAGGACGAGTTCATCGCGCTGGCGCGAGCCAGCGCGAGACTGCACCATCCGTGGTACTCCATGCCCGCCACGCACGAGGAGTTCCAGGCCCACCTAGCCAGGCTCAGCCAGCCGACGACCGAGGGGTTCCTGGTCTGCCTGCGGGACAGCGGCGCGCTGGCCGGCGTGGTCACCATCGATTCCATCATCCGGGGACGCTTCCAGTCCGCTTCGCTGAGCTACGCGGCCTTCGCGCCCGCGGCCGGACGGGGCTACATGTCCGAAGGACTCGGCCTGGTGCTGCGATACGCGTTCTGCGAGCTGCGGCTGCACCGGCTCGAGGCCAGCATCCAGCCGGCCAACCGGGCCTCGCTGCGGCTGGCCGGCCGGCCGGGGTTCCGCAAGGAGGGCTATGCGCCCGCCATGCTGTTCATCGACGGCGCCTGGCGGACCATGAGCGGTGGGCCATCACCCGCGAGATGACAGATTTCCCTCGGTCGACCCGCACCCCACCCTTCCCGCTCGCTGAGGCTGGGCCGCTGCGAGGCTGAGCGACCAATGCAGGGCGACCAGAGCGGGGCGAGCGGGGCGGGGCGACCGGGGCGCGGCGACCGGGGCGGGGCGACCGGGGCGGGGCGACCTGGGCGGGGCGACTGGGCGGGGCGACCGGGGCGGGGCGAGCTGGGCGGCAAGCGGACTCCCGTCACTCTGGCCGCGACCGTACCAAAACATACGATGTGGATGTCCCATTCATGCAGCTGGAACGACATGGCTGGGACATTCACGCCGTATCCGCGAGCCCCAGCCGGGGCGGTGGGCAGGGATCACGGATCACAGGAGCCTACGCGGGACGCAGAAACATCAGGGGACGCGGCCAGGGGTGCAGCGGTGCCGGGACGGCGCGGTGATCGCGGGCGGCGGGCGGCGGATGCGGCGGGTGCGGCAGGGGCGGGGGACGCTGAGATGACGGGGGCGGCGGTGACGGGCGGCACGGACGAGGGTAGAGGGATAGGCGTCAGCCGACGTAGAAGATGCCCAGGCCTAGGGCCACGCAGATACCGGCGATGATCCAGAAGCGGACGACGATCGTGGTCTCGGCCCAGCCGGCCAGCTCGAAGTGATGCTGCAGCGGGGCCATCCGGAACACCCGCTTGCCGGTCAGCTTGAACGATCCCACCTGGATCACGACCGACAGGGTGATGATCACGAACAGCCCGCCGAGCAGGAACAGCAGCAGCTCGGTCCGGGTGGTGATGGCCAGCCCGGCGATCGCGCCGCCCAGGGCCAGGGACCCGGTGTCGCCCATGAAGATCTTGGCGGGCGGCGCGTTCCACCATAGGAACCCGGCGCAGGCACCCATCACGGTGGCGGCCACGATGGCCAGGTCCTGCGGGTCGCGAACGGCGTAGCACGCCTGGGCGAGGAAGACCGTGCAGTCGTTCCGCAGCTGCCAGATCCCGATGATCATGTACGCGGCGAGCACCAGGATGGCCGCGCCGGTGGCCAGGCCGTCCAGCCCGTCGGTGAGGTTCACGCCGTTGGAGGTCCCCCACACCATGACGATGACCCAGACCACGAACAGCACCGGCCCGATGGAGACGCCGAAGTCGGCGTAGAACGACAGGTGGGTTGAGGCCGGGGTGAGGTCGTACCCGTCCGGGAACCTGATCGCGAGCAGGGCGAACACCACGCCCACGATGGCCTGCCCGGCCAGCTTCGCCCCGCTGCGGAGGCCCAGGCTGCGCTGCATGTAGAGCTTGATGAAGTCGTCGAGGAACCCGACCAGGCCCAGGCCGGTCATCAGGAACAGCACCAGCAGCCCGGACGCGGACATGGCGTTGCCGGTGACCAGGTGGCCGATCAGGTAGCCGGTCAGCGACGCGACGATGATCACCGTGCCGCCCATGGTCGGCGTGCCCCGCTTGGACAGGTGCCCGGCCGGGCCGTCCGACCTGATCTCCTGGCCGTAGCCGCGCCGGCTGAACGTCTTGATCGCGAGCGGGGTGCCGAACAGCGCTACGAACATCGACACGGCGGCCGACAGCAGGACGGTTTTCACGAACCGGCCTCCCCCAGGAGAGCTGCGGCGACGCCTTCCAGGTGCGCCGCGCGGGATGCCTTTACCAGTACGACGTCCCGCGGCTTCAACCGGTTCGCAAGCAGTTCCAGGGCGGCCGCGCCGTCCGGCGCCGCGAGCGCTTCGCCGGGCCAGGACCGCACTCTCCGCGCCCCGGCCAGCAGCGGCGCGGCCTCCTCGCCCACCGCGATCAGCCCGGCCAGCCCGGAATCGGACACCCGCGCGGCGTACTCGCCGATGTCCTCGTGGCTGGACCGCGAGGTGCCGCCGAGCTCGGCCATGTGACCGAGGACGGCGAACCCGCGAGTGCCCTGGGCCAGGTGGGCCAGGGCGTCGAGCGCCGCCCGGACGGACTCGGGGTTCGCGTTGTATGCGTCGTTAATGACCGTCACTCCATCCGCCCGCTGGCGGACCTCCATCCGCCACCGGCTGCGCGCGACCGCTGCCCCGAGCCCGTCCGCGATGCCATCGAGGCCCAGCCCGAGCTCACCCGCCAGAGCCGCCGCGGCCAGCGCGTTCGGCACGTTATGCGCGCCGTGCAGCCGCAGGGTTACCGGAGCGGAACCCTCCGATGTCAGTAGCGTGAAGGACGGCCGCCCGAGGGCGTCCAGGCGGATATCCGTTGCTCTGACCGACGGTTGGGGCACGTGGGACTGCTGAGATGAGCGGGACTGAGAGCCGGCGGTGAAGGTGACGACCCGGGCCTTAGTCCGGGCGGCCATGGCCAGGACGCGGGGATCGTCGGCGTTCAGGATGGCCACGCCGTCCGCGGGCAGCGCCTCGGGCAGCTCGCCCTTGGCCCGCGCCACCTGGTCCAGGCCGCCGAACTCCCCGGCGTGCGCGTGCCCCACGTTCAGCACCACGCCGTAGCGGGGCGGCGCGACGTGGCACAGGTAGGCGATGTGCCCGATGCCGCGGGCGGACAGCTCGAGGACCAGGTACCTGGTCGAGGCGTCCGCGCGCAGCACGGTCAGCGGATGGCCGAACTCGTTGTTGAACGAGCCCGCCGGGGCGATCGTGGGACCGAGACGCTCCACCAGCTGGGCGGCCAGGTCCTTGGTCGAGGTCTTGCCCGACGACCCGGTGATGCCGGCGATCCGCGTCGCGGGCAGCGCGTCCACCACGGCCCTGGCTAGCGAGGCCAGCGCGGCCGGCACGTCTGCGACGAGCACCGAGGGCACCGGGACCGGCCGGGTGGCCAGCACCGCCGTCGCGCCTGCGGCCACCGCGGCGGCGGCGAAGTCGTGCCCGTCGGATCGCTCCCCCGCGACCGCGGCGAACAGCCCGCCCGGGCCGGCCCGCCGGGAGTCGATCACCACCTCGCCACTGACCACGGCCGCCGGGTCGCCGTGGCAGAGCTGCCCGCCGGTTATCTGCGCGATCCGCGCCAGCGACAGGGGGATCACCGGTTCACCGCCCACGGTTCCAGCGCCGGCGCCCGCGCCGCCAGCGCGGCCGCAGTGACCTGGCGGTCGTCGAACGGCAGCACCGAGCCGCCCACGTACTGGCCGGTCTCGTGGCCCTTGCCCGCCACGACGATCACGTCGCCCGGCGAAGCGAGTGCGACCGCCTGCGCGATGGCCGCGGCGCGGTCCGGCTCGATGATCACCCGGCCGCGTTTGGCGATCGGTACCCCGAGTACGCCGTCCAGCATCGCGGCGAGGATGGCCAGCGGGTCCTCAGAACGCGGGTTGTCGCTGGTCAGGATCGCCACATCGGCCAAGGACGCGGCGGCCGCGCCCATCATGGGGCGCTTAGCCCTGTCCCGGTCGCCGCCGCAGCCGAGCACGATGATCAGGTTCCCCTGGGTGACCGGCCGCAGCGAGCGCAGCACGGCCTCCACCGCACCCGGCTTGTGCGAGTAGTCGACGAAGGCGGTCACGCCGAACCCGGCTGCGGGCACCCGCTCGAGCCGGCCGGGCACGCCGGCGCAGGCGGCCACGCCCGCCACCGCGTCCTCCAGCCTGATGCCCGCCTCGACCAGCGCGACCAGGGCGCCGAGCGCGTTGGCCACGTTGAACACCCCGGCCAGGCCGACCGACACGTCGGCCTCGACCCCGCCCGGCCCGATCAGCCGGAACGTGCTGCCGTCCGCGCCCGACCTGACGTCGGCGGCGCGCCAGTCCGCGTCGTCCTGGCCCGCCGCCGAGAACGTGGTTACCGGCACCGGCGCGGACTTGGCGAGCCGCCGCCCGTACGCGTCGTCCACGTTCACCACGCCTATGACGGGCGGCATGAACAGTGACGCCTTGACCCGGAAGTAGTCCTCCAGGTCGGCGTGGAAGTCGAGGTGGTCCTGTGACAGGTTGGTGAAGACGGCCACGTCGAAGCTGGTGCCGCCGACCCGGCCCAGGGCCAGCGAGTGACTCGACACCTCCATCGCGGCGGCGGTCACCCCCCGCTCCACCATGACCGCGAACAGTGCCTGCAGGTCGGGTGCCTCCGGCGTGGTCAGCGAGCTGGCCAGCCGTTCTTTCCCGACTCGGAGCTCGACCCCGCCGACCAGCCCGGCCTGGTGCCCCGCCGTGCTCAGCCCGGACTCGATCAGGTAGGTGCTCGTGGTCTTGCCGCTGGTCCCGGTGACGCCGATGAGCCGCAGCCGCCTCGACGGGTCGCCGTACACCCAGCAGGCGATCTCGCCCAGCTTGCCGCGCGGGTCGGCGAGCACGAAGACCGGTACGCCGCTGGCCACCGCGCGAGCCCGGCCGTCTGGGTCGGTCAGCACCGCGACCGCCCCGGCGGCCACGGCGTCCGCGCAGAACGCCGCCCCGTGTACCCGGGTCCCGGGCAGGGCGACGTAGAGGTCACCGGGTTCCACCGACCGGGAGTCCAGGGTAAGACCGGACAGGAAACCCAGCTCGTTCGGCCGAGCGGAATGGCCGGCGGCGACCATCCGGACGCCGAGCAGCGTGCTGAGCGCCGACAGCGGCCGCTTCGGCCGGGACGCGGGACGGATCGCCACGGGGTGAGGGTACCTCCATCACGGGGCGTTCAGGCGTACCTTCGCAGGTGTGGCCCCGTCCGGCGGGATTTGCAGCGTGGCGAGCGCGTCTTTCATAACCTGGTAGAAGACCGGGCCGGCGACAATGGCGCCGAAATGGCCGCCCTTGCGCGGGTTCTGCACGTTCACCGAGACGACGAGCTGCGGCTTGTTGCCCGGGGCGATGCCGATCCAGCTCGACCCGTACACGCATAGGGCGCATTTCCCGTTGGACTCCTGGGAGGTCCCGGTCTTGGCGGCGATGGCGTAACCGGGGATGACGCCCCACGGCTGTGCGCCCTCGGCGTCGATGCCCGGCACCTGCTGCATGATCTGCAGCAGGTCAGTCGCCGTCTTGGCCTGGATGACCCGGCGCGACGGCGACGGCGCGGCCGCCGTGTACTTCCCGGTCGAGTCGGTGATGCCCTCAATCAGGGTCGGCTGCACCCGGACGCCGCCGTTGGCGATCGTCGCGTACACCTCGGCCATCTGCATGGCGGTCGCCGCCACGCCCTGCCCGAATGCCAGCGTGTACCTGGTGTCGCCGTACCACTGCGACACCGGCGGCAGGTCGCCGTCGCTCTCGCCAGGAAGGCCGACGCCGGTGGGCTGGCCGAGGCCGAACGCCCGCAGGTAGTCGTACTGCGTCTGCTCGCTGATGTGCGTCGCGACCTGGGACATGCCGATGTTGGAGGAGTGCGCGATGATGCCCGCGATCGTGTAGTGCTCCCCGGGCGCCCACTCGGCGTCGTGGATGAACTGCCCGCCCTCACGGATCTGGTACGGGATGTTGTACGCGCTCATCGGGGTCTGGCCGCCACGCTCGAACGCGGCCGAGGCGGTGATCACCTTGGCCGTGGAGCCCGGCTGGAACTGGGCCTGCACCGCCAGGTTGGTGGTCTGGTCCACGTTGGTGACGTCAGACGGGTTGTAGGTCGGGTACTGCGCCATGGCCAGCACGGCCCCGGTCTTCGGCTGGATGATCACCACCGTGCAGTTGTCCGCCTGGGTCTTCTCGACCTGCGCGGCGCACGCCTGCTCCGCCGCGTACTGCAGCGCCGGGACGATGGTGAGCCGCAGGCTGCTGCCGTTCACCACCGGCTTGTCGCGGCTGCCCGCGAGCGGAATCTGCTGGCCGTCGGTGCCGATCTGGACCTGCTCGCTACCTGTCCGGCCGGCCAGCACAGCGTTGTCCTGCAGCTCGAAGGCCGGCCCCGCCGGTGAGGATGCCGCGGCTGTCGGTGCCGGTGAAGCCGATGATGTTGGCGGCGACGCTGCCTTGCGGGTAGGACCGCGCGTAACTGGCGGTCTGGTCGATGCCAGCCAGGTGCAGCGCCGTGATCTGGCCGCTGGCTTGGGCGGGCACGCCCTTGGCTAGCACCACGTACTGCGGTGAGGTGGGGTTCTGGAGCTTGGCCAGGATGGCGGCCGGCGTCAGCCCGAGCGGGCCGGCCAGCGCGTCGGCGACCTGCTGCCGCTTGGCCGGCGGGATCTGCGGCGGGTCGGCGGTCACCTGGTACTGGGCCACGGTCATCGCCAGCATCTGCCCGTTGGCACCGGTGATGCTGCCGCGCATCGCGGGCAGCACGATCGTCCGGTCCCGCTCCTGCAGCGCCAGCTTGCGGTAGCTGCCCGACTCCATGCCCTGCAGCTGGACCAGGCGGCCGGCGAACATTGACAACACGAAGACGATCGCCAGCAGGGTGATGCCGAGCCGCCGCCCCGGGTCGCCGCGGGCGGGCAGCCGGCGGGGCGGGCGGGGCGGGCGGGGCGGGCGGACCCACCTGGGCTTGGCCGGCCGTTCCCTGGCTCTAGGGGCCGAACGGGCCTGGCCTGGCGGGGTACGCGGAGGCGGGTAGCCCCCCCGTGATCGGGGGCCTCGGGAGGTCTGAGGAGTTCCCGAGGGACGGCGCTGTGACGTCACGGAGTGTATCCGGGAACGTTAATCGCGGACTCGGCCCTGGACGGCTTGCCGACGACGACCTTCCCGGATTTCACGTCGATGAAGCCCAGGTGGGGGTCCGGCCGCATGCCGAGCTGCCTGGCTTCCTTCGCGATCGCGGCCGGGTTCCCCGCCTGCGCGACCTGGTTGGTGAGGATCTGCGCCTGGCGGGCCAGCTGGGCGTTCTGCTCCTGCAGGTTGGTGATGCGGAAGGAGCCCTGGGCGAGGATGGTGCTGATTACCAGCAGCGAGACCAGGGCGCCGCCGAGCAGCCCCACGAGCAGCAGGATGAACGGCATCCGCGGCGCGCGGGAGCGTGATCTCGGCCCGGCGGTCCTGGGCCCGGGCCTGGTCCCAGGCGGGGGGACGGGGCGCGTGTGGCGGGGGGCCGTAACCGGGTAGGCCCGGCGGGGCGCTTGCTGACGGGACGCGGGGGTGCGCTGGATCGTGTCAGTGGCCATAGTCTGTTCCCCCTCGGGTCATGCTGCTTGCCTGATGCGCTCCGCGGCCCGCAGCCGGGCGGACGCTGCGCGCGGATTGCTGCTGACTTCTTCGCTCCCGGGGCGTTCAGCCCCCCTGGTGAGCAGGCGGAACTGCGGCGCAGCCGCGTCCACGGGCACGGGCAGGCCGGGCGGAGTCTGGTCGGCGGCCCGCCGCACGAACTCCCGCTTGACGATGCGGTCCTCGAGTGAGTGATAGGCCAGCACCACGACGCGGCCGCCGACGGCCAGCACGTCGAGCGCGGCGGGCAGCGCCCGGCGCAGGGTGCCGAGCTCGTCGTTCACCTCGATCCGCAGCGCCTGGAAGGTACGCTTGGCCGGGTTGCCCCCGGTACGCCTGGTAGCGGCGGGAATCGCGTCCTTGACGATCGTGCTCAGCCTCCGGGTCGAGGTGATCGGGGCACGGGCGCGCTCGCGGACCACCGCCTCGGCGATCCGCCGGGCGAACCGCTCCTCGCCGTATTCGTGGAGGATCCGGGCGAGTTCGGCGGGCGGGTAGCCGTTGACGATGTCAGCGGCGGTGCGCTCGGCGGTCTGGTCCATCCGCATGTCCAGCGGGGCGTCCTGGGCGTACGCAAAACCGCGCGCGGGGTCATCAAGCTGCGGGGACGACACGCCGAGGTCGAACAGGAGGCCCATGACGCGTTGCGGGACCCCCCGGTGACGGGACGACCGCCCGGCGGCGAGGATGGCCGGGATCTCGTCGTACCTGGCGTGCACCAGGGTGACCCGGGCGGCGTACGGCGCCAGCAGCTCGCCGGCCGTCTCGATCGCGGCCACGTCGGCGTCGATGCCGACCAGGAACAGGCCCGGGCACGCCTCCAGCAGCGCGCGGGCGTGACCGGCCCGGCCCAGGGTGGCGTCCACGAGCACGGCACCGTCAGCGGCCAGGGCGGGTGAGAGCAGGGTAGTGACACGGCCGGCGAGCACCGGTAGGTGCTGAGCCCTATCCATGTCTTCCGCCCTCTCCATGGCGCTGGTGCTGGCTGTGCTCGCTTCTGTGCTCGTCTTTCTGGCCCCGGCCGGCCCCATCCGTTCCTGCCGCCGGCTGGCACCGGGGAAGTGATGCCAGCAGGGAGCGGCGGATGGGGGCCGGCGCGCGGGGCTACAGAATTCCCGGAAGTACCTCCTCGGCGGCTTCGGCGAACGAGTCCTCCTGGGCAGCGAGGTAGGTATCCCAGGCTTGCGTGTCCCAGATCTCCAGCCGGGTGTTGGCGCCGATCACCACGCAGTCCCGCTGCAGGCCGGCGTAGGTGCGCAGGGCGGGAGGCAGGGTAATCCGGCCTTGCTTATCGGGCAGCTCGTCGGAGGCGCTGGCGAAGAAGACCCGGCTGTAATCCCTGACCGACTTGGCCGTCACCGGCGCGGTGCGCAGTGCCTCGGTGATCCGCGTGAACTCCTCCTGCGGGAAGACGTACAGGCAGCGCTCCTGCCCCTTGGTGATCACCACTCCCCCAGCGAGCTCGTCCCGGTACTTCGCGGGGAGGATCAGCCGGCCCTTCTCGTCAAGCCGCGGGGCGTGAGTACCGAGGAACACAGGTCCTCACCTCCCGCCACCTATCCTCCACTGCGCTCCACTGTACTCCACATTTCCCCACGGTCAACGCTTAAAACGCCACTATTGGTCCCTCGTCCCCACTGAAGGGGCAGGTAGGCGCGGTGGAGCGGAGTGGAGGAGACTGGTGAGGGATGGTGCCCGGATGAACCAAGAGGTCGCCGGCGGCGTTCAACGGAGAAGAGGGACGGCATCGCGCTTCTGGCGACGAAGGACGTACTGTAGCTAGACCGGCTGCGTTTACCTGACAGGATGTTCGGACTGACTGGTGGTGCGCGCCAGCGCCTTCGAGGAGGCCATGTGGTACTAGACACCGGACGGCAGACGGGGAGTCCGATCGATGATCTAGTCCCGGCGGCCCGCCGCATCGGTAAGGCGATCGAGGCCGTCATCGAGGGCAAGCGGGACGCCATCCAGCTCACCCTGGCCGTGCTGCTGGCCGAGGGGCACGTGCTCATCGAGGATGTGCCCGGGGTGGGCAAGACCATGCTGGCCAAGGCCCTGGCCCGGGCGATCGACGGCAGCGTGCGGCGGGTCCAGTTCACGCCGGACCTGCTGCCCAGCGACATCACCGGCGTGAGCGCCTACAACCAGGAGCGGCGCGAGTTCGAGTTCAAGCCGGGACCGGTGTTCGCCAACATCGTGCTCGGCGACGAGATCAACCGGGCCTCGCCCAAGACGCAGTCGGCGCTCCTCGAGTGCATGGAAGAACGCCAGGTCACCGTGGACGGCACCACGTACTCGCTGCAGGAGCCCTTCATGGTGATCGCCACCCAGAACCCGGTGGAGATGGAAGGCACGTACCCGCTGCCCGAAGCGCAGCGGGACCGGTTTACCGCGCGGATTTCCCTCGGCTACCCGCTGCCCGCCGCGGAGCGGGAGATGCTCGACACGCACGGCACCTCATCGCCGCTTGACGAGCTCAGGCCGGTCGCGCGGGCCAGCGACGTGCAGGACCTGGTGGTAGCGGTCCGCAGCGTGCTGGTGTCGGACCAGGTCAAGGACTACATCATCAGCCTTTCCAACGCGACGAGGACGTCGCCCGAGCTGCGGCTCGGCGCGTCGCCGCGAGCCACCCTGCACCTGCTCCGCGCGAGCCGGGCCTGGGCCGCGCTGGACGGGCGCGACTACGTGATCCCGGACGACGTGCAGCGGCTGGCCAGGCCGGTGCTCGCGCACCGGCTGCTGCCCACGGCGGAGGCCATCGTGGAGCGGCACCTGCCTGAGCACGTCGTGGACCGGATCGTCGCCCAGCTTCCGCTGCCCAGGCGGTGACGCGGAGGGCATGGCGGTAGGAGGATAGGCCATGCGCGGACTTTTCGGCTCGCTGACCACGCGGGGCCGGTCGTTCGTGGCCGGCGGCGGCGCAGCCATGGTCTGCGGCCTGGCCATACCGGAACCCGATCTGGTCCGTGTCGGCGCGCTGCTGGCCGTGCTGCCGATGGTGTCCACGCTGACCGCCCGGCGGTCCCGGTACCGGCTGTCCTGCACCCGCAGGCTGGACCCGCCGCGGATCCCGGCCGGCCAGCCCACCAAGGTGACCGCGCGAGTGGAGAACGTGTCACGGCTGCGTACCGGCGTGCTGCTGGCCGAGGACATCACCCCGTACACGCTGGGCAGCAGGCCGCGGTTCGTACTCGACGAGATCGAGCCAGGCGGTCACCGGGAGCTGTCGTACCAGATCCATTCGGATACCCGGGGCAAGTTCACCATCGGGCCGCTCCGGATCCGGGTCGCGGACTCGTTCGGCCTGGTGGAGATCAGCCGGTCGTTCAGCACCACGAGCACGCTCGTGGTCACGCCGAAGATCTTCCCGTTGCCGCGGGTCACCGCCCAGAGCAGCTGGCTCGGCGAGGGCGACGGCGGGATGCGGACCATCTCGGCCATCGGCGAAGACGACGCGGCACCGCGGCAGTACCAGGACGGAGACGGCCTGCACCGCGTGCACTGGAAGTCGACGGCGAGATACGGCGAGCTGATGGTGCGCCGCGAGGAACACCAGTGGCGCAACAGCGCGTCCGTGTTCCTCGACACGCGGCGCTCGGTCCACACCGGGACCGGGCCGGCCTCGACGTTCGAGTTCGCCGTCAGCGCGGCGGCCTCGATCGGCGCGCACCTGTCCGGCGAGGGCTTCCGCGCCAGGCTCATCACCGACGCCGGCGAGATCGCCCCGCGCGGCACCTTCCAGGACACCCTGCTTGACATGCTCGCGGTCATCACCCCGTCGCACGCCGCCGACTTCCGGACCGGCACCTCGGAGCTGGCCCGGGCGGGCGGCCAGCTGATCGCCGTGATCGGCCGACTGTCCGTGGACGACGCCCACCTGCTGGCCGCGAGCAGGCGGGGGAACGCGCCCGCGATGGCGCTGCTGCTCGCCGTCTCGGCGTGGGCGGCCGACGGGATAAGCGAGGACACGGCGCGGACGGCGGAGATCCTGTCGGCCGCGGGCTGGCGGGTCGCGGTGGCCAGCGCGAGCACGCCGCTCGAAGCCGCCTGGCAGCAGCTGCACCGCCCCTTTTCTCCGTTCGACCCGGCCGGGCGTCCGGTGCCGGCCGCCGATCTCGGGGGTGACCCGCGATGACGCCGAACGGCCGGATGACGGTGACAACGGCGGTGGCGTGCGTGCTCACCTCCACCGTGCTGCTGCCCCTGTTCACCGCCGCCCTGTGGTTCGTGATCGGGGCCGGGGCAGTGATCGCCGTCGCGGCGACCGGGACGCTGACCCGGCTGCGCCCGCTGCCCGTATCCGTCTGCCTTGCGGCCAGCCTGGCGGGCCTGCTGCTGTACCTGAACCTGATCTTCGAAGCCCGGCACTCGCTGCTGCTGGTGATTCCGACTCCGAACTCGCTCAGCCGGCTAGGGCACCTGGCGGGCACCGGGATGCACGACGCGAACAGGTACGCGCCGCCGGCTCCCAACCTGCCCGGCCTGCTGCTGCTGGCCGCCAGCGGGGTGGGCATCATCGCGGTGCTGGCCGACCTCATCGCGGTGCGGCTGCGGTCCACCGCACTGGCCGGGCTGCCGCTGCTCCTGCTGTTCACCGTGCCGGTCTCCCTGAACGCCTCGCACGACCAGCTCACCACCGGCGTGGTGTTCACCCTGAGCGGGGTGGGTTACCTGGCCATGCTCAGCGCCGACGGGCGAGAACGGATCCGGGTCTGGGGCCGCCTGGTCTCGCTGTGGCGGTCGCCGCGGTACGGCCGGCCCCAGGACGACGGGGCCTTCGACGACGGGGCGTTCGACGACGAGCGCCGGCGACGGGTAAGGAGTCCGGGCCCGGATACCCGGGCGCTGGCCGCGGCGGGCCGACGGGTCGGGCTCGCCTCTATCGTGCTGGCCCTGTGCGCTCCGCTGATCGTGCCCGGACTGCACGCGAGCAAGCTGTTCTCCTCAGGTCCCGGCATCGGCGGCCGGGGCGGCAGCGGCAGCGTTCAGACCCTGTCGCTGCCGAGTGCCCTGAACCAGGCGGTCGCGGAACTGCACGAGAGCCAGCCGCAGACCGTCTTCACATACACGACCAACGCCACCCAGGCCCAGCAGGCCAACGACGCGGAGTACTTCCGTCAGTACGTGTTCGACACGCTGGGAGACTCCGGCTGGCAGGTCGACAACTACGCCGCCCGTTCGGTGCCAGCCAGCTCGATTCCCAGTCCGCCGGGCCTGACCGACGACACGGTGATCCAGACGGTGCGGACGTCAGTCACCGTCGGCGACGACTTCCGCAGCCCATCCTCGCAGCCGACGTTCCTGCCGCTCCCCTACCCGGCCATCCAGGTATCCGCCCCGGGCAAGTGGATGGTCGACCCCGACTTCATGGTGTATTCGCCCGGCGACTCCATCGCCGGGCGGTCCTACACGGTAACCAGCGTGCTGGTGGATCCGAGCCGGGAGCAGCTGGAGGCCGTGCCTGAGGTGGTGCGGACGGACAGCCTGGCCGCGGATCTCCAGCTGCCCGAGGCCGACCAGAGGACGGACCTGAAACGGCTCGCGGCCCGCAACGCGGCCGGCCAGACCACCGAGTTCGGCAAGGTGAACGCGCTGGCCAGCTGGCTGTCCGGCCCGCAGTTCACCTACAGCCTCGCCACCCCGCAGCTGACTAGCGCATCCAGCCTGGTGAACTTCCTGACCAAGGGCAAGAGCGGCTTCTGCGTGCAGTACGCGTACGCGATGACCGTGCTGACCCGTGAGCTCGGCATCCCGGCCAGGTTCGTGGTCGGCTACACGGGCGGGGCCCGGCAAAAGGACGGCAGCTACGTGGTCAAGAACACCGACGCGCACGCGTGGACCGAGGTGTTCTTCCCGAGCCTGGGCTGGATCCGCTTCGAGCCCACGCCGGCCGGGCAGGGCACCGCCAACGCCCCGGACTACATGACCGGCGGGGCCGGGCACGGGTTCAATGGCGGCACCAGCCCGATCCTGGGCGCGACCCAGTCCCCAGGCGCCCTCAAGACCGCGCCGCACGAAGGCGGGCTCGGCCCCGCTACCCGGCCGGGCCTCAGCGACGGGGGGCTGGCGGGTTCGGGTAAGCGTGCCGCCACGCCGTGGACGGCGATCGCGCTGGCCGTGATCGCGGCGCTGGTGCTGGTCCTCGGGCTGATCTCGGTCGTGGCCGGGCCGGCCCAGCAACTGCTGACCGGGCACCCGGGCGTCTCCCGCCGCCGGCCCCGCGCCGCGACCGCCGCCGTGGTGGCCGTCGCCGCGGCCGCGCTGGTCGCGCTGGCCCTGTACCGGCTGATGGCGCGCACCACCGGGCTGAACATCGGTGTCGGCTGGGCCACCGTCGGCATCGCGTTCGGCGCGACGGCCGCCGTCGCCCTGATCACTCCCGCCGTGTTCCGCCTGGTCCTGCGCCGCTGGCGGTGGATGCGGGCCGACGACGATGCCGGGCGGGCCCACGCCGCCTGGCGCGAATTCCACGACGACCTCGCCGACTTCGGCGTGACCAGCCGCCCCAGCGAGCCACCCCGAACCCTGGCCGCCCGCGTCACCACCACGCTCGCCGAACCCGCCGCCGCAGCCGTCACCCGCCTGGCCCTGGCCGAAGAGCGGGCCAGTTACGCGGCCCGCCCGGCCGAATCAGGCAGCCTGCGCCGGGACGGCACCGCCGCCCGCCGCGGCCTGGCCGCCGGCGCGCGCCGGTCGACCCGGTGGCGCGCGGCCGTCTTCCCCGCCTCGATGATGACGGCCCTGGGCGAGGCCGCCGCGCGGATTCCCGACAGCATCGCGACGCGGAGGTTCCGGCGCCGAGCGCGGTGAGGGTCCCCACCCTGTCTCTGGCCCTGTGTCCGGCCCTGTCTCCGGCCCTGTCTCCGGCCCTGTCTCCGGCGCTGGCTGGAATCCGGCGCGCCGCCTGTCCCGCGGGACGGCGGCGCGGGCGCTACATCCGGCCGCCCTCCTGCCGGCGGCGCCACCGTTCTTCCATCCGCTCCATCATCCGAGCCCGCCTGGTCTGCCCCTGGCGGCCGGAACCGGGCCCGGCTTGCACTTTCACCGTGGCCTTAGGCTGCGCGGGCCTGACCCTGGCCAGGTGCCGCCGCCAGCTGACCACCGCCCATACCAGGGACAGCAGCGCGACCGCCGCCCCGGCGGCTTCAAGGTACACACGGTGGGTTACCACCCCGGCCGCGACCAGGCCACCACCGACGGCGACGCCGACGAGAGCCTGGGCCAGCTTCCGCTTATAGTGCACGCGCGGATCGCTGGAGCGCACGAGACGCCCGAACTTCGGATCCTCCCTGTAGAGCGCTTGCTCGATCTGCTCCAGCTGGCGCTGCTCATGTTCAGAGAGCGGCACGACGCCTCCCATAAAAACCCTTGCGCCCGGCACGTGTGCGGTGATCTTCACCTCACATACCCGGTTTGATTTCCAGGATACGAGCGTTGACACGCCGCTGGGTAGGGTGGACCCGGCAGCAGGTCAGAAAGCGCCCTCAGCTGGGCGATCCGGGTCCTCGACCAGGGCCGCCGGCCGGACCGCGCTGACCCCGAACCGGCTGGCGATCTTGTCTACCGCCTGCTCGGCCTCGCGCCACCCGACTGGCCGGTCATCGAACGTCAGCTGGGCATTCGCGCCGGCCGCCGGGACCAGGCCGGAGACCCGGACGCCGACGAGGCGGAGCCGTGCGCCGCGGTCGAGACCAGCCGACTCGTAGAGCGCGCAGGCTGTGGCGTAAATCTCACGGGCCACGTCGGTCGGGTAGCTCAGGGTCCGGGACCTGGTCATCGTCTTGAAGCTGGCCAGCCGGAGCTTGACCGACACCGTGCGTGCCGCATACCCGCCCGCGCGCAGGCTGTGCGCCGTCCGACCGGACAGCTTCAGCAGCTCACGCCGGATCTGTTCCGGGTCGTCGATGTCGGCCGCGAAGGTCTCCTCGGCCCCGATGCTCTTCTCCTGCGTATCCGGCGTCACCCGGCGCTCGTCCCGGCCCCGGGCCAGCGCGGCCAGGTGCGACCCATGCGCGACGCCGAGCTCGTACTGCAGCGTGGCCAGCGGGGTGTGCGCGATGTCCGCTACCGTGCGCAGGCCCAGCCGGGCCAGCACCTCGCCGGTCCGCTCGCCTACGCCCCACAGCGCCGAGACAGGCAGCGCGTGCAGGAAGCCGAGCATGCCCGCTTGGGATACCACGAGAAGCCCGTCCGGCTTGCACCGGGCCGACGCGATCTTGGCCACGAACTTGGTCGGCGCGACCCCGACCGAGCAGGTGATGCCCTGCTGCCCGGCCACCTGAGCGCGGATCTGACGGGCGATCACGGCGGGCGGCCCGAGGCGCCGCAGCGCGCCGGAGACGTCCAGGAAGGCCTCGTCGAGCGCGAGCGGCTCCACGTCCGGCGTGACCGTGCCGAAGATCGCCATGACCGCCCTGGACACCTCGGCGTACCGCCGGTGCCTGGGCGCGACGAACACCGCCTGCGGGCACAGACGCTGCGCCCGGCCCACCGGCATCGCCGACCGCACTCCGAACACCCGGGCCTCGTACGACGCGGAGAGCACCACGCCCCGGCCGCCCGTCCCGCCGACGATGACGGGCAGGCCCGCGAGCCCGGGCTGATCTCTGATCTCCACGCTGGCGTAGAACGCGTCCATGTCCACGTGCAGGATGTGGCATCCGGTGTCGTCCGGTTCCGTTCGGCCCCCGGGACCGGCGCCTGCACTCATGGCGGTCAGCGGTGGCCGAGCAGGTGCAGCTGAGCCGCGATGTCACGCAGTGGCGGGGCGGCTGCGGCAGCCGCCTCCAGCGCGCGCAGCGCCTCGGCCCCTTTGCTTCCGCCGGTGCCGCCCGCGTCGGCGTCGAGCAGCGCGCCGGGGACCAGCCCGCTGAAGATCCTGAGCCCGTGCGCCTCCCCCGCGCGCAGGCCGGCGCCTTCGATCAGCGCGGTCAGCGCGGGCAGGGTGAACCGCCGCGGAGTCCCGGCCGCGCCTTCCGTCTCCAGCAGCAGGCGGGCCTCGGTGAAGCGGCCGGCCAGCGCCCGGTGCAGGACCGCGGCCACCGCGTTCGCCGCGAGCACGCTCACCGTGGCGGATGGCCGGAGCACGGCGGCGATCGCGGTCATCGCGTCGGCCGGCGAGTCGACGTACTCCAGCACGTTGTGGCAGATGACGAGGTCCGCCGCCTTCGGCCCGGCCACGCTATCGAGGCTGGCCGCGTCGCCTTGTACCGCAATCAGCCGCGCGCCGGCCTCGGCGGCCCGCCGCTGCGCCGCCGCGAGCGCGTCCGGGCTCGGATCGACCACGGTGACGTTGTGTCCCAGCGCGGCGAAGGGCACGGCCAGCCCGCCGGTCCCCCCACCCACATCGACGATGTCCAGCGCCGGCCGGCCGGTCTCCGCCACCCGGGCGGAGACGACATCGTTCAGCACGTCCCAGACCAAGGAGAACCGGACGCCGTCGCGCCTGAAGTCTGCCACCACGCCAGCCTCCTTCCAGGAGTCCAATCTAGCCCCACACGCGGGGGCTTCGCCCCCGCGATCCCCGGTCTCGCGGCCCTGGCCTGCCTCGCGATCCCCGGTGTCGCGGCCCTGGCCTGCCTCGCGATCCCCGGTGTCGCGGCCCTGGCCTGCCCCGCGATCCCCCGTGTCTCCGGCCCTGGCCTGCCCCCGATCCCCCGTGTCTCCGGCCCTGGCCTGCCCGCGATCCCCCGTGTCTCCGGCCCAGTGCCGGACGCCATGAAACCGGACTTTAAGGGCGTTAGAACGCATTGGAACCGGGGTTTCATGACGCTCCGGCAGGCCTGGCGCGCGCGGATCGCGATGCCGATGGTGCCGGTGTGACCTGAGTCCGGTTTGCGGGCAGGTTGCGCCCGGCCACAACCATGAATTACGCCGCGTTGTGTTCCTGGGACGCCCGGATGCAGTTACTTTCCGTCGCGAGGAAGTGAACTTGAGTAAGCGGAATTACGTTCTACAGCCGTGCGCAACTCTCAGGCTCTTCTTTACGCCACTCGCCGGCAATTCCAGCGCGCATGCAGTCGGCCACCGTATGCTCTTCGCCATGGCTGAGCACCTCGAGTTGCCCCGCCCCTGGCGGCTGATATTGACCGCAGGCTGGAACCTAGCCGAGTCGCTCGGCCTGCCCGTCGCCGGGTATTTCGTCGGCTCGAAGCTGGGCGGCCGGGACGCGGGCATGCTCGCCGCCACCGGCGTGGTCTGGCTGACGGTGGCCGGCCGGAAGGTCTTCACCCGCACGGTTCCCGGCCTGCTCACCATCTCGGCCCTGGTGCTCACCCTGCAGACGGCCGTGGTGATCGTCACCGGCAGCATGCTGTTCTTCCTGCTCCAGTTCCCGCTGGCCAACCTGGGCCTGTGCGTGCTGTTCGCGCGGACCGCGCCGACCCGCAAACCGCTGGTCGCCCAGCTGGCGGCCGAAGTCGTGGCGCTGCGCCAGCCGTCCGCCCACCACCCGGGCCTGCACCGGTTCTTCCAGGGCGCGACCTGGCTGTGGGCGGGCATCTTCTTCGTCACCACGGTGGGCCTGGCCGTGCTGATGACCACCGAGACGGTCAAGGTGTTCCTGCTGCTCACCACGGCCGTCACTATCGGTGGCGTGATCGCGGGCACGTTCCTGTCCGCGCTCTGGTTCGCCCGGGTGCTCCGCCGCTTCGGCCTGCGCGTCCGCTTCGCCCAGCCCTGATCCGGCGGGTAGCCCTGGCACCGGCGAGCAGCCCTCGCACCGGCGGGTAGCCCTGGCCGCGCGCCTGGGGCTCCTGTGTTCCCGGGATATTCCTGTGACCGCCGATCCCTGCTTGCCGCTGGGTCCGGCCTGGAGGATAAGGCGTGAATGTCCCAGCCATGCACATAGAACGACATGAATGGGACATTCACGTCGTATGATCTGGGACGGGCGGTACTGGAGTGATAGAAGTTGGCTTTGGTGCCGTCAGGCGGGCGCTGGTGCCCACGCAGTGGCGGCTGATGTCCGCGTGGCGCTCGCTGATGCCCGCGTGGCGCTCGCTGATGTCCGCGTGGCGCTCGCTGATGCCCGCGTGGCGCTCGCTGATGCCCGCGTGGCGCTCGCTGTGCCGGCGCTGAGGTCGCTGGTGTCCGTGTGGCGGTTGCTGGTCCAGCGGCGTGGCGAGGATGTGCGGGACGAGGGATGTGCGGGACCGGGGCGAGGGGATCGGGGTCAGATCCAGCCGTGACCGCCTACCTGGTACCACATGTGACTCAGCCAGTCGCTGTACGGGATGATGCTGCCCGCCACTATCGGGTAGAAGTACCAGAACATCAGCAGCACGCACAGCACGTAGGCGCCGACCAGCCCGGCGCCGACCGAGCGGCGCAGCACGCCTGCCGTGGCGGGCCCGAGGATAAGCCCCAGGCAGAGCACGATGGCCAGGATCAGGAACGGCTCGAACTCCAGCGCGTAGTAGTAGAACTTGGTCCTGGTCACCAGCGGGAACCACGGCGCCCAGCCGGCCAGCACGCCGAGCAGCACCGCCCCGGCCCGCCAGTCCCGGTGCAGCAGCCACCAGCCCAGGCAGAACAGCAGGGCCAGCATGGATCCCCACCAGATCGCCGGGTTGCCGAGCGCCAGCACCTCCTGCTCCCACGCCACCTGGCCCTTGGGGCAGGCATGATAGGTCGCGGGGCCGGTGTAGCACTGCGCGTAGAAGGCGACCGGCCGGGTCATCAGCAGCCAGTCCCAGGGCTGGGACTGGTACGGGTGCGGGGTGCTCAGGCCCAGGCCGAACCCGATCGCCTCCCGGTGGTACTCGTACAGCGAGTACAGCGCCGAGATCACCGGGTTGTGCACGCCATGAGTTTGCGCATAGTCCCGGTCGTAGCCGGTGCTGGTCGCGAACCAGCCGCTCCAGCTGGCGATGTAGACGGCCAGCGGGACGACGACAAACGTCAGCGGCAGCCACACGGTCTCGCGGAACGCGCCGCGGACGAACGACTTCAGCCCGGCCGCCCGGCGCGCACCGATCTCCCAGGCCAGGAAGAGCAGGGCGAAGCCGAGGATGTACCAGACCGCGTCCCACTTGGTGCCCACGGCCAGGCCGAGGAAGACCCCGGCGGCCAGCTGCCATCGGCGCAGGCCGAGGCGGGGGCCGCCGGCGGGGCCGTCCGCCTGGCGCGCGACGAGCTCAGCCAGCCGGGCCCGGGAGATATCCCGGTCGATCACCACGCACCCGAACGCGGCCAGCACGAAGAACATCAGGAAGATGTCCAGGATCCCGGTCCTGGACAGCACGAACTCCAGCCCGTCCAGCGACATCAGCAGCCCGGCCACGCAGCCCAGCAGGGTAGACCGGGTCATCCGCCGGGCGATCCGGCAGATCAGCAAGATGGCCAGCGAGCCGAACACCGCGCTGGCGAACCGCCAGCCGAACGGGTTCAGCCCGAACATCCACTCGCCCGCGGCGATCAGCAGCTTGCCCACCTCGGGCTGGACCACGTACTCCCCGCAGGCCGAGGTCCCGTTGCACCGCGCGAAGATGTTCGTGTGCCCGGCCACGATCATCGGATTTGCGACCTTGGAGTCGAGCAGCTTCCACTCCACCCCGTGCTTCAGGATGCTCCAGGCGTCCTTGACGTAGTAGGTCTCGTCGAAGATCAGCGCCCGCGGCACCTGCAGCCGGTTGAACCGCAGGAAGGTGCCGAACGCGGTGACCAGCAGCGGGCCCAGCCACCCCCAGGGCCCGTCATCCGGCAGCGGCGCGACCAGCCGTGCCCGCAGCACCGCGAGCCTGCCGGCCTCGTCGAAGGCTGGCTCAAGCGCTGTCGCTGTCACTTGCGTAATGGTACGCCGGCGCGCCGGAGTCAGGGCTGAAGGGACGGCTTGAGTTCGGCGATTCGTGCGAGGAGACCGTTGACGAACGCGGGCGAGGCGTCGGTGGACAGATCCTGGGCCAGCAGGACAGCCTCGTTGATGGCCACGGCGTCAGGCACGTCGTCGGCCCAGAGCAGTTCGTAGATGCCGATGCGCAGCACGTTCCGGTCCACCGCGGGCATCCGGTCCAGGGTCCAGCCCTCGGCGTACTGCGAGATCAGCTCGTCGATCCTGGCCGCGTGCCCCGTTACGCCTCGGACCAGGTCCGCGGCGTAGCCGGGCACCGGCGGGCTGCCCAGCGTGATGCGCTCGGCGAGCAGGTCGAGAACCGGCGAATCACGCTGCTCGGCCTCGAAGAGGATGTCCAGGGCCCGCTTGCGCGCCTTGCTACGAGCGGGCGGCATCAAGCCCGGCCGAGGTACTGGCCGGTTCTCGTGTCAACCTTGATCTTCTCGCCAGTCGAGATGAACAGCGGCACCTGGATGGTCGCGCCGGTCTGGAGGGTGGCCGGCTTGGTGCCGCCGGTGGAGCGGTCGCCCTGGACGCCGGGATCGGTCTGACTGATGGTGAGCTCGACCGCGGCCGGCAGGTCGACGTACAGCGGGGTGCCGTCGTTGAAGGCCACCGTGACGGTCTGCTCTTCGAGCAGGTAGCTCGCCGCGTCGCCGACCACGGACGCGGGCACCCGCGGCTGGTCGTAGTCGGTCATGTCCATGAAGACGAAGTCGCCGCCCTCGCGGTACAGGTACTGCATCTCGCGCCGGTCCACGTTGGCCACGTCCACCTTGACGCCCGCGTTGAAAGTCCGGTCGACGACCTTGCCCGACAGGATGTTCTTCAGCTTGGTGCGCACGAAGGCACCGCCCTTGCCCGGCTTGACGTGCTGGAACTCGACAACGGTCCAGAGCTGCCCGTCGAGGTTCAGCGCCATGCCGTTCTTCAGGTCATTCGTGGTGGCCACGTTTTGTCTCCAGGTTAAAGAACGAGAAGTTGTCTCGTCGTAGTCGTGAGGAGGCCCGCCCCGTCGGCCCCTACGACCAGGACGTCCTCAATACGGACACCGCCCCGGCCGGGCAGGTAGACACCCGGCTCGACGGTGACCGGAACCCGGCTTGCGAGTTTACCCGTTCTGCCGTACCCGATCATCGGCGCCTCGTGTACCTCGAGCCCGACACCGTGCCCCAGGCCGTGCTGGAAGTGGTCACCGTGCCCGGCGTCGCGGATCAGGTCGCGGGCGGCCGCGTCCACGTCACCGACGTCGGCACCGGGCCGGGCGGCGTCCAGGCCGGACCGCTGCGCGGCCGCGACCAGCTCGTATATCTCCCGTTGCCAGCCCGCGGGCTCGCCAAGCGCCACGGTGCGGGTCATATCCGCGTGGTAGCCGCCGTACGACGCGCCGAAGTCCATCGTGATCAGGTCGCCGCGGCGCATCGGCCGGTCGGCCGGCGCGTGGTGCGGGATCGCGCCGTTCGGCCCGCTGGCCACGATGGTGTCGAAGGCCGGCCGCTCGGCGCCGAGCTCGGCCATCCGCGCGTCCAGGGCCGCCGCCAGCTGGCGTTCGGTCAGGCCGGGCCGGATCAGCGAGAACACGTCGGCGACGGCCTGGCAGGTGATCCGGCAGGCGGTCCCGAGCAGCTCGATCTCGGACGGATCCTTGACCGTCCGCAGCTCCTCGACCTTGCGGCCGAACGGGACGATTTTCACGCCCCCGGCTTTGGCCGCGAGCTCGGCGTGGCGTTCGACCGTCATCTCGTGCGCCTCGAACGCCACTGTGCGCAAGGCCCGGCCGGCCATCTCCGCGGCCAGCCGCGGCTCGATGAAGCGTTCCACGATCAGCTCGAGGTCGGGGCAGTCCCGCTGGGCGGCCAGCGCGTACCGTGAGTCCGTGGCCAGCACCGCCGTGCCGTCGGCGGTCAGCAGCAGGGCGGCGTTGGAGCTGGCCAGGCCGGTGAGGTAGCGGACGTTGGGGCCGGAGGTGATCAGCGCCGCGTCGGCGCCAGCCTCGATGATCTTGTCCTGGGCGCGCGCCCGGCGGGCGGCGTGAATCTCTGGCATGTTCGCAGGCTAATCCACCATGGCGCGGACCTGCTCGATGAGGCGGATCCGGGCCTCGAGGGTGGGCGCGAGCGGGGTCACGTTGAGGGTGGTCACTCCCGCCTCGCGGTAGGCAGCGATACGCTCGGCCACATAGGACTCCGGGCCGATCAGCGAGGTCCGCTCGACCATTTCGGCGGGCACCAGCGCTTCGGCCTCGGCCTTGCGGCCGTCCAGGTAAGCGTCCTGGATCGCCTTGGCCTCGGCCTCGTAGCCGAGCCGGGCGGGCCAGGTCGTTGTAGAAGTTGCGGCCGCGGGCGCCCATCCCGCCGATGTAGAGGGCCAGCTGAGGCCGCCCTAGGTCGCGCAGGTGCGCCACGTCGTCGCCGATCGCCAGCGCCGCGTGGGCGATCACGTCCAGCGGGCCGAGCACGGGGTCGCGCTTGGCCGTGCCCTCGGCCACGGCGCCGCCCCACACGTCGGCGGATTTCTCCGGCAGGTAGAAGATGGGCATCCAGGATTCGGCCAGCTCGGCGGCGAGGGCCACGTTCTTCGGGCCGATGGCGGCCAGCGCGATCGGGATCCGCCCGCGCACCGGGTGGTTGATCAGCTTGAGCGGCTTACCCAGGCCGGTGCCCCCCTCCAGGGGCATCCGGTAGTACCGGCCCTGGTAGGCCAGCCGCTCGCGGCGCCAGACCATCCGGCAGATCTCGATGACCTCGCGGGCCCGGCCGACCGGTGCGTCGTACGGCACGCCGTGCCAGCCCTCGATCACCTGCGGGCCGGACGCGCCCAGGCCCAGCATGAACCGGCCGCCCGAGACGTAGTCCAGCCCGGCCGCGGTCATCGCGGTCAGCGCGGGCGTGCGCGAGTAGAGCTGGAAGATCCCGGAGGCGATCTGGACCCGCTCCGTCTTCGCCGCGATGAAGCCGAGCTGGCTCACCGCGTCGAAGCTGTACGCCTCGGGCACGAACACGATGTCGAGCCCGGCTCGCTCGTAGTCGGCCAGCTCCACCACGGTCTCGGCGAACCCGCCCGCATAGCTGAGAAACATGCCTATCCGCATAACGGGAGCGTAGCGGCTGCGCTGGCCGGGCTCCTAGCGGGGCCGGTGCGGGTAACCCGGGCCCGTTCGGCTACATGGATATCTGGCGGTACGCCTGCCGCAGGAGTTCCTCGGACGGGTGGTCCAGGATCGCCGGGCGGGCCAGTCCGTCCAGCACCACCAGGCGCAGCCGCGCGCCGCGGGCCTTCTTGTCCACGCCCATGGCCTCGCGCAGCGACGGCCACACCCCGGCCGGGTACGCGGTCGGCAGGCCGACGGAGGCCAGGATCTCCCGGTGCAGCGCGCAGGTCTGCTCGTCCAGCCGGCCAGCCAGCCGGGCCAGCTCGGCGACGTACACCATGCCGATGGCCACCGCGTGGCCGTGCCTGAACCGGTACTCCTCCACCCGCTCGATGGCGTGGCCGAGGGTGTGCCCGTAGTTGAGGATCTCCCGCAGGCCCGTCTCGTTCAGATCCTTCGAGACCACCTCGGCCTTGACCGCGATGGCGCGCTCGACCAGCTCGCGCGCGTGCGGGCCGTGCGGGACGGTGGCGCCCTCCGGGTCGGCTCTGACCAGGTTGAGAATGACCGGGTCGGCGATGAACCCGGCCTTGATGACCTCGGCCAGCCCGCTGACGTAGTCCTCGCGCGGCAGCGTCTCGAGCGTGACCAGATCGGCGAGTACGCCGGCCGGCGAGTGGAACGCGCCGACCAGGTTCTTGCCCTCCGGGATATCGACGGCGGTCTTGCCGCCTACCGCGGCGTCGGCCATGCCGAGCAGCGTGGTCGGGACCAGCAGGACCCGGACGCCGCGCAGCCAGGTCGCGGCGACGAACCCGGCCAGGTCGGTGGCCGCTCCCCCGCCGATGCCGACGATGCAGTCGGACCTGGTCACGCCGTGCCGGGCCAGCCGGGACCACAGGCCGGCCGCGATGTCGACAGTCTTGGCCGCCTCGCCGTCAGGCACCGGCTCGGCCTGCACGGTCAGGCCCGCGGCCCGCAGCGCGCCGCAAGCCGGGCGGACGATCTCGCCGAGGCCCTCGGCGTGGATGACCACCACGGTGCGGGCGCCCTCGGGCACCAGTCCGGGCAGCTCGCCGACTACGCCGACGCCGACCACGACCTGGTAGGGCGGGCCGCCGTCGGAAGGGTTGACGTCGATCCTGGTGGCGGTCATTTTCCCGTGATCTCGGCTGCGATCTGGTCCGCGACCTCGTCCGGGTCCAGGTCGTCGGTGGGCACCGTGACAGCGGCGAGCCGCTGGTAGATCGCGTCCCGCTCGTCGAGCATGGCGCGCAGCCTACCGCGCGGGTTACCGGGGACCACGACCCGGGGGCGGTCCAGGCCGATCCGCCGGGCGACGGTACCGAAGCCGGCGGACAGGTAGATGATGGGCAGCCCGTCCAGGAGCGAGGAGATCCCGGCGTCGAGAACCGCGCCGCTGCCGAGCGCCAGCACCCCGCCGCGGTCGCGCAGCGCGCCGAGCGCGGTGCCGACCGCGGAGCGCTCGAGCTCGCGGAAGGCCGCCTCGCCGTTCTCGATGAAGATGTCGCCGACCGGCTTGCCCGCGGCCGCGCCCACCTCGGCGTCGGTGTCCCGGAACTCCACCCCGAGCCGGTCCGCGAGCAGCGGGCCGACCGCGGACTTACCCGCGCCGGGCGGGCCGATCAGGACCACGAGAGGCGGCGGAGAGCTCACGAGACCACCAGGGCCTTGAGGTAGGACTCGGCGTTGCGGCGCATCTCCTCCGCCGAGTCGCCGCCGAACTTCTCCACCGCGGCCTCGGCCAGCACCAGGGCCACCATCGCCTCGGCGACGACACCGGCCGCGGGCACCGCGGTGGCGTCACTGCGCTGGTTGATCGCCTTGGCCGGCTCGCCGGTGCTGGTGTCGATGGTGTCCAGCGCGCGGGGCACCGTCGAGATGGGCTTCATCGCGACCCGCAGCCTGATTACCTCGCCGGTGCTCATCCCGCCCTCGATGCCGCCGGCCCGGTTGGTGCGCCGGGCGACGCCATTGTCCGTGGCCTCGATCTCGTCGTGGGCCACCGACCCGCGCCGGGTGGCGGTGGTGAAGCCGTCGCCGACCTCCACGCCCTTGATGGCCTGGATGGACATCAGCGCCCCGGCCAGCCGGGCGTCCAGCCGCCGGTCCCAGTGGGTGAAGCTGCCCAGGCCGGGCGGCAGCCCGAAGGCCAGCACCTCGACGACGCCGCCCAGCGTGTCGCCGGCCTTCCTGGCCGCGTCGATCTCGGCCACCATGGCCTGGCTAGTGGCCGCGTCGAAGCAGCGCACCGGGTCGGCGTCGATGGCGGAGGCGTCGGCCGGGCCCGGCCCTGGCGTCAGGTCGCCGGGCGCCTTCACCTGGCCTATCGCGACCACGTGGCTGAGGAGCTCGATGCCGAGGACCTGGCTGAGCAGCCGCCTGGCCACCTCGCCGAGCGCCACCCGCGCGGCCGTCTCCCGCGCGCTGGCCCGCTCCAGCACCGGGCGGGCGTCGGCGTGGCCGAACTTCTGCATCCCGGCCAGGTCGGCGTGGCCGGGCCGGGGCCTGGTCAGCGGCGCGTTCCTGGCCTGACCGTCCAGCGTCTGAAGATCCACGGGGTCGGGCGACATGACCGTCTCCCACTTCGGCCATTCGGTGTTCGCGATCCTGATCGCGACCGGGCCGCCTAGCGTGCGGCCGTGCCTGACGCCGGCGGTGAGCTCAACCTCGTCCCGCTCGAACGTCATCCGCGCACCGCGGCCGTAACCGGCCCGCCTGCGGGCCAGCGCGGCGGCCACGTCCTCCGTGCGCAGCCGCACCCCGGCGGGCACGCCTTCGCAGATCGCCACGAGCGCGCGCCCGTGCGACTCACCTGCGGTCAGCCAGCGGAACATGGTCAAGATCCTACGGGGTCGCGCGAGACGCTGAACTCGACGCCGCGACGCAGGCGGACCGCGAGCCGGGCCGCGATGCCCTGGGCGACCTGTCTCACCGCGGGCCGCCAGTCGGCTGCAGGCCCATCCGCGGCGGCTCCATCCCCGGCTCCGTCGCCGGGGGTCAGGTGCAGCCGGACCGCCAGGTCCACCTGCTGGCTGGGGGCCAGGCTGAAGCCCGCGATCACCGGCTCGGCGGCGATAGCCGCTTCGACCTCGGCGCGCAGGTCCTCGTCCTCGTGCACGAGCGGGACCGGGCGCCCGGCGGCCAGCGCCGCCAGGCGCATGCCCTCGACCGCGAGCGGCACCGGGCCGGCCACGTCGATGACCACCGCGCAGCCGTCAGCGACGGCCGCACGCCACACGCGGCTGGCTTCGGCGGGCACCGGGCGGGCGTTCGGCCGCCAGCGGGCCAGCGTGTCGAGCCCGGTGAAGGCGAGTACGGCGGGCCGCCCGTCCTGCCCGATCAGCGTGGGCAGCACCATCTCGCTGTTCTTGTCGCCCACGGCCGCGGATCCGTCGGCCAGCACGGCGACTACCGGGACAAGCAGGCGCGCGGCGGCCAGCGCGGTCAGCGCGTCCTGCTCGCTGCCCTGCCCGGCGTGGTACGCAGCCAGGGCTTCGGTCACGCGCGGGTCGGCGGCGCCATCGTCATCGCGGAACTGCTGTCCACCAGGGTTCAGATGCCCGGACACCCCACCGACCCTATGTCAGCGGAATAGTGATCGATTGCGTGCACAGAGTAATGAATTCTCTGAATGACCCGCTTTCCGGCTAATTACCGTCATGAACTCGGCACAATCGGTGGGGCGGGGTATCCGTCTGCATGCGCATGGAAGGAGCGTGGGTGACCCAGCCCGAGCGACTGACCGCGATCGCACCGGGCACGCCGATGTGGAAGGCCGTGCCGCCACGCCTGGTCGGCCCGTACCTGACCGGCCAGCGTACGGTGCTGGCCGGGTACGTGTACCGCGCCCAGGACGTCCGCTTCCACAACCCCGCCGAGGCTTACCTCGCGCTGAGCCTGGACTGGGAGGACTCGGAGTTCACGCCGCACATGAGCGAGATCTACCTGGTGGCCTGGCTGGCCCGGGCGATCGACGGCTACGCGCCGGCCACCGGCCACGGCGTTCCCGAGTTCTACATCGAGCCGATCGCGATACCCGTTGGGGCGGGCATGTGCCGGCTCGGCCCGGACGGCGATCAGCTCGTGGCCCGCTACGACGGGCTGGCCTGGCACAGGATGGAGCCGTAAGCCATGCGATACCGGCTCATGGCCACCTACCTCGGCATCCCCTACTATGCGGGCCTCGGCCCCGATGGCAACGAGGTGACGCTGTTCTCACCGGGCCCGCCGCCGGACGAGCTCGGCTTCACGGCCGCGGGCGGCCACTGGCGCAAGCAGGTCGGCGTCACCGACCTGGACGCCCTGTGGCAGTCGCGCCTGGTCGGCGAGTACCGCGGCGAGCCCTGCCTGGTCCTGGACGATCTCGGCGACCGCCTGCACATCGCCTACCAGGGCCGCGACTCGGTCCGGGCCAGGCAGCTCGGCTACTGGGAGATCGACCGCGAGGTCTTCGAGGTCGTAGCGGCCCGGCAGGACGTCACCGGCCTGACCGAGGAGCGTGTGGAGTACCCGCTGGACGCGGCCATGTTCCCGGCGTCGCACCGGGATCCGGCGGCCCAGCCACGGCCGGAGGTTACGACCCGCGGCAGCGCAGGGCCGCAGGCCGCTAGCGGGGTGCTGCCCGCGGCCGCCGAACGGACCGGCCCGCTGCGGGCGGTGCCGCAGCCGAGCACCCTGGACCGGATGGCGGCCTGGCACGGCTCGCCCGAGGCCGAGCCGTGGCCCGCGCCGTCCGTTCAGCCTGCACCGTCCGTTCAGCCCGCGCCGTCCGTTCAGCCTGCGCCGTCCGTTCAGCCTGCGCCGTCCGTTCAGCCTGCGCCGTCCGTTCAGCCTGCACCGTCCGTTCAGCCTGCACCGCCCGTTCCGCCATCCGGGCGCCGAGCCGGGCGGCGTGACCGGGTGCCGCAATCCGTCTTCGCCGAACTCCTCAGCCTGGCTGCCATCCCGCACGCGGCATACGCGGTCGACGAGGAGGTGCCGGGCGCCATGTGCCTGGTCAAGGCGGACGTCGGCTTCGAGGTGTTCAGCCGGACCGATGACGCACGGTTGGACGTGCGCTTCTTCGAAGACGAGGAGGCGGCTTATTTCTACCTGTTCGGCGTCCTGGCGGCCGAGGCGGTGCGCAGCGGGCGGCTGCGGCCCGGCGCGCTTAATGGGCACGTCAACGGGTCGCGCGGGCCGGGAGTGCCCTCATACTCCCGGGCAGAAAACGTTTCGAAGTACTTACGGCGCTCGAAGTGACCCACATCGGCACCCCATGCAGTTATCGTTGATTAGCCGGCGGGGCTGACGGTCCCCCGCTCCCCAAGCAGCCCCGTCGGCCTCCTTATCGCAGGCAGCAATGGCATTTGGCATCGTACATAAAATTCCATTGCATTCCTTGCCAGGCGTCAAATTCCTTCACCTCAGACCCGGCAGTTGCAAGCGCGCGGCCGGGCATACTGTTTCGTACGTGGCTGCTCCCCAGACGGGTGCCGACCCGGACCCGGACCCAGGCCCGGGTGCCGGGCCCGCGGTGACCGCCGGGGTGGCCAGCCTGGCGGCGCGGGACCTGCTGCGCGGCATCCGCCGTCACGGCAAGGTCCTGGCGGCCCTGCCGCAAGCGATCTACCTGGAATTCACCGATGCCGTGCCCGAGCCGCGGGTAATCACGGTCTCACCGCCGGACGCGATCAGGCTGCCGAACGCGATCATCACCGGTCCGTGGGAGGCCCAGCCCAGCACTCCCCCGGCCGCCCCGGCGGAGTGCTGGGCAGGCGGCAGCCGGGTGCTGGCCTGCGGCCTCGACATCAGGATCGTCCGCTGGTGGGATCCCTCCCCCGTATTCGGGCCGCTGTCCCGGGCCAGGCTTGATCACGGCTCGGGGGTGCTGGCCAGGCTCTACGCGGCGGCCGCGTCCCCGCCCGGGCTGGCGGGCCACGACGGCCCCGGCCAGCTGGCGGCGTGCTGCGCAAGCGGCGACCTGGCCGGCGCGGTCGAGGCGGCCGAGCACCTGGTGGGCCTCGGTCCCGGCCTGGTGCCGAGCGGCGACAGCGTGGTCAGCGGCGTGCTGCTCGCGCTCCGGCTGCTGGGCGGGGCCATCTCGGGCGGGACCAGGGCGGTGTGGCTGGCGAACTGGCTCAGCGCGTCGGTGACCTGCGACGCGGCGCAGCGGACCACCACGCTGGCGGCATCGCTGCTGCATTGCGCGGCCAAGGGCCAGGCCGCAGCCGAGGTGTCCGCCGTGCTGCTCGGGATGGCGGGCCAGGAGCCGCTCGAGCCGGCCGCGTCCCGGCTGCTCGCGGCGCCACAGGGCGTTGATCTCGCCTGGGGGCTGGTGGCAGGCTGCCGCGCGGCGCTGCTTTTGTCCGTAAGCTGACCCTGTGATCGTTCCGCTTTCCGGAGTGCAGTACGAAATCGAGGCCGGCGACTACCGGGCCACGGTGACCGAACTCGGCGCCGGACTGCGTGAGCTGGCCTTCCGCGGCCAGCCCCTGACCGTCGGTTACGAGGCCGACGAGCTGCCGCCGGCCGGCGCCGGGCAGCTGCTGGCGCCCTGGCCGAACCGGGTCGACGGCGGGCGGTACGTCTTCGGCGGCACGGACTACCAGCTGGCCCTGACCGAGCCCAGCCAGGGAAACGCCATTCACGGGCTGACCCGCTGGACAGCATGGACCCCGGTCCGGCAGGACACCAGCGCGGTACGGCTGCGCAGCGCGCCACACGGTCAGCAGGGGTATCCGTTCGCCTTGGAGATCGAGGCCGAGTACGCCCTGGATCCGGCCACCGGGCTGCGGGTGACCGTGGCTGCCCGCAACCGCGGGAGCCACGCCGCGCCCTACGGCACCGGCTCGCATCCGTACCTGACCGTCCGGACGGCCTCGATCGACGGCTGCGAGCTGACCCTGCCCGCGGGTTCCTGGCTGCCGCTAGACGATCGCGGCATCCCGTCGGGGCCGCCGGAACCGGTCGACGGCACCGCGTACGACTTCCGCCAGCCGCGCGTGATCGGCACCACCCGTCTGGATCACGCGCTCACCGGGCTGAGCCGCGACGGCGACGGCCGCGCCTGGGCGTACCTGGCCGCCGGCGAGGCGCAGGGCCGCAGTCCGCGGGTGGGCCTGTGGGCGGACGAAGGCTACCGCTGGCTGCAGGTGTTCACGGCCGATCCGCTGGGGCCGCAGATGCGCCGCAAGGCGGTGGCAATCGAGCCCATGACCTGCCCGCCGAACGCCTTCGTCACAGCCGATGACCTGCTCGTCCTCGAACCAGGCGAAAAGGTCAGCCACAGCTGGGGGATTCAGGCTTTCTGACCGCGATGTGCTCGAGGTCAGCGGGCGTGTCGATGTCGTCGGGATGCCCGGTGTCGCCGCATTCGACCAGCGTGACGAGGTCCGGGCGAGCGCGCAGGAACCCGCGGGCACCCTGGTCGCCGGTGGCCATCGCGATGACCTCGGGCCAGTGCTCGCGGGCCAGCAGCACGGGGTTGCGCGGCCGTCCGTCGTAGGCGGCGACCGCCACGCTGGCGCCGGCCCGGTACGCGGCGATGAGCCGGGTGACCGCGTCCGCGCCCACCAGCGGCTGGTCGGCCAGCGCCACGACCACCGCGCCCACGTCCGGATCGGGCAGGGCGCGCAGGCCGGCCCGCAGTGAGGATCCCATGCCGGTCCGCCATTGGTCGTTGCAGACGGTGCGGGCCCGGTGATCCGGGCTCAGCTCGACCTCGGCGGCGCCGGTGACGATGAGGACCGGGTCCGCGCCGCCGGCCCGGAGCATGCCGATGCCGCGCTCGGCCAGGGTCTGACCATCCAGCTCGACGAGCGCCTTCGGCTGGCCGAACCGGGAGCCCTGCCCGGCGGCCAGCAACACCCCCGCAACTCGCGTAAACACTATCCCCGAGCGTATCCGTTCAGCTTGGTGGCATTGCCGGACTTACTATTTCCTGCTCGGCGGTAAGGGCAATTTCGAGGCGATTCCTGACGCCGCGGCGATAGCGCGGGACAATAGGTAATTCCCGGCCAGCAGGTGCCGGGGCGCATGTTACTTGACCGGCGCTCTATCCGGCGAACTGGTGATGTATGCGGCCCTCGGTGGAGGTCAGCGGGTGGCCGGTGCCACCCCAGCGGAGCTGGATCAGCTCGGCGGCGATTGACACCGCGGTCTCCTCCGGTGTCCTGGCTCCGAGGTCAAGCCCGATCGGCGAGCGCAGGCGGGCCAGCTCGTCCTCGGTCAGCCCGGCCTCGCGTAGCCGGGCGAGCCGGTCGTCGTGCGTGCGCCTGCTGCCCATCGCGCCGATATAGCCGGCCGGCGTGCGCAGCGCCACCTCGAGCAGCGGTACGTCGAACTTCGGGTCGTGGGTGAGCACGCAGATGACGGTCCTGGCGTCCACCTCGGTGGCGGCCAGGAAGCGGTGCGGCCAGTCGACTACCACCTCGTCCGCGTCGGGGAACCGGGACGCGGTGGCGAACACCTTCCTGGCGTCGCACACGGTGACGTGATAGCCGAGGAACTTGCCGGCCCTGGCGACGGCGGCGGCGAAGTCGATAGCCCCGAACACCAGCATCCGCGGCGCCGGGGCGAACGAGTTCACGAATATGCTCAGCTCGTCGCCGCGCCGCTCGCCGTGCTCGCCGTACCTGCGGATACCGGTCAGGCCCTGGGCCAGCATGCCGCGTACGTCGTCGTCGACCGCCGCGTCGAGGCGGCCCGACCCGAGGGTGCCGGACGCCCCGGCGTGCCAGCCCTCGAGCTGGGCGCTTTCGCTGGCCCAGATCACCCGCCGCGCGCCGATCTGGCCCGGGCCGGAAATCACCGTCGCGACCGCGACCGGCTCGCCGTGCTCGACCGCCGTGGCGATCTCGCCCAGCTCGGGGAACTGGGTCCTGTCGATCCGCTCGACGAAGATGTCAATGATCCCGCCGCAGGTCAGCCCGACCGCGAACGCGTCGTCGTCGCTCACGCCGTAGGTCTCGAGCACCGCGTCCCCGGTCTGGCAGACGTCCAGGGACAGCTCGTAGACGGCGCCCTCGACGCATCCGCCGGACACGCTGCCGACGACCTCGTGCTCGGAGGCGGCCGACACCGCCAGCGCCGCACCCGGATCGCGGGGCGCGCTGCGGTAGGTCCGCACCACCGTGGCCAGGCCGAAGGCCTCCCCGGCCTCCCACCACTTCGTGATCCTGTTCAGGATGTCACGCACTCGCGTCACCTCGGCTGTCAGTATCCCCGCGCGCTCCCGCGCTACGCGGACTCGCCCATGTCCACGGAACCCTTTGCCCTGCCCTGGCTATTCCCCGCCAGGCCCGGCTATACCCGGCGGACGCTGGCCACCGCGGCGCGGACGAGATCGGGGATGCCGGAGTCGGCGGGGCGCTCGCCGGTTTCCAGGTCTTCGGCCGTGAGCCAGCCGTACTTATCGGTGGTGGCCCGCTCCCACAGGTCCAGGCCGTCGAGGCTGACCTCGGCCGACTCGATCAAGATCGCGTAGAACACCTGGTCCTGGACGATGTGGTGGCCGCTCCAGGAGAACTCGATCGTGTTCTGTGCGATGGGCTCCCCCAGCTGCGCGGGGTCGACCGAGATGCGGGTCTCCTCGTACAGTTCGCGGACGGCGGCGTCACGCATCGACTCGCCCGGATCGGCCGCGCCGCCGATGGTGAACCAGAAGGGGCGTTCGGGGTGATGGGGGTCCCAGCCGTGCAGCAGCAGGACCCGTCCCTCGGCGTCCACCGGCAGCACCCGGCCGGTGTGGCGGCGCCACACGGGGGGCCTGCTCACGGTTACTCGACGATCTTGGAGATCGGGATCTCCAGGATGTCCTGGGCACCGGCCGCCTTCAGGGCCGGTATCAGCGTGTTGACTCCCCGCTTGGGAACGACGGTCTCGACCGCGTTCATGTTCCCGCGGGCCAGCGCGGTGATCGTCGGCGAGGACAGCGCGGGCAGCATGTCGGTTACCGCGGCCAGGTGATCCGCGGCCACGTTGAGCTTCAGCAGGACGCTGCCGCGGGCCTGGATCGCCCCGCGCAGCAGCAGGGCGATGTCCTCCATGGCCGCGCGCTTGTCCGCGTCCGCGGACGCGGCGGCTGAGGCGATCAGCTCGGTGTAGCTGGTCAGCAGCGTCTCGAGGATCCGCAGCCCGTTCTTGCGCAGCGACGAGCCGGTCTCGGTCAGGTCCACGATCGCGTCCACGATGTCGGGGACCTTGGCCTCGGTCGCGCCGTGCGACGGTATCACCATCGCCTTGACCCCGCGCGCGTCAAGGAACCGTCTGGTCAGGGACGGGAACTCGGTGGAGATCCGAACGCCCTCCGGCATGTCGGCGGCTGACTGCCAGGGCGCGGAGTCCGGCACCGCGAGCACCACCCGCACCGGCTGCGACGTGGCCTTGGAATACTGCAGTTCGCCGAGGGAGACGACGTCGGCTTCGGTCTCCGCGATCCAGTCACGTCCGGTGATGCCGAGGTCGAACAGGCCGCGTTCGAGGTAGGAAGGAATTTCCTGCGGGCGCAGGAACCGCACCCGGTCGATCCGGGGGTCGTCGATCGACGCGTGATAGTCCCGGTCCGAGGACCGGCGCACGGTCAGGTCGGCCGCGTCGAAGAGCTCGAGGGTGGCGCGTTCGAGCGAGCCCTTGGGCAGTACGAGTGAGAGCATGGGTCATCCCTATAGGTCGGCGTGAGTCAGCGGGAGTGCGGGAACGCCGTCAATGTCGCTGCGCGGCCGGCTGGGCGAGGGATCCGGCATGACCGCCGGAGTGGGCGCGGCGGACGGAGCGCAGCACGAGCGCGGTGTCAAGCGCCGCCACCACGGCCTCCCATCCCTTGTCCTCATGGCTACCGGGCAGTCCGCACCGGTCCAGAGCCGACTCTACCGTGTCACAGGTCAGCACCCCGTTCCCGACCGGGGTGCGGGCGTCGAGCGCGACCCGGGTCAGGCCGGCCGTCACTGAGTCGCAGACGTACTCGAAGTGCGGGGTGCCGCCGCGGATGACCACCCCGAGGCAGGCCACGGCGTCGTGGTGACGCGCCAGTTCGGCGGCCACCACGGGCAACTCGATCGCGCCCGCCACCCGGAGGACGACGGGATCGGGCACACCGCACGCGATGGCCGCCGCGGTCCCGCGCGCCACCAGGGAGTCGGTGATTTCCCGGTGCCAGCGGGTGGCCACGATGGCCAGGCTGAGCCCGGACGCATCGACCACCGCGGCACCCGGGCTACCCGCGCCGCTCATGCCGATTCCGACCCGCAGACGCTGAGGGGCGCCGGGGCACGCGCCCAGGTCCGTTCGGCATCATCTAGGTCCTGGATCTGATGCCCGAGCCTGTCCCTTTTGGTGATCAGGTAACGCAGGTTAAACGGAGTTACGGCTGAGGCCAGCGGGATCCGGGCGGTGACGTCTACCCCGCAGTCGGCCAGGCCGGTCACCTTGGCCGGATTGTTGGTGAGCAGGCGCACCGAGCGCACGCCCAGGTCGGCGAGCATCTGCGCGCCGGCCGAGTACTCGCGCGCGTCCACCGGCAGGCCGAGCTCGGTGTTGGCGTCCACCGTGTCCGCGCCGGCGTCCTGCAGCTCGTAGGCCTGCAGCTTGCTCAGCAGGCCCACGCCACGGCCCTCGTGCCCGCGCAGGTAGAGGACCACCCCGCGGCCCTCGGCCGCGATGGCGGCCATGGCCGCGTCCAGCTGCGCGCCGCAGTCGCAGCGCAGCGAGCCGAACACGTCGCCGGTCAGGCACTCCGAGTGCAGCCTGGTCAGCACGTCCGAGCCGCCCGCCACGTCGCCGAACACGAGCGCCACGTATTCGGTGCCGTCGATCTCGTGCCGGTAGCCGAACGCCTGCCACTGGCCGTAGGCGTTCGGGATCCTGGTCTGCGCCTGCCGGCTGAGCTGGCGCTCGTGGTGGCGGCGATACTCGATGAGCTGCTCGATGGAGATCAGCGCCAGGTCGTGGGTGTCCGCGAACACGCGCAGCTCGGACAGCCGGGCCATGGTGCCGTCGTCGTTCACCACTTCGCACAGCACGCCCGCTTCCGGCAGCCCGGCCAGCCGGGCCAGGTCGACGGCGGCCTCGGTGTGCCCAGCCCGGCGCAGCACCCCGCCCTCGGCGTAGCGGAGCGGGAACACGTGGCCGGGGCGCAGCAGGTCGGCCGCTGTGGTAGCGGGGTCCACGAGCTTTCTGATGGTCGTGGCGCGGTCCGCCGCGGAGATGCCGGTGCTGATCCCGTTCCTGGCGTCCACGCTGAGCGTGAACGCGGTTCGGTGGTGTTCGGTGTTGTGGGAGGTCATCTGCGGGAGGTTCAGCCGGTCGAGCTCGGCCTCGCGCATGGGCACGCAGATTACGCCGCTGGTATAGCGGATCATGAAGGCGAGCAGTTCGGGGGTGGCCTGGCTGGCGGCGAAGATGATGTCGCCCTCGTTCTCCCGGTTCTCGTCGTCCACGACCAGCACCGGGCGCCCCGCCGCGATGTCCTTGACGGCCCGGTCGACGTCGTCGAGCACCTGCTGAGTCACTTGTCACCCTCCTGAGCGAGGAGCCTCTCCACGTACTTAGCAATCACATCGACCTCGAGGTTCACGATTTCACCGGGCTTGCGGGTGCCCAGCGTGGTGCGCTTGAGCGTTTCCGGGATCAGCCAGACCTCGAACCAGCCATCGCTCAGCGCGGACACGGTGAGGCTGACCCCGTCTACCGCGATCGAGCCCTTCTCCACCACGTACCGGGCGATCCGGCCCGAGAGGCTGATGCGCACCTGGTCCCAGTGTTCGGCTGGCGTCCGCGAGATGATCGTGGCGGTGGCATCCACGTGCCCCTGTACGAGGTGACCGCCAATGCGATCCGCGAGGCGGGCCGAGCGTTCCAGGTTGACCGGTGCCCCAGGAGTCAGTGCGCCCAGGCCGGACCGGCTGAGGGTCTCCCCCATCACGTCCGCGGTGAAGGTGCCGTCCAAGATCCCGGCGACGGTCAGGCACACGCCATTGACGGCGATCGACTCGCCGAGGGCGACGCCCTCGGTGGAACCCCGGATGGTTAGCCTGGCCGCGCCGCCGTGGTGCTCGACTGCGGCTACCTCGCCGAGCTCTGCCACGATCCCGGTGAACATCCGCGCTCTCCTCCTCGAAGCCAGTTCACGGTACGACTCCGGGGATCACGCGGGTACGCGCTGTGCGTACGGCCGGGGCTGACCCGGCCGCCTGCGTGCTGCCTCCCATCCGGACTTTCACCGTCGGTCCCGGAATTTCACCGGGTCAACCGCCCGCTGGCTGCGGGCGGGTCGCGGACTTTCACCGCCGGCTCGGAGTTTCACCGACCCCGGAGCACGCTCTACTTCTATAAGCCAGTGTGCCACACGGGGTATTCCGCGGCTTCGTGCGTTACGTCACGCCGGGCGCGGGCGGTACTGGTAGCCGACGCGGTACTCGGTGACCAGGCACTGACCGTCACGTGGGCCGAGCTTGCGGCGGAGACGGCTCACGTGCACGTCGACGGTGCGGCTGTCCCCCGCCAACGGCCGGCCGTCCTGGCCGAGGGTGCGATGCCAGACCCGCTCGACTAGTTCGGCCCGGGTGAACACCGTGCCGGGGTGCGCCGCGAGGAACGCCAGCAGCTCAAATTCTTGGAAGGTGAGCACGATCTCGCGTCCGTCGATCCAGACCCGGCGCTGCGCGTGGTCCAGGATAAGGGCGGGATCCGGTTCGGCGTGATTACGGGCCGGCCCGGCGGCCGAGGTGGTGATCGCGTAGCCCACGATGGCCAGCGATGTCCTGGTGCCGGGAATCGGCACCACGGCGAGCAGGGTGGCGTCCCGGCCAGGCGGGGGAACTTGCTCATCCCAGGGGCGGCCGGACCCGGCACCGGGATGGTCCGGCGGCCGCGGCCAGTAAAGTAGCTGGTTCTCCGCCGCTGCATCTCCTGAGGACACCGCCCAATAGTCCATCTAAATGATCGTTTTTGTCAAGAATGACGAGCGGACGAGCGGACGGGTGGACGGCTGGACGGCCGGACGGCCGGGCGGCCGGGCGGCCGGGCGGCGGCTGGACGGACGGGTGGACCGACGGGCGGGTGGACCGACGGGCGGGTGGACCGACGGGCGGGTGGACCGACGGGCGGGTGGACCGACGGGCGGGTGGACCGACGGGCTGAGGGCCGGGCGGACGGCTGGACGGACGGGTGGACCGACGGGCTGAGGGCCGGGCGGACGGCTGGACGGACGGGTGGACGGCGCCCGGTGCGGCGAGGGACGAGCATCGGGCGGGCGGCCCGGTGCGGCGAGGGACCCAGTGCTGCGAGGACCGGTGCGGCGAGGGACCCGGTGCGGCCAGGGACCCGGTGCGGCCAGGGACGAGCGTCGGCTGGGCGCCGTTCCTGGTGCCCCTGTTTCATTGGTTCTCCTTGTTTCCCAAATGACTTTTGTGACTAGTGATACGCACCCGCTTGCTTCGCTGTCCGCTCGCAGAGGCGTGGATGCCGCATCTGCGTCGTCAGGGCGCCATGTTGCGGAGCTTCTTGGGCGCGAGGGCGAGCTGTTCCGCCACTCTGGCACCACCCGTACCCGAACATAAGGCGTGAATGTCCCATTCATGCAGCTAGAACGACATGGCTGGGACATCCACGCCGTATGAGCGGGCCGACCAGGGCGGGGATGAGGGGAATTGGCGGCCACAGGAGTGGCTTGGGACAACGAGAGTGATTTGGGAGATAGGAGTGGCTTGGGAGTACGGGCACCCGGAAAGCCGAGGCGGCGTGGATGGCGGGTGCGCGAAAGGTGCGGGCCGCGGGTGCGCGGGCGGCGGGCGGGCCGCGGGTGTGCGCGGGCGGCGGGCGGGCCGCGGATGGCGGGTGCGCGGGCGGTGCGGGCGCGCGGACGGGGTGCGGGCGGTGCGGGCGGTGGATGGCGGGTGCGGGTGCGGGCGGTGGATGGCGGGTGCGGGCGGCGGGGGTGGGTGGGCGGTGGCGTGACGGAGGGTACGGGGATGACGGAGGGGGTGCATAGGATGCGGGGCATGGCGGTCAGGGCGGTCATCTTCGACTGGGGCGGGACGCTCACCCCGTGGCACAGCATCGACCTGGGCGAGCTCTGGCTCGCGGTGTGCGCGCGGCACTACCCGGCGCAGGAGGCGGCGGAGAAGGCCGCGGCGGTCCGGGCCGCCGAGCTCGAGCTGTGGCGGGAAGGCGAACGGTCGCACCAGAGCTCGACCATGCAGCACATCTTCGAGCGAGCCGGGGTGGCCGTGTCGGATGACTTCCTGGCCAGCTACTTCGAGGCGTGGAACCCCCATACCCTCACCGACCCGGACGTGCTGCCGCTGCTGCGCGAGCTGCACAGGCGCGGCATCAAGGTGGGCGTGCTGTCCAACACGATGTGGCCGCGAAGCGCCCACGAGCAGATCTTCGTCAGGGACGAGGTCCTGGAGCTGGTCGACGGCGCGGTTTACACCAGCGAGATCGACTGGGTCAAGCCGCATCAGGAGGCGTTCCGCGCGGCCATGGCGGCCGTCGGCGAGACCGACCCGACGGCGTGCGTATTCGTCGGCGACCGTCCCTATGACGACATCCACGGCGCCAAGAGCGCGGGCATGCGCGCCGTGCTCATCACGAACTCTGACGTGCCAAGGTACGAGGCCGCCGAGCCGGACGCGACCATTACCCGGCTGTCCGAGCTGCTGGACCACCTCGACAGCTGGTCCTGAGACCAGAGCTCCGCGGCCGGAGGAAATTCGGGGAAACCGCTGGTCACAGCGGGTCGGGCGACGTTGTGCCCGGCCACGGAATCGGCCCGTCGGCTAGCGAACTGAGCCGGTGCGCTTGAGGGTCCCGATGATCGGCGCCGTCTGCACCGAGCTCACCCCGGGCAGGGCGGCCAGCTTGCCGGTCAGGTAGGCATAGAGGTGCCCCGTATCACGGAAAACGGCGCTGGCGACCAGGTTCGTCGGCCCGGTCGTGGCGGCGGCGAACGGAATCTCGGGGTGCATGGCCAGGGCGCTTCCCGCTTCCTCGAGCCTGGCCGGCTCCACCGAGAGCCAGAGCAGGGCGTGCTCGTTCAGGCCGAGGACCCGGTTATCGATGTCCACCTCGAAGTACAGCAGGCCGGATCGGCGCAGTTCGTCGATCCTGCGCCGCACCGTGGACTCGTGCCAGTGGATCACGGCGGCGAGCGCGGCGGTACTAGCCCGGCCGTCGCGGGCCAGCTCGTTCAGCAGCGGCTCGTCCTCAGGCATGAGCGCGCCGCGGGCGGGCCGATCCTGGTGCGCGTGGCGCGGGAGCTTTGCCAGCTGGGCCGGGGATAGCGCGCGGGTGGCTTCGCGCCATGGGCCCGGGGTGAAGTCGTGCAGGATCGAGTGCGCGGAGATCTGCACGACACGGCGGCTGCCGGGCAGGCCGCGCAGGAACAGCGCGTCACGCTGCTCGGGACTACGGGCCTGGAGCGTGCAGATAACCTCGGTTCCGCCGGAGGCGAGGTGCACCCACCTCGTGTCGGGACGGCGGGCCAAGGCCTGCGCGATCGAGTTGGCGCCGCCAGGGGTGGTCTGCAGCCGGAGGAACCAGTCGGTCCAGCCGAGCCGGGAGCCGTCCGGCACGCCGAGGACCCGCAGCCCGGCCGACTCCGCCAGCCTGCGGTAACGCCGGGCGGCGGTCTGGTCTGAGATTCCCGCGACGTCGGCCAGGGTTCGGAATGACGCTCTCGGCTCGACCGTCAGGATGTGGACAATCTGCCGATCAATCGCGTCAATCAGCGAGACTTCCACGCGAACCAGCGTAATCAAAGTCGAGATCCGGCACAATTCGCCTTGACCGTGGATTACCAGCGGGTACGTCGCGCAGCATGAAGTGCGACGCCCGGGGAAGACGCCGGGTCACGGAGGGAACGAGATGGATAAGAAGTGGTGGACCCTGCTCGCGGTCTGCGCCGGGATGTTCATGCTGCTGCTCGACGTCACCATCGTCGTGGTGGCCCAGCCCGCCATCCAGGAGGGGCTGCACGCCAGCTTCACCGACGTGCAGTGGGTGCTCGACGCCTACGCCCTGACCCTCGCCTCGCTGCTGCTGACCTCCGGCGTGCTGGCCGATCGGTACGGCCGGAAGCTGCTGTTCCAGACGGGCCTGGTCATCTTCACCCTCGGGTCGCTGCTGTGCGGGGTGGCCCGGGATCCGCTGATGCTGATCTTGTCGAGGAGCGGCCAGGGCGTCGGCGGCGCGATGATGTTCGCCACCTCTCTGGCGCTACTCGGGAACAGCTTCCGGGGCCGGGATCGCGGAGTGGCGTTCGGGGTGTGGGGGGCGGTCATCGGCGTGTCCACGGCCCTTGGCCCGGTGCTCGGCGGCGTGATCACCACCAACTGGAGCTGGCGCGGGATCTTCCTGGTCAACGTGCCCGTCGGCGTGCTCGCCGTGGCACTGACCGCCTGGCAGGTGGACGAATCCAAGTCCGACCGCCCCGCGCCGCCCGACTGGGCCGGGTTCGCGCTGCTGACCGCCGGGCTGGTCAGCCTGATCTACGGGCTTATCCGCGCGGGCGGGAACGGCTGGTCCGACACCGTCGTCATCGCCTGCCTGGCGTTCGGGGCGGCGGCGCTGGCCGGATTCATCGTGGCGGAGCTGCGTGTCGCGCATCCCATGGTCGACCTTTCCCTGCTGCGCACGCCGACCTTCGCCGGGGGCTCCATCGCTGCGTTTGCGATGAACGGCTCACTCTACGCCGTGCTGCTCTGGCTGGTCATCTACCTGCAGGACATCCAGGGCTTCTCGGCCCAGGACGCCGGCCTGCGGCTGGCCATCATCAGCGGGGCCCAGTTCGTCACCGCGGTCATCGCGGGCCGGCTCAGCGAGCGGGTGCCCGCGCGCTGGCTGATCGGTCCCGGCCTGCTGCTCGTCGGTGTCGGGCTGATCATCATGGGCGGGCTGTCCGGTGACAGTTCCTGGACGGATCTGATCCCCGGCTTCATCGTGGCTGGCCTCGGCGGCGGGCTGGTCAACCCGCCGCTGGCCTCGACCGCGATCGGCGTCGTCCCGCCACAGCGGGCCGGCATGGCCTCTGGGGTCAACTCGACGTTCCGCCAGATCGGCATCGCGGCGGGCATCGCCGCGCTCGGCTCGATCTTCAACGCCGCGCTCGAGCACAACCTGGCGCACGCCCCGGCCGTAGCGTCGTCCGCGCCGCACGTCGCCGCCATGGTCCAGCAGGGCCATGCCGGGCAGCTGCTGGCTAGCCTGCCCGCGGCCACCCGCGGGCAGGTCGCGGCGGCGCTGCGGTCCGGCTTCGCGGCCGGGCTCAACGACTTGCTGATCGTGACCGCGGCGCTCGCGTTCGCCGGCGCGGTGTGCGCCCTGCTGCTCATTCGCAGCCGGGACTTCGTGCGGGCCGGGCGCACCGAGCCGGAGAACGTCTCGCAGGTGGCCGGGGAAACCGGCGCCGATGCGGCTAGCCCAGCCCGTTCGGCCTGAAAGGAATAGGCCTCAGCGGCTTTGCCGGACCCAGGCCGCGTGGGCGGTGGCCCGCTCGGCCTGGGCGCGCAGGGCCTGCACGGCCCGCCCGGGATCGTCGGAGCCGTAGACGGCCGAGCCGGCCACGAAAACGTCGGCGCCCGCCTCCGCGCAGCGCTCGATGGTGTCCAGATCGACACCCCCGTCAACCTGGAGCCACACCGCGGCATCCCGCCCGCCGACCATCGCGCGGGCCCGGCGCAGTTTCGGCAGCACTATGTCGAGGAAGTGCTGGCCGCCGAAACCAGGCTCAACCGTCATCAGCAACAGCATGTCGACCTCGGACAAGAGGTCCGTGAGGTGCTCCACCGGGGTGCCGGGGTTGACCGCCAGGCCCGCGCGGGCACCGGCCGCCCGGATGGCGCGCAGGGTCCGCACCGGGGCCCGCACCGCCTCGGCGTGGATCGTCACGTTCCTGGCGCCGGCCTCGGCGAAGCCGGGGGCCCACCGGTCAGGCTCCTCGATCATCAGGTGGCAGTCGAGTGGCGGCGTGGCGTGCTTGAGCAGCGACTCGACGACGGGCAGGCCGAGGGTGAGGTTCGGCACGAAGTGGTTGTCCATGACATCCACGTGCAGCCAGTCGGCGGTGGCGGCAACCGCGGCGGCCTCGTCGGCGAGCCGGGCGAAATCCGCGGACAAGATACTCGGCGAGATCTGAACGGCCATAGTGGCATCCTCCCCTCCTAGAGAACCGGGATTCCTTCCCTCGCGGCGGTCTCCGACCGTCACACCCGAAAAGACTCGGTACGCCCGAGTGTAGAGTGCCTGGATGCGAGTGGGCATGCGGCGTGGTGGCGCGAATGTCGTATGGCGCGGGTACAGTTCGATACTGAGTTCGACTGATCGACCTGGAGGTCGCGTATGCGTCCGGACCCGCCCAGCGCCCTGCTCGACCGGGTACGCAAGCTGCTGGCGAAGGCCGAGGCGGAGGGGGTGACCCCGCCGGAGGCGGAGGCGCTCACCGCGAAGGCGGCGGAGCTCATGGCCCGGTACGGGATCGACCGGGCCCGGCTGGCGGCCGCGCGGCCGGATACCGACCGGCCTGGCAGCCGCATCATCGACATCGACAACCCGTGGGCCCAGGTCCGGGCGCACCTGCTAGCCGGGCTGGCCGGGGCCATGCGCTGCCAGTGCGTCCTGCTCAGCACCCCCAGGCCAGGCGCGCGCATCCACGTGTTCGGCTACGCCTCCGACCTGGAGCGGGCCGACATCTTGTACACCTCGCTGCTGCTGCAGATGGCGCGGGGGCTGACCGCGGCCGTGGTCCCGGCCGGGGTCCGCAGCGTCCGGGCCTGGCGGCGGAGCTGGCTGCTCGGCTTCGTCACGGCCGTCATCACCCGGGTCAAGGCGGCCGAGGACCGGGCGGCCTCGAGCGCGGAGGGCGAGACAAGGGGCGGGCCGAGCACCGCGCTGGTCCTGGCCGACCGGGCGGTGGTCATCCGCAGGCAGCTGGAACAGGCGTACCCGGTGACGCGCCGGACGCGCATCACCTACAGCGGCCGGGGATACCACGACGGCTACGCGCAGGGGCAGCGAGCCGACATCGGCAACGCCCGGCTGAAGTCAGCCCGCGCCCTCAGCAGCTCCGGGCCATGAGCGCGATGAAGATCGCGTCCGTGCCGTGCCGGTGCGGCCAGAACTGGGCGAACCGGGGATCCGGGCTACGCAGGCCGGGGACCTCGGGAAGAACGGCCGGGGCGTCGAGGATGGTGACGTCGTCCCGGGACTGCGCCACGGCGGTGACGACGTCACGAGTCTCCGCCAGGTGCGGGGAGCAGGTCACATAGGCCACCACGCCACCGGGCCGGACCGAGTCGAGTGCCGTGCCGAGCAGGTCGCGCTGCAGGCTGGTGAGGTCTTTCAGGTCATCCGGGGCCTTGCGCCACCTGGCTTCGGGGCGGCGGCGCAGTGAGCCCAGGCCGGAGCACGGAACGTCGGCCAGGACGCGGTCGAACGTGCCCGGCAGCCAGGGCGCCTGGCGCCCGTCGGCGGCGACGACGCCGAAATCCTCGCTGCTGGCACCGTGCTGGCTGGCACCGTGCTGGCTGGCACCGGGCTGGCTGGCACCGTGCTGGCTGGCACCGTGCTGGCTGGCACCGCTCAGGGCGTCCAGGACGCGGCGGGCCCGGTGCGGGTGGAGGTCCGAGGCGACCAGCCGCGCACCGCGGGCGGCGGCCAGGCCACTCAGGAGCCGGGCCTTGCCGCCGGGACCCGCGCACAGGTCCAGCCAAAGCTCGTCCCGGCCGGGCAGTCCGGTCCGGGTCAGGGCGAGCGCGGCGAGCTGGCTCGCCTCGTCCTGGACGGCGGCCCGGATCCGCGAACCGCTGGCTACCAGGGGCGCCGGGTCGCCGCCCGCCAGCCGGAAGCCATACGGTGACCAGCGGGTGCGTTCGCCGTCCGGCAGCAGGCCGGCCGTCTCGGAGTCTGGCGGGCCTGCCGGGCCGAGGGCAAGTACCACGTCGGGGCGGGCGTTTCCAGCGGCGAGGGCGTCCTCGACCTCGGCGGCGTCAGGGCCGAGCGCGTCGCCGAACGCGTTGACGATCCAGCGCGGATAGCTGTAGCGGACAGCCAGGTAGCCGGACGGGTCGCGCGCCCGGTCCGGAGCGACGATCTGAACCCAGCCGTCCAGGTCCCGGGTGGCCACCCGGCGCAGGACCGCGTTGACAAAGCCCGACGGCCGGGGGCCGCAGACGTCCTTGGCCAGGTCGACGGAGGTCGCAACGGCGGCGTGCTGGCCGACCCTGGTGGCCAGCAGCTGATGCGCGCCGAGCCTGAGCACGTCGCGGACCGGCGGGTCGATCTCGTCCCGGTCGCTGCAGGCGGCCAGGATGGCGTCATAGGTACCGCGGCCGCGCAATGTGCCGTAGGTCAGTTCGGTGGCGAAGGCGGCGTCCCGGCCGGTGAGGCCGCGCTCGGTGAGCAGGGCCGGGAGCAGCAGGTTGGCGTAGGCGTCGCGGTCCGCGACCGCGCGCAGGACGTCGTAAGCGGCGCGCCGGGCCGGGTCGGTGCGCGGGCGGGCGGCCGGGGAACGATTCCCTGGCCGGCCGGGGCGGCCCCGGCCCGGGCGGGGACGCGCTGCGCGCCGCGGGGGATGCGGGGGCATCTCAGCCGAACCACACGGGACCGCCGGAGCGCAGGCCGCGGGCCCACTCCGGGGCGGTCATCCGGCGCTTGCCCGGGGCCTGGACGTCGCCGAGACGTACCGGACGGGAGCCGGTGCCGACGAGCACCGCATTGCGCCCGGCCTGCAGCTCGCCGGGCGCGAGGTCCGGCGAGGCCGCGAGACCGGGCTGGGCTGCGCGGTCCGGCGGGGTTGCGGAGGCCGGCGAGGCCGCGGAGCCGGCCTGGCCGGGGTCCAGGGACACGGGACCGATCTTGAGACGCACGCCGTCGAGTTCGGTCCAGGCGCCCGGGTCGGGGGTGCAGGCGCGGATCAGCCGGTCCACCACGTGCGCGGGCAGCTTCCAGTCCACGTGCGCGTCGGCCGGGGTGATCTTGGGGGCGAAGCTCACGCCGTCGGCCGGCTGCGGGACGGCCTGGATGGTGCCATCCTCGATCCCGTCCAGCGTCGTGACGAGCAGTTCGGCTCCCGGGCGGGATAGCCGGCCGAGCAGGGTGCCGGTGGTGTCGTCGGGCCGGACCGGCTCGGTCAGCACGCCGTACACCGGGCCCGCGTCCAGTTCCCTGACGATCAGGAACGTGCTGGCGCCAGTCACGTCGTCGCCGTGCAGGATGGCGTGGTGGACCGGCGCGGCGCCGCGCCAGGCCGGCAGGATGGAGAAGTGCAGGTTGACCCAGCCGTGCGGGGGGATGTCCAGCGCGGCCTGGGGCAGCAGCGCCCCGTACGCGACCACCGGGCAGCAGTCCGGGCCGATCTCGCGCAGCCGGGCGAGGAAGCCCGGGTCGCGGACCCGGTCCGGGGTGAGCACCTCGAGGCCTGCATCCGTGGCACGCCGGGCCACCGGGCTGGCCTCGACCCGGCGGCCGCGGCCGGCCGGGACGTCCGGACGGGTCACCACCGCGGCGACCTCGTGCCGAGACGTCAGCAGCGCGTCAAGGGCCGGTACCGCCGTCTCCGGCGTACCCGCGAAAACCAGGCGCATCAGAGGTCACAGGCCGGCGGGCCGGAAGCCCGCAACTCAGAAGACGGCATGTCAGAACGCATGGCCGCGGGTCTCGTGCGGGGACACGCGTACCCGCGGGACCGGGTTGCCCCACCACTCGGCGTCGCGGATCGCCTTCATGGCCGCCTTGCGCTGGGCCGGGTCCATCCGGTCGATGAACAAGATGCCGTCCAGGTGGTCGGTCTCGTGCTGGATGCAGCGGGCGAGCAGCTCGGTGCCCTCGATCGTCACCGGGTCGCCGTACATGTTGAAGCCCTTGGCCACCACGCCCCAGGCCCGCTTGACCGGGTAGACGAGGCCGGGGAACGACAGGCAGCCCTCGTCATCCTCGTCCTCTTCCTCGGACAGGTCGAGCGACGGGTTGATCAGGTGCCCGGGCTCGTGGTCGTCCACGTGGTAGGCGAAGACCCGCAGGCCGACCCCGATCTGCGGGGCGGCGAGGCCCGCCCCTGGCGCGTCCAGCATGGTTTCAGTGAGGTCCTTCACCAGCCTGCGCAGCTCAGCGTCGAAGTCGCGGACCGGCTCGGCCGGCGTCCGCAGCACCGGATCGCCGAAGAGACGGATCGGCTTGACGCTCACGAAAACCCTCCTGGACACCCGACGGCGACCACCCGCTTACCGAGGCGTCGCCAGCCTCCAGTGTATCCATCAGGCCACCTCGGCCGGGTCGAGCTGAACCCGGACGGCGCCGCCGTCCTTGCGCGCGCTGCGGGTGGCCTGAGCCGCGTGCAGGGCCCGGGCCAGCTCCAGCCCGTCTCGCCGCCCGATTCTTATGAGAGCCCGCTCCCGTGCCGGTCCGGGATCGGCCGGGTCCTGGCGAGCCGGGGCGGGTTCGACCGGAACCGGCCCGAGGACCTCGGCCCGACCGGGCAGCCCGCCCCCTGACGAGGACAGCGCGCCGACGAAGTCCGACACCGCCTCGGACGGCCCGGTGACCGAGGCCATCCGCACCGCGGGCGGGAAACCGAGCTCCGCGCGTTCGGCCAGCTCCCGTTCGGAGAACGTGACCGGATCCCAGCGGATCAGCGCCTGCACGGCGGGCAGCGTCGCCTCGGCCAGCACGACCACGGGAGCATCCGGGCGGACCAGGGCGGCCGCGTTCAGCCACCGGCGCAGCGCCTCCTCGGCGGCGCGCAGGCTGGGCCGCCCGAGCAGCGCCCAGCCGTCGAGCAGCAGCGCGGCGGCGTAGCCCTCTTGCGCCACGGGCTCCGCCCCCGGGGTGGCGATGACCAGTGCGGGTTCGGCGGGCACGGCGGCCAGCACGTGCGGGCCGCCCGAGCTGCGCACCGGCACGCCGGGGAAGGCGCGGCCCAGTTCCTCCGCGGTGCGTGCCGCGCCAGTGACCAGCGCACGCAGCTGCCCCGAACCGCAGCGGGCACAGGCCCAGTCCGTCGCCAGCGCCCCGCACCACCGGCAGCCGGGGGTCTCATGCGAGCCGCCGATCTCCAGCGGCCCGGCGCAGGTCGCGCACCTGGCCTGGGCCCGGCACCGGGCGCAGGCGACCGCGGCCAGGTAGCCGCGCCGCGGCACCTGGACGAGGACGGGACCCTGAGCCAGGCCCCCGCGAGCGGTACGCAGCGCGAGGCTGGGCAGCCGCGCGGTCATCGCGGCGGCATCCCTGGCCAGTTCGGCCTCGTCGGGCGCGGCTCTGACCCTGGGCGCCGCCTGCCGGAGCGCCTCGGGGCTGCCGACCAGCGGCCGGGCCCAGCCACCCGCGACCAGCTGGGTGAGCTCGGCGGTGCGGGCGAACCCCCCGATCAGCGCGGCCGCACCGGTCCGGTGGGCCCGCAGGGCCAGCACCTCGCGGGCGTTCGGGTACGGCGCGCGCGGCTCGGCGTGCAGGTCGTCGCCGTCGTCCCAGAGCACCACCAGGCCGAGGCCGGCGACCGGGGCGAACATCGCGGCCCTGGTGCCCGCGACCACGCGGATCAGGCCCCGGCGAACCATCAGCCAGCGCCGGTACCGCTCGGCCGGGCCCAGGTCCGCGGCCAGGCAGACATGGTTGAGGGCGGCCTCGGTCAGGGCCGCGTCCACGCGGTCCAGGTCGCGGGCATCAGGCACGACGATGACCACCCCGCGGCCCGCGGCGGCCGCGGTGCCGGCGGCAACGGCGATCTCGGCCGGCCATTCCGGGCCGGGCTGGGCCGGGCCGGGCTGGGCCGGGCCTGGCTGGGCCGGGCCCGACTGTGCCGGGCCGGGCTGTGCCGGGCCTGGCTGTGCCGGGCCGGGGAGGCCCGAGCCGGGGAGGGCCGACCAGGCGGCCCGCACCGGGCGGCCCTCAGCCAGGCCAGCCAGGAACGCCGCCCCGGCGGGATACCGGCGCCACGAACCCGGTTCTGGCCGGCCCGGCACCGGAGCAGGCGATGTCCCGGCCTGCGGGGTGTCGCGCTCGGCGGCGGCGTGCCGGGGCGGGATGGCCAGCCGGAGCACGTCGGCCAGCGTGCCCGCGTACCGGTCCGCCACCGCCCGGGCCAGGTCGAAGATCTCCGGGGTGAGCACAGGCTCGGGCGAGGTCACCCGCTCCAGCCGGGCCAGCTTGCCCTCGTGCTCGCTCGTCTCGGCGCGTTCCAGCAGGTAGCCGTCGACCAGCTGGCCGGCGAACCGGACCCGGACCCGGCAGCCCGGCACGGCCGCCTGGTCCAGCCGGGCCGGGACGAGGTAGTCGAAGGGACGGTCGAGGTGGGCCAGGGAGATGTCCACGGCGACCCGGGCCACGGGCAGCCGCTCGCTCACCGCCTGGTCCTTCGGCTCCTTCACCACGGTTCCGTCCTACCAGAACCGCGGCAGAGATTACGCCAGGGTCACCGGCCTGAAGCCCGACCCTGCATAGCGGTCAGTCTTAGTTGATCTCGGGTGGCCGACGCACGCCCCGACCCTGGTATTCCTGCGCTCTTGGTGCGCTGCCGTGACTAGTGATACATGCCCCGCCATCGCCTCATATGGCGTGGATGTCCCATTCATGCACCTCTAGCTGCATGAATGTGGCATTCACATCGTATGACTCGGTACAGGCGGTGCCGGAGTGACGGAAACCGGGATGTTCGCCCCGCTTATGTGTCACATGTGCGGGCTGCGACCGATGTGACTAACGGAGCTTCTAGCCGAGTGCTGCGCTACGGCCGCCGCCGCGCGGCGGCATAACAGGCCCGGCCACGACGATCCGGCGGGCCCGGGCCCGGCGACGACGATCCGGCGGGCCCGGGCCTGGCGACGACGATACGGCGGGCCCGGGCCCGGCCACGACGATCCGGCGGGCCCGGGCCCGGCCACCACGGCACAGCAGGCCCGGGCTCGGTGGTAGAGGTCAGAGGCCGACGGCGTCGCGGAGCTGGGCGGCGCGGTCGGTGCGCTCCCAGGAGAAGTCGGGCTCGGTGCGGCCGAAGTGCCCGTACGCGGCGGTCTGCGCGTAGATGGCCCGGAGCAGGTCGAGCGCGTAGATGATGGCCCGCGGCCGCAGGTCGAAGACCTGCATCACGGCGTCCTGGATCCGCTCCACCGGCACCTTCTCGGTGCCGAAGCACTCGACGAACATCCCGACCGGCATGGCCTTGCCGATCGCGTAGGCCACCTGGGCCTCGCAGCGGTCCGCCAGGCCCGCCGCCACCACGTTCTTGGCCACCCAGCGCATGGCGTAGGCGGCGCTGCGGTCGACCTTGGACGGGTCCTTGCCGGAGAAGGCTCCGCCCCCGTGCCGCGCCATGCCGCCGTAGGTGTCGATGATGATCTTGCGGCCGGTCAGGCCGGCGTCCCCCATCGGCCCGCCGATCTCGAACCGGCCGGTCGGGTTGACCAGCAGCCGGAAGCCGTCGCAGTCGATGCCCGCGTCGGCCAGCACGGGCTCGACCACGTAGTCCTTGATGTCGGGGGCGAGCAGTTCCTTGAGGTTGATGTCGGGTGCGTGCTGGGTGGAGACCACCACCGTGTCCAGCCGTACCGGCGTGGCTCCCTGGTATTCGATCGTCACCTGGGTCTTGCCGTCCGGCCGCAGGTAGGGCACGGTGCCCGCGCGGCGTACCTCGGACAGCTGGCGGGCGAGCTTGTGCGCCAGCATGATCGGCAGCGGCATCAGCTCGGGGGTCTCGCGGCATGCGTAGCCGAACATCAGCCCCTGGTCACCTGCCCCCTGCCGGTCGAGCTCGTCGGTGCCCTCGCCCTCGCGGTACTCGAATGCGTCGTTAACGCCCTGGGCGATGTCGGGCGACTGGGAGCCGATGGACACCGACACGCCGCAGGACGCCCCGTCGTACCCCTTGGCCGAGGAGTCGTAGCCGATCTCGAGGATCTTGTCCCTGATGATCCCCGGAATGTCGACATAGGTCTGGGTGGTGACCTCGCCGGCCACGTGCACCTGGCCCGTGGTGATCATGGTCTCCACGGCCACGCGGCTGCCCGGATCATCCTTGATCATGGCGTCCAGGATGGCGTCACTGATCTGGTCGGCCATCTTGTCCGGATGGCCCTCCGTAACCGACTCAGAAGTAAAAAGGCGTCGCGCCACTTTCGGCTCTCCCCTCGATCGTGGTGACTGCGGTGAGTTTATCCTGGACTGCGGCGAGTCTAGCCGTGACTTACGGATTCGGCAGCCTCGCGGCGACCAGGTCCCACACCACGTCGGCCAGGGCTTCCTTGGGACCGCGCGGGATCGGCGTGACGGTGCCGTCGGCACCGTAGACGACCGCCTCGTTGTCCGGTGTGCCGAACCCGAGCCCGTTCCCCACCGGATTGACGACGAGCAGGTCACAGCCCTTCCGGGCCAGCTTGGCCCGGGCCTGGTCCGGGGAGGTATCGGTCTCGGCGGCGAAACCGACCAGGACCTGACGCGCGGGCGGGAGCGCCACGAGCCCGGCCCGTTCGGGATCGGGAGCCGAACGGGCGGCCTCCCGAGCCTTCCGCACGGCGGCGAGCCCGGCCAGGATGTCCGGATTCTCGGTCAGCTCGACCGGTTCCGGCGGCCGACCGTCCTTCTTGATCTTGGCCGCGCTGCGCGCGGCGGGACGGTAGTCGGCCACCGCCGCCGCCATCACCACCGCGTCGGCGCAGTGTCCATCACCGGGCCCATCACCGGCCGCGGCGGCCTGCACCGCTTCGTGCATCTCGCGCGCCGAGACCACCCGGGTGACCTTGGCCCCGGCCGGGTCAGGCAGCGCCACGCTGGCCGCCACCACGATCACCTCGGCACCGCGGGCGGCCGCCGTGCTCGCCAGGGCGTACCCCTGCGTCCCGGTGGACCAGTTGCCGATGAACCGTACCGGGTCGATCTCCTCCCGGGTGCCGCCGGCCGACACCACCACGCGGCGGCCGGCCAGGTCAGGGACGAGGGTGCCGCGGGCCAGCAGCCGGGTCGCGACGGCGGCGATCGCGTCCGGTTCCGGCAGCCGCCCGGGCCCGCTGTCCTTGCCGGTCAGGCGCCCGGTTGCGGGCTCAAGGACGACGGCGCCGCGGCGGCGCAGCAGCGCCACGTTGGCCTGGGTGGCGGGATGCTCCCACATCTCGGTGTGCATGGCCGGCGCGTACAGTACCGGGCACCGCGCGGTGAGCAGCGTCGCGGTCAGCAGGTCCCCGGCCATCCCGGCGGCGGCCCGGGCCATCAGGTCGGCGGTGGCGGGCGCGACGAGGACGAGGTCAGCGCTCTGCCCGAGCCGGACGTGCGGCACGTCGGATACGCCGGTCCAGACATCGGTGGTCACCGGCTGGCCGGACAGCGCGGCCCAGGTGGCCTCGCCGACGAAGTGGAGCGCGTCCGCGGTCGGAACGACCCGGACCTGATGCCCGGCCTCGGTCAGCAGCCTGAGCAGCTCACATGATTTGTAGGCCGCGATACCCGCGCCGACGCCGAGGACGACGCGGGACGACATGGCGGCTAGCCTTCGACGGCCTCGACGTTGAGCATGCGCTCCTTGATCTCACGGAGCGAGATCGACAGCGGCTTCTCCTGGCTGCGCGTCTCCACCAGCGGCCCGACGTACTCGAGCAGGCCCTCGCCAAGCTGCGAGTAGTAGGCGTTGATCTGCCGGGCGCGCTTCGCGGCCATGATGACCAGCCGGTACTTGCTGTCCACGACGTCAAGGAGTTCGTCGATCGGCGGGTTGATGATGCCGTCGGCGACTTGGTGGGCCTGAGTGCCTGCCACGTTCTGCCTTCCGTAAATCACAGTTATCGATCAAGGCTACCAGCTGGCGGCACACGTCCTGGACGGATGTGTTCACCAGCGTGACCTCGAACTCATCGGCCGCCGCGAGCTCGTCCCTGGCGACCGCCAGCCTGCGTTCCAGCACCGTCACCGGCTCGGTGCCGCGGCCGGTGAGCCTGCGCACCAGCTCGTCCCATGAGGGCGGGGCCAGGAAGACCAGCCGGGCATCCGGTTCGGCGCGCTTGACCTGCCGCGCCCCGGCCAGGTCGATCTCAAGCAAGCAGGCCACCCCGGCCTCGAGCTTGGCGTTGAGCGGCTCGCGCGGGGTGCCGTACCGGTTGCCAGCGAACCGCGCCCACTCGAGCAGCGCCCCGCTGGCGACCAGCCGGTCGAACTCGTCGCTATCGACAAAGTGATATTCGCGCCCGTCCACTTCCCCAGGGCGCGGTGGCCGCGTCGTCACCGACACGGAAATCCAGATCTGCGGACAAGTCCTGGACAGTTCCGCGACGACCGTGCTCTTCCCGACCCCGGAGGGCCCGGAGAGCACGGTCAGCCGCGAATGCACCGGGGTCGCGACCGCGGCGCCGGAGGGACTAGGCCGCCTGCCGCGCTGTTCAGATATCGGCACCGAACTCTTGCTCAAGCGCGGAGCGCTGGTTGGTACCCAGCCCGCGCACACGGCGCGATTCCGCGATGCCAAGCCTTTCCATGATCTGCTTTGCCCGGACCTTGCCTACTCCCGGCAGGGATTCGAGCAGTGCGGAGACCTTCATCTTGCCAATCACGTCATCAGTTGCGCCTTCCTTGATGACGTCTGACAAGGACGTCGCCCCGCGCTTGAGGCGGTTCTTCACCTCGGCGCGTTCTTTGCGTGCTCTGGCCGCCTTCTCCAGGGCAGCCGCACGTTCTTCGGGAGTGAGGGGAGGAAGAGCCACTCGGGGTCACCTCGGGTTTCGTTGGAAAAAGGTTTGTCGGGAGGGGAAACTAGCCAATCACGTACCCATTAGGCAACGCAAACTGCCGGTTACGTCATTACAAATTGAAATATATTACTTTCTGTAAGTGTTTTTTTACGTAGTGTCATCAAGACGCGTCCCCCGCCCCGGTTGAGGTCTCTCACGTGGTGATATCCCGCCGTCGAGACCTCTGCGCCCCAGCCTAGGGCATCGTGCCCGGTTCGTTCGGCACCTGTCCGGCGCCTCACGCTTTCCGCTGGCATGTTCTTCTCATCTCACTACGCCTTCGGGCCACCCGGAGGATATTCGGCGACGTGAGTCTCAACTGTGACGATAATATTAATCCTGGCCAAGCGAGGCGCCCGTCCCGCATCATACTCGCTGGGTAAGCCGAACGTCACCGCAGGTCACTGCCGGAACTCAGGCGGGTTCCTGTGGGCGCGGCGAGCCCGGACGGCCGCCTTTGCCGGACGGCCTGCCTTTGCGGGCGGCTACCGCGCCACCGCCACCCGGCGCAGCGACGCGGCGATGGCCGCGGCGGCGGCGCCGGGATCGGGTGCCCGGGTGATGGGCCGGCCGATCACCAGCAGGTCCGCGCCGGCCAGCAGCGCCTCCTCCGGTGTGGCCACCCGGGCCTGGTCGTGTGCCTCGCTGCCGGCCGGACGCACGCCCGGCGTGATGAGCGTCACATCGTCGCCGACCTCGGCCCGCACCGCGGAGACCTCGCGCGGCGAGCAGACCAGGCCCCGCGCGCCCGCCTCCACCGACAGCACGGCCAGCCGCAGCACCGCGTCCGGCACCGGGCCGCTGAGCCCGATCTGGCCGAGATCGTCGTCGCCGAGCGAGGTGAGCACGGTAACCGCCGCCACCATCGTGCCCGGCGCCGCCTCGACGGCGGCGCGGATGACGTCGGCGCCCCCGGCCGCGTGCACGGTGAGCACCTCGGGGCGCAGCCGGGCGACCGCCCGCACGGCCCCGGCTACGGTGGCCGGGATGTCATGCAGCTTCAGGTCGAGGAACACGGACACGCGGCTGGCGCCGCGCACCGTGGCGACAACTTCGGGCCCGTAGCGCAGGTACAGCTCGAGCCCAACCTTGACCGTGCTGACGTGCGGTGTCACCAGGGCGGCCCACCGCGCGGCCGTCTCCAGGTCGGGCGCGTCAAGCGCGACGGCGACCGGCGCCGGCTTGCTCACGACCCACTCCTTTCCGTTGTGTGTCTTGGCTGCGTCGTCGAGGCGGGCCAGGCCAGGCCGCGGGGACCCCGGCCGGGGGCGCCGTGGGCCTGTCCGACCACGTCGGCGGCCCGGTCCACCCCGAGGGCCGCCAGTTCTTCTTCGAGTTCCCTCAGCACGCGCGAGCAAGCCGAAGGGTCGTGCATGATCTCCGTTCCGACCGCGATCATCGACGCGCCCGCGAGCAGCAGCTCCAGGGCATCCCGGCCGTTTCGCACGCCGCCCGTCCCGATGATCGGCACGGCCGGGAACGCCGCCCGCACCTGCCACACGCACCGCACCGCGACCGGCCTGATCGCCGGCCCGGACAGGCCGCCGTACGTACCTGCCAGCAGCGGGCGCATGGTGGCCGGGTCGATGGCCATGCCGAGCAGCGTGTTGACCAGCGACAGGCCGTCCGCCCCGGCCGTGACGCAGGCGCCGGCCACCGCCACGATGTCGGTCACGTCCGGGGACAGCTTGGCGAACACCGGGATATCCTGCCTGGCGTTGCCCCGGACCGCCGCGATCACGCTGGCGGACCGCTGCGGATCGAGCGCGAACGGCCGCCCGGCGTCCTCGGCGTCGGGGCAGGACAGGTTGACTTCAATGGCCGTCACCCCGGCGGTGTCCGAGAGCCTGGTGGCGAGCGCGGCGTACTCGCGGATGGTCTGGCCGGCGATCGAGACCACCACCCGGGCGCCGCGGGACAGCAGCCAGGGCAGATCGCGCTGCAGGAACGCGTCCACGCCCGGGCCCTGCAGGCCCACCGAGTTCAGCAGGCCGCTCGGCGTCTCGACCAGCCGCGGCGCGGGGTTGCCGGTATGTGGTTCGGCCATGATCGACTTGCTGATCAGCGCGCCGACCCGGGCCACGTCGATGAACTGGGCCAGCTCACGGCCCGCGCCCGCGCAGCCGGACGCGGCGAGCATCAGGTTGGGCAGTTCGGTCTGGCCGAGCCTGGCCCTCATGTCAGCCGGCATGGAGGTGCCCTGCTAGTCCGGGGGGGCGACCCCCCTGGACCCCCCGATCACGGGGGGGCTGCCCGCCCCCCCGTTCCCCCCGGGGGACCCCTGCGGGGCCCCTGGCCCGGCTGGCCCTCCGGTCCAGCCGGGGGCGCCGATGGCGTCGAACGGGATCGTCCCCATGTCGTCCCAGCGGACCAGGTCGCCGCGGAACACCGGCCCGTCCACGCAGGAACGGACGATCCTGGTGATCCCGTCGGTGCCGGTGACCGGCAGCACGCAGCCCATGCATACTCCGGTCCCGCAGGCCATGGGGACGTCCACCGACGCCTGGACCGGGACGTCGTACCGGCTCGCGATCGCGGTGACGTCGCGCAGCACCGGCACCGGCGCGCTCGCGTAGATCACGTCGGTGCGCGCCTCGCGGATGATCTGCTCCATCAGGCCGGTCACCGGGCCGCGGGCGCCGAACGAGCCGTCGGTCGTCGCGACCGCCGCGCTGCGCCCGTTCCTGCGGGCGGTCAGCGCGCCGAACACCCGGTCCGCGCTCTGCGCACCGAGCAGGTAGTCGATGCTGCAGCCACGTTCCCGCAGCCGCGCCGCCAGCGCCAACAGCGGCGCGCTGCCGTAGCCGACGCCGAGCAGCAGGCAGCTCGACGGGTCCCTGGGGATGGGAAACGGCCGTCCGAGCGGCCCCACCGTGTCCAGCACGTCCCTGGCACGGCGCTCGGCCAGCCAGCGCGTCCCCGGTCCGCGCGCCTCGAACACGAACTCCACCGTGCCGCCGTGGTCGGGGCGCACGTCGTGCACGGCGAAGGCTCGCCGGCCGAGCATGGAGGTCTCCGGGCCGCCGACCGCGACCGTGATGAACTGGCCGGGCCGGAACTTGGCCGCGATGGCGGGCGCTACCAGCGTCAGCGCGTGATAGGCGTCGACCTGCCGCAGGGTCAGCACGGTGCTGCGGATCTGCACTGGAGCCATAAGCGCCCCGCGAGCAGCGCGGCGTGCTCCTGGAGCGACCGCACGCCCAGCTCGCCCCGGATGGTCGCCTCGATCCCGTGTACCGCGGCGGCGAGTCCCGCGACCGTGGTGACGCAGGGGATGCCACGGCGGACCGCGGCGGTGCGGATCTCGTAGCCGTCCAGGCGCGGGCCCGATTGTCCTGGGCTGCCGAACGGCGTGTTCACGATCAGGTCCACCTCACCGGCGAGTATCCGCGTCACCACGGTCGGCTCGCCGTCAGGGCCTGGGCCGTCTCCGTGCTTTCGCACGATCTTGGCACGAACCCCGTTGCGGCGCAGCACCTCCGCCGTTCCCTCGGTGGCCCAGATCTCGAAGCCCAGGTCGGCGAGGCGCTTGACCGGGAAGATCATCGACCGCTTGTCCCGGTTGGCCACCGACACGAACGCCCGGCCTTGCACCGGCAGCGACCCGTACACCGCGGCCTGGGACTTCGCGTAGGCGGTGCCGAAAGCCGCGTCGATCCCCATCACCTCGCCGGTTGAGCGCATCTCCGGGCCGAGCACGGTGTCCACTCCCTGCCCGGCCGGGTCGCGGAACCGGCCGAACGGAAGCACCGCCTCCTTGACCGCTACCGGCGCATCGAGCGGCAGCTCGCCGCCGTCCTTTTCGGTGAGCATTCCCTCCGCGCGCAGCTCGGCCACGGTAGAGCCGAGCATGATCCGCGCCGCGGCCTTGGCCAGCGGCACCGCGGTGGCCTTGGACACGAACGGCACCGTGCGCGAGGCCCTCGGGTTGGCCTCGAGCACGTACAGCACTCCGCCGGCCAGCGCGTACTGCACGTTCAGCAGGCCGCGTACGCCGACGCCGCTGGCGATCGCCTCGGTGGCCGCGCGGATCTGCGCGATGTCGCCGCGGCCGATGGTGATCGGCGGCAGCGCGCAGGCCGAGTCGCCGGAGTGGATGCCGGCCTCCTCGATATGCTCCATGACCCCGCCGAGGTACAGCTCGGACCCGTCGTAGAGCGCGTCGACATCGATCTCGATCGCGTCGTCGAGGAACCGGTCGATCAGCACCGGATGGCCGCGGCTGTGCATATTCCCGGCGTGGGTGGCCCGGGTCACGTACGACCGCAGCGTGGCGTCGTCGTAGACGATCTCCATGCCGCGCCCGCCGAGCACGTAGGAGGGCCTCACCAGGACCGGGTAGCCGATCTCACGGGCGATGCCGACCGCTTCCGCCTCGGTGGTGGCCGTTCCGTGCCTGGGCGCGGTCAGCCCGGCCCGGTTCAGGACCTGGGCGAACGCGGCGCGGTCCTCGGCTAGGTGGATGGCCTCCGGCGAGGTTCCGACCACCGGGACCCGGGCCGCCTCGAGCGCCCGGGCCAGCCCGAGCGGCGTCTGCCCGCCGAGCTGCACGATCACGCCCGCTACCGGGCCGCTTTGCTGTTCGGCGCGCACCACCTCGAGCACGTCCTCCAGGGTCAGCGGCTCGAAGTACAGCCGGCCCGAGGTGTCGTAGTCGGTGGACACGGTCTCCGGATTGCAGTTGACCATCACGGTCTCGTAACCCGCGGCGGCGAGCGCGAACGACGCGTGCACGCAGGCGTAGTCGAACTCGATGCCCTGGCCGATCCGGTTCGGCCCGCTGCCGAGGATGATCACCTTCGGCGTGTTGCCCAGCGGCACCTCGGTCTCATCGTCGTAGGTCGAGTAGAGGTAGGGCGTGCGCGCCGCGAACTCGGCGGCGCAGGTGTCCACCGCGTGGTACACCGGCCGCACGTCCAGGCCCCAGCGGATCTCGCGGATGACGGTCTCGGTGGTGCCGCGCAGCTCGGCGATCTGCGCGTCGGAGAAGCCGTTCTGCTTGGCCGTGGTCAGCGTCTGCGCGTCCAGCGCCTGCGCCCGCCTGACCTGCTCGGCGACGTGGTTGATGTGCTGGATCTGCTCGATGAACCAGGGGTCGATGCCGGTGGCGCCGGCTGATGTCCGGCCGGCTGGCGCCGGCCCGCAGCGCCTGGTGGATCGTGGCCAGCCGCCCGTCGTGCGGGGTCTGGCAGGCACGGAGCAGGCTCTCCGCGTCCGCCGGCGGGTCCTTGAAGCCGAACGGCCCGTGGTTACTCTCCATTGACCGCAGGGCTTTCTGCAGCGCTTCGGGAAAGCTCCGGCCGATAGCCATGGCCTCGCCGACGCTCTTCATGTGCGTGGTGAGCGCCGTGTCGGCGCCGGGGAACTTCTCGAACGCGAACCTGGGCACCTTGACCACCACGTAGTCCAGCGCGGGCTCGAAGCTGGCCGGGGTCTGGCCGGTGATGTCGTTCGGGATCTCATCGAGCGTGTACCCGAGGGCCAGCCGCGCCGCGATCTTGGCGATCGGGAAGCCGGTGGCCTTGGAGGCCAGCGCGGAGGACCGGGACACCCGCGGGTTCATCTCGATCACGACCATCCGGCCGGTGCGCGGCTCGACGGCGAACTGGATGTTGCAGCCGCCGGTGTCCACCCCGACGGCGCGCATGATGGCGATGGCGGTGTCGCGCATGCGCTGGTATTCGCGGTCGGTGAGCGTCATGGCCGGGGCGACGGTGACCGAGTCGCCGGTGTGCACGCCCATCGGGTCGATGTTCTCGATCGAGCAGACGACGACCACGTTGTCCCTGGCGTCGCGCATCAGCTCAAGCTCGAACTCCTTCCAGCCGAGGATGCTCTCCTCCATCAGGACCTCGTGGGTCGGGCTTGCGTCCAGCCCGGCCCCGGCGATGCGCCTGAGGTCCGCTTCGGTTTTCGCGATGCCGGAGCCGAGACCGCCGAGCGTGAACGAGGGCCGGACCACGACCGGGTAGCCCAGGGTCTGCGTGATCGCGACGCATTCGCCGAGGTCGTGGCAGATCTGGCTGCGCGGGACCTCGGCCCCCAGGCTGGTGACGATCTCCTTGAACCGCTCGCGGTCCTCGCCGGCCCGGATCGCGTCGATGTTGGCGCCGATCAGCTCGACGTCGTACTTGCGCAGCACGCCCTGGTCGTGCAGGGCCACGGCCGCGTTCAGCGCGGTCTGGCCGCCCAGGGTAGGGAGCACGGCGTCGGGGCGCTGGATGGCGATGACCTTCTCCAGCGTCTCGATGGTGATCGGCTCCACGTAGGTGGCGTCGGCGAACTCGGGATCGGTCATGATCGTCGCCGGGTTGGAGTTGACCAGGCTGACCCGGATGCCCTCCTGTTTCAGGACCCGGCACGCCTGGGTGCCCGAGTAGTCAAACTCGCAGCCCTGCCCGATGACGATCGGGCCGGACCCGATCACCAGCACCGACTTCAGGTCTTCACGCCGCGGCACGGCTCACCCCCGTCGCTCTAGCAGGGCGCAGAAGTGATCGAAGTGGTCGGCGGCGTCGTGCGGGCCGGGAGCGGCCTCCGGGTGGTACTGCACGCTGAACACCGGGCGCTCGATCAGGCGCAGGCCCTCCAGCACGCCGTCGTTGAGGTTGACGTGGCTGACCACCGCCGGACCGTACGGCGTCTCGAACGGCTGCCGGGCCTGCGGCGGCACATGCGCCCAGGTGGCCGCCCCCCGCGTTTCCGCGGAAACGGGGGTTTCCCCAGGGCCGTTCGGCACTCCTGGTGCCCCGGGGAGCGCGGCGGCGAAGCCGTGATTGTGGCTGGTGATGTAGACGCGGCCGGTGGCCAGGTCCAGGACCGGCTGGTTGACGCCCCGGTGGCCGTAGCGGAGCTTGTAGGTGCCCAGGCCGAGGGCCTGCGCGAGGATCTGGCTGCCCAGGCAGATGCCGAACACCGGGACGCCCGCGCCGAGCACCCCGCGCATCGCGTCCACCGCGTACCCGGCCGCGGCCGGGTCACCGGGGCCGTTGCTGAAGAACACGCCGTCCGGTGAGGAGGTCAGGATGTCTTCGGCGCTGCTGGTGGCGGGGACGACGAGGACCTCGCAGCCCCGGGCCGCGAGGTGGCGCGGCGTGGACGCCTTGATGCCCAGGTCGACCGCGACCACGCGGTACCAGGCCCGGCCCGGCGGGCGGACGGTGTACGGCTCGGGCGTGCTCACCACCCGGGCCAGGTCGGCGCCGGTCATCTCCGGGCTGGCCAGCACCCGCTCGAGCAGCGTTTCCGGGCTGGTCTCGGTGGTGCTGATGGCCGCCCGCATGGCGCCCCGCTCGCGCACCCGGCGGGTCAGCAGCCGGGTGCCCCGGACGGCGATGCCGGTCACGCCCTGGCCCTTCAGGTAGTCATCGAGGTCCTGCTGGGCCCGCCAGCTGGACGCGAGCCTGGCCGGCTCGCGCACTACGTATCCGCTCACCCAGACCTGGCCGGACTCGGGATCGGTCTCGTTGACGCCCGTGTTGCCGATGTGCGGGGCGGTCATCGCGACGATCTGGCGGCAGTACGACGGGTCGGTCAGCGTCTCCTGGTACCCGGTCATCCCGGTGTTGAAGACCATCTCGCCGAACGTCTCGCCGTCCGCGCCGAACCCGGTGCCGTGCAGCGTGGTGCCGTCCTCCAGAACCAGGAGGGCCCCGTGCCGAGCAGGGTGCGTCATGGTTCAGCCAGCTTTCCGTCGAGCGCCGTCGGGACGCCGCGCAGGAAGGTGGCCACCACGCGGCCCGGCAGCTCCATCCCGGCGTAGGGGGTGTTGCGGCTCTTGGAGGCCCCGGCCGGCCTGACCGCCTCGGCGGGCGCCGCCGGGTCGTACAGGGTGAGGTGGCCGGGCGCGCCGGGTGCCAATGGCATGCCGTGGCCGGTCAGCCGCCCGATCCAGGCCGGGCGGACCGACATCCGGTCGGCGACCCCGGCCCAGTCGAGCAGCCCGGTGTCCACCATCGCCCGCTGCACGACCCGCAGCGCGGTCTCCAGGCCGGTCATGCCGAACGCCGCCTCGGCCCACTCCGACTCCTTGGCCTCCACCGGATGCGGGGCGTGGTCGGTGGCCACGCAGTCGATCGTGCCGTCGGCGAGGGCGCGGCGCAGCTCCGCCACGTCGGCCTCGGTTCGCAGCGGCGGGTTGACCTTGAACACCGGGTCGTAGCCCGCCGCGAGCTCGTCGGTCAGCAGCAGGTGGTGCGGCGTGACCTCGGCGGTGACGTGCCATCCCTTGGACTTGGCCCAGCGTATGATCTCGGCGGACCCGGCGGTGGAGACGTGGCAGACGTGCAGCGCCGAGCCGACGTGCGCGGCGAGCAGGCAGTCGCGCGCGATGATGGCCTCCTCCGCCACGGCGGGCCAGCCGGCCAGGCCGAGGCGCGCGGACATCTCGCCCTCGTTGAGCTGCGCGCCCTCGGTAAGGCGGGGATCCTGGGCGTGCTGGGCGATCACGCCGTCGAAGGCCTTGACGTACTCCAGGGCGCGGCGCATCAGCAGCGGGTCGGACACGCACCGGCCGTCGTCGGAGAACACCCGGACCCGCGCGGCCGAATCCGCCATCGTGCCGAGCTCGGCCAGCCTGGTGCCATTGAGCCCGATGGTGACGGCGCCGACCGGCTGGACGTCGCAGTGGCCCGCGGTCCGGCCGAGCCGCCAGACCTGCTCGACCACCCCGGCGGTGTCGGCAACCGGATCGGTGTTGGCCATCGCGTGCACGGCGGTGTAGCCGCCGAGGGCCGCCGCCGCGGTCCCGGTCTCCACCGTCTCGGCGTCCTCGCGGCCCGGCTCGCGCAGGTGCGTGTGCAGGTCGACGAGGCCGGGCAGGGCGATCAGGCCGCCGGCGTCGAGGATCCTGGCGCCGGGGTGATCAAGCTCGGGCCCGATGGCCGTGATGGAACCGCTGCCGAGCAGGATGCTGGTCCGCTTGTCGCCTCCTGGGATCGTGACGCCTTTGATCAGCCAGCTGCCGTTGTCCGTCACTGGGCCGCTCCCGTCGCCGGGAATTCCATGCCGCCGAGCAGCAGGTACAGGACCGCCATCCGGGTGGTGACCCCGTTGGCCACCTGTTCCACGATCGTCGAGCGGACCGAATCCGCCACGTCAGCCGCGATCTCGACTCCCCTGTTCATCGGGCCGGGATGCATGACGATGGCGTGGCCGGGCAGCCGCGCCATCCGCGCGGCGTCCAGCCCGTACCGGCGGCTGTACTCGCGCACGCTGGGGAAGTAGGCGGCGGTCATCCGCTCCTGCTGGACCCTGAGCATCATCACCACGTCGCTCTTCGGCAGTTCGCTGTCCAGGTCGTAGCTGACCGCGCAGGGCCAGCTGCCCACCGCCAGCGGCAGCAGCGTGGGCGGCGCGGCCAGGGTCACCTCGGCGCCGAGGGTGCTCAGCAGCAGCACGTTGGACCGCGCGACCCGGCTGTGCAGCACGTCTCCGACGATGGTGACCCGGAGGCCGTCGAGGCCGGCGCCGCGCGCTCCGGCCGTGCCGGTTCCCCTAAGCCTGCGCCGGATGGTGAACGCGTCGAGCAGGGCCTGCGTGGGGTGCTCGTGGGTGCCGTCCCCGGCGTTCAGCACGCTGCCCCGCACCCAGCCGGCCAGCCGGTGCGCCGCGCCCGACGCCCCGTGCCTGATGACCACCGCGTCCGCGCCCATCGCCTCCAGCGTCAGCGCGGTGTCCTTGAGGCTCTCGCCCTTGGCGACGCTCGACCCCTTCGCGGAGAAGTTGATCACGTCGGCGGAGAGCCGCTTGGCCGCGGCCTCGAACGAGATCCTGGTCCGGGTCGAGTCCTCGTAGAACAGGTTGACCACGGTCCGGCCGCGCAGCGTGGGCAGCTTCTTGATCGGCCGGTCGGCCAGGCTGGCCAGTTCCTCCGCGGTATCGAGGATGAGCACCGCGTCGGCCCGGGTGAGGTCGGCGGCCGAGATCAGGTGGCGCTTCACGGCTGCCTCCCCTCGCCGCTGATCATCACGCTGTCCTGCCCGTCCACCTCGGTCAGCAGGACGTGCACCACTTCGCGTTGCGACGTGGGCAGGTTCTTGCCCACGTAGTCGGCGCGGATCGGGAGCTCGCGATGGCCGCGGTCGACCAGGACCGCTAGCTGCACCGCGCGCGGCAGGCCTAGGTCGTTCAGCGCGTCGAGCGCGGCGCGCACCGTCCGGCCTGAGTACAGCACGTCGTCGACCAGGACGACCGTCTTGCCGTCCACCCCGCCGCGCGGAAGATCGGTGCGACCCAGCGCGCGGGCTGGATGAAGCCGCAGGTCATCCCGGTGCATGGTCACATCGAGCGAGCCGCACGGGACGTCGAGCCCCTCAAACTCCCCGATCCGTGCCGCCAGGCGCCGGGCCAGTGGCACCCCGCGAGTCGGGATGCCGAGCAAGATGACCCCGTCACCGCCGTGCGTCCGCTCCAGGATCTCGTGAGCGATCCTGGTCAGCGCCCGCCTGATCTCCTCGGCGTCGAGCACCCCGAGGTCATCACGCCCCGCAACCGGAATACTGGCTGCGCACATAGAACGGACCTCCTTCCCCGCCTCACCGGACGGTCCTTAAAGGATGTCTACGTCGACGATCATACGGGGAGTTACCGCCGATCCTGGCCGCTTTGCACCGTGCCGGACATCATGTGATTTACGTCACATGGACTGGAGTCCGGCCGGACATGACGAGAGATGGCTATCCGGTCACTGCGCCGGGAAACGTGATCTCAGCTGGGTTCCTGCCAGGCCGGCGGAGGATACAGGCTGGTCCGGGTGAGCTAGCCGGTTTCCGGCCGGGTTGAGCCGGTTTTTGCCATTCGGCTTGACCTTATAGCGCTCGACGCTTACCGTCACTGAGCGTAACCGTTACCGTAAGCGACGACTGGCCGGAACCGAGGACAGAATGCCATCTGAGTACGCCAAGACACTTGGCGCGCGGCTGCGCGCCATCCGCACGCAGCAGGGCCTCTCGCTGCACGGAGTCGAAGAGAAGTCCCGCGGCCGCTGGAAGGCCGTCGTGGTGGGTTCCTACGAGCGCGGCGACCGGTCGGTGACCGTCCAGAAGCTCGCCGAACTCGCCGAGTTCTACGGGGTCCCGGTGTCCGAGCTGCTGCCCGGCGACGCCGCTCCCACGCCGCTGGTACCCACGCCCAAGCTCGTCATCGACCTGGAGCGGATGGGCCAGCTGCCCAAGGACAAGGTCGGCCCGCTGGCCCGCTACGTCGCGACCATCCAGAGCCAGCGCGGTGACTACAACGGCCGCGTCCTTTCCGTGCGGCACGAAGACCTCCGCTCGCTCGCGGTCATCTACGACAAGTCCCCCGCCGACCTCACCGAGGAACTCATCAGCTGGGGCGTGCTCGACTCCGACGCCCGCGGTGCGATGGAAGGGTTCTGAACCTCTAGCCTGCCGGCCTGAGCGGGAGCGGAGACTGCACCTCGACGCCGAGCGCAGTCTCCGCCAGTGACAGGAAGGTCTCCGCGTCCCGCAGCAGGTCGTCGGCCTCCCGGGCCGACGCCGCGCGCGGCAGCCCCGCCTCGGCGGCGGCGCGCTTGCCCGCCCCGGCCGCGAAGTAGGCGGCCCACTCGGTGAGCGCGGGCTCGACCTCGGGCAGCAACTCCCACACGCTGTGCGGCTTCCTGCGCCGCGAGCGCGGCTCTCCCCTGGCCGCCACCACCGCCGCCGCGGCCCGCAGCGCCGCCAGATGCGCCGTGACATACCGGGCGCCGGGCGCCGATTCATCCGCCGCCTCTGCGAGCCCCCGCCGCGCGGACTGGAGCATGCTGAGCACGGTCGGTGCCACTCCAGGATGCCGCGGGCTGACGTCACCCAGGCCCATCCGCATCTCCGCTGTGTTCACCATGGCTCCTCATCTCCTCCTTAGACCGGCCAGGTGAGACGCTTCCTCTCACCTCACCCGGCAGGCGTCGGTTCATCTATTCGAACCTAAATTCGTCCGAATGTCCAGTCGTATTCGATGTCTGTTCGAAGATAGCGCGAGGGTCTGACATTTTGGCCCGCAGCGGCTTGTGCCGGGTGCACGTCAAATTTGTAGGTAACCAAGATCATCTTCACGATGACGCTGCTCAGATGGCATCTGTCTGGTTGTGCATCGTGCGCCAGATGGCCTGCTCCGGAGCGGGATTGTTCGCCTGCGCGGCGCTGACCAGCATGTTCCGGATCTGGTTGCAACGCGTACAACCAGGAGAAGCCCGCTACCAGCAGAGACGCATCCTGCCCTATATATTTGTCGCACACCCGCTTGTGCCGGCGGCATCGGGCCGCGGGCTTGCGAGCGGACGTCCTAGCCTCGCCGCGGCCCGCCCGTTTATACGGCGTGGATGTCCCAGCCATGTCGCTGGAGCTGCATGAATGGGACATCCACATCGTATGATCTGGTGCGAACGGTGCTGGGGTGATGAAAGTGACTGCTGAGTTCTGACCGGTACGCCGGAAGGAGGGCGTAGCCGCTGGGTGCGGATGCTGGGCCGCAACGCTCTTGTCGTGCGGAGGGCCGCGCCCGACCGGTATTTTAAATCGCGTGCTATCCCTACCGGCCACCGACGACGGGAGCGCGAGCCACCCGCGGCCCGGCCAGGCCGAGGTGCAGGTCAGCTCCGAGCCGGTACAGCACGCCAGCGAGCTGGCCCGATGGTGACACGACGCTCCTGGCACTTGTTCGGGGCTCCGAACCCGGACCGTTCGGGGTCATCGCCGGCCCCGGTCTCGGTCCGAGAGCTGAGCCCGGCCGAATTCATCGTCAGGCTCGACCAGCTGATCGCGGTGTACGCGGCCGCGATGCGGCCGCCCACGGAGCTGCTGGCGGGCCGCCGGTCGATCATGACCGGGCACGCCGGCAACCCGGGATTCCGCGCGCTGGCGGTCATCGCCGACGGGACCGGCGCGGCGGTCGGCTTCGGTTACGGCTTCCACGGCGAGGCCGGCCAGTGGTGGCACGACACGGTGAGCCGGGCGCTGGCTGAACGCCGCGGTGACGTGGCCGCCGGGGCCTGGGTCGACGACTCGTTCGAGGTCGCGGAGCTGCACGTGGCGCCGGACCATCAGGGCCACGGCATCGGGCCGGCGTGCTGCTGAGGCTGACCTCCGGACGGCCCGAACGCACCGCCCTGCTGTCCACCAGGGACGCCGACACCCCCGCGCGGCGGCTCTACCGCGGGACCGGGTTCACCGACCTGCTGACCGCGTTCCGCTTCTTCCCCGGTGGCGAGCCGCCCTACGCGGTGATGGGCGCCGAGCTCCCCCTCCGCAGTGCTGGCCCGGGGGGACGACCCCCCGCGACCCCCCCGAAGCGGCCAGCTCGCTCGTAAAGGCCGAGCCGCTGGTAGATCTCCCTGGTCGCGCGGGACCAGTTGAGGGTGTAGAAGTGCAGGCCGGGCACGTCCTCGGCGAGCAGCCGCTCGCACATCCGGGCGGCGTAGTCGACGCCGATCTCGCGTACCGCGGCCCGGTCGCCGGCCACCGCCTGCAGCCGCTCCCACAGCTCCGTGGGCACCCGGCAGCCGCCGAGCTCGATCGCCTTCTCGATCACCCGCAGGCTGGTGATCGGCATGATGCCCGGGATGATCGGCACATCGCAGCCCTGGGCCGCGACCCGGTCCCGCAGCCGCAGGTAATCCTCGGGGTAGAAGAACATGTTGGTGACGGCGAAGTCCGCCCCGGCCCGGCACTTGGCCACGAAGTAGCGCACGTCCGTTTCCGGGTCGGGCGAGCGCGGGTGCTTCTCGGGGAACGCGGCCACCCCGACGCAGAAATCGCCGGCCGACCTGATCAGGCGGACCAGTTCCGCCGCGTAGCTCAGCCCGTCGGGGTGCGGGACCCAGTCGGCGTTCGGGTCGCCGGGCGGATCGCCGCGCAGGGCGAGTACGTTACGTACCCCGACCGCCGCGTAGGCCCCGATCACCTGCCGGAGCTCGGCCACCGAATGATTGACCGCAGTGAAATGGCCGACCGGGGTCAGCGTGGTTTCGGCGGCGATCCGGCCCGTGACCCGGACGGTCCGGTCCCTGGTCGACCCGCCGGCCCCGTAGGTCACCGAGACGAAGGTCGGCCGCAGCGGCTCGAGCTGCCTGATCGCGCGCCACAGCTGCTGTTCCTCGGCCTCGGTCTTGGGCGGCATGAACTCGAACGAGAACGCCTGACCTCCGGACGCGAGCAGGTCGCGGATCAGCGGCGAGTGCGGCGGGCAGGCGGGCAGCCGGAGGGCCGCGCCTGCAGTCCGATGGGTACGCGGCGGGCTCGGTGGCATGGCCCAAGCCTAGCCGGTGGCGGTGCTAGCTACGGGGGGACGACCCCCTGCCCCCCGGCTTGCTAGCCACCGGGAGACGACCCCCTGGCACCCCCCGTTAGAACGCGAGGGCTTGCGCGCGCCGGTTCACTTCGGTGCCGCGGTGCTTGACGATCGCGTCGATCGGCGTGCCGGGCAGCGAGTCGTCGGCCGTGAACAGCCAGCGAAGCGCCTCCAGCTCGTCGAAGCCGCAGTCGAAGAGCAAGGTCAGCGTTCCGCACAGGCCCTTGACGATCTGATGGCCGTCCAGGAAGGCGGCTGGTACCGCAACCGTCCCTTCGGGGCGGGTCACGGCGAGGAGCTTACGGTCGCGCAGCAGCTGCTTCACTCGCCCGGCCGGAATGCTGAGCTGGCCGGCTACATCGGGGAGTGACAGCCATTCGCCGACAAGAGCGTCGGTCGCAGGGTCGATCTGTGCCACGAGACCAATGTCCCACGCCAGGGGTTCTTCCAAACACCCCTCGTTAACGAGGGATTAGGGGCTATCGATTGCATTCGCTACGGCGGCCCGGCGGGCCGGACTGGTGGCCGTCAGGTGATGACGGCGGTTTTGACGGGGATTTCGGGATCGGTGAGGCGGGAAACGTCTACCGGGGCGGCGGCGGCGATAAGGCGGCGGGCCTGGAGCATGTCGCGAGGGCGGTCGACGGTGAGCATGGCGACCAGGCGGCCGCCCGCCAGCCAGCACGCCGACCAGGTGGGCTCGGCCGGGTCGCCGCGCCATAGCAGGCTGTCCGCGCCGCCGTGGTGGCCGACGTACTGCGCCATCCGGCCGAACTGCTCGGACCAGAAGTACGGGACCGGGTCGTACGCCTCGTCGCCGCCGAGGATGTTGGCCGCGGCCACCTCGGGCATCTTCAGGGCCACGTCCCAGTGCTCGACCCGCAGCCGCCGGCGGAAGCGGCGCGACTCGAACGCGGCGCAGTCGCCCGTCGCGTAGACGCCGGGGCGGGAGGTGCGCAGGCTGACGTCGACGGCCACGCCGTTCTCCAGCCGGACGCCGGAGCCGTCCAGCCAGCCGGTGGCCGGCCGCACCCCGACCGCGGTGACAACCTCGTCCGCCTCGACCTGCTCGCCGCCGGCTAGGGCGAGCCCGCCGGGCCGCACGGCCTCGACCGCGGTCGCCATCCGCAGGTCGACTCCGGCCTCGGCGTACCAGCGGGCGGTCTGGGCTCCGACCGGGGCGCCGATCGCCGCGGCCAGCGGCGCGGGCCCGGCCTCCACCACGGTGACCTGGCTGCCGTACGCGACCGCCGCGGTGGCCAGTTCGGCGCCGATCCAGCCGGCCCCCACGATGGCCAGCCGCAGTGGCTTCCGGCGCGGGCCGGACCTGAGCAGGTCGCGCAGGGCCAGCGCGTCGTCGTAGGTGCGCAGGAAGCGCTGCCGCCCGTCGCCGGGCAGCGCCACCGGCAGCAACCCGGTCGCCAGCACCAGGTGGTCGAACGGATACGCGCCGCGGCTGGTAACCAGCTCGTCGCCGAGCCCGGTGGCTGCCTCGTCCGGGCGGAAGTCCACGCCGAGGGCGGCGAAGTCGGCCTTCAGCGACGGGTCGAGACCGGGTTCGGCCAGGAACTTCTTGGACAGCGGCGGCCGGTCGTAAGGCGGCCGGGACTCGGCGCCGATCAGCGTGATCGGGCCGGCGAAGCCGCCCTCCCGCAGTTCCTCCACCGTCCGGAACCCGGCGAGGCCCGCGCCGGCCACGACTACCCGTCCGCTCTCGGTCATGACGGAGAGATTACAACTGGGCCGAACGGGCCGAGGTAGCTGCCTCAGCGACGGCCTCGAGCCTCCCCTGGCCACCGGGGACCCGATGATTAACACGCCTGATAGGCAGAACAACCGTAAAATCGTCGCGATGGACGATACCCTGGCCGACCCCCTGACCGGGCGACTGCTCGACGGGCGCTACGCGGTGACCGCGCGCATCGCGCACGGCGGGATGGCCACGGTCTACCAGGCCACCGACACGCGGCTGGACCGCGAGGTGGCGCTCAAGGTCATGCACGCCGAACTGGCCAGGGACGATGAGTTCGTCCGCCGGTTCATCGGCGAGGCCAAGTCAGTGGCGCGGCTGTCGCACCAGAACGTGGTTGCGGTCTTCGATCAGGGCGCCGACGGCCCGTTCCTGTACCTGGCGATGGAGTACGTGCCCGGTCGTACGCTCAAGGGGCTGCTCAGGGACAGCGGGCGGTTCCCCCCGGCGACGGCGCTGGAGATCATGGCCGGCGTGCTCGACGGGCTCGCGGCCGCGCATGCCTCGGGCATCGTGCACCGCGACGTCAAGCCGGAGAACGTCCTGGTGACCGCGGACGGCCGGATTAAGGTGGCCGACTTCGGCCTGGCCCGGGCGCTGTCAGCGGCCGGGCACACCCGGGCCGGGCTGCTCATCGGCACGGTCGCGTACGTGCCGCCCGAGCAGGTGACCGGCGGGACCACCGGCCCGCGCGGAGACGTCTACTCGGCCGGCGTGATGCTCTTCGAGCTGCTCACCGGCCGGCTGCCGTTCACCGGCGACACTCCGCTCTCGATCGCCTACCAGCACGTCAACACCGATGTCCCGGCCCCGTCCGCGATGGCGCCCGGCATCCCGGCCCAGGTCGACCAGCTCGTGCTCGCAGCCACCAGCCGGGACCCGGCCCGGCGTCCCGCCGACGCCAGCGAGTTCCTGCGGGCCGTTCGTCAGGTGCGGGAACATCTGCCCGAGCCGAGCGGACTCACCGGCGTGATGGGGGCGGGCGTGCAGGGCCTGGCCGAGGCGCCGTGGCTGGACCTGGGCACGCCCGCGGCCGCGGTCACCGGCAACGGGACGGGCTCCTGGGGCGAGTTCCGCGCGCCCGGCGGCGGGGACTCCCATACGCTGATCGTGGACCGTCAGGACGGCCGCGGCCGGCACCACGGCGGCCGCGAGCCGTTCCTCGGCCGCTGGCTGTTCAGCCCGCGGCTGCTGATCGTGGTGCTGGTCGTCGCACTGGGAGCGGGGCTAGGGCTGGGCGGCTGGTGGCTCTTCTCCGGACGGTTCACGCAGGTGCCCGCGGTATCCGCGGATAGCGTCGGCCAGGCCACGGCCGTCCTGACCGGCGACGGTTTCATCGTCAGGCGGGGCGGCCAGGTGCACAGCAACACGGTGGGCAAGGGCATGGTGGTCAGCACCCGCCCGGCCGGGCGGGTGCTGAGAGGCGCCACGATCGCCCTCCTCGTCTCGGACGGGCCCTTTACCTCGGTGGTGCCCTCGGTGCAGGGCAAGACCCAGGCCGCGGCGCAGGCCGCGCTGCAGCACGTGCACCTGGTCACCACCATCCGAAGGTCGGCTCGACCGCCCCGGTAGGCACGGTGACCGGCACCAACCCGCCGGCCGGCACGACCTGGCCGCAGACCAAGACGGTCACGATCCTGGTGGCGTCCGGCCCGCCGCTGCCGAACTTCACCGGGATGAGCTTCACCGCCGCCCAGCAGCTGGCCAGCCAGTACAACGTGAACCTGCAGCAGCAGCCGGATGGCCACAGCGAGCAGCCCGCGGGCACCATCACCGGCCAGCAGCCGACGGCGGGCGCCACGTTCCAGCCGGGCCAGACCGTGGTCGTCCAGGTGTCCACCGGTCCCCAGCTGGTCAACGTGCCTGACCCGACCGGCATGACGGTACAGGACGCCACCACGCTGCTCGAGGGCGCCGGATTCCAGGTCAAGGTGAACAGGTTCGGCTTCTTCAACAAGGTGTTCGACTACAGCCCGACGGGCCAGGCGCCGCGCGGCAGCACCATCACCCTCGACGTCGGCTTCTGACCCCGGCTTGACGGCATGCGCTACCATCATCGTCATGCGCCAGCAGTTCTGGTTTTGGTTTGGCTACCGGTCCGGGTCCCGGACGGTCGCCTGCCAGGCCCTGCGATGACGATAGGGCGCTGACGGAAGCGACGTGAACCGGACCCCGGGCCAGACGGCCCGGGGTTTTCTTTTGTGACTGGAGGCGGACGAGATGGTCGTGGTGATGACGGCGGAGGCCGGGGAAGCGGACGTCAACGGTGTCGTCGACCGCGTGCGGGCGGCCGGCGGCGACGCCTTCGTGAGCCGCGGCATGTCGCGGACGATCGTCGGCCTGGTCGGCGACGTGGACCATCTCGACACGCTGAACCTGCGGGGCATGCCGGGAGTCAGCAACGTGGTCCGGATCTCCGCGCCGTACAAGCTGGTGAGCCGGGAGCACCACCGGGAGCGTTCGGTCATCAGGGTGGCGGGCGTGCCGATCGGGCCGGACACGCTGACCGTCATCGCCGGGCCGTGCGCCGTCGAGACGGCCGAGCAGACGATGGCGGCCGCGCTGATGGCCCGGGCCGCGGGCGCGTCGCTGCTGCGCGGCGGGGCGTACAAGCCGCGCAGCTCACCGTACGCGTTCCAGGGGCTCGGCGAGACCGGGCTGAAGATCCTGGCCGAGGTGCGCGAAGCGACCGGGCTGCCGGTGGTGACCGAGGTGGTCGACCCGGGCGACGTGGACCTGGTCGCCAGCTACGCGGACATGCTCCAAGTCGGCACGCGCAACATGCAGAACTTCCCGCTGCTGCAGGCGGTCGGCGGGGTGGGCAAGCCGGTGATGCTCAAGCGCGGCATGAACGCCACCATCGAGGAGTGGCTGATGGCCGCGGAGTACATCGCCCAGCGCGGCAACCTGGACATCGTACTGTGCGAGCGCGGCATCCGCACGTTCGAGAAGGCGACCAGGAACACCCTGGACATCAGCGCGGTGCCGGTCGCGCAGCGGCTGTCGCACCTGCCGGTGATCGTCGACCCGTCGCACTCGGGCGGCCGCCGCGACCTGGTGCTGCCGCTGTCCCGGGCGGCGATCGCGGTCGGCGCGGACGGCATCATCGTGGACGTCCACCCGCACCCGGAGTCCGCGCTGTGCGACGGCCCGCAGGCGCTGGTCGAGTCCGACCTGCGCGAGCTGGCCGCGGTGGCCGCCCACCTGTCCCCGCTGGTCGGCCGGACCCTGACCCCGGCCCCTGTCGTTCCCCATGAGCCCGCCCTGGCCTGACAACCGGGTCCTCGCGCCGACGCACATGTCGCTGTGGCTGCGTGAACCCGGCTCGTTCGGTTAGAAGGGTTCTGACTGGCGGTACTCGTGCGCGCCCGCGGCCAGTTCCTCGGCCAGGTCCTCGGCGTCCAGCCGGATCTCGATGCGGTGCAGGTCGTCGATGCGGGCCCGGGTCTCGACCCGGCGCGGGGTGAGCAGCGTGCAGCAGTCCTGGTCGGGGAGCTCGGAGATGGCCAGGGTGCGGATGCGGCGGGCCTCGGCCATGATCTCGGTCTTGTCCCAGCCGATCAGCGGGCGCAGGATGGGCAGCTTGACCGCGTCGTCCAGCGCGGTGATATTGGTGAGCGTCTGACTGCTGACCTGGCCGAGCGAGTCGCCGGTGACCAGCGCGGCGGCGCCGAGCCTGCGGGCCAGCGCCTCGCCGGTCTTGAGCATCAGCCGCCGCTGGGCCACGATCAGCAGCCGGTCCGCGCCTGAGGACTTCAGGGCCTGCTGCGCCTTGCCGAACGGCACCACGAACAGCCGCGACCCGCCCTGGAACCGGTCAAGCCCGCGGGCCAGGGCGTAGGCCTTGTAAATGGATTCCGGGCCGGTGAGCGGCATGCCGGAGAAGTGCAGGAAGAAGCAGCGCAAGCCGCGGCGCATCATGCGGTAGGCGGCCACCGGCGAGTCGATGCCGCCGGACATGAGCACCACCCCGCGCCCGCTCATCCCGACCGGCAGGCCGCCCTGGCCCGGCATGCCCTCGGTGAACACGAACACCTCGTCCTGGTCCACCTCGATGAACACGGTGGTGTCCGGGCGGGACAGATCGACCCCGAGGCCATGCGCCTCCTGGATCTCCCGGCCGATCAGCACGGCCAGCTGGGATGAGGTGAGGGGGAACCGTTTGTCCCGGCGCCGGGCGCGCACCGCGAACGTGCCCGAGCTGCCCTTGGTCAGCGCCATTGCGGCGGCGGAGACGGCCTCGGGCGTCTTGGCCACCCGCAGCGGCAGGCACACCCGGGCGATGCCGGGTACGTCCTGTACCCGCTCCGCGATCTGGCCCGCGGCCTGCGCCCAGCCCACCTCGCCGCGTCGCTCGCCGTCGGCGACGCGGAGCATGATGACTCCTTCGCGCTGGCGCAGCTCGACCGGCACGCCGAGGTCCCGCATCGCGGCGCGGATGTTGCCGTGCAGGATCTTCTCGAACTGCTGCCTGTTCCGCCCCTTGAGCACGATCTCGCCCAGCTTGAGCAGCACGCACGGCTCATCGGCAGAAGGGAAGTCTGGCACCCCCCTAGTCTGCCAGCAGACCCGGACTTCGTGGGGCCAGCCGGAGCCTAGAACAGGGTGCTAGCCCCAGTGTTTCCCGCGCCGCCGGTCGATAGCGTGAGGCCTGTGAGCATCTCCGATGAAGTCCGGGCCTCGACTGCGGCCCACCGCGATCTCGGACCCGCCTACGACGCCGCCGTGGCCGAGGGTCTCGTCGAGCGGATCGGCGAGGAAATCGACAGGCGGGTGGACGCCCGGCTGTTCGGCCAGGTGCCCTACCAGGCGCCGCCGCGGCCGCGGCTGCGTCGTGAGCCGGCGCCCGGGCGAATGGGGTTCGGCGCCGTGGTGCTGGCGCTCGGCTCGATGGGCATGGCCATCGGGGCCACCGCTGCTGTGCTGCACCCGGCCGCCGCCCCGGCTGGCGGCGTCAGCGGCGGCGCGGCGGTGCTGACCGCGCTGATCTGGATCGTGATCGGGGTCGTCAACGTCGCGTACGCCCGGTACAGGCAGTTATGTACGGCTTGTGTGCGGCTTATTTGTGGCGGCCTGGGGCAGGTTGTAGCGTGCGCTCATGAGCAGCGACCACGAGGCGGAGATCCGCGCTTCGGTCGCTGCGCGCGCCGATCTCGGTCCCGGCTACGACGACGCGGTCGCCGAGGGACTGGTCGAGCGCATAGGTGCGGAAATCGACAAGCGGATCGACGCACGGCTCGGGCACCAGGGGCCGGCGGCGCCGGCAGGCGCCCAGCCAGGGGTCCCTACGCCGGCCTGGCGCCGCTGGTGCTCCCGGCGACCCTGGTGCTCCCGGCGTCCCTGGTGCTCCCGGCACCGCTGCTCCGGCCCGCCCGGCCGGCTACCAGCCTTATCAGGGTTACCAGGGTTACCAGGGGCCCATGCTGCCGCCGGGGTACCAGCTGGGACCGCCGCCGGTACGGCCGTCACAGGTTGGGGCGCGGAACGTGGCGAACACCGTCACCGCGCTCGGTTCCATGGCCCTGGGCGTCGCGGCCACCGCCGTCGTGTCGCATGGCGACACGCTCGGCGGGCGGGGGTTCGTCATCCTGGTCATCTGGGTCGCCATCGCGATTATCAACATCGCCTACGGACGACGTCCCTGACCGTTACTCCGGCCCAGCCGCTGGTGCTCCTGCGTTCCCGGAACATTCCTGTTACCGGTGTTCCCCGCCCGCCGCCCCGGTCCGCTCGGCGCTAACGACGTGGATGTCCCAGCCATGTCGCTGGAGCTGCATGAATGGGACATCCACATCGTATGATTTGGTACGGATGGTGTCAGAGTTACGGAAGTCCGCTCTCGCGTCGGAGTGCCGCCGCCACCGCAGCAACAAGCAGGATGAGCGACATGGCTCCCGGCGGTACTGCTCGACCTCGTGCCAGAACCGGGTCACGACCGCCGCGTTCCGGGCGCGCCTGGCCTGAGCCCGGGTGCACGACAATTTTGTGGGTGAGCAAGATCGTTTAGCTGGCGTAGCTGTTCAGGCGGGGACTGTCTGGTTGTGAGGTGCGGGCCAGATCCGGTCTTCGGGGCGGCTGGCCTGCTGGCAGCGGAGGGTGGCGATGGCATCGGCGCCGGCGAGGGTCCAGCGCATGCCGGAGAGCTTGAGGCGCTGGCCGATGACGCCTTGCAGCCGGATTCCACGACGCCGGAGCCGACGAACAGGCCGCGGGAGCGGAACCAGCGGTAGCGCATGCGGGGCGCGTTGTTCAGGAAGTAGCCGAGTTCCTTCTCTACCTCGTCCTTCTTGACGCCTTCCAGGGGATACCTGCGGACGGCGGCTTCGATGCCGTCGATGTCGCCGTAGTCCAGGTCTTCCAGGCGGGCGGCGAGCCATTGGTCCTTGCGGTCCAGCAGCATGAACTCCAGGCTGCGGGTCAGGCTGTTCAGGTGCTCGCGGGCGTGGAACAGGTCCACGATCTGGGTGGCTTCGGGGAACTTGTCCGCGGCGATGTTCCAGATCCAGGCGGCGCCGTCGCCGAGGATGGTCAGCTGCCGGACGTGATCGGCGCCGCGGCGGATGCCTTCTGCCTTCACCATGCCGCCGAACACGGCGGCGGGCTCGAAGGTGGCGATGTAACTGGCCGAGCCGGGGTCCCGCACCGGGTAGCCGTCCTCGCCGGCGTCGTCTTGGGTGAAGAACACGGCGAGCTTGACCTCGCGGGTGCGGGCCCGCCCGTCCTCGCCTTTTCCTTCCCGCCCGGCTGTTTCCCTGGCGGTCGTGGTCACGCCGGTGCCGTCGATCGCGCCGTAGAGCATGTCCGGGCACGGCTGCGGCGGCAGCGGCACCAGCTTCCGGCCGGCGATCGCCGCGGATCTCTCCCGGACTGCGGCGGCCTGCGCCGCACCGCTGGCCTCGGCCGCGCGCTCGACCCGCTTGACGGTCAGCTGCACCCCGGCCAGGTCTTCCAGCAGCCCGGCCGCCTTCGCGAACGGCCCGGTGGCCGCGGCGATGTCGTTCATCGCGGCCAGGCCCGGGGACAGGGACGTGCCGGCCACGCCGAGCTCGGCATCGCGCGGCGCGAAGCCGTGCTTGCATTCCGCGCAGTGGTACCAGGCACGGCACAGCGTGACCGGGCCGAGGACCGTATCAAACGTCTTGTCCCGGTAGTCAGTGAACTCCGCCTCATGCCCCTGGCCGCACGGCACCCGCGGGCCGCGCTGGCCGGGGTCGGCGGACAGCAGCTGCCCCAGCATGCTCCCGCCGAGCTTCAGCAGCCCGGCGCGCAGCACAGTCTCGGCGCCCCCGAGCCCGCCGTCGCAGCCCAGCGCCCGGGCCGCTTCGGCCGCCAGCCGTGCTATCTCGGCGGACCTGGCTCCCGCGAGCGCGGTGAAGAGCCCCCTTTTTCGCCCTCCGGCACCGGGGGCGCCTGCGTCCGGGCCGCCGGCCGGGCCTCGCAGATCCGCTCGTTCACCTCGGCGATCTGCTCGACGGCCGCCGTGAACTCCGCGTACCGGGCGATCTCGCGGCGCACCTTCTCCACCTCCGCCGCAGCCAGCTGCCGGCCGACGGTCTTGCGGCTCCCGGCTGACCTGGTCCACAAGAACCGCGGCCCGTGCCCGCGATGATTCGCCGCGGCGCAGGCGCAGTTCGGCTTGCCGCACTTGCGGTAGTTCTCGCTCACTGACCCGCGCCGGAAGTCCCCAGCCGTGCTGAGCTGCGCATACAGGCGGTCCCGTTCGGCCTCCAGCTCCGGAAGCGACGGCTGAGTCATGGGCACCTCTCATCTGGTTGCTATAAGCACAACCAGACTGCCATCATAACCTGCCCAGATGTGGGACCCCAACGAATGTGTCGCGCACCCCCTGAGCCGGGTGCACGTCAAATTTGTAGGTAACCAAGATCATCTTCACGATGACGCTGCTCAGATGGCATCTGTCTGGTTGTGCATCGTGCGCCAGATGGCCTGCTCCGGAGCGGGATTGTTCGCCTGCGCGGCGCTGACCAGCATGTTCCGGATCTGGTTGCAACGCGTACAACCAGGAGAAGCCCGCTACCAGCAGAGACGCATCCTGCCCTATATATTTGTCGCACACCCCCCTGAGCCCGGCGGCCCCCGAAAATGTCATACCCCCCTCGTACTGTGTCGTCCATGAACCCACCACGCAGACACCGTGCCAACCCCCAGGACGGGTCTCTGGAATCGAAGGGCTCGAAGGGGTCGAAGGGTCGGTGCAGGTGCGCGGAGTGCGAGGCGCTGGCTGAGGGCACCGACCTCGACGCCGAGGCCTGCATGCAGGCGGTCGCCGACGACATCCGCACCGTCGGCTGGTCCGTCTCCGCCGTCCTCGGCGACGAGGTCGCGCCGCCCTGGGCCTACACGGTAGGCCTCTGGCTCAGCCACCAGGGTCCCGAGCTGACCATGTTCGGCCTCCCGGTCGAGCACATGACGGTCATCCTGAACTCGATCGGCGAGCGCATCGCCACCGGCGTGCCGATCGAGGCGGGAGACCGAATCGACGGCATCTGCCCGTGCTCGCTCGCCATCCGGCCAGTGCACGAGAGCTGGCGGACGACCAGCATGTTCGCGGTCTCAGACCGGTATCACGGTTATGTCAGGCCGCCGTACCTGCAGGTGGTCTGGCCCGACCGGCGGGACCGCTACCCGGGCGACCCCGGGTTCCAGTTCAAGTACGAGGGCAGGCAGCCGCTGCTCTGGCTGCCGCGTGACGACAACCCGCCCGGGGTCTGGACCCGGATCGATCAGCTCTGCTGAACCCGCCCGGCCCCGGTCACCGGCGGAATAAAAGCAGTTGCCGGCGCGCTAGGGGCCTGGTTAGCGTCAGATGGCCGACCGGACCGGCCGGCGCTACCGGGGGCCTGCCGGGCGCTGGCCCGGACGGATCATGGGGTTTGCCGGAAAGGCTGGAAGGGGCAGGGCCGATGTCACGGGGTGGGTTCGTCCGCCGGTTCCCCGTGCTCGGGATCCGGGACTTCCGGCTGCTGCTCGCGGACCGGCTGATCGCGCCCGCGTCGGTCGGGTTCTCCATCGTCGGCGTGTCCTTCGCCGTGCTCAAGGCGACCAATTCCCCCGCTGACCTGTCCTACGTGCTCGCCGCCCAGATCGCCCCGTCGCTGGTGTTCGCGCTCGTCGGCGGCGTCGCCGCCGACAGGTTCCCGCCGCAGCGGGTCATCGTCGCGGCCAACCTGCTGATGGCGATCGGCGAGGGAACGTTCGGCCTCCTCGTGCTGACCGGCAACCCCCCGCTGTGGGCGATGATCGGGCTGGAGGGCATCACCGGGACCGGCGTGGCGGTCTTCTACCCCGCCTCCCAGGCACTGCTCCCCCGCCTGGTCCCGCGCGACCTGCTGCAGGAGGCGAGCGCGATCAGCCGCCTGGTGATGAACGTCGGCCAGATGGCGGGCGCGGCCGTGGCCGGCCTGCTAGTGGCGGCCGCGGGCGCGGGCTGGGCGCTCGCGCTCTGCGGCATCGGCATGCTCAGCACCATTCCGCTGCTGCTGGCCATCCGGGGCTCGCAGCCGGCGACCAGGGACCAGACGAGGCCGGCCGAGGGAGACGGCGGGCCCGAAGGGATCGAAGGGGAGCCTCCGGCGCCAAGCATGCTCACCGAACTGCGCGAGGGCTGGTCGGAGTTCCGCTCGCACACCTGGCTGTGGGTGATCGTCGCCCAGTTCGGCGTGGTGCTGATGGCCTGGTACGGGGCGTTCTCCGTACTCGGCCCGGTGGTGGCGCGGGAGCACCTCGGCGGCCCGGCCGCCTGGGGCGCGATCACGGCGGCGGATGCGTTCGGCCTGATCGCGGGTGGTCTGGCCGCACTGCGGTTCACGCCCCGCCGCCCCATGCTGTTCGTCGTGCTCACCGGCGGCGCCATCGCCATATCACCGCTGTCGCTGGCGATGGTCCTCCCGCTGCCCGCGATCTGCCTCGCGTCGTTCGGCCTCGGCGTGTTCGTCGAGATGATGATGGTGCAGTGGACGGTCACGATGGCGCGGAACATCCCGTCGGACAAGCTGGCCCGGGTCTCGTCCTACGACGTCCTCGGCTCGGTCATGGCCATGCCAGCCGGCGCGCTGATCGCCGGGCCGCTCGGTGCCGCGATCGGGGCCTCCAGCGCGCAGTACGCCGCGGCGGCGGTGATCGTCGTGGCCTCCGCGCTGGCCCTGATCCCCCGTGACATCCGGACCTTCCGTAACGATGACGCTCCGGCGCCGCCGGCGTCCGGGGACACGGCGGCGGCGCTGGAAGCCGCTCCTCGCCTGGTGGCCGGGCCGGTCGCCCAGTAACACGCGGGAACGGCGGGTGCCCCCGTAGCACCCGCCGTTCCGGCCTGGGCTCAGACGTTCTTCTGGTACGAGCGGAACGTCGCCACCGACACGGCCACGCAGGCCACCGCGAGCACGAACAGCCCGGCGCAGCGCACTCCGATCGCGGCCCAGTCGGGCTGGGCGGAGACCGCGCTGCGGCCGATCTGGACCACCCAGTTGAGCGGGTTGCGCGACGCGATCGTCTGCATCCAGCCCGGCATCAGGCTGGTCAGCATGAACGCCGAGGACAGGAACATCAGCGGCAGCATGAAGAAGGTGTACACGCCGATGATGGCCTCACGGGAGCGCAGCGTCATGCCGACCGCATTCGACAGGGCGCCGAACACCACTCCGACTAGGATCGACGCCGCCACCATGACGGCCACCCCGGCGACCCCGCCGTGGTAGCGCGCCCCGCCGGCCAGGCCGAGGAACACGATGATCAGCGACTGCACGGTCGTGCTGACCGCCTGCTCCGCCACGGAGGCGTTCATGATCCCGATCCGGCTGGCCGGGGCCGCGAGGAACCGGTTCAGCGTACCGCGGTCGATCTCCTCGATCATCGACATGCCCGCCCACATGTTGCTGGACATCGCGTTCATCGCGATCAGCCCGGGCACCAGGTAGGCCAGGTAGCTGCCGTGGTAGGCGAAGCCCGGGATGTCGATGACGCGGCGGAACAGCTGCCCGAACAGGAACAGCCAGATCACCGGCTGCACGACGCTGAACGCCACCACCCACGGCTGCCGGACCAGGGCATGCAGCTTCCTGCCCGTCAGGTACCAGGTGTGCGCCATGGCGGTGCGGAACGGCACGGTGTTGGGCTGGGCCGCCCGCACCTGCGCCGCGGGGCCCGGCGTCGAAGGGCTCACGTCAACCTGCACGGTCGTCATCACGTGCTCACCCCTACGGTCTCGAGCTCGTTCGCAGGTCCGGTTCGGCCGGGGCTCTCCGACTCGCTGTAGCGGCGGCCGGTGTGCCGCAGGTACACGTCGTCCAGCGACGGCCGTGCCACCGCGACCGACGCGGCGTTGACGCCAGCCCGCTGCAGTGCGGCCAGCACGACCGGGACGGCGGCGGCGCCGTCGTCGCTGCGGGCGGACACGCCGCGGCCGGCGAAGACCACGTCCCGGACCACGCCCAGGCCAGCCAGTACGTTCCTGACCAGGTCCGCGTCGGCGTCGTCCCAAGAACCCGGCAGCTCGACGTGCACGGCGTCGCCGTGCAGCTCGCCCTTGAGCCCGTCGGGTGTGCCGGTGGCGACGACCCGGCCTCGGTCCACGATCGCGAGCCGGCTCGCCAGCCGGTCCGCTTCCTCCAGGTAGTGCGTGGTCAGCAGCACGGTCATCCCCTCACCGCCGGCCAGGCGCGCGATCTCCTGCCACATAGCCGCCCGGGACTCAGGGTCCAGGCCCGTGGTGGGCTCGTCGAGGAACAGCACCTCGGGCCGGTGCATCAGGCCGAGGGCCACGTCCAGGCGCCGCTGCATCCCGCCGGAATACGTCTTGACCAGCCGCCGCGCCGCCTCGGTCAGCCCGAAGTGGGCGAGCAGCTCATCCGCGCGAGCCCGCGCGGATGAGCTGCGCAGCCCGTACAGCCGGCCCTGCAGGATCAGGTTCTCCCGGCCGGTGGCGGTCGGGTCGGCGCCTGACCGCTGCGCCACGACGCCGATCATGTGCCGGACCTGTCCCGGCCGGGCGAGCACGTCGACGTGCCCGACGCGCGCCTCCCCGGAGTCTGGCCTGGCCAGCGAGGTGAGAATCTTGACGGTGGTGCTCTTGCCCGCGCCGTTCGGGCCGAGCAGTCCGTAGATCATGCCGCGCGGGACGCTGATGTCCAGCCCGTCCAGCGCCCGGATGCGCTGCTTATTTCCGGGCTTATTTCCGGGCTTGCTACCGCGTACGGCGTAGGTCTTGACTAGCTGACGCGCCTCGATGGCGCAGTCGGTCGTGCTCACGGGTGTCTCCCTTGTGATCCTGCCCCGCGAGCGCAAACCCGGCTACTGTAGAGGTGGGACCTCGGGTTTCGCGTGCTCGCGGGATCGCTTGAGGTTGACGGCCCCGGCCGCCGGTGTTGCCGCACCAGGCCGGGGTCGTTTGGTTAGCCGCCGGCTGCCGGTTCTCCTTCCTGGTTCAGGGACGGGATGAGCTCCGCGGGGAACTCCCCGGTCTCGTGGTAGTGCCGCCAGGCCTCCAGCCCGGGGAAGGTGCCGTCGGTGAGCTCTGTGAGGAGCCCGCGCACCCACTCCGCCTCGGTCCGGCGCAACGCCAGCTGGTACTCCGACTCGATCAGGAACAGCCGGGGCAGCTGGGCCTCCATCGCATCCAGCCCTTCCTGGTGCGTGGCGGTGGCCTCCTCGAGCGCCTCGAGTCGCTGCCGCAGCAGGCCGATCAGCTCGTCAGGCGACAGGATGCCGCATTCCCCCAGCGCCGCCTCGAACCTGGTGTACTCCCGCTCGGGCTCGCTGAGCAGCTCGCGCAGCCAGTCCTTCAGCTCGGCGCGGCCCGCCTCGGTGATCCGGTAGGTGGTGCGCTCCGGCTGCCTGCCCTCGCGCGCGACGTCCACAGTCTCGATGAAGCCGTGCTTCTCCAGGTTCTGCACCACGGTGTAGAGCGAGCCCCAGTTGATCTTGATGGCCTGATCCTTGCCGTACTCGCGCAGCTTCGAGGCCATCTCGTAGGGGTACATCGGCCGCTCCGTCAGCAGCGACAGCAGCGACAGCGCCATCAGATTGCTGACCTTGCGCCGCCCTGTCGTCCGCTGCCCTGCTGCCTGAGGCTGGGCCATCCCGCTTCTCCTCGTATCCGAGTCCCCGTCTCCGATGACTCGCATTAAAGTACTCGTAGGCGAGTATAGGCACAGGCTTAAGCCGGCCGCAACCCCCGCCACGGGCGCGCGTGCGGGCTTCAATACGGCGTTCTAATGATGTGGATGTCCCAGCCACGTCGTTAGAGCGACATGAATGGGACATTCACGCCATATGAACCGGCAGCGGACGTGTATCACGCGTCACAGCAGCGTCCTACGGGCACAGAAACACCAGAGGCTGGGCCAGGGCTAGCCGAAGAAGACTTCGGCTTCGGCGTAGCGCTGGGGCGGGACCAGCTTGAGCTGGCTCGTGGCCTCGGCCAGCGGCACCCGGATGATGTCCGTGCCCCGCAGCGCCACCATCACGCCGAACGCCTCGTCGTGCACCGCCTGGACCGCGTGCACGCCGAACCGGGTGGCCAGCACCCGGTCGAATGCCGTCGGCGTTCCGCCGCGCTGGATGTGGCCGAGCACCGTGCAGCGGGCTTCCTTGCCGGTCCGCTTCTCGATCTCGTCGGCCAGCATCTGGCCCACGCCGCCCAGCCGCAGGTGGCCGAACGAGTCGAGCTGCTCGCTCGACGTGGCGAGGTCCTCGCTCACCGGATGGGCGCCCTCGGCGACGACCACGATCGGCGCGAACCGGGTCTGGAACCGGTGCTGCACGTAGGCGCAGACCCGCTCGATGTCGAACGGCCGCTCCGGGATGAGGATCACGTTGGCGCCGCCCGCCAGCCCGGCGTGCAGCGCGATCCACCCGGCGTGCCGCCCCATCACCTCGACGATCAGCGCCCGGTGATGGCTCTCCGCCGTGGTGTGCAGCCGGTCAATCGCCTCCATGGCGATGTTCACGGCAGTGTCGAAGCCGAACGTGTAGTCGGTGGCGCTGAGGTCGTTGTCGATCGTCTTCGGCACCCCGACAACGGGAACCCCCTGCTCGCCGAGCCGGGTAGCCACGCCGAGCGTGTCCTCGCCGCCGATCGCGATCAGCGCGTCGACGCCCAGCCCGGCCAGGTTGTCCTTGATCCGCTCGATGCCGTTCCGGCCACCGCCCGAGTTCTTCAGCGGGTTGGTGCGGGACGATCCGAGGATCGTCCCGCCGCGCGGCAGGATGCCGCGCACGGCCTGGACGTCCAGCGGCACGGTGTCCCCTTCGAGCGGCCCGCGCCACCCGTCACGGAATCCGACGAACTCAAGGCCGTACTCCTGTACGCCCTTGCGGACCACGGCACGGATAACAGCGTTCAATCCGGGGCAATCGCCGCCGCCGGTAAGGACTCCCACTCGCATGGCAATAACCATAGTGGGCCGGAGGCCGGCGCGGACGGCTGCGGCGCGAGCCCGGGATAAAACTCGGGCGCGAGGAGCGCTCAGCGCGTGGTTTTGTCCTTATCTGCGGCGAGTTCGGCCTTGGCGATGCGGGCGTCGATGTCGACGTACTCCTGACCGGAGAGCTTCGCGATCGCCCGCATGATCTCATCGGTGATCGTCCGCAGCAGCTTCGCGTCCGCCTCCTGGCCGTGGTAACGGGAGAAGTCCAGCGGCTCGCCGAACCGCACGCCGGGCCGGACCCGCATATCCGGCCAGAGCCGGCCCGGCGGCTGGAGCTGGAAGGTGTCGATCATGGCGCACGGGACCACCGGGGCACCGGATTCGACGGCCAGCCGGGCCACCCCCGTCTTGCCGCGGTAGAGCCGGCCGTCCGGGCTCCGGGTGCCCTCCGGGTAGATGCCGAGTATCTTGCCGTCCGCCAGGACCTGCAGGCCGGTCCTGATCGCCTGCTCGCTGGCCGGCCCTCCGGCGCGGTCCAGGGGTATCACGCCGACCCCGGTGAAGAAGGCCCGGCTGATCAGCCCCTTCAGGCCACGCCCGGTGAAGTACTCCGACTTGCCCAGGTAGGTCACCTTCCGCGGCACCGGAAACGGCCCGAAGAAGTGGTCGGAGAACGACAGGTGGTTGCCGGCGAGGATGACCGGGCCCCGCCGCGGCACGTTCTTCACCCCCCACGCCCGGGACCGGAAGAGGATCCGCAGCGTTATCCCGAGCGTGTATTTCGTCAGCCAGTAGCCCACGGTCACATCGTCGCACGTCCGGGGGCGCCGCGGGATGCGCCGGATGGCACCGTCGTGCGACGATTCCACCATGTCACCAGTGCTCCCAGGCGCGGAACCCTTCCACCACGCGGGCGGCCCGGTCGGCGTGCTGCTATGCCACGGCTTCACCGGCACCCCGCAGACACTGCGCGGCTGGGCGGACTACCTGGCCGGGCAGGGCCTGACGGTCAGCCTCCCGCGGTTGCCCGGGCACGGCACCACCTGGCAGGACCTCGCCCGGACCGGTGGTGACGACTGGTTCGCCGAGGTAGACGCCGCGTTCGGCGAGCTGGCGAGCCGGTGCGAGCACGTCTTCGTGTTCGGCCTGTCCATGGGGGGCTGCCTCGCGTTGCGGGTGGCTGAGACCCGCGGCGGCGCGGTGCGCGGCCTGGTCCTCGTCAACCCGTCACTGGCTCCGGACACCAGGCTCTTCCGGCTCGCCCCGATGCTCAAGTACGTGCTGCGGTCGCTGCCGGGCATCGCCAGCGACATCAAGAAACCCGGGGGGCACGAGATCGGCTACGACCGGGTGCCGGTGCGGGCCGCGGCCACGCTGCCCAAGCTCTGGAACGAGACGGTCAGGAGCCTCGGCCAGGTCACCCAGCCGGTGCTCGTCTACCGGAGCACCACCGATCACGTCGTCGGGCCGGCCAGCATGCGCGCACTGCTGGCCGGGCTGCCTGACGGCCAGGTGACCGTGCGCGAATGCGCCGACAGCTACCACGTCGCGACGCTCGACAACGACGCCGAGGCCATCTTCGAGGGCAGCCTGAAGTTCATCCAGGATCATTCCGGGTAGCCGCCAGGGGCGGGCCGCGCGCGCCGCGGCGGAGGGCAATATCACTCTTGCGTAGCGACAGTCTCGTATGGTCGACGGGTCATTTCGGACCTACTAACGTGGGAAGCGTGGAGCCTCCCGCGCCATCAGCCGAGATGGTCACCGCCTCGCGCAGGCACCTGACCGAGCGCTACGCGTCCGGCGTCGACCTGCTGCTGTGGGAGACGGAGAAACGCCTCATCCCTGACCTGGACGCGATCAGGTCGGTGACCGAGGCGGCGGCCTCGGGACGCGCCGAGGGACTGGACATGGGGGCCGCCCTCGTGCTGGTGCAGGCGGCGCGGCTCGGCCTGGACCGTCTCGAGGCCGAGCTCTTCGAGGCCGCACGCGCGATGGGTATGTCACCCGAGGCCATCGCTGCGGTGCTCGAGTTGCCGGACGCCGCGGCCGCGGAGAAGCGGCAGCGCTGGCTCGAGGGCCGGCGGGCGGCGTATGCAGCGAGCAACGACCGCGATACGCCTTCGGCTTAATCCGGCCGACTCGAGCGGATAAGGCGCCGTACTCCTGAGATTTACCCTCCCGGCAGCAGACCACGGACGGCTATCGTGGAAGTCTGGCTTCGCTTCGGACATCGGTGGGGACGTGCCGGACTGGGATAACACGGAGAGCAGAGAGAGCGACGAGGACGCGGCGTGGCGTGATCTGGTCGCCCGGTTCGAAGAGCCCACGACCACGGCGGGGCCGGTGCCCTGGCCGGACCGCGAGGACGTGCCGCGTCCGCGCCCGCAGCCAGGTCGCGGGCCGGATATGCCCGTCGTATCACCGGAGGTTGACGGGGCTGGCGGGGTTGGCGGTCCGCAGGAGGCCGGAAGCACGCCAAGCGGGTCTGAAGACACTCAAGGTACCCGGGACGTCGAAGACGCTCAGGGGACGCAGGGCCCGCGAGGGAACGGGGTCACACGCGGGGCGCGCGGGGCTGATGGGATCCGCGGGTTCGACGACGAGGGAGTTCGGGGGACGTTCGACGCGGACGGGCCGGCGGCGGCGCCCGCACCTGACGTGATCCAGGGTGCGCGGCGCGAGCGTCGCGCGGGCGCGCACAGCACTCCGCCGCGGAGGATCCGGGCGCGCAAGGCGCCACCGAGCCCGGCGCCGGACGACAACGAGGAGCATTTCATCCCGCCCCCTCCGCCGCCGCTGCCCAAGCTGGACCCGATCACCAAGAGCGCCTGGGCGGCGCTGTTCGGCGGGCCGGGTTACCTGGTCGTCGCCACCGCGGCGGGCTGGTCGGTACCGGGAATCGCCGCGTTCTGCGCGGTGGCCGCGTTCGTCACAGGCTTCGCCATACTCGTGCTGCGTATGAACGACTCGCCGGGTTCAGAGCCGGACGGCCCAGACGACGGCGACGACGGCGCCGTCGTCTGAAGGCTGCCGCCTGGCTGCTGTCGCGGGCCAGGTCGGCGGCGCCGACGATGCCGGCGTCCTCGCCGAGTTCCGCGACCTTGATCTCGGCCAGCGGCCGGTATCCGCGGCCGGTCAGCGCGCGCTCGAAGGCGGTCCGCGCCGGGTCGAGCAGCAGCTCCCCTGCCTCGGACACGCCGCCGCCGATCACGAAGCAGGCCGGATCGAGGATCGCGGCCAGGTCGGCGAGCCCCTGGCCGAGCCAGCCGCCCACGGTCTGGAAACAGCGCAGCGCAGCCGGGTCACCCTCGGTGGCGGCCTGGGTGATCACCGGCCCGGAGATGCCCTCGGGCGCTCCCCCGGCCAGCTGGAGCAGCCGGATGGCACCTCCCGGCGTGCGCCTGGCGAACTCGCGCGCCTCGGCAACCAGGGCATTACCGCTGCAGTACTGCTCCCAGCAGCCCCGGTTCCCGCAGCCGCACAGCCGCCCGTCCGGCACGACCCGGACGTGGCCGGGCTCACCGGCTATCCCCCACCGGCCGCGGTAGAGTTCGCCGCCGATGATGATGGCGGCGCCGATGCCGGTGCCCAGGGCCACCAGCATCACGTCGCGGTACCCGCGCGCGGCGCCGAACCTGGCTTCGGCCCAGGCCGAGGCGTTGGCGTCGTTCTCCACGACGACCTCGCGGTCGAGACGCTCTTCCACGCGCTCCTTCAGCGGCTCATCGCGCCAGGCGAGGTTCGGGGCGAACAGCATGGTCGCCCGGGCGCTGTCGACGAACCCGGCCGCGCCCAGGCCGATGGCCTCGACCCGGTGATGAGCGAGAAGCCCGGTCACCGCATCGGCGATGGCCTGCTCGGTCCGCTCCGGGCTGGCCGCGGGGGTCGATCTTTTCAGCTTGGCGATGATCCGGCCATCGTCGTCGACAACCCCCGCCGCGACTTTCGTGCCACCGACATCAACGCCGATGGCGAACGTCACTGAGCGGTTTCCTCGCCGTCTTGCGATGGGCCGGTAGTGGGGCGTGACGGCCCGGCCCGTTCGGCCGACCGGTTTTGTTCCTGGACCTTCATGACCTGCTCGAAGGCGGAGAACGCATCCTGGACCACCGTCGCCAGCCCCGCGCTCGCGCCGGAGAGCGCCGCCCCCAGACCGCCCGTGCCGCCCAGCCGCGCCGCACGTGCCGCCTGGCAGACCGGGCACCACTGGCATTCCGGCGACTCGTTGGGGGGCAGTTCGTTGGTGGCCGTGTCCCACACGTCCCCACTGGGCCGGCGCTCGGTACCGAGGGTCCGCTTGACCTGGCCGGCGACCTGGTTGGCCATGCTGCGGGCGCCGGCTTTCATCAGCCAGCGCTGGAAGTCGATGACCGGGTCGCTGGGCCGGGACGGAGCGCGTCCGCCTGGCTGACCGTTGCCGCTGGTCCTGGGCTGGCCGCTGCCTGTACTGGGCCTGCTGTCGCTGGGCCTGCTGTCGCTGGGCCTGCTGTCGCTGGGCCTGCTGTCGCTGGGCCTGCTGTGCTGGGCCCGCTGTCGCTGGGCCTGCTGTCGCTGGGCCCGCTGTTACTGGGCTGGCCACTGCTGTTACTGGGCTGGCCGCTGCTGTTGCTCGGCTGGCCACTGCCTTCCGGCTGGCTCTCGCCTCGGGATTCCGACACCTGACGCCTCCTACCGATGATCGTACCTGCCTACCACTGCAGGACGAATGGGGCGCCGGTGGCGCGGAAATGCCCCACGTTCAGGCATTCCGTGACGCCGATCCTCGTCCGGCGGGCCAGTGGCTGGTGCACGTGCCCGAAGATTGAGTACCTCGGCCTGGTGGTCTTAATCGCGTCGAGCAGCGCGGTGCTGCCTTTCTCCAGCCGCCGGGCCACGGTGTCGTAGAGAAGTTCGGGGACGGCGGGCGGGATGTGCGTGCAGAGCACGTCCACCTCGCCGATCGCCTCGATCTTGGCCCGGAACTCCTCCTCGCTTATCTCGTTCGGCGTCCGGTAGACCGATTTCAGCCCGCCGCCGACGAAACCGAAGGTCCATCCGTCGAGTTCAGCCGTGCCGCCGTCCAGGACGTGATGCCCGGGCTTGGTGAACCGCTCCCACATGGCGGGGACATCGACGTTGCCGTAGGTCAGGTATGCGGGCTCGGGGAGGGCGCCGAACATCTCGGCGTACTGCCTGGCCATCGCGGCCTCGAAGAGGCTGGCCCGGCTCTCCGGCCGGGACGCGAACAGGCCGAGCGAGTACTCCCTGGCCTCGTCGAATTTCTTCGCGGTGCGCAGCTCGACGTACCGGGCCGCCGCTTCGGCGCCGAACAGGTCGGCGAAGATCCCCTGGCCGTGGTCGGCGTAGTCGAGGAACAGAAGCAGGTCGCCCAGGCAGATCAGCGCGTCGGCGCCGTCGCCGGCGCGGGCCAGCGCGTCCGCGCGGCCGTGAATGTCGCTCACCACGTGGACTCGCATGTAACCACGGTAAGCCGGCCTAAGCTGGTAACGCCGATTAGGGCCACCTGGTTGGAGGGATACCGTGCGCGAATTCAGCATGCCGGCCCTGGCGCAGATTCCGGCGACCGCGAACCTCGCCGATGTTGTCTTCCGCCGGGCCGCCGAACAGCCGCAGGCGGTGGTGCTGCGCCGCCCCTCCGGGGGAACTGGGGCTTACGGAGCCTGGATGGACGTGACGGCGAGCCAGTTCAAGGACGACGTCATCGCGGTGACCAAGGGACTGGTCGCGGCGGGCATCGAGCCAGGGGACCGGGTCGCGCTGATGTCGCACACCAGGTACGAGTGGACGCTGATCGACTACGCCATCTGGACCGCGGGGGCCATCACCGTGCCGGTCTACGAGACCTCCTCGGGCGAGCAGGCCGAATGGATCCTCTCCGACTCAGGCGCGCGCGCTTGCTTCGTCGAGACCGCCTCGTACGGGGACATCATCGCCAGCTTCCGGGACCGGGTGCCCGGTCTGTCGCAGGTATGGCAGATTGACTCGGACCTCGATTCGCTGCGCGCGGCGGGCGCGGACGTCGGCGACGAGGTGGTCGCCGAGCGGGCGGCCGCGGCCGGGGCGGCCGACCTGGCCACGGTCATCTACACCTCGGGTACCACCGGTCGGCCCAAGGGCTGTGAGCTGACCCATGAGAACCTGCTGGCCGACGTGCGCAACGCCTTCCTCGGCCCGCTGACTCTCATCGCCGGGGCGGAGGATCCCGGCACGGTGCTGTTCCTGCCGCTCGCGCACGTGTTCGCGAGGATCATCCAGGTGGGCTGCATCGAGGGCGGGATCGTGCTCGGGCACTGCGCGGACCTGACCGCGCTGCTTCCGGCGCTGGCCTCGTTCCGGCCGACGTTCATCCTGGCCGTGCCGCGGGTGTTCGAGAAGGTGTACAACACCGCCGCGCAGAAGGCGCAGAGCGAGAAGAGGGGCGCGATCTTCGGCCGCGCCGCCGACGTCGCGATCGGCTACAGCCGGGCGCTCGACGGCCCCGGGGGCCGTCCCTCGTTCGGCCTGCGGGCCCAGCACGCGCTGTTCGGCCGGCTGGTCTACGGCAAGCTGCGGGCCGCGCTCGGCGGCCGGGCACAGTACGCCGTCTCCGGCGGGGCCGCGCTCAGCGAACGGCTCTGCCACTTCTTCCGCGGCATCGGCGTCACCGTGCTCGAGGGGTACGGGCTGACCGAGACGACGGCCGCGGCCACCGTGAACCGGCCGGACCGGAACAAGATCGGCACCGTCGGCCTGCCGCTGCCCGGCGTCGGGATCAAGATCGCCGACGACGGCGAGATCCTGATCAGCGGGAAGAACGTCTTCCCTGGCTACTGGCGCAACGAAGCGGCCACCAAGGAGGTCTTCGCCGAGGACGGCTGGTTCGCCACCGGCGACGTCGGGGAGCTGGACGAGGAAGGCTTCCTGACGATCACCGGGCGGAAAAAGGAGCTCATCGTCACCGCCGGCGGCAAGAACGTGTCACCGGCGGTACTCGAGGACCGGCTCCGCAGTCACGCCCTGATCAGCCAGTGCATGGTCGTCGGGGATGGCAGGCCGTTCGTCGCGGCGCTGGTCACGCTGGACCCCGAGGCGCTCGGGCCGTGGAAATACAGGCGCGGCAAGCCGACCGACGCCACCATCGCGTCGCTGCGTGATGACCCGGACCTGGTCGCCGACGTGCAGGCGGCCGTCGACGATGCCAACCTGGCGGTGTCGCGGGCCGAATCCATCAGGAAATTCCGGATCCTCGACGTCGACTTCACCCAGGAGGCCGGCCAGCTCACCGTCAAGCTCGGGATCCGCCGGAGCGTGCTGGTGAAGGATTTCGCCGCCGACATCGATGCACTGTACTCCTGAGCTGGCGGCCCGGGCGGCACGCTGCGGCCTGGGCGCCGTGGGTTCGCGTTCGCCTAGCCGGCGAACTGGCCGTGGGCGCGGTGACTGGCGTCCGGCTCGCGCAGCAGCGCGCCGGAGGTCCTGAACAGGAACTCGGCGTAGTCGTCGGGCGCCTTATCCGCCACGGTGAGGTAGGCGTCAGGAGCTATCTTCAAGATGGTCATCCGGCGCTGGGCATAGTTGCACTCGGCGACGATGTCGGCCACCTTCCGGGCCAGCGCGGCAATCTGCCAGGTCATGGTCACGCCCCCCGCACCAGCAGGCGACTGCGCCGCGCCGCACGGGCGCTCGCCTTGCGGAAGGCGCTGCGCGCCGCGGCGGCCCGACGGGCCGCCGTGGCCTGCTGACGAGATTCCCTGATGTGATCCGAGACCAGGCTCTGGGTCATGTTCGGGGTCATCGGTCCTCCTCGACGTGCCGGCCAGTACCTGGGCCGGTCACTACCGAGTCTCGTGGTAAGACCCCCCTCAGCACATCGGAGGAAAACCCTATTTTGCCTGCTCAGATGGGTCTTAGGCACACCTGATCGGGGCCTAGGCCAGAGCGGCGGCTTAGCCGGGGTCAGCCCGCCAGGATCGCGGACAGGCGGGCGGCGGAGAGTTCCTCCCGCCACTCCCGCTCCACCCACGCCTGGCCCTTCTCCCCCATCGCCCGGGCCCGGGCCGGGTCGCGGAGCAATTCGGTGACGCGGGCCGCAACGCCAGGCCCGTCGCTGACGACGTAGCCGGTCTCGCCGTCGAGGATGGCGTCCGGCGCCCCGCCCGAGTCACCGCCGATCACCGGCACCCCGGTGGCCGACGCCTCAAGGTAGACGATGCCGAGGCCCTCCACGTCCAGCCCGGCCCGGCGGGTCCGGCAGGGCATGGCGAACACGTCCGCCGCGTCGTAGTAGCCGGGGAGTTCGGGCCACGGGACCGCACCGGTGAAGATGACGTCGCCGGTGACACCGAGGTGCTGCGCCAGGCGCCGGAGCCTCGATGCGTAGGGGCCGTCGCCGACGAGCAGCAGCACCGCCCCACTGACCTGCGCTTTTATTTGCGGCCAGGCGGTGATCAGGGTGTCCTGGCCCTTGCGCGGGACCATCCGGGACACGCAGGCCACCACCGGCCGGCCGGCCAGGCCCAGACGTTCCCGGACCGCGCCGCCGCCGGCGCCGGGACGGAAGAACGTCACGTCCACGCCGGGCGCGAGCCGGACCATCTGGCGCTGCGCCTGCCGTGACAGCGCGCGGGCCAGCCGCGCCCTGAAGTACTCGCCGAGGTAGGTGACCACATCCACCTCGTCACCGATACGGCGCAGCAGGCTGCGGGCGCCCGGCAGCGCGGCCCAGCCCGCCTCGTGGCCGTGAGTCAGCGCGACCGCCCGCCTCGCGCCCGCCTGGCGGAGCGCCGGCGCGATCAGGCCGAGCGGCGCCGCCGCGCCGAACAGGACGGTGTCACAGCCGTGTTCCCTGGCGATGCCCGCGGCCCGCCGGGATACGGCGGGAACCGGCAGCATCAGCGAGGTCGGGTGCCTGATCACCGGGAACGGCTGGCGTGCATCGAACTCGGCCGCGTCCTTCCAGGCCGGCGCGTACACCGTCACCGTACCCGCGGGCAGCCCGATGGCCAGGGCGTGCACGAACGACTGGATGCCGCCGCGGCGTGGCGGGAAGTCGTTGGTGACGATCAGGGTGCGAGGCACCGGACGAGTGTATCGGGGGCGAGCAGCCGCCCGGGGCGGGCTCGCGGTCGGTTAGGGGCGCAGCACCCCATCCAGGTTGTCGGCGTACCAGGACGTGCTCTCGGGGATTTTCTCCACGTCCAGTCCGGTATGCGGCGCGTCGATGATATAGCCGCCACCCACGTAGATGGCCGCGTGCCCCTCGGCGTTGTAGATCAGTATGTCACCTGGCTCGAGGGAGGAGAGGGGTACGTGCGGCAGGCCGGCCCACTGCTCATAGGTGTCGCGTGGTATCTGCACGCCGGCGGCCGCCCATGCGGCCTGTACCAGGCCGGAGCAGTCGAACCCGGTATTGCACGGGCCGGCGCCGCCGTACACATACGGGCAGCCGAGCTGGGCGTAGACGAACGCGACCGCCTTACCCGCCTGGGTCGTGGTCGGCCCGGTGTACTGCTGGGGTGCGGAGCTGCCGTTGGCGCCGATCGAGTTGCTCAGGACCGCCTGCTGCTGCGGCCAGGTCAGGCTAGCCAGCGTCGCCTTCTCGGTCGTTATGAGCTTGCCGAGCGACGTCTTGTGGGCAGCAAGCTGCGTCTTGATGCCGGCGACCCCGGCCTCGGTGCGCTGCATCTCCTGCTCGACGGCGGCCAGCTGGCTGGCGTCGGTGAGTAGCTGCTGCGTCTCGGCGTTCCTGCTGCCGGACAGCTCCATCAGCAGCGACCCCTGCTGCAGCACGACCGAGAGATCGCCCGAAGTGAGCACGCCCGCCATGGAGGTGGCCCCGGTGTCCTCGAACACCGCGGCGGCGGTCTGTGCCACGTTGGCCTGCGCCGCCCGGAACTGAGCGTTGGCGTGGTCCAGGTGAACGCGAACCTGGGACAGCCTCGACTGCGCGGTCGAAAGCTGCTGGCTGGCCTGATCGAACTGCTCACTGACCTTGTCGAACTGCGACGTGAGCTTGTTGATCCGGGCCTGAACCTGGTCGACCGTCGGCCGTGGAGCCGCAACGGCCCCCGAGGCGAAGACTACGAGCCCGCCCACCGCAACTAGCCCGGATGCGAAGGCGACACCGCGGCGAATCCGGGACATATTGCCCGCTAGGCGCGTACTCACGTACTCACCACGCTCCCCGAGTTGTTCTAGCACCCGAGAGTTGGCCCAGGCACTAGGCCACCAGTAAACTAGTCAGGCAACTTTGGGCCAGCGTAGTGAAGCGGAATGGGCGATTCAACCGATTCCCTAATTCCAACTAGTCCATTACAACGCCGCGATTCACCGGCAGGAACGAAGTCGCTACGCTATGATCACGACGCTCTCGTGTCGGGAAAGGCCCGCTGAGTCCAGGCTCGCGCCCCAGGCAGAACGGTTGAGCCGGGCAGCGAAAGCCGAAGTGGGGGCACCATGCCGGCGGCGGCCAGAACGCCGAGCGCCTTCAGCTCAGCCTCGCCGAGATAGCCGGGTGCCGCCGCGGGATACCCCGCGGCGCTTCGCGGCTCAAGGGCGGTGACGACGCAATCCTGGCAGCCAGTGCGGCGCATCTCGCAACGACCGCAATCAATCTCCATGGACGCCTCCCATGCATTCCGTGAGTGGACGGACACAGGTTAACGGCGCCCTCTGACATTTTGGCGGTCATGCCGGTCATGGGGCTCGTGGGGCGTATGCGGCATAGGGGGCGATTCGGCAGCTGCAGCGAATCGGACATCTGGGCCTATCAGGGCACGAACATAACGTCCGCGCCAATCGGCCAGCGGCGGCCGCATGCGGCAGGTCCGTCCCTGCCCACCTACTACTGGAACCGCGCAGTCTGAAGCTGCCACGCGCGGCTTATCGGTATCCGAATGACCGGGCCAGCTCGGCAATCTCGGCGACGAGCGCACCGGGCAGCTGCCAGCGAGTCGGCGGCGTCAGGGAACCTGGCAGCGACGGGGTCCGGAGCGCAGGATGGGCGAGGAACCCGGCATCGAGTCCGCCCAGCGCGACCGCGTCGGGAACCGTGACGTAGGGCGAGCGCTCCGGGTGGCGCATGGCCTCGATGGCGTCATCATCGTCGGCCATGCCAGCGAACCGGGCGAGCCATGTGAGGGTTGCTGGGTCACCGGAGATGATCTGTTCTGCCCGGACCAGGATGACCTGATCTTGCGGCACGCGGCGGCAGAACTCGGCGATGCGCAGGTTCACATTCAGCCAGGCGCGGGCGCAGACGTCCGGGTGGTCGGACACGAATAGGTGCGCCTGCAGTGACCGCTGATAGGACACCGGGTGGCGGACCAGGTGGATGAATTTCGCCCGCGGGTACCACGCCAGCGCCCTGCCCATGCTGGCGGAGGCGTGGGTGGTCTCCGGTGACTTCTCCACGCCGGTCAGTGGCGCCACGGCGCTGAGGAGCTCGTCAAGCAGCGCCGCCCCGGACCAGCTCCGGCGCGCCTCCAGGTACTGCCTGGCCGCCCCGATCTGGTCAGGCTGCTGACCGCCAAGCAGAACCTCGGCCACCGCCCTCTCCAGCCCCTGGGCTGGCCTCCACCCCTTGCCGCCAGGGAAGAATGACGGCAGCCGCGGTGGCGTGTCGAGCAGTTCGCCCACCGTGTCCTGGGCGAAGAGGGTAAGTTCCGGGAAACCGTACAAGCCGGGATGGGCGCCGAGCGCGGCGACTACGACCGATGAGTACGACCGGGCGGCAGCCAGGACGATCACGGGAGCGTGAACGTCAGCGGCGCGCGCCGTCAAGGGGGCTCCGGATGTTCGGCGAGGGCTAGGTCACGGTGTAGGGCGCGGGCCGCCGAAGGCCAGGATCAGCCTCGCGGTGCTGGCCCGCTCACCGGGCGATGACATTTTAGCCCAAGGCGCGTGCCATTGGTGCCGGGAGTCTGGCGGACGCGAACCCGGAAGCGTCCGGCTGTCAGTGCAGGGAATCATCGTCTTCTGGGAGCGGATCCAGTCCGACGAGCAGTTCCGCACCCAAGTGGAGCGGGGGGCTCGCGGGTCAGTCATCACCATGGGGGGTCGGTGGCTCCGTCGCGGCCGCGGCGCTCGTCTGGCTCTGGCAAGCGCCCAGGGTCCGCCGCGCCGATCGCCTCACACGAGCTGGCGGCGCGCGAGCCTGGCGAACGGGCCGTCGGCGCCCATGAGCGCCTCGTAGGAGCCGGACTGGACTACTTGCCCGTCCCGCAGGACGACGATCTTGTCCGCGTGCCGGATCGTGGATAGCCGGTGAGCGATGACGACCCGGGCGGCGCGCAGGCCGGCGACGGCCTCGGCCACCTGGGCCTGGGTGCGGTTGTCCAGGGCGCTGGTCGCCTCGTCGAACAGCAGCAGACGCGGTTTGCCGGCCACCGCCCGGGCGATGAGCAGCCGCTGGCGCTGGCCGCCGGAGAACGTGCTGACGCCCTCGGCGACGAACGTGTGCATCTTCATCGGCATGGCCCGGATGTCCTCGGCTATCCCGGCCACCTCCGCCGCCTCCCAGGCGTCGTCCACCGACAGCTGCCGCGTGCCGACGATATTGGTGAAGATGTCGCCGGGCAGCAGCCGGACGCTCTGGGTAACAACCCCGATCTGTCGGCGCACCGACCGCAGGTCGAGGCTTTCGAGATCCTTCCCGTCGTAGCGAACGCTCCCGAGCTCGGGCTGCTCGAAGCCGAGCAGGATCCGCAGTAGGGAGGACTTTCCGGCGCCCGACGGCCCCACCACGGCGACGAACTCACCGGGCTCGACGGTGAAGGAGACGTCGCTGAGCACCGCCGGCGCATCAGCCGCGTAGCGGAACGTGACATGGCTGACCTCCAGGGCTCCGGTGAGGAGTCCCGGATCAGCCTTCACGGCCTCCATCTCGCGCCGGGTCTCGAGCACCGGCCTGGCACTGTCATACAGCGGCCGGGAATGCGAGAAGAATGCCGCCACTCCGGTGAGCCCGGTCGTGGCCGACAGTGCCTGCGTGAACGCGGTGTTGAAGGCAATGAAGGTTGCCCCGGTGAGCGTGCCCTTGGGCAGCGTCGCCGCGCCGAGGAACATCGCCAGGGCGCCCAGGGCGGTAGCCGAAGCGGTGAACGTCGTCACCGCGGCGAATCCCCGCTGAGCGCTGATGAAGGCGCCTTTCAGCGACGCGAAGCGCGCTCCCCACTGCGCGAACGCCCGGTCCTCAGCGCCCGCCACCCTCAGCTTGCCCACGCCGTCCACGAGTTGCATAGCCACGCCGAACGATTCCTGCGTGGCGTGCGTCATCGCCGCGACGTGCCGCGTCTGCGCCCGGGTCAGGACGAAGATTCCCGTCAGCGCGAAGGCGAGCACGATCAGGCCGAAAAGGGCCAGGCGGGCGCTCAGCCAGAACGCCAGCCCCAAGTTGAACAACCCCACCGGCACGGCCAGTATCGCGGCCGCCACGATGGTGGTGGCGAGCTGCTGGATCTGGTCAATGGCCATTACGCGGTTCGCCAGCGCCCCGGCCGAGTACCGGCGGAAGAAGGACAGCGGCAGGTCAAGTACGCGGTCCCAGATCGCCGTCTGCAGCCCGGATGTCACGGCGGCGCTGACCCGGGCGATGGAAAGCTGCTGCACCATGGTGAGCACGAAAGACCCGGCCGCGAACGCAACGAGCAGGCCGGTCAGCCAGGCCAGCATGGTCAGCTCGCGCTGGGGAACGACGCTGGAGAAGATGGTCTTGGTAACGAGCGGGGTAACGATCGAGATCGCCCCGACGGCCACGGCCAGCAACCCCACGCGGACCAGGTCGGCTCGCGCCGCGCGCACCGCGAAGCGCAGCACATCCCGGCCCGAGACCGTCGCCGACGGCAGCGGACGGTAGAAGACGGCGGCTTCCGGGCTGGTCTTCGCGGCGAACTCCGCGTCGACGCGGCGGCGGGTCCCCGCCTCCGGATCCACGGCATCCATCCGCCCGTGGCCGCACGGGAGCAGCGCGATGGCCGCGCCGCCGTCGGCCATCCGGCCCAGCAGCGGGCCGATGTCCTGGCGCCACCAGCGCCCGTCCAGGGTGATCCGCCGCCAGCGCACTCCGGAGGCCCGGGCCACGACGTCCACCAGGTCCGCGGACTCCGCCGGCAGCTTGTCGGGAGCGCGCAGCACGATGCCCGCCGCCTGGGCGACCAGGGCTAGGGCGGCCGGTATCCGATCCGACGCTTCAAGTCGCGCCATCGCGCCGCCGTCCACCACCTGGGCTAGGCGGCTGTATGTCCGCTCACGGATCCGGGCCTCATCGGCCAGCCGGCGCGTGATCGCTTCTGCTCTGGACGCCCGGCGCTCGCTGGCCAGCACAGCGAGCCGGGCCAGCGCCGCGCTCGTGAAGGCCTGCAGCCCTCGCCACCCGTCGGCCGCCTCGAGCGCGGCCTCGGCCGGAACGATATCCAGTCTCGCTGTAGCCGTGGCCCGCACCCAGGCCGTGGCCGGCAACGGCACGGCCGCCGGCTTGCCGGGCGGGAGCTCGAACCCAGGGCCGCCGAAGAGCCGCAGAGCCGACAGTCCCTGGCCGTCGGCTGCCGCGATCCAGGTGGTGCGCACGGCGGGCCACACGGCCTCGTCCTCGGCGACCTCCGCCAGGCCCTCGGCAGGAAGCGCCGTCCCGGCCGGAGTCACCGGGCCGGCCATCGTTTCCGTCAGGCGCTCCACCCAGGTCTCGGCCACGTGCCGCAGCTCAGCGGGTTGCATATCCGGCTGAGCCATCATCTCTCCGCGATCCTCGCTGGCCCAGGGCCGGCCCGTCGCCTCCACCTCGGTATCTTCCTCCAGCGCCACCAGCAGCAGGCCAGCGGCCGGGGAGTCCTGGTCCTGGCCGCCCGGCAACGGGAAGGCCCAGTCTCCGGGCTCGAGCGGGAACAGCGGTACGCGCTCGACCGCCGCCCCGCCATTCGCCCGGGGGTCCTCTGCCCGTATCCGGAGCACGGCGAAGACCTGAGCCCGGCCGACCGTCACCCGCCATGCCGTGTCTTCGTGGCCGAGCGCGAGTGGCGAGTTGCCGCGCAACGCCCTAGTGCGCGCGGGCCCTGTCCCGGTACTCACCTCACGCCTCCACCAGGCTCGCGTAGACGCCGCCGAGTGCCACCAGGTCGTCGTGCTGGCCGCGTTCCACCACCGAGCCCGCGTCGAGTACCACGATCTCGTCGCAGTCCCGGATGGTGGACAGCCGGTGCGCCACGATCAGGCACGTGCAGCCGCGAGCCCGCAGGTGCTGGTCGATCATCAGCTCGACCAGCGGGTCCAGCGCGGCGGTCGCCTCGTCGAGCACGAGGATCGATGGGTCGCCGGCCAACGCACGGGCGATCTCCAGGCGCTGCCGCTGCCCGCCGCTCCAGTCGGCGCCGCCCTCGAGGATAAGACGGTCGTACCCGCCGGGCCGTCGGACGATGTCGTCGTGGATCACCGCGTCGACTGCCGCGGCGACCACTGCCTCCTCGGTCACCGTGTCATCCCACAGGGTGAGGTTGTCCCGCACAGTGCCCGCGAACAGCCGGATGTCCTGGTCCACAAGCGCCAGTGTCGCCGCGAGGACGGGCCGCGGAAGGGCCCGCCGGTCGGTACTGTCGAGCAGCACCCGGCCCGACCACGGACGGGCCACTCCGGCGGCCAGCCGGGAGACCGTCGACTTCCCCGATCCGGTTGCCCCGACGAGGGCCACCCGCTGGCCTGGTTGCACGCGCAGGCAGAATTCCCGGATGAGCGGCGGGTCGAGCGGGCCGTAGCCGAAGGTGACATGATCGAGCTCGATAGCCCCGGATAGCCTGGTGGGGCGGGTCGGCGGCGCGTGATTCCCGCGCGGGGCCGCCTGCGTGTCGAACTCGGGATCGAGGGGGTGATCGAGCACGTCGTCGATGGCCGTCAGGCTCGCCGCTGCCTGCTGGATCGTCTGAGCGAACCGGACGAGCTGGCCGAGAGGGGCGTTGAACCCGCCCACGAGCACCTGAAAGGCGGTCAGCGTGCCCAGGCTCAGGGTGCCTCGCAGCACCTGCCATGCCCCGATGCCGATCACGGCGGCCGTGGTCAGGTTGCCGATGAACGTGGGCACCGACGCGAGCACGGCGTTGGTGGGCGCAAGGTCCTGCTGCGCCGTGACCAGCCTGGCCTGCTGCCCGGCCCACCGGCTGAAGAACGTGGCATCCTCACTGGTCGCCTTCATCGCCTCGATGTTGGCCAGCCCCCCAACGGCTGAGGCGATAACCTTTCCCTGCTCCTGGACGATCCGCCGGTTGGCATCGGTCTGGACGCGCCGTCCGCCCGCCACCGCGAAGAGGTTCAGGCCAGCCAGCGCGAGGCTGACCAGCGACAGCTGCCAGTCGTAGATGAACATCAGCACCGCGTAGAGCAGCGCGGTGAACATGGCCAGCACGGTCGACGACAGCTGGCTCGACAGCAAGCTCGCGATCTGGTCGTTGAACTGGATCCGATTGACCACGTGGCCCGCGTAGCGCTGGCTGAAGAAGGTGATCGGCAGCCGCAGCACGTGCTCGAAGAAGCGCGTCGACATCGTCACCGAGAGCTTCGCGGACAGCCGCAACAGGACTATCTGCTGCACCCAGGTGAAGGCCATCTGGACAAGCGCCGCGCCCGCCATGACGATGACCAGGGTCGACAGCCAGCTGCTGTCACCCGCAACCAGGTACTGGTCGACGAAGATCCGCAACGCGGCCGGCACGAGTAGCCCCGGAACCAGCAGCCCGAGGCCAGCCAGCACGCACAGCGTGAGCGCCGGATAGCTTCCGGCCAGGCGGGCCAGCAGCCCGCGCCATGGCGAGGGAGCCGAGCCGCCCCGCTTGAACTCCTCGCCGGGTTGCAGCGACAGGGCGACCCCGGTGAATGAGCCGTCGAAGTCCTCCCATGAGACAGTACGTGGACCCGATGCCGGATCCTCGATGTGCACTCCGGAGGGGCCCGTGCCGTCGACGACCACGAAGTGGTTGAAGTTCCAGAACACGATCGCCGGCAGCGGAAGTGAGCCGAGCCCGCTCGGGTCCAGGCGGACGCCCTTGGCCTGCAGGCCGTAGGCCCGCGCCGCGCGGAGCAGGTTGGCGGCGCGCGACCCGTCCCGGGAGACGCCGCAGGCGCCGCGCAGGTCCTCGAGTGACACCCAGCGCCCGTGGTGCGCGAGCACCATGGCCAGGCAGGCCGCCCCGCACTCGGCCGCCTCCATCTGCAGAATGGAAGGGGTCCGGGCGCGGCGGTTCGCGGTGTGGGACGGCGCCGGTGCCGCGAGCGCGGTGCCGGTCGCGCCTGGCCTGGATGCGGTGTCGGTCATGCCGGTCTAGAACACGTCGCTGATCGGGTGGTGGCTGCCGAGAATCAGCTCGACGGTGGCCGGGAGGCCGGGGGACAGCGGGCCCGGGGGACCCTGCCCGGATCCCCACTCAATGCCGCTGGGCGTCGTCGCAGACAGGTTCAGCTGCACGACGATCTCGTCCGACGGCCCCTGCGCTTCCACCGCATTGACAAGCGCCCCGGCGCTCAGCACGAGGCTGAGATGTTGCTGCGACACCGGATAGCTGCTCACGGATTCGACCGTTCCCTCGGCATAGCCGAAGACGCTCCCGATTCCCCCGGAAAAGGTCACCCGGGCCTGGATGCCGGCCGGCAGCCCCGCCGCTTCGGCTGCGGGCAGGTAGGTGTAGACCACCAGCGGCCATCCGGCCGGCTCCACCAGCGCAATGAACTGGCCAGCCGTCACGTAAGCCCCGGAGACATCGTCAACCTCAGTAATCACCCCCGCAGCTGCGGGGGCGATAACGTTAACCGGGGCCGGGCGCGCGCCGCCGACGGCGGCGGCAGATGTGACCGTGCCGATCACCTCGCCGCGGACGACGTGCTCACCGACCTGGACTGATAGCGCCGAGAGAGTGCCGGTGACAGGAGCGGAGATCTCTTGCTGCCCTCCTTGCGGCAAGAGGTATCCCGGGCCGGACAGCGTCGTCGGGATCGTCGCCACGCACGCCCAGACGATGGCGGCGGCGACCACGGCGAGCAGGGCCGCGACCGCTAGCCACTGCCGCGGCAGCGCGACCCGCACCACCGCGTCGAGCTGCTCGGGCGACGAAACCCGCCTGAGCGCTGAGCGCCGGAACATTGTCGAGCTCAAGTTTTCCCCTCGTCACTCACATCAGCATGCCGGGTTGCAGAAGCCCGCAAGCGTGTGCTCTCCGTTGCCGCCGACCGCGACGATCCAGACGATCTGGTTGACGTCATGGTCGGCCGTGAACCGGAAAGGCCCCAGCGGAGTCATCAGGGCGGTGGCGGACAGCGCGGACTGGACCCCTGCCCGCCTGGCAGCCAGCACGGTGTCCGCCGTCCAGCCTGGACTGGCCTTGCGCAGCGCGGCAGCGAGGATCTCGACAGCGGTGAACGCCTGTGCCGCGAACTCGTCTGGCAGCTGGCCGTAGGCGTCCTGATACGCCTGCAAGAAGGCGGCGTTGGCCGGGAAGTCAGCATGCCTGGTCCATGCCGCACCGCTCAGGGCACCGTGGCCGGCCGTGCCGAGCAGGCTCGCGGTGGTCGAGCTGTTCAGGGTGTTGCCGCCGGCAAGCGCGCCGGTGAAACCCATAGCGCGTGCCGTGCGCCCGGCCAGGGCGACGAACTGGGCCGAGGCCGATCCGATGAAAAGCACGCGGGGGTCGCCGCTCAGTGCGCGGCGCAGCACGCTGCTCACGCTGGTGCTGTTCTCCGGGGCGGACACGTCGGCCACCACGGGAACCGACAGCGCCCGGAAGGCGCTCGCCGCGTCTGCCGCGTCCTCCGCCCCGAGCAGGTCAGGGGTGGAGTGAATGATGGCCGCCGCATTCGGATGCAGCGACTGGACGGCGAACGAGATGGCGGCCGGGACGCTGACCGCCTCGCCCAGGCTGTCCCGCCAGATCCAGCCGCACGGATAGGGGCAATGGCCGACGATGCCGCTGACGGCGTTGCTGACCGCGACCACCGGCACCCGGAGCCGGTCGGCAATCGGGTCGGCGACGACGGCAGTGTCCGACGTGGTCGGCCCGATGACGGCCAGGACGTGGTCCTGGAGGATCAGCTCGCGCATGAGACGGGCGCCCGTGGCCGGGTCGGAGCGGTTGTCGCGGATGCGCACCTGCAACGGGGCCCCATCGATGCCGCCCGCGGCGTTGACCTGCGATACCGCTAGCTCGATCGCGTTCTTCTGCTGCGGCCCTTCGCTTGCCGCGGTGCCGAAAAGCGCCACCACGGCCCCGAGGACCAGGGGCGCGCGGGCTCCGGCTCCGGTCGCTGGCGGTGACGAGCTGCAAGCGGCTGCCAGCAGCGTGCTAGCCGCCATCGCGGCGAGCGCGGCCGCCGGCCGACGGCGGGCCCCGCGGCGGACGGCCGGGCAGGCACGTCTATCAGCTGTCATGATCGCCGTCGAAGAGCGTTTCGAGCAGCTGCAGTTGTTGCCTGGCGCGGGCCCGGATCGCGGTGGCCACCACGAGCTCGTCGAGCAGGTCGTGGACGTCGGCGAATCCGGCTTCCTCCGCGAAGCGGGCCGGGGGCACGTCGGGCCGCCACGCGCTCGCGCGGATCTGGTCCCGCACGAGCTGCCGGATCCGCGGCCGGGATCCGTCAGAGTGCTCCTCCTCGCCTGGCTCGCCCCGCCAGCCGAGACCAGGATCGAGCCCAGCCCGGAGCTTCGCCGCGATCGCGGCGGCCGACGCAGCCTGCTCATACCGTCCAGCCCGGCGCAGCTCGTCCAGAAGCGGTGTCACGATCAGCCGTTTCCCCCGGCGCACCTGCATCCAGTCGCGCAGCCGCCGGGCCGTCGCCTCGCGCCTGGCGATGTCGTCAAGCCAGTCAGCACCCACGTCGTTCGCCACGAGCCAGCGCTGCAGTGAGTCATCGTCAACCAGGCCCAGGCGTGCCCGCAGCCGACGCGCCTCATCCGCGACCTCATCGTCGGTGACCTCTATCTTCCACAGCCAGGCCAGCTCATCGACCAGGAGACGATCCAGCGCGCGCTCGCGCAGCTCGGTGAAGCCCTGCTCGTGCAGCGCGGCGTGGCGGGCAATCTCCTCCAGCCGCAGGGTCACGTCTGTGTGCATGACCTTCCGGTCCCGCTCCCGGAACGCCTCGAACACGTGGCACGTTGTCAGCTTCGTCTCGGCGCGGTCCTGGCCGGGACTTCGGGCCCGGAGCACGCGAAGGAGCGCCTCGGCGTCGAGACGCTTCTGATCCACGTACGCCTCCTCCAGGCAGGCACGCAGCGCCTGCACCTCGCCGGGCGGGACACCGGCGGCCTGCAGCTCCCGCAGCAGGGTCGGGCGGGTCCTGGCGGCGAACCAGATCCCCTTGGCCACGTCGAGGACGCGCCGCGCGGGCCCGTCGCCGAGCCGGCCTTCGGCGACGGCCCGACGCATGGTGGCGCGCAGGTTGACCAGCGGTTCGGTGCGGGGGCGCCAGCCGTGATCCGGCCCGTCATGCGCCACCGCCACCTCGTCATCGTCGATGAGTTCACCGGACAGGTACTGCTCGAAGATGATCCCGACGCCGACCATGCCGAACGGCCCGCACTCTGCCGCTCGCAGCGCACCCATGCTCGAGGCTCCGTAGACGGCCACCCCGCGCTCGAGGGCGGCGATGATCTCCTTGTGCCATACGGGAAGATCCTGGTAGAAGAACGCCGTCTATGATCCCGATGGCGTCCGGCTGTTCCGGGCCGAGCAAGGAGTAGACGTCTCCCTCGGCAACCGGCGGGCGGAATGCCACCGTAGGCAGCATGCGCCGTGCGTCGGCCAGAGGCAGGCTGGGCCCGAGGAAAACCACGATCCGGGCTGCCTCGCCGCTCATCGTCCCCGCCGTCCGTCTGCCGGCGATGGCCGGACCTCGCTCCCAGGTTCTCGCCGCCCGGGCATACCCTCCCGCTCCGCGGCCCGGCCGCGCGGCCCCGGGGTGTAATAGGCGAAGGAGCTGTACCCTTCCAGCCCCGGCGCCACCATGCGCACGACCGACACGGGCAGCCCGGGTGGCGTCAAGTCGACAACTATCACGTGGTTCACGCCGACAGCGCGCACCCGGTCCAGCATGGTCGCGCAGTCCTCTTCAAAGGTGGTGCCCGCAGCGGACGGCGAGATACGCACCGGCGGCGCATCGGCGTGCGCCATGGCCTCCAAGGCGCGTTCCATGCCAAGCCGCCGCAGTCGACGGTGCTCAAGGGCGAGCAGGTCATCGCGCGAGCCGGCGATGTACACGGCCCGGCCCTGGACCGCCTCGGTCAGGGCGCGCACGATGGCCACCTCGGGGTGCAGGTGGGCGCCGTAACCCCGGAAGACGCCGGTGTTCGGCTCCAGGTCATCAAGCAAGTACGCCACATACGTCGGCACCGCGGTATCGGCTGTGCAATCGAAAACCATCGGGGTGATCCCGGATCGCCCGAACCGGTCGATGAGCTCGTTGACCGAGTCGTAGCCGGCCGCCGCGACGTCGACCGGCTGCTGGAGGTCCAGGCGCCCGCCCGAACGGAGCTTCACGCAGGTAACCGCGTCCCGCTCGATGAGCTCGGCCAGCCCGGAGCAGACAGCCTCGAGGAACACGTTTCCCGATGCCAGGCCGTTCGATCCGGCCTGGAAGGAAAAGCGCGTCCGTTCCCTGAAGTACCCCGACCGCATGCTGACGCAGGCGTACGGGACGGCCATGAGGCGCTGCCCGATGAGGTCGAACCCGATGACCCACTCCTCCGGCGCGTCAGGGTCAAACACCGCGTGCCGTGTCAGCGGCAGCTGCTCGATCGGGCACACGAGGCCGCCCCGCTCAAGCTCGCGGTACGTGGCATGCAGCCTGGACCCGTGACCGTCCGTGCTGCTGCTGCCGGCGAAATCCTCGGCGAATTGCAGCTCGATGCCTTCCATGATCGCGGAAACCATCGCCGCGGCGCGGGTGAACCCCTTGCCCGAGGAGTTGGCCAGTGTCGGGGCGTTCGGACGCATAGCGAGCACCGTCGGTACCCCGATGCGGTCGAGGCCGGTAATATCCGCCATTCGGGTAATGCTCGCGATCGGCAGCAACGGCCTGATGTGTTCGAGGGTTACCTCGGGCGCGCATGTCCGGTGCGTCGCCGCGATGTACCCCTTGGCCGCGCGGTACTCCGCGCCCCTGAACATGATGGGTGCACCCTCGCCCGCGCTCCGCCGCAAGCTGCTGGCAGCGGCTGTCATCCTTCAGACGGTACCGGCTCGAACAGCCGGATGGAAGAGAACGTAGCTGCATCGGCCAGGCCCATGAGCAGATGCGCGACCGCGATCGTTCCCCATACCGCGGAAAGCCGGAACCGGTCGGGAGCCAGCGAATCGCCGAACCACCGGTGCGCCGCATCGTGACGCGCGATCAGGATGGCACCCGCTGCCTCGGCGGCGGCGGCGAAACCTCCGTCCTGGCGGCAGCCGACGAGGGATACCTCGAGCTCGGCGAGCACACCGAGGGTGTCCAGAGCGCGCAGCGCGCGGGGCGTGATCGGCTGGAGTACCGCCGGGTCGAGGGCGGCCGCGACAAGACGGTCACCGCTTCCCGCGATGTTCTTGCCGTCCGAGGCAGATGCCCCGGTCCCGCCCAGGGCCCAGGCAGCGACCGCCTGCTCAGACGGGACGAGTAGTCCCAGGCTGCTGGGGAAGCGCACGGACCGTGACGCTCTGTCTGCGGCCGAGCGCAGCGCGCCGACAGCCTCGTCATGCGCGGCGGCAGTGCCTGGGATTCCGGCTGCTGCCGCGAAGCCGAGCGCAGCCGCCAGCGCGCCGAGCGCTTCCATCGCCCTGGGCCGTCGGGCCACCGTGCCGAGGTCCTGGCAGGCGATCATCTCGCAGCAGCGCTGGAGCGGCGGGACGCCAACGCCGGCGGAGGCCGCGAGCGCGGCAAGCGCGGACATTCCCTCGTAAGCCCCGGCCGCGCGGAGTGGCCTGCCCATCTCCGCACGCTGGCAGAGATCATCGGCGAACCGCCGCCCGGCCGCCGCGGCCTCGGCCCTAGCGGCTTCGGCGGCCTCGCGGACCGAGTTGTCGCGGCACAGGCGGGCCAGCGACGTCAGTGCAACAGCCATCCCGGCCACGCCGGAGAACAGATCCAACGGGCGCAACCCGCCGAGCACCACCGCGTCGTTGGCGGCCTCGTACCTGAGGCCGACGGCCAACGGGGCATCTCCCGGTCCGCCCGAGCGGAGCCAGTTCGCGCTCTGGATTGCCGCGCTCGCCGCGCGCTCGGCCCAGTCCGGAGCGGCCCGGCCGCGGCGGATGGGTATGCAGCCGGGCCGGGCTGTGCGGCTGCGGCTCGGGCCGGCCGTGCGGTTCGCCGTCGTGATATCCGTAACTGTGCGGCTGCGGTTGTGCTCGGCCGCGCAGAACATGGCAGCCCGGAGTGCGTCGAGTTCGGCAGGGTCGGCGGGGCCGAGCGCCGCGATCCGGGCCAGCGACTGGTCGGCCGGCGGCTCGAAGAGCGCAGCCGCCGGGCCGGCCGGTCCAGCTGGCTGGCCCGGTTCGGCAGCGTGCAGCCGCGTGCCGCCCGGCGAGCATGCGAACAGCGGTACGTCGAGGCGGCGGATGGCCGCGACCTCGGCAGCCACCAGGGCAGCCGGCGTACCTGCTCGCAGGTGACCGGCCCACAGGCGTTCCAGCACCAGGTCACGGGCTATCCCATCGCTGAGCGCCTCCGCGCGCAGACTCCCGGCGCGTAGCTCGTCGTAGACCCATGTGCTGCGCAAGATGGCCCGCACCGGGATATCGCCCGCCTGCGCGAGCTCCGCAGTCATCGCGGCCGCCCGCCCTGCAGCGCGGGCGGCCGCGTGCCCATACCCCGCGACCACCTCGTCGCTGTGGCCAAGGAGCACCCGGCCCGGCCCGGTCATCAGGCCGGCGTCAGGCACCCTCGAGGCGGCCTCACGCAGCAGGGGCAGGCTGAACAGGCCAGTAACGGACGGCGGCAGCCAGGCGTCACCCGAGGGCTCGATGAAGGAGAAGCGGAACAGTGTCTCCACGTCGACCGGCACGATCCGACCGCCGGAAACCCGCACGTTCTCGCCCAGGATGTCGGTCGCGCCGAGAACGTGGAAAAGGAACGCCCACGCGCCAAGCTCCCTGGCGGCGCTCCGGCGTTCATCGGCTGTCGCCGGCTCGGCGGCCTCGACGAACTCCTCCCACCCGTAACCTGGTCGCACCATCCGCCTGGGCAGCGACAGGCCGCTGCCCGATGCGCCCACGATGCGGGCAAGCGCGTCGACATGCCGTAGGTCCTTCGGCTTGTAGACAACCGGAGGCCCGTCGTGGAGCCCGACGATCGTCACGCTGCGCAGGCCGTTGTGGAGGTCTCCGGCACCCGGCCGACAGCCGACCGCTCGCACCTGCGCGCCCGCAGGCCGGCCAGCCAGCCCCCCGAGCGCCTCGGCGTCGCGGTCGAGGCGCCGGCACAGCTCCGTCGCGTACCCGAGGTAGCCCTCCAGCAGCGATCCGAGGCACCGGCCGGCAGCCGGGTACACGTGCAGCAGGTCGGCCCAGCCGCCGAAGGCGTCCGGGCCGCCGGTGAGGCCCTCGCTGAGGATGATGCCAGCGAACGTCGACAGCAGCAGCCCGGCGAAATGGCGGCACAGGTCGTCGGCCAGCGCCCGGGACGGGATACCGTTTGCCCTCAGGGCGCGGCGCAGCAGCGTGACGGCCGGGGCGAGCGCAGCGGCACCGGCGCCCTCGGTCACCGGCACGGGCAGGATTCCCGCCAGGAAGAGGATCCCGGTCGCGGTGTGGTCGGCGACTACCCTCCGGTCCAGGTCGGCCGGACCGGCGGTGGCCAGGCCTAGGAAGGCGCGCAGTTTGCCCGCCCACCGGGGCAGCCGTGCGCCGGGCGGCGTCGCCACATCGGACACCCAGGTCCGCGGATCGTCGATGCCGCGGGCCCGGCACAGCCTCTCGAATGCCACCTGCTCGCCGTGCGCCGACTGCCTGCGCCATCGCTGCAGCCGTTCCTCTACCGCGCTGGCCGGAGTGGGCCGCCGGACCAGCCACGAGGCGAGGGCACGTTCCGGCAGCGACGCGGCCGCCGCGGTCACATGCTCGACCAGCGCATCGGCGGCCCCCGGTCGCGGCCTGGTCATGACCGCGGGCCCGCCCCGCCGTCAGCGCCCATACCGGCCCACCACCTTGCCGAGACGGCCGCGATCACCGAAGGTGCGGGAGACGAAGGCGCCGGCGGAGCCGGCGGGACCGGAGGTAACCACCGTATCGATGACCAGGCGGAGCCTGCCTTGCATGAACAGGTCGAGGGAGCTGCGGAGATCATCGGTCGCGCCCAGGCAGTTCATGATCAGCGACACGTTCCTCGGCAGGCAGGCGGCGAGTGAGCTGTCGTGCAGCACCGGCCGCGGGCCCGGCCCCTGGAAAAGTGAGCCGCGCGGCGGGAACTGCCGCTCGAGGCCGCAGCTGACGTAGGTGCCCCCCGTGGCGATGACCGGCAGCGCGCGCTCCAGGTACAGGTCGAAGTAGGGGTCGAGCACGGCCCAGAATCCCCCTGCTTTGCGGGCTCGCGCGCCGATTCCCGGGTGCTTGTCGAAACCCGGTCCGGCAGCGTCGATCACGAAGACCTCCGCGGCACCCAGCTCCCGGAGCCGGGCCTCGGCCGAGCCGGACGTGGTTGTGACGCTGGCTACGGCGCCCGCGGCTGCCGCGGCCTGAAGCAGGAACAAAGAGGTGTTCGAGGTCCCGGCGGTGATGAGCACCTCATCACCGGAACGAAGGCCGGCCCTGCGGACCATGGCCCAGCTGGTCTGGCCGCCGACGGAGAATGCGGCGGCATCCTCGTCGCTCATGGTGTCAGGCACCCGCATGAGCTTGCTGGCTGGGAGCACCTGACGGGAGCGGGAGGCGTGATTGGTGGGCAGGCCCCACGGCCGGATGTCGCCGCCGAAGCAGCCGTCGACCATCACCCGGTCGCCCGGCGCCAGATCACGCACGGCCGCGCCGGCGGCGACCACCTGTCCGGCTAGCTCCGAGCCGATCACATAGAAGCCGCGATCGGCCGGGATGACGGACATCCGCAGGATCAGGGCCTTGTCGCGATAGTTGCAGGAGAAGGCGCGGACATCCACCAGCACATGCGACCCGTGCTGTCCATCGGGCTCGAACGCGGGCTCGGGCACCGCGACGAAGCCGCAGCGGACCGGGTAGCCCTCCAGCACGAGCTCCTCGAACGGCCGGCCGTCGAACGAGCGCACGGCCGATCCCTGCCCGGCGACTGCCAGGGCGAGCGCGTCAAGTCCCACGGCATGCCCTTCTGCGGCCCGGCGAGCCAGGCGTGGTCTCGCCGTCGCTGGTCAGCGCCTTCCCCATGCTAGTGGAAGGGTCCTGCAGCCGCGAGACCGCGCGGGCACCCACGTGCCGCGCGGTGTCCCGGCGCAGCGAGATCGGCTGCTATGGTCCCGGCCGCGCGGAGCGCCTATGCTGGAGGCCGGCGCGTTCCAGGCGCGCACGCACCTGTGCCGCGTCCGAAGGAAGGAGCACCGGTGTCCGAGCAGGGGGTCCGCGCGTTGCTGGCGCGGCTGGAATCAGATCAGGGCTTCCGGGAGCGGCTGGAAGCAGCGCCGGGCAACGACGCGCGGCGGCAGATCGTGTTGGACGCCGGGTTCGATGTCCAGGCGTCGGATCTGCCGACCCTCCGGTCCCTGACCGGCATCCAGGAGCTGTCCGACGAGGACCTGGAGAAGGTCGCCGGCGGGATAGGCACAGCCACCGGCGGCAGCCTCGTCATGAGCGGGGGGGTTGTCGCAGCAGTCGCTGTTGCCGCCCTGTTCTGACCGGCCCGGCGGCCCCGGCGCCCGCAGGTCATGTTCTGGCCGACGCTCCCCGGGCCCTCCTGTGGCGTCGATCGCGGGCCGGAGAAGGGTGCGGCCCTGGTCATTGCCAGGGCCCGCACCGCCCGACTACGCTGGGTGGCGTCCCCGGTGATAGTGCGCCGGTGCGGCGCTGGAATGAAGGAGGGCTGACTCGTGTCCGATCAAGGAGCCCGGGCGTTGATGGAGCGGGTGGAGTCAGATCAGGGCTTCCGGGAGCGGCTGGAGGCGGCGCCGACCAATGAGGCTAAGCAGCAGATAGTCCGGGATGCCGGGTTCGATGTCCAGGCGTCGGATCTGCCGGCCATCCGGTCCCTGGCCGGCATCCAGGAGCTGTCCGACGACGATCTGGAGAAGGTCGCCGGCGGCATAGGGGGGGCTACGTCCGTCAGTGTCGGCGCGTCGGTCGGCGCGTCGGTCGGGGTGCCTGCTGCCGCAGCAGCGGCTGCCGCACTGTGCCTCTGACGGCGCTTCCCCGTCACAGCGGCCGCGCGGCGCGGATCCGCATGTCCTGCCGGGCCCGCCCGCGGTCTCGCGGCACGAAAGGTCCAGGTACCGCCCGCACCATCGTCAATATGACCGAACGGCCAGCGATTCCAGTCCGGGGTCTTCCTGCCTGCCCCGGTGGGGCGGACGGACAGCCGCCAGGCTCGACCGTCGGCTAGTGCCTCCGGCTCCTGGGCGGCGGCCCGGGAGCCGCCGGTACGTGCGGACATAGCCTCCTAGTCGAGGACGAACACGTCCCCGGCCGGGTCCACCGCCACATCGCCCGGCCTGTTCAGGCCGGCGAACGGCAGGGTGACATGCTGGCCGGAGCTGGTCGGCCCGGCGGGCAGCTCGAAGTCCTCCGGCTCCGGCTGCGCCACGCGATCAGGATAACCACTATGCCCGGAGTGGCGCCCGCGCTCCTCGGGTGCCTGAGCGGGTCTGGAACACCCCGAGGCCACCGGGGAAATGTCGGTGGGCGGATTTACCTTGGTGAGCGTGATCAGTCCGGGCGCGATTACGCAGGCAACGAGCCGATGCGAGGGCTCGTCGCCCGCCCGGGGGGTGCGGACTGAGCCAGGGATTGCGGCTGAGATGGCCGGGGCAAGCCCGGGCCGCCGGGAACCGGGCGGGCCGGAGCTGAACGGGCGGCGGCTAGACGGGGCGCTGGTAAACGGGCGCGGGCTGGGTCAGGCAGGCCTGGGGGAACTGGGTGAGGTGGAGCTGAGCCGACTGGAATTCGCGGTGGTGGACCTGGAGACCACGGGGTGGTCGCCGGGGGCGGCGGCGATCACGGAGATCGGGGCGGTCCGGGTGAAGGGGGATGGGGAGGCGGGTGAGGGCCGGCGGCGGGGGGAGTTCGTGCGGCGGGGCGAGTTCGCCTCACTGGTCAACCCGGGAATGCCGGTCCCGCCGGGGATCGCGGACCTGACCGGGATCTCCGACTGGATGCTGGCCGCGGCCCCGCGGCTCGGGGCGGTGCTGCCCGGGCTGTTCGACTTGGCCAGGGGCTGCGTGCTCGTCGCCCACAACGCGCCGTTCGACCTGGGCTTCCTGGCCGCCGGGTGCGTCGACTGCGGGCTGGCCTGGCCCGGCTTCACCGTGCTGGATACGGTCATGCTGGCCAGGCACGTGATGGACCCGGACGAGGTGCCCGATTGCAAACTGGGCACGCTGGCCGGGTTCTTCGGCGCGCGGACGACGCCGAACCACCGCGCGCTGGCCGACGCGCGGGCTACCGCGGACGTGCTCGGCTGGCTGATCCGGCGGCTGACGCACCGCGGCATCCGCACCCTGCGTCAGCTCAGCGCGTGGCCGGAAGTAGTAGCGTAAGCGCCAGCAAGCCGGCCCTACGACAAGCGCCCCGGGAGGCATCGGTGGTCACCGCGATCGTTCTGGTGAGGGCAGAGATCCAGCGCATTCCCGAGGTCGCCGAGCAAATCGCCCAGATCCGCGAGGTCAGCGAGGTCTACTCGGTCACCGGGGAGTTCAACCTGGTCGCGATGGTGCGGGTCCGCGCGCACGATGACCTGGCCGACGTCATCCCTGGCCGGCTGAACAAGGTGCCGGGCGTCACGCACACCGAAACGCACATCGCGTTCCGCACCTACAGCCGGCACGACCTGGACGCCGCGTTCTCCCTGGGGCTCGGGGCCGAGGCCTGACCCTAACGAGTCGGCAGCCGCGGCGCCAGGCGGCGGCTGACCTCGACCCAGCGGTCGAGCAGGGCGCTGGCGGCCCCGGAGTCGACGGCTTCGGCGGCGCGTGCGTAGCCGTCGGCCAGCGCCGGGACGACTGCCTCCGGGCCGGCCAGGCCCGCCGTCACGGCTAGCGCGGCGGCCGCGTTCAGCAGCACGATGTCGCGCACTGGGCCCCGCTCGCCCGCCAGCACGGCCCGGGCCACCGCCGCGTTGTGGGCGGCGTCGCCGCCGCGCAGGTCGGCCACTGACACCTGGGGCAGGCCGAGCGAGGACGGGGTGAACTCGGTCTGGGCCACCTGCCCGTCGTGCACCACCCACAGCGTGGACGGGCCGGTCGTGGTCAGCTCGTCGAGCCCGTCCTGGCCGCGGAACACCAGAGCCGAGCAGCCGCGCCCGGCCAGCACGCCGGCCAGGATCTCGCCCATCCGCGGGTCGAACACCCCGACCGCCTGTGCGGTCGGCCGGGCCGGGTTGGCCACCGGGCCGAGGAAGTTGAACACGGTGGGCACGCCGAGCTCGCTGCGGGTCGGCCCCGCGTACCGCAGGGCCGGGTGGTACAGCGGCGCGAACAAGAACGCGACGCCGACCTCGGCGGCCAGTGCGGCGGTCGCGGCCGGCGGCAGGTCGATCACCACGCCGAGAGCCTCGAGCACGTCGGCCGCCCCGCACGCGGACGACGCGGCCCGGTTGCCGTGTTTGATCATCCGGGCGCCCGCGGCCGCCGCCACGATCGTGCCCATCGTCGACACGTTGACCGTGCGCGCGCCGTCGCCGCCCGTGCCCACCAGGTCGGTCAGCTGACCGGGCACGCTGATGGGGGTGGCGTGCGCCAGCATCGACCGGGCCAGCCCGGTCATCTCCGCCACCGACGTACCCTTGATCCGCAGCGCGACCCCGAAGCCCGCCATCTGGGACGGCGTCGCGACGCCCTCCATGATCTCGTTCATGGCCCACTCGCTCTCGTCGGCGGTGAGCGAGTCACCGCGGATGAGGGCGGACAGCAACGCGGGCCAGGTGGTTCGGGCATCCATGACGGGCTTCCAGGTGGGTCCGGGATGGTACGAGCTAAGGATGAGCGGCGCCGGGGCGTGAGCCCGGGGCGTTCGGCATGAAAAGACTTGGCACGAAAAGACTATGGCCTCAGCCGCTGACCGCGGGGCGTTCCCGCATCAGCCCGGCCAGTTCGTGCGCCAGCGCGACCGGATCGATCGGGTGGCTGACCACGGCGTCGGCCCGCGACCAGGTGGCCAGCCAGCCGTCGTCGGCCCGGCCGATGATCAGCAGCGCCGGCGGGCAGTTGTAGATCTCGTCCTTGGCCTGGCGGCACACGCCCATCCCGCCGTACGGCTGGGCCTCCCCGTCGAGCACCATCACGTCCGCGCCGCCGGCGTCGAGCAGCCGGAACAATGCCGGCTGCGTGGCGACCTCGATGATCTCGGCCTCCGGGACGTCCATGGCGGGGCGACGCCCGATAGCGAGCCTCACCCTGGCTCGCACATCCGCGTCATGGCTGTACACAACGACCTTCATGACACTGCATGGTACCGAGGCCCGGGGAAAGCAGTGCCACCAACACGGGGGGTCGCGTAGCGATCGCCTACAGGTTGTCGTAATAATTGCTTCGTGACGACCGCAACCGTGGAGACGGCCCCCAGGACGCCAGCCAGCAGACCCAACCTGGTCAGCGTCGGCACCATCATCTGGCTGTCCTCTGAGCTGATGTTCTTCGCGGCCCTGTTCGCGATGTACTTCACCGTCAGGTCGGTGACCAAGGGCTCGAGCCTGCCCTGGCCTGGCGCGCACCTGAACCTCACGCTCGGCTCGATCAACACCACCGTCCTGCTGCTGTCCAGCGTCACCTGCCAGATGGGCGTGTTCGCGGTCGAGCGCGGCCAGATCAGCCGCACCAGGTCGCTGCTGCACCCGATGAGCTGGGGCCTGCGCGAGTGGTACGTGCTCACGTTCCTGATGGGACTGTACTTCGACCTCGGGCAGAGCTACGAGTACTACAACCTGGTCACCAAGGAGCACCTCACCGTGGCGTCAAGCGCGTACGGCTCGGTGTTCTACATACCCACCGGGTTCCACGGGCTGCACGTGGCGGGCGGCCTGGTGGCGTTCATCTTCCTGCTCGGCCGTACCTACGCCGCCCGGACCTTGACCCACGAACAGCAGGTCAGCGCCATCGTCGTGTCCTATTACTGGCACTTCGTCGACGTCGTGTGGATCGGCCTGTTCACCGTCATCTATCTCATCCACTAGTCAGGGGATAGCGAGTGAGCTGGATCAACGCCAGGCGCAGGCGCCCGGCCGCCGGCTACGCGGCATTGCTACTCGGGCTCGTCGTTGTCGCGCTCGTTTACGCGTCGCTCACCAGTCCGGGTGGCGTCACGGCCTCGGCCGCGACCGGGGCACAGCAGGACATCGCGGCGGGCAAGGCCCTGTTCCAGGCCAGCTGCTCGAGCTGCCACGGCCTGGAAGCCCAGGGCACCAGCCAGGCGCCCAGCCTGATCGGCGCGGGCGCGGCCGCGGTCTTCTTCCAGATGTCCACCGGCCGCATGCCGGCCAAGGAGGTTGGCGCGGAGAACGAGCGCAAGCCGGTGACGTTTACCCCGCAGCAGATCGACGACATCGCCGGCTACGTCGCCTCGCTGGGCGGCGGCCCCCCGATCCCGACCGCCGATCAGGTGGACCCCCGGACGGGGAACCCTGGCGTCGGCTCAGCGTTGTTCAACGCCAACTGCGCCCAGTGCCACGGCTTCGCCGGAGCGGGCGGCGCGCTGACCTACGGCAAGGACGCGCCGCCACTGACCGAGTCCACCCCGGTGCAGATCTACACGGCCATGCTGACCGGGCCCGAGGCCATGCCGGTGTTCTCCGACGGCGCGCTGCCCCCGCAGGCCAAGCGCGACATCATCTCCTTCATCACCCAGACCAGGGTCGAGCCCAACCCGGGCGGCTTCTCCCTCGGCCGGACCGGGCCGGTCACCGAGGGCATCGTGATCTTCCTCGGAGGGCTGGGCTTCCTGGTGATCATCGCGCTGTGGATCACCGCGAAGCGGCGTGATCCGAGACCGGCGGGCCCGACGGGGACGGAGCGGAAGCAGTCATGAGCGACATGGAAGAGACCGAGGGCACCGAGGGCCCGGTTGCCCCGCACCGGGTGATCGGCACTCCCCCGCCCTCGCCGCGCCTGCTCGGGCCGACCGCGGTGGCCGAGCACGCCGGCGAGGTCCACGTGGCCGACGAGCGAGGCCGCCCCGGACCACATCGAGGGCATGCCGCCGGACGACCCGCGGGTGATCGAGCACGGCAAGCGGGCCGAACGGGTGGTCGCGGCCTGCTTCACGTTGGCGTTCTTCGCCGGCTGCGGCTTCGTCGCCGCCTACGTCGGCCTCGGGGTGCACTCGGTCGACAAGGTCCTGCGGTCCAACCTGTGGCTGGGACTCACGCTGTCCCTGGCGCTGCTGTCCCTCGGCCTGGGCACGGTGATCTGGGTCCGGCACCTGATGCCGAACGTCGAGACGACCGAGGAGCGGCACGACCTGCGCTCGGATGAGAAGGACCGGCAGTCGTTCGAGCAGTACTTCAGGGTGGGCACGGCGAACAGCCAGTTCGTCAAGCGGCCGCTGGTGCGGCGCACGCTGATGCTCGGCACGCTGCCGCTGCTGGCCGCGCCCATCGTACTGCTGCGGGACCTGGGACCGCAGCCGGGGACGAGCCTGCGGACCACCGTGTGGAGCCCGGGACGGCGGCTGCTCGTCCAGGGCACCAACCAGCCGATCACCCCGGCGGAGTTCAGCGCGCCGGGCAGCATGATCACGATCGTGCCCGACGGTTACGAGGACGACCAGGACGCGCTGACCAAAGCCGCCGTCATCCTGATCAAGTTCCGCCCGGGTGAACTGCATATTCCCACCAGGTACTCGGGGAGTACGCTGATAGGCACGATGAACTGGACGATCGACAACATCGTCGCCTACTCCAAGATCTGCACGCACGTGGGTTGCCCGGTGGCGCTGTACGAGCAGACCACGCACCACATCCTGTGCCCGTGCCACCAGTCCACCTTCGAGGCGACGACCGGTGCGACCGTGATCTTCGGCCCCGCTCCACGGCCGCTCCCCCAGCTGCCGCTGGCCACCGACTCGCAGGGCTTCCTGGTGTCCAGGAGCGACTTCACCCAACCCGTCGGCCCGAGTTTCTGGGAGCGCGGATGAGCGACACCGACTTCGACGTCCCGAAGGCACTGAGCGGCACGGGCAGCTGGGTCGACGACAGGTTCCACACGGCGCGCGGGTTCCGCGTGCTGATGCACAAGGTGTTCCCCGACCACTGGTCGTTCCTGCTCGGCGAGATCGCGCTGTGGTCGTTCGTCATCCTGTTGCTGACCGGGACCTTCCTGTCGCTGTTCTTCGTGCCGTCGATGTCCGACGTGACCTACCACGGCTCGTACATGAAGCTCAACGGCATCAGGATGAGCGAGGCGTACGCCTCGACGCTGCGGATCAGCTTCGACGTCCGCGGCGGGCTGCTGATCCGGCAGATCCACCACTGGGCGGCCGACCTGTTCATGGCCGCGCTTATCATCCACATGCTGCGGGTGTTCTTCACCGGCGCCTACCGCAAGCCGCGTGAGGTCAACTGGCTGATCGGGATCGGGCTGTTCTCGCTGGGCCTGCTCGAGGGCCTGTTCGGCTACTCCCTGCCCGACGACCAGCTGTCAGGCGCCGGCCTGCGGATCTTCGAGGGCGTCCTGCAGGGCATCCCGATCGTCGGCACCTACCTCGCGTACTTCCTGTTCGGCGGGCCGTTCCCCGGGCACGACATCGTGCCGAGGATGTACATCATCCACGTGCTGCTGATCCCGGGCATCTTGCTGGCGCTGATCAGCGCGCACCTGTTCTTCATGTTCCACCAGAAGCACACCCAGATGCCGGCCAAGGGGAACACCGAGCGGAACGTGAACGGCCAGCCGTTCTTCCCGTACTTCATGGCCAAGGGCGGCGCCTGGTTCTTCTTCATCTTCGGCGCGCTGGTGCTACTGGCCACGTTCGCCGAGATCAACCCGATCTGGCTGTACGGACCGTACACGCCGGTGGCCATCTCGTCCGCCTCGCAACCCGACTTCTACATGGGCATCCTGGAGGGCTCGCTGCGCATGATGCCCGCCTGGGAGATCAACTTCCTCGGGCATACGCTGTCGCTCAGCGTGCTCATACCGTTCGCGGTGCCGCTGACGATCGTGCTGGGCGGGGCCGCGCTGTGGCCGTTCTTCGAGCAGTGGGCGACCGGGGACAAGTCGTGGCACCACATCAACGACCGGCCGAGGAACGCGCCGGTGCGGACCGCCGTCGGCGCGGCCGCGATCACGTTCTACGGCGTGCTGTGGGCCGAGGGCGCCAACGACGTCATCGCCGACAAGCTGCAGATCCCGCTGTACACGGTCACCTGGATCTCGCGCGTCCTGGTCTTCGTCGGACCGGCGCTCGCCTACGTCATCACGAAACGCGTCTGCCTGGGCCTGCAGCGTAAGGACCGGGAGGAGCTGCTGCACGGCTTCGAGTCGGGCATCATCAGGCAGCTGCCGAACGGCGAGTTCATCGAGGTGCACCAGCCCGTCAACGAGGAGAAGCGGGCCGTGCTCGAGGCCAAGAAGGTACCTGCGATGCTGCCCGGGCCCGGCACCGAGGACCCGAACGGCGTGCCCGCACCTTCCTCGCGCGGCGTGCTCGGCAAGGCCAGGGCGTTCGCCAACCGGGCGTTCGCCGAGACCATCCCGGTCGGGGCGGACGGGCACGGCAACGGCCACCACGGTAACGGGCACGAGGTGACCGGTGAGGAGCATGCCGCGGTCGGCTCGGCTGGCGCCGCCGCCCAGCTCCCGAGCGGGGACAGCTCGGAAGAGGACTCCGGCAGCTCGTAATCTCCTCGTCGCTCGGGGCGGCCGGTTCTTCGGTGACGCCGGTTAACTGGCGCGGCCGGCGGTGGCCAGGACGCCCGCAGCCACCAGAACCCCCAGGACGGCGGTCGCCATGTCGGGGATCGCGTAGACGGCGTGGAAACCGGACGCGGCGGCTTGCGGCCCTGACGCCATGCCGATGAGGAAGGCGGTCCAGCCTGACCAGCGCGCGCCGCGCTGACATCCGCACGCTGTCCACAGGCTGGCCGCGGCCGCGGCTAGGCCGGTCGATACCAGCGCGGCGGCTGTGGCCGCATGCGTCACGGTCCCGACGACGAGGCCGCACCGGGTCAGGTCCAGGGCGGCCGCGGCGAGCAGCATCATCGCGGTGACCCGCCGGATGGGCAACCTGGTCGCGGCCGGTCCCGCCGCCTCGTCGGCGGCCGCGAATACATCGCCGGACCGGTGAAGGATCATCGCGAGTCGATCGCTTCGCGGTCTTCCAGCTGCCGGCGGAGGGCCTGCAAAGCATAGTGGAGCCGTGATCGTGCCGTGCTGTCGGGTATGCCAAGCTGGCGGGCGACCTTCACGAGCGTCCGGTCCCGGTAGAAGGTCTCCACCAGGACCGCGCGGTGCGCGGGTGACAGCTGGTGGAGGGCGTCGGCGACGAGCTGCTGGTCGAGAACCCGGTCCAATCCGGTATCGTCGCTGCCCTCCTCGGCGGCCTGGGGCCGTACGGTGACCGGCCGCGACCGGGCCGCCCGGTCGGCGTCGATGAGCAGGTTGCGGGCGACCCGGTACAGCCACGGCCGGACCGGGAAGTCCTCCGAGCTCAGCTGCGGCAGGTGCCGCCAGGCCCGGATGAAGGTCTCCTGCACGATGTCGTCGGTGCCCGCCCGGTCAGGGCAGAACCGTCCGACGTACCTGCGCAGGGCCGGGGCATGGCGGGCGTAGAGCAGGCGGATCGCGGCGTCGACGTCACCGGCCGGGCCTCCGGGCACGTCTGGAATGGCAAGCATAACTACTAACACGGATAGTAAGCTGGAAACGTTCACGACGAGCGCACGTGACGGACCCAGGGATCATTTCGGCGTGAACGGGTGCCGTGTTCTATCCGTTTTAGTAAGTGGCAGCACGTCCGCCGCTGCGAGAAGCATGTCCGGGAGTCGATGATGCGTCAGCTGGGTGAGCTGGAAGCGGTGATCATGGACCGGCTGTGGGACTGGGGCAAGCCGGCCCTGGTCCGGGACGTGCTCGATGATCTGCGCAAAGACCGTCCGATCGCGTACACGACGGTCATGACCGTGATGGAGAACCTGCACCGCAAGGGGTGGTTGCGCCGTCACCGGGACGGCCGTGCCTGGCGGTACGAGCCGACCGGTTCCAGGTCCGGGTACACCGCGGCGCTGATGAGCGACGCGCTGGCCACCAGCCCGGACCGGCGCACCGCGCTGGCCCATTTCGTGCTGCAGATGAGCCCGCACGACGCCGAGCTGCTGCAGCAGGCACTCGATCAGGCACACCGCCAGCCTGAGGAAGGCGGGACACGATGACCATCGCGGCCATCCTGCTGGTATACGCGGCCTGCGCCGGCACGCTCGGCGCCAGGATGCTCGGCCGGGCCCGGTGGCCCGCCCGGGCGCCGCTGCTGGCGATCATCACCTACCTGGCCGCCGCGTGGTCGGTCGTTGCCGCGCTCGGGCTGGCCGGGCTGACCCTCGCCGTCCATGCGACCGCCCTGGGGGGAGGGCTGAGTGAGCTGATCGGCGCCTGCGTCCTGCGGCTCCGGGACGCCTATGCCACGCCGGGCGGTGCCACCGCGGCCGGGCTCGGCCTCACTCTGGCCGCAGCGGTGCTGGCCCGCACCGCGCTCACCGCGGTTACCCACCTGCGCGCCGTCCGCCAGCACGCGGTGCAGCACGCGCAAACCGCCCGCCTGGTCGGGCGCCCGGACCCGGCCCTGGGGGCCGTCCTGGTCGACCATGAGCAGCCAGCCGCCTACTGCGTCGCCGGGCCGCACCCGACGGTGATCCTGACCACCGCGGCGCTGCAAGCGCTGGATCCCGGTCAGGTCAATGCCGTGCTGGCGCACGAGCGAGCCCACCTGGCCGGTCACCACCACCGGCTGCTGGCTATCGCGAGAATCGGGCGCCAGATACTGCCCTTCCTTCCGCTGATGCGGGATGCGGACACGCAGATCACGCGGCTGATCGAGATGCACGCCGACGATACGGCGACCGCAGCCCGCGGCACCGGGCCGCTGGCCACCGCCCTGGTGGTGCTCGCCGCAGCCGCCGGACCAGGCCCGGGGCTGGCCGCCGCGACCACCGACGCGGTGCAGCGGATCCAGCGGCTGCTCAGGCCAGCCGAGCCGCTGAGCCCGGTCCGCCGCCAGCTGCTGGGCGCAGGCGCCGCCGCGCTCGCGCTGACCCCGGTGCTGCTCGCGCTGACCCCGGCCATGGTGGCCCTCGCACTGGGACGAGTCCCAGCCGCCTAGCAGACCTGGGCGGCGCTGGGCCGAGTGCTAACCGCCGCCGAGCAGGCGGGCGTCGTACGCGCCGGACTTGATCCAGACGACGTTATCCTCGCCCTGGCAGGCTTGTGGGAGATCGACCCCGCAACCGATTGGAAAGCCCGGGCGCGCACCCTGTACGACCTTGTGTTCACCGGGCTCAGAGCCTGACCCGGATCCGGGAAGCGACGGAGGCACCGCGGCGTCGGCCGGACCAGGTCCGGTGCGCGGCTACACCCGAAGGAACGACGTCAGCAGACTGGGGCCGTTGCCGTGTCAGTACCCATAAGGGTTGCCGGACGGGGCGGCCGGGGCCGGCGGGGCCTGGGACCCGGTGATCGCCGTGAGGCCTGGGGTGGCCACGAAGAAGCCCTGCACTCCCTGGCCGGTCACCCGGCCGGGCTGGTCGTCAGCGAAGGTGTAGAGCAGGTGCCCGTCGTAGGCGACCTGGTTGCCGTGGATGTCCATGACCGCGGCGAGCCTGCCGGTCAGCCCGGTGGCGGCTGGTGACGCGGACGTCAGCGGCGGCCACAGCGCCGCCAGTCCCCCGGTGACGACCGACTTCGCCGCCGTGTCCGACTGGTAGTAATACAGCGGCAGGCCCTGGCTGTTGACCAGGACGGCCTCGGTCTTGCCTCCGACGGTCGCTTGCACGGTGCGGACGGTAGACGGGGAGGACTGGCTAGCAGCGGGCGGGCTGCTGGCATGGGAGGTCGCCGCCGCGGCGGCGGTGATACCGCCGCCGATGGCGGCCGCGGCGGCCAGGCTGATGCTGGCGATGATGATTTTCCGGTGTCGCACGGTTAGCTCCTTGTGGTAGTGACTGCGAATGGAAGACTGGCTTGCGACCGAACAGGTAGGGACGCGAGCGTGCCGGCCGACAGGGACGCGGGGGTACCGGCCGGCACGGGAACGGGATTGGGCGCCTGAACGAGAGCCCGGACGTGGTCGCCGCTGACGGTTTCCTGCTCCAGTAGGACAGCCGTCAGCCGGTCGAGGGCTTCCCGGTGGCACGTGAGCAGACCGCGGGCCTGAGTCTCCGCCCTGGCCAGGATGGCGGCGACTTCCTGGTCCACCAGCCACTGGGTGCGTTCGGAGTAACTGCGTGCTGGGGCGAACCCGGGGTGGCCGGCGGGCGGACCGCTGTAGCTGACCGGTCCGATCTTGTCGCTGAGGCCGAACTCGCGGACCATCTGGATGGCCAGCGCAGTGGCGGAGGCCAGGTCGTCGGAGGCGCCGGTGGATGCCTCGCCACGGATTAGCCGTTCGGCGGCCCGGCCGCCGAGGCGGACGGCGAGGGTATCGGCCAGGTACCGTTCCCCGTACAGCCGACGGTCGTCGGAAGGGAGTGTCTCGGTCAGGCCGAGGGCCTGCCCAGCGCCCAGGACGGTGACGCGACTGGCCGGGTCGGCGTGCTGGCACAGCGTGGCGACCAGGGCATGGCCGGCCTCGTGGACGGCGACGGTGGCGAGTTCGCCGGAGGCCAGCGGGCTGCTGCGCCGAGTGCCGAGCAGGACGCGGTCGCGGGCAACGTCGAAGTCGGCGGCGGCGAGCCTCGTGCGGCCGGCCCGGACCGCCGTAAGGGCAGCCTCGTTGATCAGGTTGGCCAGGTCCGCGCCTGAGAATCGAGGGGTGGCGGCGGCGATCTCATCGAAGTCGGTATCGGGGGAGAGATCCCTGCCGCGGGCGTGCGAGGCCAGGATGGCGCTCCGTTCGGCCCGGTCGGGCAGCGGGACCATGACCTCGCGGTCGAAACGGCCGGGCCGGCGCAGCGCGGGATCCAGGGCATCCGGCCGGTTGGCGGCGGCCAGTACCACCACCCCGCCGGACTCGTCGAATCCGTCCATCTCGGCGAGCAGCTGGTTCAAGGTCTGCTCCCGTTCGTCGCTGCCTGCGTAGCCGGCGTGGTCGCGGCGGGCGCCAAGGGCATCGATCTCGTCGATAAACACGATCGCGGGCCCGCGGGTGCGGGCCTGCTCGAACAGGTCCCTGACCCGGGCCGCCCCGACACCGACGAACAGCTCCACGAAACCCGAGCCTGATACGGAGAGGAAGGGGACGTGGGTTTCGCCGGCGACTGCGCGGGCGAGCAAGGTCTTCCCGGTGCCGGGCGGCCCGGTCATCAGCACGCCGCGAGGGCCGCGCGCCCCGGCCCGGTGGTAACGGCCGGGGTCGCGCAGGTAGTCGACGACCTCGCTGATCTCCGTCTTCACCGCGGAATCAGCCGGCCACGTCGGTGAACCGGGTGACTGGCCGTTCGGCGCCTATTACCCGCGCCTTGGCTTTGGTCACGCTGGTCAGGCTGCCCAGGCCGCGGGCCTGCTGGCGGGCGCCGCGGATGACGAAATAGATCAGGACCGTCCCGGCGCCGACATCGGTTACGAACTGGGTATAGGTCAGCGGCGTGCCAGCCGCCGCGCCGCGCGGCAGGGCAAGCAGCGCCACGAAGAACGCTAGGAGACTCCCCGGGAGCAGCCACGACCGCCATGAGGCCGCGTTTGCCCGGCCGGGCGGGACGGGTGAGGACGTGCGCATTTTGGTACTCCTTCTGGGTGCCCGGGTGACCCGCCGAGCGGGGACGTAACGGGGCTCCGGCGGCCAGGGGATGATCATCTGGACTGGCTGTACTCGGACGTACGCGGCGCAGCAGGCCGGCGCGCCGCAGCCGCGCTCGCGGCATGGATCCGCGCCTGCCAGGAGCCGAGGATGACGAGCAGCACGAGCAGGATGATCACCGATTCCACGCTGAGCGCGGCGATGCCCAGCGGGCAGTGCCAGTTACCGATATCGCCGTGGTCGCCGAGGAATCCCCCTGGCAGCGCGCGGGTTAGGATGTATCCGCCCATCGCCGAGACGGCCACAGCGGCGGCGGCCCCCCATGCCAGCCAGTTCGACCGGACGAGCAGCATCCCGCCAAGCAGGACCGCCGCGGCGATGATCCCGAGATACCCGATGCCGACCAGCCGGTCCGGGCCCAGCGTGCCGGGCAGGTCCACGACGTGGATCACCGCCAGCGCGATCAATGCCAGTGCGCCTACCGTGCGCGCCGCCACAGCGGCGCCGCGATCTGGCTGCCATTGGGCAATACGATCAAACATTGGTCTCCTCCCGTTGCCTACCGTCCCGGCGAGCCTGATGCCTCAGCGGCGGGGCGATAGTAGTTTTACTTTCAACTACTAACACGTATAGGAGACTTGCTCGGTTCAGCTGAATCCGAGCCAGCCGGTGCGACCTGCATCACACCGGCCCTCCCCCGGGCGGTGGCATGAACTGCCAGCGTCAGGTCGGCCAGGCGCAACTGGAATCGCTGGCGGTAGTTGAGGCTCATCGCGTGTTCCTGACATGCGGCGTGTCGCCACGGGATCTGAGTGCGGGCCCCGGGAAGGGGGAGGGAGGCCAGGGCCCGCACGTCCGGTCAGCGGGTCGCGGCGATGCCGCACCCGTCGGCGGCAGCAGATACTCGGCCGCGGCCGGGATGGTCTCTTTCAATTACTAAGACGTATAGTAGATTGGAAACGTTCACTGTCGGCGCTACACAGCTGAAAATCACCATGCCCGTGCCGCCGGGCGGAGATCGCGAGCCACCGCAGCCACAGCGACCACTCCGCCGGTGCCTGGTGCGGCGGATCGTCAGCTGCTGCGCCACCTGCCCCGCTGGCATCGTCCGTACCAGATCATACGATGTGGATGTCCCATTCATGCAGCTGGAACGACATGGCTGGGACATCCACGCCGTATGAATGGCGAGGGCAGGGGCCGTCGGGCGGAGATCGCGAGCCACCGCAGCCACAGCGACTACTCCCCGGATGCCTGGCCCCGAGGGTGGCCTCTGGCCCAGGCAGACCCGCGGAAAGTCGTAACCTCCGACGTTAAGCTCGTTAGGACCGGCCGGGGCCGACCAGCTGCGTCGCTGGCCTTGACCTGCGGATCAGGCCTGTACGGACTCACCCTAGGAGGGTGCGGGACGGCGATCAGCTCGGGGACCGCGGCGAAGACGATGGTCAGCGCGGTCGCGATGACGAACTTCGTCACCACCACCGAGGACCGGCGGAGCGGCGTGGCCAGCAGGTGGACGATGCTGCCGTCGTCGATCTCGGCGCCGAGCACGCTGGTGCCGATGATCAGCGCGGTCAGCGGGATCAGCACCGAGAAGCCGAACGTGCCCAGGACGTGCGACGGCCAGGGCCGCATGGGCGGGCGCGAGGCACGCAGCGCGACCGTGAGCAGGATCAGGATCGCAGCGGGCAGCGCGAACAGCAGCGCCCGCCTGCGGCTCAGCGTCGCGCGCAGCGTGATCCACGCGACCGTCGGGTTGAACAGGGCGGACATGTGCGCTCCTCAGCTCGGCTCTTCAGCTCTGCTCTTCAGTTGGCGACTAGGTAGGCGAAGACGCTTTCCCGAGACTCATCGGCGGGCAGCAGCTCGCGCAGCCGGATGCCGTGGTCGCGGGCCAGCACCGCGATGTCCCGGCAGAACGCGCCGTAGTCCGAGGTCCGCACCTGCAGCCCAGCCGGGGTCAGCTCCACGGCCGTCACGGCGGGCCGGCCGGTCGGCGTACCCCCGGTCGGCGTACCCCCGGTCGGCGTGCCCCGATCAGGATGCTGGCGAGCAAGGGGGCGTCGGACGAGCGCACCGTGAACACGTGCGGCCTGCTCGTCATCAGCCGCCGGATGGCGCGGAAGTCGCCGGAGGCGGCCAGCCCGGCCACTACCACCTGGATGGTGCCGGACAGCCGTTCGACCTCTTCCAGGATGTGCGAGCTGAACAGGATCGTTCGGCCCTCGCTGCCGAGCTTGTCGAGCAGGTCCATCATGTGCAGCCGCTGCCGCGGGTCCATTCCGTTGAACGGCTCGTCCAGCAGCAGGACCTCCGGGTCGTGCACGAGCGCCGCCGCCACCTTGATCCGCTGGCGCATGCCCTTGGAGTAGGTGGCGATCTTGCGGTCCGCCGCGTCGGCCATGTCCAGCAGGGCGATCGCCCGGGCTGCGGCGGCGGGCGGGTCGGGCAGCTCATGCAGCTGGCGGTCGGCATGCGCCGCCGGCTGCCCGCCTTCATGCTCGGCGTGCTGCTGGCCGGCTCGGTCGTGGTGACCGCGCTGACGGGCCCGGAGAACGGCGCGCTGACCTACTTCCTGCCAGTCGCGTACGTGCTCTACCTGGTCGCGGCGACTTACGAACGCCGACAGGCCGCGGTACGCGCGCTCGTCGCCGTGTTCGCCACCCTGGCGGCCGACGGGGTTCTCCTCCGCCTGACCGGGGGTTACTCAGTCGTGGACGGCGGGCTGGTCTCCGCCGCGTTGTTCGTGATCATCGCCTGGTTCACCGGTTACACCGTGCGCCAGCGCCGCCGCTACGCGCTCAGGCTGCAAGACGAGGCGGCCAGCAAGGCGGTCGCCCAGGAGCGCCTGCGCATCGCCAGGGAATTGCACGACGTGGTGGCCCACAGCATGAGCGTCATCGCGGTCCAGGCGGGCTACGGCCGGTACGTCATCGAGACCCAGCCCGCCGACGCGCGCAACGCCCTCGGCGCCATCCAGGCCACCAGCCGGGAAGCGCTGGACGAGATGCGGCGCATGCTCGGCGCGCTGCGTCAGGCGGACGAGACCGACCAGCACCTGGCCGGGCGAGCTGACGCCGCCGCTCGAGCCCGGGCTGCTGCCGGTCCTGGTGCTGGTCCTGGCGCCGGTCCTGGTGCTGACGTCGGCGTCCCGGCCGGCGACGCCGGGGCCGCGCCGCTGCTGCCCGCACCCGGGCTGGCCACCTGGAGCGGCTGATCTCGCGCACGGCGAGCGCGGGCGTCCAGGTGGACGTGACGCGCTGCGGGCAGCCCAGGGAACTGCCCGCCAGCATCGATCTGTCGGCATACCGGGCCCTGCTGGCTACAGCTGGGCTGGTTACGGCTTGACCGGCCAGCGCTGCGTCATCGGCGGAAGCGGACACGGCATCATCGGGATGCGCGAGCGGGTGAGCCTGCTCGGCGGCGAGTTCAGCGCCGGACCGCTGCCCGGATACGGCTTCCAGGTCAGCGCGCACATCCCGCTGCCCGCGGGAAGCGCCTAGTCCCGGCATGACCCTGCGGGTGGTGGTCGCCGACGACCAGGCACTGGTCCGGGTGGGTTTCTGCGGGATCATCGCGGCCACGCCCGGCTTCACCGTGGTCGGCGAGCCGGGCAACGGCGTGCAGGCGGTGGAGGCGGCCCGGCGGACGAACCCCGATGTCATCCTGATGGACGTCAGGATGCCGGTCATGGACGGCATCGAGGCCACCAGGCGGATCACCGCGAGCAGCGACGTGCGGACGCTCATCCTGACCACCTTCGACCTGGACGAGTACGTCTTTGCCGCGCTGCGGGCCGGGGCCAGCGGCTTCCTGCTCAAGGACACGCTGCCCGGCGACCTGCTCACCGCCATCCGGGTGGTGGCCGCCGGCGAAGCGCTGCTCGCGCCGAGCGTCACCCGGCGCCTGATCGGCGAGTTCACTCGCACCCAGCCGGGCGCCGGGCCCAGCACACCGCATGCGACGGCCCAGGTCAGCGAGCCAGGCGCGTCCCGCGACCGGCTTCAGCAGGTGCTCACCGAACGCGAGCTCGAGGTGCTCAGGATGGTCGCCCGCGGCATGTCCAACGCGGAGATCGCCGAGGAGCTGACGATCAGCCCGGCCACGGCCAAGACCCACGTGGCCCACCTGCTCACCAAGCTCGACGCCAGGGACCGCATCCAGCTGGTCATCATCGCCTACCAGTCCGGCCTGGCGGCTGTGTTAGCCCTGCGCCCCGGCCCGTGCATACGGCGTGGATGTCCCAGCCATGTCGCTGGAACAGCATGAATGGGACATTCACGCCTTAAGATCTGATGCCCCGCAGGCCCGCGTGATCAGTGCGAGAAGTTGCCCCGGTAGTACTCGAAGACGAAGCCGATCGTGGCGAACACGGTGCACAGCATCCCGATCAGGAAGAGCCACCAGCCGATCGCCAGGCCGACGGCGGCCAGGGCGCACGAGAACCCGAGGAACAGGGGCCACCAGCTGTGCGGGCTGAAGAAGCCGACCTCGCCGGTGCCCTGCTCGATCTGGCCGCGGTTGTCGTCTTCCGGCCGCAGCGGCAGGCGTCGCCCGGTGAACAGCACGTAGAAGCCGGTGAGCAGGGCCAGTCCGACGGCGAGCGCGAGCGCGACGGTCCCGGTCGGTTCCTTCGAGAGGTACCAGTACACGATGTCGACGGCGCCGAAAAAGATTCCGCAGCCGAGGAACAGCCAGCCTTCGACCTTCATGTCAGCAGCCCCTATTTCTGCGCGCTCTCGATGGCCGGGATCGTCTGCTCGACCCCGTGCGACTCCCGGCCCCACTTGATGTGCGGGTAATGAGCCTCGAAGGCGGGCCGCTCGGACCTGATCCGCGGGATCCGGTAGAAGTTATGGCGCGGCGGCGGGCAGGACGTCGCCCACTCGAGCGAGCTCGCGTACCCCCACGGGTCCTCCTCGGTCACCTTCGCCCCGTGCCGCCAGGTGATGTACACGTTCCAGAAGAACATCAGCACCGACAGGGCGAGCAGCCAGGACCCGACGGTCGAGATGATGTTCAGCGTGGTCACGTTGCCGGGCAGGAGCGGGTAGTTGGCGGTGCGCCGCACCTGGCCCTCGACCCCCGCCCAGTGCTGGACCAGGAACGTCATGTTGAAGCCGATGAACATCAGCCAGAACTGGATCTTGCCGAGCCGGCTGTTCAGCATCTTGCCGGTCATCTTCGGCCACCAGAAATAGAACCCGGCGAACATCTCGAACAGGACCGTGCCGGCCAGCACGTAGTGGAAGTGCGCGACCACGAAGTAGGAGTCGGACACGGCGAAGTCCAGCGGCGGCGAGGCCAGGATGATGCCGGTGACTCCGCCGAAGACAAACGTGATCAGGAACCCGACGGTATAGAGCATCGGCGGCTCGAAGGTGAGCTGCCCCTTCCACATGGTCCCGATCCAGTTGAAGTACTTCACCCCGGTCGGCACCGCGATCAGGAACGTCATGAACGAGAAGAACGGCAGCAGCACCGCGCCGGTGGTGAACATGTGGTGCGCCCACACGGTCATCGACAGGCCGGCGATCGCGATCGTCGCGGCGATCAGCGTCTTATACCCGAACAGCGGCTTGCGGCTGAACACCGGGATGATCTCGGTGGCGATGCCGAAGAACGGCAGCGCCAGGATATAGACCTCGGGGTGGCCGAAGAACCAGAACAGGTTCTGCCACAAGATGGCGCCGCCGCTGGAGGCGTCGAAGACGTGCGCGCCCAACCGCCGGTCGATCTCGAGCACCAGCAGCGCGGCGGCGAGCACCGGGAACGCCATCAGCACCAGCATCGAGGTCAGCAGCGCGTTCCAGGTGAACATCGGCATCCGGAACATCGTCATGCCCGGCGCGCGCATGCAGAAGATCGTGGTGATGAAGTTGACCCCGCCCAGGATGGTGCCGAACCCGGACAGCACCAGGCCCATGATCCACATGTCGGCGCCGATGCCGGGCGAGTAGATCGCGCTGGTCAGCGGGGAGTACGCGTACCAGCCGAACGACGCCGAGCCGCCCGGGGTCAGGAAGCTGGCCAGCAGGATCAGCCCGCCGAACGTGAACAGGTAGTAGCTCAGCAGGTTGAGCCGGGGGAACGCCACGTCGGGCGCGCCGATCTGCAGCGGTACCAGTTCGTTCGCGAACCCGACGAACAGCGGGGTGGCGAACAGCAGCAGCATGAGCGTGCCGTGCATGGTGAACAACTCGTTGTACTGCTGGTCGGAGATCACGTGCTCGTTCGGCCCGAGCAGCTGGATCCGGATCAGCAGCGCCATCACCCCGGCGCACAGGAAGAAGAAGAACGAGGTGATGAGGTAGAGGTGCCCGATGATCTTGTGATCCGTCGAGGACAGCCAGTACGCGAGGATGTTGCCCTTGCGCTCGGTCTTCGGCGTGGTGTAAACGGGGACCGGGTGTTCTATCGTGGTCACTGCGTGCTCCCGGATGAACTCTGCGCGGCCTGCCGTTCGGCCATGTACGCCTGGAACTGCTGCGGTGTCACTACCTTCAGCGTAAACAGCATCCTGGCGTGGTAAAGGCCACACAACTCGCTGCAGTGCCCGGTGAAGGTGCCCGTCTTCGTCGCGGTGATGGCGAAGTGGTTCGGGTGGCCGGGAATGACATCGCGCTTGAACAGGAACTGGGGTACCCAGAAGGCGTGGACGACGTCCTGTGAGGTCAGGTTGAACTGGACCGTCTCTCCCGTCGGGATCTCGAGCACCGGCAGCGGCCCCTCGCCCACCATGTTCCCGACATTGGTCACGTGGTACTGCGGGTAGCTGAACTGCCAGCTCCACTGGAATCCGAGTACGTTCACCGTGACGGCCGGCTTGGACGGCAGCTTGTTGATGTAGTTCTCGTCCTTGGCCGTGTAGTAGAACAGGATCGCGATCAGCACGAACGGAACCGCCGTGTACATGATCTCGATCGGCATGTTGTAGCGCGCCTGCGGCGGAAGCTTGTCGCCGCGCTTGCGGTGGAAGATCACCGCCCACAGGACCAGCCCCCAGATCAGCGCGCAGACCGCGAAGGCCGCGATCCAGGACCCCTGCCAGAGCGTCAGGACCGTCTTGCCCTGCTGCGTGATCGGGTCGGGGAATCCCAGCCGGGTGAACGTGTCGTTCGTGCACCCGGTGAGGCCGAGGACCAAGAAGGTAAGCGCGACCGTCATGCCCGCCGCGCGCCCGGCGCGCGTCCGGCCCGGACGGGGCTTCCCGGAGCCCTGTTCGGCGTTATCGGTAGTCAAGGCGAGGGCCTTCCTCGGTTCTGCTACAACGTGTCGTGCAAACAGTATCGCGCACCTCTGGCGAGCCAGCTAGGACCCCGCATGTTTGCGTCATCTTCGCGTGCCGGCGCGCGTACCGGGAGCCCAGGCGGGCATCATGGACAGGGTGAGGGTGTCTCGATGACCGGCCGCCGGACCCGGCGGCTCGGCCGCGTCCCCGCGGCTGGCCCGGCGGATCAGCAGGATGCCGGACCCGTTCCGGTCATTGAGGCCGAACGGGCGCCGGAGCCGCTCGCCCCCCCGGTGCCTGCCCTGACCATCGACGCGCTCGGCCGCAAGTGCCCGATTCCCATCATCATGCTCGCCGAGCAGATCCGCGACGTTCCGCTGGGCGCGGTCGTGGCGGTGCTGGCCGACGACCCGGCGGCCTACACCGACATACCGTCCTGGTGCACGATGAAGGCGCACGAGTTCGCCGGGCACCAGGAGCTGCCGCAGGGCGGCTGGGCGCTGCACATCCGCCGCATGCTGTGACGCTCAGGTCGGCCTGAACCGGCTGGTGAAGCGCGGGTCGTCCTCCCACCAGGGCTTGGTCCCCCCGGGTCCCTGGTCCCCGTCCGGCTCTTCCGCGGCGGGCGCCGCGAGCGCAGCCTCTTTGACCCCTCTGGCGTCCTTTGCCTCCTTGGCCTCCTTGGCCTCTTTGGCGTCGAGTTCGGCGTCGATCCTGGCCGCGTCGGACTCGTCCTCGCGCATCAGCTGGATCAGCTGGGCGGCCAGGAACGGCAGGCCGACGAGGTCGCCGAGGATCCAGAGCACTCCCCCGCCGAGGACCTGATCCGTCTGCAGGCTGGGTCCCCACGGCCGGCCCAGCGCATGGTACCAGTCCGCGCCGATGAGGTTCTGGCTGGCGATGACGGCGATCCCGAGGAACGCGTCGCCGATTACCTCCGCGCCGGTGATCCACATCGAGACCGCGTAGGAGTACTCCTTCGGCACCGGGTCGACTCGCAGCAGCGTCCAGAAGAACGCGAAGCCCGGGATCATCAAGGCGAGAAACGTGAGCTCCCGCACGGTGGTGCTGTGGAACACCGCGGTGTACCAGGACGTGAAGTACATGGTGAAGGGCACGCCCACCAGCGCGAACGTGGTGATCGCGGGGAACGTGAGGACGCGGGCCGGACGCGAGCGGATGGCCGCCCCGAGGTGCGTGCCCGCCCGCGGGAGAACCGCGATGGCCAGCGAGATCGGGCGCCCGAGCGCGAGGAACAGCGGCACCACCAGGACGAGCAGCACCGTCTGGACCGCGCGGACCCAGAACAGCACCGGCTGGTAGACGCCCACGAACAACATCGTCGCGATGACCAGGAAGCCCACGCCGAGGCCGAGGAACCAGATCCGCCGCGCCACCGGCCAGTCATGCTGCCTGCGCAGCGCCGCGAGGTAGCCGCCGCCGAGGATCAGCACCAGGGCGAGCATCCACGGGTCGAGCGTCCACTCGGTGAACGCCCGGGCCACCGTCAGCTCGGGCGGCCCCTGGTATCCGGACGCCAGAGCGCGGGGCAGCTCGGCCAGCCCGCCAGACGCAACCGCGGTTCCCATGCCCGCCACGCTACCGCCGCGGCTACCCGCCAGAACCGCCGCCCCAGCCCACCCGGGGTGTGCCTGACGCCGGGGGTGGCTGACGCCGGGGGGTGCGGGGCCAAGGTGGCGGGCGTGCTGAACGGAATCAGGACGAGCTGCCTGAGCCGGGCTGGACGGCGCTGACGTTCATGATCTGCACGGGCTTGGTGCAGCCGTTGGAGGCGTTCGGCAGGTAGACCGGGACGGTCTGGTTGGGCGGGTAGATCTTCAGGGCCGTCGCCTTGGCGGGGCCGCAGCTGGCGGGCGGGTAGTTCAGCGCGTCCACGATCTGCAGCATGGCGTTCGCTGTCGCTCCCGGGGCCAGCGTGACCAGTTTCCGCGGCGTGCTGGTGCCCCGCTTCGCGGCCAGGCCGATCTGCACGTACGGCGGCCCGGAGACCAGGGAGACGCCGGGGTAGCCGAATAGCGTGCACGTGCTGCCCGAGGTATTGGTGAAGTCGATCACCTGGTACACGCCGCCGGCGTAGCCCTGGGCGATACCCTGCTTCACCCTGAGCGCGCTGGTCGGGCAGGCCGCGCCGGCCGCCGCTGGCGAAGACGGGGAGGACGGGGAGGACGGAGACGCCACGGCCGGCGTGTTACCGCTGCTCGGCGTCGTACCGGCGGCAGTCGGGCTGGCGGTGCCGGTCGAACCTGGGGCGCTCGGCTGGCTGCTGCTGGCCGATGAGGCGCACCCGGTCACCGCGGCCAGGCAGATCAGCGCCGCGACCGTGCGGGCGGGCCGCCCGGTTCTAGGCTGCATGGCCCGAGGTGAGCAGCGGGAAGGTCTGGGTCATCGGCGCGTGGCGCGGGCGCGGGCCGGTGAGGATCTCGGTCAGCTTGGTGTAACAGCGCTCGCCCGGGTGACCTGCCACCGCTGCGCTCCCCCAGAGCACCACAATCGCGGGGTAGCTGTGGAAGTGCCCGGCGGCGCAGTACGGCGTGCAGTCGTTCAGCACCAGCGTGCCCTTCGCGCTGGCCAGGCCGGGCGTCCAGCTGGTCCAGGAAAGCTTGCCGAAGTAGGCGTTGCCGTCGGCGCAGGTGAGGATGAAGGTCCTCGGCCTGACCAGGGCATGCTGGCCGGGACAATCGAAGACCACGGCCAGTGTTGTCGACCGCAGTGTCGTTGAATGTCGGGCCGACGCAGCGGGCGCAGCGTGGGCCGGACCGGCCAGGCCCAGGGTCAAGCCGGTAATAGCAAGTCCGCCAAAGACCGAGGCGAGTACAGCAATGATCACAGCGCGTTTCATGATGCCTCCGTTGGGAGCAAGCCGTCTGAAGCCAAAGACGACGCAGGCCGGCATCGGGTTGCGCTAAGGGACCACCCTTTCGGTCGCCCGGGCGAGAACCAGGACCGTTCGGCCCCCTAGGCGGGCAGGTGAGTCGCGACGTCAGCCGCGGCCGAGTCGCCGTAGGCGGCGGCGAGACGCTCGGCCAGCGGACCGGGCTTCAGGTTGTACTCCTGCGGGCCGGTGGCCTCCAGGGCATGGACCGCCAGGAGGTTGCCGAGCTGGGCGGCGCGCTCGAGGGGCAGGCCCCAGGCGATGGCGGCCAGGAAGCCGGAGCGGAACGCGTCACCGGACCCGGTGGGGTCGACCGGCTTGGCGTCCGGTATCGGGGGCACCGTGACCGTCCGCTCACCCTGCTGCTCGATCCGGGCGCCGGCCGCGCCGAGGGTGGTGATCCTGACCCCGACCCGGGCCAGCATCTCCGCGCTGCCCCAGCCGGACTTGCGCTCGATCAGGGCTTCCTCATACTCGTTGCCGAACAGGTAATCCGCGCCGTCCACCAGCGCGCGCACCTGCGCGTCATCGAGGATCCTGGCCAGCTGCTGGGACGGGTCGGCGGCGAAGGGCAGGCCCGCCTCTCGGCACTCCGCGGTGTGCGCCACCATGGCGCCCGGGTCACCGGCCCCGATCAGCACCAGGTCGATGCCGCCATGCTCCTCGGCCAGCGGTGCCAGCTTGATGTCCGCGTCCTCGCTCATCGCGCCCGCGTAGAACGAGCCGATCTGGTTGCCGTCCACGTCGGTGGTGCAGACGAAGCGCGCGGTGTGCTTGAGCAGCGACTCCCGCACGCCCGCGGTGCTCACCCCGTGGTCCTCCAGCCATTGCCGGTAGTCCTCGAAGTCAGCCCCGACCGCGCCGACGAGCAGCGGACGCAGCCCGAGCACGCCCAGGCCGAAGGCGATGTTGGCGGCGACCCCGCCGCGCCGGATAGCCAGCTCGTCGACCAGGAACGACAGCGAGACGCGGTCGAGCTTGTCCGCGATGAGCTGGTCGGTGAACTTGCCGGGAAACGTCATCAGGTGGTCGGTGGCAATCGACCCCGTGACCGCGATGTGCACGGCGTTACCTTACCCCCCGGGTAAGCGTCAGTGGAAAGAATCGCCGCAGGCGCAGGAACCCGTCGCGTTCGGGTTGTCGATCGTGAAGCCCTGCTTCTCGATGGTGTCCACGAAGTCGATGGTCGCGCCCATCAGGTACGGAGCGCTCATCTTGTCGGTCACGACCTGCACGCCGCCGAATTGGCTGACGATGTCGCCGTCGATGTCGCGCTCGTCGAAGTAGAGCTGGTAACGGAGCCCTGAGCAGCCGCCCGGCTGTACCGCGATGCGCAGCTTGAGGTCGTCCCGACCCTCCTGCGCGAGCAGCGAGCTCACCTTGGACGCGGCACCGTCGGTGAGGACGATCCCCTGCGTGGTCTCTTGCTGAACAGTCACCTTAGCTCCCGCCTGGTTCATGTGCCGCGCTCACGCGGCGTCTGGCGTTGCTCCAACGTGCAGTCCAACGATATGCGGTGCGTCCGCATTCCAGCCACTCCTGAGGCCTGGCTCACACGCTTACATACCGGGGGCGCCCCAGACCGGGAACCACCGGGCCAGGTCCTGCTCCCACTTCAGGTCGCCGCCGATCACGCCCTTGACCTGAAGCTCGAGCGCGTTGTCCCGGCGCTCGCCGGACAACGGGGCGAACGGGTAGAACGTGCCCCGCTTGTACAGGTAGATGAGGGCGAGGCGGCGCTCCTGGTCATCCCTGAAGGCGACCAGGGTGCACAGCAGCTGCGGGCCGAAGCCGTTGTCCACCAGCGAGGAGTTGACCGCGTGCAGGTCGGTGACCAGCGCCTCGAGCTCGTCCGACATGTGCGAGCTGACCAGCCAGGTGAAGCCGTAGTCGTCCTTGGACACCTCGACCGGCAGGCCGCCCTCGGCTTGCGAGCTCGTGTTCAGCAGGTCTTGCACGTCCTTCTGCACGTCGGCGAAGGACCGGCCCTCGGCCGCGCGGAAGCACACGGAGCCGGATCCGGTGGGCTTGAATCCGGCTCCCGCGTCCAGCGTGATGGCCGCGGACGGCAGCGCGAACAGGTCGTCCAGCTTGGGCTGGACCGGCTTGGTGCGGCCGAGCAGCGTATCCAGGAAGCCCACGAGCGCTCTGCTACCTTTCCGGACCGGCGGTCCGGCCGAGCTGCTGCTGCACCTTGTCGAGCTCGGCCAGCCGGCGCTCGAGGCTCGGGTGGGTGGAGAAGACGTTGGCCAGGCCGCTGCCGCCGCTCAGGTGCATGGCCGGGGCGAAGAAGAACGCGTTCAGCGGCTGCGCGGTGCGCAGGTCCTTGGTCGGGATCCTGCCTATCTGCCCGGTGACCTTGATCAATGCGCTCTTCAGCGCGCTGGGCTGGCCGGTGAGCAGCGCGCCGCTGCGGTCGGCGGACAGCTCGCGGTACCGGGACAGCAGCCGGATGAGCAGGAAGCTGATCGCGTAGACGACCGCGCTGACGATCATGAGGATGAACATGATGGGCAGAGCGTTCTGGTCGTTGCTGCGGCGCCCGCCGCCGAACAGCTCGCTGTAGAAGGCGATCCTGACTAGCAGCGCGGCGATGATGGCCAGGAACGACGCGATCGTCATCACCTGGACGTCCTTGTGCGCCACATGCGACATCTCGTGGGCGAGAACGCCCTCGAGCTCGTCGTTGTCCAGCCGCCGCATCAGCCCGGTGGTCGCGCAGACCACCGCGTGGTCGGCGTTGCGGCCGGTCGCGAACGCATTCGGCATGTCGGTGTCGGCGATCGCGACTCGCGGCTTGGGCATGTCGGCCAGCGCGCACAGCCGGTCCACGATGGCGTGCAGCCGGGCCGCCTGCTCTGAGTCGCCCGGGCTGACCTCGCGCGCCCCCGCCGTGGCCAGCGCGATCTTGTCCGAGTAGAACAACGAGCCGATGGCGAAACCGCCACCGAGAACCACCGCGAACAGCACGATCGCGGAACTTGACGCGCCGTACGCCGTCCCGATGCCGATGATCGCGGCGATGAACGCGACAAATACCAGCCCGAGCAGGAACATGGTGGCGGTCATCCGCACCGTGAGCCCCCGGTCGGGCGCATACCTGGTACGCGCCGCCATGACGACACCTCCGTTCGGCCCCGGCTGGTCGTGACCGCCCGGAGCCAGCAGCCAATTATCTAGTTCAAATCTACCTGTCCAACGCTGAACGGCAGCCGAACGTTACCCGCGAGTACGCTTAGGACCCTTCCGCCCACGGCTTAACCGGGGATCAGGCCCTCGCCGGTGAGCATCCTGCGGACCTCGTCCATGCTCGCGTCCTGGGGCGGGAGAATCAGGTCCGACTCCTCCAAGGTGTCGACGGGCAACGGCGAACCCTGCGCGCGGACCTGCTCGAGCAGGCCGTGCAGCGCGGCGGTGAAGGCCGCCTCGTCATTACGGTCGACCGCCGCCTCGAGCTCGGTGTCCAGCCGGTTCAGCTCGGAGGTGGCCGCGTCGTTGATGTCGAACTGGCCCTCGCCGAGGATCCTGACTATCACGATCCCTCCCGGTCCTGCGGCTCGGCGGGCAGGTCGGAGGCCGGGACCGGCTGGGCCTGCTCGGGCGGCGGCGGGGCGTACGGGGCGCCTTGGCCCTGCGAGGTTGGCGGGGTCTGAGGGACGGCCTGGCTGTTGCCGTTGGCGCCGCCCTCGAGCTGCTTGGGCGCCCCGGCCGTGATCTCGCCCTTGAGCCTGCTCAGCTCGCGCTCGACATCACTGCCCGCGGACATCATGTCGAGCTCGTTCTGGATGTCGTCGCGCTGGCTGCCGCCAACGGCGTCATCGAGCGCCCCCGAGGCCATCAGCTCGTCGATCGCGCCCGCGCGCGCCTGCATCTGGGCGGTTTTGTCCTCGGCCCGCTGGATCGCCATGCCGACGTCGCCCATCTCCTCGGAGATGCCGGTGAACGCCTCGTTGATCCTGGTCTGGGCCTCGGCCGCGGTGTAGGTGGCCTTGATGGTCTCCTTCCTGGTGCGGAAGGCGTCCACCTTGGCCTGCAGCCGCTGGGAGGCTACGGTCAGCTTCTCCTCTTCGGCCTGCAGCTGGGCATACTGCGCCTGCAGGTCGTTGAGCTGGCTCTGCGCCGACGCCTTACGCTCGAGCGCGGCCCGGGCGAGGTCCTCACGGCCCATCCCGAGCGCCTTGCGCGCCTGGTCCTCGAGCTTGTTGGCTTGCTGCTGGAGCTGGTTCATCTGCAGCTCGACGCGCTTGCGCGACGTGGCGACATCCGCGACCCCACGGCGGACCTTCGTCAGCAACTCGAGCTGCCGCTGGTAGGAGTAGTCCAGAGTCTCACGCGGGTCTTCCATTTTGTCCAGGGCCTTATTGGCCTTGGCCTTGAAGACAAGTTGGACTCGCTTCATCACGCCCATACGCGCGGCCGTCCCCTTCATTAACTTCTTTCGCCGCCACCACAGGCCACGCGACCGGCCGAATTCGTGGGCCGGGCACCCGGCTAGACGGCGGACGAGCCCGTGCGACTAGTCGCATTCCACCCTACGCGGTCTGCCGCATTGCGAGCTACAGTGTTGGCCCCCGGGGGAGGCCGCCCCGGTGACCCCCGGTTCGGGGAACCGATCCCCCGAACCCCTTTGGGGGGCAAGCCCTCCGATCCTAAGGGCTAAGCTATGGCCGTGTTCCGACGCCGTAGCGCCGGGGCGACGGACAGCACGGCCCAGGATTCCCCGGGCGCGCAGAGCCCGGACGGCCCGGCAGACACCAAGCCCCGCTCCCCCGCTGAAGCGGCCAAGGGGCGGCCCACGCCCAAGCGCAGCGTAGCCGAGGCCAAGCGCCGCCAGCCGATCGCCGGGTCGTCGCGGGCGCCGGCCGCGCCGCGTACCAAGGAGGACAAGGCCAAGGCCCGGGCGAACCGGACCACTCGGTACGAGGCCATGAGGCGAGGCGAGGCGTGGGCGCTGAACCCGCGCGACCGCGGCCCGGGCCGCGCCCTGACCCGTGACTTCGTGGACTCCAAGCGCCGGGTGAGCGAGTACTACATGTACATCCTCGTCGTCCTGCTGGCCGCGGTGTTCCTGAGGAGCACGGCGGCCCAGGCGATCATCTCGCCGCTGGTCCTGGTGCTGATCGTGGTCATCCTCGTCGACGCGTCGCTGATCCGGCGCAGCCTGCACAAGCTGATGGCCGAACGGCTGCCCAACGAGTCCACCAAGGGCCTGACGGCCTACGCGGTGATGCGGGCGCTGCAGATCCGCAGGTTCCGGGTGCCGGTCCCGCGCGTCCACCCGGGCGACAAGATCTGAGCATCTGAGCATCTGAGCATGTGAGCGGCGTTCCGGCCCCCCGGCCGACGCCATGAAAACCCCGATTTCAGTGCGTTCGGACGCCATGGATTCCGGCTTTCAGTACGTTGCCGGGGCGCGCTCGGGGCGCGCCGGGGCCGCGGGGGCGTGACTGACGTAGCGGCAGGTCCAGCTGGGACCACTTTGGCGAGCGGGAAATCACCTCTCTAAGGTTGGAGATCATGGAATACCGACACCTTGGCCGCAGCGGGCTGATGATCAGCGAGATCGCGTACGGAAACTGGATCACCCACGGCAACCAGGTCGAGGAGCAGGCGGCCGCCAACTGCGTCCGCGCCGCGCTGGACGAGGGCATCACCACGTTCGACACCGCCGACGCCTACGCGGGCGGGCGCGCGGAAGAGGTGCTCGGCCGGGCGCTGCACGGGGTGCGGCGCGAATCACTCGAGATCTTCACCAAGGTTTACTGGCCGACCGGCGACAAGCCGAACGACCGCGGCCTGTCGCGCAAGCACGTCACCGAGTCCCTGCACGCCTCGCTGCGCAGGCTGCAGACCGACTACGTGGACCTTTACCAGGCGCACAGGTACGACCACGAGACCCCGATCGAAGAGACCATGCGCGCTTTCGACAACCTGGTCCGCGCGGGCAAGGTCCTTTACGTCGGCGTCTCCGAGTGGCGCGCGGAGGAGATCGCGGCCGCGCTCCGGGTGGCCGGTGAGCTCGGCCTGGACCGGATCGTGTCGAACCAGCCGCAGTACAACATGCTCTGGCGCGTCATCGAGCCCGAGGTCGTGCCGCTGTGCGAGAAGGAAGGCATCGGCCAGATCGTCTTCTCGCCGATCGCGCAGGGCGTGCTGACCGGCAAATACGAGCCGGGCACGCCGCCGCCGGCCGAATCCCGCGCCACCGACCCGAGCGGTTCGGGCTTCATCAAGCGGTGGCTGAGAGACGACACGCTCACCGCGGTGCAGCGGCTCCGGCCGCTGGCCGGAGAGGCCGGGCTGTCGCTGGCGCAGCTGGCGGTGGCGTGGACGCTGCAGAACCAGAACGTGTCCGCGGCCATCATCGGCGCCACCCGGCCCGGGCAGGTGCGGGAGAACGTCAAGGCGGCCGGCGTCCGGCTGGACGCCGGGCTGATGCGCCGGATCGACGAGGCCCTCGGCAACGCGGTCATCCGCGACCCGTCCCGCACCGCCAGCCCGGAGTCGCGTCCCTAGACCGCCAGCCCGGGAGTCGCACCCCTCGACCGCCGGCCCGGAGTCGCGTCCCCAGCCCGCCGGTCAGGTAGCCGGCGTAACCCTGCCCACCCCGGCATCACGACTATCACCCGCCCCTCGCATGGGCGGGTCAGTCCTCGGGGTGCAGGCTCATCGGGCCGTACTCGGTCCTGGAGTCGTCGAGCAGCCAGAACCTGGTCGACCCCGGCGGCGAGCAGCGCACGCCAGTTCTCCCCGAGCCAGCTCTCCGCGTCGCCCTGGCTGGCGAAGATCGCCTCCTGCAGCTCGTCGGTGCCGATCACGGTGCCGTCTGCCTTCTCGTACCGCCAGGTCCAGGGCATCGGTGGGTAGCCTCCCTCGTCGCAATGCTGTCTGAGGGTAGCTCAGGGCCGCTAGTGGTGAACGCTGACGAGCCGGTTACGCGCAGAACAAGATGGCCCAGACCGCCTTGCCGCGGCCGGTGACGGGACTCCAGCCCCAGACGTCACTGAGCGCGTCCACCATCTGCAAGCCGCGGCCGGCCTCCTCGCTCCGGTCCGGCATCCGCAGTACCGGGGCCAGGTCGGACGGGTCGAGGACCGCGCACATGACCTCGCCGGTCCGGCGCAGTAGGCGCAGGCCGAGTGGCTGGCCGGGGCCGACGGCGGACGTGGACCGCGCGGCGTGCGACACCGCGTTGGCCACGAACTCGCCGACGATGGCTTCGGCGTCGTCGGCGAGCGAAGTCAGGCCCCACTCCTTCAGCGTGTTCCTGGTGAACCGCCTGGCGGTCCGGCCGGACTGGGCTCCCGCGTTGAGCGGGAACGCCGCAACCGCGGGTGAATCCCACCAGTCAGAAGGCATCCGGACAACACGCGGGCGGCCCGGCGCGCACTGCTGCAGCCTCGCGGTCAAGTCAAGCGGCCGGCGAACGGCAGGGTCGACCTTCGTTCGTGTCGGCAACCCTACTTGACTCAAGCCCATCGCGACCCCGCGAAGCGTAGTACGGCGAATCCCTGATGATCGACGCACCACCCATCCTGCCCGAGGTTCCGCATTTCATGCAAGGCCAAATGCACGTTCATTCGTAACGTGCACTTTCAACGATCGTCCGTCACCCAGGTTCATGACGGTTCAAGTAAACCTTGAACGAACCTGACGGGCCGCAGGTCAGCGGGTAACCGCGGCACCCCGGCCAGCGGGTAACCGCGCCACCCAAGCCAGCGGCCGCAGTCAGGCCGAACGGCCCGCCGTGGCGGCCCTCCACCGCCTCCCACCCCGCGTTATCGTGAGTCGTCACCTCGACCTGGGAGTCGCTGATGCTTGTCGCTGGCGTCGATTCATCCACTCAGTCCACCAAGGTGCTGCTCTGCCAGGCCGACGACGGCGCGATCGTCGGGCAGGCCACCGCGCCGCACCCGGACGGCACCGAATGCGACCCAGAACTGTGGTGGCAGGCCCTGGCGAAGGCAGGCGACGGGCTGCTCGGCCAGGCCGACGCTATCGGGGTGGCGGCCCAGCAGCACGGCATGGTGGTGGTCGACGAGGCGGGTCAGGTGATCAGGCCCGCCCTGCTCTGGAACGACGTGCGCTCGGCGCCACAGGCGGCCGCGCTGATCGCCGAGCTGGGCGGCCCCGGGTACTGGGCGCGGCTGACCGGAAGCGTCCCGACCGCCTCGTTCACCGTCACCAAGCTGCGCTGGCTGGCCGAACACGAACCAGACGCCGCGGCCAGGACCGCGCGCGTGATGCTCCCGCACGACTGGCTGACCTGGCGGCTGGGCGGCCAGGCTGATGAGCCGGCCACCGACCGCGGGGACGCCTCGGGCACCGGCTACTTCTCCCCCGCCACCGGCCGCTGGCTGCCGGAGCTGGCCGAGGCTGCGCTGGGCAAGCGGGCCGCGCTGCCGCGGCTGGCCGCACCGTCCGAGATCGTGGGCCGGACGGCGGGCGGCGCGGCGCTGTCCGCCGGGACCGGGGACAACATGGGCGCCGCGCTCGGGCTGGGCCCCGGCCTGGGCGAGGTGGTGGTCTCGATCGGCACGTCGGGTACCGCGTACGCGGTCGCGGCCGAGGCCGCCGCCGACGAGTCGGGCGCGGTGGCCGGCTTCGCCGATGCCACGGGGCGCTTCCTGCCGCTGGTGGCCACGATCAACGCGGCCCGCGTGCTGACGGTCACGGCCCGGATGCTCGGCACGGACGCCGACGGCCTGTCCCGGCTGGCGCTGGCCGCGCCTCCCGGCGCGCAAGGCCTGGTCCTGCTGCCCTACCTGGACGGCGAGCGCAGCCCGGACCGGCCCGGCGCCAATGGCGTGCTGCGCGGCATGACCAGCGCCAACACCACGCAGGAGAACCTGGCCCGGGCCGCGGTCGAGGCGGTCCTGTGCTCGCTCGCGGACGCCATCGGCAACCTGGCCGACTGCGGCATCACCGCGCGGCGGGTGATCCTCATCGGCGGCGCCGCGCGGTCCGAGGCCGTGCGCAGGATCGCGCCGGCGGTGTTCGGCGTGCCGGTGACGGTGCCCTCGCCGGCCGAGTACGTGGCGCTCGGCGCGGCCCGGCAGGCCGCCTGGGTCCTGTCCGGAGCTTCGGAACCGCCCACGTGGCCGCTCGCCGGGACGGCCGAGTACGCGGCGAAGCCGGCCCCCCAGGTCCGCGAGCAGTACGCGTCGCTCCGGGACGCCACCGCCGACTGGGGCGGCTGAGCCCGCCCCCGGGGGCGGGGGGCGGTGGGAGGGAGGCGCGGCGGGCGCGGTGGAATAAGGGGAGGCACCATGGCACTCAGGAAAGGACCGGCTGGTGAGCACGGATTACGTACCCTCGCGCGAGGACCGCTTCTCGTTCGGTATCTGGACCGTCGGGTGGCAGGGTGTCGACGTGTTCGGGAGCGCAGTGCGGCCGCCCATGCCCGCCGAGCGTGCCGTGTACAAGCTCGCGGAACTCGGCGCCTACGGGGTGAACTTCCACGACAACGACGTGTTCGCCTTCGACGCCACCCCGGCTGAGCGGGACGAGCGCATCGGCGCGTTCCGTAAGGCGCTGACCGAGACTGGCCTGGTGGCGACCACCGCCACCACGAACCTGTTCGGCCATCCGATGTTCCGGGACGGGGCGTTCACCGCCAACGACCGCCAGATCAGGCGGTTCGCGCTGGCCAAGGTGATGCGCAACCTGGACCTGGCGGCGGACCTCGGCGCGAAGACCTATGTCTTCTGGGGCGGCCGCGAGGGCGCCGAGTCAGGGGCCGCCAAGGACATCAGGGCCGCGCTCGACCGGTACGCCGAGGGCCTGAACGTGCTCTGCGGGTACGTGCGCGAGCAGGGCTACGACATCAGGTTCGCGATCGAGCCGAAGCCGAACGAGCCGCGCGGCGACATCCTGCTGCCCACGGTGGGGCACGCGCTCGCCTTCATCATGACGCTCGAGCACGCCGACATGGTCGGGGTGAACCCTGAGGTCGGGCACGAGGAGATGGCCGGGCTGAACTACGCGCACGGCATCGCCCAGGCGCTCTGGCACGGCAAGCTGTTCCACATCGACCTGAACGGGCAGCACGGGCCGCGGTACGACCAGGACCTGCGGTTCGGCGCCGGCAACGTGCGCGGCGCGTTCTGGGTGGTGGACACCCTCGAGGCCGGCGGCTACGCGGGCCCGGTGCACTTCGACTACAAGCCGCCGCGGACCGAGGACGACAACGGCGTCTGGGCGTCCGCGGCCGCCTGCATGCGCAACTACCTGATCCTGCGGGCCAAGGTACGAGCGTTCCGGGCCGACCCTGAGGTGGCCGCGGCGCTGCACGCCTCGGGCACAGACCAGCTCGGCTCGCCGACGCTGGATCCCGGCGAGACCTGGCGCGACGTCCGCGAACCGCGCGCCGACACCGAAGCGCTGGCCCAGCGCGGACTGGCCTACGAGCACCTGGACCAGCTCGCCCTGGAGCACCTCTACGGCGTGCGCCCTTAAGAGACTCTGGGCAGCCAGACGCGCATCGGCCTGCCGTCCCGGTTGTCCCACTGGAAGTACGGGATCGCGATGCCCGTGACCGGGGTATCCGCGGGCAGGAGCCGGCCCGGCGCGGTGATCTCGATCGTCTGGCCGATGCCGTCCAGCGTGACGGGGCGTTCGCCGAGTACTCCGTCCGGCTGCATGACCAGGTCGTCCAGCCGGGCGCCGTCGAGCTGGTCGGCCTGCTCGAAGCAGTAGACCAGGGGCCCGCGCTCGATGGCCACGCAGCCGCGGATCGCGTCCACGCGCCGGTCCGGGTAGGTCCAGCGCGGGGTCACGTCCAGGTGCAGGGTGATCACGTCGCCTTTCTGCCAGGGGCGGCGCAGGATGTGATAGCCGGGCGAGATCGGTGCCCGTTCGGGATCATTGCCGACCGATACCCGGGTGCTGGCGCTCCAGGCGGGCACCCGCAGCGCCAGCCCGCGCACGTCCCGCGGCGCGTCGAGTACCCGCAGGTAGACCGCGCCGGACCAGGGGTAGTCGGTGCTGACCTCGAGGTCCAGGCCCGCCCCGGCCAGGCGGGACCCGGTGTACTGGTGGACGTACAACGTGTCACCGTCCCTCGATGTGGTGGCGAGGTAATGCTCCAGGGACGCGATGAGGCGCATGATGTTCGGCGGGCAGCAGGCGCAGTTGAACCACACACGGCGCCGGCCGGGGTCGTCCTTCTCGAAGTGGTCCTCGCGGCGCTGCAGCGGGTTGACGTAGAAGAACCGCTGGCCCTCGGCGGCGATCGCGGCCCCGAACCCGTTATAGAGCACGCGTTCCATATGGTCCGCGTACTTCGCGTCGCCGGTGGCGAGCAGCAGCCGCCAGCACCACTGGAAGCTGGCGATGGCCGCGCAGGTCTCGTTGTAGGCGCGGTCAGGAGGCAGCTCGAACCGGTCGCCGAAGCCCTCGTCCGCGTGCCGGGACCCGTTGCCGCCGGTGAGGTACGTCTTGGCCGCCACCATGTCGTCCCAGCGGCGCATCGAGGACTCGAGCAGCGCGTGCTCGCCGGTCTCGGCGGCCACGTCGGTCACTCCCGCCTCCAGGTACAGGGCGCGCACTACGTGCCCCACCTCGGTGTCGGTCGCGCGCACCGGCAGGTGGTCCTGCAGGTAGCGGCGGCCCATGCCTGAGTTCCCGGCCAGGCCCCGCCCGCGCTGGTCGACAAACTGCCGGGCCAGCTCGAGGTAGGCGGCGGTCCCGGTCTCGCGGTAGAGCTCGGCCAGCGCGGTCTCGATGACCGGGTGCCCGTCCAGCCCCCGCTCCTGGCCCGCGAACTCGCGCACCAGATGGTCGGCCAGGCGCTCGGCGACGGCGAGCAGGCGCTCGTCGCCCGCGCCCCGGTGCAGCGCGACCGCGGCCTGGATCAGGTGGCCGGCGCAGTACATCTCGTGGCTCCAGGCCAGCCTGGTGTACCGGGGCTCGCCGCTGACCTGGAAGTAGGAGTTCAGGTAGCCGTCGGGGCGCTGCGCCTCCTCCAGCAGGGCGGTGACCTTGGTGGCGAAGGAGGTGAGCTCGGGATCTCCGGGGCGGTGGCCGTGCGCCAGCTCCCAGCCGACGGCCTCCATGGTCTTGTAGATGTCGGAGTCCATGAACACCGGGCCGCGGTAGCCGGTCCCCGGCAGCGGATCGACCGGGCCGACCCCGACCGGGCGGTGCCCGCCCGGCGCGCCGTAGCCGTCGGCGCCGCTGGTTTCCTCGCCCTCGGCGTCCGTCTTCTTGCGTTCGGCCGCGCGGTCCGCCTGGATCGCCAGCCGCACGTTATCCAGGTTGCCGGCGTCCTCAAGCTGGCGTAGCGCGAGCGGCAGGCTGACCGCCAGGTTGCGCTGCTGCCACTGGTGCAGCAGCCCGCCGGCCAGGCCGGCCCGGGTCAGCGGCCGGTGCATCCCTGACGCCGTGGCGGAAGGGGCGACGGGTCCGGTTACGCTGTCGGGAGGACCCGCCGGAGCGGCCGGGTCCTGTACGGTCCTGACCCGGGCGGATATGACGGCATGTGGCTGGTCGGCACTGTTCACGCACACGGCTCCACGGTCCAAGGAATAGGTTTTCCTAGATTCCCACGGAACCGTAGGCTAGAGGCTGGCCCGCGAGGCGTCAACAGTGCCAGGCCAACCCCGACGGTGCCTGAGGAGTGCAGATGAGGCGGGTGACCATCCGTGACGTGGCGGCCGGGGCTGGCGTGTCCATCGGTACCGCCTCCAAGGCGCTCAACGGGCAGGGCAAGCTGCGCGCCGAGACCAGGGAGCGGGTCGCCGAGGTGGCCCAGCGCCTCGGCTTCGCGCCGAACACGCTGGCCCAGGCCCTGCTCGCGGGCCGCTCGTTCACGGTGGGCCTGATCACCACGGACAGCTTCGGCCGGTTCAGCATCCCGGTCATGCTCGGCGCAGAGGACGCGCTGGGCACCGGCCAGGTCTCGGTGTTCATGTGCGACACCAGGGACGACGTAGAGCGCGAGAAGCGCTATGTCGAGATGCTGGCCGCCCGCCGGGTGGACGGCCTGATCGTCACCGGCCGCCGGGTCGAGCCACGGCCGCCGGTGGCGGCCGGGCCCGGCGTCCCGGTGGTGTACGCGATGACCCAGCCGCTGGCCGGGGACGGGCCCGCGGTGCTGCCGGACGACAGGGGGGGCGGCCTGGTGGCCGCCGAGCACCTGCTCGGCGCGGGCCGACGGCGGATCGGGCACATCACCGGGCCGGAGCGGTTCCTGGCGGCGCGCCAGCGGGCGGAGGGGTTCGGCGCCGCGCTGGCGGCGGCCGGCCTGCGGCCCCACGGCGGCACCAGGTTCGGCGAGTGGAGTGAGCACTGGGGCCGGGAGGCAGCGGCCAAGCTGCTCGCCGACGAGCCGGAGACCGACGCGATCTTCTGCGGCAGCGACCAGATCGCCCGCGGCGTGGCCGACACTCTCCGTGCGGCAGGCCTGGCCATTCCCGGGGACGTCGCGCTGGTCGGCTTCGATAACTGGGAGCCGATGGCGCTCGGCGCCCTGCCCTCGCTGACCAGCGTCGACATGTGCCTGGAGGAGGTCGGCCGGGTCGCCGCCGAGCTGCTGCTGGCCGCCATCGCCGGTGAGCCCGCGTGCGGCACGCGGACCGTGCCCTGCCGCCTGGTGGTACGCCAGTCCAGCTGACCCTAGGCTAGTGCCGAAGATCAGATGCACACGGCGCCTCTCGATTTGGTCGTCGGTGATGGGGGTGGCCGAGCCCAAGCTGGCCGGCCTGGCCGTCGAGAAGTCGCCCGCCACCGCACTACCGCTGATCCACATCCAGCATCGCCGCGGCCCGGGCAGCTATCGGGCGCTGCGCGGGGTCCTTGTGCAGGCAGGCGAGCACCACCGCGCGCACTGGTCCGGCCATCGCCCCAAGGTCCGGCTCGGCCTCGGCGACGCGGCGCAGGGTCGCCGCCACCGAGCCCGCCGCAAACGGTGAGCGGCCCGTCGCGGCGAACCCGAGCACGCATCCCAGCGCAAACAGGTCGACCGCCGCGTTCAGGAACCCGTGGGACACGGCCACCTGTTCGGGCGCCTGGAAGCCGGCCGTCCCGCGCCCCGGTCCGGCCACGTATGCGAGGCCGGGTCCGGCCAGCCGCGGCCCGTCCTCAGTGAGAAGGATCGAGGACGGTGTGATGTCCCCGTGCAGCAGCCCGTTGGCGTGCATTGCGGCAAGCCCGCCTGCCATCCCCGCGGCCAACGCCGCCGTGCCCGCGCGGGGCAGCGGACCACGCTCCTCGACGCGCGCCTGCAACGTCGAACCCGGAACGTACGCGGTGACCAGGTACGGCGGATCCGCGGCGGGGTCGACGTCGATGACCGCCGGGACAAACCACTCCGGCGCCGCCAGGACGGTGGACCGCACCTCCTCGAGAAACCGCTGCCGGAATCCGGCCGCCCCGGCGACCTCCGGGCGTACAGCCGTGAGCACCACAGCCCGGCCCCGCGCGTCGGTACCGAGCAGCCTGACGGCTACCGGTGTGGCGGCGAGAAACCGCATCGCGCGATACGGCCCGAACCGGCTCGGCTCCTCCAGGTGCACGTGACTCCTCCTGGCGCATGCTACCGGGCAGCGGCGGCTGCCCCGTTCGCACGGCTCACGAGTCTCCGCGGGCCCATGCTCGTCAGCGTCGTGCCGCGGGCCAGGAAGCGGGCGAAGCCGAGGCCCGCCAGCCGGTCCCGCCACTCCGGTAGGGAGCCAACATAGGCGTTGACCAGGTAAAACAGTCACGGCTCATGACTACGAAGTCATGTAATCTCCGTGATCAAAGGGCTCTACCACTTGGTCAAACGCGTCGGCCAATCGGTCTCGGGGGAACTTCGGCCTAGGTGGCGTCCTTGGCGGTGCTGGTCTCGCTGGCGGTGCGGGCCTGGCTGGCGGTGCGGAGCAGGTGGCGCTGGGACCGTACCTGGAAGAACACGATCACCACGATCAGCCCGATCGAGATCCACAGGCCGTAGTGCGAGATCGCCTGGGCCACCACCACGGCGCGGTGGCCGAGTTCGTAGCCCAGGCCGGCCAGCAGGCCCACCCACAGCAGCTCGCCGATGATGTCCAGGATGATGAACGTGATCAGCCGCATCCCGGCCCAGCCGACGACGACGTAGATGATCGCGCTGGGAATGGGCAGGAACGGGGCGATGATCATGGCCGGCCAGGTGAACTTGCGGCCCCAGCGGTGCACGTGCCCCATGTACTTGGCGCCGCGGTTGCGCCGTCCGCCCAGGAGCACGATAATCCGCTCGCCCCACAGCCGGCCCGCCCACCAGAAGAGCGGATCGAACTTGACCAGGCCGAAGATGCCGGCCAGCACCACCACGACCAGCGACTCGTGCCCGACGCGGGCGAAGGCCGCGCCGGCCACGACCGCCTCGGTGCTCCCATTCAGCAGCTCGAGCGCCACCGGGTGGGTGCCGACCAGGGAGGCCCGGAACGGCAGCACCGCCCAGTAGAAGACGCCGCTGAGCATGATGCCGAGCCAGCACAAGATGTCGATCCGCCGCGGCTTGCCGGCCCACGGAATCCGCGGGTCGTCCCACGTCGCCTGCTTGTGCCCCCGGTCCGCCGCCACCGGGTCGGCCGCAGCCTCCTCGTCCACCAGCACACGGTATCCCGAATCACGGGCAAATCCATTCTTGACCGAACGGAGCGGGGTGACGGCCCGGGTCCCGGCCATCCGTCATGATGGCCTGATGACCGACGATCCTCTCGCCGCCGCTGATCCATTCGCCGCCGCCGCGGCCAGCGCCGACCGCCTCACCGCCCTGGCCGGCCCGCACGACGCCGCCGTGGTCCTCGGCTCGGGCTGGACCCCGGCCGCCGACGCGATCGGCGCCGCGGAGACCGAGATCCCGCTGGCCCAACTAGGCGGGTTTCCCGCCTCGACCGTGCCGGGGCACGCGCCGACGGTCCGTTCGGTCGCCGCGGGACCGGTACGCGTCCTGGTGTTCCTCGGCCGGGTGCACCTGTACGAGGGGCTGTCCCCGGCCGCGGTGGTCCACGGGGTGCGGACGGCGGTGGCGGCGGGCTGCCGCACGGTCGTGCTGACCAACGCGGCGGGCGGCATCAGGGCCGGGCTCAGCGTCGGCGAGCCCGTGCTGATCAGCGACCACCTCAACCTGACCGGCCGGTCGCCGCTGGCCGGCCCGCCCCGGCCGTCGGGCAGCGGTTCGTGGACCTGACCGACCTGTACTCGCCGCGGCTGCGCGTGCTAGCCCGCGAGGCCGACCCGAGCCTGACCGAGGGCGTCTACGCGATGATGCCGGGCCCGCACTACGAGACCCCGGCGGAGATCACCATGCTCGCCCGGCTCGGCGCCAACATGGTCGGGATGTCGACCGGCCTGGAGGCGATCGCGGCCCGTCACCTGGGGGCCGAGGTGCTCGGCATCTCGCTGGTCACCAACCTGGCGGCCGGCCTGGCCGGGCAGAGCCTCAGCCACGCCGAGGTGGTGGAGGCGGGCCGGGCTTCGGCCAGCCGGATGGGCTCCCTGCTGGCCGGAATCCTGCCCCGGGTCTAGGCCAGGCTCATGTGGTCGGCCAGGACCGCGTGATGGTCGGTGCCGTCCAGCGGGTCGGCGTGCACGCTGGCCGCCGCGAGCCTGGCGATGGCGTGGATCAGCGCGTGCTCGGCGGCGACCGCGATGGCGTGCGCCTGGACCACGGAACATTCCGGGTCCACTGCGATCTCGCACTCGGCCCGGATCGTTCGGCCGACCCAGCGCAGCCGGACCCGGCCTACGGCCAGCACGCCCGGAGTGGCCCGCAGCGTGACCTCCGCCGTCTCGGTCAGCGCCGGGTCCACGCTGTCCATCAGCCGCCGGCCGACCTCGCGGGCCGCCTGGCAGCCCACCGCCAGGATGGCCACCGTGATGAGAAGTCCCACCGCCGGGTCGGCCCAGCGCCAGCCGATCGCCAGCCCGCCCGCCCCGGCCAGCACGGCCAGCGAGGTGAATCCGTCGGTGCGGGCGTGCAGGCCGTCGGCGACCAGCGCGGCCGAGCCGATCCGGCGGCCGGTCCTGATCCGGTAGCGGGCGACCAGCTCGTTGCCGGCGAAGCCGAGCGCGGCCGCGGCCGCGACCGCTGGCAGGTGGGTGACCTGGTGCGGGTGCAGCAGCCGGCCGACGGCAGCATAGGCGGCTGCGGCCGAGGACAGCACGATCACGGCCACGATGACGATGCCGGCCAGGTCCTCGGCCCGGCCGTAGCCGTAGGTGTAGCGGCGGGTGGGAAGCCGCCGGCTGAGCAGGAACGCGAAGCCGAGCGGCACCGCGGTGAGCGCGTCGGCCGAGTTGTGCAGCGCGTCGCCGAGCAGTGCGACCGAGCCGGACAGCGCGACGACCACCGCCTGCGCCAGCGCGGTCGCGCCCAGCCCGGCCAGCGAGATCCACAAGGCGCGCAGGCCCTCGGCCGAGGATTCAAGCACCGGGTCGACCGCCCGGTCGTGATCGTGGGAGTGGGGCCCGACCGCATGCCAGAGCCGGGCCCAGGGCCCCCGGTGACCATGCTCGTGCGGGTGGTTGCGGTCGTGCCCGTGGTCATGCGGGTACGCGTGGTCGTGCTCGTGGCCGCTCATCCTCCCAGCATGATCCGGAAAACCCGTTGCAGCACATCGACATCAGCCACCCAGGTGCGGCTGCGAATAGTTCGCAGCTGCGGGCCCGGCGGACGAAGACGGATAATCGGGTCATGGACAACGGGGACAGGCTGACCACGACAGCGACGGCCGAACGCATGGCGGGTGCCGCCTCGGCATTCCTCGGAGCGCTGACCGGGGAACAGCGGAAACAGGCCAGTTACGGGTTCGGCGACGAGCGGCGCTCCTGGTCATACCTGCCCGCGCGGGACCGGGACGGGCTGCCGATCGGCGCGCTGGACGCGGGGCAGCGCAAGCTCGGCCACGAGCTGATCGTGACCGGCACGAGCATGCCCGCGTACGCCAAGGTCGTTTCGGTGATAGCCATGGAGCACGTGCTCCGGGCCATCGCCCCGGAGTCGCTGGATGGCCTGTTCGACCCGGACCGGTACTGCTTCAAGGTGTTCGGCGTGCCGGGAGAGGCGGTGTGGGGCTGGCAGTTCGCCGGGCACCACGTGGTACTCAACTTCACCGTCGTTGACGGCCGGTACGTCTCCCCCACCCCGTGCATGCTGGGCGTCCAGCCCGCGTCGTTCGGCATGCTGGCGCCGCTGGCCGACGACGAGGAGCTCGGCTTCCGGCTGGTGAGTTCGCTCGACGCCGCCCAGCGGCACGCTGCCATCATCCACCACCGGCCGCCGCCGGACCTGGCGGCCCGGATGGTGCCGAAGATCGGCGAGACCGAACGGCCGGACCCGGTGTTCGATCCCGAGCCGGACTACGTGATCAGCGAGGAGGAGCGCGACATCTTGTCTTACGTCCGGGCCAGCCCCAAGGGCATCCCGGCCGCTGCCCTGAACCAGCCGCAGTTCGATTCGCTCGCGGCCCTGGTCGGGGCGTTCGTGCGGCGGCTGCCCGACGAGGTGGCCGGGGCGCAGTTGCACGACCTGGAACGCATGGGCATGGACAACCTCACCTTCGCCTGGGCGGGCGGCACCTCCCCCGGGGACCGGCACTACTACCGGGTCCAGGGGCCGACGCTGCTCATCGAGCACGACAACACGCAGGGAAACGGCAACCACATCCATTCGGCGTGGCGGAACCCGGCGGACGATTTCGGCGATGATGTGCTGGCGGCGCACTACCGGACGCACCACGCCTACTGACCTTCGATGGCGGTGGGGTTACCGGCCTGGTGCGGCGGATTGCGTGGCGAATTGCACGGCGGGTCACGCGGGCGGATCGCGCAGGCGGATCGCGCGGGCGGATCGCGCGGGCGGATCGCGCGGGCGGATTGCGCGGCGGGTCGGCCGCTACTGGTCGGCCGCCGCTGCCGCTGCTGCTGTGTCACTTGCCCCGCTGGCATCATCAGCACCGCGGCATACGATGTGAATGTCCCATTCATGCAGCTGGGACGACATGGCTGGGACATTCACGCCGTATAAACGGATCCTGAGCCGATCATGTGCCGACGCTCAGGGGCGCTAGCGTCGGCTTCGGCTTGCAGGGCGGTCATCACGGCCTGGACTGGCACGGTGCTCAAGGCCTCACTGGGGGCAGGTAAGGCGGCCTGGGCTTCGGCGGCCTGGGCTTCGGCGGCCTGGGCTTCGGCGGCCTGGGCTTCGGCGGCCTGGGCTTCGGCGGCCTGGGCTTCGGCGGCTTGGGCTTCGGCGGCAAGCCGCTCGCCTTCCCGCCGGGCGTGGCGGCCGTAGGCGGTCATCCAGACGATGAGGGCGGCAGCCACGACGTAGGGCATCACCTTGGAGACGGTCAGCGCGGTCCCGGTCGAGGTGGTCTCGACGATGATGACCCTGGCCGCCGCCTCGGCCAGGTACGTGACACCCCAGACCACGGTGAACACCCGGAAGGTGTGGCGGAACCCGGGGTAGCGCCAGAGGGACTCGAAGTCCCGTCCCTTCGGGGTGTCCGCGCCGATGAACTCGATGGCGAACCGGTAGATCAGCGGGCGGCTGGCCCAGAGCGAGCCGAGGCACAGCAGCCCGAACACCGCGGTGGGCACCGAGCCCTCGACCAGCACCAGCCGGGGATCGCCGCTCAGCAGCCCGACGACGGTACCGACCGCGATACCGGCCAGCACCAGGACGCCGACGGTGTCCACGCGCCGGTGACGGATCAGCCCAGCGATCACGCCCAGAGCCGGGAATGCGCCGCTGAGGACGAGTGCGGTGACCGCGCTCTGCCCGGCCGACCGCAGCAGCGAGTAGGCCACGAGGGGCCCGGCGATGTCGAACACCGCGATCACCGCGAGGGACTGGAAGCGGTGATCGCGGATGTGGCCGCGCTGGTTGTCCGTCGTCATAACCTCAACGCTACGAACTCACCCGGGCCCGGCCCCAGTGCGACAGATCCTGATATCGGCATGACGGATGTCACCGAGCCATGGGTGACGCTGCCCGTAAGGGCAGGTCCAGGTCCGCGTCCGGTTGTTACCCGGCGCGGGCGGGCGGCCCGTGGCTGTGCAGCACCTTCGTCTTGTCCTTGTTCCACGCCGTCGTCGTGCCGTCTGGGTTCAGGATCAGGGTCCAGCCCCACCGGTGGATGACAACCTGATGATGAAAGCTGCAGAGCAGCACGCAATCTCTGGTGCTGGTCTTGCCGCCGTTCTTCTTGTGCTTGACATGGTGCACTTCACACGCTGACGCGGGCTGATTGCAGCCGCCCGCCCACCGGCACCTCTGATCACGCAGGATGACCGCGTTGCGGATCCCGGCCGGGATGGTCTCGCTATACCCGATGTCCAGCGGCAGGCTCAGCCCGCCCAGCCGCGCACCGAGCTGTCGGCGGCGCAGGAACGACGCGAGCCCGCCCGGGCCGGAGAGCAGGTCGACGGCCTTGCCGATGATCGCCCGCTCGAGCGCCTCCCGGGCGGGGCCGGTGTCCGGGGCGGGGCGGGTGTCTGGGGCAGGGGCAGTGTCCGGGCCGGAGGTACTCGGCTCGGCACCGGCGCCCGGGTCCGCGTCCGCGTCTGCGTCTGCGTTAGCGCGGCGGTGCTGGTCCAGTTCGACGCACAGCCGGACCAGGTCCTCCAGCGCACCGACGTCTACCTCGCCGGTCACCACCGGGGCTGCCGCCGCGTCGCACGCGATCGCGCCGGCGGCATCGCCGTCCAGCCACCCCCCGCCGTCCCCGCCGGTCTCAGAGGCGGCGGCGCGATGCGCGGCCCAGGCGGCGCGGACCTGGGCGGTCCATTCCTCCTGCAGAGCCGAGCTGCCGTCCAGCCGGAGCAGGTCGGCCAGCGAGATGTGGGCCCAGACCTTGACCGGCTGCCCGGCCCGCTCCGGCAGCAGGCCACCGGCGACCAGACGGCGCATTGCCTCCTGCAGCGCATCGTGGTACCGCTGCTCCCGGGTCCGGTCATCCTCGGCGCCGGCCGGAGCGGACAAGGCATCGAGAACCGCGCCCACGACGGCGGCGCACTCCGGGGTCAGGTCCCCGTTGAGAACGCCCGCGCCCTGGAACGTGGTCACCAGCCGCACCCCGCGGTCCCCGAACCTCCGGTCCGGGTCCTCGTCCGGCAGGTCGCCGCGAGCTCGCTCGTACATCTCGGCGAACAGCGCGCCCAGGTCCGCCAGGCCCAGCCCGGCGGCCGCGGCCGCGATCAGCAGCTCGTCGGACTCCTCCCGGAACTTCTCCGGCAGCTTGTCCGTCCACTGGCAGATCGCCCGGCCATAGGACTCGGACAGCTCCTCGGTGACCAGCGCCGCGACAACCCCGGGATGGGCGACGCCTCGCTTCGCCCAGGCGATGTGCGAGGCGGCCGCACCGCGGGTGATCCCCGTCTTGTGCATCAGCCAGGCCCGCGCGCTGTAATCCGCATCCGCCGAATACCCCCTGCCGACGGTGAACGCGGACAGGAACGACGCCCGCGCGGCGGTGCTGATTGCATCGGTCCGCTCCAGGCCCCGCAGGCACTCGGCCTGGGTCTCGGCGTCAAGCTGGGCAGCGTCCGCGGCGGCCAGGTAACCCAGCGCGGCGCGCGCCATATCCATCGCCTCGCTGACGCTGGCGAAGGCCGGGGCAAGACCCACCTGGGTCACCTCCCTCCGAGTGCTCGCGGACCGGCGGACGGACTCCTTTCGGATGGTCGAAACTGGTTCGATCCTACCATCGAGCGCGGACATTCTTAGGGATAAAATAGCTGTTTGGAGCGTGTCAATCGAAATAGATAGCTATGAGCGGAAAGAGGTATGCGGGACACCTGGGACTCACTTGAGGCCTAGCTGGACGGGCTGCCGAGGCACCGAGGCACCGAGGCACCGAGGCACCGAGGCACCGAGGCACCGAGGCACCGAGGCACCGAGGCACCGAGGCACCGAGGCACCGAGGCACCGAGGCACCGAGGCACCGAGGCGGACGATAACGGGCTAGAGGGGCTCGGTGAGGTTGACCGTGTTTCCGTCGGGGTCCTGGATGTGGGCTACGCGCTGCCCCCAGGGCATGTCGTTCGGCGGGCCGAGGACCCGGCCGCCTAGGGCCTCGACGTGCTCGAGCAGGCCTGCCACGCCTCCGACCCCTAGGTCAGCCACGTTCACGTTGAGCAGGATCCGCTGCGGGGCGGTGACGTCAGCCTCGCCGTCGGCCACTACGCCGAGTTCGGCATTGCCGATCTGCAGGCCCACGTAGAATGCCGGGCCGTCCTCCGGCACGCGGGAGATCTCCACCGCGCCGAGCAGCGCTTTGTAGAAGGCCAGCAGCAAGGGCAGGCTCGGGGTCACGATCACCGGCTGAAGCGTGGCGGGCATTCTTCCTCCGGTCATGTGCGATGGGACGAGCTTGCTGGGATCAGGTCAGGTGCCGACCGGGTGCCAGACGGTCTTGGTCTCCAGATAGGCGAGCATGCGGTCCAGGCCGGGCGGCAGCGTCCAGTCTTCGTCGCCGGGCTTGACCACCCGCTTGAGGTTGTCCGCCGCCGCGGCGGCCAGGTCGTCGGCCAGCGGCCCGGTGGCGCCGCACAGGTCGAGGGCGTTCACGTCCATGTGCGAAGCCAGCCAGGGTGCGATCTCGGCCGTGCGCCCGGTCAGCACGTTGATCACGCCGCCGGGCACGTCGGAGGTGGCGAGCACCTCGGACAGCGAGACCGCGGGCAGCGGGAAGCGCTCGCTGGCCACCGCCACCACCGTGTTGCCGCTGACCACCGCGGGCGCCACGATCGAGACGAAACCGAGCAGGCTCGAGGCCTGCGGCGCGATCACGGCGACCACGCCGGTCGGCTCGGGCAGCGAGAAGTTGAAGTACGGCCCGGCCACCGGATTGGCCGCCCCGCGGACCTGGGCGAGCTTGTCCGCCCAGCCGGCGTACCAGACCCAGCGGTCGATGGCCGCGTCCACCATGGCCTCGGCCTGCCGCGCGGATAGCCCTTCGGCGCCGCGGACTTCGGCGGCGAACTGGGCCCGGCGGCCCTCAAGCAGTTCGGCGACGCGGTACAGCACCTGGCCGCGGTTGTAGGCGGTGGCTGCCGACCAGCCGCCGAACGCCTTCCGGGCGGCCGCCACCGCGTCCCTGGCGTCCTTGCGCGAGGCCAGCGCCGCGTTGGCCAGGAACCGGTCCTTGTGGTCGGTCACCACGTAGGACCGGCCGCTCTCGGAACGGGGAAAGGCCCCGCCGATGTACAGCTTGTACGTCTTCCGCACGGCGATGCGGGCCGCGGCAGCGCTGTCAGACATCGAGGTACGCCTCCAGGCCGTGCCGGCCGCCTTCCCGGCCGTAGCCGGATTCCTTGTAGCCCCCGAACGGTGACGTCGGATCGAACTTGTTGAACGTGTTCGCCCACACCACTCCGGCCCGCAGCCGGGACGCCATCCACAAGATCAGCGACCCCTTCTCGGTCCAGACGCCGGCCGACAGCCCGTACGGCGTGTTGTTGGCTTTGTCCAGCGCCTCGGCCGGGGTGCGGAACGTCAGGACCGAGAGCACCGGGCCGAAGATCTCCTCCCGCGCGATGCGGTGGGCCTGCGACACCCCGGTGAAGACCGTGGGCGGGAACCAGAAGCCCTTCACCGGCAGCTCGCACGGCGGGGACCAGCGCTGCGCGCCTTCGGCCTCGCCGACCTCGGACAGCTCGCGGATCTTGGCCAGCTGGGCGGCGGAGTTGATGGCGCCGACGTCGGTGTTCTTGTCCAGCGGGTCGCCGAGCCGCAGGGTGGCCAGCCGCCGCCGCAGCGACGCCAGCACCTCGTCCTGCGCGGACTCCTGGACCAGCAGCCGCGAGCCGGCGCAGCAGACGTGGCCCTGGTTGAAGAAGATGCCGTTCACGATGCCCTCGACCGCCTGGTCCACGGGCGCGTCATCGAACACGATGTTGGCGGCCTTGCCGCCCAGCTCGAGGGTCACCTTCTTGCGCGTGGGGGCGCAAGCCCGGGCGATCTGCCTGCCGACCTCGGTGGAGCCGGTGAACGCCACCTTGTCGATGCCGGGGTGCTCGACCAGCACCCGGCCGGTCTCGCCCGCCCCGGTCACGATGTTGACCACCCCCGCCGGCAGGTCGGCCTGCTGGCAGATCTCCGCGAACGCCAGCGCGGTCAGCGGCGTCGTCTCGGCCGGCTTGAGCACCACTGTGTTGCCGCAGGCCAGCGCGGGGGCGATCTTCCAGGCCAGCATCAGCAGCGGGAAGTTCCACGGGATGACCTGGCCGGCCACCCCGAGCGGGCGGGGCGCCGGGCCGTAGCCCGCGTACTCCAGCTTGTCCGCCCATCCGGCGTGGTAGAAGAAGTGCGCCGCGACCAGCGGGATGTCTACGTCGCGGGACTCGCGGATCGGCTTGCCGTTGTCGAGCGACTCGAGTACGGCGAGCTCGCGCGCCCGTTCCTGGACGATCCGGGCGATGCGGAACAGGTACTTGGCCCGCTCCCGGCCGGGCATGACCGACCAGGTCTGCTCGTAGGCCTTGCGGGCGGCGGTCACTGCCCGGTCCACGTCGGCGGGGCCGGCCTCGGTCACCTCGGCCAGGACCTCCTCGGTGGCCGGCGAGATGGTCTTGAACGGGCGGCCGTCCACGCCGGGACCGAACTCGCCGTTGATGAAGAGCCCATACGACTCGCGCAGCGAGACGATGGACCGCGACTCCGGCGCTGGTGCGTACTCGAACTTAGGCATGTCAGTCCAAGGTGAAGTAGTCGGGACCCGAGTAGCGGCCGGTCATCATCTTGGTCCGCTGCATGAGCAGGTCGTTCAGCAGGCTGGAGGCGCCGAAGCGGAACCAGCGGGGATCCAGCCAGTCCTCCCCCGCCGTCTCGTTGACCAGGACCAGGTACCTGATGGCGTCCTTGGCGGTGCGGATGCCGCCGGCCGGCTCGACGCCGACCTGCCGTCCGTGCGTCTCGCGGAAGTCGCGCACGGCCTCCAGCATGACCAGGGTCACCGGGAGCGTGGCGGCCGGGGCGACCTTACCGGTCGAGGTCTTGATGAAGTCGGCCCCGGCCAGCATGGCCAGCCAGGACGCGCGGCGCACGTTGTCCAGCGTGACCAGCTCGCCGGTCTCCAGGATCACCTTGAGGTGCGCCCCTCCGGCGGAGGAGGCAGCAGAGCCGCAGGCGTCCTTCACCGCGGCGATCTCGTCGAAGACCAGCTGGTAGTCACCGGTCAGGAAGGCGCCGCGGTCGATCACCATGTCCACCTCGTCGGCGCCCGCCGAGACCGCGTACCTCACGTCGGCCAGCTTGACCTCCAGGCTGGTCCGCCCGCTGGGGAACGCCGTGGCCACGCTGGCCACGTGCACGCCGCTGCCCTTCAGCTCGGCCGCGGCGACGTGGGCCAGGTCCGGGTACACGCAGACGGCGGCGACCATCGGCACAGCCGGGTCAGCGGGATCGGGACGCTTGGCCTTGGCGCACAGCGCGCGGACCTTGCCCGGGGTGTCCTGGCCCTCCAGCGTGGTCAGGTCGATCATCGAGATGGCGGTGTCGAGCGCCCACTGCTTGGCCGTGGTCTTGATGGACCGGCTGGCCAGCGTGGCCGCACGCGCCTCCGCCCCCACCCGGTCCACGCCGGGCAGTCCGTGCAGGAAGCCCCGCAACTCCGGGATGGCCTGGGTCGGTGCACTCATAGGCCCATTCTTACTCCAGGGCGGGACCGGATCGGAATGTCGGTGTCAGGACGGACACTGCCGCCATGGAACTCAACGGGATGACCGCTCTGGTGACCGGAGGCGCGGCCGGGATTGGCGCCGGGATCGCGGAGCGGCTGGCCGCGGCGGGAATGCACGTGGTCGTCGCCGACCGGGACGAGGAGGCGGGCCCGGTTATGGCCGAACGGATCGGCGGCTCGTTCCGCCGTACCGACGTCGCCGACCGGGCCGATATCCACGCGGCGGCCGGCGCGGCCGGTCCGATCGCCGTGCTGGTCAACAACGCCGGAGGCTTCGAGGAACCGTGCTTCCCGGCGGCGGATCCGGCGGCATGGGAGCAGAGCCTCGACTTGAACCTGCGCGCCGTCATGCTCGCCACGCAGCTCGTCCTCGCCCCGATGCGGGCACGCGGCGGCGGGGCGATCATCAACATCGCCTCGACGGCCGGCCTGGGCACAGCCGCCCACGCATCGCCCGAGTACGCCGTGGCCAAGGCGGGCGTGGTCAGGTTTACCACCTGCCTGGCACCGCTGCGAGACACCATGGGCGTTCGGGTCAACTGCATCTGCCCGGGGCTGGTGGACACCCCGGCCTCGCGCCGGACGCGGGCGCGTATGACGCCGGCCGAGCTCGCGGCGCTTCCCTCGGTGCTATCGCCCGCCGACATCGCCGCCGCGGCGATGGAATTCCTGGCCGACGACACGCTGGCCGGGCGGATCATGCTGTGCCGCCGGGGCGGCGAGCCGCCCCGGCTGCTACCCGTGACGGATGGACAGGAGTTACCGTCACCGCAGGGCGGCCTCGATGACGCGGCCGAGGGCGATCAGCCGCTCCTCGCCGCCGGGCGGGCCGATGAGCTGAAGCGAGGCGGACAGCCCCGCGGGGCCGCCGGGGACCGGCAGGACCAGGGCGGGCAGGCCGGCCAGGTTGGCCGGCATGGTCAGCACGGTGAGCGACATGCCCTGCTCGCCCAGGTGGTCTTCAGGCCCGCGATCCCGCAGCAGGCGGCGGGGATCCGCACCGAGCCGCCGGTGTCGGTGCCGAGGGCCGCGTCCGCCTCCCCCGCCGCGACGGCCACCGCCGAGCCGCTCGACGACCCGCCAGGCACCCGCCGCGGATCCGCCGGGTTCACCGGCGTGCCCGACCAGGGATTCACCCCGCTCGCCGACCAGCACAGTTCGGTCAGGTTGGTCTTGCCCGCGATCCGGGCCCCGGCCCGCCTGGTCGTCGCGACCACGGCCGCGTCCCTGGCCGCCGGGCTGGCCTGCTCGGCGACCACCTGGCAGCCGGCCGTGGTGGGCAGGCCCTCGATGTCGATGCAGTCCTTGACCGCCAGCCGGGGGCCGTCTCCGGGCGCGTCGAGGCGGACGATCCAGACCGGGTCCATGGGGCGATTCTGGCAAAATCTAAGAAGTCACGGAAGGTTCGCCTGGACGTCGTGGCGGCTGCGACGTCGCGATCTGTTGATATCGCACCGTGTGACCATGAGGGTCGAAGGGCACCGCCTGGCTGGTCCGGCGGTCCCGTGATCTGGCGCCGGCCCTGGCGGGGCTGGCACTGCGCGAGTGGCTGGAGGGCGACATCCAGCGGGAACGCGCGAACCTGAACGCCTTAAGCAGGTCTTCAGGAAACCTGCGGCTTTTAAGAGGGATACCTTCGGCTCGTCTCAAGGTGCGGAACCGATTCTCGAAACGTAACGAAGGGACGTAGCCGCACCGCGGCAGTGAGTTGAGGGCAACACCCATGAGCCAGACCTACGGGCCGAACCACCCCGAGCAGGAGCCAGGTCACCTGGCCGGACCTGGTTTCGCCGGCGGAGGGCCAGGCGACTTCAACTGGGCCGGCTATGCCAGCGCGCCGCCGCCGCCACCGCGGCGGAACCACAAGCGCGGGCTGATCGTGACCGGCGCGGTCGCGCTGGCCGCGGGCGCCGCCGCGGGCGGGCTGATCGGCAGCTCGCACGGACTGACGGCGACCACGGCCACCGCTGTTTCCAAGACCGTGCTGTCCTCCAGCGCGATCGCCAAGACGGTGGACCCGGCGCTGGTCGACGTCGTGACCACCGAGGGCGATCAGGGCGCGGTCGCGGCCGGCACCGGCATCGTGCTGACCTCCGACGGCACGGTGCTCACCAACAACCACGTGATCCGGGGCGCCACCTCGATCAAGGTCACCGACGTGGGCAACGGCCGCACGTACACGGCCAAGGTGGTCGGGTACGACGCCACCAAGGACGTCGCGGTGATCCAGCTGCAGAACGCGTCCGGCCTCACGACCGCGAGCCCGGGCGACTCCTCCAGCGTGCAGACCGGCGACAGCGTGACCGCGCTGGGCAACGCGGGCGGCAAGGGCGGCACGCCGTCGGTCGCCACCGGCACGGTCACCGCCCTGAACCAGTCGATCACCGCGTCGGACGAGGGGTCAGGCGTCAACAGCGAGCAGCTGACCGGGCTGATCGAGACCAACGCGGACATCCAGCCCGGTGACTCGGGCGGCGCGCTGGTCAACTCCTACGGCCAGGTGGTCGGCATGAACACGGCGGCCTCCAGCGGCGCCCAGGTTCAGTCCGACTCCAGCCAGACCGCCGTTCAGGCCTTCGCCATCCCGATCGACAACGCGGAGGCCATCGCCAAGCAGATCGAAGCCGGCCAGGGCTCGTCCACCGTCCACATCGGCGCCACCGCCTTCCTCGGCATCGAGAGCGACGGCAGCAGCTCGGGGAGCGGCTCCGGCAGCGGCTCCGGTAACTCCGGCGGGTTCGGCGACGGCAGCGGGTTGGGCGACGGCAGCGGGTTCGGCGGCTTCGGCGACGGCAGCGGGTTCGGCGGTTTCGGCCAGGGCGACGGCAGCGGGTTCGGCGGGTTCGGCCAGGGCGGCAGCGGCATCAACGGCGGCGGCACCACCGGCGGCACCAGCGGCGGCGGCACCAGCAGCAGCGGCGTGACCATCTCCGGCGCCCTGTCCGGCTCCCCGGCGGCCAGCGCCGGCCTGGCCGAGGGCGACACGATCACCTCGGTGGGCGGCCAGTCGGTCTCCTCGACCACCGACATCGAGCAGATCCTGGTCAAGTACCACCCGGGCGACAAGATCTCGATCAGCTGGGTGGACCAGTCCGGGCAGTCGCAGACCGCGACCGTGACGCTGGCCAACGGCCCTGCCGCATAAGACAGAGCCGCATAAGACAGAGCCGCATAGAACGGGACGGGCCACCCTGCGGCCCGTCTCCAGCGAACCAGTGATCCCCGGCCGCCCCGGGGATCACTGGTTTCGCCGTATGTGCCAGCCCGGGCCGGCGGGGAACGATAAAGCCGCCCGTTCGGGATAAAAATGACATGACCCCGGTGAGAGGAGGAACGGATGCGCGCGGCGAGACTCCACGCCGTGGGTGACCTGCGGGTGGCGGACGAACCCGAGCCCGAGGGCGGGCCAGGGATGAGTCTGGTGCGGGTCACCGCGGTCGGCATCTGCGGCTCTGACCTGCACTGGTGGGACGAGGGCGCGATCGGCGACGCCAAGCTGTCGCATCCGCTGGTGCTCGGTCACGAGGGCGCCGGGGTGATCGCCGACGGGCCGCGGCGTGGCGAGCGGGTGGCGATCGATCCGGCGATCCCGTGCGAGACGTGCCGGGCCTGCCGGGACGGCTACCGGAACCTGTGCCACCGGATCACGTTCGCTGGCCACGGCGAGACCGACGGCATGCTGCGCGAGGTCATGACGTGGCCCTCGGCGTTGCTGCACCCGCTGCCGGACCAGGTGTCCGATGCGGACGGCGCCATGCTCGAGCCGCTCGGGGTGGCCATCTACTCCGCTGACCTCGGCCATCTGCCGTTCGCCGGGACGGCCTCGGTGATCGGCTGCGGGCCGGTCGGGCTGCTGCTCATCGGAGTGCTCAAGGCGGCGGGCGCGAGGTCGGTGCTGGCGGTCGAGCCGCTGGCGCACCGGCGGGCGGCAGCCGCGCGAATGGGGGCGGACCAGGTTCTGCGACTCCGCCGTGAGCGACGCGGGGGTCGACGTGGCGTTCGAGGCGGCGGGGAACGACGAGGCGGTCGGGCTGGCCATGGCCTCGGTGCGGCCCGGCGGGCGGGTGGTGCTGGCCGGCATCCCGGGCGATGACGCCATCAGGTTCGGGGCGTCGCTCGCACGGCGCAAGGGACTGACGATCGCGATGGTGCGCCGGATGAACGAGGTGTACCCGCGGGCGATCAGCCTGGCCGAACGGGGCGTGCTGGACCTGGCCGCGGTGGTGTCCAGCCGGTCCGGCCTCGGCGAGGTCCGGGAGGCGTTCGGCGAGGGGGCCCGGCGCACCGGGCTGAAGGTGATCGTCGAGCCCGAGCGCTGAGGTGGCCGGGCTAAGGTGAGCGGATGCGCTCGGCCCGGCTCGCGGTGATCCTCGACTGCTGCTGCGTGCTGGCGTTCGTGATCATCGGCCGGGCCAGTCATGTCCAGGACGAGACCCTGGCCGGCATCGCGTCGACGGCGTGGCCGTTCCTGGCCGGGCTGGCGGGCGGCTGGCTGGCGGCTGGCCTGGCTGGGGCCTGGCGGCAGCCTTTCCGGCTGTGGCCGGCCGGGGTGAGCGCGTGGCTCGGCACGGTGACCCTGGGCATGGTGTTCCGGGTGGTGTCCGGGCAGGGTACCGCGCTCGCGTTCATCGCCGTCACGCTGGCGTTCCTCGGCCTGTTCCTGCTCGGCTGGCGCCTGCTGGGCCGGCTGAGCTGGCTCAGGCGGTGATCAGGTCCGGGCCGCGGCGGCCGCTAGCTCATCATCATGGGCGTGGCGTGCAGGCCCGGAGCCAGCCACGGGAACCAGATCATAGCCACCGCGAGGCCCAGCGCGATCGCGCCGGCCAGCCGCCCGGCCAGCGGCCCCCAGCGCCAGGTCTTCTCGGTCAGCACCAGGGCGGCCAGCCCCGCCATCGCGGCCACGTTCATTACGCCCACCGCGACCAGGATGAGCATCAGCGCCCAGCAGCAGCCCAGGCAGTACCCGCCATGGTGGACACCGACCCGCAGGTCGCGAAGCCGGCCCCGGTACGAGCCGTAGTGCATGAGCAGCCCGAGCGGAGAGCGGCAGTGCGCCAGGCAGCGGTCCTTGAGCGGGCTGAACTGGTACGCCCCGCAGAGCGCGAAGACCGCCACCGCGGCGGCTTGCGCCCCGCCCGGATGCCGTCCGGTCAGCCAGCCCGCGAGCCAGGCCAGGCCGAAGGCGGGCAGGCCCGCCGCGGCCCACACGGCGAGGTAGCCGGCCACCAGGCCGGCGATCCGCGCCGCCCGGTTGCCCTGGAAGGTCCGCGCGTACAAGGTGGCCACCGGAGTCACCGACGGCAGCATCATGGCCGCCATCATCAGCGTCCAGGCCGGCACGAACACGACCAGGCCCAGCCCCATCGTGCCGGTCATCCCGGCCATCCCGCGGGCCAGGGCGACCGTCGCGGCCCAGGCAGCGGCCGCCGCGATCAGCAGGAAGGCGGTCTCGCGGCGGAGGGCCAGCCCTGGCTGGGCCGCGGGCTCGCTCAGCCGGACCATGAGAACGGCGCGGAGAAACCGCTCTGCCCTTCGCGTCCCCACTCGATGCCGAACGTCGACAGCCGAGCGGCACGGGCCGGGGCCACCGTGAGCGTGGTGTTCGACGGGTGGAACACGTCGGTCAGCCGTACCGGGTCATGGCCGTCGATGGCGACGAAGTCCTCGACGCCCACGTCGATGGCGTCCCCGATGCTGACGTGGTGGCCGCGGCCGTCCTCGTGGTAGGTGATGCGGGCCTTCTGCACGCCGAGCATCTCGCCGATGAGCGGGCCGAGCATGGCCGGCGGGCCGCCCGCTTGCCCGGACAGGACCAGCCCGAGCTGTTCGGCCTGGCGGTCGGAAGCGGCCTCGTCGAGGAAGACGCCCACCCGCCAGTTGCCCTCGCTCATCACCGGGGGCGTGTCCAGGAAGAGCGCGAAGCTCAGGCCGCTGACGTCAACGCCGTCGACCTCCCCGGACTCGACGTGATAGGCCAGCAGCGCGCGGCACCGGTCAAGGGTCGCCCGCGCCGTAAACGCCGACCAGGTGCACGGGCAGATCGCGTCGCACGAGCACGATTCGAAGTACTTTCCATCCAGCCGCCAGGCCATAGTCCCTCCCCGGAAGCGTCATTGCTGGCTTACAGGCTCCTCCTGCACCGTGGCCTGCGTCAAGAAACGCGTCAGGGGCGGCCGCTGCCGTAGGGGCGGGTGAGGAGCTCGAGCAGGTGACCGTCGGGGTCCTGGAAGTACACGCCGCGGCCGCCGTCCCTGGTGTTGATCACGCCAGGCTGGCGGCGGCCCGGATCGGCCCAGTACGGCACGTCCTGCTCACGTATCCGGCCGAACGCGGCGTCGAACTCCTCCTCCCCCACCAGGAACGCGTAGTGCTGGGCGGTTATCTCGCCGCTGGTCTCGGCGAAATCCAGGGACACGGCGTTGTCGGCCTGGACCACGAGGAAATGCCCGAACCTGGTGGCGGGGGGCAGGCCGAGGATGCCGGTGATGAAGGCCGCCGACCGGTTCTGATCGCGGCACGAGACAATGGTGTGGTTCAGCTGAACGCTCATGCTGACGGGATACCCGGCGGCTGGAGGACGCAGAACTCGTTTCCGTCCGGATCGGCCAGGATGTGCCAGAACCAGCCGTCCTCGGTAACCGGCTCGCTGGTCAGCGGCGTCGCCCCGAGGTCAGCGACACGCCGGACCTCGGCCTCGAGATCGGGCGTGCGCAGGTCCAGGTGCAGCCGGTTCTTCTGGCGCTTGACGTCAGGCACCCGTTGCAGCAGCACATCGATCCCGGCGCCGCTCTCCGGCTGGAGGCTACGGTACGGCCCTGTGCTGGCTGGTCCTGTGCTGGCCGGCCCAGGGACGTAGCCCAGGACGCCGGACCAGAACCGGGCCGAACGGTCCAGGTCCGAGCAGTCGATGACGATGACCAGTTCGCCGTGCGGGTAGGGCTGCGGCATGCTGCCTCCGGTCAGGTGGGGCCCGCCCCGACTGTATCCCGCTAGGATCCGAACGGATGCGAGCGGCGGACCTCTCGTATTATCTATTATTCCGACATGAATAAAGGAGATCTGTTGATGCTGCTGCCCAGACCCGAGCATGGCGTTGTGACTGCCGACCCGCCCGGCACCGGTCCGGGGTACTGGGCGGGGGCGCCGTGTGCGGTCGCGGGCGACGGCGAGATCTTCCTCGCCTACCGGCTCCGGCGGCCCATCGCCCAGGGCCGTGGCTACGCGATAGCGGTGGCGCGCTCGGCGGACGGCGAGCGGTTCGCCACGCTGCTGACCATCGGCAAGGAGGAGATGGCCACCGAGTCGCTCGAGCGGCCAGCGCTGGTCCGGACGCCGGGGGGACGCTGGCGGCTGTACCTGAGCTGCGCCACCACGGGCACCAAGCACTGGCGGGTGGAGATGACCGAGGCCGCCCACCCGGCTGAGTTCGACGTCAGGGACCGGCAGACCGTACTGCCCGGCGACGCCAAGACCGGGGTGAAGGACCCGGTGATCATTCACCATGGCGGCCTGTGGCACCTGTGGGCGTCCTGCCATCCGCTGGCCGACCCGCTGCAGACCGACCAGATGACCACCGAGTACGCGACCAGTACCGACGGGCTGACCTGGACGTGGCATGGCACCGCACTAAGCGGGACGCCGGGTCATTGGGACTCCCGCGGCACGCGGGTCTCCGCGGTGCGCTTCGACGGGGACGTGGTCACGGCCTACTACGACGGCCGGGCCAGCGTCGCGGAGAACTACGAGGAGCGGACCGGGGTAGCCGCTGGCTCCGACCCGGCCGCGCTCACCGCCGTCGCCGACCAGCCGCTCGCCTTTTCGCCCTATCAGGGCGGTGGCCTGCGGTACCTGGACATCGTGCCGCTGCCGGACGGGCGGCACCGGCTCTACTACGAGATGACCCGGCGGGACGGGTCACACGCGCTGGTCACGGAACTGCGCTAGGGGCGCTCGTCGGATCTGGACGGCCGTTCCTGGCCTGGCCCTGGCCGACCGGGCGGCCGCCGACCATGCCACCCGAACGGTCCCGCGGCATGATCCAGTCCCGGAAGCTCTCGCCGAGGACCTCCTCGAGCAGCCTGATGTCGGACTCGAACCGCGGGATGAGCTCCTGGCGTTGCGCCCAGCTCAGCGGCTGGCGCTCCCGGCTGTGCCGCTGCAGGAAGCGCTCCAGCGGGCCGGTCAGGGTGGCAGCGGTCAGGCCAGGAATCAGGGTGCCGAACGCGCTGCCCGCCCGCTGCGCCACCGACACCGCGCGGTGACCGAGGGTCGGTTCCGGGTGGGAGGTCACGTTCTGCCGCGGGATCTCGCTCAGCACATGCTGTTCTACACCGAGGAAACTGCAGATCCGGTCCAGGGTCTGCGCGGGCTGGTCAACAAGCTCCCGGTAGCGGAGCACCAGCACCTGCTCGCGCGGGAACAGCGTGAACAGGTACTCGAGCTGCTCGCCGTACCGGCCCAGCCCGGTGTAGTGCCAGAAGCTGGCCCAGCCGGCCGCAATCCGGCGCTCCTCCTCGCCGCAGGCGCGGACGAAATCGCCGACGGGCTCCAGGCCCGCGGACCACAGATGGGTCCAGTTGGAGTGCGCCCGCTCCACCGGGTCGCGGAGAATGACGATCAGCCTGGCCGCCGGGAGCGTCGCCCTGATCCGGTGCATCGCGGCCCGGTCGTACAGGTAGAGCGGGGTCGACTCACCGCGCAGCGTGCCTGGTGGCGCCGCGTCGAACAGCGCCTCGTACTCCGGCCTGCGCCAGATGTGCTCCCGGTAGGTCAGGGCGTCGCCAGGGCCGCCGCCCCTGGCTGGCGGCGGTCCGTCGGCGAGGAAGAACTTCGGCTCCTTGACCGGCGACATGTACAGACGGGGATGCCGGGCGAGCGCGGCGTGCAGTGCGGTGGTGCCCGCCTTGGGGGCACCGATCACCAGGAAGTCGGGCATCGACACCGGGTCCTCCAGGGACGAAACCTATATTTAACAATTCCGATTAGATTAGTAGAAATACCCATATAGGTTATCTCTACCCCGCCGACGGCCGTCAACCCCGGGGGCGCGGCGGCCACGCGGGCGGCCTGCGAGGTGGCGGCATACTGCGGGCCCGCGGGCGGCCTGCGAGCCCCGGGGTAGGCGAGCGGCACCCGGCTGGCTGAGCAGGCGCGACCTTTCCGACCTCACCTTCCCCAGCAGTCCCTGGGGATTCCCTCTCCGCTGAGGGCGTGGCGGCCACACGGGCGGAAGAGCGGCATATGTCACTCTGACACCGTGCGTACCGGGTCATTCGATGTGAATGCCACATTCATGCAGCTAGAGGTGCATGAATGGGACATTCACGCCGTAAGAAGCGACGGCCGGGCCCGGGGTGACCCGGTGGCGTGCCGGGGACCGGGTGACGGTGCCGTTCGCCTGCGGCTGCGGCAACTGCGAGCACTGCCTGGCCATGGCCACGGCCAGACCCAGGAGGTGACAGGGCCCGCGCGGCGGGGTAGGCAGCCAGGCAGGCCCCACTTGCGAAGGGATCACCGATGCCAGACAACATCTACTCCATCAGCGAGATCGTCGGCTCGTCCACGGAGAGCATCGACGACGCGATCAGGGGCGCCGTCGCCCGCGCCTCGAAGACCCTGCACAACCTCGACTGGTTCGAGGTCACCGACATGCGCGGCCGGATCGAGGACGACGGCCGCTGCCAGTTCCAGGTCACGCTGAAGGTCGGCTTCAGGCTGGACGAGCGGACCGCCTGACGGCGTCTGCTTGCCTGACGGCGCCTGGCCGCCTGAGGGGCGGGGGCGTACGGCAGGATAGCGGCATGGCCCGTTCCGCGCCCCGGCACGACCGCGACGCTGGCGGCCCGGCCGACCTGCTGGCCGCGAAGGCCGCCCTGCGGCAGGACGTGTGGACCGCGATGCGCGCGGCGAAGGTGGCCCGGTTCCCCGGTGCCGCCGGGCGCATCCCGAACTTCACCGGTGCCGAGGCCGCCGCCGAACGGCTGCGCTCCCAGCCGGCCTGGCAGGCGGCCAGCGCCATGAAGTCCAACCCGGACTCCGCCCAGTGGCCGGTACGGCAGCGCGCGCTGGAGGACGGCAAGACCGTGTACATGGCCGTCCCGCGGCTGGCCGGACCCGAACCGTTCTTCGCCCTCGATCCGGCCCGGCTGAGCGAGCCGCCGCGCAAGGCGGCCTCGATCAGCGGCGCGGCGCGTTCGGCCCGCCGGGTCGCGCTGGCCGACCTGTCCCCGGTCAACCTGGTCGTGATGGGCTGCGTCGCGGCCGGGGAGGACGGCGCGCGGCTGGGCAAGGGTGGCGGGTTCGCCGACCTGGAGTTCGCGCTAGCCACCGCGGCGGGCCTGATCGGCCCGCACACAGTCTGCGTCACCACCGTGCACGAACTCCAGGTCTGCCCGGCCGGGACGATCCCGGTGACCAGCCACGACGTTCCGCTGGACGTCATCGTCACGCCCGAGCGGGTGATCGACTGCCGCCGGGACGGCCCGCGACCGGCCGCCGGGATCTGCTGGGACGACCTGACCGAGGAGAAGATCGCGGCCATCCCGCTGCTGGCGGCCCAGCGACGAGCGTTAGGTCAGGTGGGCGGCGAGCCAGTCGGCCATGGCGGCCCGGGATTCGAACGCGTGGTTGGTGAGGCCGTGGCTGCCGTCCGGGTCCATCAGCAGTTCGGCGCCGGGGGCTTCGCGGGCCAGGCGCTCGGCGTGGTACGCGGGGATCAGGCGGTCCCGGCCGCCGTGCACGACGAGCAGCGGGCCGGTGATCCGCGCGGCGGCGTCCTCCAGGGTCAGGGCCGCGGCCCGCTCGCGGGCCTCGGCCGGGTTGGCGGCCCTCGACCGGTACTGGAAGGTGGTCCTGGTCTGCGCGGGTAGCGTGTCCCAGTCCAGGTCGAAACGATACGGCCCGGCGAGCTCCACCGCGGCCCGCACCCGTGGCTCGTAGGCGGCCGAACGGGCGGCGTAGTAGCCGCCCAGGCTCACGCCGAAGACGCCCATCCGGTCCGGGTCAACGTCGTCGCGGCCCTTCAGGTAGTCCGCCGCGGCCGTCACCACCCGTTCGTAGGCCGGCTCGATCGGGAACTCGTACTCGGCCTCGCCCTGGCCTGGCCCGTCGATCGCGATCACCGCGAGGCCGCGACGCAGCATGTGCTCGGCGGTGGCCTGGAGCTCCTCCTTCACCGAGTCAAGCCCCGGAATCATGATCACGATGGGAGGAAGCGGCCCCGGGGGAACCCGGAGATACGCGGCCAGCGTGCTGCCCGCGTAGGGCACCCGGACCGGCTCGGCGGGCGGGCTCAGCGTACCCGCGCCGCGGCGGAAGCAGGCCACGGCGCGCTCGTGCGCGGCCCGCTGTTCCTCCGGGTGGTCGGAGAAGACGAACTTGCCCCAGTGCCAGCACAGGGCGGCCCGCCGCCAGGCCTCCCCCGCGGTGACCGCGCGGCCGGCCGCCTCGGCGGTCTCGGCCAGCTGCTCGTAGTGCCGCGCGGTGCGACCCCATTCGCGGCACCAGTCATCCCACCGGCCGATGCGGGCCATGGTCGCCTCGACGTCGGGGTAGCTGGTGCCGTTCGCGACGAACCGCGCTGCCCAGTGCGCGGCCGCCGCCGCGACGCGCTTGTCCGGCGCCCAGGCGTACAGCTCGGGGCGGCGGTCGGCCAGCAGGTCGTTGCGCTCAGACACGCGCTTGTCCCTGGCCCGCGACAGGTCGCAGGCGGCGGTGAGCACGACGGGGCGGTCGGCGAGCACCGGCCCGGCCAGCATGTAGCCCTCCGGACTCGCGATAAGCGAGCCGCTGATCCACGACACCCCCCGCTCGGTCCGGCACCGGTCCGCCACTGCGACGAACACCCCATTGGCGGCCGCCGCGGCCTGCGCCTTGAGCACCTCGGCGGGCCGCTCCCCCTCGGGCCAGCGGTAGCCCGGCCAGTTCACCGGGGCCGCGATCAGCTCGGCCCCGTCCAAGGCGACGAGCCGCGTCCACTCGGGGAACTCCAGGTCGTAGCAGACCATCACGGCCACCCGGCCGATCTCGGTGTCCACCACCGGCGGCGAGGCGTCGCCGGGCGTGAAGGGGAGCTTCTCGGTGTCCCACAGGTGCGCCTTGCGGTAGACGGCCCGGGTGCCGGACGCGTCCACCAGGGCGGCGCTGTTGTACAGGCGGCCGTCGGCGCCGAGCTCGCAGAAGCCGCCGACGATCACCAGCCGGTACCGGTCGGCCAGCGCCTGCCACAGCCGCAGGGTGGCGTTGTCCGCAGCGGGCGCGGCCAGGCCGCGGGCCTCGGCGGCCGGGTCGGCCGCATCGAAGACGTAGCCGGAGTCGGACAGCTCGGGCAGCACCACGAGCCGTGCGCCCGCGGCGGCCGCCTCGGCCACCGCATCGGCGGCGGCCTGCCGGTTCGTGTCCGGCTCGGCCACGGTGATCGCGAGCTGGGCGACCGCTATCTGGGTGGGGTCCACTGTGCGTGCTCCGTTCGTCCGGGATAGGACTATGTAGACAGCATGCTCCACTGGCAGCTGAGGAAGAAGGGCGCGAGGTGACCGCAAACGCAGATGTCGTCGTGGTGGGCGGCGGGCACAACGGGCTGGTGGCAGCGGCCTACCTGGCGAAGGCCGGGCTGGCCACGGTGGTGTGCGAGCGGCGCGGAGTTACCGGCGGGGCGGCCGTCAGCGAGCATCCGTTCGGCCCTGATTACACGGTGACCTCGCTGTCCTATGTCGTCTCGCTGCTGCCACCGGACCTGGTCCGTGACCTGCGGCTCGAGCAGCACGGATACCGGGTGTACCCGCAGGGACCGTACTTCGCGCCCCGGGCCGACGGCCGCTACCTGCGGCTGCCGCACGACCCGGCCGAGCGGCACGCCGAGATCGCCAGGTTCTCCGCCGCGGACGCCGACGCCTATCCCAGCTACGAGCGGCACCTGGCCGGCATCGGGCGGGTGCTCGGCCCGCTGCTGCACCAGATCCCGCCGCGACTCGGGTCGCGGCGGCCGCCGGACCTGCTGCGGCAGGCGCGGCTGCTGACCAGCCTGCGCGGCATCGACGAGCGCGGCGCGGTGGACGTGACGCGGCTGCTCACCGGCAGCATCGCCGACCTGCTCGAGGAGTACTTCGAGAGCGACGCGATGCTCGGCCTGCTGTCGGTCTCCGGGGTGATCGGCACCTGGGCCGGGCCGCGTTCGGCCGGTACCGCGTACGTGATGCTGCACCACCATATCGGCGAGACCGAGGGGGCGGCGGGTGCCTGGGGCTTCCCGCGCGGCGGCATGGGCGGGGTGTCCGGCGCGCTGGCCCGGGCCGCCCGGATGTTCGGCGCGCAGATCAGGACCGACGCCGAGATCGCGCAGATCCGCACCTCCGGCGGCCGGGTCACCGGGGTTACCCTGGCCAGCGGGGAGGCCATTGACGCGCCGGTGGTCGTCACCACCGCGCACCCGCAGATCTCGTTCCTGCGGCTGCTCGACCCGGACGGCCTGCCTGCCGAGTTCGTCGCAGACATCCGCGGCTGGCGCAGCCGCAGCGGCACCGTCAAGATCAACCTGGCGCTGGACCGGCTGCCGGTGTTCACCAGCTACCCCGAGCCCGACCCGCAGGTCTACGGCGGCACGATCGTGCTGGCGGAGTCGCTCGACGACATCGAGACCGCGTTCCAGCAGGCCGTCGCGGGCGAGCCCGCCGCGCTGCCGTTCGCCGACATCTGCATCCCCAGCGTGTTCGACGACTCGCTGGCGCCGGCCGGCCAGCACGTCATGTCGATGTTCACCCAGTGGGTGCCGTGCGGCTACGCGGACGCACCGCACGAGGCGGAGCTGGAGGCCTACGCCGACCGGGTGCTGGCCCGGGTAGAGAAGGTCGCGCCCGGCTTCACCGCGTCGGTGCTGCACCGGCAGGTGATCGGACCGCACCGGATGCAGGAGGAATACGGGCTGGTCGGCGGCAACATTTTCCACGGGGAGCTGTCGCTGGGGCAGATGTTCCACGCCAGGCCGGCGGCCGGCTACGCCGACCTGCGGACGCCGGTGCGGGGGCTGTACCAGGCGGGTTCGGCCACCCACGGGGGCGGCGGGGTCACCGGCATCCCGGGCCGTAATGTGGTGCGGCAAGTCCTTGCGGACCGCCGGGCCGAGCGCTGGCGCCGCCGGATCCGCGCCGACCGGCCGGTGAAGGACCAGGTCCGGGACCTCTGAGGGTTACCGGCCGTGGTCGGCCCATTCGGCGGCCGCGAGCGTGTGCGGATGGTCAGGCCCCAGCCTGCGGTGCAGGTAGGGCAGCATGCCCCGGCACTCACTCCGGGCCCCGTCACGGTCCCCGCGCGCCGCCATCTCCCTGGCGATGCTGAACCAGAGGGTCAGCGTGACCGGATGGTCCAGGCCTAGCCTCCGCTCCAGGTGCGGCAGCACCGCGCGGAACTCCTCCTCGGCCCCGGCATGCTCCCCGCGCGCCGCCATCTCCTGGGCGATGCTGAACCGGGTGGCCAGCGTGTCCGGATGATCCGGGCCCAGCCTCCGCTGCAGATGGGGCAGCATGCCCCGGTACTCGGCCTCGGCGCCGGCGTGGTCCCCGCGCGCCGCCATCTCCTGGGCGATGCTGAACCAGGTGATCAGGGTGTCGGGGTGATCCGGGCCCAGCGTCCGCCGCCGGGCGGCGAACACCTCACGGAACTGTTCCTCGGCTCCGGCGTGGTCCTCGCGCGCCGACATCGCCTGGGCGATGCCGAACCGGGTGGCCAGCGCGTCCGGATGATCCCGGCCCAGCCTCCGCTCCAGGTGCGGCAGCACCGCGCGGAACTCCGCCTCGGCCCCGGCATGCTCCCCGCGCGCCGCCATCTCGCGGGCGATGCTGAACCGGACGATCAGCGTGTCGGGGTGCTCCGCGCCCAGCGTTCGCGTCCCCACCGCCAGGACGTGCCGGAACTGTTCCTCGGCCCCGGCGTGATCGCCGCGCGCCGCCATCTCCTGGGCGATGCTGAACCAGGTGGCTAGCGTGTCCGGATGATCGGGCCCCAGCACCCGCTGCCGCGCCGCCAGCACGTCCCAGAATTCCCCCTCGGCCGCGGCGTGCTTTCCGCCGGCCGCCATCTCCTGGGCGACGTTGAACCAGGTGGCCAGCGTGTCCGGATGATCGGGCCCGAGCGTCCGCTGCCGCGCCGCGAACACGCGCCGGAACCTGTTCTCCGCTCCGTCGTGATCGCCGCGCGCCGCCATCTCCTGGGCGATGCTGAACCAGGCGACCAGCGTGTCAGGATGATCCCGGCCCAGCGTCCGCTGCCGCGCCGCCAGCACCGCACGGAACTCGGTCTCGGCCGCGTCGTGCCTGCCGCGCGCCGACAACTCGCGCGCGATGCTGAACCTGGTGGCCAGCGTGTCCGGGTGATCCGGGCCCAGCGTCCGCTGCCGCGCCGCCAGCACCGCACGGAACTCGTCCTCCGCCGCGGTGTGCGCCCCGCGCGCGGCGATCTCCTTGGCGATGCTGAACCAGGTGGCCAGCGTGTCCGGGTGATCCGGGCCGAGCATCCGCTGCCGCATCGCCAGCACGGACCGCAGTTCGGCTTCGGCCGCGGTGTGTTCCCCCTTGGCCGACATCTCCAGGGCGATGCTGAACCGGGTGGTGAGCGTGTCCGGGTGATCCGGGCCCAGCGTCTGGCGCTGATCGGTCAGGGCCTGCTGGTGCAGCGCGATGGCCTCGTCCGAGCGGCTGGCCTCCTGGCGGGCCGCCGCCACGCTGGCCCGGCTGGCCAGCGCGTCCGCGTGATCAAGACCGAGCTTGCGCTGCTGATCGGACACGGCCCGCTGGTGCAGCACGATGGCCACGTCGGAGTCGTACCGCTGCAGCCCGGACGCCACCCGGAGCTCGGCGGCGAACTCCCCGCAGGTGAGATACCGGCCGTCGGGCGTCTTGGCCAGGGCTCGCAGCAGGACGTCATCCACGGCGGGCGGGAGGTCCTGCCGCCGCTCGGTCAGCCGCGGCGGCGGCTCGGACAGGTGGGCGTACAGCACCGCCATGCCCTCGTCCCGCAGGAACGGCGGTTCACCGGACAGCAGCATGAATGCCGCGCACGCCAGCGCGTACTCGTCCGCGCGCGCGTCCACCTGCTGGCCCCGGATCTGCTCGGGCGCACAGTAGGTCGGCGTGCCCAGGAAGTGTCCCCTGCCGGTGTGGGTAGCCGACGTCTGCGCGCCCTTGGTCAGCCCGAAATCCGACAGGTACACGTGATCGGGCCGGCCGGGCCGCGAATCAACGAGCATGTTGGCCGGCTTGACGTCACGATGGACCAGCCCGGCGGCGTGCGCGGCGTCCAGCGCCGAGGCCACCGCGGAGATAATCGCGGCCGCCCGCGCGATGGGCAACGGGCCGGCTCGCCGCACCAGCGTCCCCGCGTCACCGCTCGGCACATACCGCATGGCGATGAACAGGACCCCGTTCGCATCGCCCGCTTCGAACACCGGGATGATGTGCGGATCATCCACCGCCGCCGCCGACCGGGATTCACGGATGAAACGGTGCCGGAATTCCTCGTCCGCTGCTAGCGCTGGCGACAGGATCTTGAGCGCCACCTGCCGCCGGAGCCGTTCGTCCTGCGCCCGGAACACCACGGCCGTTCCGCCGTGGCCTATCTGTTCCTCCAGGCGATACCCGGCGATCCGCGAACCGGGTGAAAAGTCGGTCAGGAACCTGACAGCTCCCGTCTTTTCATCACCCATCGCGGCCCCAGGCACGGCCGCCGGGACTCCCGGCAAGCAGTATTAATGCAGCCCGACAGGTCGCGGCCATGTACACCCCCTCGCGATTTCCCACCCAGAACCGGGCCCTGGTTCACGCCGCCCGCGGCTCCGGCTCCCAAAGCTAGCACGCTGGCACAAAGTCCGGCTGAATACGCCGAATCGATATGCAGCGGTTTAGGAGGCGGCGGGTGAAATGGCGGGCTGGGTGGCGCGTCCGATGGCGGCGACGCGCTCGAAGGAGCTGAGGCGGTCGGCCGGGTCGTAGACCATAGTGGTGATCATCAGCTCGTCGGCGCTGGTGGCCTCGACGAGGTCGGCGACGCCGCGCTGGACGGTTTGCGGCGCGCCGATGACCTGGGTGGCCAGGCGGTCCTCGACGAACGCGCGCTCCAGCTCGGTGTAGGGGTGGGCGGCCGCCTCCTCGGGTGAGGGCAGCGGCCCCGGCCGACCGGAGCGCAGCCGCAGGAACGACAGCGCGCCCGAGCCGGCCAGGAAGCGGGCGCGCTCGTCGGTCTCGGCGCACACCACCGCGGTGGCGACCATCGCGTACGGCCGGTCGAGGACCTCCGACGGGCGGAAGTGCTCGCGGTACAGGGCCAGCGCGGGCAGCGTGTTGGCCGCGCTGAAGTGGTGCGCGAACGCGAACGGCAGGCCGAGCAGGCCGGCCACCTGGGCGCTGTAGCCGCTGGAGCCGAGCAGCCACATGGCCGGCTGGTTGCCCCGGCCGGGCACGGCGGCGATCTGCGCGAACGGATGGTTCTGCGGCCAGCGGCCGGTGAAGAAGCCGAGCAGGTCCATCAGCTGGTCGGGAAAGTCGTCCGCGGACAGCGCCTCCGGCGAGCGGCGCAGCGCGGCCGCCGTGACCTGGTCGGTGCCCGGGGCGCGGCCGATGCCGAGGTCGATCCGGCCGGGGTGGAGCGCCTCCAGCATGCCGAACTGCTCGGCCACCACCAGCGACACGTGGTTGGGCAGCATGACGCCGCCGGAGCCGACCCGCATGGTCGCGGTCGCGTCGGCGATGTGGCCGATCAGCACGGGTGGCGCGGAGCTCGCGATGCCCGGCATGTTGTGGTGCTCGGCCACCCAGAACCGGTGGTACCCCAGCCGTTCGGCGTGCCGGGCCAGGTCGACCGTGGCCCGCAGGGCCTCGGCGGCGGATCCGCCGTCCGGCACCGGGGCCAGGTCGAGCACGGACAGGGGCACGGCCCGCGGCCCGAAGGTCAGCGCCGAATCATCCACGACTTGTCCCAACCGCGCGAAGCAGCGCATTCTTCCGCCCGGGAGGGCTGAGGCCGGCGCTGGGGCACGCGCCTGGGCCGTTCGGGCTCATGGGCCGTCCATCATCGCGCGGGGCGGCCCGGATGGGTTACCTGACCGCGCTGGAGTGGCTGCCGAGGCTACTGTTCGGATTGGCCGCATCGCTGCCTCGCCGCCCGGGCACGGAAGCGGATTTCAGTAACTCTGGCACCGTTCGTACCAGATCATACGATGTGAATGTCCCATTCATGCAGATGGAACGACATGGCTGGGACATCCACGCCGTATCCGCAAAGCCGGACCGGGCGGCGCGGGGCAGGGCTGTCCATCATTACCTGGGGCGGCCGTCGCGGGGGCCGAAGGCGGCGAGCGCGTCGGCGTCGCTGGCCCTGGAATGCAGGAAGTAGTCGGCCCATTCGGCTACGTCCGGATAATCCGACTGTTCCCGGATGGTGGTGCAGGCGGCTTCGACGTCGTAGCTGGTGCGGCGGATCGTGACCGCGCCGTCCGCCAGCAGCGCCCAGTGCGCGCCCGGCCGGCCGTAGGGCATACCTCCTCGTCGTCGCGCGGGGTGGCGTGGCAGAACACCACGTCGCCGAAGCCCTCGACGGGCAGGGTCACCGGGTAGGGCAGCCGGGCCAGCCAGTCCACGTGGCCCGGGCTGAGCGGCCAGACCGCCCACGGCGCGATCGGGTCGGGAATGTCGCCGGCCTGGCCGCGGGCCAGCTCGACCAGCTCCCGGTCGGCGTTCCTGCGCACCCAGGTGACCCGGTCACCGAGGCCGAGCAGCCGGTCGAGCACCTCGACCGGCTGCGGGCCGGCCGCGATGTCGCCGGTCAGCACGATGCGCTCGGCGGCCTGCACGGCGGGCTCGGCCAGCACGGCGTCCAGCGCGGGCAGTACGCCGTGAATGTCGGACAGCACGGCGACGGAGGCAACCATCGTCACTACCGTGCCCGTCCCGGCCGCCGTCCGCCACCCGTCTCGCTAGCGGCGTAACCGGAGCGGTTACGCGCGCCCGGCTTCCTCGCGCTCGAGCCGTTCGGCGGTTTCCCGGGGATCGTGGATCACGGTTACCTCGCCGGGTGCCGGGTCGGTGTGGTGCTCCATGGTATAGAAGCGCAGCGTGTGGCCGTCCGGGTCGAGGACCTCGGGCAGGATCCAGCCCATGCTGGCCCGGTGCACGCCGGCGTGGGCCTGGCCGAGGGCGTCCAGCCTGCGGGCGAGTTCGTCGATGGCGGTCTTGTCCGGCACGCCGATGGCGAAGTAGTCGAACCCGGCGGCCGCGCGGGCCCGGTCCGGGGCGAGCCGCAGGCCGAGGCTCGGGCCGCCGGCCGGATGCGCCAGCCCGTAGCCCATCAGCGTGCCCTGCTCGACGAACTCGACCTGGACCTCGTAGCCCAGGCGGCTGCGGTACCACTCCAACGAACGCGCCAGGTCGGTGACGGGCAGCTTGAGATGGTGTATTCCGGCCAGGACCGGCGCGTCGGCTGCTGACATGGCCCCCTCCAATGCAGTGCATTCTTACTTATTACAGTTATACTGCAATACATGAGTGCTGACGTCAACCCTGTTGGTCAGAGTGCAACACTGCGGCAGGCGCAGACCGCGCTCACGGAGCAACGCATAGTGGCCGCCGCCACCGACCTGTTTCTCGCCGACGGCTACGTAGCCACCACCCTGGAGGCGGTGGCCCAACGGGCCCGGGTGGCGGCGCGCACGGTATACGTACGGTTCGGCACCAAGGCGGCGCTGTTCAAGCGGGTGATCGACGTCGCCGTCGTGGGCGACACCGAACCGGTCGATGTGCTGGGCCGGAAGTGGATGATCGAGGCCATGACCGCCCCGACCCTGGCCGGGCGGATAGCCGGCGGGGCGGCCGTCGGCCGGCAGATCATGGAGCGCACCGGGGCGCTCTTCGCCGTGGCCCAGCAGGCCGCCGCGGTTGAGCCGCTGATCGCCGGGTACTGGCAGCAGGGCCGCGAGCAAACCCGGCACGCGCAGAAGGTGTTCTGGACCCGAGTGGCCGACGACGGGCTACTGCCCCCGGGCACCGACCTGACCTGGCTCATCGACACCGCCACCGTCATCGCCGCCGCGGAGACCTACCTGCTGGTCACCCGCATGCTCGGCTGGGACCTGGACACCTACCAGGCCTGGGTCGCGGCCACCTGGACTCGCATGCTGACCGGTCCCGGCGGCCAGGGCTTACCGCGGACGGATCAGTGGTGGACGGCGGCGAGGAGGGCGGCGTAGGCCCGGACCAGGGCGGCGTGCTCCAGCGGGAGCAGGTGGCTGTCGGGCTGGCACCCGTCGGCGACCCACTGGTCGGAGAGGTCCATCGCCTTGGCCCGGTGCACCGCGGCGGGCCTGACCGCCTCCTCGGGCTCGCCGTAGAGGTAGCTGTAGAGCCGGACGAGCGATTCGATCAGCTCGTCCGGCGTGACATCGGGCTCATGCTGGACCTCCCGGTGCACGCGCCACCAGTCGACCTCGAGTTCGGCCGCCTTGGCCGGGTTGGACGGCTCGCCGTAGGTGAGCCGCACCAGGGCGTAGAACCGGCGCATGCAGGCCCGGGCGCGCTTGGGGTTGTTGTCGGGGTACGGCGCCCACAGCTGGTTGGCGCGCAGCACCAGCCAGGCGCCGTGCATCGTGCGGAACCAGTCCATGCCGAAGCCCATCCGGACCAGCCCGACCGAGGCGCGCAGGACCTGCGGCCAGTTGTGCAGGTAGTACCCCACCCACACGCGGTATTCCAGGTCCGCGAGCCGGACGGGGTCGAAGGACCTGAGCCGCGTCGGCGTGCCCGTGCTGACCTTGCCACTGCCCATGAGCTTCCCTCCCCTACCCGCCGGCATGAACTTGCCATCCACGACACGCTCATGTCAACTTCTGGGCCAGGCGGTAGCAGGGCGGGTCAGTCCTGTTCCACGGGAACGTCGGCCATCCGGCCCCATTCGGCCCACGAGCCGTCGTAGACCCGGACTCCATCGCGGCCGATCAGGTAGGTCAGGACGAACCAGGCGGTGCAGGCGCGGCCGCCGATCGTGCAGTACGTGATCAGCTCATCCCCGCCGTCCAGGTCGGTGGCGGAGAAGACGCCGCGCAGCGCGGCGGTCTCCCGGAACGCGCCCCGCTCGTCGTACAGGCCGTCGATGGGCTGGTGGACCGCGGAAGGGACGTGCCCGGCCCGGCCGCCCGGCTCAAGTCCGCCGTCACGCAGCGCGGCCTGCACCGCTGACCGGGCGCACCGGTCAGGCGGCTGGACTGGGCCGGGGCCCCTTTCGAATAACGTGGAGGATCCGGGTTACCCGGATCCTCCACAAAGGCCGGATCCTGCACGCTAATCCGCGCTACCTGGCCGACGCTCGAGGTCAGCCGCTGCCGCTGACCTGCTGCACTCCGGAGATCGTGCCCTGCGCTGTCTGCAACGCCGAGCCCACCGACGAGGTGCCGGTGATCGCCGCCTGGATGGCGGTCCAGATGGCCTCCGATACCTTCGGGTAGTTGGCGCCGTACTCCTTGGTCCGCGACCGGGCGGTCGCGGTCTCCTTGGCGAAGACCGTGTACTCGGGCCCGCCCTTGAGGAACTGCGCGGTCACCGAGGGCTTGCTCGGCAGGTAGTACATGAGCGAGGTGACGTGCTCCATGGTGGACGGCTGCTGCATCCCCTCCACCCATTCCCAGGCGAGCTTCTGCTGCTCGGTGGAGCCGCCGGTGCCCAGGTCGAGGGTCTCCCCGCCGAGCGGCGCGATCACCGTCTGGCCGGCCTGGTTGGTGGGGATGGGCACGATGCCGTACTGGTCGTTGTACTTCCAGCCCTTGGCGTTGAGCTCGGGGAAGATCCACGGCCCGTTGACCATCATCGCGGCGTGTCCCTGGATGAACTGCTGGGTGAGGTCGGGGTCCTGGCCCCAGTTCAGCACCGACTTCGAGGCCGAACCGTCCTTGACCATGTTGACCCACAGCTGCAGGGCCGACGAGAACGAAGGCGTGTCGACCTTGGTCAGGCTGGCCCCGTTGCTCCAGAAGAACGGCTCGAGCTGCCAGGTCGACTGCTCGTCGGCGGTCGCGTCGAAGGCCATCCCGTAAACCGGCGGCTTGGTCAGCTTCCTGGCGTCGGCGGCCAGCTCATCCCAGGTCGTGGGCGGCTGAAGGCCGGCCGCGGCGAGCATCGCCTTGTTGTAGAACAGGCCCACCGAGTTCGTGCCGATCGGGTAGCAGTACTGCTTGCCCTGGTAGGTGCACTCGCTGATCGCGCCGGGGTAGTAGCCGCTGGTGGTGAACCCGGGCAGGTCGTTGAACGCGCGGAGCTGGCCGGTAGCCGCGACCTGAGGCACGTTCGGGTTGTCGAGCAGGACGAGGTTCGGCATGTCGCCGGCGCTCGCGTCCTGCAGGACCTTGGTGATCAGGTTCGCGTAGGCGACCGCCGTCCGCTGCACGGTGACGCCGGGATGGGCGGCCTCGAACTGCTTGTTGTACCAGTTCAGCGCCGCGTTGCCGCCACTGGAGGTGAAGTAGTCGAGTTCGGTGATGGTGGTCTTGGTGTTGCCGCTCCCGCCGCTGCTGCTGCCGCCCGACGAGGAGCAGCCCGCGACGGCCAGGGCCAGTACGACCCCGCAGGCCGACGCGACCCGCAACCGGGCTCTGCGTCTGGATGGCTTGTCTGGCGCGCGCATAATTTCCTCCAAATTGTGTGAATTGGCGGGCGGCTTATCCCTTGACCGATCCGACGGTGAGGCCGGCCGCGATATATCGTTGGGCGGCGATAAGCATGATGGCCGCGGGGAGAATGGCGAAAACGGCGAGCGCCATCGCTGAGCCCAGGTTCGACGAGAAGACTCCGATGTAGTTGTAGATGCTGAGGGTGATCGGCTCGACGGTGCTCCCGTTCAGCAGGGTGAGCGCGAAGATGAAGTCACCCCAGCCGTTCAGGAACGCGAAGAGCGCGACCGTGATGATGGCCGACCGGCTCATCGGCAGGACGATCCGGACGAACGTGCCCCATTCGCTGGCGCCGTCCACCCGGGCGGCCTGCAGGACGTCGTTCGGCAGGCTGAGCATGAACGCGCGCATGACCAGGATGCTGAACGGCACCGCGTAGCTCGCGTCGGCCAGGATCAGGCCGGGGTAGGAGTTCAGCAGGTGGAGCTTGTGGTAGACGACGAACAGGCTGTTAGCGATCACAATTGACGGCAGGATCTGCGCGACCAGCAGCGATGCGACGACCACCACCGTTACCCGGAAGCGGTACCTGGCCAGGGCGTGGGCGGCCGGCAGCGCGATCGCCAGGGTGAGGATCGCGGTGGCGACCCCGATGATCAGGCTGCTGATGATGTGGCTGCCCTGGGTCGACAGGACATTCCGGTAATTGGCCAGCGTCGGCGTGGGCGGGAAGAAGTTGTAATGCGTGCCGAGCAGCTGGGCGTTGTTCTCGAACGAGCCGACGATGACCGCGTAGACCGGGAACAGCAATATCGCCAGCGCGATCAGCGCGGTGATCCCGGCCAGCCATGGCGTGAATTTCCGCTGCCTGCCCATATCAGCCCTGCCTCAGTGAATCCCGGTTGAGCCTGATGTAAATCGGCGCGACCAGCAGGGCGATGATGAGGAGCACCGTGTTGAGGGCGGCTCCGGCGCCGTAATCGAACTGCTGGAAGGACAAGTTGTAAGCCCAGGTGGCGATCAGCTGGGTGGAGTTGGCCGGACCGCCCTGGGTCAGGCTGATGACGATGTCGAAGACCTTGACCGTGAACACGAAGCCGAGAACGAAGGTGACCTCGATCACCGGCCTGATGACCGGCAGCGTGACCCGGACCAGGGCCTGCCAGGGGCCCGCGCCGTCGATCATCGCCGCCTCCCTGAGCTCGGGCGGCACGTCCTGCAGGGCGCTGTACAGCAGCACGGTGAAGAACGGCACGCCGAGCCAGATGTTGGTGATGAGCACGGTGACGTACGCCCAGCCGGGCGACAGAAGGTAGCCGATGGGCTGCTTGATCAGGTGCACGTCCAGCAGGATCTGGTTGACCGCGCCGGCCTCGAGCTGGAACAGGAACCTGAAGATGAAGCCGGTGATCAGGAACGGCAGCAGCCAGGGGACGATGACCAGGGACCGGGCCAGCCTGTTCAGCGGGAACTTGAGGTTGAACAGCAGCGCCAGGCCGAAGCCGATCAGGAACTGGAAGATCAGCGAGAGCACGGTGAAGGTCAGGGTGCGGACCAGGGCGCTCTGCGTGATGGACTGCGACATGGTGAACTTGTAGTTGGACAGCCCGGCCCACGGCGCGAACAGGCTGGCGATCGTGGCCGGCGTGGTCACCTCGAAGCTGAGGATCAGGTTGTAGATGACCGGTACCACGAACGCGAACAGCACGTACAGGCCCGCCGGGATCAGGAACGCCAGGCGGGCGGCCCGGCGGTAGCGCGCCCGGCGGTCGCGGGACGCGCCGCGGGCGCTCCCGGGCCGGCCGGACGCACCGGCCGTACGCCGCGGGCCGGACGGCGACTCGGTGCGGACGCTGGGGGCAGCCGGGTTCAAGCCGACTCACCCCCGGAAAGGATCGAGGCCAGCGGGCCGAACGGCTCGGCGCGGCCGCGTACGTACACCGGGATGAGCTCGAGCGGGGCCGTCGCGATGACCCACTGGCCGCCGGCGGCCGGCGCGCCGGTCCAGGCGTCCCGCCAGTCGGCACCGGCCGGCAGGTACACCTCCCGTTCCCTGGCGCCCTCGGTGACCACCGGGGCGACGAGGATGTCGTCGCCGAAGAGGAACTGGTCCTGGATATCCCAGCAGGCCGGGTCCGCGGGGAAGTTCAGGAACAGCGGGCGCATCGGCGGCAGGCCGGTCTCGTGCGCAACCTTCATCTGCTCCATCACGTAAGGCCGCAGGCGTTCCCGCAGGAACAGCAGGCGGCGGATGATCTGGTACTCGGTCTCGCCGAACGACCACGCCTCGTTGTCGGCGCCGGTCTGCTCCGAGCCCACCATGGTGCCAGGCTGGCGGATCCCGTGCAGCCGGAATACCGGGCAGAAGACGCCGAACTGGAACCAGCGGACGACGAGCTCGCGGAACGACGGCGAATTAATGTCGCCGTTCTTGAACCCGCCGATGTCGGTGGTCCACCACGGGATGCCGGACAGGCCGATGTTCAGCCCGGCCGGGATCTGCCTGCGCAGGTCCTCGAAGGTGGAGTCGATGTCGCCGGACCAGACCAGGGCACCGTAGCGCTGGCTGCCCGCCCAGGCTGACCGGCACAGCAGCACGATCTCCTGCTCGCCTTCGGCCTGCATGCCCTCGTAGAAGCCGCGGGCATGCAGCATCGGGTAGGCGTTGCCGACCTCCAGGCCGGGGCCGATGTGGTAGCGGAGGTTGTCCGGCTGCTCGGGCACGAGCTCGGGCTCGCAGGCGTCCAGCCACCAGGTCTTTATCCCGAACTTGAGATAGTTATCCCTGACCTTCGACCAGATGTAGTCGCGGGCCCGCGGGCTGGTCGCGTCGTAGAAACTCATCGGAACCCGCCCGGCCGAGCCCCGGTCCCAGCTGGCCAGCTGCAATCCGAGGCCGTGCTCGTTGGCCACGAGCAGGCCGAGGTCGGCCATTTCCGCGTAGTTCTCGCTGGCCGGGTTCACCGTCGGCCAGACGGACACCATCAGCTTGACGCCGAGCTCGTCGAGTTCGGCCACCATCGCGGCGGGGTCGGGCCATTCGTCCGGGTCGAACTTCCAGTCGCCCTGGCGGGTCCAGTGGAAGTAGTCGATGACGATCACCGACAGCGGCAGCCCGCGGCGCTTGTACTCGCGCGCCACGTTCAGCAGCTCTTCCTGCGTCTTGTAGCGGAGCTTGCACTGCCAGAACCCCGACGCCCACTCGGGCAGCATCGGCGCGCGGCCGACGGCCTCGCCGTAGGCGCGGAGCAGCGCGGCCGGCTCGTCGGCGGCGGTGATCCAGTAGTCCCACTGTCGGGTGGCCTCGGACACCCACCGGGTGGCCGTGGTGCCGAGCTCGACCCGGCCGATCCCCGGATGGTTCCACAGGAAGCCGTAGCCGCCGCTTGACACTAGGAACGGGATGGACACCTCGGTGTTGCGCTGGATCAGCTCGACGACCGCGCCCTTCTGGTCGAGCCGGCCGTGCTGGTGCTGGCCGAGCCCGTAGAAGCGCTCCCCTTCATGCGCTTCGAACCGCACCTCGAACTGGTGCATGCCCCCGGCCGCGGACCGGTACCGGCGCGTCGGTGGTCCGGTGAAGTGCGGGGACATCTCGGCCAGGAGCTCTTCGCCCGAGGGGCGGCCGAACCTGAGCTGTCCGGAGACGGAGATCTCGGCGGTCAGGCCGCCGTTGGTGATGCGCGCCGAGCCGGCCCCGATCTCGATCGCAGCCGGGGCCGGCTCTACGGCGGTAAGCGCGCCGGGCAGGTCGTCGCGGATCTTGTCCCACACCGTCCCGCGCACCCGGAGGCTGCCCGGCCCCCAGGGCTCGATGCGGACGATCTCCTGCCCGCCCCGCCACTCGAGGACCTGGTCACCATGCGTGAAGACACCCATGTATCACAGCGCTCCGTCAGCCAGCTGGGTCGCCTGCTTGGCAGTCTCTAGGCAAAGCTTTTCCAAGACCGGAGCCTAAAACCGCCGTGTTCCAATCGTCAAGGTTCATCAGGACTCTTCACCAGATTGAGTCCTCCAGGCAGGAGGCGACAAGGAAACTTCACAAACGACCTTTTCCTCCCCTATACTCAGGCGATCAGATCGCCCGCGAGCAGCCTGGCCCGCTGCTAATCGACAGCGGGCCATCGAGCAGAGGGAGGCGGACGCGATGCCTCCTGGCAAGAACCCCGCGACCATCAGCGACGTGGCCCGCCTGGCCGGGGTATCGCCGGGCACGGCGTCCAAGGCGCTCAACGGCCGCGGCGCCCTGTCGCTCAGTACCGTCCAGCGCATCCAGCAGGCGGCCGAGCAGCTCGGCTACCAGCCGAACGCGCTGGCCCGCGGGCTGCTCAGCGGGCGCAGCTTCACGGTGGGACTGATCACCACCGACAGCTTCGGCCGGTTCAGCATCCCGGTCATGCAGGGCGCCGAGGACGCGCTCGGCCCCGGGCGGATCTCGGTGTTCCTGTGCGACAGCCGGGACGACCTGATCAGGGAGCAGCACTACCTGAGGACGCTGCTCGAGCGCCGGGTCGACGGCATCATCGTGACCGGCCGCCGCCAGGATCCGCGGGAGCCGATCGGCAGCGACATCCCGGTCCCCGTCGTCTACGCGATGACCTCCTCCATCGACCCCGGGGACCTCTCGCTGGTCCCCGACGACGCCGAAGGCGGCGCGATCGCCGTGCGCCACCTGCTCAGCACCGGGCGGACCAAGATCGGCCACGTGACCGGCCCGAGGTCGTTCGCGGCGTCGCGGCTGCGGGCGCAGGGCGCGGAGCAGACCCTGGCCGCCGCCGGGCTCGAGCTGGCCGCGGGCGGAGCCATGTACGGCGAGTGGACCGAGGAATGGGGCCGCCAGGGGGCCGACGGGCTGCTCCGCGCGGCGCCGGACCTCGACGCGATCTTCTGCGGCAACGACCAGATCGCCCGGGGCGTGGCCGACACGGTGCGCGAGGCGGGCAAGCGCGTGCCCGAGGACATCGCACTGGTCGGCTTCGATAACTGGGAGGTCATCGCGGCCGCCTGCAGGCCGCCACTGACGACGGTCGACATGAACCTGCGCGAGCTGGGCCGGACCGCGGGCGAGGAACTGCTCAGCGCGATCGACGGACGGCCGAGCTCGGGCCTGCGGCGGCTGCCGTGCAGCCTGGTGCTCAGGGAATCGAGCCGCCCTCGCCAGACCCCGGCCAAGCAAGCAGAGGGCCAGCCCGTCAGCGCTTGAGCCGGCCCGAGGGCGAGCAGCCAGGGCCCGTTCGGACCATGATGGACAGATGCCCGCACTCACCGAAACGGAAGCCACGGCACGCGCCGCCCTCGTCGACGTCGCCTCGTACGACGTCTTCGCCGACCTGACCGCCGAGCCTCAAGGGTCCGTCCGGACGCGGACCGAAATCCGGTTCGGCGGCCGGGAGCCGGGAGCGGCCACGTTCGCCGAGCTGACCGCGACCGCGATCCGCGGGGTGCTCAACGGGCGGGAGCTGGACCGGCCCGCCGACGGCCGCGCTGCCCGGGCTGGCCCGGGGCGCTGCCCGCGCTCGAGCGCGGCGGGCTGAGCGAGGGGCTGCGGCTGGTGCTGCAGGAGCAGGAGGCCATCCTGCGCGCGGTGCTGGCGGCGCGGTCGGTGCCGCGGCGGTGGGGGTGAGCCTGGCTCATTCGTCCAGGGCGGCGGCGTCGGCGGGGACGTCGACGGAGTAGGACTTGAGGATTTCCAGCGGGACGATCTCGAGCGCGCGCTGGTGGGTCGACGCCAGCACCACCGGCGCGGCGGCGCCCTCCCGGTGCGCCTGCAGCCAGTTGGCCGCGGTCACGCACCACCGGTCCCCCGGTACCAGCCCGGGGAACCGGAACTGGGGCATCGGCGTGGACAGGTCGTTGCCGATCCGGCGCTGGTGCTCGAGGAACTCGGCGGTCACCACCGCGCAGATGGTGTGGCTGCCCAGGTCCTCCGGGCCGGTCGTGCAGCATCCGTCCCGGTAGAAGCCGGTGAGCGGATCGGTTCCACATGGCTCTAGCTCGCTGCCGAGCACATTACGGTCGCCCATGCTTGCAGTATCCGCACCGCGCACGCCTGTTCGCAAGATCGCTCTCGGGCTCTGTTGGCGTCGGGGTACCTGGACAGGCTCCGCCTGGCCGCCTAGTCTTGACTGTATGGTCAGTCAAGATTTTCGGGCCCGATCCGCCGTCCCCGTCCCGGCGCCGCTCGACCGCGGCGAGCTGGAGCTGGTGCTGCGGCCATTCGGCGAGAGCCGGATGCTGCCGCGGGCGGCCTACACCGACTCCGCGGTGTTCGACTGGGAGCAGCGGCACTTCTTCGGCGGTGGCTGGATGTGCGTGGCGCGCAGCGAGCAGCTGCCGCAGCCGGGTGACCAGCACGCCGAGGCCACTGGCCAGGGTGGCGTCCTGCTGGTCCGCGGCGAGGACGGAGAGCTCCGGGCGTTCGCGAACAGCTGCCGGCACCGCGGCCACGAGCTGCTTCCGTGCGGGCAGAGCGCCACGGACAAGGTGATCATCTGCCCGTACCACGCCTGGACGTACTCGCTGTCGGGCTCGCTGCGGGCCGCCGCGGGCTTCCGGAAGGTGCCCGGCTTCGACTTCGGCGAATGGGGCCTGGCGCCGCTGCCGGTGTCCGAGTGGCACGGCCTGGTATTCGTGGACGGTTCCGGCGGTGCGGCTGGGTCGCTCGCCGACGCGCTGGCCAAGCTGGACGAGCTGGTCGCGCCGTACGAGCCGGAGCGGCTGGTGACCGCCGGGCAGCACCGCTACGACGCCGCGGCGAACTGGAAGACGCTCACCGAGAACTACCACGAGTGCTACCACTGCCCGTCCATCCATCCCGAGCTGTGCCGGGTCAGCCCGCCCAAGAGCGGCGAGAACTACGCCTCCGACGGCGTCTGGATCGGCGGCTGGATGGACCTGCGCGACGGCATGGAGACGATGTCGCTGTCCGGTGAGAGCGGCGGCGTGCCCTTGCGCGGGCTGGACGCACAGGGCCTGCGCACCGTCATCTACGTCAGCATCTTCCCGAACGTGCTGCTCAGCCTGCACCCGGACTACGTGATGACGCACCGGCTGATCCCGGTCGCCGCGGACCGGACCACGATCGAGTGCACCTGGGCGTTCGCGCCCGAGGCGGTCGCGAAGCCGGGCTTCGACCCCAGCTACGCGGTGGACTTCTGGGATATCACCAACAAGCAAGACTGGTCCGCGTGCGAGTCGGTGCAGCGGGGGCTGGCCTCGCCGCACGCCTCCCCCGGGCCGCTGTCCCCCGCCGAGGACGCGGTGTACGCGTACGTCACCACCATGGCCCGGGCCTACCGGGGGCAATCCGTCTGGAACCCGGTACCGTAAGCACCGTGACGATATTTGACATTCCGGTGAAAACCCTGACCGGCGAGGACTCCTCGCTCGGCGCGGCCGCGCCTGGTGCGGCGCTGCTGGTGGTGAACGTGGCGTCCCAGTGCGGGCTGACACCGCAGTACACCGCCCTGGAGAAGCTGCACGAGCAGTTCGCCTCGCGCGGGCTGGCGGTCGTGGGCTTCCCGTGCAACCAGTTCGGCGGGCAGGAGCCCGGCACGGCCGAGGAGATCGCCGAGTTCTGCTCGACGTCGTACGGGGTCACCTTTCCGGTGTTCGAGAAGATCGAGGTGAACGGCCCCGGGCGGCATGCCATCTACGAGGAGCTGACCACGTCGCCGGACGCGAACGGCGAGGCCGGCGACATCCAGTGGAACTTCGAGAAGTTCCTGGTACGCCCGGACGGCACCGTGGCGGCCCGGTTCCGGCCACGCACCGAGCCCGATTCCCCCGAGGTGCTCGCCGCCATCGAGGAGAACCTCCCGGCCGGCCACTACCTGGGGTAGCTAGGCGAGGCGGGCGGGGGTGCGTTTGGTCATCTGGCGGGCGATGATCATGCGCTGGATTTCGCTGGTGCCCTCCCAGATCCGCTCGACGCGGAGCTCGCGGAAGAAGCGCTCGGCCACGTTCTCGCGCATGTAGCCGCGTCCGCCGAAAACCTGGACGGCGCGGTCGGCGACCCGGCCCGCCATCTCCGAGGCGTAGAGCTTGGCCATCGAGCACTGCGCATGCGACACCTTCACGTCGGCGCCACGGTCGATGCCGCGGGCGGTCTCGTAGACCAGCGCCCGGGCCGCGAACAGCTCGGTGAGACTGTCCGCCAGCATGCCGGCGACCAGCCCGTACTCGCTGATCGGCTGGCCGCCGACCACGCGAGTGGCGGCGAACGCGGTCATCTCGTCGACCAGGCGCGCGGCCGCGCCGAGGCAGCGGGCCGCCACCATCAGCCGCTCGAACCTGAACCACTCGTAGGCGAAGTCCATCCCGTCGCCCTCCGCGCCGACCAGGTTCGCCGCCGGGACGCGCACGTCGGTGAACGCCACGATCGGGTGGTGGTGGCTGATCGTGTGCGAGTAGGCCGGCGTCCTGACCACCCGGACCCCCGGGCTGGGCAGGTCGACCAGGAACATGGCGTGGTCGCCGCTGGGCAGCTTGGCCTGGAAGAAGGCGAAGTCGGCGCTGTTGTACGAGGTGACGTGCCATTTGACACCGTTGAGCAGGTAGTCCTCGCCGTCCCGGCGCGCGGTGGCCTCGATCGCGTCGACGTCGGAGCCCGCGCCCTCCTCGGTGATCGCGTAGCACTCCTCCCGCTCCCCCGCGACGGCCGGCCGGACGTACCGGTCGATCTGATCCTGGGTCGCCACGGCGGGCAGCCAGGACGGCGGGGTGGCCGCCACCCAGCCGAGCGCGTTGGTCACCCGGCCCATCTGTTCCTGGACCAGCACCTGCTGCAGCGAGGTGCAGCCACCGCCGCCGAGCTCGCGTGGCATGTTGGTCGAGTGCAGGCCGAGTTCGCGGCAGCGTTTGGCGTGCGCGGCCGTCACGTCAGCGGGGAGCTGCCCGTCGGCCCGTTCGGCCTCATCCTCGAACGGGATCAGCTCGTCCGCGAACCCGCGGGCCCGGGCCTGGATCTGCAGATCTTCTTCCGACAACCCATACATCCGGCGGTTACCTCCAGGTGCCAGTCTTGCCGTGCCAGCCTTATTGACTGAATGTTCAGTCTATGCCAGCATCGGTCCTGTGCCATTGACATCCTGCCTGCCTGAAGGCGGGGGATTCCAGCTACTCGCATCCGGTTAAGGAGGCAAGCAGTTGAGGTTCGCGGTTCGCAGGCCGGGTATCCCCGTCGCCTCCCCGCGCAGTCACGGCGTGCCCCGCCGCGATGTTCCGGGCCGCGTTCACGTCAGCGTGGCAGGCGTATCCGCAGGCGGTGCACCGGAAGACAGCTTGGCTCTCGCGCGACCGCCGGTCCACCTGCCCGCACGCCGAGCATCGCTGGCTCGTGTGATGCGGTTTGATCTTCTCCACCCGGCCGGGAGCCTTCTCCTCAAGCCGGCGTACCAGCAGCGCCCCACCCGGACCGCAGGATGCCCCGGTTCAGCCCGGCCTTCTGCCGCACGTTCCGGCCCGGCTTCTGCCGCGTGCCCTTGGCGGACCGGGTCATGTCCGTGATCCGCAGGTCCTCGACCCTGATCACGTCGAACCGGCGCGCGATGCCGGTGCTGGCCTTCTCAGCCCAGTCCTTGCGCCGGTCCGTCTCGCGGGCGCGCAGCCGGGCGATCGCGTGCTTCACCCTCCCGCGGCGATTCGATCCCCGCCGGGCGCGGGCGAGCGTGCGCTCCAGCCGCCGCAGCCTGGTCCGCTCCCGCGCGGCCAGGCCAGGGACGCGCAGCAACTCCCCGGTCGGCCGGCTGGCCGGGTTTCCTGGGTCGAAGAACGCGGCCATCGCCCGGGCGAAGTCCCGCAAGGCCTGCTGCTGCACCGTCTGGGAGCCCGCGGCCAGCCACGGGAACTCCGCCCGCGCCTGGGTGAGCTGCCGGCACTGCCCGAGGTAACCTGGCGCGGCCGCCCGGCCCGGGCGCCAGTGGGCGTGCTGCTCGACAGCCAGGTTCCACACGTACCGGGCGTGCGCGCAGTGGCCCCGCAGCACCGCCTCCTGGGCGGGCGAGGGGAACAGCCGGTACCGGGACATACGAACACACTAGCGACCGCCGCCGACATGTCCGGGGAGGTGACGCGGCGTCTCCTCCCCGGCCTGAAGACCGGAGCCTCCACGCCGCGATTCTGATGACTGATACCGCGGACGCCGTGGTGGTGGGCGGCGGGACGGTCGGCGCCTGGTGTGCCTACTTCCTGCGCCGGGCCGGGCTGGCGCGGGTCGTCCTGATCGAGAAGGGCTTCCTCGGCCAGGGCGCGAGCAGCCGGGCGGCCGGAGTGGTCAGGGTGCAGGGCGGGACGCCCGAGGCGGTGCGGCTGAGCAGCTGGTCCCGCCGGTTCTACCTGGGCCAGCGGGACGAGATCGGCACCGACTCAGGCTTCACCGAGCAGAGCTACCTGCTGCCCTGCTTCACCGAGGCGGACGTGGCCGCGGCCCGTTCGCGGATGGAGATGCAAATCGCGCTCGGCGTCCCGGTGCGGTGGCTGGACCCGGACGAGGTGGACGCGGCCAACCCGACGCTCGCACCCGGGCAGACGCTCGGCGGCACCTTCTGCGCCCAGGACGGGTTTGTTTCGCCGCCGCGCAACGTGGCCGCCTACACGGTGGCGCTGATCCGCAGCGGCGTGGAGGTCCGTGAGCACGTCGCGTTCCTCGGCCTGGCCGACGGTGACGCCACGGTGGAGACCAGCGCCGGCCGCATCGGCGCGGGCCTGGTCGTGCTCACCGGCGGCCCGAAGCTCGCTTCTGTCGGCCAGCTGGCCGACCTGCGCATCCCGGCGGGCGGCGTCCGGCACCAGGTCGCGGTGACCGAGCGCCACCCCGACCTGGCCCCGGCCCGGGTGCCGATGGTGTTCGACCTGGCCGAGGGCCTGTACTGGCGGCCCGAAGAGGGCGGCCTGCTGTTCGGCATGAGCAACCCGGACGAGCCGCCCGGCGAGAACCGCGAGGTCGACGAGGAGTACCTGGCCAAGATGCGGGCCCGGCTGGCCGTGCTGGTCCCGGTTACCGCCGGGCTCGGACTGCGCCGGGTCTGGGCCGCCACCATCGACTACACCCCGGACCACATGCCCATCATCGGCCGGGCCCGGGACCGGGTCACCGTGGCCAGCGCGGCCGGGGCCGGCATGATGTGGGGACCCGGCCTGGGCCGGGCCACGGCCGACGTCGCGCTGACCGGCTCCTCCGACGTGCTCGACACCTCGGAACTCGGTCTCGGCCGCTTCGACGAAGCCGGGCACAGCCGCCTGGCCACCGACCCCATCGCCCTGCCCTTCCCGGAGAGGATCGACTCATCATGATCACCGCCACGCACCTCCGGCACCACGTTGTGGTCCGGCGAGGGCGCTGTTCTGACCGGGAGAGCCCGGGTCGGGCCGGGTACCGAAGCCGAAGAAATCCGGGTGGCGCGGCTCTGACACGCCGAGGGTGACGGCCACGCCGCGCAGCAGGACCAGCATCCCGGCGATGACGGTGATCCCGCTGGGAAGGGCGACCCCGGCCACCACGAGCACCGTCCCGGCCAGCAGGAGCCGGGGGGCACGTACGGCGCGAGCGAGACTGATCAGGCCGAAGAGGGCCAGCAGCGCGCAGGTGCGGACCCGCCTGCGGATCCGGGTGGTCCGCGGGCCCGCGCGGGTGCCCGGCCTGGCGGCCGGCCCGGCGGACGAGGTCCACACCACCAGGTTCCGCCGGCGCGATCGTGGTCTCATGGGCGGCCTCACACATGTCGCCGCTGCCTACGCGCTCCATGCTACGCTTCCGCGCTTGGCGGCGGCCGATAGCCTGATGGCATGGAATATCGAACTCTGGGACGAAGTGGCTGCGCGGTATCGAGCCTGTGCCTGGGCACGATGACGTTCGGCGTGGAGACCGACGAGCCGGCCGCGCACCAGCAGCTCGACCGTTTCCTCGAGGCCGGCGGCACCTTCGTCGACACGGCCGACGTGTACGGCAACGGCAGGTCGGAGGAGATTATCGGCCGGTGGTTCGCCAGCCGCCCGGGCGACGTTACCGAGCCGGTGGTGCTGGCCACCAAGGGCCGCTTCCCGCACGGCGGCGACGACTCGCCGAACGGCGCCGGACTGTCCGCGCGCCACCTGACCCGGGCGCTGGATGCCTCGCTGCGGCGGCTGGGGCTCGAGTCGGCCGACCTGTATCAGGTGCACGCCTACGATCCGCTGACGCCGCTCGAGGAGACGCTGCGCACCCTGGACCAGTTCATCCGGGCCGGCAAGATCCGCTACTACGGCCTGTCCAACTTCACCGGCTGGCAGCTGACCAAGGCCGTGCACCTGGCCCGGGCGCTGAACGTGGCCGAACCGGTGACGCTGCAGCCGCAGTACAGCCTGCTGGCGCGGGAGATCGAGTGGGAGATCGTGCCCGCCTGCCTCGACGCGGGCCTGGGCCTGCTGCCGTGGAGCCCGCTCGGCGGGGGCTGGTTGTCCGGAAAGTACCGGCGTGACCAGCGCCCGTCCGGGGATACCCGGCTCGGCGACGACCCGAACCGCGGCATGGAGGCCTACGACCGGCGCGGCACGGAGCGCACCTGGAACGTCATCGACGCGGTGCAGAAGGTGGCCGAGGATCGCGGCGTTTCCATGGCCGAAGTCGCGCTGGCCTGGGTGACCGCCCGGCCCGCCGTCACCTCGACCATCCTCGGGGCGCGCACGCTGGGCCAGCTGGAGGCCAACCTGCGTTCGGCGGGGCTCGAGCTGACCGCGGCCGAGACCGCCGCCCTTGACGCGGCCAGCGATCCGCGCGTGGCCGACTACCCCTACGGCGAGCTCGGCCAGGAACAGCGCGCCCGCAAGCTGGGCGGCGGCCGGTAGGGGCCGGTAGGGGCCGGGTGGGGTCAGGCCGGGGAGGGGCCGCCGCCGCGGCTGGCGGAGTCGAAGTCGCCGGTGCCGTCGGCGTCCCGGGAGCGCTTGGCGTAGCCGTGCTGTCCTTCGGCCGGAACCACCTCGGGATGGCCATTACCCCGGGACATCTGGCTGATCTTCATGTACCGGGCGATCTCCCGCCACTGGCTGGCGACCAGGATGGCGACGGACGCGGGCAGCAGCACGCCCAGTGTCTTGCGAGCCATGGCTCTCCCTCCGGTTCGCTCGGTCCCCTCCGGCAGAGGTTCCCGCCCGGACGGCCGTCAAACAGCGGATCCGGCCGTCGTCTGTACCGGAGCCTCCTGCCGCGCAACCGCACCAGGCTCAGAGTGGACCACCGGCTGTGGTTTCCGTTTCAAGCATCTGCGGCGGACGAGGCGGCCGCAAAGCCTTTCACCTGTGCCTTAAACCTCCACGTGAGAAGAGATTGACAGCAGACACAGAACTATATCAAGATCGGTAAAGAACGGTCATTCAGGAGCCGTATGCTGCCGACTCAGCGCCGCCAGGCCATCCTCGCCGAACTCCGCCAGGCCAAGGCGGTCTCCGCCGAGGAACTCGCGCGGAGGTTCGGCGTGTCGCTGGAGACGATCCGCCGCGACCTGCGCGGGCTGCGGGACCGGGGGCTGCTCGAGCGGGTGTACGGCGGCGCGCTCTCGGTCCGCACGGCCGAGGGCGACTTCGCCACCCGGAGCACCCTGCACGCCGGCCGCAAGCTGGCCATCGCCCAGCTGGCCGCGGCCCTGGTCGAGCCCGAGGACACCGTCGTCATCGACATCGGCACCACGGCGCTCGAGGTGGCCCGGGCGCTGCCGGAAGCCTTCCGCGGCCGGGTGCTGACCAACTCGGTACCCGCCGCGATGGCACTCGCCGACCGGGACGAGATCGAGTTGCTGCTGTGCGGCGGGCAGGTGCGGCACGGCGACGCGGCCTGCTTCGGCGCCCAGGCCGAGACCTTCTTCGCCGACTTCTACGCCGACAAGGCGTTCCTCGGCTCTGGCGGCGTGCACGCGCAGGCCGGCCTGACCGACTATCACCCGCCCGAGGTGGCCACCCGGCGCACGATCATCGCGCACGCGGCCGCCTCCTACGTCCTGGCCGACTCGAGCAAGCTCGGCACGATCGCCGTGCACCGGGTCTGCCCGCTGAGCCGCGTCACCGCGGTCCTCACCGACTCAGAAGCCAGCGCCGAGGACGTCGAAGCGCTAGCCGGGGCCGGCATCGTGATCCGGGCCCCCGAAGGGGGTCCCCAGGGGGGTCTGGGGGGATGGGCAATCCCCCCAGGCCGGGGGGGTCACCGGGGGGGTCGTCCCCCCGGGGGAAGGAACAGGTATGGATCAGGTCACGACGGGCGCCGTCCCGGATGACGAGGAACTCACAAGGTTCGGCTACCGCCAGCAGTTCGTCCGCTCGCTCCGCCACTTCGAGTCGTTCGCGGTGGCGTTCTCGTTCATCTCGATTACCACCGGCATCTTCACCACCTACGCTTTCGCGCTGGCCACCGGCGGGACACGGTCCATCTGGACCTGGCCCATCGTGATCGCGGGCCAGTCGCTGGTGGCGCTGGTCTACGGCGCGCTCTCCGTCCGGGTCCCGCTGTCCGGCTACTCCTACCAGTGGGCCTCCCGGCTGGCCAGCCCGCAGGTCGGCTGGTGGTTCGGCTGGATGTCGTTCGCGTTCCTGACCATCGTCACCGTCTCGGTCGATTACGGCCTGGTCCAGGTGGCCTTCCAGCCGCTGATCGGACAGGCCTACACGCCGACCAGCGCGACGCTGGAGACGCTGGTCGTGCTGGCCCTGCAGGCCGCGTTCATCATCACCTCGACCCGCATCACCACCCGGGTGAACAACGTGGCGGTGGCGACCGAGGTGATCGGCATCGTCGGGCTGACCGTGCTGCTGCTGGTCGTGGCCGCGGTCAGGTCACTGGGGCATTGGTCGAACCTCACCTCCACCGGGCCGGTGCCGTCGGCCGGCTACTACGCCTGGCTCGGCCCGTTCATGCTGGCCACGCTGCTCGGCGCGTACACCATCGTGGGCTTCGAGTCGGCCAGCAACCTGGCCGAGGAGACCCACGAGCCGCACCGGGTCATCCCGAAGGCGATGCTCCGCGCCGTGCTCGTCTCCGGCGTGGTGGGGTTCGCGTTCCTGATCGCCCTGGCCTACGCCACCAGCAAGGCGGCGTACGCCAGCCCGGCGCCGGTGGCGACCATCGTGCACGACGTGCTCGGCGGCGTGGTGCAGAAGATCTTCCTGGTCTTCGTGTGCGTGTCGATCTTCGCCTGCGGCCTGATCATCATGGTGACCAACAGCCGCATGATCTTCTCCATGGCGCGGGACCGGCGGCTACCCGGCCATCAGCTCCTGCACCAGGTGCCGAGGGCCACTGGCGGCCCGCCGTGGGCCACCATCCTGGCCGCGGTGCTCAGCGCCGCCATCGCGCTGGCGCTGCGCACCCACACCGGGGCGCTCACCACGCTGTTCACCGCGTCCACGATCATGCCGGCCCTGCTGTACGCGGGCACGGTGCTGCTGTTCGTGATCACGGCCCGGCGGCGGGGCGTGGGAGAGAGCCAGGGCACGACGGCCCGCCCGCTCGGGAAATTCGAGCTTCCGATCGTGGCCGGGGCGGTGATCTGGCTGATCTACGAGCTGATCATCCTGATCGGGCCGAGTGAGTTCCGGGACGCGCAGTACTACGTGCTCGGGGCACTCGGCGTGGGCCTGGTGTTCTACATCGTGCAGCTGGTGACCGAGCGGGAGGCGATGCGCAAGGAGCCCGGTCAGGGGTGAACGTCCTCGCGATCGACCAGGGCACGTCGGCGACCAAGGCCCTGCTGGCCGGGCCGGGCGGCGAGATGCTCGGCCGCGGCGAGGTCCCGGTCGGCACCCGCACCGTCGGAGCGGACGGGGTGGAGGCCGACCCGGAGGAGCTGTTCGAGTCGGTCGTCGCCGCGGGGCGGCGGGCGCTGGCCGCGGCGGGCGGAGCGCGGGCCCATGCGGTGGCACTGGCCAACCAGGGCGAGACCGTGCTGGCCTGGGATCGCCGCACGGGCAGGCCCCTGTCCCCGGCGATCGTCTGGCAAGACCGGCGGTCAGGCGGTATCTGCGCGCGGCTCGCGGATCGTTCGGCCGAACTAGCCGCGATCACCGGCCTGCCGCTCGACCCGTACTTCGCCGCGCCGAAGATGACCTGGCTCCGCGAGAACCTGACCGCAGCCGGCACGGTCACCACCACCGATACCTGGCTGCTGGCCCGGCTCGGTGCCGGCTACGTGACCGACGCCGCTACGGCGTCCAGGACCCTGCTGCTCGACCTGCACCGCACCGCCTGGTCGGAGACCGCCTGCGCGGCGTTCGGCCTGGACCTGGCGGCGCTGCCTGAGGTGACGGACTGTGCCGGAGTGGTCGGTGAGACGACCGTGTTCGGTCCGTCCCTGCCGGTCGCCGGGATCGCCGTGGACCAGCAGGCCGCGCTGCTGGCCGAGGGCTGCCTGGCCGCGGGCGACGCCAAGTGCACCTACGGGACGGGCGCGTTCCTGCTGGTCACCTCCGGTGCCCGTGCGGCCAGATCCGGGTCGGGGCTGTCCGCGTCGGTGGCCTGGCGGCTGGCCGGGGCGGTGACATACTGCCTGGATGGGCAGGTCTACACGGCGGGTTCGGCGCTGCGCTGGCTCACCGGCGCAGGGGTGCTGCGCGAGCCCGGCGAGCTCGACGCGGTGGGCGGGACCGTGCCAGACGCGGGCGGCCTGACGTTTGTGCCCGCGCTGGCCGGGCTCGGCGCGCCGCACTGGGCGCCGGACGCGCGCGGGCTGCTGACCGGCCTGCACCTGGGCATCTCACGCGGGCATATCGCCCGGGCCGCGGCCGAGGGCATCGCCGCGTCGGTCGCGCTGCTGGTGGAGGCGGCGGTCGCCGACCTCGGCCGGCCGCTCAGCTCGCTGCGGGTGGACGGCGGGCTGACCAGATCCCGGCTGCTCATGCAGGCCCAGGCCGACCTGCTGCAGGTACCGGTGCTCGTCTGCCGGTCGGCGGACGCCACCGCGCTGGGGGTGGCCGCGCTGGCCAGGCTCGGCACCGGGGACGCGGCCTCCGCCGCCGAAGCGGCGGGGACGGCCGAGGTGGAAACGGTGGTGGAGCCGTCGGTCACCGCCGATCAGGCGGCCGAACGGCTCGCGGTTTTCCGTGCCGCCCTCGACCTCGCGCTGACCCGGCGATGACACTCCCGGACGGAGTCGCCGACGTGGCGATAGTCGGCGCGGGCGTGGTGGGCACGGCCATCGCCCGCACGCTGGCCGCGTATTCGCTGGACCTGGTGCTGGCCGACGCGGCGTGCGACGTCGGCGCCGGCACCTCGAAGGCGAACACCGCGATTCTGCACACCGGGTTCGACGCCAAGCCGGGCAGCCTGGAAGCTCGCCTGCTCAGCCGCAGCGCCGGGCGGCTGCGCCGGTACGCCTCGGCGGCGCGGATTCCGGTGGAGCGCACCGGTGCGCTGCTCGTGGCCTGGGCACCGGACCAGGTCGCGGCGCTGCCCGCCATCGAGGCGAACGCGCGGCGCAACGGGTACCAGGCCATCAGGCCGCTGCGGGCCAGCGAGCTCTACGCGCGGGAGCCCGCGCTCGGTCCGGGCGCGCTCGGCGGGCTCGAGATCCCGGACGAGAGCATCATCTGCCCTTGGACCACCCCGCTGGCCTTCGCCACCGAAGCCGTCGCCGCGGGGGTCAGGCTTCTGCTGTCCACCCAGGTCACCGGCGTGACGGCCGGTGGTGACGGTGGGTGGCAACTCGCGACGACGCGCGGGCCGGTGCGGTGCCGGTGGGTAGTGAACGCGGCCGGGCTCGGCAGCGACACGCTGGACCGGATGTTCGGCGGCGACGGGTTCACCGTCCGGCCGCGGCGAGGCGAGCTCATCGTGTTCGACAAGCTGGCCAGATCGCTGCTCCGGTCGATCCTGCTGCCGGTGCCGACGGCACGGACCAAAGGGGTGCTCGTCGCGCCCACGGTCTACGGGAACGTGCTGCTCGGCCCGACCGCCGAGGACGTGCCCGACCGCTCCGATACGGCCACCACCGCGGCCGGGCTGCGCGCGCTGCTGGCAGCCGGGCGGCGGATCCTGCCCGGGCTGGCGGATGAGGAGGTCACCTCGACGTACGCGGGACTGCGGGCCGCCACCGAGCATGCGGACTACCAGATCCGGGTGGACGCCTCGCGGCGGTACGCGTGCGCAGGCGGCATCCGCTCGACCGGCCTTTCCGCTTCGCTAGGCATCGCCGAGCACGTGGCCGGCCTGCTGGGCGAGGCGGGTCTCGAGCTGAAGCCCCGGCCCGGCTACGCGGCTTCGCCGCCGGTGATGCCGTACATCGGGGAAGCGGGGACGCGGCCGTACCAGGACGCGGCCGCGATCGCGGCCGACCCGGCGTACGGCCAGGTCGTCTGCCACTGCGAGCGGGTCACCCGCGGAGAGATCAGGGACGCGCTAGCCAGCCCGGTGCCGCCCGCCGACCTGGGCGGGCTGCGCCGCAGGACCCGGGCCGGGAACGGGCGCTGCCAGGGCTTCTACTGCGGGGCCACGGTATCGCGGCTGCTGGCTCTGCGGGGCACGGCCGGGGCTGGCGCCGCGGCTGGGGGCCCAGCTGGGGGCCCAGCTGGGGGCCCAGCTGGGGGCCCAGCTGGGGGCGCAGCGCGGTGAGCGCGGGCGTGGTAGTGATCGGCGCCGGGCGGCCGGCCTGTCCGCGGCGGCCGAGCTGTGCCGCCTGGGGGTGGGCCCGGTGCTGGTGGCCGACCGGGAAGCCGAAGCGGGAGGCGTGCCCCGGCACAGCTGGCACACCGGGTACGGGCTGCGTGACCTGCGCCGCGTCATGACCGGGCCGACGTACGCGCGTTCCTTGGTGTCGGCGGCGTTGTCGGCGGGCGCGGAGCTTCGGACGGGCGCCACGGTGACCGGCTGGACGACCGAGCCTGATGGCTCGCACGCGGTCACGATGACGAGCCCGGCTGGCCGCCAGACGGTGCAGGCGGCGGCGGTCTTGCTGGCCACCGGGTGCCGGGAGCGGCCGCGGACGGCGCGGCTGGTTCCCGGTGACCGCCCGGCCGGAGTGATGACCACCGGCGAGCTGCAGCAGCGGGTGTACCTGGGCGGGGAGCGGCTGGCCGGACGGGCGCTGGTCGCCGGGGCCGAGCACGTGTCGTTCTCGGCCGCGATGACGCTCGCGCACGCCGGGGCCGACGTGATCGCGCTGGTCACCGAGTACGAACGGCAGCAGAGTTACGCCGCGTTCCGGTTCGGCGCGGCGGTGCGCTGGCGGGTACCGGTGTGGACTTGCCGCACGGTGCGGCGCATCGTGGGGCGGGGACGCCTGGAGGGCGTCGAGGTGGCGGAGGCGCAGACCGGTGCGGCGCGCTTCGTGCCGTGCGAGGTCGTGGTCTTCACCGGGGACTGGATCCCCGACCACGAGCTGGCCCGGCTGGCCGGGCTGGCCATGGATCCCGGCACCCGCGGCCCGGCCGTCGACACGACGCTCTCGACGTCGCTGACGGGCGTGTTCGCGGCCGGCAACCTGGTGCACGCGGCCGAAACCGCGGACGTCGCCGCGTTGTCCGGCCGGCACGCCGCGCGGCATATCGCGGCGTTCCTCGGAGCGCTACCCGTGGCGGGGCCCGGGGCGGGCGCGGCCCGGCTGCCGGTTCTGGTGGAGCCGCCGCTGCGGTGGATCTCGCCGAACGCGATCGGGGCGGCCGCCCCTCCTCCCCCGTTGGGCCGGTTCGTGCTGCGCAGCGCCGATTTCCGCCGACGGGCCCGGCTGGAGGTCCGCCAGGACGGCCGGCTGCTGGCCAGGTCCCGCCCGGCCCGGCTCATACCGGGACGGCCGGTCCACCTCGGCGCCGACTGGCTGGCCCGGGTCGACCCGGCCGACGGCCCGGTCCGCGTCATTACCGGCGCCCTGCGGTGACCCGTGCCGCCGTGACCGGCCCGCTATAGTATGCGAGGAGTGTGAGCCATAACCGGCCCGCAGCTATGACCGGTGCCCGCCGCGGATCTTACGGCGTGGATGTCCCAGCCATGCAGCTCTAGCTGCGTGAAAGCACTACGGAGACGCCCTGTTCAGCTGAGCGCTGGCGGCCGGCGGAGTAGCGTGCACCCGGCCCGTTCGGCTGGAATAGTACGGCCCTGACCGCTGCTGGACCAGGAGCGCTATGACCCTCACCGACCTGCTGCCTGCCACGCCCGAGCCCGACGCCGTCTTCGACGCCTTCGCCGGGTGGTCCAAGCGGCGCGGGCTGGCCCTGTACCCGCACCAGGAGGAAGCGCTCATCGAGATCGTCTCGGGGGCGAACGTCATCCTGTCCACCCCCACGGGGTCCGGCAAGAGCCTGGTCGCCATGGGTGCCCACTTCACCGCGCTGGCCCAGGAAGAGCTGGCAGAGCGCAGGCGCACGTTCTATACGGCGCCGATCAAGGCGCTGGTGTCGGAGAAGTTCTTCGACCTGTGCCACGCGTTCGGCCCGGCCGAGGTCGGCATGATGACCGGGGACGCCAGCGTCAACCCGGAGGCGCCGATCATCTGCTGTACCGCCGAGGTGCTAGCCAGCATCGCGCTGCGGGACGGCGCCGACGCCGACGTCGGCCAGGTGGTTATGGACGAGTTCCACTTCTACGCCGACCCGGAACGCGGCTGGGCCTGGCAGGTCCCCCTGCTCGAGCTGCCGCGGGCGCAGTTCGTACTGATGTCCGCGACGCTCGGCGACGTGAGCCGGTTCGAGGCGGACCTGACCCGGCGCACCGGCCGCCCCACTGCGGTGATCCACTCGGCCGAGCGCCCGGTGCCGCTGGTGTTCTCATTCGTCGTCGACCCGCTGCACGAGACGCTGAAGGAACTGCTGTCGACGAATCAGGCGCCGGTCTACGTGGTGCACTTCACCCAGGCGGCCGCGCTGGAACAGGCGCAGGCGCTGATGAGCGTCAACGTCTGCAGCCGGGCCGAGAAGGACGCGATCGCCGAGATGATCGGCAACTTCCGGTTCTCGGCCGGCTTCGGCAAGACCCTGTCCCGGCTGGTGCGGCACGGTATCGGCGTCCACCACGCCGGCATGCTGCCCCGGTACCGGCGGCTGGTCGAGACGCTGACCCAGGCCGGACTGCTCAAGGTCATCTGCGGCACGGACACCCTCGGCGTGGGCATCAACGTGCCGATCCGCACGGTGCTGTTCACCGCGCTGTCCAAGTACGACGGGACCAAGACCCGGCTGCTGCAGGCCCGCGAGTTCCACCAGATCGCCGGGCGGGCCGGCCGCGCGGGGTTTGATGTGGCCGGGCGGGTGGTCGTGCAGGCTCCCGAGCACGTGGTGGAGAACGAGAAGGCCCTGGCCAAGGCGGGCGACGACCCGAAGGCGCGGCGCAAGGTGGTCCGCAAGAAGCCGCCGGAGGGCTTCGTGTCCTGGGGCAAGCCGACGTTCGAGCGGCTGGTGGCGGCCGACCCCGAGCCGCTGACCTCGAGCTTCAAGGTCACCCACGCCATGGTGCTCAACGTCATCGCCCGGCCGGGCGACGCGTTCGCGGCCATGCGCCACCTGCTGACCGACAATCACGAGGATCGTTCGGCCCAGAGGCGGCACATCCACCAGGCCATCGCGATCTACCGCGCGCTGCTGGCCGGCGGCGTGGTCGAGCGGCTTTCCGAGCCGGATGCCGAGGGGCGCTTGGTGCGGCTGACCGTGGACCTGCAGCTCGACTTCGCGCTCAACCAGCCGCTGTCGCCGTTCGCGCTGGCCGCCATCGAGCTGCTGGATGTTGAGTCACCGTCGTACGCGCTGGACGTGCTGTCGGTGATCGAGTCGACCCTGGAAAACCCGCGGCAGGTGCTGTCCGCCCAGCAGTTCCGGGCGCGCGGCGAGGCGGTGGCTCAGATGAAGGCGGACGGCGTCGGGTACGAGGAGCGGCTCGAGCTGCTGGACGACGTGACCTACCCCAAGCCGCTCGAGGACCTGCTCGACGGGGCGTATGAGATCTACCGGCGCGGCCACCCGTGGGTCGCCGACTACGAGGTGCGGCCGAAGACGGTAGTCCGCGACATGTACGAGCGGGCGCTGACCTTCGCCGAGTACGTGGCGTACTACGGGCTGTCCCGGTCCGAGGGCCTGGTGCTGCGCTACCTGGCCGACGCCTACAAGGCGCTCCGGCAGACGGTGCCCGACGAGGCCAAGACCGAGGACCTGGCCGACATGATCGAATGGCTGGGCGAGATCGTCCGGCAGGTCGACTCCTCCCTGATCGACGAGTGGGAGCGACTGCGCAACCCATCGGATGATTTCGAGGCGTCGCGGGACGAGCGGCCCGCCACGGTCACGTCGAACGTGCGGGCGTTCCGGGTGCTGGTACGCAACGCGCTGTTCCACCGGGTCCGGCTGGCCGCGCTCGGGCAGTACGAGGAGCTCGGCGCGCTGGATGCGGCGAGCGGCTGGGACGCTTCGGCGTGGGAGGACGTCCTGGAGGGGTACTTCGAGGTGCACGACGAGATCGGCACCGGGCCGGACGCGCGCGGTCCCGCCCTGCTGATCATCGACGCTGACCAGCCGGGCCAGTGGGCCGTCCGGCAGATCTTCGACGATCCGGCCGGCGACCACGACTGGGGCATCAGCGCGGTCGTCGACCTGGACGCGTCGGACGAGGCCGGTTCGGCCGTCCTGCGGATCACGGACGTCGGCCAGCTCTCGGGGTTCTAGCCGAAATCCGGCAGGACGAGCGAGCCGTCGCGGCCAGGGTGAAGCCCCACCGTCAGTGGCCTGGCGGACGGCTCAGCTGATGTAGGTGTACTCGTCGCTGTTCAGCTGAGGCGGACTTGAGTCACTCTGGCTCCGCCCGTACCAGATCATACGATGTGAATGTCCCATTCATGCAGCTGGTACGACATGACTGGGACATCCACGCCGTATCCATGGAGCCAGACCCGGGCCAAAGCCAAGGGTCGCCGGTCACAGAAATTTTCTGTGAACGCAACAGAACCAGGGATCACGTGCCGGACGACCGCGCTCCCTCCAAGATCAACCTGAGTTGAACGGTATTGCGCTCCAGCGGTGCCAGAGTGACGGGAACTCGCTCTCGCGTCCGCGTACGCGTACGCGTCAGCAGAGGGCCTTCGCGAGCAGCCCGGTCGCCGCGATCAGCTCCGACTCGGTGGGGAGCGCGAAGCCGAGGAGCAGCGCCGGAGGAGACGGCGCGTGCGTGGTGCAGTGGCGGTGCAGCTCGTGCAGGCCGACGCCGGAACGCCGGGCCCGCATCGCCGTCTCGTGCTCGTCGGCGCCGTCGGGGAGCCAGGCGAGCAGGTGCAGCCCGGCTTCGGTCCCGCTGACCCGGACATCGGGAAGGTGCTTGCCGAGCTCGCCGACCAGGAGGTCCCGCTTCGCGTGGTACCGCCGCCGCATGGAACGCAGGTGTCGCTCCAGCGCGGCCTCCTCGATGAACGAGGCCATCGCGACCTGGTCCAGGGTGGGCGGCGTCACGCCGGTGACCAGCAGCACATCCTCGACGTCGTCGATCAGGTGCGACGGGGGGACGACCCAGGCCAGGCGCAGCGCGGGCGCAAGCGTCTTGCTCGTCGTCCCGACGAAGGCGACCAGGTCCGGCGCCAGGCCCTGCAGGGAGGCCATCGGGTCCCGGCCGAACCGGTACTCGACGTCGTAGTCGTCCTCGATGATCAGCGCCCCGCGCTCCCGGGCCCAGGCGATCAGGGCGGCGCGCCGCTCCGCGGTCATCACGACCCCGGTCGGGTAGTGGTGGGCGGGTGTCATCACCACGGCGTCGACATCGGCCGCGGCGAGTTCCGCGACGACCATGCCGTCGGCGTCCACCCGGACGGGAACGGCCTCGAGCCCGGCTTGCTCGGCGGTATACCTCTGCCAGCGCCAGCCCGGGTCCTCGACCGCGACCCGGCGTGCGCCGCGCCTGCGGAGCACGTGCCAGAGCACGATCATCGCCTGCGACGCTGCGCAGCAGATGACCACGTGGTCGGGATCTACGACCACGCCGCGCACGCGGGCCAGGTATCCGGCCAGGGCGTTCCTCAGCTCGGGAACACCGCGGTGCTCGCCGTAGGTCAGCCGGCCGTCGGGCAGCTCACGCAGCGCGCGGACCAGCGCCGCCTTCCAGGCAGCGCGCGGGAAGGCGTGGTAGTCGGCCAGCCCGGGCCTCAGCTCGTACCGGTAGGCGTGCGCCGCGTTCAGCTGGCGCCGGGCCGGCGGCCGACCCGACGCCGCCGTCGCGGCGACGCGGGTGCCGGATCCGCGCCGGGCGGACAGGTAACCTTCGGTGGCCAGCTGTGCGTAACTGTCCACCACCACGCCGCGGGACACGCGCAGCTGCTCGGCCAGATCCCGGCTGGGCGGCAGCGCCGAGCCCGGCGGCAGCCGGCCGGACCGGATCGCCACCCGCAGCGCGTCCTCGAGCTGGCGGCGGAGGGAGAAGCCGTCCCGGAACTCGATCTCCAGATCCACGCCCCTGACGCTACCCCGGTCCCGGCGGCACGGCACGATTGGACCCAATAAAACGTAGGCGATTGGACCAATCCGCGAAACCACTTGCGGGTTAGGCTGGCCATGCCGGACGGTCGCGGAACCGGGGGCTGACGTCCGGCGACGGTGTGCTCGGCATTTCGGCGGCACGGGGAGTTCCGGATACGGGGGCGAGCACACCGTCGTCCGCCCGGGAGCCTATCCGCCCGGGGCGGTGGAAGATACTGGAGGATCCGACTTGAAGCTGGTCATCCATACGTTCCTGACGCTCGACGGGGTTATGCAGGGCCCGGGTGGGGCCGAAGAGGACCCCAGCGGGAGGTTCGGCTGCGGCGGGTGGCTGGTCCCGTTCTCCGACGCCGACATGGGCGTGATCGCGGAGAGCTGGTTCGCCCGCACCGAGGCGATCCTGCTCGGCCGCAACACCTATGAGACGATGCGTGCGTACTGGAGCCAGGTCACCGACCCGGCCAACCACGCCGCCACCAGGCTGAACCACGGCCGCAAGTACGTCGTGTCGAACACGCTGACCGGCGCCGACTGGGGAGACACCACGATCCTGCGCGGTGACGTCATCCGCCAGGTCGCTGATCTCAGGAACGGCGGCCGCGGGGAGCTGCAGGTACACGGAAGCGCACGGCTGGCCCAGGCGCTGCACGCCGCGCGGCTGATCGACGAGTACCGGCTGCTGGTGTTCCCGGTCACCGTCGGCGCCGGCAAGCGGCTGTTCACCGAGGGCGCGCCGCCCAGCGGATACACCCTGCTCGAATCCCGCACCACCAGGGCCGGCGCCGTTTACCTGGTGCTGACTCCGAAGACTTTCGAGGCCGGCGGCCTCACCGTGCAGGATGGCAGGGAAGCCGTCCGGTGATCACCGGGCCCGCGGCGATGACTATGGTCACGTGGCGCCGTCCTGACCGGGAAGCAATGACATAGGAGGAATAACCATGGGAGCGATCCGGGTACACGAGTTCATCAGCCTGGACAGCGTGATCGACACTCCGAGCTGGACCTTCGAGTTCGGATTCGACCCCCGGATGGGCGAGGCGATCGGCCGGGTCACGACGGCAAGCGACGGGATCCTGCTGGGCCGGACCACCTATGAGATGTTCGAGCCGGCCTGGTCCAAGCGCACCGCGGAGCAGGACCCCGGCGCGCCCTTCTTCAACGACACCACCAAGTACGTCGTGTCGTCCACGCTCACCACGCCGACGTGGCGGAACTCGGAAGTCATCGGGGCTTACGACGCTAAGAAGATCCAGCAGCTCAAGGAGGAGTCGGCCAAGGGACTCTACGTGAGCGGCAGCGGGACGCTGGTCCGCGCTCTCATCGCCGACGGGCTCGTCGACGAGCTGCACCTGTTCGTGTACCCGGTGACTCGCGGGGCGGGGCCACGCCTGTTCAACGAGAGCTTGCCGGCCGCCAGGTGGACACGGGCCGCCGCGGAGCTCTATGACAACGGGGTCACCTACCTGAAACTCACCCCGGCGTCGTGAACGTGGCCGGGGCGTCCGGGTTGAGCCCGGCGCTCGGCGATGGCGCCGGAATCGATCACCCGGTCACCCTAACGCGCGATGCGGGACCGGAGCAGGTGGGGCAGCACGGCGGGCCCGGTGACCGGGTGGAACCGGGCGGCCGCCGCGTGCAGGGCCTGGTACTCGTCCTCGGTCAGGTCGATGTCGGCGGCGGCGACATTGCTCTCGAGCTGGCCGACGCTCGACGCGCCCGGTATGGCCACCACCGCGGGATGGTGGATAACCCAGGCCAGGGCGATCTGGGCGGGCGCCGCGGCGTGCGCGTCCGCCACCTCACGCAGGGTCGCGATCAGGTCACCGGCCCGGTCGAGGTTCTCCGGCAGGAACACCGGGCTGGAGGCCCGGACCCGGTTCGCCGGGCGGTGGTCCCGGTCGTACTTGCCGGACAGCAGGCCCTGGGCCAGCGGGCTGTAGGCGATCACGATGTGGCCGGTCGATTCGGCGAACGGCAGCAGGTACTGCTCGGGCGACCGGTCGACGAGGTTGTAGCGGACCTGGTTGCTCAGGACCCGGCTGCCCAGGGCCTGTTCGGCGGCGCGCCAGCGGTCCAGCGAGTAGTTGCTGACGCCGACCTCGCCCACCAGCCCGACCCGCTGCAGCGCGCGCATGCCGCGCATGATCGTGCCGTCCCGGACGACAGGATTGGGCTGGTGCACCTGGTACAGGTCGAGCCGGCGGGTGCCGAGCCGGTTGGCGCTGGCCACCGCGCGCTGCTCGACGACCGGGGCGACCGGCAGCAGGGGGAAGATCTTCGTCGCCAGGAAGGCCGACTCCCGGTCTTCACCGATCGCAGCGCCGAGGATCCGCTCGCTGCGCCCGAAACCGTAGATCTCGGCGGTGTCGAACAAGGTGACGCCCAGCTCAAGCGCCCGGCGCACGATCGCGTGCGCCTCCTGCGCGGCGTAGTCCCGGCCGTAGCCCCATTCCGCGGAGCCGAACTGCCAGGCGCCCAGCCCGATCCGGGAAATCCTGGTGGCCTCGGGGTCGATCCCGGCGCTCAGATAACGCATGCCCCTAGTGTCCGCCTCCCGCGGGCGTGGCGGCTAGCCGCCCGCCGCTACCACCTGAGCCTGGCGATCTGGTCGTAGTCGGCCGAGGAGTATCCGACCAGCCCCTCCGACAAGGCGAAGATCCACTCCGCGACGCCGAGAGACAGCGCAAGGCGGCTGCACCGGGCGCAGAAGTGCGGCTCGTCCAGCCGGACCGAGTCGTCCGCCTCGAGCCGCACGTAGATCAGCTTCGATCCCTGCAGCATCCGCCAGCCGTCGCCCTCGCGGGCCAGCGTAATCGCCCGCTGCTCGGCGTGGGTCCGGCAACGGTCGTGGTCCCCGGCCTCACCGAACTTGCAGTAGCAGTGGTCTTCCCCTGGGAACGGCACGCCGTTGGTCCCCCAGGCCAGCAGGCTTTCGTCCTTCACCAGGACCGCCGCGTACCTGGTCTGCGCATGAGAATCCCTGGCCAGCTCCGCCGCTCGCTCGACCATCTGCTCCGCCACGTGGCTGTCGTGCCGCTTCAGCGGCCGCCATACCGGCCCGTGCCCTGGTTGCATACCCACCACCTCTCGCAGCGAAGGCTATTCTCCGCGCCCGCCCGGCGCCCGGCCAGGGGAATCCGGCGATTCCCGGCGAAACGTCAGCCGGAACGGCTGGCCGGCCACGCGCCGGGGACGTCGTACGCCTCGCCGTCGCCCGGCCAAGGCGGCATGGTCACGCCCACCGCCGCCAGCGGCCCGTCGCCGTCCGCGCGGAACTGGAAGTGCGTGCCCGCCGGGATGGACAGGCAGGTGCCGGCCCGCAGTGGCACCTTCTCCTGCCGGTCCCCCTGGCGCCGCCACATCTGGCCACGGCCGCCCAGGATGTACCAGAGCTCGTCGACGGCGCGGTGGGCGACCGCCCGGGAGACCCGGCCCGCGGCCAGTTCGAAGTGGGCCATCGAGCCGCGGCCGATCCGCAGCAGGACCCGCACGTCCGAGCCGTCCGGCGCAACCGCGTCCGGCACGCCCGGCAGCTGCATGGTGTCAAAATCCTGGTTCACTCGTCGAGCGTAGCGACGTTGAACGTCGGGGTTACGGGACTTTCCGCGGGGGTCTGCCGGGGTCGGCCCGGGCCTGGGCGTTTGCGGAGTGATCGCTGTGGCGGTGGTGGCTCGTGATCCGGCCCGGGGGCCGCTGCATCAGGCCATTTATACGGCGTGGATGTCCCAGCCATGTCGTCCCAGCTGCATGAATGGGACATTCACATCGTATGCCGCGGTACCGATGATGCCAGCGGGGCAGGCGGTGCAGCAGCAGCGGCGGCGGCAGCGGCGGCGGCGCCGGCAGCGGGAGCGGTGGTGGTGGTGGTGGGGGGCGATCTAGTAAGCGGGTGGGGTGTTGTCCGACGCTGACCTCAGTTACGCCACACTTGGTTCCTACGCCACCAGGCACGAGATCAGCATCGACGGACCGCTGCGCGAGTACTACGTGCGCGGCGCGGCCGACACCGCGGACGAGGCGGAATGGAGGACCGAGATTGGCTGGCCCATCTTCCGCGCCGACGCCAGCTCCGGGAACGCCGACCCGGCAGGAACAGGCGGCTGAGGTTCCTTTCCTGCTCGCCGCCCGGCGGTTCGCCGAGGTGACGTGCCCGCCCGAGGTCCGCGCGGGCCGGCGGGCGGACCACGTCCTGCACGAGTTCGGGCTGCTGCTCGGCGCGCTGCCGCCCGCGGCCAGGAAGGCGCTGGCCGTCGCGCTGCTCCTGCTCGACCAGGGCGCGCGGCTGTACCCGCCGTCCCGGGGACGGCGGTTCGCCCGGCTCGACGACCAGGTGGCCGGCGCGTATATCCGGGTCGTGCTGACGCGGGGCGGCCCGGCCGCCGAGCTGATCTGGCGGCTCAGGAGCGCGATCGCCGTGTGCTACTACGAGCTGCCCGAGGTGCAGCGGGAGATCGGCTACGACCCGGCCCCCTACGTCGCGGCGGTGTCCCGGCGGCGGCTGGAGTCCTACGGCCAGGAGATCCGTGCGGGCGAGGCCGCGGTCACCGCCCGGCCGGAGCGGGACGAGCCATGACCGGCGGGCTGGTCGGGCAGCAGGACGTGTCGGGCGAGCTGAGCCTGGAATGCGGGGTGGTGATCGTCGGGTCGGGGGCCGGCGGGGCGACCGTGGCCGCGGAACTCGCGGAGGCCGGGGTGGACGTGGTCGTGATCGAGGAGGGCGGTTACCACCCGACGGAGTCGTTCACCACCGGGACCGGGCGGGCGCTGCGCACCTTGTACCGCGACGCCGGGGGCGGGATGGCGGTCGGCCGTCCCTCCGTGCTGTACACCGAGGGCCGCTGTGTCGGCGGGTCCACGGTGGTGAACGGGGGCATGTCCTGGCGGACGCCGGACCGGGTGCTGCGGCGGTGGGCCGAGCAGGAGGGCCTGCGGGAGTTCGGCGAGCGGGATCTCGACCCCTACTTCACCACGATCGAATCCCGGCTCTCCGTCGGCCTGCAGGACCCGGAGACGATCGGCCGGGATTCCGAGCTGTTCCGGGCCGGGGCGCGGGCCCGGGGCTGGGCCGTGGTCGCGAACCGCAGGAACCAGCTGCACTGCGCGGGCACCAGCAACTGCAGCAACGGCTGCCCGACCGGCGCGAAACGGTCGATGCTGGTGACCAGCGTGCCCCGTGCGCTGGCGCTGGGCGCCCGGCTGTTCGCCGACTGCCGGGTGGACCGGATCACCCGGTCGAAAGCCGGGGTGACCGGGGTGACCGGCCACTTCGTCCGCCCGGGCGGGCGCAGGGGGCCGGGGCTGGCGGTGCGCGCCCGGGCCGTGGTGGTGGCAGGCGGCGCGATCCAGACGCCTGCCCTGCTCGCGCGGTCGGGCCTGCGGTCGGCGTCCGGCCATCTCGGCCGGAACCTGTCGGTGCACCCGAACGCGGTGGTGACCGCGTTCTTCGACCAGGACGTCACCGGCTGGCGGGGCGTTCACCAGGCCTTCCAGGTCCGTGAGTTCCTCGACGAGGGGCTGCTGCTGACCGCGACCAACCTCACTCCCCCGATGCTGGCCGCGGTCTTGCCGGCCTACGGCCGGCAGCTCGGCGAGCTGATGGCGGACTACAACCGCATCGTCACCGCGGGACCGCTGGTCTCCGACACCGGGACCGGCCGGGTGCGGCACGTTCCCGGCCTAGGGCCCCAGGTCTTCTACCAGCTCACCGACCATGACGCCGCCCGCGTGGCGCGCGGCGTTGAGCTGACCGCGGAGGCGCTGTTCACCGCGGGCGCCCGGCGGGTGCTGCTTCCCTTCACCGGCGCTCCGGTCGTGCGCGACCCGGCCGGGCTGCGTCGCGTGCTGGCCCGGCCGGTGGCCAAACGGTCCCTCCAGCTGTTCTCGATCCACCTGATGGGCACCGCGCGGATGAGCGAGGACCCGCAGCGCGGCGTGACCGGCAGCTTCGGCGAGTTCCACGGCGTGCCCGGGCTGATCGTGGCCGACGCCAGCCTGTTCCCGGGCCCGGTCGGCATCAACCCGATGGAGACGGTGATCGCGCTGGCCATGCGCAACGCCCGGCGGCTGGTCGAGCGGCGGGACGGCTACCGCGTCTAGCTCCAGGCGGCCGCCGGGCGGCCCGGCGCGTAGAGATAGCCCGCGCCCCTGGAGTCCGCGTTCGGGTCCTTGGCCAGCTTGGAATAGTCGACGGAGAACTGGAACTCCTTGCCGGCCGGAACGCGGTAATAGGCGGGCGTCGACGGCTCGGGCAGGCCGCGGTCGGTGAACGAGCCGTCCTGGAAGTAGAACTGCCTGGGGTTCACCACGAAACCCTGGGCCCCGCCCACGATGACCCAGGCGACGACCGCTCCGCCGGTCTGGTCGCCCTGGGTGTCGATCTCGGCGATGCGGGAGCCTTCCGGCGTGGTGTACCAGGACAGCTGGTTCGGGTCCGTGCTGTCGGTGCCCTTGAGCCTGGCCTCCGGCGGGGTGTTCCCCTTGACCGCGTCGAGCCGGGCGTTGCTCTCGTCGAGCAGGCAGGCCGCGGCGCTGATCCCGTCGACGGTCCCGCCGGTGTTGAAGGCCGCGTCGCACACCGGCGCCCGCGCGGCCAGCCACGCGCTGTCCTGGGCCAGGATCGTCTGGCGCTCGGTCGCCGACGCGCCGGAGTACCGGGCGAACTGGGCGACGTCGATCGAGTCATTCGGATGGAGGCGAGTCAGGCAAGTGGCGGCAAGTCAGGCGGGACGCCGGCCGCCAGCCGCGCGCTGGCGATGCGGTGGGCCTCGCGGTGGGTACGGGCATGGCCGAGCACCGCGGTCAGGAAGGGCTCCCGGTTGAGCCGGTACACGGTCGCGGCGGAGTGCGCGATGACGGTCGCCGTGCGCGGGATCGAGTGCAGTAGCGCGATTTCCCCGATGCCTTCTCCGCGCCCGCACCGCCGCAGGAAGCGCCCGTCCTGCTGGACATCAAGCTCACCGGTTGCGATGGCGTAGTAGGCATCTCCGGGATCGCCCTGGCGGATCAGCACGGTGCCAGCCGCCAGTTCGGCCGGCGTGAGCGACGCGGCCAGCGCTTCGATCGCCGGTCCTGGCAGTTCGGCGAACAGGGGTAGCGAACGCAAGAGCGCGATCTCTACCACCGGCACCGGAGCCTCGGCGTCCAGGTTGAACAACCCGCGGCCGCCGAGCGCGGCGGCCAGCGGCAGCACAGCCGCGACGCCCAGCAGGGCGAGCCGGCTCCGCCCAGGTACGCCAGCAGCGGCACGAGGAGCGCGCCCAGCGCCCAGCCGGCCTCTTGCAGCCCTTCCAGGATGCCGAAGACCTGGCCGATCAGCTGCGCCGGGACGGAGCGCTGCAAGAGAATCCGGTTCGAGACGTCCAGCAGCGTATGGCTGGCCCCGGCCACCACCAGGAGCGCCAGGGTGACGGCCAGGCCGACGTCGAACGCGAGCGCGGCGATCGCGATGGACAGGAGCAGGGCCGCGGCCAGGATGGGTACGCCGAGGCGCCGGCCGATCAGGACGACGCTCAAGGTGGCGGCGAGCACGGCGCCGACGCCGTAGACGAAGTTGAGGTAGCCGACCCAGGCGTGGGAAAGGCCGAGCACGCTGACGGCCAGGATGACGATCAGCAGGTCCAGTGCGCCTGCCACGGCGGCCTGCGCGGTCAGCAGGCCGAGCATGAGCCGGAGCCGCGGCCGGCCGGCCGTCAGCCGCAGGCTCTCGGCCAGTCCCGCCAGCGCCGTCGTCGTGCGCTCCGAGGGCGGCGCGAAGCTTACCGCCCGCAGCCGGGCGACCAGCATCGCGGCCCCCAGGCCCAAGCCGGCGCACACCGCGAACACGGCCGCCGCGCCACCGAGCGCGATCAGCGCCCCGGCTAGCAGCCCGGCGGCGGCGAAACCGGCCGCCTCCACCCAGCCCACCAGCACGTTGGCCGCCGTCAGCTGGTCCGGGGTGGCGGCCACCGAGGGGATCAGCGTGGCCTGCGCGGGCCGGGTCGCAGTGACGGCGACGCCGGCTATCACGGCGACCGCGTAGACGACCACGGGTGGGCCGGCCAGGGCGGCCAAGGCGGCCCCAGTCATCAGCACCGCCTGGGCTAGGTAGCCGCCGGCCAGCAGGAGTACCGGTGACCGCCGGTCCGCGATGGCCGCCATGAAGGGTGCCGCGACGGCCGCGGGTATCAGCTGGGCGATCGCCACCACCGCCGCGACCGTGGCGCCGCCGTGGCTGTAGGCGTACACCAGCACGCCCAGCCATACCGAGTACTCGATGAGAGTGAACAGGGTGTACGCCGCCAGGATGCGTACCAGGGCCCTGTTGCCCGCCAGAGCATGGAACGTACGCAGACGATGCCCGCGGGCAGTGCCCCCCATAGTCAGGTCAGCATATGTTCAAGGGTCGGGGCACGGCCAGGACGTCGGCGGCCACGGCGCCGGATGGCCCGCAGATGAGCGGGTTGATATCCAGCGCGTCAAGCATGTCGCCCAGGTCGCAGGCCAGCCTGGACAGGGCGACGATGGTGTCGGCGATCGCGCCGAGGTCGGCGGCAGGCTGGCCGCGTGCCCCGGCCAGAACCGGGGCAATCCGGAGCCGCTGCAATGCCGCCAGGCCCGCTGACCGGGTGACGGGGGCAAGCAGCACCGCTCGTTCGGCCAAGATCTCAATGAGAAGGCCGCCGGCGCTGATCACCAGGAGAGAACCCAGCGCGGGGTCACGGGTGATGCCGAGGGCCAGTTCGGTACCCGGCGCTGCGGTCTGGCACACCAGCACGCGGGGGCCGAGACGGGCGGCCAGGTCGTCGTAGGCGGCGCCGACCGCTTCGGGATCGCCGAGCCCGAGCCGCACTCCCCCGACGTCGGACTTGTGCGCGATCCGCGGCTCGCCGGTCTTGACCACGACCGGGTAACCGATCTCGGCCGCCGCGGCCACGGCCTCGGCGCGGGTACAGACGGCCCGGGCGCCCACCGCCGGGATGCCGTAGTCGCGGAGCAGATCCAGCAGGACCGCGCCGCTCAGGCCGCCTTCTGCCAGCACCGGCGCCCACCGCTGGCGCCGGGCTGATTGCGGGTCCGCGGGCGGCAGGCCGGGCGGCGGCTCGGCGGGCGCGGCGTGATCCAGCAGATGGCGCAGGGCGAGCAGGCCGCTGCGGGTGCCCTCGAGCACCGGCACTCCCCCGGCGCGCAGCCGGGCTGCGGCGACCGGGTCGACGGCCGCGGGCAGGCCGGCCAGCACGGCGACCGGCTTGATCGTGCCGGACGCGGCGGTCAGAACGGCCTGCGGGTAGGACTGGTCGTCGTCCAGTTCCGGCACCAGGTCGACGGCCAGGGCGACCGCCGCCACCGCCGGGTCGGCGGCCATCGCGGACAGGCACTCGGCGAACAGGGGTTCGGCGTCCCGGCCGGTCCCCCACGCATCCAGCGGGTTGGCCGGCGTCAGGCCGGGTTCCAGTACCGCTGCCAGCCGGCCGGCGGTCCTCTGGCTGATCGGGGCGAACGGCACGTTGAGCTCGGCGGCCAGATCGGCGACGTGCGCGCGTTCCAGGCCGGAGTCGTGCACGGTGGCGAGGCCGGCCCCCGGAGCGGCCCGTCGCCCGCTGGAGAACAGCTCCAGCGTGTCGGCGAGTTCGGCCAGGTCTCGGACGCGGTGAATCCCGTACGCGACGGCCAGCGCCTCCCAGGCGCCGTCGGCCGCGGCCAGCGCGCCTGAGTGCGCGGACACCATCGCCTTCCCGGTCTCGGACCCGCCCGCGGACAGGAGCACCACGGGCACATCGCGGGCCTGGGCGGAGCCGAGGACCGAGCGCAGCTCGGCCGCGTCCCTGATCGCCTCGAGCACCAGCGCGAGCACCTTCGTCTCCGCGAGCTGCAGTGCGTACCTGGCGTAGGCCGCGGTCGTGGTGACGAGTTCCTGCCCGGACGAGACGAGCAGGCTGAAGCCGAAACCGCGGCGTGCCCGGTTCATCGCGAACCACACCGAGCCCGAGTGGGTGATCAGGGCCACCGGCCCGGCCGGCACGGGGTCGGGCTCGAGGTACCCCACGGCGCGGAGCCCGCGGGCCACGTTCAGGTACCCCATGCACGCCGGGCCGCACAGGGCCATGCCCGCGGACGTGGCGATCGCGGCCAGCCGGTTCTTCAGCCCGTCGGCGGCCGGAAGTTCAAGGGCGTATCCGAAGATGATGGCCGAACGGTCTCCCCGGCTGCCGGCCTGCCCGAGCTGCTCCTCCAGGGCGGTGTCGGGCACCGCGAGCAGGACGAGGTCAACCGGTTCGGGCACATCGGCCAGCCGGGGCAGGCAGGGCTGGCCGTCGATCTCCGCGTAGCGCGGGTTCACCAGGTAGGTGCGCGGCCGGGATGGGCTCCTGGCCACCTGCGCGACCATCCGCGCGCCGAGGCTGCCCGGCCGCGCGCTGGCGCCGACCAGCGCGATGCTGCGCGCCTCGAGCATGGCGGTCACGGCGGCGTCCTGGTCCCGCGTGTCCATGTCCGCGGGAGCGCGGGACGGCATCCTGTCCAGTGGCGTTGCGGGCCTGGTCACGGGCGGTGCGGACGGCGTCCGCCGACCCGGCGGCGGGCCGCGCGCTGGTCCGCGATCGCGGCCCGGGCCGCCTGCATGCCGGGGATGCCGCAGACCCCGCCGCCGGCGTGGGTGGCCGAGCTGGCGTAGTACAGGCCGGGCACCGGGGTGCGGTAGTCGGCGAAGCCGGGCGCGGGCCGCATGTGGAACAGCTGCTCCAGGGACAGCTCGCCGTGGAAGATATTGCCGCCGATCAGGCCGTACTCGTGTTCCATCTGGTACGGGCCCACGATGTCGGCGTGGATGATCGAGCTCTTGAAGTTCGGCGCGACCTCGTTGTAGCAGTCGACCATCCGGTCGGCGTAGGCCTGGAGCTCCTCGGTGTGCGGCTGCTCGTTCCAGTCGGACGGCACCCACTGGGTGAACAGCGACATGATGTGGTACCCCTCGGGGCACAGCGTCTTGTCGAACGCGGTCGGGATGACGCCGTCGCTGAACGGCCGCACGGCCGGCCTGCCGTCGCGCGCGTCCTGGAAGGCCCGCTCGATGTACGGCATGGTGGGCGCCATCTCAACCGAACCCGTGTGGTGTTCCTGCAGGTTCGTGCCGGGATCCGCGGTGAAGTCGGGGAGTTCGGCCAGGGCCAGGTTGATCTTGACGACGCCGCTGCGGGTCTTCCAGTGCTCGATGTCGGTCACGAAGTCATCGGGCAGGTTCGACCGTCCCACGTGCTCAATGAACGCGGTGCGCGGGTGCAGGCTCGTGACGACGACCTTCGCGGTGAGCTGCTGGCCGTTCTCCAGGACCACGCCCCGGGCCCGGCCATTTTCGACGATGACCTGGCGTACCCCCGCGCTGGTCCGGATCTCGGCGCCGGCCTCGAGGGCGGCCCGGCCGATGGCATCGGCGACCGCGCCCATGCCGCCCTCCTGGAAGCCCCAGTTGCCCAGGTGGCCGTCGCCCACGTCGCCGATGGAGTGGTGCGCCATCACGTAGGCGGTGCCGGGCTCATAGGGGCCGGCCCAGGTCCCGATCACGCCGTTGACCGCGAGCGCGCCCTTGACCTGCGGCGACTCGAACCAGTCGTCGAGCAGGTCGGCGATCGACATCGTCATCAGCCGGGTCACGTCGGCGATCGTGCGGACGTTCAGGCCGCGGTGGCGCCAGGCCAGCCGCAGGGTCTCATTGAGGTCGCGGGGCTTGCGCGAGCCGAGGTTCGGCGGCACAGTGAGCAGCAGCGGGCCGAGCACCTCGGCCAGGCCGGCCAGCCACGCGTCCCAGCGCGGCATGGCGTCGGCGTCCTTCTTCGACCAGCGGGAGACCTCCTCGTGGTTGCGCTTGGCGTCGTCGGCGTAGAGCTTGATCGAGCCGCCTTCGGGGAAGGCCTGGTAGTACGGGCCCATCGGGTAGATCTTGTATCCGTGCCGCCCCAGTTGCAGATCATTGATGATCGTCGGGGGCAGCAGCGACATCACGTAGGAAAGCCGGGTGACCTTGAAGTCCGGGGCGTCCGGCCAGGGAGCTTCGGTGGTCGCGGCGCCGCCGGTCGTAGGCCGCGCCTCGAGCACCAGCGTGCGCGCACCCGAACGGGCCAGGTACGCCGCGGCGACCAGGCCGTTGTGCCCGCCGCCGACGACGATCGCGTCGTAGTCGGCGGGCCCGCTCGCACCGGCCTTAGCCGCCGCCCGGGTCGCCCTCGCTGCCTGCGCTGTCTGTGCTGTCTTCACCGCCTTTCCCGTCGCTGCCTTCGCCGCGCTCCCCGCCTTGGCTGCGCTTGCCTTGGCCACCGTGGTTGCCTTCGTTGCCATGAATCCGGGCCTCCGAATGATTGACTGAACATTCAGTCTAGAAGCTGCTACGATTACCCACAAGGTGCGAGCGAGCTGAAGGGGCGCGGCCCGGAAGCAAGCGGGAGGCACTGCGAGCGGGAGGCGGAGATCTGGACATGAAGGATCGCACGGGGGTTTCGCGGAACGCGGTGGGCACGCGGGATGCGGGCGAGCACCGACGCGAGCAGATGCTGCGGGCGGCGCTGGACGTCATCGTCGAGCGCGGATATGCCGACACCAGGATCGCGGACGTGGCCGAGCGTACCGGCACGAGCCCGGCGCTGGTCATCTACTACTTCAAGACCCGTGACCAGCTGCTGACCGAGGCCATAAGGTGCTCCGAGGACATCTGGTACGCCGAGTACCTCCGGCGGATGGAGGAGATCCCGACCGCCGCCGAGCGGCTGACCGAGCTTATCGGCATGAACTGCCTGCCCGGCACCGACCCCGAGCCGCGCAGCTACTGGCTGCTCTGGCTGGACCTATGGGCGTTGTCGCCGCGAAACCCGGGCGTGGCCGCGGTACGGGAGAAGTCAGACGAGCGGTGGCGGGAGGCCATCCGCTCCATCGTGCTGGCCGGCCAGGAGGCCGGCGAGTTCGCGCTCGTCGACGCGGACGACTTCACGATCATGCTGTCCGCCCTGCTCGACGGGCTGGCGGTGCAGATCGCGCTCGAAGACCCGGTGGTGCCGCCGCAGCGCACGTACGATCTTGCGATGCGGTTCGCCGCCGGGCAGCTTGGGTTTGACGGGAAGCCCGTGCCCAAGCGAGCGCGCAAACGCGAAAAATAGCTGGAGGGTGGTGCCGTGCCCGGAGGTAGCATCGAGCTGTCGGGGCTGACCAAGAGGTTCAGCGAGATCGCAGTCGACAACATCGACCTGACCGTGGCCAGCGGCGAGTTCTTCTCCCTGCTGGGCCCGTCGGGCTGCGGCAAGACCACCACCCTGCGGCTGATCGCCGGGTTCGAGCAGCCCACCTCCGGCCGGATCTTGCTCGACGGCGTCGACGTGTCCGACGTGCCGCCGCACCGGCGCAACGTCAACACGGTGTTCCAGAGCTACGCGCTGTTCCCGTTCATGTCGGTCCGGGACAACGTGGCGTTCGGGCTGCGGCACGCCAGGGCGGGCAAGGCAGATACCAGGCGTCGGGTGGACGAGGCTCTCGACCTGGTGCAGATGACCTCATTTGCCAAGCGGCGGCCGGGCCAGCTGTCCGGCGGGCAGCAGCAGAGGATCGCGCTGGCCCGCGCGCTCGTGCTCAACCCGGCCGTGCTGCTGCTCGACGAGCCGCTCGGCGCGCTCGACGCCAAGCTGCGGCGCTCGCTCAAGATAGAGCTGAAGGCGCTGCAGGAGCGCGTCGGTATCACCTTCCTCTACGTCACCCACGACCAGGAGGAGGCCCTGACGATGTCTGACCGGCTGGCGGTGATGAACGCGGGCCGGATCGTGCAGATCGGCACTCCCCGCCAGGTCTACGAGGAGCCCGCGGACACATACGTGGCCGACTTCCTCGGTGCGGCCAACCTGATGGAGGTCGAGGTGGTCTCGGCGGGCGCGCTCCGGATCGGGGACTTCGCGCTCGCCTCGCATCGCTGCGAAACGGCCGCGCCCGGGCCCGCGCACGCGGTGATCAGGCCGGAGCGGGTGCACATCGAGGAGCATGGTTCGGCGGGCGAGAATCGGGTGCCGGCCATGGTAGAGCGCGTGGTGTTCCTCGGCTCCGCCACCGAGGTCCTGCTGCGCCTGGCGCCGGGCATCCAGGTGCAGGCGCTGATGCAGAACGACGGCTCACGCCCTGACCTGACGCAGGGCACGCCGGTGAACGTCTACCTGCCGCCGGACGCGCTGCGCGTGCTGACCGGGGCGGCGGGCGAGGTTCCGCTGGCCGAGGACGAGCACCTGGTCGCGAGCTAGCCGCTCACGAAGCCGCGCGGGCTAGAACGGCGGGCCCCCGGTCGTGATAGCGCCGCGGCGAGCAGCACGAGGCCGTCGAGTTGCAGCCAGCGGAACGGTTTTGCGGTCACGGCCGGGGCCTGGTCGGTCACGCCGAGCTTGGGGAACGCGCGGTACAGGTGGTGGCTGACCGTCCGGGGGCTGATGAACAGCTGGGCGGCGATGTCCCGGTTGGTGGCGCCGGGGCGGCCAGCCGAACGACCTGGAGTTCCTGCGGTGTGAGCAGACTCAGCCGGTCCGCGGTCTGAGGATCGGAGCCGGCGATCGGCTCGGCGCCGGCCACGACGAGTTCGTGCACGCGGTGCATCGAGCCGCGTTCCATGGCCACCCAGGGCCGGAGCGGCCGACCGCGGCGAGACCTAGCTGACGCTAGGTCTCGTCGTGTTCCTGCAGGAAGGCGCGGAACTCGTCGACGGCTTCTTCCTCATGCGGGCCTAGGTCCTCGGCCAGGGCCATCTCGGTGCCGGTCCAGTAGGCGCCGGTGTAATCCCCGCCGTCGGCCGGGGGGATCAGCAGATGGTGGTGCGCGATCTTGATGTGGTCGTGCACCTGCTGCCACGAGACGCCGGGCGGCACCAGGCCGATCGCGGGCGAGCCGGCGTCATCGAACTCAAGGTCCTCGAGCACGCGCCTCCCTCCGGTGGGCTCCTCAGCCCATGCTGTGGCACGCGCCAGGCCCGTTCGGGATAAAAATGAGACGGCCGGCGGGTCAGCCTTCGCTGCCGACGATAGTGGTGAGGGCATCGAGGCGGCCGCCCCGCTCGCCGCGGGTCAGGAACCGGTAACCGAGGTAGCCGATGATCGCGATGACGAACGACATGACCAGCATGATCGTGCCGAGCGCGTTCAGCGCGGGCCCGCCGTTGCCGCCACGCTGCTGCGAATAGATGTACACCGACATCGGCGTGTTGCCGGAATTGGAACTCAGCAGGTCGACGAGCACGAAGTCGTCGATGACGCCGGAGAAGACCAGGACCGCGCTGGCAAAGATGGCCGGCCTCAGCAGCGGCCAGAGCACCCGGTACGCCACCTGCCACGGCGCGGCGCCGAGATCGGCCGCCGCCTCCTCGTACTGCCTGCCTATCGTCGTCAGCCTGGCCTGCACGATCAGGGCCGGCCAGCTGACGTTCCAGGTGACCAGGGCCAGGACTTCGGCCAGCGTACCCAGGCCTATCGGCTTGAACAGCTTGGTGAACACGAAGAACATCGCGACGCCGAAGATCAGCTCGGGAATGACGAAGGACAGGATCATCAAAAAGTTGGCGCTCGAGGCGGTCTTGCCGCGCCACCGGTTGATCCCGAGCGCGAACGCGACGCCCAGCGGCACGGTGACCAGCGTGACGTAGACCGACAACCGGATGGTCTGGACGACCGCGGCGTGCAGGTTCGGATCGTGCAGCACCGAGTTCACCGGATCCGCGAAGTACCAGCGCCACGAGAAGCCCTGCCAGACGCTCTGCGACCTTCCGTTGTTGAACGAGAACAGCACCGCGAGCGCGACGGGCACCAGCGACCAGACCAGGTAGAGCCAGGTGAATCCCTCGAGGAACCACGGATGCCGCCATGGGTTACGACGGGGCCGCAGCCTGCCCATTCCGGTCCGGGCCGGGGCGGCGCTGGCGGCCTGGCCGGCCGCGGCTGGAGTCTGAGCGGCGGTCGTCATGCCGCCCCCTGCGCCGAGCGATTGGTCGCCACGACGTAATAGATCATGGGGGCGACCAGCACGAGCAGGAACAGCATCGAGAAGACCGCGCCCTGCCCCTGGAGCACTCCTCCGGATGCGTTCAGCTGATCGTCGATCACGTTGCCGAACATCGTGGTTCCCGAGGTACCTGACAGCAACTGGTTGGTGAAGTAGTCGCCGAGCATGGGGAGCACCGTGATCAGCATCCCCGTCAGGATCGCTTGCCTGGACAGCGGGAGGGTCACGTGGACGAAGGTGCGCATCCGGCTCAGGCCGAGATCGCGGCCAGCCTCGATCAGCGCCGGGTCGATCCGGTCCAGGCCCGCGTAGAGCACCAGGATCAGGTAGGGGATGTAGCCGTAGACCAGGCCGAGCACGACCGTGAAGCCCAGTCCGCCCAGCCAGTTGACCGGCTGGCCGATCAGGTGCAGAAAGCTCAGGGCCTTGTTCACGTATCCGTTGGTCTGCAGCAGGTCGATCCAGGCGAGCATGCGCATCATGTAGCTGATCCAGAACGGCGCGATGAGCAGGATCAAGAAGAGGGCCTTGCGCCGGCCGGCGAACCTGGCCACGAAGTACGCGGCCGGATAGGCGATCAGGAGTGAAATCACCGAGGCCAGCGCCACGTAGATGAGCGTCCTGAGGATGATCGGGCCGACGAAGGCCGACGAGCCGGTCACGTCCTGCCACGCGGCGGAGAAGTTGGCAGTGCTCCAGCGCAGCGGGTTCCACACCGGGACCGGGACTCCGAAGAGATCCAGATAGCCGCCCGCGATGGCGAGTATCGCGTAGAAGGGCACGATGAACAGCAGCGCGAGCCAGATGATGCCCGGAGCGGCGAGCGCCGCCCAGAACAGCCGGTGCGGCTCTTTCTGCCGGTTTCGCCGGCCGGAGCCTACGCGCTTTTGGCCTTGAGCCACGCCTGCTCCCACAACGCGTTCGCCGCCACCGGGATCTGGAGCTGCATGACCCCGCGCCTGAAGTACGAGGGAAGCACCGCCGTGGACACCAGGCTGGGTGGCAGCAGCTGCTCTTTGACCAGGCGCTGCGGGGTGATCCCGTTGATGGGCTGCATGTAGCCGTTGAAGCTGATGTTCGTCAGGACGTTGTTGAAGTCGAGCATGTAATTGAGGAACAAGTGGGCGAGCACCGGGTTCGGCGCGCCCTTGAGCACCGTGATCGTGTCGTTGCCGACCGGGCCGCGGCCATCAGGCGGGAACCAGTAGCCGACGACGTCGACGTTCACGCCTTTCGGCAGGTAGTACTGCGATGTGGCGATGTCGCCGGACCACGCGTGATGGATCCAGATCTGGCCGCTCGGGATCTCGGTGTAGTCGTTGTTGTCGACGTGCACGTTGGTCAGGCGGGCCAGGTCCTGGAGGGATTGCCCGGCCGCGTTGATCTGGCTCGGGTTCGTCGTGTTCAGATCGAAGATGCCGTTCTTCATCAGCCCGAGGCTGATCGACTCCCGCGCATCGTCGAGTATCGCAACCCGGTCCTTGTACTTGGCCTGCCAGGGCATCGCCCACGGATTCGCCATCGTGTACGGGTTCTCGTTGACGTGATCCTTACGCCAGGCGATGCCCGTCGTGTAGATCGTGTATGGCACCGTGTACTGCCACTTGCCGTCGTAGAACGGGTTGGTGAAGTCGGGCCAGGCCTGCTTGATGTTCGGGATGTAGCTGTGGTTGAGCGGCTGGATCAGCTTCCCGTACACCAGTTGCGCCATGACGTCGACGGTCGGGAAGAAGACGTCGAAGTTGAGCTGCCCGCTGCGGAGCTTGGCCAGCGCGGCGTCTATGTTCTGGAACGTGGTCACCTCGACCTTGCAGTTGTACTTCTTGCCGAACGCCTTCAGGCAGTCGGGGTTGATGTAGGCGACCCAGTTGAACAGCCGCAGCGTGGCATTTTTCTCGGGCTCCAAACCGCTCTTGATGGCCTGGTTGGTTATGGGCCAGGTCACCGGGTTGTTCGGCCGGGGCAGCGGGATCCCGCCGGCGGCGCGCGCTCCGGACGTCGCGGCGGTGCCTGAACTGCAGCCTGCCAGCAGCGAGCCTGCCCCGGCGGCCAGCAGCCCGGCGGTCGCGCCCTGCTTGAGGAAGCCGCGACGGGATAGCCCGCCTGCTCGCCTATCTTCGGTCCAGCCTTCTCGTGGGTGCATCCCGGATCACCTCTTTCGCGGCGTTCGCGGCCGTCGGCAGTCATTCCTGACTGAACATTCCGTCAATACAGGTACTCTCGTCTCGCTTGCGCGCGGTGCGCAAGACCTGGCGTGTAACGGTTCGCGCATCGACGGCCGACGTGGGCGTCAAGAGGTTGCCGCTGGTGCGCCATCGGCTCATCCCCCGGTTCCTGGCCTGGCAGCCCGGGCGAAAACGGCGAAGTTCTCGATCAGGCGATCGATGTCCGCCTCATTGTGCTGCACCGAGATCAGCCACTGCTCGATCTTGCCCCAAGGCGGCAGGAAGACCCCGCCGTTGTGCTGGAAGAGCCAGTGAGCGTGACTGTACCTGTCATCCACGCCGAGGAAGCCGCGGTAATTGGTGACTTCGCCGGCGGCGAACACGACGCAGCCCTTGGCGCCCGCGGTGACCACGTGCGCGGTGAGGCCGTTCTCGTCGATGGCGTCTTGTAGGCCGGCGGCGGCGCGCTGGCGGAGTTCGTCGATGGTCTGATACGCCTCCGGCGTGGCCACCTCGGTCAGCATGGCGCGGGTCGCGGCCAGGGCCAGCGGGTTGCCGTTGAAGGTACCCACCATCTCGTAGCCGCCGCTGGCTACGTGGTCCATGACCTCGGCGGTGCCGCCGATGGCGGCCACCGACACGCCGCCGCCCAGCGACTTGGCCAGGGTGATCAGGTCGGGCTGGACGTTCTCTTTCTGCGTCACGCCTCCGGGGCCGACGGTGAGGCCGGTCTTGACCTCGTCGAAGGTGAGCAGCGCGTCGTGGGCGTGGAGGAGGCTCTTCAGGTTCGCGAGATAGCCCGGCTCGGGCTTGATGATCCCGGCGTTCATCATGACCGGCTCGAGGATCATGCCCGCGATCTGGCCCTCATGCTCGTCCAGCAGGCGGGCCACGCTGTCCAGGTCGTTGAACGTCGCGATCAGCGTGAGGTCGGTGATGGCCCTGGGGATGCCGGACGACGAGGGGGCGCTGGCCGGCTGGAGTTGCGGGCCCGCGTCGTTGCTGTCCGGGGCCACGGAGACCTGCACCGAGTCGTGGTGACCGTGGTAGCAGCCCTCGATCTTGATGATCAGGTCCCGGCCGGTGATCGAGCGCATCAGGTGGACGGCGTCCATGGTGGCTTCGGTGCCGGAGTTGGCGAAACGCCAGCTGGGCAGGCCGAACCTCCGGGAGAGTTCGGCCGCTACGGTAATCGCGTCGGGCGTCGGCTGGGCGAAGTGGGTGCCGTTCGTTACTTGCTCGGCTATGGCCCTCGCGATCGCCGGGTGGGCGTGGCCGGCCAGCGCGGCACCGTAGCCGCCGTGCAGGTCGACGTACTCGTTGCCGTCGACATCCCAGACCTTCGAGCCGCGGCCATGACTCAGCCAGACCGGCTGCGGCGCGGTGATCTGCCAGCTAGAGGTGACACCTCCGGCGAGGTGCTGCGCCGCCTCGATAGCCAGGCGCGCGGAGGTGGGCTGGCGGCGGACGAAGATCTCCTCCTGCTCCGCGATGATCCCTTCGAGCTTGCTGTCGGCGGTCGCGTGCGTGGTGTTGGTGGTGAGCTTGCTGTCGGCGATGAGCTTGGTGTCGGCGGTGGGGGCGGTGTCGGAGGTGGGGGCGGTGTCGGCGGTGAGCTTGGTGTCGGCGGTGAGCTTGGTGTCGGCGGTCGCGTACGTGGTCACGTCGGAGGCTCCCAGTCTTGACTGAACGTTCAGTCTAGGCCGCGGTCGCGGCCGCCGGCAAGGGCCTTAGGAGAAGAGGCCGGGGCGGCGCCCCAGGCGGGGCAAAGCCACGCACGGACGCGGCACGGACGGGGGTTCAGGATCGCTGGTTACTTGCGTCACTCCGACACCGCCCGTAGCGGCCCTTCCGGCGTGGATGACCCGCCCCATGTCGTCAGAACGCACTACGGCCTGGCCTGTCGCCGCGATGCGGCAGAACGCGGACGCGAGAGCGAACTCCGTCACTCTGGGATCGGCCGTACCAGGCCATAAGGCGTGAATGTCCCATTCATGCACCTATAACGACATGAATGGGACATCCACATCGTATCCGCGGGGCATGCCAGGCGGACGGGATGAAATCAGCAGTCACAGAAATACTAAAGGAACGCAAGAGCACCAGGGATCACGGGCCGGGCGGCGCACGGGCCCTGGGGCACGGGCCCTGGGCGCTGCCGGGCCCGGGGGCGCGGAGGCAGCGGGCCCGGGGGCACGGGCCCGGAGGCGCGGGCCCGGGCGCGGGCCTGGAGGCGCGGGCGCAGCCCGCCATTGCTTGGCCAGACGGCGTTGCGCTCCAGCCGTGCGGTTCACCGCCGAACTCCGGCCGTGGGCGATTACGGACCGGCGGGACAGCGGCTGGGGCGATTAGGCACCGGTGGGACATCTGTGCCCGCTGGCGTTGGGGATCGCGGCGACTGGTGGCGGAAAACCGCGGACGGGGGTTGACCGGGAGGTGTGACGGAGTTAACTTATCTGGTATTCGGAAATAAGTTTTCACAATACGGAAATAATGAGTGCCGCTGCGGACCGCGCAACCGGCCGATAGCCCGAGTGGAGCTGTGATGTCACTGACCAACGCACCCGAAGCCGTACCGCCCGACGCAGGGGAACGGCCGCCGGTTCATCCCGTGGACGAGGTGCTGCCAGCGCCCCGCCTGTTCGTCCTGGGACTCCAGCACCTGTTCATCATGTACGCGGGCGCCGTGGCGGTGCCGCTCATCGTGGGCGGGGCCCTGAGGCTGCCGATATCCACGATCGGCCTGCTGGTCAACGCCGACCTGTTCGTGTCCGGCGTCGCGACGATCATCCAGAGCGTCGGCATCGGCAAGATCTTCGGGGTCCGGCTGCCGGTGGTGGCCGGCGCCACGTTCACCGTGCTCAGCCCGATGATCATCATCGCGCAGCAGTACGGCCTGCCCGCGGTGTACGGGGCGATGCTCTGCTCCGGGGTGTTCGGCCTGCTCATCGCCAAGCCTTTCTCGATGATGATCCGCTTCTTCCCGCCACTGGTGGCGGGCACCGTCATCTGCGTCATCGGGCTGTCGCTGATCGGCGCCGACGTCAGCCTCATCGCCGGGGACAACCCGGCGGCCAAGGGCTACGGGCAGGTCTCCCATATCGCGCTGGCCGGCCTGGTGATGCTGCTCATCGTGGTGATCACCCGGTGCTTCAGCGGCTTCATCAGCCAGATCGCCGTGCTGCTCTCCATCGCCATCGGCTGCCTGGTGGCCTGGCCGATGGGCCTGCTGGACTTCTCCAGCGTGCACGCCGCCAAATGGGTCGGGTTCAGCGGGTTCTTCCGGTTCGGCCACCCGAAGTTCGAGGCGGCGGCGATCATCTCGATGTGCATCGTCATGCTGGTCACCTACACCGAGTCAACCGCCGACATGCTGGCCGTCTCCGAGATGGTCGACAAGAAGCTGACCCAGAACGACCTGGCCCGCGGCCTGGCCACCGACGCCCTGTCCGCGGTGCTGGCCGGGTTCCTGAACTCCTTCCCCGACACCGCCTTCGCGGAGAACGTCGGCCTGGTCGGGCTGACCCGGGTGCGCAGCCGGTGGGTGGTCACCGCCTGCGGCACCATGCTGCTCCTGCTCGGGCTGCTGCCGAAGATCGGCCAGGTGGTCGCCAGCGTGCCGGGACCGGTCATCGGCGGGGCCGCGACCGTGATGTTCGCGATGGTCACGGCGGTCGGCATCCAGACCCTGCACAAGGTGAACTTCGACGGCAACAACAACCTGCTGATCGTGGCGGTGTCGCTGGCGGCGGGCCTGCTCCCCGCGGTGGCGCCCAGCTTCTACGAGCACTTCCCCAGCAACTTCCAGGTCATCTTCGGGTCCAGCATCACCTCCACGGTGATCGTGGTCTTCACCCTGAACATCGTGTTCAACCACTGGTCGTGGCGGCGTCAGGGCACCGAGTCCGCGGTGGAGGTCGCGGTGCGCGAGGGCGCGGTCGCGGTGGACGTCCCCGACGACGGAGTCAGCGCGGACAAGGTGAACGTCTCCGGCCACACGGCCGGCGGTGAGGATAAGCAGTTCTGACTCAAGCGGCCGGGAGGCGCGGGGATGAGCTACGGCTCAGCCCGCGCCCTCGGCCGCGATGGTCTCGGAGATCTCGCGGGCGGTGCGCTTGAGCGCGGGCACGATGCGGGCCGCGGCGTCGTCCGTCATCCGGGTCTGCGGCCCGGAGGTGGAGATGGCCAGCGAGCTCGGCGCGTCCGGCACGGCCACCGCGAAGCAGCGCACGCCGACCTCCTGCTCGCCCTCGTCGGCGGCATATCCCTGCTTGCGGATCACCTCGAGATGGGCGATCAGCAGGTCCGGGTCGGTGATCGTGGCGGGCGTGTAGGCGGGCATGCCATCCCGCTCGAGCAGCGCGCGGGCCTCGCCCGGCGGGAGCTCGGCGAGCAGGGCCTTGCCGACCGCGGTGCAGTGCGGCTGGACCCGGCGGCCTGGTTCGGTGAACATCCGCATCGAGTGCGGGCTGGGCACCTGGGCGATGTAGACGACCTCGTCGCCGTCGAGCATGGCCAGGTTGGCGGTCTCGCCGGTGAGCCGGACCAGCTGGGCCAGGAACGGCCGCAACCAGGTACCGAGCGTCCGGCTGGAGATCTCGCCGAGCCGGATCAGCCGCGAGCCCAGCGTGTACCGCCGCGACGCCTCCTGGCGGACATAGCCCCGGTTGACCAGGGTGCGCATCAGCCGGTGCACGGTGGGCAGCGGGAGCCCCGAGACGGTGGAGAGTTCGGACAGGCCGAGCGCGCCGCCGGCGTCGGCCAGCATCTCGAGCAAATCGAAGGCCCGCTCGATGGACTGCACGCCGCCCGCGGCTCCCGCGGCGCGGCCGCTGCCATTGTGACCAGCCGGCGCGAGCCCTGCGTCGTGGATCGAATCGTTCACGTCTTCCATGATACAGAAAACGCAATTCGTATATCAGAAGTGCCCGGGCGGATGGTGGCCCGGAAGGGCCCGGGCGGATCGCCAGCCGGAAGTGTCCGGGGGCGGGGAGCGGGGTCGTGGGAGCGGGTCGTGGGTAGAAGACTACTCGTGATGCCGGCGAAAGGACACCGGGACGGTTGACGGGTCGCCGGCCGAGGTCTAGTCTAATCCAAGAAACGGAAAAGAAATTTCAGGATACGGAAAAATGTCTGATCACTTGCTTCCTTACCTGGCCAACTGCTCGCTGCTGTTCACCGAGGAACCGCTGCTCCGGCGCCCGGCCGCGGCCCGCGCCGCGGGGTTCGGGGCGGTCGAGTTCTGGTGGCCGTTCGCCACGCCGGTACCCTCCGACCGCGAGGTGGACGCGTTCACCACGGCGGTCCAGGAGGCTGGCGTGGCGCTCGTCGGCCTGAACTTCTTCGCCGGCGACCTGGCCGGCCCGGATTGCGGCGTGCTGTCGATCCCCGGCCGCAGCACGGAGTTCCGCGACAACATCGACGCTGTGGCCGGCATCGGCGAGCGGCTCGGCGTGCGCGGGTTCAACGCGCTGTACGGGAACCGCGTCGAGGGCGTGGACCCGGCGACCCAGGACGAGCTGGCGGCGGAGAGCATCGGCCTGGCGGCAAAGGCCGTGGCGGAGTTCGGCGGCACGGTGCTGATCGAGCCGGTGAGCGGGCCGAAGCCCTATCCGCTGCGCACCGCCGCCGACGCGGTGGCCGTGGTCCGGCGCGCCCGCGCCGCGGGCGCCGCCAACGTCGGCTTCCTGTGCGACCTGTACCACCTGGCCAGCAACGGCGACGACCTCGACGCCGCGATCGCCGCGTACGCCGATTTCGTGGCGCACGTGCAGATCGCCGACGCTCCGGGGCGCGGCGAACCGGGCAGCGGCCAGCTCGACCTGGACCGGTACCTGGACGCCCTGGCCGGGCGCGGCTACCGGGGCTGGGTAAGCCTGGAGTACAAGCCCACCAGCACGACCGAGGCCAGCCTGGCCTGGCTCCCCCGGGAGCGGCGGGGCGGACGGACGGAGGAGCAATCATGAGCACGAAAATCGGGTTCATCGGGCTGGGCATCATGGGCGCGCCGATGGCCGCCAACCTGGTCAAGGCCGGCTTCGAGGTCACCGGGTACAACCGCAGCCCGGACCGGATCGAGCAGCTCGTGGCGGCAGGCGGCCGCGGCGCCAAGGACATCGCCGAGGCGGTCCGGGAGGCCGATGTGGTCGCCACCATGGTCCCGGACTCCCCCGACGTCCAGGAGGTCCTGGCCGGCCAGGGCGGCGTCTTCGAGAACGCTCCGGCCGGGGCGCTGATCATCGACTTTTCCAGCATCCGGCCCGACGTGGCCGCCGCGCTGGCCGCCGAGGGCGCCGAGCGCGGGTTCCGGGTACTCGACGCGCCGGTGTCCGGCGGCGAGGCCGGCGCGATCGAGGGCGCGCTGTCCATCATGGTCGGCGGCGCCGCCGAGGACTTCGAGGCGGCCAAACCGGTGTTCGACGCGGTGGGCAAGACCGTCGTGCACGTCGGGCCCGCGGGCTCGGGTCAGACGGTCAAGGCCGCGAACCAGCTGATGGTGGCCGGTCACCTCGAGCTGCTGGCCGAAGCCATCGTGTTCCTCGAGGCCTACGGCGTCGACACCGAGGCGGCGCTGCGCGTGCTGGGCGGCGGGCTGGCCGGCAGCACCGTCATCCAGCGCAAGGGGGCCACGATGCTGGCCCGCGAATTCAAGCCCGGCTTCCGGATCGCGCTGCACGACAAGGACATGGGCATCGTCACCGCCGCCGCCCGCGAGGCCGGGGTGGTGATCCCCCTCGGCGCCGCCGTCGCGCAGCTGATCGCGTCGCTGAAGGCGCAGGGAGACGGCGGTCTTGACCACTCGGCCCTACTCAAGCTGGTCAGCCAGCTGTCCGGCCGAACCGAACGACAGGAGTAAGGAACCATGCCACGGATGACCACCGCGGACGTCACGGTCGCGATCTTGCGCCGGGAGGGGGTCAGCTGCGCCTTCGGGCTGCCCGGCGCGGCCATCAACCCGTTCTACGCCGCGATGCGCCGGGACGGGGGTATCAGGCACACCCTGGCCCGGCACGTTGAGGGTGCCTCGCACATGGCCGAGGGCTACACCCGGGCCCGCGCGGGCAACATCGGCGTGTGCGTCGGCACCTCGGGGCCGGCCGGCACCGACATGATCACCGGCCTGTACTCGGCGAGCGCAGACTCGATCCCGATCCTGTGCATCACCGGCCAGGCGCCGGTGGCCAGGCTGCACAAGGAGGACTTCCAGGCGGTGGACATCGCGGCCATCGCCGCCCGCTGACCAAGATGGCGATGACCGTGCTCAAGCGGCCCAGGTGCCCGGGGCGTTCCAGCAGGCGTTCCACCTGATGCGGTCGGGCCGTCCGGGCCCGGTGCTGATCGACCTGCCGTTCGACGTGCAGCTGCGAGATCGACTTCGACCCCGAGACCTATCAGCCGCTGCCGGTGTACAAGCCGGCCGCCAGCCGGGCCCAGATCGCCAAGGCGCTGGACATGCTGGCCGCGGCCGAGCGGCCGATCATCGTGGCCGGCGGCGGGATCATCAACGCCGACGCCGCGGACCTGCTCACCGAGTTCGCCGAGCTGACCGACACCCCGGTGGTGCCGACGCTGATGGGCTGGGGCGCGCTGCCCGACGACCACCGGCTGATCGCCGGCATGGCCGGCCTGCAGACCGCGCATCGGTACGGCAACGCCACCCTGCTGGCCTCGGACTTCGTGCTCGGCATCGGCAACAGGTGGGCGAACCGGCACACCGGCGGCCTGGCCACGTACACCGCGGGCCGGACGTTCGTGCACGTCGAGATCGAGCCGACCCAGATCGGGCGGGTCTTCGTCGCCGACTACGGGATCGTCTCCGACGCCGGGGCGGCGCTGCGGCTGTTCGTCGAGGTGGCACGCGAGCGCCGCGACGGCGGGCAGCGGGCCGACCGCACCGCCTGGGTCGAGGAGTGCCGCCATCGCCGTGCACCATGCAGCGGCGCACCCACTTCGACAACGTGCCGATCAAGCCGCAGCGGGTGTACGAGGAGATGAACCGGGCGTTCGGCCCGGAGACCCGGTACGTCAGCACGATCGGCCTGTCGCAGATCGCGGCGGCGCAGTTCCTGCACGTCTACCGGCCGCGGCACTGGATCAACGCGGGGCAGGCCGGCCCGCTCGGCTGGACCACGCCGGCCGCGCTCGGCGTCTGCGTCGCGGACCGGATACACCGGTGGTGGCGCTGTCGGGCGACTACGACTTCCAGTTCATGATCGAGGAGCTGGCGGTGGGCGCACAGTTCAACCTGCCCTACATCCAGGTCCTGCTGAACAACGCGTATCTGGGCCTGATCCGTCAGTCGATCGCGGCTACAACATGGACTACGAGGTGCAGCTCAGCTTCCACAACATTACGCGCCCGAGCTCGGCGGGTACGGCGTCGACCACGTCAAGGCGGCCGAGGGGTTCGGCTGCAAGGCGCTGCGCGTGACCGAGCCAGGCGAGATCGGGCCGCGCTCGGGAGGCCACGAAGCTGACGGCCGAGAACCGGGTTCCGGTCGTCGTCGAGGTCATCACGGAGCGGGTGACCAACATCGCGATGGGCGCCGAACTCGACAACGTGGTGGAGTTCGAGGAGCTGGCCGAACGGCGCGAGGACGCGCCGACCGCGGTCGTCGCCCGCCTGCATTTGAGGGGGGCTGCACTGACGATGAAGATCGTCGTCGCGCCGGACAAGTTCAAGG
>CAWJDK010000018.1:0-30187 GCA_963841585.1 uncultured Actinomycetes bacterium
CGACGACCGGACCGCCGAACGTCTCGAAGATCTCCGCCTGCTGCCGCAGGCCGAGGTCGGCCACTGTGGGTTCGGCCCGGACCTTGGCGTAGGAGGCCAGCAGCTCGCGCGGGTCCCTGATCAGGTGCGCGTGCCGGAACGGGGCCAGCGCGGCCTGGTCCACCTCGGGCAGCAGGTGGTGGGTCATGTGCTTGGCGTAGCCGATCACCGCCCCGCCGGGCAGCGGGCCGCGGCCCAGCCCGGCCAGCACCACCCGCCAGTCGGTGGGCTGGCTCGCGATCACCTGGTCCCGCCCCGGGTGGTCGAGGCCGGTGCGGTCCAGGTAGAAGGCGTACAGCGGCTCGTCGGTGACCGCCGTGTCCGGGCGGTTCTCCCAGGCCCGCATCAGCGCGGTGGACACGGTCCGCGGCCCCGACCACATCGCGATGCGAGGGGCGGGGCCCGCGGCGCCAGCATTGATCACCGGGCGTGGCTCACAGGGTGACGACGCTGCGCAGCACCTCGCCGCGGCCCATCTTGGCGAAGGCCTCTTCCACGTCGCCCAGGCCGATCGTCTCCGACACGAACGAGTCCAGCGGCAGCCGCCCCTGCAGGTGCAGCTCGACCAGCATCGGGAAGTCGCGGCTGGGCAGGCAGTCCCCGTACCAGGAGGACTTGAGCGCCCCGCCGCGGCCGAACACGTCGAGCAGCGGCAGCTCCAGCTTCATCTCCGGTGTCGGCACGCCGACCAGGACCACCACGCCGGCCAGGTCACGGGCGTAGAAAGCCTGCTGGTAGGTTTCCGGCCGGCCGAGGGCCTCGATCACCACGTCCGCGCCGTTCCCGCCGGTGAGCTCCTGGATCCCGGCCACCGGGTCGGCGTTCCGCGAGTTGATCACGTGGGTGGCGCCGAAGCCCTTGGCCCACTCCAGCTTCCTGTCGTCCACGTCCACCGCGATGATCGTGTGCGCGCCGGCCAGGTAGGCGCCGGCGATGGCGCCATCGCCCACGCCGCCGCAGCCGATGACCGCGACGCTGTCGCCACGGGTCACGCCGCCCGTGTTGATGGCCGCGCCCATGCCCGCCATCACGCCGCAGCCGAGCAGGCCGGCGGTGGCCGCCGGGATGGCCGGGTTGACCGTGGTGCACTGCCCGGCCGCGACCAGTGTCTTCTCCACGAACGCGCCGATGCCAAGCGCCGGGGATAGCACCGTGCCGTCCTCCAGCGTCATCTTCTGGGTCGCGTTGTGGGTGTTGAAGCAGTACCAGGGGCGGCCGCGGCTGCAGGCGCGGCAGCGCCCGCACACCGCCCGCCAGTTGAGGATGACGAAGTCGCCGGGGGCCACCTCGGTCACGTCGGGCCCGACCGCGTCGACCACGCCGGCTGCCTCGTGGCCGAGCAGGTAAGGGAAGTCCTCGCCGATGCCGCCCTGCTTGTAGTGCAGGTCGGTGTGGCAGACCCCGCACGCCTGCACGGTGACGAGCGCCTCCCCGGGCCCGGGTTCGGGCACCAGGATCGTCGTCACCTCGACCGGCTCGCCCTTGCCGCGGGCTATCACGCCCTGAACGCTGATCGTCACGTATCCACCCTCCTGTCAGGACCAACTGCAACGCCCATCATCCCCGGTGGCCTGGCCCGGGCGGAAGCCGGGTAACCGGGTGCGGTTGGTGCGGCCACGCCACTCCGCGCCGTGGCCGGCGTAGTGCCGCCGCGCCGAGTCGGCGGTCATGGCCGCGTACAGCAGGGCGATCAGCGGCAGGCCGGGCGCGCGCAGCGGCGACAGCCGGTACAGCCGCAGCATGGGCGCGTAGCTCAGTGACATGAGCGCCCAGCCGGCCAGGCCCGCGCCGGCCGCGAGGGCCGCCGGGCCCGGCCCGCCGCCGCCGGCCAGCAGCGCGACCAGCCCGATGACCGCGCCGGCCGGCGGCAGCAGGTAGAGGAACAGCAGCCCGGCCAGCGTCCCGGCCAGCACCGCCGGGGAGTAGCGCAGCTGGGTGTAGGCCGACCGGGCCACCATCTGCCACAGGCTGGCCAGGCCGGGGTACGGGCGCACGCTGACCACCTGCCGGGTCAGGCCGAGCCAGGTGCGGGCCCGCTGGCGCTTGACCAGCTGGCCCAGGGCCACGTCGTCGATCAGGGCGTCGCTGATCGGGGCCAGGCCGCCCGCCAGCGCCCGGCGGCGCACCAGCATGCAGCCGCCCGCCGCGGCGGCCGTGCGCGAGCGGGGCAGGTTCACCCGCCGGAACGGGTAGAGCTGGGCGAAGAAGTAGACGAAGGCGGGGACCACGACGCGTTCCCAGGCCGCCGTCGCCCGCAGCAGGGCCATCTGCGAGACCAGGTCCCGGTCGTCCCCCTCCGCCGCGGCCACCAGGCGGCGCAGCTGGTGCGCCTCCCAGGCGATGTCGGCGTCGGTGAACAGCAGGTAGCCGTCCTGCCCCGGGGCGAAGGACCCGGCCGCGCGCAGGCCCTGGTCCATGGCCCAGACCTTGCCCGCCCAGCGTTCCCCATCGGGCGGCTGGGTACCGGCGATCACCCGCAGCGGGCGGCCCGACGTGCGGGCGATCCGCGCGGCGACCTCGCCCGTGCCGTCGGAGCTGCCGTCGTCGACCACGATGACGGCCAGCGGCCCCGGGTACTCCTGCCCGAGCAGCGCGGGCAGCGTGACCGGCAGCATCTCGGCCTCGTTCCTGGCCGGGACGACGGCCACCACGTCCGGCCATGCGTCCGGCTCGGCGGCGACCCGGGGCAGCCACTCGCTGGTCCGCCAGTAGCCCCCGTGCCCGGCGAGCAGGTACATCCACGCCACCGCGGCCGCCGTGCACGCCACGCTCAGAGCCAGCATCCCGGCAGCGTCTCACACCGAAAGGTCTCACACGGAAAGACTGCGGGCCGGAAGGCCCCTGGCCTCCCGGCCCGCGCTCGCCGGACCGCTCGCTGCCGTCAGGCGGCGCGGCGGTAGGCGGCGTGCACGCGCCTCGCGGGCATCTCCCGGACGGCAGGCACCGCCGTCGCCGGCTGCAGCTGGCGGTCCGGGCGCCTGAGCACGAGCCACAACGGGATCCCGGCCCACAGCGCGATGAACGGGATGGCCAGCAGCACGTTTATCCAGACCATGGTGGTCATGATTGACTCCCTTCGCTTCACTGACCACACTGCCCGGCGCGGTTCCGGCTACCCGCCAGACCACCTCTGCCCTCGTTATGAATCCGTGACTTTCCTATGAATCGCCTCTGAGTCAGGGCCGGCGGGACGGCGTGCGCCAGGCGGTCACGTCGCCGGTCACGACGGCGGGTGACCCCAGCAGGACCGTGAGGTAGCGGGCCAGCCGCGAACCCGGCTTGGCCACCGCGACGACGGCGGATACCTGCCAGGCCCTGATCTGCGCCCGCATCTTCGCGTTGGTCACGGACTTGACCGGCACGTAGCCGGCGGCGCCCGGCCGGGCGTTCGGCGGGGCCCCGGCCGCCAGCGCCCGGGGCAGGCCGTCGGTGGAGAAGATCCATATGGCGTTCAGGTAGAGGCCCGCCGGGGGCGTGCCGGTCCCGTCGATGTAGCCGCGGCCGTGCGGCCCCGGGCCCATGAAGTACCCGCCGACCAGTGAGCGCGGTTCGCCGGTGTCGGCCTGCCAGCGCAGCGGCTCGGTGAAGCTGTACATCGGGATCGGCACCACGAGCACGCTGGCCGACGGGGGCAGCCGCAGCGCGGCGAACGCCGCCGACCAGCCCGCAGGCACCGGGGTGGCGGCGGCGACGGGCAGCGGCTTCGGCACGATCGGCAGGACGGCCAGGACCGCGGCGGCCATCACCACCGCGACCGGGCGCCAGCCGGCCGCCAGCGCCGGCATCCTGCGGGCGGCGAACGCGGCGACGACCGGGACGGCCGCGTCTACCGCGAAAGCCAGGAGCGCGGCGGCCGCGCCGTCCGCCACCAGGGAGAACCGGTCCGGCAGCGCCGATTCGAGCAGCGGCAGGCTCTGCAGCCAGTACCACGGCAGCTTGATCGCCGGGTGGTCGTGGCCGCCGAACAGCAGGGTGCCGCCGAGCGAGAACACCCCGAGCACCATGCAGGCGGCCGCGGCGGCCCGGGCCGGCAGCCGCCGCCAGCAGGCGATGGCGGCCAGCGCGAGCACGATCAGCAGCGGCCAGCCAACGTAGCCGAGGTACTCGGGCAGATGGCCCTGGTACCGCGCGGCGGCGGCCGCGCTGCCCGCGGTGTGGAAGAGCTGGTACGACGAGGGCACCACGAAGGACGACAGGTCGCTCTTGAAGTAGTCCAGCAGGAACGGGCTGCCGTGCTGGCGCAGCGGGCCGAAGAACTGCACCCACAGCGGGTATCCCGCGAGCACGGCGGTCACGCCCGCGGCCACGGCCAGGCCGGCCGCCCCCCGCCGGACCGCCCCCGGCACCGCCCGCGGGCGGCTGGTCGCGAGCACGGCCGCGAGCACCGCCCCGGCGATAGCCGTGGCCGCCAGGATCTCCTCGGTGATGAACAGCTGGGCCGTCACCAGCAGGCCCAGCCCGAGGCCGCCCCGCACGGCGCTGATCCGGCCGGTCGCCAGCCGCAGGCCGAGGTGGATGATCAGCGGCGGCAGCACGGCGCATTGCAGGTCGTAGTGGCCGATGGCGGAGTGCAGCATGGCCGGGGAGAAGCCGTAGACGGCCCCGCCGAGCGCCGCGGCCGGAAGGCTGGCGTCCCAGCGCCGCAGCACGAAGAACATGGCCAGCGCGGACCCGGCGAACCCGGCCGTCATCAGCACGGTGAGCGCGGTCTGCGGGCCGAGCAGGAGCGTCACCGGGGCGAGCAGCGCCCCGGGCAGCAGCATGAACGTGTTCCACATGACGCTGACGCCCTGCGGCGCGTTCATCGCCGTGGTCACCAGCGCGGGCAGGTGCCCGTGCGCGATCGCGACGGCATCGTACCGGAAGAACCAGGCGAGCTGGTCGGCGTCGTTCGGGTTGCCCAGCACCGTCCTGGTCGCCGGGTCCCGCCACAGCCAGAGCGTGACGGCCAGCGCCGCCAGCAGGTAGTACACGGCGGCCAGCGCCACCGTGCGGCGAGCGCCGGACGGTGGCGCGGGCGCCCGTTCTGCTGAGGGCCGGTCCTGGGGCTGGATGGCCGTGGTCGCGGTTGCCACGCCTGCGAGCCTAACGAGCGATGTCGTCGCTGGAGCCGGACTGGCCAGGACGTCAGCAAATCAACAGATTTGCCGTCCGGGGCGCCGGCCAGCGCGACTAGCCGCGGGCCGAACCGGCCGGGCTGTCCGGCACCACCTGGCCGCTCACCACCTGCCCGTTGTCCCGGCTGGCGGTGGCCTGCCCGGGCATCCCCTTGCGGACCGCGTCGAGAATGGTCATGCCCTGGCTGACCAGCCCGGCCGCGATCTCGCTGAGGCCGTCCGCGCCGTTGAGCACGCTGACGTTGGCTCCGGCCAGCCCGGCCGCGGCCTCCTTGACGATCAGCGGCAGCTGGTTGATCAGCAGCTGGTCGAGCGCGACGCGGTTGTTGGAGGCGGCCGCCTCGGCCTGGATGCGGGTCCGCTCGGCGTCCGCCTTGGCCAGGATCCGCACCCGTTCGGCCTCGGCCTCGGCGGGCTTGATCACCTCGGAGACCAGCTGCTGCTGCCTGAGCTGGGCCTGCTGCTGGGCCAGCTCGGCCTGGGCGTTGATCACCGCAAGCTGGGCGTTCGCTTGCGCCAGCGGGCCCGCCTGGGCCGCCTCGGCCTGTGCCTTTTCCACCTCACCCTTGTACTGCGCCTGCACGACGGACGTCTCCCGGGTGAACTCGGCCTGCTTACGCGCCGACGCCTGCTGCGCCTCGGCCGCCGCCTGGTCGGCCTGGGCCTGGGCGATCTTGGCCTGGCGCTGGATGGCGGCGTTGTTCGGCGCGGCCATGGCGGCGATGTACCCGGCGCCCATGTCATCGATCGACTGGATCTGCAGCGAGTCCACGATCAGCCCGATCCTGGCCATCTCGCCCTTCGATCCGTCCAGGACCTCGCTGGCCAGCTTCTGCCGTTCGGTGACGATCTCCTCGACGGTCATCGAGCCGATGATCGAGCGCAGGTGTCCGGCGAAGATCCGCCCGGTCAGTAGCGACATCTGGTCCTGGTCGGACAGGAAACGCTGTCCGGCGTTGACGATGGATTCCTCGTCGTTGCCGACCTTGAACGCGATCACCGCGCGCACGTTCAGCGCGATGCCCTGGTGGGTCACGCACTGCTCGGCGACCTCGGCCTCCTGCATGGACAGCGTGAGATACCGGACCTTGCGGAACACCGGCGTGACGAAGGCGCCGTGGCCGATCACCACCTTGAACGGCTGGCCGTCGTGGCCGCCCCCTCGTCCGGAAATCAGCATGGCCTCGTCGGGGGCCGGAACACGGTAACCGAACATCTTCGTTCATCTCCTAAAGAGAGCTAACCCCGGAATGCGCGGAATGTCGCCGAGCGAATCTTCCCACTCGATGACGTCGACCGCCCGCGCTCCGCGCGAGTCGATGACAAGGACGGTCGCCCCCCTGGGCAGCGGCGTCTCTGACCAGGCCAGAAAGGTCTCCGTGCCGCCGCGGATCTTGATGAGCACTTCACCTGGGCCTTGGTCACCCCGTGTGGCCACGGTCAGGACGCCGACGCGGCCGATGCTGGCCTCATCTTTCGCCACGGAAGCGCCCCTTTACCCGGAAGTACCGTCCCCAGCGTAGTCCTTGTTATTTAGCGCATAGCAACTGCAGGTTAAGCTGAGCCGCGTGTCCGTCCCCCGGGTGAGAAGGCCGCCGGAAAAGGCCCGGAGTGCCGATGCGGCTAACGAGGATAACGATCCCAGGGTAACCGACAGAGTGATGTCGCCTGCCTGGCGGACGAGCACCCGCGGTCTGTCCTGGATGGTCATCGGGCCGGCCGCGGCGGTCGCGAGCCGGCCGGAGACGTTCATGATGCCGCTGCCCAGCGACGAGCGGTACCAGTGGGTCCGGGCCCGGCTGCCGGTGCTCGAGGTGGACGAGCTGCGCGAGCTGCTCATCGACGCCTGGTGCATGTGCGTACCGAAGAAGGTACGGACCGCGTACCTGGAGGACCACGGCATCTCGTTAGGGTGGGACGATGCCGTTGCGCGCGATCGACTTCCATGTGCACCTGCCCACCCCGGACTGGCTGGACGGCAGCATGGCCGGGTACGTCGAGGCGGCCGAGGCCTACTTCCGGTCGTCGGTGTCGCGGCAGTCGCTCGGGGAGCTGGCCGCCGTGTACCGCCGGCTCGAGGTAAGGGCGGTCCTGCTGGCCTGGGACGCCGAGACGGCGACGGGGCGGCCGCGGGTGCCGAACGAGACCGTCGCCGCCGCCTGCCGCGACTACCCCGATGTGTTCACCGGCCTGGGCTCAGTCGACCCGCACAAGGGCGAGGCGGCCGTGGCCGAGGTCGAGAACATCGCCGCGCTCGGGCTGCGCGGGGTCAAGTTCCACCCGTCGCTGCAGGCGTTCGCGCCCGACGACCCGCAGTACTGGCCGATCTTCGCGGCCTGCGAGCGGCACGGGCTGCTGGCCCTGTTCCACACCGGGACCAGCGGCATCGGCGCCCGCCAGCCCGGCGGCCAGGGCATCAGGATCGACCTGGCGCACCCGCTCAAGCTCGACCCGGTGGGCGCGGCGCACCCGGGCCTGACCGTGGTGGCCGCGCACTTCGGCTGGCCCTGGCAGATGGACCTGATCGCCATCGCGCTGCACAAGACCAACGTGTACATCGACATCTCCGGCTGGGCGCCGCGGCGTATCCCGGCCGAGGTGCTCCGCGAGCTGCGCGGGCGGCTGTCCGGGCAGTTCCTGTGGGGCAGCGACTACCCGTTCATCACGCCCGAGCGGTGCCTGTCCGAACTCGACACGCTGGACCTGCCTGATGCGGTCATGCGCGCCGTGCTGCACGACAACGCGGCGCGCGTCCTGGGTCTTAACTGAGGTCGACCACGATCGGGGCGTGGTCGGACGGGCCCTTGCCCTTGCGGGCCTCGCGGTCCACGTAGGCCCCGGCCACCCGGTCGGCGACGGCCTGGCTGGCGTACACCAGGTCGATGCGCATGCCCTGGTCCTTGGCGAAGGCCCCGGCCCGGTAGTCCCAGTAGGTGAACGGATGCGGGCCTTTCATCGGCTTGGGCACCACGTCGGTGAGGCCGAGCGCGCGCAGGCCGACCAGGGCCTGCCGCTCCGGCGCCGTGACGTGGGTGGAATGGACGAACACCGCCGGGTCCCACACGTCGTCGTCGGTCGGCGCCACGTTAAAGTCGCCGCACGCGGCCAGCTGGGCGTGCTGGGTTAGCTCGGCCTCCAGCACGGTACGCAGGGCGGCGAACCACTCGAGCTTGTAGGCGTAGTGGGCCGAATCCGGCGTGCGACCGTTCGGCGCGTAGAGCGACCAGACCCGGATACCTCCGCAGTTCGCGCCGACCGCGCGGGTCTCCGGCTTGCGCAGGCCGGGTTCGTCGATCAGGGTGAGTTCGGCCGGCTCGCCCTGGTAGCTCGGCTCGCCGGGGAAGCCCAGGCTGACGTTCTCCAGGCCGACGCTGGACAGCAGCGCCACGCCGTTCCACCGGCCGTCACCGTGGGCCGCCACTTCGTAGCCGAGCTCGTTGACCTCGGCCTCGGGGAACAACGCAGTGGTGGTCTTGATCTCCTGCAGGCAGAACGATGTCCGGCTTGGCCTCGTCCAGCCACTCGAGCAGCCGGGGCAGCCGCGCCTTCACCGAGTTCACGTTCCAGGTCGCTAGGCGCATCCGTATAGCCTCCCACCGCCCGCCCGGCGGCCGCACCCGGGACGCGGGCTAGTCGTCGTCCTCGCGGAAGCCGCCGATGAAGCGGCGGAAGACGCCGCCCTCGTGCGGGAGTGGCTGCCCCGGCGGGGGCGCTTCGGGGCGCTCGTAGCCCTCGGGCCTGTCGTAGTCGGCCCGGGCGATGGCGTCCACGATCTGCGCCTCGTCGAAGGCGTCCGAGCCGGGGATCTGCGGCACGAAGCCGACCAGGTCGCCGTCGAGCAGAACCTCGGCTTCCAGGCCGGTGGTGCCCTCGGCACCCCAGATCGCCTCGCGTCCGCCGCCCGCCGGCACCTGCACCGAGTACGCGTCGATGCCGGACTTCCTCAGGTGCGCGTTGATGCCGCGGTCCCTGAGCGCATCGGTGATCCGGCGGGCACGATTCTCGTCCATGCCCGTCAGGCTACCCAGACGGAACCTTCCTCGGCGGCGCGACGGCCACTTCCTCACGCTGGAGGCCCGGGGCGTTCTTATAATTCCGTTGTGGCGGACGCGGAAGGCGGAGCCTTCGAACTGGGCACCGACGGGCCCAAGGTCATCCTGGCCGGGGTCGACGATTCCGTCACGTCGCTGCGGGCCGGGGCGTACGCGGCCGGACTGGCCCGGCGGCAGGGCGCCCGGCTGGTTATCGTGTACGTCGAGCGGTCCTCCGCTATGTACGGTGCCGCGGCAGGTGCCGGCGCAGGCGTGATCGCGGCGCAGGAGCAAGCGCTGGAGGAGACGGCGGCGGGCCTGAAGCGGCGGATCGACGAGTACACCCCGACCCTCGGTATTCCGGTCACCTTCATGGTCGCGCGCGGCGATCCGTATATCGAGCTGCGCCGGGTGGCCGACGAGGTGCGGGCCGACGCCGTGGTCGTCGGGGCCTCGACCCAGGCCGGGCACCGCTTTATCGGGTCGCTGGCGGTGCGGCTGGTCAAGGCCGGCCGGTGGCCGGTCACCGTCGTCCCGTAACCACCAACGGGCCGGTAGCAACCAGGAAAGGAACGGAAAGCATGAGCGTGGCTGTCGTCACCGGGGCGAGTTCCGGGCTGGGCCGGGTCATCGCCGGGGCCCTGCTCGGCGCGGGCTGGCAGGTCGCGCTGGCGGGGCGGCGCGAGGAACTGCTGCACGAGACGGCGAAGGGCGCGCCGGACGGCGCCGCGCTCGTGGTCCCGGCCGACGTGACCTCGCCGCCCTCGGTGGCCGCGCTCTTCGACGCCGTCCGGGACCGCTGGGGACGGCTGGACCTGCTGGTGAACAACGCGGGCCTGTTCGGCCCGGCGGCCCAGGCGGACGAGATCGACCTGGCCGACTGGCAGCGGGTCGTCGACACCAACCTCACCGGGGTCTTCCTGTGCGCCCAGCACGCGGTGCGGATGATGAAGACCCAGGATCCGCGCGGCGGGCGGATCATCAACAACGGCTCGATCTCGGCGCACACCCCGCGGCCGAACAGCATCGCCTACACCGCCACCAAGCACGCGGTCACCGGCCTGACCAAGTCGCTGTCCCTGGACGGCCGCGAGCACAACATCGCCTGCGGGCAGATCGACATCGGCAACGCGGAGACCGAGCTGACCAAGCGGTTCGCCCAGGGTGTGCTCCAGGCCAATGGCACCATGATGGCCGAACCCGTCTTCGACTCGCGGTACGTCGCCGACGCCGTGCTCTACATGGCGTCGCTGCCGCTGGACGCTAACGTGCTCTTCCTCACCATCACCGCCGCGACGATGCCGTACGTCGGGCGGGGCTGACCCGGATGATTGACCGGGCCTTATCGGGGCAGGCGCCTCTCCGGCGTTCTAGCGTGGAGGTGCTGACATGACGACGTCGCCGGTCGAACAGGAAGTCCGTTACCCCGACGGCCGGGTCGGCCTGGCCCGCGCCGACGAGATAAGCGGCAGCAGGTTCGCCAACGGCGACCTCGCCCCGCTGCCGATCGAGAAGCGCACCTGGACCACCTACAACTTCACGGCCCTGTGGATCGGGATGTCCCACTGCATCCCGACCTACCTGCTGGCCTCCGGGCTGATCGCGCTCGGGATGAACTGGGTGCAGGCGCTCATCACGATCGCGCTGGCCAACCTCATCGTGCTGGTGCCGATGCTGCTGAACAGCCACGCCGGCACCAAGTACGGAATCCCGTACCCGGTCTTCGCGCGCGCCTCGTTCGGCCTGCGCGGGGCGAACCTGCCGGCCATCCTGCGGGCGCTGGTCGCCTGCGCCTGGTTCGGCATCCAGACCTGGATCGGCGGCGAGGCCTTCTACGTCCTGCTCGGCGCGGTCGCCGGGAACGGCTGGACGCACGCGACCCCGGCCTTCGGCGGCTACCCGTGGACGCAATGGCTGTCGTTCGCGATCTTCTGGCTGCTGGAGATGGCCATCATCGTGCGCGGCATGGATACGCTGCGCCGGTTCGAGAACTGGGCCGCCCCGGTCGTGCTGGTCGCGGTGATCGCGCTGCTCATCTACATGGTGACCAAGGCCAACGGCTTCGGCGCGGTGCTGTCCGAGCCGTCGAAGCTCGGCTGGGGCAGCGACTTCTGGCCGGTGTTCTTCCCGGCGCTGATGGGCATGATCGCGTTCTGGTCCACGATGTCGCTGAACATGCCGGACTTCACCAGGTTCGGCAGCGGGCAGCGGCAGCAGGCCGTCGGCCAGGTCCTCGGGCTGCCGACCACCATGACCTTCTTCTCGATGCTCGCGGTGCTGATCACCGCGGCGTCGCAGAAGATCTACGGGGCGCCGGTCTGGGACCCGATTGTGCTCACCGGCAAGTTCACCAACCCGGTGGTGATCGCGTTCGCGCTGTTCAGCATCCTGGTGGCCACCCTGTCGGTGAACGTGGCGGCGAACACGGTCAGCCCGTCCTACGACTTCTCCAACCTGATGCCCAAGCTGATCAGCTTCCGCACCGGCGGGCTGATCACCGGCGTGGTCGGCATCCTCATCCAGCCGTGGCGGCTGCTGGCCAACCCGCACATCTACATCTACGTCTGGCTCGGCTTCTACGGCGGGCTGCTGGGCGCGGTCGCGGGCGTGCTGATCGCCGACTACTGGCTGATCCGGCACACCGACCTCAGCCTGGCCGAGCTGTACCGGCCGCGCGGCGCCTACTGGTACAGCGGCGGCTGGAACTGGCGGGGGGTGCTGGCCTTCGGGGTCGGCGCAGTGCTGGCCGTGGGCGGCGCCTGGTCGGCGCCCGGCCAGGGCCCGTTCCCGCAGGACGGCCTGATCCCGGCGCTGAAACCGCTGTATGACTACAACTGGGTGGTGGGATTCGGCGCGGCCCTGCTGCTGTACTGGGCCCTGACGGCCATCTCGGCGGGCAGGCGGACAGCGCGGCCGGCGGCTGACCGGGGCGCGGCCGGGCCGGCTATTTAAAATCCACCCCGGCAGGGGCATGCTGGCAGGTGGCGCCACCAGGCGGCGGCGCGGACTGGAGGATGCCATGGCTAACCTGAGTTCCCTGCTCGAGCGGGCGGCGGCCACCCAGCCGGACCAGATAGCGCTCCGCATGGACGACCTCACGCTGACCTACGGCCAGCTGCACGAGGCCGCCGGCCGGATGAGCGCGCTGCTGGCCGCGCACGGCGTGCAGCCCGGCGACCGGGTGGGAATCATGCTGCCGAACGTCCCGGCGTTCCCCATCTCCTTCTACGGCGCGCTGGCCGCGGGCGCCGTCGTGGTGCCGATGAACCCGCTGCTCAAGAGCCGCGAGGTCGCCTACTACCTGAGCGACTCCGGGACCAGGGTGGTGCTGGCCTGGCACGCGGCGGCCGGTGAGGCGGCCAAGGGCGCCGCCGACGCCGGGGCCGAGGCGATCGCGGTCGAGACCCCCGACATGACCAGCCTGCTGGCCGGGCATGACCCGGCGGGCGAGGCCCCGGAGCGGCAGGACCAGGACGACGCGGTGATCCTGTACACCTCGGGCACCACCGGGCGGCCCAAGGGCGCCGTGCTCACCCACGCGGGCCTGATCCGCAACGCCGAGATCACCGCGCGGACGCTGCTGAAGAACGACGCCGTCGACGTGACCATGGGCTGCCTGCCGCTGTTCCACGTCTTCGGCCTGACCTGCGGGCTGAACGCGACCGTGGCGGCGGCCGGCACGCTGACCCTGCTGCCCAGGTTCGACCCGGCCCGGGCGCTGGAGATCATCCAGCGCGACGCGGTGACGATCTTCGAGGGCGTGCCGACCATGTACGCCGCCATGCTGCACCTGCCCGAGGCTGACCCGGCCATGGCCGCGACCTTGCGGGTCTGCGCCTCCGGCGGCGCCTCGCTGCCGGTGGAGATCCTGCGCGGCTTCGAGGAGAAGTTCGGCTGCATGATCCTGGAGGGCTACGGGCTCTCCGAGACCTCCCCGGTCGCGTCGTTCAACCATCCGGACAAGGTCCGCAAGCCCGGCTCGATCGGCACCCCGATCGAGGGGGTGGAGATGCGGCTCATCGACGTGGCGGGCCAGACCGCGCCGGAGGGGGAGATCGGCGAGATCGCCATCCGCGGGCACAACGTGATGAAGGGCTACTGGAACAAGCCCGAGGCCACCGCCGAGGCGATCGTCGACGGCTGGTTCCGCACCGGCGACATGGCCCGGGTGGACGCCGACGGCTACTACTTCATCGTCGACCGGAAGAAGGACCTGATTATCAGGGGCGGCTACAACGTGTACCCGCGGGAGATCGAGGAGGTGCTGCACGAGCACCCGGCCGTCGCCGAGGTGGCCGTGATCGGCATACCGCACCCGGAACTGGGCGAGGAGGTCGGCGCCGCGGTGGCGCTGAAGCCGGGCGCCAGCGCGACGCCGGAGGAACTGCGCGCGTTCGTCCGGGACCGGGTCGCGGCGTACAAGTACCCGCGGCGCGTCTGGCTGGTGGACTCCCTGCCCAAGGGCCCGACCGGGAAGATCCTGCGGCGCGAGGTGCAGGCACCCGAGGAGGCAGAGTGACCCGTACCGCCGTGACCGACGCCGACTTCTACCTGCTCGAGCAGTCGCTCGACGACGAAGGCCGCCAGTTGCTGCGCCGGGTCAGGGAGTTCATGGAGAAGTCGGTCCAGCCCGTCATCAACCACTACTGGACCCGGGAAGAGTTCCCGTTCGACCTGATGGACGGATTCCGCCGGCTCGGCATCCCCGGCCAGCTGTACCACGGCTACGGCTGCCCGGGTGGTGGCTACCTGCTGGACGGCATGGTCGCGATGGAGCTGGCCCGGGTCGACCCGTCGATCAGCACGTTCTTCGGCGTGCACGGCGGCCTGGCCATGGGGTCCATCTACCTGTGCGGCTCGGAGGAGCAGCGTCAGCGCTGGCTGCCCGAGATGGCACGGATGGAGAAGATCGGCGCGTTCGGGCTGACCGAACCCGACGTGGGGTCGGGCGTGGCCGGCGGGCTGACCACCACCGCCCGGCGGGACGGCACCGAATGGGTGCTGGACGGGCAGAAGAAGTGGATCGGCAACGCCACATTCGCCGACTACGTGGTCATCTGGGCCCGCTCGCTGGAGGACGACCAGGTCAAGGGGTTCGTGGTGGAGCGGGGCACGCCCGGCTTCGAGACCTCCAAGCAGAAGGACAAGATCGCGCTGCGGGTGGTGCAGAACGCGCACATCACCCTGGACGGGGTGCGGGTCCCGGAGGAGAACCGGCTGCAGGAGGCGAACTCGTTCTCCGACACCGCCAAGGTGCTGCGGCTGACCCGGGCCGGGGTGGCCTGGCAGGCCACCGGCTGTGCCCGCGGCGCCTACGAGCACGCGCTGGCCTACGCCCGGCAGCGCCAGCAGTTCGGCCGGCCGATCGGGGGCTTCCAGCTGGTGCAGGACCTCCTGGTGAAGATGCTGTCCAACGTCACCGCCTCGGCCTGCCTCTGCGCGCGGCTGTCCGCGCTGCAGCAGGCGGACCTGGCCGAGGACCACCACTCCGCGCTGGCCAAGGCGTTCTGCACGGTCCGGATGCGGGAAGCGGCCGGCTGGGCGCGCGAACTGCTCGGCGGGAATGGCATCCTGCTGGAGAACCACGTGGGCCGGTTCGTGGCTGATTCCGAGGCGATCTACTCCTACGAGGGCACCCGCGAGATCAACACGCTGATCGTGGGGCGCGCCATCACCGGCCTGGGCGCATTTACCTAAGCGGGGGCGGGACGGAGGTCCGTTCGGTGATCGAGGTAGCGGACTATGACGAGACGTGGCCGGTCCGAGTTGGCGCCTTGGTTCACACGATCACGGCGTCGTGGCCGCGGCGCAGCCGGGGCGGTGGCCCTCGGTGGTCACCGCGCCGCACTCCGGGCAGACCAGGTGGGCGAAGCAGGCCGCCTCGCCGCCGGTCTCCTCCGGCTCGGCCGACTGGCTGAGCAGCCGGGCCAGCACCGCAGCCTGGCTGTGGTCGAGATCCCTGGTCGCGGTGAGCAGCGTCAGCGGTCTCCGGGTCTGTCCGGACACGGCCAGGGCGCGGAGCTTGCCGAGCGCGGCCCGCTGCGGGCCGCCGGCCAGCTCGCCGAGGTAGCGCCGCCGGAACTCGCCGAACCTGGCCGGGTCGTGCCCGTACCATTTACGCAGTTCGGCGGACGGCGCGACATCCTTGGCCCAGTCGTCCAGCCGGAGGGCGTCCTTGCGCAGGCCGCGCGGCCAGACCCTGTCGACGAGCACCCGGGCACCGTCCGCGGCCGACGGCTCATCGTAGACGCGGCGCACCCGGACATCGAGCGACGGAACCAGCCTCACCTACCTGAGCAGCTCTACCCATACGGTCTTGCCCGCGTTCCCGACCAACTATACCCCCCACCGGCTGGCCAGGGCGCGTGACCCGGCCCAGATGGGGAGCCCGGGCCATCCTCCTGTCGCCGGGGCTCACACGGCGAATGCCCAGCGGACTCTTGCCCGTGGTAGCCGGGACGCGCATACTGTATGCGTGAACAAACGCTCAGATTAAGAGCAAATGCTCGCCCCATACGGTTTGCGATCCGGACCAGGGCAGATCTCCCGCTGACCTAGTTCCCACCGAGTCTGACCACACCATTGACCCCCGCGGAGGCAAACATGGATCGGATGAAGTCGCAAGTATCGAGCGCCCCAAGACCCGGCGGCCAGGACGACACCACGGAGCGGCTATTGTCGCGACGGCAGTTCGTCAGGCGGGTCGGCGTGGCCGGTGCCACGCTGGCCGTCGCCGGCCCCGTCCTGGCCGCGTGCGGCACGACGAGCTCGAGCAGCACCAGCGCGAGCAGCGGCGGTTCATCATCGGCGCCCACGGGAAACCGTAAGAAGATCGGCTTCAGCCAGCCCGACACAAGCGCGTCGATCTGGGGCCCGCTGATGCTCGGCGCGCAGCAGGAATGCCAGGCCCGCGGCTACGAACTGCTGGAAAGCCACGCCAACTCCAAGCTCGACGCGCAGCTGTCGGAAGTCCAGACCTGGATCGCCGAAGGCGTCGGCGCGGTCGTGTGCCTGCCGCTGGACAACAACGCGATCATCCCACTTATCCACCAAGCGCACAGCAAGGGCGTGAAGTTCCTCGACTACTCCGACAACGCCCTGCCTGGCGTGGACGGCTGGGTTATCTTCGACAACCTGCAGGGGGCCAAGCTCGTCGGGACCTACGCCGGCCAATGGGTGAACAAGACCCTCGGCGGCAAGGCCGAGGTCGCGCTGCTCACCCACCAAATCCAGCTGACCGGCAAGCAGCGGATCGAGGGCTCCGTCGCCGCCCTGCAGGCGGTAGCGCCCGGCGCCAAGGTGGTCGCCCAGCACGAGGGCGTCCTTTCGCCCGACACCTTCCCCGCCTTCCAGTCGATGCTGCAGGCCCACCCGAACATCAACGTCGCCATCTGTATCGCCGACGAAGGCTGCGCCGGCGTCGAGCAGGCATTCATGGCAACCCACCCGAGCGCGCAGCGCATCAAGGACATGTTCATCTGCGGCTTCGACGGTTCCGCGCCGGTCATCCAGGCGATCGGGACGGGCGGGCCGATCCGGGCCACCGGCGCGCTGGACGCGGTCGGTATCGGCAAGGCGTCCATTGAGACCGCAGCCAACGCCATAGAAGGCAAGACTCCTACGAAGATCAACTTCCCGTACGTCCTGTGCACCGCGCAGACGACCGCGCTGAACCAGAAGCTACTCGCCGAGCTCAAATAGGAACGGCCAGCGCCTATGCACCACTCCGCGAGCCGGGACGTGGGGGACCCCCGCCGTTTCGCGAGCCGATTCCCCGGGAGACGTCATGAACGCGCGTCAGGTCATACGGTCAGGACGACCCGGAGGTGCCGACCGGGTCTCCCGTCCGCAACGCACGCACAGCTCGCTGCGCAGGCTCGGCGCGGCCCAGGGCGGCGGGCTGTGGGTCGCGCTGATCCTGCTCTCGCTCTACTTCAGCTGGAGCACTGGCAGCTTCTTCACCCAGAGCAACTTGCTGGTCGTGCTCGAGCAGGTCTCGGTCGTGGGCATCGTGGCGGTACCCGGGGCGATGCTGCTGGTCTCGGGTAACCTTGACCTTTCCGTCGGCTCGGTGGCCGGGCTGTCCGCGGCGATGTTCGGCGAGTTCGACAAGATCTTCGGCTGGCCGATGGTGCTGTCCTTCATCGGCGCCGTCGCGGTGGGGGCCGCCTGGGGCACGATGAACGGCTACCTCATCTCCTACCTCGGCTTCTCCCCGGTCATCGTGACCCTGGGCGGCTACGCCGGCGCGGCCGGGCTGGCACAGACGATCACCAGCGATACCACCCGCTCGGGGTTCGGCTCGCTGTTCGGCCAGCTGGGCAACGGCACCCTGGCCGGGATCCCGGTTCCCGGCGTCATCTTCGTGGTGGTCTTCCTGGCCGGGACGTTCTTCTGGTACGAGGCCAGGACCGGCAGGCACCTGATCGCCATCGGGGCCAACAAGGAGGCGGCCCGGGCCCTGGGCGTCGCGATCCGCAGGCTGCCGTTCGTGATCTACATCCTGTCCGGCACCGCCGCCGCGCTGGGCGGCCTCATCGTCACCTCCCAGCTCGACGGCGCGTCCGTGCAGATCGGCGTCGGCCTGGAACTGCAGGTCCTGACCGCGATCTTGCTGGGCGGGGTCGCGTTCACCGGCGGGCGCGGCTCGCTGTGGGGCACGCTGGCCGGAATCTTGTTCATCGGCGTCCTGAACGACGGCCTCATCCTGATCAACGTCGGGCCGTACGTCGCGGACCTCGCGGTCGGCGCGACGCTGGTCGTGGCGGCCGCCCTCGATGTCCTCTACCAGCGGCTCGAGCGGGTACCTGTGCCGGACACGGCCGACGCCGAGGAACTGGAGGCCAGCTGGACCGCCGAGGTCCAGCCCGTTGTCGCCCAGCGGCTGGCCGGGCCGTCCGAGCCCGAAGAGAACAGGAGGCCGACGCATGACTGAGCGGCGAGACGGCGCCGACCCGTCGGCGCTCGAGGTCACGAACATCACCAAGCGTTACGGCCCGGTGGTGGCGCTGCGCGGCGTCTCCCTCGCCCTCGGCTACGGCGAGGTGCTCGGCCTGGTCGGCGACAACGGCGCTGGCAAGACCACGCTGATCTCCATCATCTCCGGGGTGGCCCGCCCCGACTCCGGTGAGATCCGGGTGGACGGAAAGCCGTGGGCCGAAGAGGGGGCCCGCTCCACCCGGGAAGCGGGGATCGAGACCGTGTTCCAGAACCTGGCGCTGGTCCCCACCCTCAGCATCGTGGAGAACATGTACCTGGGACGCGAGCTCTACGGCCCCGGCCGTCTGGCGGCGGTGCGCCGGATCGACAAACGCCGGATGCGACGCGAGGTCGAGCAGGCCTTCGGTCGGCTCGGGCTGCAGATGCCCGTGGTCACGTCCAAGGTCGGCTCACTGTCCGGCGGCCAGCGGCAAGCAGTGGCGGTGGCCCGGGCGGTCCTGTGGGGCAGCCGGGTGGTCATCATGGACGAGCCGGCCGCCGCGCTCGGCGTCCGGCAGACCGAGGCCGTACTCGAGCTCATCGCCAGGCTCCGGCAAGAGGGCATCGCCACCCTCCTGATCAGCCACAACATGGATCACGTGCTCAAGGTGGCGGACCGGGTGGCGGTGCTCCGCCTGGGCCGGAAGGTCGCAGACCTGGACACGCGGGAGCGCCCGGTGACGGGCACGGAACTGGTCGGCCTGATCACCGGCGCCACCCCAGGGACCCCGGGGTCCTCATGACCGGGCAGGTAGTCGTGGTCACCGGCGGGGCGACCGGCATCGGCCGGGCGTGCGCGTTCGCCTGCGGCCGGGCCGACGCGGCCGTCGTGCTGCTCTCGCTGCCGGGCCCGGAGCTGTCCGGGACAGCGCGCGAGCTCAGCGCGGCGGGCGTCCGGGCCTACCCGGCCGGTGTGGATGTCCGTGACTTCAGCGCGGTGGAGCGCGTCGTCGGCCAGGTCTCCGCCGACCTCGGCCGGATCGACGTGCTGGTCGCCAGCGCGGGCGTGGCGGATCAGTCCAGCATCACCAGCGGCTCGCCGGACCGATGGCAGACCGTGGTCGAAACCAACCTGCTAGGCGTGGCGAACAGCATCAGGGCCGTCACCCCGCAGATGGTGCGGGCCGGATCCGGGGACATCGTGGTGATAGCATCCGCGTCGGGGCGGGACACCTACGTCGGAGAGCCGCTGTACATCGCCAGCAAGTGGGGCGTGGTGGGCCTCGGGCATGCGGTCCGCAAGGAACTCCAGTCCAGCAACATCCGGGTGGCGCTGATCGAGCCTGGGCTCGTCGACACCCCGCTCACCAGGGGTAGCCCGACGATCAGGCCGCTGGTCGAGGCGGGCGGCGCCCTGCTGCCCGAAGACGTGGCGGACGCGGTGAGCTGGCTGATCTCGCGGCCGCGCCGGGTCGCGGTCACAGAACTGGTGATCCGGCCCGCGTCGGTGGCCGACATCGAGCGGATCTGACCGTGCCGGCGCAGGCTTCCCCCGGTGTCCAGGTGGATCGCGACCTGGTGGTGCCGCTCGCCGACGGGACCCTGCTGTCCGGGGACCTCTACCGGCCCGCCGACGCGGGACCAGGTCCGGTGCTGGTCAGCTACTACCCGTACCGCACGGACGACATCATCGGCAGCCTCTTCGAGCACACCAGGATCAGGCTGTGCGAACGGGGCTACGCCAGCGTGTTCGTGGACATGACCGGCACCGGGGCGTCTGACGGCGCCTACGGCGAGAGCTTCGATCTGCCCAGGGAGGGCCGCGACGGGGCGGAGATCATCGAGTGGGTGGCCGGGCGGGACTGGTGTGACGGCAACGTCGGCGCCTGGGGCGTGTCGTACGGCGGGATGAACGCGCTGGCCAGCGCGGCGCACCGGCCGGCCCACCTGCGCGCGATCATCGCGGTGTACGCCACCACCGACATCTACCGCGACACGATCGCGCCCGGCGGCTGCCCCGCCATGCTGGGCCGGTACGCCTGGGCGGCGCACATGATGGCCCTGGGCCTGTGCCCGCCGACCAGGCAGGACCCTGACGGCCGGTGGCGGGGGACCTGGGCCAGACGGCTGCGGCGGCTGACCAGCGGGCCGCCGCACGCGGTAACCTGGCAGGCTCACCCCGAGCGGGACGCCTACTGGCAGGGCCGGGTCATCGACGCCACGGCGATCGGCGTCCCGGCCATGCTCATCGGCGGCTGGGCGGACATGTTCAAGGACGCCATGACGTCTCTGTACCGCGCCCTGAAGGGACCGAAGCGACTGGTCATCGGCCCGTGGATGCACGTGCTTCCGCACCTTTCCGACATCGAGCCCTACGACTGGGTGAGCGAGATGGCGGACTGGTGGGACGCGCACCTCAGGCGGCCCTCGGCCGGGCGGCCGCAGCCGGACCCGGTCCGGTTCTTCGCCCAGGGCGAAGGGTGGCGCAGCGCCCGGCGATGGCCGCCGGAGGGCGTCCGCCCGCTGCGGCTGTTCCTGGCCGGGCCCGCCCTGGACCCCGGGCCGCCGGCCGGATCCGGCCACCGCGACTACCTCGGCGACGCCGCCGTCGGCTTGGCCTCAGGCATGTGGGATCCCTTCGGGACCGGGAACGGCTGGCCCGAGGAGCAAAGCGGCGACGACGCCCGGAGCATGACCTTCACCAGCGAGCCACTGCCCGCGCCGCTCCTGGTCGCGGGGCGGCCCGAGGCCGAACTGTACCTGACCAGGGGGCCGGGCCCGGAGGCGCACCTGGTGGCCCGGCTGGCGATGGTCGGCCCGGACGGCCGCTCGACGCTGATCACCACCGGCTGGGCCCGGCTGGCAGCCAACGCTGAGAACGAGCCCGGCCCGGCCCGGGTGGTGATCCCGCTCGGGACGGCCGCGTTCGCGCTCCCGGACGGCGCACGGCTGCGCCTTTCCGTAGCGTGCGCCGACTTCCCCCGCATCTGGCCGTCGGCGGCCAACCCGGCGATCCGCCTGTGCTTCGGCGAGGACAACCCCTCCGTGCTGCAGGTACCAGTTTGCGACCAGGACAACCGCCGGGACGCGCCCGCGCGCATCCCGGTGCCGCCGGCCGGAACCGACACCGGCTGGCTGACCGATGGCGAGCCGCATTACCAAGTATGGCACGACAAGGTGGCGGGCGAGGTCGCGGTGACGTTCGGCGCCAGGACGCGGCTGCGCGCTCCGTCCGGCGCCGACCTGACACTGGACGAGCGGTTCACCGCCCGGGTCCGGCCCGAGCGGCCGGACGGCGCGGCGCTGACGGCGCGGATAGATGCCGGCCTGCGCCTGCCGGCCGGGGAACGGGTAGAGGTCGCCGTCCGCAGCACCTCATCGCGGGCGGCGACCGTCGTCGAGGGCAGCGTCGCCATGGACGGGACCTTGCTCTTGCACCACAGATGGACCAACAGCGACGGACCGGGCCCGTGCGGGTGACCGTCATCAGAAACGGAGCGGAACGTGGAACTGCTCGGCTACGCGCAACCCTGCGTGGCGCACGCAGGCGAGACCGTCGAGGTCAAGGTGAGCACCACGCAGCCCGGCTTCAGCGCCGAGGTATCCAGGCTCGGCCTCGTGCCGCGCCCGGCCGTCCCGCCGGTGGCCGGCGGCCATTTTCCCGGGCGCGAGCAGGAACTCCGCAGCGGTTCCTATCTCATCGCCGAGCTGGGTGACGGGCTGCCGGGGGCCGGGCACAGCGTCCAGTTCTGGTTCTTCCCCACCCTGCTGTCGGGACGGCAGTGCCTGATGGCCGGCTTCGCCGACGACGGAGGCTGGGAGGTGGCCGTCTCCGGCGAGGGCAGGCTCAGCGTCGCGCGCCTATCAGCCGCGGGTGACGTGCTGGACAGCGTCCCGGCCGGTCCGCACATCCAGGCCCGGCGCTGGTACTTCGCCGCGGCTAGCTGGGACGCGGCCGGGCTGGTCACGCTGATGGCCGTGGCCAGGGACCCGCGTCGTCCGGACCCGGTCCCGGGCGAGGACGGGCGTCACGATCTCGGCGGCCCGCCGTGCGCGGCCCGGGTAGTCACCGTCGGGGCCGCGGTCCCCGGCGCACGCCCGCTGCGCTGCTTCAACGGGAAGATCGACACGCCGCGGGTGTTCACCGGGCCGCTCTCGCCCGTCGCCCTGCGCGCGCTGGCCGCGGACGCGCCCGCCGGGCGGATCGGCAGGCTCCGGCACGAGTGGCGGCTAGGCGCCGAGGCGGCCCTGCCGCCGCACCGGGTGCGCGACGCCGGCCCCGGCCGCCGGGACGCGGTCCTGGTCAACATGCCGACCCTGGGGGTGACCGGACGGAACTGGAGGCCGGCCACCGAGAGTTTCGCGGCCGACCCCGGGCAGTACCAGGCGGCGCACTTCCATTCCGACGACCTGAGCGATGCGGGCTGGCAGACCGACCTGAGCTTCGAGGTGCCGGCCGGATGGCCGAGCGGCGTCTACGGGATCAAGCTGCGATCCGGGGGTCATGAGGACACGGTGCCGCTGATCGTGAGCGCGGCCGGAACCCGGCGCGGCCCAGGGCGGGCCGCCGGCGCTGCCGTGCTCCTGCCCACCTTCAGCTACCTCGCCTACGCGAACGAGCACGCCTCGTGGGAACGCCCGATCAAGGCGTCGGTGGGCGGGGCCGGCTCCTGGCGGTGACCGAACGTGATCGGTACACGTCCCAGCACCGGCTGCTCAGCCTGTACGAGCTGCACGCCGACGGCAGCGGCACGTGCCTGTCGTCCTGGCGGCGTCCGGTGCTCAACATGCGCCCCGGCTACCACCTGCCGCTGGTGAAAGGCCCGCATCAGTTCAGCGCGGACCTGGAGTTGCTCTACTGGCTGGAACAGCGGGGCGTCGACTTCGACGTGATTACCGACGACGACCTGCACCGGCAGGGCGCCGCGGCGCTCGACCGCTACCGGGTGGTGCTGACCGGGAGCCATCCCGAGTATGTGAGCCGTCAGATGCTGGATGGCCTGGACAGCTACCTGTCGGCAAGCGGCCGCCTGATGTACCTGGGCGGCAACGGCTTCTACTGGGTCACGACCGCTCCCGGCGACGATCCGTTCGTGATCGAGGTCCGGCGGGGCATGGCCGGGACGCGGGTCTGGGAGTCTCCGCCCGGGGAGTGGCATCAGGCCATGACCGGGGAGCACGGCGGCCTGTGGCGGCAGCGCGGTCGTCCGCCGCAGGCGCTGACCGGCATCGGCTTCACCGCTCAGGGCTTCGACCGGTCCCTGCCCTACCGCATCGACGCCGACGCGCTCGATGAGCGATCGAAGTTCATCGTCGAGGGCATCGACACCGATGCCCCGCTAGGCGGCACCGGATCCGTACTCGGCGGTCCGGCCGGCTTCGAGATCGACCGCGTCGATCCCGCCCTCGGCACGCCGGTCAATACCGTACTGGTCGCGTCCGCCCACGGGTTCAGCGACGCCTACCAAGGCGCGGTGGAGGATATCACGACGGCGGACTCCCAGCAGGGCGGCACCGTCAGCGAACTGGTCCGGTCCGACGTGGTCTTCTTCGAGACCGGAACCGGGGGCGCGGTGTTCTCCGTCGGCTCGATCGCCTGGTGCGGGGCGCTGCGCGACGCCGGACGGGAGACCCCGGTCGGGCGGATGACCTGGAACGTCCTGTCCCGTTTCCTGGACGAGACGCCCTTCGTGAGCGGCGGCACGTCACAAGTGACCGACATGTGAGCAATTGCTCATATGCTGCATATGAACAAAATGAGAGGGCACCGATGGGGGAAGGTTCACGGCCGGCGATACCGCCCGCGCTGACCGACGCCGGCCTCGCGGGTGCAGTCGTCATCGTGACGGGCGGTGGCAGCGGGATCGGGGCCGCCACGGCGCGCCAGCTCGGCGCCATGGGCGCGCCGGTCGTGCTGGTCGGTCGGCGCAAAGACCTGCTGAACGAGGTGGCCACTCAGATCGCCTCCGGTGGCGGCCAGGCGCTGAGCGTGCCCGCCGACCTGGCCGACCCGGCCAGCCCGTGCCGGATCGTGGACGCCTGCCTGGCCCGGTACGGCCGGCTCGACGGGCTGGTCAACAACGCCGCGGTGGTGCGGCACATGCCACTCGGCCAGTGGGAGACCGGCAGTTTCGACGAGCACGTGGCCACCAACGTCCGGGCGCCCTTCTTTCTGGTCCAAGCCGCGCTCCCCGCGCTGCGCGAGTCGCCGGTACGGTCCGTGGTGAACGTCAGCTCATCGTCGAGCACGCTGCGCCGGGTGGGCCAGTCGGTCTACGGGATGACCAAGTGCGCGCTCGACTACCGGACCCAGACCCTGGCCGGCGAGCTGGCGCCGCTGAGCATGCGAGTCAACAGCATCTCGCCCGGCCCCATCGATACCCCCATCCACGCGACCTGGGCCGACGACCTGGCCGAGGCGTACCTGTGGCCGGGCAGCCAGGTGCCGCTCGGGCGGATCGGCGCCCCGGAGGAGGTGGCGCTGTGGATCACGCTGCTGCTGAGCCCGATGGCGTCGTTCATGACCGGCGCGGTCATCCCGCTGGACGGAGGGCAGGTCATCGACCGTGAGTAAGCGCGTGAGGCTGGCTTCGGCTTTGCCGCGGCTTTGATAATGGGGGGCCATGACTACGTCGGCATTCGGAGAGGGCGTTCCGTGAGGACAGAGCAGGATGTCCGCGAGGGCAGGCCAGGCAACGAGGAACTGCTTCTCCGTGTGGCCTGGTTCTACTACAAGGACGAGCTGACCCAGGACGAGATCGCCAAGCGGCTGTCGGTGTCCCGCGCGTCCGTCGGCCGGATGCTGGACCGGGCCCGCAAGGTCGGCCTGGTCACGATCAACCTGAACGCGGACCACCTCAACGCGTTCGAGGTGAGCAGGCAGCTCCGCCGCACGTTCGGCCTGGCCGAGGCGCTGGTCGTCCCAGACCACCAGACCGAGACCGGCGACCGGCCCGGCCTTAACGCCCGGCTGGGGCTGGGCGGCGCCCAGTTCATGAGCACCCATCTGCGGCCGGGCGGAACCCTCGGCGTGGGCTGGGGGGACACGGTGTCCCGCGTCATCGCCGCGACCAACTTCGGTGCCGTCGGCCCGGTCCGGATGGTGTCGCTGACCGGCGGGGTGGACGCGTACCTCCCGGCCTTCCTCTCCTCCAAGGGCGAGGGCGCCGCGGAAGGGGAGATGGCGAGCGCGACGGTCATCCCGACCCCCATCGTGGCCTCCACGCCGGAGCTGGCGGCGGCACTGAAGGCGGAGCCCGCCATCCAGCAGGTGCTCAAGCAGGCCTGCGGCGTGGAGCAGGCCATCGTCGGGGTCGGCACGCCCACCGAGGACGCCACCATCGTGCAGATGGGTTACCTGGAAACCGACGACGTACGCACCCTTCGCGATCACCACGTGGTCGGGGACATCCTCGGCCAGTTCTTCGACGCCTCGGGCCAGGTGGTCAAGCTGCCGATCCATGACCGCAGGATCGGCATCGAGCTGTCCGACCTGGCCAAGATCCCCAAGGTGGTAGGTGTGGCCGGGGGAATGCGCAAGGTCGAAGCCATCCTCGGCGCGCTGCGCGGCGGGTTCCTCGACGTCCTGGTCACCAATGAACTGGCCGCGATACGCCTGCTCGAGCTGGAGCGCGCGGCCCCTAGCGCGCAGGCCCGAGCGGTCAGCGGCCCTTAGACCGCTTCCGGCCCGCCACCGTGGTCTCTCGCGCCACCCGGTCATCACGCTGGCCCAGCACAATATTTCGGCGTGCCGGTTGCAACCGGCACGATGTAACACCGTTCCGGCACCCCGATGACTACCTGGCCGGCGCTCCTGGCCCTTGCCATCGGCCACCTCGCAGGCAGATACTTCAATCACGAGCAGATGTGCAGATGTTGAGCGGATGCTCTGATACTGGACGGCAGAACCGAACTAAGGAGGCCCGGCTGGTGGTGACCCCGTGGGGGCGGCGGTGGAGCAGGGAACAACTCCTCGCTCGGGGCGGGCACGCTGGAGCGGGCCCCGGCATGACCGAGTCGCCCGGCCACGCCTCACCCAGGCTCAGCGCCGGGGTGATCACCGCCGACCTGACCAGGCTCGGGGCCGAGCTCGAGCACCTACGCGGTAAGGCAGCGTGGGCGCACGTCGACGTCATGGACGGCGTCTTCTGCCCGCAGCTGACGGTCGGCCCGGCTTTCGTCGCGGCGGTCGCCTCCACGGGGATACCCGTGGACGCCCACCTCATGGTCGAGGAGCCGCGCCGTCTGCTGCCCGAGATCGCGGCCGCCGGAGCGTCGATGATCACAGTGCACGCCGAGGCCACCCGGCACCTGCACCGCACCATGCAGGAAATGACGGCCCTGGCCGGCGAGAGTGGCTCCTTCCTCCGCGGAGTGGCGATCAACCCCGGCACCCCGGTGCAGGCGGTCGAGCCCGTGCTCTGGCTCACCGAACTGGTCCTGGTCCTCGCGGTTAGCCCCGGCTGGCCCGGGCAGGCACCCGCCGCCAACACGCGCCGACGGGTGCATGACGTGCGCGAGCTGGCCAAGGATGCCGGAGCCGACATCCTCGTCGGTGTAGACGGCGGGGTGACCATCGGCAACGCTGCCGAGGTCGCCGGGTGGGACGTCGACGTTATCGTGAGCGGCAGCGCCATCTTCGACCGCGTCGACCCGGCGAGGAACCTGGATCTGCTGACCCGTGAACTGCTTCGCCCCGTGCGGCAACCCGCCGGGAGGGGCACCTTATGAGTGAAGAGAGGTAGAAGATGGCAAGCGGTGAGGGCGCGCGCATCGTGCAACCGGCGGTTCCGATGGCAATCACGCAGATCGCCGTGGTGGTCGCGGACATGGAATCCGCGCTGCGCTCGTACACGGAGAACCTCGGCTGGGGGCCGTGGAGCGTGTTCGACTACAAGCCGCCGCTCTTGCACGACACCGTCGTACGCGGCCAGCCGTGCGAGTTCCGGATGATCGGCGCTGAGACAAAGGTCGACGGGCTGGGCTTCGAACTCATCCAGCCGGTCAGCGGCCCGAGCATTTACCAGGAGTTCCTCGACACCCACGGCGAGGGCGTGCAGCACATCGCGTGCATGAAGCACTCGGTGGAGGACAGTGAGGCGCTGAAGAAGCACTGGCGCGAGCGCGGCGCGGAGATCCTGATGGGCGGCCGGATTGGCGAGTCCATCGAGTTCTACTACGTCGACACCGGGCCGCTGCTCAAGTTCGTCCTCGAGTCGGGCAGCGGCCACGCGATCGACCTCGAGCCCACGTACGTCTACCCGTGAGCCTGCCGAAGGCGCGCGTCCTCGTGGTCGGCGACCCCTACATGCCGGTGTCCGCGTACACCGACGCGCTGGCCGGCCTCCGGGGACAGGTCGAGCTGTCCACGATGCAGATCGACGAGGTCACGTGCGCCCCGCCGGCCACGGACTCCGAGCGCAGGCTGCGGGAATACGTGGGCGATCCAGCCGAGATCGCCCGGGCCGTCGCCGGGCACGACGTGCTCATCGTGCACGGCGCGCCGGTCACCGCCGAGGTGCTCAGGGCCGCCCCGCTGCGGCTGGTGTGCTGCGCCCGGGGCGGGCCGGTCAACGTAGACGTGGCGGCGGCGACCGACCGCGGCATCCCGGTGGTGAACACGCCGGGCAAGAACGCCGAGGCTGTCGCCGAGCTGACGATCGCCTTCGCGCTGCTACTCATCCGGGCCGTGCCGCGGGCCAGCCGCCATCTGCTCGAGGGGGGCGGCTTCGCGGAATCGGTGTTCGAAGGACGGGAGTTCTTCGGCCGGGAAGCGCCGAGCCTGACCATGGGACTGGTCGGGCTCGGCCACGTCGGCCGCGAAGTGGCCTGGCGGGCCCGGGCGCTCGGCCTCACCCTGGTCGGGTACGACCCGCAGCCTCCGCCCGCCGCCGTGCCCGGCGTGGAGCTGGTCCCGCTGGAGGTGCTGCTGGCCCGCTCGGACATCGTCTCCTTGCACGCCAGGCTGACGCCGGAGAACCGGCAGATGTTCTCCCGCGAAACGTTCGCCCGGATGCGGCCGGGAGCGTACTTCATCAACACGGCCCGCGAGTCGCTGGTGGATGAGCAGGCGCTGCGCCAGGCGCTGGAGCAGGGCATCCTCGGCGGAGCCGCGCTCGACGTACTGGAGCGGACGCCGGCCTCTGATCCGCATCCCCTGCTGAGCATGCCGAACGTCTTCATCACCCCGCACATCGGCGGGGCCACCTCGGAAACCCTGGCCAGGGGCGCGCAGCGGGCGGTGACCGCGGTGACCGAGCTGCTGGCCGGGCGGGTACCCGCCAACGTGGTGAACCCGCAGGTCCTCCAAGCCGAAAGCACATCGATATGAGCGGACGCTACCTTCTCGCCATCGACGCGGGCACCGGAAGCTGCCGGGCCGTGCTGTTCACCGAGGCCGGCACGCAGGCCGCCGCCGGACAGCGCGAGTGGACCCATCGCGAGCCGCACGGCGTGCCCGGCGGCCAGGACTTCGACGTGCACGCCGGCTGGCAGGCCATCGCCTCCTGCGTCCAGGACGCACTGCGCGCCGCGGACGCGACCGGGGCCGACGTCGCGGCCGTGGCGGCGACCAGCATGCGCGAGGGGATGGTCCTGTATGACGCCGACGGCCGGGAGATCTGGGCGTGCCCCAACGTGGACAGCCGGGCGGCCGCGGAGGCGGAGGAACTCATCCGCGAGGGAGCGGCCGGGAAGATCTACGCCGAGGCCGGCGACTGGGTTTCGATCACCGCCCCGGCGCGGCTGCGCTGGCTGGCCAGACACCAGCCCGGCATCCTCAGCGCCACCGCCAGCCTGGGCATGCTGAGCGACTGGATCGTCGGTCGGCTGACCGGCCAGCATGTGACTGAACCCTCATGCGGCTCGAGCTCGGGCATGTTCACGCTGGCCAGCCGTCGCTGGTCACCATCCATCCCGGCGATGTGCGGCCTGCCCGCCGCCGTCCTGCCACCCGTCGTCGACCCCGGCACGGTGGTCGGCGAGGTCACCCGGGCCGCGGCTGAGGTGACCGGCCTGCGGCCGGGCACCCCGGTGACGGCGGGCGGCGCGGACACCCAGCTCGGCCTGCTCGGCGCCGGGGCGGAACGGGATGAGTACACCGTCGTCGCGGGCACCTTCTGGCAGAACACGGTCCTGCTGGCCGACCCGCTGGTGGACCCGGAGGCGAGGCTGCGGACGCTGTGTCACGTGGTGCCGGGCGAATGGATGCTGGAAGGCATCGGCTTCTACTGCGGCATGAGCATGCGGTGGTTCCGGGACGCGTTCTGCGACGCCGAGATCGCGCTCGCCCGCGGCAGGGGCGTCGACCCGTACGCGGTGATGGAGGAAGCCGCGGCCGGAGCCCTGGCCGGCGGCGTGATCGCGATCATGTCCAACGTGATGAACGCGAAACGCTGGGCGCACGCGAGCCCGTCGTTCCTGCAGTTCGACCTGGCTGACCCCGCGACGAGCGGCCGGGGCGCGTGCGTGCGGGCGATCGAGGAAGCCGCGGCCTACGTGGCCCGCGGGCATCGGGACATCATCACCGGCCTGACCGGCCTGAGGTTCGGCGAGGTCGTCTTCACCGGCGGCGCGGCCAAGGGGCGGTTGTGGCCGCAGATCATGGCCGACGTGCTCGGCGTGCCCGTGCGCATCCCCGCCGTCACCGAGAGCAGCGCCCTCGGCGCGGCCATCTGCGCCGGAGTCGGCGCCGGCGTCTACTCCGACCTGCTCGAGCCGCGGCCGGGCCTGCGCCGGCGGGCGGCCACCTTCGAACCCGATCGGGCCGCCGCGGCCGCGTACGACGACCGGTACGCCGCCTGGCGGGAGATCTACCGGCGCATGCTCGCCATCACCGACGATGGCCTGCTCAACCCGCTCTGGCGCGCCGCAGGCGCTTAACCGCCACCATGCTCACCGAGGGAGGAAAACGCAGCCATGGCTGACAACGACGACCTCTCCGACGGCGCGCGGTTCGCCCCGTCGGCGCCCGCGCGCCACGAGGCCTTCCCCCTCAAGGGCTGCGGAGCCCTGGACTGGGGCATGCAGAGCAGGCTGGCCCGCGTCTTCCGGCCGGCCACGAAACGGACCGTCATGCTGGCG
>CAWJDK010000019.1:0-128820 GCA_963841585.1 uncultured Actinomycetes bacterium
CTCTAGTTACGTCGGCGTGTCGCCTGAAAAGGGGACATGAGCTGCAGAAACGCGGTTTTGGGTCTCGAAAATGTAGCCAGAAGAATCCGACGATACCCTCAGCGTGATACCGAGTTGATCATCAGTTGATCATCAACGGACGGCCAGATGCCGTGCCGGACAGCGGCATGTAGCCAGAACACCAACCTTCCCTCGCGTATCGTTTGTCCAGGTCACCGCCAGCATTCGCATCCCCTGGATCACGTAGGGTGAGGGACTGGCGCGGTGGCCGAGGCTCCGTTTCCAGCCCCTCCCCGTCGAACCGTGCATGCGGTTCTCCCGCACACGGCTCTCCGACGTTCTTCACCGTCGGCGTCCGGCCGGTGCCCGCCAGGGCCGGAAGGGCCTGGGAGCGATGACGGTTCCGCACAAGGTGATCAGCCCGAAGTTGTCCGGTGACCCGCAGGTCACCAGCCTCATGCCCCAGCGGGCGCTGCGTTTGTGGCGCTTGCCCACGAACCCTGCTAAAGACTTTTAATTGGTGATGTCCGCGGGGCTGACGTGGGCGGCTTGCGGCGGTATGCAGGGTGCATGCGGTATGCGCAAGGCGGCGGGCTAACCGCCGAGGGCCGCAAGCGCCGGGAGCAGGTCCGGCTGGAAGCGGCCAGAAGATTCGAACAGGGCGCACCGGCTGCGGTGATCGCCGCAGAGCTGCGGGTCAGCGAGCGGTCGGTGCGGCGGTGGCGGCAGGCCTGGCGGGCCGCCGGCGAGACTGGGCTGGCCTCCCGCGGGCAGGCGGCGCAGTGCCGGCTGGATGAGCAGCAGCTGGCCGCGCTGGACCTGGCGCTGGAGGCCGGGCCGCTGGCCGCCGGGTGGGAAGACCAGCGGTGGACGCTGGCCCGGGTCCGCGGCCTGGTGGCCGGCAAGTTCCGGGTGCAGTACACCATCCCGGGGATCTGGTACCTGCTGCAACGGCGCGGCTGGACCTGCCAGCTGGGCGCGCGCCGGGCGATCGAGCGCGATGACGGCGCGGTCGAGGTATGGAAGAAGGAGACCTGGCTGCGGATAAAAGCACCGCGGCGGCTCTCGGCGGCTGGATCGTCTTCGAAGACGAGTGCGGCCAGTCGCTGAGGCCGCCCCGGTCGGCGACCTGGGGGCGGCGCGGGATCACCCCGGTGATCCGGGTCCGCGGCAGCGGCACCGGGCACGTCTCGGTGGCGGGGCTGGCCTGCTACCGGCCCGGCGACCGGAGCCGGCTGATCTACCGGCTGCACTGCTACCGCGGTCGCAAGGGCGAGACGAAGGCGTTCACCTGGACCGAGTACCGGGACCTGCTGATCGCCGCGCACCGGCAGCTGCCCGGCGGGGTCGTCGTGCTGGTGTGGGACAACCTCAATGTGCACCGGCGAGCCGAGTTGCGCGCGTTCACCGATGCCCAGGCGTGGCTGCGGGTGTTCCGGTTGCCCGCTTATGCGCCCGACCTGAATCCGGTGGAGGGGATCTGGTCGGTGCTCAAAGGCGGCGTGCTGGCCAACCTTGCCATCGCCAGCTTCGGACACCTGGTCCAGGTCATCCGGCACGGCCTGAAGAAGATCCAGTACCGGCCCGGCCTCATCGAAGGCTGCCTCGGCGGGACCGGGCTGGTCCTGGACCAGGTAAAACATCAGTGGACATCGTGAATTAAAGATCTGTAGCCGTTCCAGGGCGTACTGGCTGATCGCATCGAAGGTGCGGGCGGAGTTCCCGTACCGGAAATATCCGCCCCAGCCGCGCAGGAACCAGTTCAGTTCCTCCACGATCCATTCCTCGGCCAGCAGCAGCCGCTTCCGGTCGGTGATCTGCCGGATCCGGTCGCGGGCGTGCTGGGCCGCCTTGCGCGAGGGCCAGCGGGCAAGGAAACAGACCCGGCTGGGCTTGACCGTGCCCCGGGCACGCACCCACCGGTGATGGAAGCCGAGAAAATCAAAACCCTCGGCGTCCTTGTCCTCGGTCAGGTGCACGATCCGGGTCTTGGACTGCTTAAGCTCCAGCCCCAGCCCGCCCAGCACCTGGCGTAGCCGCGCCAGCGCGGCCTCGGCCTGCTGCCGGGTGCTGCACATCACCACCAGGTCATCGCAGTAGCGCACCAGCACCCCGTGCTCGCGCGCGGCCCACACCCGGTCCAGCCGGTGCAGGTAGATGTTGCAGAGCAACGGAGATGCCGGACCACCTTGCGCCGCCCCGGTCACCTCCCGCCGCACCTGCCCGCCCTCCATCACCCCCGCGCGCAACATCGCGCGCACGAGCTTCAAGACGCCCTGGTCGCTGATGCGTTCCTCAACCGCTCGCATCAACTTGTCCTGCGGAATCGCGGAAAAGCAGTTCGCGATGTCCGTCTCGACCACCCACCGCCGACCCTGCCAGGCCTCATCAACGAGAACCTGCAAGGCATCGTGCGCCGACCGCCTCGGGCGGAACCCGAAGCTGCACGAGGCGAAGTCCGCTTCGAAGACCGGCTCGAGCACGATCTTCACCGCGGCCTGCACGATCCGGTCACGCACCGCGGAGATCGCCAGCGGCCTGCGCTCGGCGCTGCCCGGCTTGGGGATCAGCACCTTCCGCGCGGGCAGCGGGCGCCACGTCCCGGCACGCAACTCGGCGGCCAGCTCGCCGAGCAGCCGGGTCACCCCGTACTCCTCGACGTCAGCCAAGGTGGTCTTGTCGATGCCCGGCGCGCCGTTGTTGCGGCGCACCGCGATCCACGCCCGCCACAAGACGTCCTCACGGTAAACCTTGTCCCGCAGCGAATGAAACCGTCGTCCCGGACTGGCCTTGGCCGCCCGGTAGAGCGCATGCTGCAAAGCGCGGACTCTGTCGCCTCCGACAGCCGCCAGGGTGGAACTAGCCGTATTTCCGGCACTCACCAATCCGGGCCTCCCGGCTTGCGCGTGAACGAAGCAGCGGCCCTTCCCTCCCCGCAGGTTGTGTTGTCCTGCAGGTCCGACCGGTACTATGGCCGCCTCCGACTCCCTCCCGGCACCCCGCCCGCTTCCCGGCTCCTCACCGGTTATAGGGCAGCGCTGGTCCACGGGCACCGTGAGCCCGCTTCGGCCGGGGAGGGTCTCCCCAGTTCCCGCCGCCACCTTCTGAACGTTCCGCGCCCCGTACGCCGGGCGGTTCCTCGCGGCTGCGCTTCCAGGATCTACACCGCTTCCATGGCCTTCGCCGTGATTACCGCGGCTCGGCACCGCCTTATCCCCTAACGACGCGGCAGGCTTCGCTTGATGCTACGGACCGCTCAGTTGCTCCCACCAAAGTGGCTTTCGACGCTGGGCTCCGGCCCGGCCCGTTTCCAGGCCAGACCGCCAGCCTGCTACCGGGCTCCCTGGTGACTACCCGGACCGGACTTTCACCGGCAGGCGACGACGAGCTTCTGATCAGGTCATGATCACTGGACAACCACCTCCTGATGCGCTGGGCGCGCGTAACTTCGGTCTATGCGGCCGAGCATGCTGTCGAAGGCACCGCGCTGGAGCGGCACCGCCGCCCGGGTCCACGGGTCGTCCGACTCCGCGTACCGGTCGAACAGGGCCACGGCCCGGTCGGGATCGCGGTCGAACATGCTCAGCATCGGCTCACCCATCGCAGCCAGCGGATGCGTCATCGAGGCGCCGTCCGACCGGTCGGCGAAGTCCGCCACGGCCGCCGTGAGCGCGGGCCGCACCGCGTCCATGTCCCACTGCGGGCCTGCGGCGGTGAGCGCGCAGACTATCCGGGCTTCGGCCATCCGCGTCGAGCGCTCGCACGGCTCGAGCGCGAGGGCCTGGCGGGCCAGCGCCTCGGGCTCGCCGGGCTGCCCGCGAAGCATCCAGTACCAGCCCAGGGCCAGCACGAACCGCAGGGCGCGGTCGCCATCCTGCCGCGCTATCGTCCAGCGAAGCGCTGCGTGCAGGTTGTCCAGCTCGGCGGTCAGTTCGGACAGCCAGCGGCGCTGCCCGGCGCCGCGCAGCTCGGGATCGGCGGTCTCGGCCAGGTCCAGGTAGTACGCGGTGAACGCGTCCCGCACCGCGGCATCCTCACCCGCGTCCGCCAGCTGCTCGAGGCCGTACGCACGGACGGTCTCCAGGATCCGGTACCGCGGGGAGAGGCCGTCCTGGCTCTCGGCCATACCCAGGATCGACTTGTCGACCAGGCCGGACAGCGCCGGCAGCACCGTGCCCTGCGGCAGCAGGGCGTCGGCGCAGACGCGCTCGGCCGCCGCCAGCGTGATACCACCGGAAAAGACGGCCAGCCTGCGCGCCAGTACCTGCTCGGGCGCCGACAGCAGCTCCCAGCTCCAGTCGACCACGGCCCGGAGCGTTCTGTGCCGGGGCAGCGCCGTCCGGCTGCCCCCGGTGAGCAGCGCGAACCTGTCGTCCAGGCGCTCCGCGAGCTGGTCCGGCGTCAGCGTGCGGAGCCACACCGCGGCCAGTTCGATCGCCAGCGGCATCCCGTCGAGAGCGCGGCAGATCCGGGCCACGGCGGCCGCGTTCGCTTCGCCGAGCTCGAAATCCGGCCGGACCGCCGCGGCCCGGTCCCGCAGCAGCCGGACCGACCCGTAGGACGCGATCGTCACCGGCGCGGAAGGCACCGGCGGGATCGGCAGCGGGTGGACCGGGCACAGGGTCTCGCCGTCGATGCGCAGCGGCTGCCTGCTCGTGGCCAGGATCCTCACCCGCGGGCAGACGGCGAGGACGTGACCCGCGAGGGCGGCGACCGCCTCGATGACGTGCTCGCAGTTGTCCACGATCAGCACATCGTCGCGGTCGCGGAGCGCGGCGGTCAGCCGGTCCAGCGGACCCGTGCCGGGCTCGGCGGCGCGGCGGGCGATAACCGGCTCGCGGATGCCCAGGGCGTCGAGCACGGTGTAAGCCACGTCGGCCGGATCGGTCACCGGCGCCAGCGGCAGGAACCACGCTGCCGCGCCGAAGCGTCCCGAGGCCTCGGTGGCCAGCCGCGTCTTGCCGACTCCCCCCGGGCCGGTCAGCGTGACCAGGCGGGCCGCACGCAGGCTCTTCAGCACCCGGGACAGGTCCTCGCCGCGGCCGACGAAACTGGTCAGGGGGCTCTGTGCCCGGGCGGCAGAGAGCCGTGCCTGAGCAGGCACCGCGCCCCGTCCGGGATCATCACGGGCATGGCCCGAGGGCTTGGCCACGGCGCCGGCCTGCTCCCCACCGCGCAAGATGCCGAGGTAGACGTGCTCGAGCTCGGCGGACGGATCCACCCCGAGCTGATCAGCGAGCAGTTCACGGCCCTCGTGGTATACGGCGATCGCCTCGGCCTGGCGTCCGGCGGCGTACAGCGCGCGCATGAGCTGGGCGCGGGGACGTTCGGCCAGCGGGTCGGCGGACAGCAGCACGCGGAGCTCACCGACCAGGCTGGCGCCCTCACCGAGGGCCAGATCGGCCTCGATCCGGTCCGCCAGCACGCTGGCGCGCAGCTCGGTCAGCTTGGCCGCGACCGCGGCCGCGAAGTCCGATCCGGCGGCGTCGGCCAGCGGTTCGCCCCGCCAGGTGAGCAGCGCATCGCGCAGGATCCGCGCGGCCCCGTCAGCGTCGCCGCCGGCCAGCGCGCGCCGGCCCCGCGCGGCCATTTCCTCGAAGGCCATCACGTCGACCGCGTCCGGCGGCAGGGCCAGGCGGTATCCCGCCGGGTGCGACTCGATCACGTCGCCCGCCCCGGCCTGGCGCAGTTCGGCGCGCAGCCGGGAAACCAGCGTCTGCAGCGCGTTGCCCGGGTTGCCCGGCGGGTCCTCGGGCCAGAGCTGCCCGGCCAGCGAGCCGGCCGGGACGACACGCCCGGCGTTCAGGGCGAGCAAAGTGAGCAGTACCCGCAACTGGCGGCCGCCGACATGGACAGGGCGCCCCGTCTGGTTCCACACCTGAAGCGGGCCAAGTAGCCCGATACCCAGCGCGTTCGGCATCTGCCCTCGCTGATCGCCCGTATTCTGGCCCTGCTCCCCCTGATCATTCAACGCGTCGGCGCACCTTACGCTTCCTAGCGGGGCAGGTTCTAGTATCAACCGTCGGCAAGAAAGAGGGCCGGAAAGTGACGTCAGGCCGGGACCGGACCCGGCGGCCGCTTCGCGCGCGCGCGGCCGCGGCGGCGGTGCTCCCTGTCCTGACCCTGACGGGCTGCGGCACCGCTGGTTACGGCGCACCGGTGGCGCCGAGCCCGATGTCGGTTAGCAGCGAGGCGTTCGTCTCCGGTATGCTGGCGCAGCGCTATACCTGTCATGGCCCTGGCGCGAAAATGAATCCGCCGCTTAACTGGTCGGGCGCGCCACCAGGCACCAAGAGTCTGGCGCTTATTGTCGACGACTCCTCGGCACCGATCACGCCGACCATTTACTGGCTTGTTTTCGACATCAATCCGGGGGCCACGGACATCCAGGAAGGCTCACTGCCCACCGGCGCGCGCCAGGCGCTGAACAGTGCAGGTACGCCCGCCTACGACCCCCCGTGCCCGCAAGGCCGCGCGCACTCATACCGGTTTACGGTTTATGCCTTGAACACCACCCTGAAGCTAGCTAACGGAGCACCGCTGCAGTCCGCATGGACCGCGATCGCAGCGGCCACAATCGGGCGCGGGCGAATAGTGGTAACCGGGAACCCGTGATCATCTCGATACATCTCGTAATCAGCTATTCCCGGAACTTCCGCAATCGTCTGACAGGCCGGCTGCCGGTAAGCAACAATCGGATGATCAAGCGGGTTTACGGCGCTCGCGACAACGAGGGAAGGCTCCCGTCATGGCCGCGTGAGCCTAGCGAACGCCGTCCATAAGGCCCGGCATTCTGGATGGAGACCATGTTTCTGGTCGTGGGACTGGCCGTTGCCGGGCTCGTCGGCATCGCGGCGGCCTTCTACTTCAGCATCCGCTCAGGCAATCGTGATAAGCGCCTTCGGTCCGCCGGAGCAGGGCACGCCGGGGCCGGCAGGCGCCCGGGAAGCGGGAGCGGCACCGCCAGACCCGACCTGGCGGGCAACTCCTTCAGCGCCGCCAACGGCGGCAGGCCGATCACCACGTTCACGCCCGCCGCGGTCTCGCCCAGGAAACCTCGCGCCGAGCAGGCCACGGCCGCAGATTCCTGGCTGGATGACTCATCGCCCGAAGACCCATTGCCCGATGACGCGCATGCGGCCGACGGCGCGGATGGCGCGGCCCGGCCGCGTCGCCGCGTGGGGTTCCGCAAGGGAGCCGACCTCGATGAGGAGCTGTGGCCGGCGGAGACGTTCGGCGGCGTCAGCGACGAGCAGTTCTGGGACGACCTCGCGTCGGACAAGCCGCTCGCCACGACCGCGCGTACGGCCCAGGACTCACCCGGCAAGAACCGCCCGGCTGGCCGGGCGCCCGGTACCGGGCTCGACACGGGACCGGCCACCGGCCCGCAGGCCATCCAGGTCCCGCAGGCCGTCCAGGTCCCGCGCGCCGTCCACGTCCCGCAGGCCGTCCAGGGCCCGGCGGACGGCAGGGACCGCGGCCGGGGCAGGCGGGCCTCAGGCACCGGAACGTATGCCGCCCCGCTGACCGCGCCCGACCCAGCTGCCGAACGGACCGCGACCCAGCCCGCCTACGCGGCTACCCAGCCGATCCAGAGCATGAAGTCACAGCTCCCGGAGGCGACCCAGCCCGTCCGCGTCGCCGCGAGCACCAGCCAGCCGCGCGGGGCCGCCACCCAGCCCACCCAGCCCACCCAGCCCACCCAGCCGCCACCAGCCCGGCCCAGCCCGCCGAGACGCGCCGGCGGCGGCCGAGCAGCGCCGAGGAGGACCCGCTGACCAGCGCGGCCTTCTCGCTGCGGGCCAGCGGACCGGTCGACGGCCGGTCGTCCCTCAGGGCACGGAACAGCTCAGCGGACCGGTACGACCGCTCTTCCCCGTACCTGTATCCGGCGCCCACCTACCGGGACTCGTCCTCGATGACCCAGGCGATGGCCACCCCCCCATCCGGCCTGGACTACGGATACCGACCAGGGGATCCGGCGCCCCAGGCCGGCGAACCGCGGCGGCAGAACGGCACGCGGAGCCACGCCCGGCCGGACGGCGGCAGCCAGGGATCGGGCGGTTACCGGGCAACGGTTACCCCGGCAACGGGCATCGCGGAAACGGCCATCGCGCCCCGTACTACCCGCGGCACGATTACCGGCGGTTAACATCCCAGCGTTGACCTAGCGCACACTGAGGTCATGCCCGAGGGAGACGTCGTCTGGTATACCGCCCGCCGACTGCATGAGGCACTGGCGGGAAGGGTGCTGACCCGCAGCGACTTCCGCGTCCCCCGGCTGGCCACCGCCGACCTGGCCGGCGACGTGGTGACGGAGACCGTCCCGCGCGGTAAGCACCTGCTCACCAGGACCAAGGGCGGGCTCACGGTCCATACCCACTTGAAGATGGACGGCAGCTGGCGGATCAGGCCCGCGGCCGAGCGGCCGCGCGACAGCCACCGGATCAGGCTGCTCCTGGCCAACGAGGACTGGCAGGCCGTCGGGTACCAGCTCGGCGTGGTCGAGCTGATCCGGACCAGCGAGGAGTCACGCGTCACTGGGCATCTGGGTCCTGACTTGCTCGGGCCGGACTGGGATCGTGCCGAGGCGGCGCGGCGGCTGGGCGGCCAGCCCGACCGGCCCATCGGCGAGGCCCTGCTCGACCAGCGGAACCTGGCCGGCATCGGCAACGTGTATAAGGCCGAGGTGCTCTTCCTGCGCGGCCTCAGCCCGTGGCAGCGAACGGGCAGCGTGACCGACCTCGGCGCGCTGGCCGAACTGGCCCGGCGGCTGCTCGAGGCGAACAAGGAGCGCTTCGGCCATGTCACCACCGGCAGCATGCGCCGGGGCGAGGAGAACTGGGTCTACGGCCGCCGGGGCAAGCCGTGCCGACGGTGCGGGACGCCGATCCGTTCGGCCGGACAGGAGGACCGGGTCACCTTCTGGTGCCCGTCCTGCCAGCCCGGCTGAGCCCACAGGTCACAGGCGTCGAGGCGAGCACCGCGACCGTTCGGCCCACAATTATTTTCAATTATCCGAACGAACCCGGGCGTTACCTTACCGTGACACGGAATTGCAGTTTCCGCGAGACCACCTGACAAGTCACGTCACCTTCCGGCGCCGTCCAGGCCCGGCGCAGGCTGGCCGCGTATCCGGCGGTCCACAACGCGAGCGCGGCGATGATCGCGGTCAGCACGATGAACGCGCCGCTCGGCCCGGCCAGCGCTCCGAGGCCGGCGACCAGGTAGGGCACGGCGAAGCCCAGGTAGGCCAGGGCGTAGTAGCAGGCGATCACGGCGCCGCGCTCGTCCGGGCTGGCCATGTGCTCGGCCTGCCGCAGCCCCGACACCAGGCACAGGCCGTAGGCCAGGCCGAGGAGCACCGCGGCCAGGCCAGCCAGCGCGCGGTCGGCGGCGGCTACCGCGGCGATCCCGACCGCCGCCCCGGCCGCCGCGCAGGCCAGGCCGGCCACGGTGCCCGCGAGCATGTCACGCAGCCGCCGGGCAAACGGCTGGACCGCGACCCCGGCCGCGAACGACAGCGCGGTCATCAGCCCGGCGAAACCGGCCGACAGGGTCCGCGCGCTGGTGACCTCCTCCGGCAGCACCACGATGGCCAGCGCCACCGAGCCGAACACCAGCGGGCTGGCCGGCGCGACCGCCAGCCAGAACCGCCGGTTGCGAACCGCGCCAGGCGGCCAGCGCCGTCCCGTCACCTGGGTCCTGGCCGGCCTGGTGGCCGGGGCTCCGCCGAGGACGACCGCGGCCGCGGTGCCGATCACCAGGTGCGGCAGGTACGGCACCACCAGCGGGTCGGCCGCCCACTGGGCGAGCACGGCGGCCACCACCGGGCCGAGCCCGAACCCGGCTGTCAGCGCGAGCGCCGATCGCCGGGCGCTCAATCCGTCGTCCGGGGAGACCTCCTGCACCCATGCGGTAGCCGCCCCGAACACGACACCCGAGCACAGCCCGGCCAGCGCCCGGCCGACGGCGATCACGGCCAGCGACCCCGGCGCGAGCACCAGCAGCAGCGTGGCCAGCGGGGACAGCGCTACGAAAGGCCAGACCACCGGACGGCGGCCGAACCGGTCCGAGGCCGGCCCGCCCACAAGCAGGCCGGGAATCAGGGTCAGCGCGTAGACCAGGAACAGGCCGGCCACCTCGCCCGCGGTCAGCCGGAGCTCGTGCCGGTAGACGATGAGCATCGGCGAGAACTGGTTGGCGCCCCAGCCGACCGCGAACATCGCGAACGCGATCCTGACCCAGGCGCCCGGGTTCCTCGTGCCGCTCATGACATCGACCCTAACCCGGAAACCGTCAAATTCTCATTTGACTGTTCTTTCGTTAGAGTAGGGCCATGGACCCGGACGCTGACCTGGCCTCGGTGGCCGCCCTGATGGCCGACCAGCACCGTGCGCAGATGCTCCTGACCCTGCTCGGCGGGACGTCCCAGTCGGGATCGGCCCTGGCCGAGGCGGCGGGTATCTCCCGCTCGCTGGCCAGCGCGCACCTGAAGAAGCTGGTAACGGGCGGGCTGGTTCGGGCCAAGCCGAGCGGGCGCCAGCAGCTGTACTCGATCGCCTCGGAGCCGGTGGCCGACGCGCTGGAGATCCTCATCCTGCTCGCGCCCGCGACGAAGGTCAGCTCGCTCCGCGACGCGAGCCGGGCCAGGAGCCTGCGCTGGGCGCGGATGTGCTACGACCACCTGGCCGGGACGGTCGGCGTATCGGTCACCGAGGGGCTGCTCGGGCGGGGCCTGCTCGGGGAAAAGGACGGCGGTTACGTGCTGGAACCGGAGGGCACGGCGGAGTTCGGCCGTTTCGGCATCGAAGTGGACCGGCTCGATCGGCGGACCCGGCCGCTGCTCCGGCCCTGCCGGGACTGGAGCGAGCGCCGTTATCATCTGGCCGGCAGCCTCGGCGCCGCCCTGACCAGGAGCATGCTCGAGCGCCGCTGGATCGTCACCAGGGAGGCGAGCCGCATCGTCACGGTGACCGAGGCGGGCGGGGCGGGCCTGCGGGACTGGCCCGGCGTGGACCTGGCCCAGCTCAGGTCAGCCGCCTGAGACGTTGTCCCGGAGCCTGGTCAGCAGGGCTTCGAGCTGACTGACCTGCGCTGGCGAAAGCCCGGCGCGCAGCCGCCGGTCGAAGGCCACAGCCGCGTCCCGCAGCCGCAGGAAGAGCGCGTCGCCGGCCGGGGTCAGCTCGACCAGGTGCATCCTGCGGTTCGCCGGGTCACGGCGCCGGGTGACCAGCCGGGCGGACTCCATCGTGTCCAGGTGATGGGTCAGCGTGGCCCCCTGGATCCCGACCGCTTCGGCGAGCTCGCGCTGGCTGGCGAGCTGACCGCTCTTCAGCGAGATCAGCACCAGCCAGACCGGCAGCGACCCGCCCGCCTCGGCCAGGGTGTCATCGAAGGCGCGGCTGACGGTCCTCGAGATCCTGGTCAGGTGCAGGCCGAGCGGCTGGTGTACGGGGCGGGACATAAGGGAAGGGTAACACTCCTCTGTAGATCTCTAATCGTTTGATATCATACGCTTAGATATCGAATTAATACGGGAGGCGCATCATCATGACCGATCATGCCGAGAGCCAGCCGATGAGCGGGCAGGTCGCGCTGGTGGCCGGGGCGAGCAAGGGCATCGGCGCGGCCACGGCCGCGGCGTTCGCTGCCGCCGGGGCCGCCGTGGTCCTCGCCGCGCGCGACACCACCGCCCTGGCGGCCGTCGCGGACGGCATCCAGGCACGTGGCGGCCGGGCGCTCGCCGTGGGTGCCGACGTCACCGACACCGCCTCGATGCGTCACGTGGTGGACCAGGCCATGTCCTCGTTCGGGCGGCTCGACGCGGCGTTCAATAACGCCGCCGCGGGGCCGCTGCCGGCCCCGCTCGCCGACATCGACCCGGACGAGTTCGACCTCGGCATCGCCACCAATATCCGCGGCACCTTCCTCGGGATGAAGTTCCAGATCCCGGCCATGCTGGCGAGCGGCGGGGGCGCGATCGTCAACATGGCCTCCATCGCCGGCCTGAACGCCACCGCCAACCTGGCGGCGTACGTCGCGGGCAAGGCCGGGATCATCGGCCTGACCAAGGTGGCCGCCCTGGACTACGCGGACCAGGGCATCCGGGTCAACGTCGTCGCGCCCGGCCCGATCCGGACCTATCACATCGAGGCGGCGGGCGAGCAGGCGATACGCGCGGCGTCGATGTCGACGCCGATGCGGCGCATGGGCACGGCCGCCGAGGTGGCCCAGACCGTGCTCTGGCTGTGCTCGGACCAGGCCTCGTTCATCACCGGGACGGTCATCCCGGTCGACGGCGGGCAGGCCGCGGGGAACAAGCCGCCGCAGATGTACCGGCAGGGCCAGCCGATGAAGGAGTCCCCCGCGGCTAGCTAGCCGTCCTGGCCGTCCTGGCCGTCCTGGCCGTCCTGGCCGTCCTGGCTGCCCTGGCTGTTCTGGTGGGACGGCCGGCTTTCGTGGCCGAGGTCGACGATGCAGAACCGGTTGCCCTCGGTGTCGGCCAGCACGATGAAGTCCGGGTCGTCGGGGTAGCTGTCCCAGTCGACGCGGCGGGCACCCAGTGACACCAGGCGGTCCGCCTCGGCCTCCTGCTCGGCTGCGTCAGCGACGTGCAGGTCGACGTGGAGCCGCGGGTAATCCTCCGGCGGCATCTCGCTGATCTGCAGGGCGATCATGGTCCCCGTTCCGCCTGGAGGTTCCAGGACCCTGGCCCAGCCCCCGAAGCCGTCCTCCCGCACCCGGTAGCCGAGGGCCGCAGACCAGAACGCCTCGGCCCGCGGCCGATCGGTGACTCCCAGCACCACCACGCCGAATGTGAGCATCGCCCTTTCCTTCCTCCCCTCCCGTGGTCACCGCGGACCTTCCCTACCCGTAGTTCCTGCGAACCTGCCCACCGGTAGTCACCACGCACGTCCAGCTGGCCGGTAGTTGCCACGCACGTCCAGGCTGGCCGTGTTGCCACGCACGTCCAGGCTGGCCGGTAGTTGCCACGCACGTCCAGGCTGGCCGTTGTTGCCACGCACGTCCAGGCTGGCCGGTAGTTGCCACGCACGTCCAGGCTGGCCGTTGTTGCCACGCACGTCCAGGCTGGCCGGATTGGCTCGTTGACGTGGCAGACGGCCGGACGGGGCGCGAAAGCTAACTTCTGTCACTCTGGAACCATTTGTACCAGATCATACGTCGTGGATGTCCCAGCCATGCACATAGAACGACATGAATGGGACATTCACGCCATAAGCCCGGGAAGCGGGCACGATACCACCAGTCACGTACGTTCACCAGGAACGCACGAACACCACAGGCCACGACCCGGCGGGGCCGGGCCGCTCGATCACGATCAACTCAAGCCAAACGGCATTGAGCTCTAACAGCACAGCTGGGACATCCACGACGTATCCGCGGGAACCATCGGCGCGGCAATCTCGCTTCGTCGTCTCCTGCTGCCGGGGCAGGCAGCAATGTCGATGCATCGTATCCGCAACGATAATCTTTGCGCGCTTTACACTACCGCCCGAGCTGTTACGCGCACCATTCCGCTGTGCGCCGGAGACCAATGCGCGGCTGCCGTTGACGGTGATCGCGCGATCACTATCGCGCCCGTCGGGGTGCGGTCCAGCATCTGCCCGCTGCCGCCCGGACGCCCGCACGCCACGCGTCCGCACGCCCGGACGGCCGCACGCTCGACGGCCGGCAGGACGTCAGGCCGACCGACCTGATCTAGCTGACGGTACTTGTATAACTACAACTTGTCACCAGGCGACGTGCGGCTGTGCCCCCGGCGGCGGTACGGGATCGTGGCGGCGACAGGCCCTGGCAAGCGCATCGCCGGGGCCGCCGCGGTAGTCAAGAACTTTCGCAATCGCCGAAGAGATCGCTCTTTCCGCAGTTCAGAGGCATGATTAATGACTGCGCTGCACGCTCGGATATGCATTGGTTACAGAGAATTAATACACAGAGTAACTATGTCGAGATACTACAGTAACCTTGATGTTATCTCCTGTGAAAGCTGGTAGTTGTGTCACTTTGTGTACAGCGAAATGTTCCATAAGCTGGAACATTTTCTGGATTTACGAGACATTTGGGCCTTTATGACGCATCCTGATTTGGCGCCAGGGATCTTACTCAGAGCGTAAAGAAGCGCTTTCCCTGGGTTACGCGGGCCAGTCGCGCACAAGACAGCGACAACGAAGCGGCCCGCGGTACCGGCCGCCGCAGCCCGGTACGTTTCTCCAATCCCAGGAAGCCGTTTAAGGAGCAGGTCTGTGTCAATCCGACATAAGGTAGGCACCATCGCCGGAACGATGGCAGTGTCTCTGGCGTTTCTCCCAGGAACGGCTAGCGCCCAGTCGCTGTCGTTCAACCAGAAGACTGCTGCGTACGTGAAGTCGTTTGTAGGGGAAGTTCCCTACCTGTACGGCGGCAGCTCCCCGAGCACCGGCTTCGACTGCAGCGGGCTCACCAGTTACGTCTACGGCCATTACGGCAGGTCAATCCCCCGGACCGCGGACGCCCAGTTCCGGTACTTCCGCAGCGAGAGCAAGGGCCACGCGTGGGGCGGCGACCTCGTGTTCTTCCACGAGAACCCCAACCCGAACAGCTACGTCTACCACGTGGGCATCTACGAGGGCGGCAACTACATCGTCGCGGCCACCAATCCCGCTGGCGGGATCCGCTGGGAGTCGATCTATTCACCCGATGTGACGTTCGGCACGATCACCCACTAGCTTCGGGCCGGACCAGCGGCTGGGTCTCTGCGCCAGGCAGCCGAAATCAGCGCGCTAACCGTGCACGATCCACTCAACCATCGAACCGAACCCGCTCAGCGCGGTCCAGGTGACGTTCGAGACCGTCACGCCGTTCGGCACCTGGACGGTGACGGCACCCGTCACCGTCTCGCCCTGGGCCACGCGGATCGTGCCGTCGTCGAAGTTGGTGTACCCGGCGATGCCATCGAAGTCCGCCGAGTAGGTCTGGCCGTTGCCGCCGGTGACCACGGCGTTGTTGTTGGCGTCCTCGCTCTGCGGACTTCCGGTCAGGGCCTTGACCTTGAAGATGAGGCCGACGAACCGCTTGCCGTCGTCCGGCACGGTGAACTGGTTCTCGCCCTTGGCCGGGTCGATCACCTTCGCCAGGGTCACCTGGTAAACGTGGCCGCTGCCGTCCTCGACGTTGAAGGACGAGCCGATCCTGCCCGGTGGTTCCTGCGGCCCGGCGGATGCGCCGGTGCCCGAGGGAAGCGGCGTGACCGAGACCGAGACGGTCTCGTGGCTCCTGCTGATCTTCCCGACCACGGCACTGAGGACGATCACCAGGCCCAGCGTGATGAGCGCGCCGAGGAACCGCGTCCTCCTCCTCCTCCTCCTCCTCCTCCTCCTCCTGAATCGCGGCGGGCGCGGGCCGTAGCCGTACGTATAGCCCGGGCCCGGATAGCGAGGCTGGCCCGCGGGCGGCCAAGATGACGGCGGAGGCTGGCCCTGCTGAGGCTGGCCCGGCTGAGGCTGGCCCGGCTGAGGCTGGCCCGGCGCGGGCCACGCGGGCGGCTGGTCGGCGGACGGCCACGGGGACGGCTGGCCGTGGTCAGACGGCTGAGGCTGATCCCACGGCGGCAGGCTCACGGCGTCCTCCAACGCGGCACGAACGGCCGCGCTCTCCGGGGCCGGAGACGCGCCGGAAGCCGTTACCGTGCACGGTAACGCATCGACGGTATCCCACAGAGGGGCGAGCCCGACCTTCACTTCGGGTTTGTGAGACCGTCTGAGCATGGAGGCAGCTGTGAACCTCGCCCGCGACGGCTCGCCGGGGCGAGCCGCAGCCACGGCCCGGTGGATGAGGCCGGTCCTGACCCAGCCCGAGATCCGTCGCGACACCGTGCGGATGCTCCGCGCCGCAGCGGCCGACACCGGATTCCTGCTGGCGGCGGCCGAACGGCTGCCGGACTTCGACCGCCCCGCGCTCGTCGTCTGGGCCAGCCGGGACCGGGTGATGCCCGCCGAGCACGGCCTGCGCCTGGCGCGGCTCCTCCCGCAGGGACAGCTGACCGAGATCGACGACAGCTATACGCTCATCCCGCTGGACCAGCCCGCCCGGCTCGCCCAGGCCATCCAGGATTTCGGCGATGAGCTAAAGGCGAGGCCATCACGTCATGAAACCCAGAGGTCCTGAGCCGGGCCCGCGAGCGGATCTTCGCCCAGTTCGCCGACGCGGCCGGTGAACTGGGTGCCCGCGCAGACCAGGGTCGGCTTGCCTGGCTAGGCGGGAATGGAGTCGTGCCTGGCCGAGATCGCGGCCCGCACTGCCGGTCAGTAACGCTGTCGGGCGGCAGGTCTGCGAGCTCGAAGAACATCTCTTCCAAGCCACCGGGAACCATGAGGGTGAGCAAACCAGGCTTGAGAGTGTCAGCTCTGGCCTTACGGATAGAGCACCTGACCAGCAAAAAAGGTGATCAACATCGACAGGCCGCCGATACCTGCCGTGCGCACCATCGGAAGCATCGGGTGGACCTCCGAGATCCGTGCGGAGACCCAACCCGTCAACGCCAATGCCGCCAGCACGATCACGAAGGTCACGGGTGCTCTTGATGGCCCTGGAATCAGCACCATTGCCAGCCAGGGGAGCACGGCCCCCGACGCAAACGCCACGCTCACCGCCAGCGCATCGCGAAGCGGAGAGATCAGAGAGGTGGACGTGATGCCGTACTCCGCCTCGGCATGCGCCGCCAGCGCGTCGTGAGCGGTCAGCTCGATGGCGACCTGCCTGGCGAGGCCGGGGGAAAGACCACGGGCCACGTAGAGCTCGGTGAGCTCATCCAGTTCCGCATCGGGAGCGGTCTGGAGCAGTATTCGTTCCGCGGCCAGCTGGCCCACCTGCTGGTCGCACTCGGCACGCAGTTTGGAGTACTCGACGGCACCCATGGCCAGTGTTCCGGCCACGATCCCGACGAACCCGGCGAATATAAGCACGCCCGAGCTGACGCCGGCACCGGCGAATCCCTCGCAGATTCCGGCCGACGTCAGGATTCCGTCGCTAGATTCCGGGACGCGCGGACGTACCCACTCGACGATTTTCCTGGCGCCCTTCAGCTGACTCGCCCCCTAGCCGCGGATGATGTGGATGCGGATACCGTCCGGCAAGGAGCTCGTCGCTACCTGCTCACCTAAATTTAACTTGACCAGGTCCTATGGTCGATGATCAGAGCCGAGTTGCAGTCTGGTCATCGACCATCGACGAAGGACCATTAACGGGCTCCGGGAGCGGCCTGCTCTCAGGGCACTGGTACCGGGCAACTAGCACGGTGCAGCAGTGCCGGATGCCGGCCGTGGATTGGTGCGGCTAATTGTTCGCTGCTGCCCCACCTACCCCACCGGCATCATCAGCACCGTGGCATACGATGTGAATGTCCCATTCATGCAGATGGAACGACATGGCTGGGACATCCACGCCGTATGAATAGCCGGGGGCAGCAGCCGCCAGGCCGGATCAGGAGCCACCACATCCACAGCGATCACTCCTGCGTCGCCGCGGTCGCCGGGGATCCGCTACGCGCAGTTGACGCCAAAGCATCAGGCCCCTGGGATAGAAGAGTTAGCGGCTGCCGTTGACGATTAGCGTCAGTCCATCCGGAGATCGATGCCCGGAAGGTGTCCGAGATGTCACTGCTGCCCCCGCTGGTCAGCCCCAACGAACTCCGCGACGCGCTCGGTGCTGAGCGAGTGCGGGTGTTCGACACCACCGTCTTCCTCCGCCGCCCGCCGGGCGGCGGCCGCTACACCGTGGAGAGCGGGCGCGAGAACTACGCGCGAGCTCATATCCCCGGGGCCGGATTCGCCGATATCCCCAGCGCCCTGTCCGACCCGTCGTCGCGATTCGCGTTCACCCTGCCCGCGGCGAAGCACTTCGCCGACGCGATCGGCCGCCTCGGCATCGGCGACGGCACGCACGTCGTCGCGTACGCACAGGACACGCCGATGTGGGCGACGCGGCTGTGGTGGCTGCTACGCTACTTCGGGCACGATGACACCAGCGTGCTCGACGGCGGGCTCGTCGCCTGGACTGCAGCACACGGCCCCGTCGAGCCGGGCGAGAACACCTACCCGCCCGCGTCATTCACCGCCCGCCCCCGGCCAGAACTCCTCGCCAGCCTGGCCGACGTCCGCGAGATCACCGGGAACGGGTCCGCCTGCCTCGTCAACGCCCTGTCCCCGGAAACGTTCCGCGGCCAGGGCCCCAGTGCCTACAGCCGCCCGGGCCGCATCCCGGGCAGCGTCAACGTGCCATGGAACGGCCTGGTCGACCCGGCGACGAACCGCTTCCGCCCGCCCGCCGAACTCGCCGCCGCCCTCAACAACGGCGGCATCCACGCGAACCAGCCGGTCATCGCCTACTGCGGCGGCGGCATCTCTGCAACGGTCGACCTCTTCGCGCTCCGGCTGACCGGCCGCGACGACGCCCGGCTATACGACGGCTCGCTGACCGAGTGGAGCGCCCACCCGGACCTGCCCCTCATCACCGGGGATCAGGCACCCGGCTTAGCCCATAGTTGCTTGTCTGACCAGTTCCACCAGTCGGCAGGCTCGCATTTCCGCTCCTGGCCAAGCTCCGGATGCGCGTAGCCGACCTGCGGCAGGTCGTACAGCATCGCCGCAAGCGAGCTGCACACGACGTGGCCGGGCAGCAGGTCATGTTCGGAGGGCCACCGCCACAACGGGTCGATGGTCTTGGACAAGTCGGTCAGGTCCAGGGCAGCGCAGACATCCTCGGCGATGCCCACCCAGTCATATTGAATGCCTAGGGACTTGGCGCATGAGCCCAGCAAGACAGTCAGCTGATTACGATCGTTCGGCCTGGGCTGGTTGTGGTTGGACCGGGTCCGGCTGTCGCTGAGCCAGTTCGTGCAGTCGACCAGGCCGACGCCACCCGGCTGGCCCTGGATCCCGATCCATCGCCCCTTCTGGTCCTGGTGGGTGATGATCGCCACGTGGTTAGCGACGGCGGGCAGACCGCGCAGAGCTTCGCCGACCCGGATCAGGTCACTGGTCAGGCTGGAAGAGGTCCAGACGGCGAGCACGTCGCCGGGGGCAGCAGCTAAAGTCGTCATAGCGGCCATCATGCCGCACCGGCCCCGCAGCGTCCAGCTTCGTCGTCATGAGAGGGCAGCTGACCTCAGGAATTTCACGAAGCTGGCTGACCCGGAGGTTACCGTGACCGGTTATACGGCCCCGTCGACGGGCCAGGCGGTGCGGGCAGTCCTCTTCGACACGTTCGGCACTGTCGTCGACTGGCGATCGGGCGTCTCTTCTGCCGTCCGAGCCTTCGCGGCCGCCCGCGCGCTGACCCTCGATCCCGGGGAATTCGCCGACGCGTGGCGAGCACGATACCAGCCATCCATGGAACGCGTGCGCTCCGGTCGGCGCCCCTACGTATCCCTCGACACACTTCACAGCGAAAACCTGGACACCGTTTTGCGCTCGCACGACATCGATCCTGGTGCCTTCGCACCCGGCGAGCTGGCATCTCTGGCCGCCGCCTGGCACTACCTTCCGCCCTGGCCAGACAGCGTGGAAGGTATCCGCCAGATCAAGCGGGACTTCATCGTCGGCCCGCTGTCCAATGGCAATACCGCGCTCCTGGTGGACATGGCCAGAGCAGCCGGGCTCCCGTGGGATGTGATCCTCGGCTCGGACATCAGCCGCGCTTACAAGCCGAGCCCGGATGCCTACCGAAAACCCGCCGCCCTGCTCGGCCTCGATCCGGGCGAAGTCATGCTGGTCGCGGCGCACAACAGTGACTTGGAGGGAGCTAGGAGCGCGGGACTCGCGACCGCGTTCATCGCCCGTCCTGCTGAATACGGCCCCCATCAGGCCAGGGACCTGACGGCCTGCGGTGACTGGGACCTGACCGGCAACTCGATCACCGATCTCGCCCGCCAGCTGCTGGATGATCGCAGCGATAGGGCGTTAGCCGTTGACCGTAAATCAACTCGCTGAACCAAGTTTTGAGGCTTCATCAAGGACAACGCCAGCATCGGCCGACCGGCCGAGCTTGGCCAATGTGTCGCCCAGGTTGCGCAAGGTTCTGGCCAAATCGGGCCGGTAACATCGCGTGTCTTCCCCTTCAAGCCGGCGGTAGACGCTCACCGTCTCCTGGTAAACCAGCAGGGCATCCGGCCACCGCTCCAGCCTGGACAATGTGACGCCCAGGTTGTCCAAGGTTCTGGCCAACCTGGGCGTGTAACGTCGCGGGTCTGCCGTCGCGAGCTGACGGTAGACGGCCACCGTCTCCTGGTAAACCAGCCGGGCATCTCCCCACTGGTTCAGCTCAAACAGATCAACGCCCAGGTAATACAGCGTTTCGGCGAGGTCGGAACGGTGGCGCTCAGGATTTGCGGCGGCAAGCTGTCGGTAGATGCCCACCGCCTCCTTGTCGACCGGCCGCGCATCCGCCCACCGCTTCAGCTTGGACAACGTGGCACCCAAGTTGTACAGCGACCGGGCGAGGTCACAGCGATAGCAGTCAGGATCTGCGGCGGCCAGCTCACGGTAGATACCCACCGCCTCCTCGTCGACCGGCCGCTCATCCGCCCACCGCTCAAGCCTGGACAACGTGACACCCAAGTTGTACAGCGACCGGGCGAGGTCAGGGCGGTAGCAGTCAGGATCTGCGGCGGCAAGCTCGCGGTAGATGTCCACCGCTTCCTGGTAAACCGGCCGGGCATCTCCCCACTGGTTCAGCTGAGACACATGCAAGCCCATGCTGTGCAGGGCTCCGGCCAGGTCAGGACGGTAACGTCGCAGGTCTGCCGCGGCCAGGTCTCGGTAGATGCCCACCGCCTCCTCGTCGACCGGCCGGGCATCCGCCCACCGCTTCAGCCTGGACAACGTGGCACCCAAGTTGTACAGCGACCGGGCGAGGTCACAGCGATAGCAGTCAGGCTTTGCGCCGGCGAGCCCGCGGTAGATGCCCACCGCCTCCTGGTAAACCGGCCGGGCATCCGCCCACCGCTTCAGCCTGGACAACGTGACACCCAAGTTGTACAGCGACCGGGCGAGGTCAGGGCGGTAGCAGTCAGGCTGTGCGGCGGCAAGCTCGCGGTAGATGTCCACCGCTTCCTGGTAAACCGGCCGGGCATCTCCCCACTGGTTCAGCTGAGACAAATCGACGCCCAGGTTGTGCAGGGCTCCGGCCAGGTCAGGACGGTAACGTCGCAGGTCTGCCGCCGCTAGCTCGCGGTAGATGCCCACCGCCTCCTCGTCGACCGGCCGGGCATCCGCCCACCGCTTCAGCCTGGACAACGTGGCACCCAAGTTGTACAGCGACCGGGCGAGGTCAGGGCGATAGCTGTCAGGATCTACGCCGGCCAGCCCGCGGTAGATACCCACCGCCTCCTGGTAAACCGGCCGGGCATCTCCCCACTGGTTCAGCTGAGACAAATGCAAGCCCATGCTGTGCAGGGCTCCGGCCAGGTCAGGACGGTAACGTCTAGGGTCAGCCGCAAATCCAAGCCGCACGCCATTCGCCCTGCTCCGTAGCCAGAAGACCATCACGATGATCACCACGGGAACGATCAGCCACAAGAACACAAGGGCGCTGGTTCCCGGGTCGGGTTTATATCCTGCTGCGAGGCACTTGCGAGGAGGGGGGACCCCGACGCTGAACCTGACGTCGAAGTGGGCTCCCCCGGCCGTCAGGATTGCGTAGTCTTCCCCGGGACGTGCGTTCGGCGGGACCACCAGGGTCAGCGGGATGCTCGCAGCTTCCCCGGGCATGATCTCGACCGGGGAGGCCTTGAGCCACGACATGGCATACCCCGGATTGGCCGAGTAGGTGACCTGCATCGGGGAATCCCCCGTGTTCCTCACGTACAGAGGAGTCATCGGGTAGCTGTGCCCGGGGGACGCTGAGCCCCGGATGCAGATCAACGGGTTCACGTCTTTCACGCCGCCGGCTCCCCCTCGTTGCCCGGAACCCCACATCCCGGACTGCAACGCTCCCTACTGCTATATCTGCCGGCACGTGTCCGAGTCCAGTAACGGTCGCAAGTCCTGCTGTCCAGCGAGGTCAGCGGAAGGGGTGAGCCGGCCTGTAGGCCGGGTTCTGTGCGCCCGCATGCGCGGGGCGGCGGTCATCCATCTGGGACTGCCGTCGCCGGCAGCCTCGTGCGGTCTACCCGCGAGCATCGGGCGGGCCGCCCTCGATCGCTCGCGCAGGGAGCCGCTGGCTCCCCTCTTGACCTTGCTCCGGGTGGGGTTTACCGAGCCGCCGCAGTCACCTGCGGCGCTGGTGGTCTCTTACACCACCGTTTCACCCTTGCCTCGGCGCTGGCGCCGGGGCGGTCTGTTTTCTGTGGCACTGTCCCGCGGGTCACCCCGGGTCGGCGTTACCGACCACCCTGCCCTGTGGAGCCCGGACCTTCCTCACCGGGCTTGCACCCGGCGCGACCGCCCGGCCGACTCACCCGTGCTCAGGATACGCCGACGCGGCCAGTCCGGTGTAGCGGACCGAAGCGGAGCCGACGAACGACGCCAGCGACTCGATCGCCGCCGCCACCGAGGGATCCGCCATCCGCCCGGCCGAACCTTCCTCAGCGAACACGCCCTCGACGACCAGCTCGCCCCGCCTCCGGTCCGTCCGGGGCACTATCCGGCCGATCAGCCGCTCCCCCGCCAGCACCGGCATCACGTAGCAGCCGAAGCGCCGCTTCTGCTTCGGCACGTACATTTCGTTGCGGTAGGCGAAACCCCAGAGCCGTTCGGTCCGGTCCCGGTCGCAGATCAGGTTGTCGAACGGCGAGAGCAGCGTGGTCCGCGGCCGCCAGTCCTCGTCGAGCAGGCTGAGCGCGTCCCGATGCACCCACCACTGCTCGTTGCCGCCCTTGACTCTGGCCGGCCGGGCCCATGAAGAGGCCCCGCGCTCTAGGTCGAGACCCGGGTACCGGCCGATGGTGAAGTGCCGTTCGACGTCCCGCGCCCGCGCGACGCCCAGGGCGCGCAGCGCGTAGCCGGCCGCGAGGGCCACTACTTCCTCCCGCGGCAACTCCGTGGTCGCGGGGAAGTCGGCCAGCCCCCACAGGCGGCGCAGCCCGTCCCGGCCCGCGACCGTGACGACGCCCTGCTTCCACAGGATGTCCAGCATCCGGTCCACGTTCCGGCCGTCGGTCCAGCCGGTCGAGGTCCAGCTCATGCTGGCACGGTCCTCGATGGCGTCACAGGGCAGCGGCCCGGCGGCCCGCAGCCGGTCCAGCACGTACCGGCGGAAGTCCTCGTTCGCCGCCAGCCAGTCCCGCAGCCGCTGATTCTCGACGCTGCGGTACTCCTGCATCATGACGCGGTGGATCGGGTAGTCCTCGGTCAGCACGATCGAGGCGGCGTGCGCCCAGTACTCGAACAGCCAGCGCTCCCGCCACAGCAGCGTGTCCAGGTCGGCCCGGTCGAATCCGCCGAGCCTGCTCCACAGCACCAGCAGATGGCTGCGCGCCGCCACGTTGACCGGATCGAGCTGGAGGACCCGCAGCCCGCGCAGTACCCTCCGCATCCCGTCGATGCCCGCGGCCGGCGGAGGCCCGGCCAGGTGCTGGCTCCGGACGGCCAGCCGGCGCGCCTCCCCCAGGCTCAGCACGAGGTCATCCGCCACGGCCCCATTCTCCAGGATCCGGAAACCGAACGGGCGGCGCGGGGGCGAACGCCAGGCCGGCGGCCAGGCAGGCGAACGGAAGGACGGGGAGGAGGTACCGGTAGTCGAAGTCGGCCACCGCGATCGGGAAGACCAGCAGCACGACCGCGGTCGCCCAGGGCAGCATGCTCCCCGCCCGGGGCGACCGGGGGGTACGGGGGGGTGGACCCCCGTGCGGGAGCCTAGCCAGCACGGGCCAGCGGCCCGGGCGCGGCCTGATCCGCAGCACGCCGGGATGGCGTACGGCGTCAGGTGGAAGTAGTAGAAGTACACGGTGCCAGGGTCCGGGTAGGGATGTCGCGGCCACTCCACCGAGAGCGCCAGCCCGCCCAGCACCGCATGCAGGTAGCCGAACGGCTGCGCCTCGATCGCGCGGATGGCGAAGTGGCGGAGCAGCGCGTCGTTGGCGGCGGTCACCGGGCCGCCGCCGGCCATGTGGCGTACCTGCGGCGCGTGCCAGACATAGTCACAGGGCGGCGTCCGGCTGGACAGCACGCCGGACGGGCAGATCCTCAGCTCGCTGGCTGGCGGGCTGATCACGGAGCATTCGGCGAACGAGGACCCCCGGCCCCACAGGTAGAAGCCCTCGGCCCGGCTCAGCGTGTACGAGCCCCCCGGTCCGGGGACAAGTGCCCGACGTAGACCACCCGCCGGCCGTCGTCCGGCGGGGCCGGGACGTCCGGCACGTAGGTGGTGCTCGGCACCACCGGGTGCGGCCGGGCGAACCGGTTGACGTACCCGTGCTCGGCCAGGATCAGGTGCACGTACCGCTCGGCCATCCGCTCCGCGGTGTGCACCGCCACGGCCGCCGGCGGCCGGAGCGGGCGCGGCAGCCAGGGCTTGGTGCCGAGCGCGGCGGCCGTGTCCTCGTGCACGTCCCAGATCACCGGCGGGGGAGTTTATGAGAACGACCGCGGCCAGCACCGATATCCGGGGTCCGCGGCAAATCATTCGTCCGGAATTTGACGCCCATTAACCCGCCGTGCCACGTCGCACTGCATTCGCCGCGCAAGGCAGCATAGAGATCGTCGAAGGCAGAGTTACCGGTCTGGCGCGGCGGATCGTCCGCTGCTGCACCACCCGCCGCGCCGGCACCACCCGCACCGCGGAATACGATGTGAATGTCCCATTCATGCAGCTGGAACAACATGGCTGGGACATTCACGCCGTATAAACGGCCGGGGCAACGGCCCTTGGGCCGGATCACGAGCCACCGCAGCCACAGCGATCACTCCGCGAACGCCCAGCTCCGGAGGCGGACCCCCGGAAGGCAGGCCCGGAGGCAGGCCCCCGGAAGGCAGGCCCCGGAAGGCAGGCCCCCGGAAGGCAGGCCCCCGGAAGGCAGGCCCCGGAAGGCAGGCCCCCGGAAGGCAGGCCCCCGGAAGGCGGCGTGAGATCAGTAGCCGGGCTGCAGGTGCGCGGTGTCGTTGAACGACCTCAATACGGCCGGGCCGTCGGCGTACCAGTCGATCTCGCACAGGGCGGCCACGTCCAGGTGCATCCGGTAGAGCGCGGGCGGCGGGGCGAGCAGGGCCGCGGCGACCAGCGTTTTGATGGGGGTCACGTGGCTGACGATGAGGACGGTCTGGCGGGCCCGGGCGGCCAGCACGCGGTGCAGGGCGGCGGTGACCCGCCCGCTGACGTCGGCGAAGCTCTCGCCGTCAGGCGGCGCGACCAAAGGGTCGGCCAGCCACGTGGTCAGCTCGGACGGCCAGCGCTCCCGCACCTCGGCGAAGGTCAGGCCCTCCCAGGCGCCGAAGTCGGTTTCCCTGAAGCCGTCGTCGGTCAGCACCGGGATACCGCTGGCCGCGGCGACCTCCTCGGCCGTCCGCACGGCGCGCTGCAGCGGCGAGGTCACGATCGCGTCGATGCCGGCCGACGCCAGCCGCTTGGCGGCGGCGACGGCCTGCCGGATCCCGGTGTCGGTGAGCGGGGCATCGGTCCGGCCCGAGTACCGCTTCTGCACCGACATGGGTGTCTGCCCGTGCCTGAGCAGCAGGGTAACCGTGGGCTCGCCCTGGGCGGAGATCCAGGCGGTGCGGGGTGGCACCTAGAGGCCAGACTCCGGGGTACGGACCAGGATCCGCCTGCACTCCTCGCACCGGACTACCTCGTCGGGCGCCGCCGCCCGGATGACGTTGAGGTCGGCCGCGTTAAGGCTCAGGTGGCATCCCTCGCACCGGCCGGCCCGCAGCACGGCCGCGCCGACGCCCTTGGTCTTGCGGATCTGGTCGTAGAGGGCGAGCAGGTCGGCGGGCACGTCGGCGGCGACGCTGGCGCGCTGGTCGGACGCCTTGGCCGCCTGTTCGTCGATCTCGGCGAAGGCCGCGTCCCGGCGCGCCGCCACCTCGGCCGTCTCGCCGCCGAGGCTATCCCGTTCGGTGATCAGCTCATCCCGCTGGCTTTCGAGCGTCTCCCGGCGTTCCATCAGCTCGAGCACGACCTCCTCCAGGTCGCCCTGCCTGCGGTGCAGGTTCTCGATCTCCGACTGCAGGCTCGCGAGCTCGCGCGCGGCGGAAACCTGACCCGCGTCCAGCCGGGCCCGGTCCCTCTCGATCCTGGTCCGGACCTGATCCACGTCGCGTTCGGCCCGGCTCTGCTCCCGGCTCAGGTCGCCGAGGTCGGTCTCGGTCGCGACCAGGGCATCCTTGAGCTCGCCCGCCCTGGTCTCCAGACGGCCGAGCTCGGCGGCTTCGGGCAGGCCGCGCCTGCGGTGGTCGAGGCGGCCGAGCTCGGCGTCCAGGTCGGCCAGTTCGAGCAGGCGGAGCTGGATCTGCGGTGATGCCTTCACGGGTCCCAACGTTAGTCCCCCCGGAGGACTGTGTCGCGTGGTAGACCTGGCGCCATGGAGATCCCTCACGTCGGCCGGCCCTATATGCCGGGATACGGCATCGCCGGACCGACCGAAGGCAGTGGACTCCTGCACTGGTCGTGGGCGGCCGAACGGCTGACCGCCGCGCGGAACTACTGGGTCGTGACGGTCTGGCCGGACGGGCGGCCGCACGTCATGCCGGTGTGGGGCATGTGGGACGACAGCACGTTCTGGTTCACCAGCAGCACCGGCTCCCGGAAGGTCCGCAACGTGACCACCGACCCGCGGTGCTGCGTCACCACCGAGGACGCCTCGGATCCCGTGATCATCGAGGGCACCGCGCATATATCCACCGAACTGCCGGTACTGCGCCGGGTGGTTGACCTGATGAACGCCAAGTACCGCACGGACTACCGGGTCGACTTCCTCGATCCGGCCAAGAACGCCACCATCGGGGTCCGGCCCCGGCGGGTGTTCAGCATGCGGGCCGGGGATTTCGCGGGATCCCCCACACGCTGGACCTTCGAGGACGAGCAGTAATAAGAGCGCAACCTTCGCGGCGCTAACGAAACGCCGACGGGCGGGTAGCTTGGAGGGGCGACTACCCGCGAAATTCCGCCATGACATCAGCCTCCGCCCGCGCCGACGATCAGCCCAAGGCTCCGCATGCCCTCGCCGGGGCCGTGGCAGGCATGCTCGCGGCGGCGGTCGCCATCGGCGCGGCACAGCTCGCCGCTGGTCTCACCGTCCCGCAGGCCTCGCCGGTGGTCGCGGTCGGCCAGGCCGCCATCGACCGCACGCCACCGCAGGTCAAGGACTTCGCCATCTCAGCGTTCGGAACGGCGGACAAGACCGTGCTGCTCGGCGGCATCCTGGTCGTGCTCGCGCTGTACGCGGCCCTTGTCGGGATCCTGGCCGTACGCCGGCTCGCGATCGGCATGTGGGGCCTCGCGCTCTTCGCCTTCATCGGCCTAGTGGCCGCCCTGACCAGGCCCGACTCCACGGCAGAGTACATCGTGCCCACCCTGGCCGGCGCGGCCGCCGGGGCGTTCGCGCTGACCAGGCTGACCCGCGCGGCGGCCCAGTTGGGCGCGCCCCGGTCCCGGACCCGGGCGCCCGGCGTCGCCGGCCGGAGCGGCTCCGCAGCACCGGGCCGCCCGGGCATCCCGCCCGCGCCGGAGAACCAGACCCCGCCGGAGAACCAGACCCCGCCGGAGAACCAGACCCCGCCGGAGAACCAGACCCCGCCGGAGAACCTGACCCCGCCGGAGAACCTGACCCCGCCGGAGAACCTGACCCCGCCGGAGAACCTGACCCCGCCGGACCTGCCGGCTCCCCCGGTCACGGCGGACACGTCCGACTCTCGTCCCGAGTCATCCCCATCCCCATCTGGGCACTTCTTCACCTACCTTCCCAATCCGGACGATCCGGGGCCGCCGAGCGGGCCTGCGCGGCGGCGGTTCCTGGTCAGCAGCGGGATAGCCGCGGCCGCGGCGGTGGCCGGGACGGTGGCCGGGCGCGAACTGGCGACCAGGCGCAACGTCACCATGGCGCGGGCCGCGCTGCGGTTCCCCCGGCCAGCGGTGGCCGCGCCACCGCTCCCGGCAGGCAGCGACCTGCACATTCCGGGCCTCAGCTCGTTCATCACCCCGAACGACAGCTTCTACCGCGTCGATACCGCCCTGCTGCTGCCCCAGGTGGACCCGTCGACCTGGCAGCTGCGGATCCACGGGATGGTGCAGCGGGAGGTGACCATGACCTTCGCCGAGCTGCTCAAGCAGCCGCTCATCGAGGACTACGTCACGCTCACCTGCGTGTCCAACCCAGTCGGCGGCCCGTACGTGGGCAACGCGACGTGGCTCGGCGCCAGCCTGGCCGGCCTGATCAGGCAGGCTCGCCCGCGGGCGGGTGCCAGCCAGCTGCTGTGCACCTCGGTCGACGGGTTCACCTCGGGTACCCCGATGGAGGTCGTGCTGGATGGCCGGGACGCGCTGCTCGCCGTGGCGATGAACGGCACGGCGCTGCCCGTCGAGCACGGCTTCCCGGCCCGGATGGTGACCCCCGGCCTGTACGGCTACGTGTCCGCGACCAAGTGGGTCACCGACATCGAGGTCACCACGTTCGCGGCCGCCTCGGCCTACTGGGTCGTTCGCGGCTGGTCACAGCAGGCGCCGATCAAGAACGGAGTCCAGGATCGACGTGCCCGCGGCCGGCGCGACGCTCCGCCCGGGGCCGACGCCGGTGGCCGGGGTGGCGTGGGCGCAGCACAAGGGCATCGCCGCCGTGGAGGTCCGGGTCGACCGCGGCCCGTGGCACGAGGCACGGCTGGCCGCGGTCCCCGACATCGACACCTGGCGGCAGTGGGTGTGGGAATGGCAGGCCACCCCGGGCGATCACCTGCTCGAGGCTCGCGCCACCGACAAGACCGGCTACACCCAGACCGCGGTTCAAGCCCAGCCGCCGCCGAACGGCGCATCGGGCTACCCTTCCGCCACCGTCACGGTGCACGGCTCCTGACGTCACGGGGGCGTGATGCCAGGCCCGTTCGGGATAATCCTCGCTACGGTGGGCGGCCAGAGAGTACGGCCGCAGAAGACGGAGGCGCGATGAGCACGGACGCCGACTTCGCCCGGCTGGCGCGGGAATACCTGGACGACCGAGCCGAACGGCACCCGGATACCGCCACCGACCTGGGCGATCACCGGTTCGACGCGCGGCTGCCCGACCCGTCGGCGCAGGCGCTTGAGGCCGAACGCCGCGCGCTGGACGGCTGGGCCGCCCGGCTCGCCGCGGTTGACCGCGGCACTCTGTCGGCCGAGCACGGGGTGGACGCCGCGGTGATGGCGGACAGCGTGGCCCGGCGCTCGTTCGAGATCGACGAGCTGCGCGAGCACACCTGGAATCCGCTGCTCGCCAACCCGGGCCAGGCCATCTACCAGCTGCTGGCCAGGGACTTCGCCCCGCTGCCCGAACGGCTGGCTTCGGTGGCCGCCAGGCTGGCGGAGGTTCCCGCGGCCCTGGCCGGGGCCCGGCGGCAGCTCGGCCGGATGCCCCGGGTCCACCTGGAGACCGCGATCGGGCAGTTCGGCGGCACGATCACGCTGGTCGGCGACCAGATAGACGCCGCGCTCGAGGAAGAAGGGGCCACGCCGCGGTGCGCCGCCCGGCTCGGGCAGGTCCGCCCGGCCGCGCTGGAGGCGCTCACCGAGCACCGGGCCTGGCTGTCGGCGCGCCTGGCCGACGACCATGGCGACTTCGCCGATCCGAGGATCGGGCCGGATCGGTTTGCCCGCAAGCTGTCGCTCACGCTCAGCGCGGCGGCCGACGCGGACGCCATCCTGGCCCGGGCCGAGGCCGATCTGGACCGGGTAAGCGAGCAGATCGCGGAGCTGGCGGCGCACATCACCGGGCAGACCGCCGGCGGGACCGGACCCGCCGTGGTCCGGCAGGTGCTCGGCCGGCTGGCCGCGGACGTGCCGGACGACACCACGATCCTGGAGTTCTGCCGGGACGCCCTGGCCGCGCAGACCGCCTTCGTGACCGGCCGCCGCCTGATCACTGTCTACGACGACCCGATCGAGCTGATCCCGATGCCGGAAATCGACCGCGGGGTCGCCGTGGCCTACTGCGACTCCCCCGGCCCGCTCGAGCCGGTCCCGCTGCCCACGTTCATCGCGGTCTCGCCCGCGCCGGCCGACTGGACGCCGGAGCGGATCGCCTCGTTCTACCGCGAGTACAACCGGCACATGGTGCACAACCTGATGGTGCACGAGGCCATGCCCGGCCACTACCTGCAGCTTCAGCACTCGCGCCGGTTCACCGGCTCGGACACCGCGATCCGGGCGGCCCTGCGGTCCGGCTCGTTCACCGAGGGCTGGGCGGTCTACACCGAACGGATCATGGCCGAGCAGGAGTACCCGGGCGAGGGCGATCCGCGCGGGGTGCGGATGCAGCAGCTCAAGATGCAGCTGCGCACGGTCATCAACGCGATCCTTGACGCCAGGATCCACGCTCACGGCATGACCGAGGCCGAGGCCATGGCGCTGATGACCGGCCGCGGCTTCCAGGAGGAGGGCGAGGCGGCGGGCAAGTGGCGGCGGGCCCAGCTCACGTCGGCCCAGCTGTCCACGTACTACGTCGGGTACTGCGAGATCTCCGACCTGGCGGCCGACCTCAGGGCGGCCGACCCCGGGCTGACCGATCAGCACCTGCACGACCGCATGCTGGCCCACGGGTCGCCGCCAGTCCGGCTGCTGCGCACGCTGATCGCCAGCCCGGGGGCGCGGCCGGCGGCGTCATAGGCCAGACTGGGACAGCTGGGCCGCTCCGGAGGGAACCTCCGCCCGCGGGAACCGCGGTCGGTGCTGAGAGCGGCCCAGCCTTTCGCCAGCATCCCGATCTGATCAGGCCTTCTGCACCCGGCGTCGGGCCCGGGCTTCCCCGCCCGGCGGGGCCGGCCGACGGCCTGAGTCCGCCGCGGCGGCGGTTGACCGCCAGAAGTACATCCGCTCGGCCAGGGACCAGCCCAGCGTGGTGAGCAGGTAGATTCCCGCCGCGAGCGGCGCGAACGCTGCGATGACCACGGTCAGGTACGGCAGCACCCTGACCAGCAGCCCGGCGCGGCCGGCCCCCGCCAGGGCAGGCTGGGCCCCCGCCAGGGGCGGCTGAGCGCCGGCGGACCGGGCCGTCATCAGCCGGCCGAACCGGGCGGACAGCCAGCACAAGCCCGCCAGCAGCGCGAACACGCCGAGGAAGATGGCGCCCTGCGCGCTGGCCGCGCCGGCCCCGCTCAGCCAGTGCTCGCCAAGCGGCACGCCGAGCAGGTCATGGGTGAGCAGCGTATTCGCCGTCCCGCCGACCGTCGACGACCGGAACAGCAGGTACATGACCGACAGGAACGGCCACTGCAGCAGCAGCGGGACGAAGCCGGCGAACACGCTGGTGCCCTCGCGCTTGTACAGTGCGGCCATCTCGCGCTGCAGCCGCTCCGGCTGCTTGCCGTACCGCTGGCGCAGCGCCACCAGTTGCGGGGCCAGCCGGGCCTGAACGGCCTGCCCACGCAGGGCGCGCAGGCTGAGCGGCATGAGCAGGAGCCGGACCGCCATCGTGAACACGACGATCGCGGCGACGGCGGCCAAGCCGCCGAGCACGGGCGTGAGGATACCGGTCAGCCCGGAGACAAGGTGGTACGCGGCGTCCACCGGGACGCCAAGGAAATTCGGCATGAGGAAACGGCCTTCCAGCTACGACGGATGAGGGGCTGGAGGCGGCCGCGAGGTCCGCGGTTCAGTGAGGCTCGGCTGCCTGCGCTGTCAGCAGGGAAGGGCGGCCGCCGGGGCGGCCGATGGCGCTCTGGGCCTGGACCGGCCCGCCGCGTCGGGATCACGCTGGCGCAGGAACGCCGCGCGCCAGGACTTCTCCCGCAGCGCCGAGGCGCGGCGGATCATCGGGAGCGCGGCAGTCGTCCGGGAGAGGCTGGCCACCGACGTGACCAGGGCCAGCACGGCCACGGCGAACACGGCCCCGGCCAGGACGGCTGCGCCCCCGAGAGCCAGCGCGGTCAGGCCGGAGGGGCTGACCGCGAGCTGGAGTGAGGGGATGAGATCGCGCAGCAGCACGGCCGGCAGGCTGCCGATCACCGTCATCGTCCTGCCGTCCTTTCTGGGGCGTCCTTCCTGGGCCGTCCTTACCAGAGGGCCTATCTTCAGGGTACGCCGTCAGGCCAGCTCCGCGACCGCGGCCAGCAGGCGGTCGACGTCAGCCTGGTCGCTGTAGTGCACCAGGCCGGCCCGGACGGCACCGCCCGAGTCGCGCAGCCCGAGCGCGCCGGCCAGCTCCCAGGCGTAGTTGTCACCGTTCCAGACGTTGACCTGGCGCGCGGCCAGGTGCTCGGCGACCTGCCTGGGCGTCTGGCCGGCCACGGTGAAGAAGGCGGTCGGCGCCCGCCGGGCGGCCCGGCCGTACGACGTCACGTGCTCCATCGCGTCCAGGCCGTCGAGCAGCCGGGCGAACAGGCGCGTCTCGTACTCCTCCACGGCCGCCATCGAGGCCAGCACCCGCTGCCGCCTGCTGTCGCCGGAGCTGGTACCCGGGCTGGGGGCGAGCGAGGCGAGGTGCTCCACGGCGGCGGCGACCCCGGCCAGGTCGGCGAAGGCGGCGGTGCCGCGCTCGAACCGGCCGGGCACGCCCGCCGGGGCGGGCGCGAGCTTGTCCGGATGCAGGCTGTCGAGCAGGGCCGGATCGGCGACTACGGTGCCGATGTGCGGGCCGGACCACTTGTAGGCGCTGGTGGCGTAAAAGTCGGCGCCGAACGCGACGACGTCCACCGGGATGTGCGGGGTGGCGTGCACGCCGTCGACGTAGACCAGCGCGCCGGCCGCGTGCGCGGCCGCGGCGATGGCCGCCAGGTCGGGCCGGGTGCCCACCACGTTGCTGGCCGCGGTGACCGCGACCAGCCGGGTGCGTTCGGACAGCAGCTCGCCGTACTGCGCGGCGGGCAGTTCGGTGGTCGCGAGGTCGACCTCGGCCCATCGGACCGTGGCGCCGCGCCGGGCGGCGGCCTGCACCCAGGGCCTGATGTTCGCGTCGTGGTCGAGCCGGGACACGACGACCTCATCTCCCGGTTCCCAGCGGCGGGACAGCGTCTCGGCCAGCCGGTAGGTGAGCGTGGTCATGTTCGGGCCGAGCACAACCCCGTCCGGGCTGGCGCCGGTCAGGTCGGCCAGGGCCTGGCGGCATTCGGCCACGATGGTGCCGGAGCGGTCGCTGGCCGGGAACGTTCCCCCGACGTTGCCGATCCCGGATCGGTAGGCGTCCGCGATCGCCTCGATGACCGTCGCGGGGACCTGGGTGCCCGCGGCGCCGTCCAGGTAGGCGAATCCGTCGCTCAGTGCCGGGTAGGCCGCGCGGACGCGGTTCACATCAAAGGTCACGAACAGGACACTCTACCCTGGCGCGCCCCCGTGAACCCCCGCGCGGGAGACCTGGTTCATCTACGTCTGAGGCGACTGGTACTGCTGCGCTGCACGGTTCCTCCCCGCCGTGGCCCCCGGCAACCGGTTCGCGAAGCCTCTGGAGCAGCCAGCGCGCCAGAGTTGCGCGCCGCAAGCAAATCTTGCACTCCGGAGAAAATGAGGTGACAACCTTCCGGCCGCCCGGTTAGCGTCGCCAGTAATGCCCTCTGTTACCCCTCCGCTGGTCACGCATGCCTCCGCCAGGGTACGGCCAGTCGGGGCGCTGTGGCGGCTGCGCGGCTACCTGAAGCCCTACCGCACGCAGCTGACCGTGATGTTCGCCGCCGCGCTCGGCGCGGTCGCCGCCGAGATCGCCATCCCGCTCCTGACTAAGGTCGTGATCGACGGCGCCATCGCGCACGGCGACAAGAGCCTGCTGATCCCGCTGTCCCTGGCGGCGGTCGCCCTCGGCGCGTCGGTGGGGGCGCTGAACATGATCCGTCGCTGGATCCAGTCCGGCGCGGTCGCGAACATCGAGAAGTCGATCAGGGATGACCTGTACGCCCACCTGCAGCGGTTGCAGGCGTCGTTCCACGACGAGTGGCAATCAGGTCAGCTCCTGTCGCGGGCGACCACCGACCTGTCGTCCATCCGCAGGTTCGCGGGCTTCGGCCTGATCTTCCTGGTCACCAACATCATGACGTTCGTCGCGGTGGTGGCGCTGCTGATCCACCTCAACTGGTGGCTCGGCCTGATCACCGGCGTGGTGTTCACGCCGGTGCTGCCGGTCTGCTTCCGGTTCGAGAAGCGTTACCGGGTGCTGTCCCGCCGGGTCCAGGACCAGCAGGGCGACCTGGCCACGCTGATCGAGGAGGCGGCCACCGGAGTCCGGGTGCTGAAGGCGCTCGGCCGCGGGCGGCAGGCCTCGGCCAGGCATGACGCCCAGGCCGCGGAGGTCTGCCGGACCCAGGTCGAGAAGGCAGGCCTGCTCGGCTCGTTCTGGGCCCTGCTCGACCTGATCCCGAACGCCGTCATCGGCCTGATCATCGTCCTCGGCGCGATCGCGGTCAGCACCCACTCGCTGACCCTCGGCGGCCTGGTGGCCTTCATCACGCTAGCGCTGGAGCTCGTCTGGCCGGTCGAGGCCATGGGCTACATCATCGCGTCGGGCCAGGAGGCGGCGACCGCGGCGCAGCGCGTGCTGGAGATCTTCGACACCGAGCCGGAGATAACGGACGAGAATTCTCCCGAACGGGCGGGCGTGCGTGCTCTCGCGCCGGCCCGGGGGCCGCGTCGGGCGGTGTCCGGGGCGGGCACCCGGGGTCACCTGGTGTTCGATCACGTCGCCTTCTGCTACCCGGGGGCGGCCGAGCCGGTGCTCCGCGACGTCGTGCTCGACCTGCCGCCCGGCCAGACGCTGGTGCTCACCGGGGCGACCGGTTCGGGCAAGTCGACCCTGCTGCAGCTCGTGCCGCGGCTGGCCGACGCGACCTCGGGATCGGTCCGGCTGGACGGCACGGACGTCCGCGACATCCCGCTCGAGCGGCTGCGCAAGGCGGTCGGCTGCGCCTTCGAGGACGCGACGCTGTTCTCCGCCAGCGTCAGGGAGAACGTGACGTTCGGCGCGCCGGACGCGGACGAGGACGCGGTGGAGGCCGCGCTGACCGCGGCGCAGGCCAGGTTCGCCTACGACCTGCCGTGGGGGCTGGACACCAGGATCGGCGAGCAGGGCATGGCCCTGTCCGGCGGGCAGCGGCAGCGGATCGCGCTGGCGCGGGCCATCCTGGCCGGGCCGGACGTGCTGATCCTGGACGATCCGCTGTCCGCGCTCGACGTGCACACCGAGGAGCGGGTGACCAGGGCGCTGCACCAGATCCTGGCCGGCTCAACCGCGCTGGTGGTGGCGCACCGGCCGTCCACCGTGGCGCTGGCCGACACGGTGGCGCTGCTGTCCGGCGGGGTGATCGCGGCCAGCGGCAGCCACCGGCAGCTGCTGGCGTCCAACCCGGAGTACGCGGCGCTGATGGACGTCGAAGACCTGGAGGCGAGCGCGTGAGCGCGGACACCAGCTCCTCCTGGCGGGGGGTCGCCGCCGAGAAGGCCAACGAGGTCAGCGCCGGGCTGGCCGCGCTGCTGCGCGAGCGGAGCAGGCGGCTGCTCGGCGACCTGCTGCGCCCGTACCGGCGCGCGGTCATCGTGACGATCTCGCTGATCGTGGTGGAGAGCCTGGCCGCGCTGGCCGGCCCGTGGCTGGTCGGCATCGCCATCGACAGCGGCCTGCCGCCGCTGCTGCACGGCGGGAACGCGATGCCGCTGCTCGGCATCGCGGCCGCGTTTGCCGTCGCGGTCGCGGTGCAGGCCGTCACCACCCGCATGTTCGTCACCCGGACCGGCCAGGTCGGCCAGCAGGTGGTGCTCGAGCTGCGCCGCCGCCTGTTCGCGCACTTCCTCAGCCTGGAGGTGGCGTTCCACGAGGACTACACCTCCGGGCGCGTGATCTCCCGGCAGACCTCCGACGTCGAGGCGATTTCCGACCTGTTCGAGGAGGGGCTCGACTCGCTGATCGCGGCGGCGCTGACGCTGCTGCTCGTGGGCACCGGGATGCTGCTGCTCGACTGGCAGCTCGGCCTGGTGGTACTGGCCGGCTTCATCCCGCTGATCTGGCTGACGGTCTGGTTCCGGCGCGAGTCCGCCCGCGCCTACCGTCGCACCAGGGAGACCATCGCGCTGGTCATCGTGCATTTCGTCGAGACGTTCGGCGGGATCAGGGCGGTCCAGGCGTTCCGCAGGGAGAAGCGGAACGCCGAGATCTTCTCCGGCCTGGGCCAGGACTACGCCGACGCGAGCACGCACGCCTCCCGGCTCATCGCGATCTACGGCCCGTCGATCTCGCTGGTCGGCAACATCATCACCGGCGTGGTGCTCGGCTACGGCGGGCTGCTCGCGATCGAGGGCGACGTCAAAGTCGGCGTGCTCGCCACCTTCCTGCTCTACCTGCAACGGTTCTTCGACCCGCTGCAGGACGTGTCGCAGTTCTACAACATCTTCCAGTCGGCGGCCTCGGGCCTGGAGAAGATCTCCGGCGTGCTCGAGCAGGACGCCACGGTGCCCGAGCCGGCCGTGCCCGGGGCACTGCCGCCCCGGGCGGCGCCGGCCCGGGCCCGGCTGTCTCTTTCCCCGGCCCCGGCGCCGGCCGGACGGCAGGTACGGTTCGAGTCGGTGACCTTCGGCTACCGGGACAACCTCGTGCTGCCCGGGCTCGAACTGGACATACCGGCCGGGCAGACCGTCGCCATGGTCGGCGCCACCGGGGCGGGCAAGACGACGATCGCGCGGCTGCTCGGCCGGTTCTACGACCCCCGCTCGGGCCGGGTCACCCTGGACGGGGTCGACCTTCGGCAGCTTCCCGATGCCGTTCTCCGCTCCGAGATCATCGTGATCACCCAGGAGAACTTCCTGTTCGACGGGTCGGTCGCGGACAACATCGGGCTCGGCCGGCCGGACGCGCCCGCCGCGGACGTGGAGAAGGCGGCCCGGATCATCGGCGCGCATGACTTCATCGCCGCGCTGCCGGAAGGCTACGACACCCCGGTCGGCAAGCGCGGCGGCCGGCTGTCGGCCGGGCAGCGGCAGCTGATCTCGTTCGCGCGGGCGTTCCTGGCCGCCCCGGCCGTGCTCGTCCTCGACGAGGCCACGTCGCTGCTCGACATCCCGAGCGAGCGGCAGGTCCAGGCCGCGCTGCGTACCGTCCTGGCCGGCCGGACCGCGGTCATCATCGCGCACCGGCTGTCCACGGTCGCCATCGCGGACCGGGTCCTGGTCCTGGACCACGGGCGGATCACCGAGGACGGACCGCCGGACGAGCTGATGTCCGGCGACGGCGAGTACGCCGCGCTGCACGCAAGCTGGGCTGCCAGCCTGGCTTAAACCGGCCTGGTGCGGCGTCGGTTCGTCTGCTGCTTTACCACCGGCCCCGCTGGCATCATCAGCACCGCGGCATACGATGTGGATGTCCCATTCATGCAGCTGGACGTGGCTGGGACATCCACGCCGTATGAACGGCCGGCGGCAGCGGCCCCTCGCCCCGGTGTGCGGCCGGGCCGGGCGCGCGCGTACCCTTTCTGGTCATGAGACCTGGGGTCATGCGGCGGACGAAGCCAAGTAGCGAGGCGGAGCAGCAGTACAAGGCCGACGCGGCGCTGGCCGGACGGCGCGCGGAGCTGCTCGACGCCGCCCGCGAGGCGGAGGGCCGGTTCCGCCAGGCGCAGGCCCGGCACGCCCCGGATGCGGAGGTACGCCGCCTGGCCGAGGACCTCGACGCCGCGCTCACCGACGCCATGCGGGCCGCCTATGCCGCACAGCGCGCCGAGATCGGCCCCCTCGGCTACGACGACCGCATCTACCGCCGTAAGGCGAAGGCCACGCCGCGGGTGCACGCCCTCACCGCCCAAGCCGAGCGTCTTCTCACCCTGCGGGAAACCCACCGCCTCAACGACATCCCGGCCGTCTCGTTCGATCCGGCTCCTTAGCCCAGGCTCCTCGGCCCGGCCGGCCTCGCTGGCATGCACCAGCGCTTCGGCGGTTCCGGGGCTCACTCCGCGCTCCGCGTGCCATCCGCGCGTAATCAAATTCTGAGGTTTTCGCGGTGAACCAGCGGGCGGCCGTCGACGTCTCCCTTTGTGGGGCGACCAGGCTGCAGCTTGCCCAAGAGGGGGCAAATTGGAAGCAATCGATTGCTACAGTTGAGCGTGTCGCTTGCGCCACGCGCCGCGAGGGGGCACAGTTGGTCTAGGCCAATTTTTGCTCAACGCGGTACCTTAAAAACTGAATGTAACAAGTAGTACTCAAAAGGTGTCACCAGGTAACTGGCGGAAAGCTACAGATGGCGACTTGGAAAAAGATCACTATGAGCCATGTGAGCGGTCACGGACCTGCGGCACACTGAACACAACCGAGAACGCACGATGAAACAGCCAGGAGGCACTGATATGTGCCCACACACGCCGCCCTGTCCGGCTCCTTCGGCTCCGGATCGCGAAGCGGCGCACACCATCGTCAGCCACCCCGAGCAAGGCTGGAGCTTGCTCTGCAACGGCGTAGTGATCTTCGAGGACACCGGCGAACTGCTGCCTGACGGCGCGTCGATCGCACCGCACCGGCCTACCGACCTCGCTCCCTTCGACCGTCCGGTAGGCGTGACCCACGGACGCGGGCAGGCCCCAGCGGCCTGAGCCGCCGCACGCGGCATCTTGCGGCTAACCCGCGATGCCTGGGTCTGACGACTCTCTCCCGTTAAATCTTTAATCCTTTTTTTATGTCGGCCATGGTGCCGCTTACAGCACGGTAGGCAGCCACTCGGCCACCGCGGCCACGACAGCCGGGCGATGCCCCTTCAGCGCGTGCGTCTCCCCCGGGACGACGACCACCCGGTCCGCATCCTGAGCACCTGGAATCCCGAACGGGTCACGATCTCCGTTCACCACCAGCACCTTGGCCCCTCCCTCGCGGGCCGCGCGCAGCTCCCCGGCCCTGGACACCGCGGGTGAGCGCCCTGGAGGGGACAACGGGAACGCCAGCGCGATCACCGCGCGGGCGCCCACGACGGCAGCGGTCCGGCAGGCCACGCGCGCGCCGTTGCTGCGCCCGCCCTGGACCAGCGGGACGCCAGGCGCACGTTCCCGCAGCGCGGCCACGATCTCGGCCCAGGCGGCGTCCTGCCGGACCGGCGAGCCGGGAGCACGGGCACCCCGCACCCGGTACGGCTGGGTGACGCGCGCCACCAGCCCGCCTAGCTGGCGCCCGGCGTCGCCCGCGGCCAGCAGGTCGGGCGCCCCGGCGCTGCCGCCCGCACCGTGGGTGAGCACGAGCAGGAAACGCATCGCCGGGCCGGCCCCGTCGAGTTCGGCCAGCGCGACCCCGCCTTCTGTGTTGATCTGCACGGTGTCGATCTGCACGGCGTTGGTCTGCACGCGTCCCATTGTCCCGCCGCACCGTGATGACCAGCGACAAGGCCTGGCCTAGACGTTGAGCAGCTTCTTCAGGAACTGGCCGGTGTAGCTCTCCTCGACGGTGGCGATGTGCTCCGGCGGGCCGGTCGCCACGATCGCGCCGCCACCCGCGCCGCCCTCGGGACCGAGGTCGACCACCCAGTCCGCGGTCTTGATGACGTCGAGGTTGTGCTCGATCACGATGACCGTGTTACCGGTCTCGACCAGGCGGGTGAGCACCCCGAGCAGCTTGCGGATGTCCTCGAAGTGCAGGCCGGTGGTCGGCTCGTCGAGGACGTAGATGGTCCGGCCGGTGGCGCGGCGCTGCAGTTCCGAGGCCAGCTTGACCCGCTGGGCCTCGCCGCCGGACAGGGTAGGCGCGGGCTGGCCCAGCCGGACGTAGCCGAGGCCCACGTCGACCAGCGTCTTCAGGTGCCGGTGGATGGCCGGCACCGGCTCGAAGAACTCGGCCGCCTCCTCGATCGGCATGTCGAGGACCTCGGCGATCGTCTTGCCCTTGTAGTGCACCTGCAGGGTGTCGGTGTTGTACCTGGCGCCATGGCAGACCTCGCACGGCACGTACACGTCGGGCAGGAACTGCATCTCGATCTTGATCGTGCCGTCGCCTGAGCAGGCCTCGCACCGGCCGCCCTTCACGTTGAAGGAAAACCGGCCCGGCTGGTAGCCGCGGATCTTGGCCTCGGTGGTCGCCGCGAACAGCTTCCTGATGTGGTCGAACACGCCGGTGTAGGTGGCCGGGTTGGACCGGGGCGTGCGCCCGATCGGACCCTGATCGACGTGGACCACCTTGTCCAGCTGCTGGGTGCCGGTGATCCTGGTGTGCTTGCCGGGAACCGTGCGGGCCCCGTTCAGCTCGCGGGCCAGCGCCTTGTACAGGATGTCGTTGACCAGCGTGGACTTACCCGAACCCGACACCCCGGTGACGGCCACCATGCAGCCGAGCGGGAACGCCACGTCCACCCCGCGCAGGTTGTGCTCGGTCGCGCCCTTGACCGCGACCTCGCGCTTGGAGTTGCGCTGGCGGCGGCTGGCCGGCACCGGGATCGACTCCCGCCCGGACAGGTACGCACCGGTCAGCGAGTCGGGACTGGCCAGCAGGTCGGACACCCGTCCGGAGACCACGATGTTGCCGCCGTGCTCCCCCGCCCGCGGGCCGATGTCCACCACCCAGTCCGCAGCCCGGATCGTGTCCTCGTCGTGCTCCACGACGATCAGCGTGTTGCCCAGGTCACGCAGCCGCAGCAGGGTCTCGAGCAGCCGGTGGTTGTCCCGCTGATGCAGGCCGATGGACGGCTCATCCAGTACGTAGAGGACCCCGACCAGGCCGGAGCCGATCTGGGTGGCGAGCCTGATCCGCTGCGCCTCCCCGCCGGCCAGCGTGGCCGAGGCCCGGTCCAGGGTCAGGTAGTCCAGCCCGACGTCGAGCAGGAAGCCCATCCTCGCGTTGACTTCCTTGATGATCCGCCCCGCGATCTGCCGGTCGCGGTCGGACAGCTCCAGGGTGAGCAGGAGCTTGGCCAGGTCGCCGACCGGAAGCGCGCAGAGTTCGGCGATCGACCTGCCGTCCACCGTGACGGCCAGCGACACCGGCTTGAGCCGGGCGCCGTGGCAGGACGGGCACGGCACCTCGCGCATGTCGCCGGCGAACTTCTCCCGGCTGGAATCCGACTCCGCCTCGGCGTGCCGCCGCTCGACCCACGGGATCACGCCCTCGAACGTCGTGTAGTACGAGCGCTCCCGGCCGTACCGGTTCTTGTACCTGACGTGTACCTGCAGGTCGTAGCCGCGCAGCAGCGCCTGCCTGGCCTTGGCCGGCAGTTTCGCCCACGGCGTGTCCATCCGGAACCCGAGCGTCTCGCCGAGGGCCTGGATCAGCCGCTCGAAGTAGTCGCTCACGTGCCCGCCGCTCCACGGCGCGATCGCGCCGTCAGCGAGCGACCTGGATTCATCTGGGACGATCAGCTCCGGGTCGACCTCGAGTTTGGTGCCGAGCCCGGTGCAGTCGGGACAGGCACCCCACGGCGAGTTGAACGAGAACGAGCGCGGCTCGAGTTCGTCGAAGGACAAGTCGTCGTACAGGCAGGCGAGGTGCTCGGAGAACATCCGCTCCCGGTGCGGATCGTTCTCCGGCAGGTCGACGAAGTCGAGCACGACCACCCCGCCGGACAGGCCGAGCGCGGTCTCGACCGAGTCGGTCAGCCGGCGCCGCGCGGAATCCTTCACCGCGAGCCGGTCGACGATCACCTCGATGTCGTGCTTCTCGTATTTCTTCAGCGCCGGGAGCTGACCGGACAGCGCCTCGTCCAGGCGGACGATCACGCCGTCGACCCGGGCCCGGGAGTATCCCTTGACCTGCAGCTCCCTGAGCAACTCGCCGTACTCGCCCTTGCGGCCGCGCACCACCGGGGCGAGCACCTGGAACCTGGTGCCCTCCTCGAGCTCAAGCACCCGGTCAACGATCTGCTGCGGCATCTGCCTGGCGATCGGGCGGCCGCAGATCGGGCAGTGCGGCTTGCCGATCCTGGCGTACAGCAGCCGCAGGTAGTCGTATACCTCGGTGATCGTGCCGACGGTCGACCGCGGGTTCCGGCTGGCCGACTTCTGGTCGATCGAGACCGCCGGCGACAGACCGTCGATGAAGTCCACATCGGGCTTGTCCATCTGGCCGAGGAACTGCCGGGCGTAGGCGGACAGCGATTCCACGTACCGCCTCTGGCCCTCGGCGAAGATGGTGTCAAAGGCCAGGCTGGACTTACCCGAGCCGGACAGCCCGGTGAAGACGATCATGGCGTCCCGCGGCAGGTCGAGCGAGACATCCTTCAGGTTGTGCTCGCGGGCGCCGCGAACGACAAGCCGGTCAGCCACTGCGCCTCTGCTCTCTTAGGGGCTCGGAAGTAGATATACGGATCGCCTGGCGATGGTAGCCGGGGGGTCTGACATTTTGGGGACTCCGCGTCCGGGGGAACACAAGCGCCGCACAATCTATGAGCGCCGGAACAGCCGCTGTTATGCCCGCCCCCTGTCTACCCTCCACGATAGCGAAGCTGGCCAGCCTCCGTGCCCATGTCCCGGTCCCAGCCAAACCATGTGAATGTCACTCTCTAACGGATAGATCCGTTAGAGAGTGACATTCATCGAATGTGGGGCGTGAACCACTGTGGCGCGATGTGATATCAGATGCAGTTGGTGTACGTGGTAGCCCGACCCGGGAGGTGAGCCCGGCTAGAAGTCGGCGGCGGTGCGGGGGCGCGGGGCGGGGCGGGTTCGGCGGGCGGCTAGAAGTCGGCGGCGGTGCCGACGCCGAGGCGGGCGGCCTTCTGGTAGAGGAAGCTCGCCGTGGCCAGGTCCTCGGCGGCCACGCCGAGGGACTCGAACACGGTGATCTCGTCGTCATGGGCGCGCCCGGAAGCGGTCCCGGCGAGCAGCTCGCCGAGTTCGGCCCGGACCGGGTTGATCACGCCCTCGCCCTGCGCCAGCAGGAAGTCGCCGGCCTCGTGCGTGACCGACTCGCGGCTGTCCGCGAAGACGGCCGCCTCGGCCATGATCGCGGTGTCGAGCTCCCGGTCCCCCGGCACGCACGCGCCCACCGCGTTCACGTGCGTGCCCGCAGCCAGCCACCCGCGGCGCAGTACCGGGTCCGGTGAGTTGGTCGCGGTGACCACGATGTCCGCCCCGGCGACCGCGGCGGGCACGTGGCCGTAGGCGGTGACCGGCTGGCCGAGCTGGCCGGCCAGCTCGGCGGCGATCTCGCGGGTCCGCGCCAGGTCGCGTCCGGCCAGCCGGATCCCGGTCAGCGCCCGGGTGGCGGCGATGGCGTGCGCATGCGCCCGGCCCTGGACGCCGGTGCCGATGATGGCCAGTTCGGCCGCACCGGGCCTGGCCAGCAGGTCGGTCGCCACAGAGGAGACCGCAGCGGTCCTGACCTCGGTGATCGCGGACGCGTTGATCAGTGCCAGCGGCTCGCCCGTCTGCACGTCGAACAGCAGCACGCCGCCCTGGTGCGCGTCCTTGCCGACGGCCGGGTTGCGCGGCGTGATGACCAGCGCCTTCAGCGCGTAGCCCGCCTCGGGCGAGTAGGCCGGCATCAGGCCCATGAATCCGGCGGCCTCCCGCGGCCGGACGACCGTCCGCAGCGGCTGCTGGATCCGGCCGTGGGCGAGCCCGGCGAGTGCCTCGCGCATGACGCCGGCGCATTCCCGGTACGTCATCAGCTCGCGCACGTGCTTGCTGGCCAGGACGAGTATCTTCACGGGGGCCTCCAGCCCGGGCAGGCGACGCGGCGGTGGCGAGCCGGAATACCCGGCCCGTTCGGTAGTAAGGTCTTGAAAGTGACCTATTCAGGAGACGTACGTGTCGGCGGTCCGTCACGACACGCGGGAAATCGACGGCCTGACCGTGACCAAGATAGCCGTGGGTCCCATGGACAACAACGCGTACCTGCTGCGCTGCGCCAGTACCGGCCAGGGGCTGCTGATCGACGCGGCCAACGAGGCGGACCGGCTGATCGAGATGATCGGCGACACTCCGGTGGGCACGATCGTGACCACGCACCGGCACTTCGACCACTGGCAGGCCCTGCCCGAGGTGCAGACGCGCACCGGCGCTGTCGTGGTCGCGCATCCCGCCGACGCGGACGAACTGCCGGTGGAGGTCGGGCACCGCGCCGAGCACGGCGAGGTGCTGACCTTCGGGGACTGCACGGTATCCCTGGTTCACCTGCGCGGGCACACGCCGGGCAGCCTCGCGGTGCTGTACGACGCGGGCGGCAGGCTGGCCGGGTCTCCGCACGTGTTCACCGGGGACTCGCTGTTCCCCGGCGGCATGGGCAAGACGAACTCGCCCGCGGACTTCACCTCGCTGCTCACCGACGTGACCGAGCGCCTTTTCAACCCGCTACCGGACGCCACCTGGGTGTACCCGGGGCACGGCAACGACACCACGCTGGGGACGGAGCGCCCGCACCTCGGCGAGTGGCGCGAACGCGGCTGGTGAGGCCCGCCGCGGATATCGTCGGCCAGCCGCTCAGCGCCGGCGACCGGCTGACCCGCGCCTACCGCGAGCGCACGCCCGGGTCGGCCGCCTCGTTCGAGGCGGCCCGGCGCGTGCTGCCCGGAGGCGAGACCCGCGCGGTCACCGGCTTCCCGCCGTACCCGCTGATCATCACCGAGGGGCACGGTGCCCGGCTGGCCGACGTCGACGGCCACGTCTACCTGGACCTGGTCAACAACTACACCGCGATGGTGCATGGCAGCGCCTTCGCCCCGGTCACCGAGGCGGTGGCCGCCCTGCTGCCGCAGGGATTCGCGTTCGCGAGCCCGCATCCCCACCAGGTCGCCCTGGCCGAACTGCTGGCCGCCCGGCTGCCTTCGGTGCAGCGGGTGCGGTTCACCAACTCCGGTACCGAGGCGGCGCTGCTGGCCGCCAGGATCGCCGTGCGGGCGACCGGCCGCCGGCGGCTGCTCATGTTCGATGGCGCGTACCACGGCAGCGCGACGCTGTTCCTGCCCGGCTCCTCGGACGTGGTCCGCGTGCCGTGGAACGACCTGGACGCCATAGCCGCGCTGCTCGGCCGGCCCGATCACGACGTCGCCGCGGTGTTCGCCGAACCCTTCCTCGGCGCCGGCGGGGTCCGCCCGGCCACGCCCGGGTTCCTGGCCGCGGTCGCCGCCCAGGCCCGCGACCGTGACGTGCTCTTCGTCCTGGACGAAGTGCAGGGTCTTCGCAACGGTCCGGGCGGCGAGCAGGGCAGCCTCGGGCTGACGCCAGACCTGACGCTGCTCGGCAAGATCATCGGCGGCGGCTTCCCGATCGGCGCCGTCGGCGGCCGGGCCGACCTGCTCGAGCTCACCGTCGCCGCGCTGACGCCCGGCTACGTCACGCACGCCGGGACCTTCAACGGCCACCTGGCCGCCGCCGTGGCTGGCACCATGACGCTGCGGCACCTCGACGTCGGCGCGATCGCACGGCTGAACGACGCCGCGGCGGCCCTGGCGGACCGCATCGCCGGCGGAGCCGCCGCGGCCGGGGTCCCGGCCGAGGTCACTCGGGCGGGCTCGATCATGAACGTGCATCTCGGGCAACCCGGCCAGCTGGCCGACCTGCACCTGGCCCTGCTGCTCAACGGCGTCTACACCACCCCGCGGGGCATGATCAACCTGTCCACCGCGATCAGCCCCGGCGATCTCGACGACATCGCGGCCGCCTACGAGACCGCCTTCACGCTGATCCGCCCGGCCTGAGGCACACGCATTTCATGATCGTGAGCATTTTTGGGCGCTATTTGTCCCAAACTGCTCATGATCATGAAAGCTAGGCCTCGACGGGCGGATTGGGGCGGGCGGGGCGGGATGGCATGGATTCGGCGGGGTTGACGGCGCGGGTCACGCCGGCCTTGAGGCGGCCGAGGACCATGGCCCAGGCTCCCTCCATGAACCTGGCCTGGGCGGGCGTGTCGACCAGCTGGTGCACCTCGACGTGCGAGCCGCTCCCCCGCGGCTGGATCCGCAGGTAGCCGGTCATCTCGCCGCCGGGGACGGGCACGTTGTCGTCCTCGAAGTCCCAGCGCATCACGATGAGCTCCGGCGGGCAGACCAGCTCGTACCGGCCGCGCACGTTGGTCCCCCACTCCATGGTGCAGGCGAACCGCCCGTCCTGCAGGGTGACGGGCACGCCGAGCCAGCGGGAGTATATGGCCGGGTCGGTGAAGGCGGCGAAGGTCGCCTCCTGGCTGGTGTCCACGTCGGTGCTGGCCAGCACGACCGGCGCGGTGCGCACGTCGGCCGCCGTGACCTCTGGGGACGCCGGGTCGTGATCGGCGTTGGTCCACCGCTCCGCGCTGCCGAGAGCGGCGCGCAGGCCGCGGAGCGCATCCTGCCGGGCCCGGTAGCGGCGCGAGGTGCCGACCGCGGTGCTGTCGGCCAGGCCCGCCTCGCGCAGCACGGCCAGGTGCTGGGAGATGGTCGGCTTGGTCACCGGGAACGCCGCGGCGATCTCTCCGGCTGACAGCTCACGGTCCCAGATCAGGTCCAGGATCTCGCGCCGGACCGGCGAGGTCAGGGCCGTCAGCACCTTCTGGATGTCCCGCACGTCACCTGTCCCGCGCCTGGTGTCCTACCCGCGAAACTATACGCTTGCGGCTTGTTCGGCCTTTAACTAATTTAGCAACTACCGAACGATACGGGACAGGCAGGCGCGGCGAAGCGGCTGCCTGAGGGGAGGACTCATGGACATCTGGCCAGTCGTGCACACCGAGCGCCGGGCCCTCGCGGCCGACCTGCGCGACCTGAGCACCGAGGACTGGGCCACGGCCTCGCTGTGCAGCACCTGGACGGTACGCGACGTGCTGGCCCACATGACCTCGGCCGCCAAGCTGACGCCGCCCGCGTTCCTCGGCAAGATGATCGGCTCCGGGTTCAGCTTCGACAAGGTCCAGGAGAAGGGTGTCGCCGCGAACCTGGGTGCCTCGCCTGCCGACACGCTGGCCAACTTCGAGTCGGTGGTGACCTCGGTGAAGCACCCGCCTGGCCCGACCCAGACCTGGCTGGGCGAGACGATCGTGCACAGCGAGGACATCCGCCGGGCCCTCGGCATCAAGCACAAGTACCCGGCCGACGCGGTCGTGACGGTGGCGGACTTCTACAAGGGCTCGAACCTGCTCATCGGCTCGAAGAACCGTATCGACGGGCTCACGCTGCGGGCCACCGACGCCGACTGGAGCCACGGCACCGGCCCCGAGGTTTCGGGTCCGATCCTGTCGCTGGTCCTGGCGATGACTGGCCGCAAGGCCGCCGACGACGACCTGACCGGCGACGGCGTTGCCACGCTGCGGTCGCGCTCCTAGCGGACGATCAGGACGGTCTTGCCCGGCGGCCGGGGCTGGTGGCGCTCTCGAAGGCCCGGCGGCCGTCCTGGCAGGCGGGCTGAACAGGGGCACGAAGATGTGGGCGAGCGGCCCGATGCAGGCCGCGTAGACCACGGTGCCGACGCCGACGGTGCCGCCGAGCAGCCAGCCGACCAGCAGCACTGTGACCTCGATGCAGGTCCGCACGACGCGCAGCGAATGCCCGCGGGCAGCGAAGCCGGTCATCAGCCCGTCCCGCGGGCCCGGCCCCAGGCCCGCGCCGATGTACACGCCGGTCGCGACGCCGTTCAGCACCACGCCGGACACCATGAGGACGGCTTGCACCGGCAGCGTCCGGGGCGGGGTGACCTCGGCCAGGACCAGGTCGATGACCGCCCCGACCACGACGACGTTGCACAGCGTGCCGACACCGGGGCGCTGCCGCAGCGGGATCCAGAGCAGCAAGACCAGCGCTCCCACGATGATCGCCCAGGTCCCGGTGGGGATGCCGATCCGCCGGGCCAGGCCCTGGTGCAGCACATCCCACGGGTCGACACCGAGCCCGGCCAGCAACAGCATCGAGGAACTGACCCCGTAGAGGACCAGGCCGGCGAAGAGCTGGACCAGGCGGAGCGGCATGCTGCCAGGTTCTCAGCCACGGGACGGCTGCGACAGTGCCGGTCCGTTCCGCTTTGGACCGGAATTCAGGCCTAACGGTCCGCGGTGACGGCCCCGGTCACGACCCGCCCGCGATGCCCCGGGCGTCGAAGGCCACCCGGATGCGGGTGATCTTGCCGTCCTCGACGTGCATCCAGTTCGCCACCGGTACCGTATCGGTCACGCTGGTGGCCAGGTCGAACCAGGTCAGCACGTCGGGCCCGTCGTGGAACACCTTGCGCACCTCAAGGCCGGTCATGATCTGCGCCATGCCCCGCAGGCCGCGCAGGCAGTCGTCACCGCCCCGCACCCGGGCGAGCGGCCCGGCGAAGTCCACGTCGTCGGCCAGCACCGAACGCAGCCGGGCGAAGTCCCGCGCCCGCCACGCGTCGAAGTAGGTGGCGGCTACCGTCGTGGCGTCCGTCATGACACCCATCCCTCCTATCGTTCCGCTTCTCTAATGATCCCAGGGTCCGGCGGTAGCGCAGTTCGATGACATCGCCGAGGCGGGTGAGCACGTTGGTGGCGCCGTCCGGGGTGAACCCGGCCCGCTCGTAGAAGCGGCGGGCGCGCCGGTTGTCTCGCAGCACCCATAGCGTGACGGACGAGTACCCGGCACCGGCCGACCTGGCCAGGACCCGTTCCATCAGCGCGCGTCCGGTGCCGGTCGACCACCAGGCCGGGCGGACGTACAGCGCGTAGAGCTCGGCGACGCGGCCATCTTCGCCGTCCGCGCTCAGCGGATGCGGCCAGGGTGTGCTCAGCGCGTCGGTCTCCGGGCCGAAGGAGGCGTAGCCGACGATGCCGGCGTCCTCGCCGTCCGCGATGGCCACGATCATGCGCTGCCAGGGCCGGGTCCGGAACGACTGCCGCACCCGCGCGCCGTCGTCGGGAGCGGTGACCCGGTCGATGATCTCGCCCGGGATGATGCCCTCGTAGGCGCCGAACCAGCCTTCCCGCTGCACCGCCGCGACCTGGGCCGCGTCCGCCGGCGAGCCAGCCCTGATCACCACCACCCGGACAAACTAGCGAATCCGCAGCGCCAGAAAGAAGTCCACCTGGTCGTCCAGGCAGGAAAGGTCACGTCCGGTCAGCTCCTCGATCCGCCTGATCCGGTAACGGACGGTGTTGACGTGGACGTACATCTTGGCCGCGCACGTGTTCCACGAGCCGGAGCAGGCTAGGAACTCCCGCAGCGTGGGCAGCAGTTCGGCCCGGTGGTGGTCGTCGTAGGCCAGCAGCGGGCCTAGCAGGCGCCCGCGGAACGTGCGCAGCACGCTGGCGGGCACGGTGGCCAGCAGGAGCTCATGCGAGGCGACCTCGTCGCTGGTCACGACCGAGACGGCCGCGGTGCCGCCCGGCCCGGCCTGCCGCAGCGCGGCCAGCCTCCGCGCGCTGCCGGCCTCGTGCAGCGCGCCGGGCAGCGCGGTCATGCTCCCGGCCGGCGCGCTGACCCCCACCGTGAGCCTGACCCGGGAGCGGTCCGATTCCACGACAGGCCGGGCCGCACGGATCCTCGCCGCGACTTGGTGCTCGACCGGGACGCCCTCGTCCGGGGTGACGGCGTCCGCCGGGACCAGCACGGCGATCTCGTCTCCCAGCGGCGCGACCAGGGCGCCCTCCCCGTCCGGCAGGACCAGTTCCCCGGCCAGGTCGCAGCGCCAGCGGCCGGCGTTCGGCCCGGTCACCATCGCCGCCGCCGACGCGCCCATGACGGCGACCAGGTAGCGGCCGTCCGGCGGCAGCCCGGCCGCACGCATCAGCGAGGCGATCTCGGCTGGCGCGGCGCCCTCGCCGCCCCCGGACGCGAGCATCGTGACGATAGCCTCGGCCAGCTTGCGGTCGCCGGTGCGGGCGGCGTCCAGCCTGGCCCGTTCGAGCGCCACGTCGGCGGCCAGCTCGGCCACGGATTCCCGCAGCTCGTGAGGCCAGTCCTGCTCCCGGCCCGCGCAGGCGAGGAACCAGCTGGTGATCCTCGGCTCGCCGCCCACCCCGAACAGCGAGTACCTTCCCGCACCCGCTCCCGGAACGCTCACCTCGGTGGCGGCGGGCATCCGGTCGGCTCTGAGGTACTCGCACGCCAGCTGGAGCGCGAGCGGCCCGGGCAGGGACGTGCCGGTTCCGCCGACGACGCGGCCGAGCCCGGTCAGCAGCCAGCATTCGGCGCCGAGCTCGCGGCTTATCAGCCGGAACATCGCGTCCAGCCCGGCGCCCTCGGCCACCGCCGAGAGCAGCAGCCTGCGCCGACCGAGCACCCGGGTCATCTCGGTGGCCCGGTCGCCGCTCAGCCGCCGTCCCACCTCCTCGGTGACGGCGGCGAAAGAAGTCTCAGCCGGCACCGCCAGCAGCGGGAGGCCGTGCCGCGCGCACGCCTGGATCACCTCGTCCGGCACCGTGCCCAGGGCCTCGCCCGCGCCGAGCACGGAGACTCCCGCCCGGACCAGGGCCGACACGAACCGGTCGGCGTCGCCGGGGGCACGGCACCACATGATGCCGGTCAGCACCAGGTCCCCGGGTGTCAGGTAACGGCTGGGGTCGGGCAGGTCGGTGGTGTATACGTGCCGGATGGTGCGGTCCATGCCCGCGACGTCCGTGAGCAGCCTGAGGCGCAGATCAGGCACGTCGATCAGGTCCCTGACCCGCACGCAATCACCTCCTGCGGTGAAGCGTTCCCGCGCACCCTAAACCGCCGCCGTTTAGCGAAAGCTACAAACAACGTGAGTCAGGTTACCGGTGATTGAGCGGGTGGGCAGCTACCCGGCCTTGGCCTGGGCCTGATTGGATGCTCGCATGGCGAACCCGAGCCCGCAGGCGTCCGCGTCCCTCGGCTCCTTTAACGCTGCACCGGCGCGGGACGCCGAGCAGGCGGTCCTGGCCTGCTGCGCGTCGGGGTCTTTCGCGAAGACGATCGCCGACGGGCGCCCTTATCCGGACCCGGCCGCGCTGATGACCGCGGTCGACGCCGCATTCGCGGCTCTGAACTGGAACGATATCGTCGAGGCCATGAGCGAGCATCCCCGCATCGGCGACCGCGCCGTCCGCGGCGGCATGTCGGCGGCGGAGCAGTCGGGCGCCGCGGCGGCCAGCGACGAGGTCCGGCAGGGGCTCGCGGACGGCAACGTGGCCTACGAGCAGCGCTTCGGCCATGTCTTCCTGATCTGCGCCAGCGGGCTTTCCGGCCAGGAGATGCTGGACCAGTTGCGGGTCCGGCTGTATAACGACGAGGAAGCCGAGCGGATCGTGGTACGAGACGAGCTGAGGAAGATAACCCGCCTGCGAATGACGAAGATGCTGAGCCTATGACGCTGTCCACGCACGTTCTCGACGCGACGACCGGGCGGCCCGCGGTAGGCGTGCAGGTCCGGCTGGACTGTGCTGTCCGTGAGGGGGACGACCACGCCGGGTGGGCGCAGGCCGGCCAGGGCGAGACGGATGCCGACGGACGGCTCCGGCTGGCGAGTCATCCAGGCGCCGCCGACTTCGATCCCGGCGTTTACCGCATCACGTTCGGTACCGGCGCGTACTTCACCGCCCGCGGTGCGGCTTCGTTCTACCCCGAAGTCACGATCACCTTCGAGATGACCGCACGGGACGAGCACTACCACGTGCCGCTGCTGCTCAGCCCGTACGCCTATTCGACGTACCGGGGAAGCTGATCAGCCGCGAGCTCGTCGTGATCGAGAACTGCGCGATCGCGACCATGGACGGCCCGCGGCACGATCAGGCGGGGGCCGAGTACCGCAGCGGCCACGTCACGGTGACCGGCGACCGGATCACCGCGGTGGGCGAGGGCCCGGCCCCGGACGTCCCAGCCGGGGCCCGCCGGGTCGACGGGGCCGGCTGCCTGGCCATCCCCGGCCTGATCAACACGCACCATCATCTGTACCAGTGGCTCACCCAGGGCCGGGCCCAGCAGTCCGTGCTCTTCGACTGGCTCACCGAGCTGTACCCGGTCTGGGCCAGGATCGACGCCAGGCAGGTGCACGCCGCGGCCACCGCGGGCCTGGCCTGGCTGGCCCTGTCCGGATGCACCACCAGCACCGACCACCACTACATCTTCCCGCGAGATCGCCCGGGCTCTGCCGTCTCCGAGGGGGACGCCGACGCGCTCGCCGCCGAGGTGGCCGCGGCCGCCCGTGTCGGCTTGCGCTTTCACCCGTGCCGGGGATCGATGGACCTGGGCCGGTCGTCGGGCGGCCTGCCGCCCGACGAGATCGTGGAGGACACCGACGCGGCGCTGGCCGCGACCGAGGAGGCCGTGCGCCGGTTCCACGATCCGTCTCCGGCCGCCATGGTGCGGGTGGCGGCGGGGCCGTGCTCCCCGTTCTCCGTCACCCCCCGGCTCATGCGCGAATCGGCCGAGCTGGCTCGCGGGCTGGGCGTGCGGATGCATACCCACCTGGCGGAGACCCGTGAGGAGGACGCGTACTGCCGTCAGGCACTCGGCCGCACCCCGGCCGAGTACGCCGAGGACCTCGGCTGGCTCGGCCCGGACGTCTGGCTGGCGCACTGCGTGCAGCTGGACGAGGCCGCGGTGCGGCGGTTCGCCGCCACCGGCACGTCGGTGGCGCACTGCCCCACCTCCAACGCGCGGCTCGGCGCGGGCATCGCGCCGGTCAGGGACCTGCTGCGGGCCGGGGCCACGGTGGGCCTGGGCGTGGACGGCGCCGCCTCGAGCGAGGGCACCTCGCTGGCCGGCGAACTGCGCCAGGCCCTGCTCGCGGCCCGGGTCAGGGACGGGCAGGGGCCGTCCGCGCTGACCGCGCGGCAGGCGCTGTGGCTCGGCACCCGCGGCGGGGCCCGCTGCCTCGGCCGGGACGACGAGACGGGCGCGCTCCGCCCGGGCCTGCTGGCCGACATCGCGCTGTGGCGAGTGGACACTCTTGCGCACGACGCGATCGGGTACGGGCCCGGCGGCGGCGACTGGAGCGGCGACCCGGTTGCCGCCCTGGTGCTGGGCCCGCCCGCCCCGCTCGAGCTCCTGCTGGTCGGCGGCATGCCGGTGGTGGAGAGCGGCGAGCTGCGCACCGTCGACCCGGCCGAAGCTGCCCGCGAGGTCCGGGGGGCCCTGCGCCAGCTGGCGGAGTTGCGCTGATCTAGCCGCCGGCCATCGCGCCCACGATCAGGTACGGTTCGGCGCCGGCCGTGACGGCTGCGGGCAGCGGGGCGTCCGGCTGCTCGTGCGACAGGTCCTGCTCGCAGGCGAAGAACCTGATGAACGCCCGGCGTTTCCCGGTCCGCTGATCGCGGATGGTACCGCGCAGCATCGGGTACCTGGCCTCCAGCGCGTCCAGTACCGCGCCCTGGGTGACCTGGCCGCTGACCTTGAGTTCCACCTCGCCGTGGACCCGGGCCAGGGTCCGCAGGTGCGCGGGTAGCGTTACCCGGACCACGTCAGCGCTCCCGGTCATGGCAACGTCTGCGCCTCGACGGACAGCACGGCGGGAAGATCGCGGACGATCGGTGCCCAGCTGTTCCCCGCGTCGGGCGAGGCGTACACCTGGCCCCCGGTGGTGCCGAAGTAGATCCCGCAGGAATCCAGCGCGTCGACGGCCATCGCGTCGCGGAGCACGTTGACGTAGCAGTGCTCCTGCGGCAGGCCCCTGGTGAGCGGCTCCCACTCGTCCCCGCCGGTGCGGCTGCGGTAGACGCGTAGCCTGCCTTCTGGCGGGAAGTGGTGCGAGTCGCTGGTGATCGGCACCACGTAGACGGTCTCCGGCTCATGCGCGTGCACGTCGATGGGGAAGCCGAAGTCGGTCGGCAGGTCGCCGCTGACCTCGTGCCAGGATTCCCCGGCGTCGTCGCTGCGCATCACATCCCAGTGCTTCTGCATGTACAGCACCGACGGGCGCGACGGGTGCATCGCCAGGCGGTGCACGCAGTGCCCGACCTCGGCCTCCGGATCGGGAATCCCCTCCGAGCGCAGGCCGTGGTTCACCGGCCGCCAGGTCTGGCCGGCGTCATCGGACCTGAACGCGCCCGCGGCGGAGATGGCCGCGAACATCCGCCCCGGCGAAGACCGGTCCAGGATGATCGTGTGCAGGCACATCCCGCCGGCTCCTGGCTGCCAGGATGGCCCCGACTTGTGACCGCGCAGGCCGGGCAGTTCCTGCCAGTGCGTGCCGCCGTCGATCGACCGGAACAGCCCGGCGTCCTCCACCCCGGCGTAGACCGTGTCCGGGTCGTCCGGCGACGGCTCCAGGTGCCAGACCCGGGCGAACTCCCACGGGTGCGGCGTGCCGTCGTACCACTGGTGCGTGCCGGTCTCGCCCTCGTAGCTGAAGTCGTTGCCGACCGGCTCCCAGGTCACCCCGCCGTCGTCTGACCGCTGGATCAGCTGGCCGAACCAGCCGTTGGACTGCGATGCGTACAGCCGGTCCTGGTCGGCTGGCGACCCCTTGACGTGGTAGATCTCCCAGCCGGGGAAGTGCGGCCCGCTGACGTCCCACTTCTCCCGCTTTCCGTCCGAACTCAGCACGAACGCGCCCTTGCGCGTTCCCACGAGTACTCGTACGCCACTCATCGGCAACCCCTTCCGGAGGCGAGCTGACAGCATTCTCCGGTATTCCGACGACAGGTACACCGCGGAATAATCGCCATTATTCTATTCATCGGCGCTGATCAGACGGCATCGCGAATGATCGCAACTAATGGTTGCAGCGGTAAATTATCAATTGCCCAATTCAGCTCCCGCGAGCCCGCTCTGGAGCGGCCCGGCGGCTAGCGGGAAGATAGCCCCATGAGGTATGACCTGGTGGTCCGGTCCCAGCGGGCGGTGCTGCCTGACGGCACCAGGGCAGCGGCGGTCGCGGTCAGCGGTCCGGCCATCGCGGCCGTCGAGGACTACGGCGCGCGGCTGGAAGCGGGGCGTGACGTCGACCTCGGCGACCTTGTGCTGCTGCCCGGCCTGGTCGACACGCACGTGCACGTCAACGAGCCCGGCCGGACCGACTGGGAAGGGTTCGCCACCGCCACCCGTGCCGCCGCGGCCGGCGGGGTCACCACGATCTGCGACATGCCGCTCAATTCGCTGCCGCCCACCACCTCGGTGGCGGCGCTGGAGGAGAAGCGCGCGGCGGCGGCCGGGAAGTGCTGGGTCGACGTGGCGTTCTGGGGCGGTGCGGTGCCGGGCAACCAGGGCTCGCTGCGGCCGCTGCACGAGGCCGGGGTGGTCGGATTCAAGTGCTTCCTGCTCGACTCCGGGGTACCCGAGTTCCCGCCACTGGACGCAGCCGGGCTGCGGACCGCACTCGCCACGCTGGCCGAGATGGACGCGCTGCTGATCGCGCACGCCGAAGACGCGGCGGAGATAAAACCGGCGTCCGGCCGCGATTTCGGCTCGTTCGTGGCGTCCCGGCCGCCGGTCGCGGAGCGCCGCGCGATCGAGAAGGTGATCGCGGCCGCGGCCGGGACCGGGGCGCGGGCGCACATCGTGCACCTGTCCGCGGCCGAGTGCGTGGCCATGATCTCCGCCGCGAAGGCGGCGGGTGTCCGGCTGACCGCCGAGACCTGCCCGCACTACCTGTATTTCGCGGCCGAGCACGTGCCCGACGGAGCCACCGAGTTCAAGTCCTGCCCGCCGATCAGGGATTCGGTCAACCGGGAGGCGCTGTGGCGCGGGCTCGAGACGGGCGTGATCGACTGCGTGGTGTCGGATCACTCGCCCTGCCCGCCCGGGCTGAGGTCCTTCGGTTCGGGGGATTTCGGTGCGGCCTGGGGGGGCATCGCCTCGCTCCAGCTCAGCCTGTCCGCGGTGTGGACCGTCGCACGGCGCCGCCGCCGGACGCTGGACGACATCGCCCGGTGGATGGCGTCGGCCCCGGCCTCGCTCGCTGGCCTGCCGGCCAAGGGGCGGCTGGCGGTCGGGTACGACGCCAACCTGGTCGCCTTCGACCCCGACGAGACGTACGTCGTGGACCCCGCCCGCCTCTATCACCGGCACCCGGTCACCCCGTACGCCGGGCGGACGCTGGATGGACGCGTGAGGCAGACGTGGCTGCGCGGTACATCGCTGCTTGAAGGTGAGGGTGAAACACCAGTTGGGCGGCTGCTGAAACGGGGATGAACCTTATATGAATGAGGAGCTTCTTCCCGACTTGCTCCGGCTGCGCGGGTCCGTCGTGGCGGCCAGCGATGAGTTCTTCGGCGCCAAGGAGAACCTGATAAGTCCGTCCGAGCCGGTCTTCGTGCCAGAAAAATACGACGCCAGGGGCCAGGTTTATGACGGATGGGAGACCAGGCGGCGCCGCGGGCCCGACGGGACACAGCCGGACGCCACGGCCAGCGACTGGGTCATCGTCCGGCTCGGCGTGCCCGGGGTGGTGCGCTCCATCGTGGTCGACACCGCGTTCTTCCTGGGCAACTTCCCGCAGGCCTGTTCGGCGGACGGGTGCTCGGTGGCCGGGTATCCCTCAGCCGAGGAGCTCCCCGGCTCCGGCGGCTGGCGGGAGATCGTGGCGCGCGGCCTGCTGACCGGCAGCGCCCGGCACGCGTTCAAGGTGCACTCCGCCCGCAGGTTCACCCATGTCCGGCTGAACATCTTCCCCGACGGCGGCATCGCCCGGCTGCACGTCCATGGCGACGTGGTGCCGGACCCCGCCATGCTCAGCGGCCTGACCACCGACCTGGCGGCGCTGGAAAACGGTGCGGACGTGGTAGCCAGCAACGACCAGAACTACTACTCCCCGGCGCGCAACGTCATATCCCCCGGGCTGTCGCGGGTCATGCACGAAGGCTGGGAGACGCGCAGACGCCGCAGGCCCGGGCACGAGTGGCTGGTCATCCGGCTGGCCGGGCAGGGTGTCATCGACCTCGCCGAGATCGATACCTCCTGGTTCCGCGGCAACCAGCCCGACCACGCCTCGCTGCAGACGCTGGACGTCACCGCCGGCGCGTCGCCGTACGACGAGAGCGCATGGCATGACCTACTGCCGCCGGTCAGGCTGCTGCCCGACACCCCGCACCGGTTCCGCATGACGAGCGCACCAGCCACCCACGTGCGGCTGAACCTCTTCCCGGACGGCGGCGTGGCCCGGCTCCGGCTGTACGGATCGCTGACTGACGACGGCCTGGCGGCCGTGCGGCGCCGCTGGGAGGAGACGGCCTGACTCGCATCACATGACGAGACGGCGCGGACGTGATCTCATGACGCAATGAGCCACGTGGTGATCGCCCCGGACAAGTTCAAGGGAACGCTCACCGCCGCCCAGGTGGCCGCGCACGTGGCCGCCGGGCTTGGCCGGGCCAGCCCGGGGCTCACGACGATCCAGGTCCCAGTGGCCGACGGCGGCGACGGCACCGTGGACGCGGCCGAAGCCGCCGGGTACCGCCGCATCGAGCTCGGGGTCCGCGGCCCGACCGGCCAACCGCTGACCGCCTCGTTCGCTCAGCTCGACGGGACCGCCATCATCGAGTCGGCGCAGGCCTGCGGGCTGACCAGGCTGCCCGGCGGCACGCTCGCCCCGCTGACCGCGACCAGCCGCGGCGTCGGCGAGCTCATCCTCGCCGCGGTCCGGCTGCGCGCCAAGCGGATCGTGCTCGGCCTGGGCGGCGTGGCCTGCACCGACGGAGGCGCCGGCCTGGTCACCGCGCTGGGCGGCAGGCTGCTTGACGCGTCGGGGGCCGAACTCCCCCCGGGCGGGGCGGCGCTGGCCCGGCTGGACCACATCGACGTATCCGGGCTCCGGGACCTGTCCGGCACTGAGGTGATCGCGGCCACCGACGTGGACAACCCGCTGCTCGGGCCGCGCGGCGCCGCCGCGGTCTACGCGCCGCAGAAAGGCGCCTCTCCGGAGGATGTGACGAGCCTGGAGGAAGGCCTCACGCGCTGGGCGGACGTGACCGAGCAGGCGTTCGGCTTCGTCAAGCGGGACGAGCCCGGCGCGGGCGCGGCGGGAGGGCTGGGCTTCGCGGCCCTGGGGTTCCTCGGCGCCGCCATGCAGCCGGGCATCGAGCTGATGCTGGACCTGCTCTCATTCGCCGATCACCTGTCCGGCGCGCGCCTGGTGGTCACCGGCGAGGGGGCGCTCGACGAGCAGACGCTGCACGGGAAGGCCCCGGCCGGGGTGGCCCGCGCGGCCGCCGCGGCCGCGCCGGACCTGCCGGTGGTGGCGGTGGCCGGCGTGTGTTCGCTGTCTCCCGGCCAGCTCCGTTCGGCGGGCATCGCACGCGCCTACGCGCTCGCCGACATCGAACCCGACCTGGTCCGCTGCCTGGAGCAGCCCGGACCCCTGCTCGAGGAGCTGGCCGGGCACATCGCCCGCGACTGGCTTATGGGCGGGCCCGGTGCCGGACGCCATGAAACCGGGATTCCAGGGCGTTAGAACGCACTGGAACGGGGGTTTCATGGCGTTTCGCCGGTTCCGGCACCCCGGACCCCAGGTGGTCTTTCGTCACTCTGGCACCGCCCATACCAGGCCATACGATGTGAATGCCACATTCACGTCGTTAGAGCGACATGAATGGGACATCCACGCCTTAAGCGTACGTGACGAGTACGAAACACCAGTCACGACAATGTGCTGGGAACGCAGGAGTGCCACGGGGATGAGGTCTCGGGCCGCGTGCCGGACGCGCGGCGTGGAACAGGAGCTCCAGGGGGATGAGGTCTCGGGCCGCGCGCCGGACGCGCGGCGTGGAAGGAGCGGGGTGTGAGAACAGGGCGGCTGATGTTGCTGGTGGGATGGGGATCGTTCGCTGAGTAGTCGTATTCCCCGGCCGCCCCGACGTCCGGTCGGGAGGGATCAGCGCCTGGTACGAGTGAGGAACTCGTATTCGGCCAGGGCGGCGGCCACGGCGTCGTCCTCGGCCGGCAGGGTGTTCCCGAGGTCGGCGGCCGCCTTGCCCAGCCGGGCGGCCAGCGCGGGGTCGGTGAGGACCGAGCGCACCGCGTCGGCCAGCCGGCGCGGGTCGCCGGCCGGGACGAGCAGGGCGGCGTCCTCGCCGGTGAGCACGGGCGTGCCGCCGACACGGGTAGCCACGATGGGCGCTCCGGCGCGCAGCGCCTCCTGCAGGATGAGCGGCTGCCCTTCCCACGTGCTGGGCAGCACGAAGACGGCGGCCGCGGCCAGCAGGGCGGGTATGTCGTCGCGGTGCCCGGGGAACCGGGCGTCGAGCCCGAGGCTGGCCGCCTGGCTCTTCAGGCCGGCCTCGAGCGGGCCTTCGCCCGCGATGACCAGGAGCGGTTCGGGCCGCAGGTCCCGCCACCTGGCGGCCGCTTCCAGGAGGGTGCCGAACCCCTTCTGAGCCGCCAGCCGGCCCGCGGCCAGAACCACGGGACGGGCCGGGTCCGGGTTACCCGGCCAGGGGAGCGGCTCGTGCGTTTCCGCGGAAACGCCAGCCGCCGGGACCAGGGCGCGCCCGACCCGGCGGGCTCCGGCCGCGCGCATGCGTTCTTCCAGGTCGGGCGCGACGCCTAGCACCGAGTCGGCGCGGCGGGCGACCATCAGCTCGAGCACGCGGTAGATCGCGCCGGTGACGCCGCCCGCCGCGGGCGCGTTGTGCACGGTGACGACTAGCACGGGCTGCGGATGGTAGACGGTCGGCCGGACGAACGCCAGCGCGATCGCGGTGAGCGCGCCGGCCCGCAGGCCGTGCGCGTGCACCACATCGGGCCGCCAGGCGGCGAGCAGCCGGCGTAGCCGCCCGATCGCCTGCAGGTCACGGGCGACGCGCGGCCGGTCCGCGATCTCCACCGGCGTGAACGAGACCTGGCCGCCGGCCAGGGTGCTGAACCCGAAGTCGCGGTCGGTCTGTGCCGGCCCGAACACCTCCGCCGCCACGCCCCGCGCCGCGCACCCGGCCGCGAGCGTCCGGACGTGCCGGGCGGTCCCGCCGGTGCTGGTGCCGAGCACGAACGCGACCTTCATAGCCGGATTACCTTGCGCGCCACCGCCCGCATGTCACCGCCGTCGGCCACCGCCACCACCGCGAGGAAGGCCACCAGCACGGCCGCGCTGGCCAGCAGCGTGACGCCGACGTTGGGTAGGAAGCCCTCTACCCGCAGGCCGGCCGCCACGCCAAGCCCGGCCGCGGTCCCGGCCACCGCGCCGGCCAGGCCGGCCAGGGCGGCGCGTGGGCAGCCGCGCAGCGCGGCCGGGCCGCGGAACCGGCGGACCAGGATGAGCAGCGCGACAGCGGAGGCGGTCAGCCCGAGGGTGGTGGCCGCCCCGAGCGAGGGCACCACCGCGGAGCGTGGCACGAACGGCACGATCAGCAGGTCCGCCACGATCACCAGGAGCCAGCCGCCGCTGACCGCCAGGGCCGTGGCCCGGTTCCGGCCGACCGCGTAGAGCACCCGGGACAGGTTCGCGGTGAGCCCGTACCCGACGAGCCCGGGCGCGAACGCGGCGAGCGCAATCGCCAGTTGCCGGGCGTCGGCCGCCTGGCTGGCGTGGGACTGGAACACCCGGGCCAGCGGGACGCAGGTACCGGCCATCCCGGCCATCCCCAGCCAGGACGCCACCAGGACCGCCCGGGTCGAGGTGGCGGTCATGCCGTCGAAGCTGTCGGTGCGCGCGGACAGCTCGGGGAAGGCGCTGGTCGCGATCGGCACGGCCAGGACCGCGTAGGGCACGAAGAAGACCGCCCAGGCAAAGCTGTAGAGCACGAGCGCGCCGCTGCCGCCGCGGGAGTTGGCCAGCACGATCACCACTGCCACCGAGGCGTCCTGCGCGATCAGCGTGGCGATGCCGGCCGCGGCCAGCGCGCGGACCCGCGCGCTGATTCCGGGCGGGAAGCGCAACCTCGGCCGCAGTCGCAGGTGCAGCCGGGCGGCGGGGACAAGCGGGGTGACGACCAGCGCCGCCACCCCGGCGGTGGTGCCGACGGCCAGCACGATCCAGGCCACGGCGGGCACCGGCCGGATCAGGTCCTGGTAGCCGCTCCCCGCCACGCCGAACCAGAAGTAGGCGCCGATGACGACCAGGCTGGACAGCACGGGGGCCAGCGCGGGCCCGACGAACCTGCGGTGCGCCTGCAGGATGCCGTAGAGCACCACGGCCAGGCCGTAGAGCACGATCTGCGGCGCGAATATCACCAGCATCCGCGTGCCGAGCGTCACCATGTCCGCCCGCGGGCAGCCGGGCGTCCCGCCGAGCAGCAGCGACACTAGCGGCCGCGCGATGACCGCGACGACCACGCTGACGGGGACGAGCAGCAGCACGGTCCAGCTGAGCAGCGCGGCGGAGGTCTGCCGCACCTGCTCGCGGTCCGCGGCCGTGTCCGCGGCCGCGGCCGTGTCCGCGGCGGCGGCCAGCCCGGTGCTGGCCAGGACCGGGCCCGCCAGTACCGGCACCACGACCGCGGTGAGGGCACCGCCCATCACGATGTCGTAGATGATGTTCGGCACCATGTTCGCCGTGGTGTACGCGGTGCCCACGCACGAGGCCTGGACGGTGTGCGCGAACACCACCTGGCGGCCGAACCCGATGACTCGCGCCACCATCGTGATCGCGCCGATCAGCAGCGCGGCGCGGCCGATCCCCCCGCCGAGCCGCCGAGCGCTCCCCCGTTCGGCTACGGGCGCGCTCACCCGGCCGGTTCGGGTTGCTGAGCGCGGATCGTGACCGGGGGCGGCTGCGGTGCGGACGGCTGCGGCGCCGGCCTGCGACCGAGCATGTCCAGCCAGTTCAGCGCCGGGGTGCGCGCGATCACCTTGGTGAAGCTGACCGTCTCGCTCGCCGCGGTCAGCCCGGCGATCCCGGCGAGCAGCGCGACCCGGGCCGGCCGGGACAGCCCGGCCGCCGAGGCACCGAGCATGGCGCCGAGCGCGTTCGCGCCCGCGTCGCCGAGCATGGCCCGCTCGCCCAGGTCCTCCGGCAGCAGCGCCAGCGCGGCGCCCAGCGGCGCGGCCACGCTGTCCCTCCCGGCCGCGCCGAGCAGGGTCCCGGAGGCGACCGCGACCTTGATGGCCCGGCCGGGCCTCAGGTCGAACAGGTTGAGCAGGTTCGCGCCCCCGGCCACCAGGCCGGCGTTGAGGATCACGTCAGCGGGCGAGCCGCCCGCCAGCGCGGCGCTGATGATCCCGGTGGCGCCGATGCCGCCCAGTTTCACCGCGCCGGTGGTCACCTCGCCGTGACGCAGCGCGCCGAGATGGCCGCGGAAGCCGCGCCGGTCTCCGGACCCGGCCAGGTCGTCGTAGGCGCCGAAGGCCGCCGCGCCCGCCCCGCCCAGGACCATGGCCGCTGCGCGGCGCCATCCCGGCGAGCCGGTCTGGAATCCTTGGACCAGCACGCCGGCGATGGCCCCGGCGGCCACGGCGGGCCCCTCGAGCAGGGTGACGGGCTCGCCCCGGTGATTGGTGCGTGACCAAGCCTTCGGACCGCCGGGCGGACGCCGGTCCATCGCGGCGTAGGCGAGCCTGGCCGCGCCCGCCGCGCACGCACCGGCCGCCGCCGCGTATGCCGCTCGCCTCATTTGCTGGCCTTCTTTTTCGTCGAGGGGGTAGGCGTCGCGCTCACGGACGCCGACGCGGACGGGGTGGGAGCGGGACTCGGCGCGATGGCGCTCGCGCCGTTGGCGGTGAACCCGTAACTTCCGGTCTTGCCGCCGGCCAGCTCAACCGCGAGCGCCTGCATGGCGACGGTCTGCCCGGCGGCCAGGTCGGCGTCATCCACCGTGGACACCTGGCTGGACACGCTGTTCGAGCGCAGCAGCGCTATCGGGCTGCCCGCGCCGGAGCCTGCCGACGAGCCCACGACCACCGTCGCCGCGCTCTTCGCCGCCAGCTCCTGGACCAGCGGGATGAGTATCTGGTCGAGCTGGTCCGCGCTCCCGTCCGACGGTGCGTACTGCGGGGTCACGACGACGGCCAGGGTCGCCGCCAAGGCCGGCTGACCGCTGGTGCTGAGGAACTGGGACGCGGCGTACGCCTGCAGCATCGACGCGGCGCCGGTGCCCTGCCCAGCGCCGCTCGGCCGGCTGCCTGCGGGCGCGGGCGAGGTGGTCAGGATCTCGCTCGCGATCAGCTGGGCGGCCTGCTGCTGGTAGGTGGCGCCGGTGTCCAGCTGGATGCCGGCCGTCTGGGCCACGTCCAGGGTGGTCTGGTACAGGCTGTCCTGCGCGGTGCCGCTGGTGTCGAAGAACTTGGGCTGCAGGTTGATCTCGCCGGTAACGGTCGCACCCGCGTGGATCGCGGCGGTGGTGATGCCGCTGACCACCGAGGGCTGGGCGCCCGGCTCGGTCACGATCAGCAGCCGGTGCCCGGTCAGCAGGTCGTGCAGCACGACCGGCTCGACCGCCTGGGCGTACAGCTCGCTCTCGGTGGCCTGCTGCTGGGCCGTGTCCCGCTGGCTGCTGACCTGCCCGAGCTCGTTCTGCAGCTTCGAGGTGGTCTTGTCCAGCAGGCTGAACGCGGGTCCCTGCAGCTCGGTCGAGCCGAGGACGATCCCGATCGCCAGCGCGAGGAACACCGCCACGATGGAGACGAGATGATAGCGAAAGTCGATCACTAGAGCTTTCCGGTCAGCCAGTAGGTGAAAGAATGCCAGGTTGCTTCAAAATACCTGGCCAGGATGGGACTGGCGGGCGAGAACACGACGGCGACGAACACGGTCACCGCCGCGGCGAGCACCAGCACCAGCAGCGACCAGCCGGAGATCCGGCTGTGGTAGAGCTGGTGCACGCCCCGCGCGTTGACCAGCTTCCCGCCCACCCGCAGGTGCGTGATGAACGTGCTCGACATCCCCGGCCTGCCCTTGTCGAGGAACTCCTCGAGCGTGTGGTGGGTGCCCACCACGGCGATCAGGCTGGCCCCCTTGGCGTCGGCGACGAGCAGGGCGACGTCTTCGCTCGTTCCCGGCGAGGGGATGGTGACCGCGTCCAGGCCGAGCTCATGGACCCGGGCTAGGCCGGGTGCACGGCCGTCCGGGTAGGCGTGCACCACGAGTTCCGCGCCGCAGCACAGCGCCTCGTCGGACACCGAATCCATGTCGCCGAGGATGGCGTCGGGCTGGTAGCCCGCCTCGATCAGCGCGTCGGCTCCGCCGTCCACGGCCACCATCACCGGCTTGTACTCACGGATGTAGGGCCGGAGGGCGGCCAGGTCCTCCCGGTAGTGGTAACCGCGCACCACCACTAGCACGTGCCGGCCGTTCATGTCGGTGTCCATGTCGGGCGCCTCGAGGCCGCGGGTGAGCAGCTCGTGCTCGCGCTGGAGGAACTCGAGCGTGTTCGCGGCGAACGACTCGATCTGTACCCCGACCATGGCCCTGGCCTCGGTCATGGCCGCCTGCACCAGTTCCTCGGTCAGCGGGGTGCCCTTGGCCACCACGGTGTCGCCGAGGTAGAGGGTCTCCTGGTCGAGCCGGACCACGGCCCCGTCGGTGACCCGGGCGAACACGTCCTGCCCGATCCCGTCGACGACCGGGATGCCCGCGTCGAGCAGCAATTTCGGCCCGAGGTTGGGATAACGCCCGGTGATGCTGACCGCGGCGTTGACCACGGCGGCGACCTTGTGCCTGATGAGTTCCTCGGCGCTCACCCGGTCCAGGTCCGAATGGTCGATGATGGCGATCTCGCCGGGATTGAGGCGCTTGGTGATGTTCTTCGTCCGCTGGTCCACGCGCGCGACAGCCGCGATCCCGGGCGGCTCCCCAGCCTTAGCCCGGTACAGCGGAAGCTTCACGGACGGCGCCTTCATCGAGTTCCATCCTGCCAGAGCAGTAACGTGCCTACGGCCAGGTTGGCCATTACGGCGTGTCATTGTAGTAGCGACTTAAAGTCACTAGCAGTCGCGCGCGGTGTGCCGCAAGGTACCATCTGAAACTGAAACTTACCTGGGAGGACGATTAGCCAGCGGTGCGCTGGGCAGTGATCGCGGTCGGGCGATACGGGTCAGGTAGGGTTGAAATCGTGACAAAGGGGGCGCGGTTTACCGAAGCCGACGCGGAAGCGCAGGTTCACGGTATCTGCTTTAAGACGGGCCCGCCGCAGCGAGTGGGCGTCGAACTCGAGTGGCTGGCGCGTGATCGCCGGGATCCCGCGCTCCCGGTCAGGGCGGAACAGGTAACCGCCACCCTGGCCGGTTTCAGTCGCTCCGGCGAGAAAGGTTACCCAGGGCAAGAAGCCCAGACCGTTCGGTATGAACCCTCTTCTCTTCCTTCTGGTGCCTCGCTCACGGTAGAGCCTGGCGGGCAGCTCGAGCTCAGCTCGGCCCCCGCCGCTACGCTCGGTGAGCTCATCGAGGTGACCGGGCGTGACCTGGCCGCGTTGCGTGACGCGGCCGCGGCGGCCGGCCTGGACCTGTGCGGCTACGGCCTTGATCCGCTGCGCCCGCCCCGCCGCCTGCTGGATCTGCCGCGGTACGCGGCGATGGAGGAATTCTTCGACCGCGACGGTCCGTGGGGCCGCCAGATGATGTGCGGCACCGCGTCGGTCCAGGTCTGCCTGGACGCCGGCGACGACAGCCGCGCTCAGTCGGGCTACCGCTCCCGGTGGCGGATGCTACACGCCATCGGGCCGGTGCTGGTGGCCGCGTTCGCTAACTCGCCACTGCGAGACGGCGAGCCGACCGGCTGGCGTTCGGCCCGACAGCAGGTGTGGTCCCAGATGGATCCGGGGCGGACCCGGGCACCGGACCTGCATGCGGCCGACGGGGACCCGCGCGACGCCTGGGCCAGCTACGCACTGGACGCTGAGCTCATGTGCGTCCGCGAGCCCGGCTCGCAGGACTGGACCGCGCCGCCCGGGGTGACCTTCCGGGACTGGCTGCGCGACGGCGGGTCCGGGTCGCTGCGGGCGCCGACCGCCGAGGATCTCGACTATCACCTGTCCACGCTGTTCCCGCCGGTCCGCCCGCGCGGGCACCTGGAGCTGCGGATGATCGACGCGCAGTCCGGCGACGGCTGGATCGTGCCCGCGGCCGTGGTCACCGCGCTGGCCGACGACGACCGGGCCGCCGACGCCGCGCTGGCCGCCGCCGAACCGGTGTGGGACGGGCCGGCGGACGCCGAAGATCCGTGGCTGCGGGCGGCGCGCCACGGCCCGGCCGACCCGCAGATCAGCCAGGCCAGCAAGCGGTGCTTCGAGGCGGCTGCAGCCGCGCTGGGCAGGCTGGGCGTGCCCTCCGCGGTCCGCCGGGCGGTCGCGGAGTTCACCGAGCGCTACGTGCAGAAAGACCGATGTCCTGCCGACGACCAACTGGACGGAGCCTGATGATGACGGAGCCGCAGCTCGACCCGGAAGTCCTGCGCGGGGGGGCCTGGGGGGGTCGTCGCCCCGAGGAAGTACTGCGCGGGGTCATCGCGCGGGAACTGACCGGCGCCCGGCGACGGACCTCGCTGCTGACCGACAGCGTGGACGATGCCGACCTGGTCAGACAGCACTCGCCGCTGATGTCCCCGCTGGTCTGGGATCTCGCGCATATCGCCAACGCCGAAGAGCTCTGGCTGCTGCGCGAGGTCGGCGGCCGCGAGCCGATGCACCCGGAGATCGATCCGCTCTATGACGCGTTCGAGCATCCGCGGTCTGAACGCCCCACGCTGCCGCTGCTGCCGGCCGCCGAGGCCAGGGCCTACGGCCACGAGGTGCGCGGCCGGGTCCTCGACCTGCTCGACCGCGCCCCCTTCAGCGGGACGCGGCTGCTCGGCGACGGGTTCGCGTTCGGGATGATCGCCCAGCACGAAGCGCAGCACGACGAGACGATGCTGATCACCCACCAGATCAGGACCGGGGCGCCGGTGCTCGCCGCTGCGGCACCTGACCCGGCGCCCGCGGACGCGTTCCGGCTGCCCGCTGAGGTGCTCGTACCCGGCGGCCCGTTCACCATGGGAACCTCCACCGAGCCCTGGGCGCTGGACAACGAGCGCCCGGCGCACACCGTGCAGGTGGCGCCGTTCTACCTCGACACCACCCCGGTGACCTGCGGCGCCTATACCGAGTTCATCGAGGACGGCGGGTACGACGACCCGCGCTGGTGGACCCGGGCGGGCTGGGAGCACCGGCAGAAGGCCGGGCTGATCGCGCCGCTGTACTGGCGGCGCGAGGGCCGGCAGTGGACGCGCCGGGTATTCGGCAGGCAGGAGCCGGTCGGGCCGGACGAGCCGGTGCTGCACGTGTGCTGGTACGAGGCCGACGCGTACGCCCGCTGGTCCGGGCGCCGGCTGCCCACCGAGGCCGAGTGGGAGAAGGCAGCCCGGTTCGATCCCGCTACCGGCCTGACCCGCAGGTACCCGTGGGGCAACGCGGACCCTGACGCGTCGCATGCCAACCTGGGCCAGGCCTTCCTGCGCCCGGCGCCTGGCCCTATCCCGAGGGGGCGGCGCCGTGCGGGGCCAGGCAGCTGATCGGAGACGTCTGGGAGTGGACGAGCTCTGACTTCCTGCCGTACCCGGGGTTCGAGGCCTGGCCGTACAAGGAGTATTCGGAGGTGTTTTTCGGCCCGGAGTACAAGGTGCTGCGCGGCGGGTCGTTCGGCGTCAGCCCGGTGGCCTGCCGGGGCACGTTCCGCAACTGGGACTACCCGATCCGGCGGCAGATCTTCGCCGGGTTCCGCACCGCCCGCTCCGGTGTGCCGGAGACGGCTTGATGTGCCGGCACCTGGCCTACCTCGGACCGGCCGCCTCGCTGCGCTCGGTTCTCATCGACCCGCCGCACGGGCTGTACCGGCAGGCCTGGGCGCCGCGCCGGCAGCGGCACGGGACGGTGAACGCGGACGGGTTCGGGGTCGGCTGGTACGCGCCAGGCGACCCGGTCCCGGCCAGGTACCGGCGCGCGGTTCCGATCTGGGGCGACGAGTCCTTCACCGACATTGCCCGCGTGACGTCGGCGGGCGCCCTGCTGGCGTCGGTGCGCTGCGCGACGGCGGGCACCGACCCGGGGATCGCCGCGGTCGCGCCGTACGCGTCGGGACGCTGGCTGTTCAGCCACAACGGCGTGCTGGACGGCTGGCCGGGGTCGGCCGCCGGGCTCGCCGCGACGCTGCCCGCCGGGTCGCTGCTCGGGCTGGAGGCCCGGGTGGATTCGGCGCTGCTGTGGGCGCTGATCAGGCACCGGCTCGAACTCGGCCTCGGCGCCGCCGACGCCCTGGCGGACACCGTCCGCGCGCTGTGGGCCACGGCGAGTACCGGCCGCTTCAACTTCCTGCTGACCGACGGGCGGGTGATCACGGCGACCGCGGCCGGCGACACGCTGTGCTACCGCGCAATCGGCGGCGCCGTGGTCGTGGCCTCGGAGCCAGGCAACGACGAGCCCGGCTGGACCGAGGTGCCGGACGGTTCCGTCGTGACCGCGACGCCCCAGCAGGTCAGCGTGACCGGGCTGGCCGAGGCCAGTCCGGAAGATGGGAAATCCGCAAACGGAAGGATCGCGATCCGATGACCTACCTCGACCGCCGGCTGCCGCCCGGTTTCCTCGAGGAAGCACTCCGCGCGGACGCCCGGACCGGCCTGACCGCGAAACCGAAGTCGCTGCCGCCCAAGTGGTTCTACGACGCGCAGGGCAGCGCGCTGTTCGACAAGATCACCGAGCTGCCCGAGTACTACCCGACCCGCGCCGAACGGGAGATCCTGCGCGCGAACGCGGCCGGGATCGCCGCGCAGACCGGCGCGCGGACCCTGATCGAGCTCGGCTCGGGGTCATCGGACAAGACCCGGCTGCTGCTCGACGCGCTGCGCGATGCGGGCACGCTGCGCTGCTACGTGCCGGTCGACGTCAGCGAGCCCGCGCTGGCCGCCGCGGGGAAGGCGCTGTCGGCGGAGTACCCCGGGCTCGACGTCCGCGCCGTGGTGTCGGACTTCGAGGAGCGGCTCGGGTTCCCCGCGGACGGTGCGGCCCCGGCGCCCAGGCTGGTCGCCTTCCTGGGCAGCACGATCGGGAACCTCGAACCCGCGCAGCGGGCCGCCTTCCTGGCCCGGGTCAGGAACCGGATGCGGCCGGGCGACTTCTTCCTGCTCGGCACCGACCTGGTCAAGGACCCGGCCACGCTGGTCGCCGCCTACGACGACGAGTCGGGCGTCACCGCCGCGTTCGACAAGAACGTGCTCGCGGTGCTGAACGCCGAACTCGGCGCCGACTTCGACCTGGACGCGTTCGAGCACGTCGCGGTGTGGAACGCGGACGCCGAGTGGATCGAGATGCGGCTGCGCTCGGCTACGGCGCAGACGGTGCGATTGCCGGGCATCGGGCTCACGATCGAGTTCGCCGACGGCGAGGAGATGCGCACCGAGGTATCGGCGAAGTTCCGGCGCGAGGGGGTGGCGGCCGAACTGGCCGCCGCCGGGTTCGCGATGCGCTCGTGGTGGACGGATCGGTCGGGTCAGTTCGGGCTGTCCCTGTCCGTGCCAACACTGTCGGTGCCGGCCCGGTCGTTATCAGCACTATCGGTGCCTGCCTGAGCCAGGGCGGCGGCGATCGAGCTTCTTGGCCGCGGCGAAGCAGCAGGCGGATACAAGAGCGACTTCCGTCACTCTGACCCCGCCCGTACCAGATCATTCGATGTGAATGTCCCATTCATGCAGCTGGTACGACATGGCTGGGACATCCACGTCGTATAAACGGGCGGACCAGGGTGACGAGGCGAGGGATCAGCATTCACAGGACTATCTCGGGAACGCAGGAGCACCAGGGGCCGCGGCGATGGGCCAGGGGACGTTCCAGATACGGCGCTGGCCACCCGGAACTGCACCGATTCCGGCTGCCGCAGGTAAGTCCGGCCGTCCTGGGCCGGATTCATTCGGTTATGGGCCGTCGGCCAGGCGGGCGGCGCGGTCGTTGAGGTAGCGCTGGTGCGGCAGGTTCATGGCCCGCCGGGCCGCGGCCCGGTAGGCCGCACGCGCCGCCTGGCGGTGCCCGGCCATCTCCAGCAGATGCGCGCGCGCCGCTTCCAGCCGGTGGTCACCCGCCAACCGACGGTCGGCTTCGAGCCGGCCGAGCCGCTCGAGGCCGGCCTCGGGGCCGTGGGTCATCGCGACCGCGACGGCGTGGTTCAGCGCTACCACCGGATTGTCGTTGATCCGCAGCAGCAGGTCGTAGAGCGCGAGGATCTGCGGCCAGTCGGTCGTCTCGGAACTGGCGGCCTCGTCGTGGACGGCGGCGATCGCCGCCTGGATCTGGTAGGGGCCGATATCGCCCCGCGGCAGCGTACCGGTGATGAGCGCGACGCCCTCGGCGATCTTCGCCTGGTCCCACCGGCGCCGGTCCTGCTCGTCCAGCGGGATCAGCTCGCCGTCCGGCCCGGTGCGGGCGGGCCGCCGGGCGTCGGTGAGCAGCATCAGCGCGAGCAGCCCGGCGACCTCGCCGTCGCCGGGCAGCAGCACACGGACGATCCGGGTGAGCCGGATCGCTTCGGCCGACAGGTCCGTGCGGAGCAGCCCGGGCCCTGAGGTGGCGGCGTACCCTTCGGTGAAGATCAGGTAGAGGACATGCAAGACCACGGTGAGCCGCTGCTCGCGCTCCGGCCCGTTCGGCATCCTGAACGGGACCCCGCTGTCCGCGACCTGCACCTTGGCCCGGGTGATCCGCCGGGTCATGGTCGCCTCGGGGACCAGGAAGGCGCGGGCGATCTCCGCCGTGGTCAGCCCGCCGACCGCGCGCAGCGTCAGCGCGATCTGCGAGGCGGGCGATAGCGCGGGGTGGCAGCACAGGAACAGCAGGATGAGCGTGTCGTCCGACCCGGTGGCCGGGGCGTCGGCCGCCGGGGCTAGCCACTGCCCCGGCGGGATCTGCCGCGCCGCCGCTTCTTCGCGCCGCTGCCTGGCCTGTTCGCTGCGCAGCAGGTCAGTGAGCCGGCGGGAGGCCACCGTGATCAGCCAGCCGCGCGGGTTGCCGGGGATGCCCTCGGCCGGCCACTGGGTGGCGGCCGCCAGCAGCGCCTCCTGCGCCGCGTCCTCGGCGGCGTCGAAGTGCCCGTAGCGGCGCACCAGCGCGCCGAGGACCTGCGGCGCCAGCTGGCGCAGCAGGTCCTCGGCCGTAGCCTGATCCACGGTCAGGGCTCTAGGTCGGCCCGGGAATCGGCGACGGGGCGGACGTCCACGAAGGCCCGCTCGCGGATATGGTCCGGACCGGGGCAGTTCGCCAGCCGGGCGGCGATCTCAGTGGCCCGGTCAAAGCTGTCGCAGTCGACGAGCCAGTACCCGGCCAGGACCTCCTCGGTCTCGGCGTAGGGGCCGTCGGTCACCACCGGGCCCCCGTCCCGAAGCCGGATCCGGCGGCCGTGAACCGGGGCGGTCAGACCCTGAGCGTCCACCAGTTCCCCGGATTCGGCCAGGTCCTTGCCGAACGACTCCATGAACTCGCCCATCGCCGCGAATTCGGCCGCCGACCAGGCCGGCTGGCGGCCCGCCGCGTTGCCCGCCATCCCGTCGTAGTCCTGCTGGGACCCGTACATCAAGATGATGTATTTCATGGTTCCTCCATCTTCGCTTCCAGTCTTATGATTCGCGGCACCCTGTGGCGCCTTCACCGGAGACGTCGGAGCCGCGGGCCCGTACCGGACACCCGCGGCAACCGGATCTGGGGCGGCCGTGACCGGGCGGCCTCCTGACACGGATCCACGCGGGGTGATAGAAGGTCACCATGGGTTCATACGAGAGCACCATCGACATGCTCGCCGGCGAGCTGGCCAGGATCGAGGCGACCTTCCGTGGCCTGACCGAGCCGGAATGGGCCGCGTCCACGCTGCTGGTGCCGGTGGATCCGGACCTGCCGCACTGGACGGTGTTCGAGCTGGCCGGGCACTTCGACATCTCGATCGGCCTGACCCGGATGCTGATCGACGGCCGCGGCGACCTGCAGCCCGCCCGCGACCGGACCAGCTTCTTCATCAACCCGCGCTCGGAGACGGGACCCGTCGTCTACCAGTACGCCTACACCATGGTCGAGGGCAAGACGCCCGCGGACATGCCCGGGGTCCTGGCCGAGACGTTCGGCCAGACCATCGAGGAGTGCCGCGCACTGCCGGCCGATACCGTCGGGCCGGGCTACTTCGCGCCCATGCAGCTGGACGAGTTCGTGGCCAGCCGCGTCGTCGAGGCCGTGGTCCACGGGCTCGACCTGACCCTGGCGCTGGGCCGGGACCCGATCGCCACGCCGGAGGGGGTCGCGCTGACCGCGTTGATCCTGGACGACCTGCTGGCCCGGCGCACCCTGGGCCGTCGCCCCGCTGACCTGTACGATGACCTGGCCTGGGTGATGGCCGCCTCGGGCCGCGCCGAGCACCCGGACAACCGGCTGCCGCTGATCGGGTAACGACTTCCTGGCCCTGGCGTAGCCGAGCAGCGCGGCGAGGCTGAGCGCGCTGCGGGGAGCGTAGGGGGTCCGCCACAGCCCGCCGTGCGCGGCCGCGTGGGCCTCGTCCTGCCAGGGATGCTCGGCCGCCGGGCGCCCGGTGTGCAGGTCGTGAACGAGCAGGGCCGCCATGAGTACCTTGGTCGTGGCGGGCTCGAACACCTCGACGCCGAACCGCCCGGCGCCCGCGTACGCGGCCGCAAGCACCCGGTTCTTGGTAACCGACCTGGTGCGGGTGGGCGGGGCGACGTTCATCGACACCGCGGTGCCGGCCTCACGGGCGACCGTGGCGCGCCACCGCTGCAGTCGCTTGGCCAGCGCGTAGTTCGGCCCCTGCTGGGCCACCAGGCTGTCACAGATGCCCGGGTCGGCTTCGGGCGGATAGGCCGGGTGGAGCAGCCGTCCGCCGGACAGCGTCCGCAGCGGCCAGCCGCTGAGCCTGGCCGCCAGGGACCGGGCCGCGTAGGCGCGGGCCGACTGGGCGACCGCGTCGGCCGGCACGGCGAACACGTCGGTGGGCGTGGCCAGGAACGCGAGCGCGACGTCGCGGCGTTCGGCGTACAGGCGCACGGTCAGCGCGTCGACGGCGCTGGCGACCCGGACGTTGGCCGCGCCGTCGGCGTACACGTAGTTGCCGAGTACCAGCGGCCCGTCGATGCCGGCCAGCCAGTCGGTGACGGCCGGGACGTCATCGGTCAGATCGAACCCCGCCCGCCGCGCCAGGTCGCCGGGTCCGCCCTGGCCCGCCCGGTCCGCCTGGCCCGCCTGGCCTTGAGGGACCGGTAGGAGCAGGGTTCCGCCACTGCGCCGCGCCGTCTCCAGCACCCGGTCCCAGATCCCCGGCTGGGGCAGGTCGACCCCGATCACCCGCACGCCCCAGCTCAGCAGCACCGGCAACGGGCCGATCTCGGCGCCCGCACCGAGCACCACGACGGTCCGTCCCGGCAGGGCGAGCCAGTCGGGGGACGCGGCGACCGCTCGGACTGCGTCCGCGCAGGAGGGCTCGATGATGCCCGCGGCGACCCACGCGTCCAGCCGGCGCAGCAGGGCGCTTCCGCTCAGCCGCTCGCCGCGGTAAGGCACCGCCAGCTCACGATCTGCCGTGCCGCCGCCGGCCACCTCCATCGCGGCCAGCTCATGCCGGGCAGGCGCCGAGACCAGGGTGCCGAGCCCGGTCTCCGGCCCATCGTGCCGGACCACCCGCATCCGGCCGTGCAGCGACGCCAGCCCATCGCTGGCGACGGACACCGCGGCCTGCCTCGAGGTCAGCCCGGCCTCGATGAGCCTGCGGAAGTGCGTGATGTAGCCGGCCCGCCAGTTAGCCTCCTGGCTGGCTGCGCGCGCCCCGGCCGGATCGACTCGGCTCAGCGCGTCGGCCACGACGGCCTGGCCGAGCGCCGAGGTGCTCCTGCGCCCGTCCGCCGAGACGGGGAAGGTCACCCCGGCCTGCTCGCCGGCGTTCATCGGAGTTCCTGGCGTCACGAGACCATCATGACGTGCGGACTATGCTCCATGCGATGTCCCGGACGGAGGAAGATACCAGTGAAGTACCTGCTGCTGATCTACGGAAACCAGGAAAAGTGGGCCTCGATCCCGGCCGCGGAGTGGCCGGAGGCCATCGCGAGGCAGGACGCGTTCAACCGCAAGTACCGGGCGACCGGCGAGCTCATCGGCGCCTACGGGCTGGCCGATGAGATCCAGGCCCGGCTGGTGCGGCGGGAGAACGGCCAGCCCGCCGTGACCGACGGGCCGTACCTGGAGACCAAGGAGTACATCGCCAGCTTCTACCTGCTCGACTGCGAGAGCGAAGAGCGCGCGCTCCAGATCGCGGCGGATATGCCCTTCGCGGACGTCGATCCGGTCGAGTTCTGGCCGATCCTGCACGAGGCCAAGCCGGATCTGTGACCGGCTCGGTTGCCGTCGGGCGTAGGGAAGTCGAGGGCCTGCTCCGCGAGCTGGCGCCGCAGGTCCTCACCGCGCTGGTGCGCCGGTACGGGCAGTTCCACCTGTGCGAAGACGCCAGCCAGGAGGCCTTGCTCGCGGCCGCGCAGCAGTGGCCGTCCGGCGGGCTGCCCGGCAACCCGCGCGGCTGGCTGATCACGGTCGCCTCGCGCCGGCTGATGGACCAGGTGCGCAGCGAGCAGTCGCGCCGGGCCCGCGAGGAGCTGGTCGCGGTGACCACTCCGCCATCCGAGCTGCTCGGTCCCCCGGCCGACGCCGAACCCCCCGGCCGGGACCACTCGCTGGCGTTGCTGTTCGGCTGCTGCCATCCGGACCTGTCCTCACCCAGCCAGATCGCGCTGACGCTGCGCGCCGTCGGCGGCCTGTCCACGGCGCAGATAGCGGCGGCGTTCGGGGTCCCTGAGGCGACGATGGCCCAGCGGATCAGCCGGGCCAAGCAGGCTATCTCCGGCACCGGGTTCGACTTCACCCTGCCCTCAGGGGCGGAGCGGACCGAGCGGCTGCGCGCCGTCCTGCACGTGCTGTACCTCGTCTTCAACGAGGGCTACACCGCCAGCGAGGGCGACGCGCTGACCGTGCCCGCGCTATCGGAGGAGGCCATCCGGCTCACCCGCTGGCTGCACCGGCTGCTGCCGGACGACGCCGAGGTGACCGGCCTGCTGGCGCTGATGCTGCTGACCGACGCGCGGCGGCCGGCCCGCACGCTGCCCGACGGATCGCTGGTACCGCTGGCCGAGCAGGACCGGCAGAAGTGGGACCAGGCGAAGATGGCCGAGGGGACCGCGCTCATCAGCGCTGCGCTGCCGCGCGGCGAGGTCGGACCCTATCAGCTGCAGGCGGCCATCGCCGCCGTCCACGACGAGGCCAAGACGATGGCCGACACCGACTGGACGCAGATCCTCGGGCTCTATGACCTGCTGGAGCTCGCCGCGCCGAACCCGTTCACGGCGCTCAATCGCGCGGTGGCCGTGGCCATGGTGCGCGGGCCTGAGGCCGGGCTGGAAGTCATCGCGGCACTCGAGGCCGACAAGCGGATGGCCAGGCACCACCGGCTGATCGCCACCCGGGCGCACCTGCGCGAATTGGCCGGCGACACCGGCACGGCGGCAGCCGACTACCTTGACGCGGCACGCCGCGCGACCAGCCTGCCCGAGCGCCGCTACCTGGCGCTCCAGGCTGCGCGACTGGCCGGGTAAGGCCACCCCGCCGGTCCGCTCGTGCTGGCATGATCGTGCCATGACGGTCGTGAGGATCAACGCGATTACCGTGCCTGCCGACAGCGGCGACGAGCTCGCTCGCAGGTTCGCTGCCCGGGCCGGCGCGGTGGACAATCAGGACGGCTTCGAGGGCTTCGAGCTGCTCAAGCCGACCGACGGGCGGACCACCTGGCTGGTGGTGACGCGGTGGCGGGACGAGGCAGCGTTCCACGCGTGGGCAAATTCCCCCGCCTTCGCGCACGGGCACCGGTCAGCCGCCGAACGGGCGGGCGGCGAGGCGCCTCCCCCGGTCGGCATCGGCAGCGAGCTGTGGTCCTACGAGGTGGCGGGCGGGTCCTCCCGCTGAGACCCGGATGACCGACGGCCCGCCGGCCCGCCCGGTCAGCCGGCGTCGGCGCCGAACCGCCGCAGCAGCGCGCTCTTGATTCCCGGCCGTGACCCGAACACCCCGCCGGACCAGGCCGAGCGCCAGTGACCCGTTGACGCGCATCCGGTCGGGCCGCAGGCTCTCGGCCGGATCGAACGGTCCCTGGCCGGCCCGCCGCTCCGCGGGAACGACGACGCCATCGAAGCCGAGCCGCACGGTGACGCTCGCGTTGACGGCGGCGCGCCGCTCGCGGGTCACGGTGAGCCCGGGCTGGGCCGCCGCGTCCAGGATCAGCGACACGACGCCGTCGTCCGGTCCCCGCGCGACGACTAGCAGCAGGTCGATCAGCTCCCATCCGGTGACCCACGGCGCGTCCCCGTCGAGGCGCCAGCCGCCGCCGTCCGGCCGGGCGCGCAGCCGCGGCGGCCCGGGCATCAGGCCGCCGAGGGCGATACCTCCGCGCACCTGGCCCCGGCAGGCGCGGCTGAGCCAGCGGTCGCGCAGCACGGCCGGCGTGCCGTCGGCGGCCAGCGTCATGACCAGACCGCGGTGCTGCAGCCAGACGAACGTGGTGGCCAGGCAGCCGCTGGCCAGTTCCTCGACCACCGAGCAGTAGGCCTCAAGGTCCAGGCCTAGACCGCCGGCGCTGGCCGGAACGGGCGCACCGTACAGGCCGAGGGCGGCGAGCGCGTCGAGGTGGGCGAGCGGCAGCACGTCGAGCCCGTCGACCCGCATCGCGTCGGGGAACAGCAGGTCATCGGCGAGCCCGCGGGCCGCCCCCAGGACGTCCCGCGCGGTGGTCATACGGCTCAAAGGGACCAGGCCGTCGCGAGCTTGTCCATCACGGCGTCCAGGGCCTGGTCGCTAACCTGCCGGGCCGGGTCGGCCAGGTACCACTCCACGATCTGCCTGGCGCCCTGTTCGAACGGGATCACCGCCCGCCAGCCGGGCACGATGCCGCGCAGCTTGGTGTTGTCGAACACCATCGAGTGCGCCTTGTCGCCCAGCAGTCCCGCGCCCCAGTCGGGGTCCGCCGCCGCGATCGCGCCCGACGGCACGTGCACCACGCGCGCCGCCACCCCCAGCGCCGCCGCCAGCGATTCGGCGATCTGGTTCCAGGTGAGCACGTCGTCTGAGGTGATGTGGATGGCCTCGCCGAGGGTTCGCCGGTGACCGAGCAGCGGGACGAACGCGCTAGCGAAGTCGTCGTGGTGGGTCAGCGTCCACAGCGAGGTCCCGTCTCCGTGCACGATGACGGGCTTGCCGGCCAGCATCCGGCCTAGCACCGTCCAGCCACCGTCGAACGGCACCTCCGTCTGGTCGTAGGTGTGCGACGGCCGGACGATGGTGGCCGGGAAACCCTCCTCCCGGTACGCGGTCACCAGCGCGTCCTCGCAGGCGATCTTGTCGCGCGAGTACTGCCAGTAGGGGTTGCGCAGCGGCGTCGACTCGGTGACCGGCAGCCGCGCGGGCGGTGTCTGGTAGGCCGACGCGGAGCTGATGAACACGTACTGCCCGGTGCGGCCGCGGAACAGGTCGATGTCGGTGCGGACGTGCTCAGGGGTGAAGGCGACCCAGTCCACTACGGCGTCGAAGTCACGGTCTGAAATCTCGTCCCGAACGGATCCCGGTTCCCGTATATCCGCCCGCAGCATGCTCGCTCCCGGCGGGAGCGGCCGGACGGTGCTCCGGCCCCGGTTCAGCACGAACAAGTCGATGCCGCTGTCGACCGCGACCCGTGAGCAGGCCGAGCTGATGACCCCGCTGCCCCCGATGAACAGCACCCTGAGCTTCGCCATGCCCCTAACGCTAGACCGGGATCAATGAGGCGAGGGGTGCCGGGGCTGGTAGATGGGAAACTCGGTGCCGTCGGGCAGGCGGATCGCGGCCACCAGGCCCCAGCTCTGATCGGACACCTCCCGGGCGACCTCGGCACCCTTGGCGCGCAGTTCGGCGAGCGTGGCCTCGATGTCGTCACACATCAGGTACAGCTGGTGGCCGGCTTCCCCGTCGGCGGGATGAACCGCCAGCTCGGCGGGCGGCAGGGCGAAGATGAGCCAGCCTCCGCCCGCGTCGACCGAAGACAGGCCGAGCACATCCGCGAAGAAGTCGCGGACCTTCTCCGCTTCGGGCGAGAACACGATGGCGTGCATCCCGTTGATCACGTCTCGATCCTAGCCATCGCGTCACCGGGGCTTACCGGCCGCGTGCCCGACCCTGGTCAGCAGGGCGTGGACCGCGAGGTCCTCACCGCGGCCGGCCAGCGCTTCGCGGGCCCCCCAAGCCCGTGCACGCTTACGCATGCACTGGCGGGTGCCGGTCACTCCAGGGCGCGGCTTGCTCGAGCTGGCTGGCGACCCGGATGAGCATGTCCTCCCGCCCGTAGGCGGCCACCAGCTGGACGCCGGCTGGCAGGCCGGCCGGCGTCCAGTGCAGAGGCAGGGTGACGGCGGGCTGGCCGGTCATATTGAACTGTGCGGTGTAGGGGATGAAGCTGACGATGCGCTGTCCCTCCTGCCGCGGCCCGGCGGCGGTGAACCAGCCCAGCTCGGGCGGGGGCGCCCCGACGGTAGGCGTGACCAGCAGGTCGTGATCGTTCCACCAGTCCGCCATCCGGCGTGCCCACATCCCGGCCCACGCGCGGCTCTCCAGGTATGCCACCGCGCCGAGGTCGCGGCCGGCCTGGCGGTATCGGGCGTTGCGCGGTTCGATCTCGTCCTCGCTGATCGGACGGCCGAGCACCGTCTCGAAGGCCTGAAACGTAGCTTCGACGTCGGCGGCGATGATCGTGTTGAAGTGCCTGGCGAACTCCGGCTCGAACATGGCCGCGGGAGCGGACTGGCCCACATGGTGGCCGAGCGATTCCAGCAGCCCTGCCGCGCTGGCCACCGCGGCGCGGCACTGCGGGTCGTCGAGGTACCCGTCCGCCGCTGGCCGGTCGAGCACCCCGATCCGCAGCTGGCCCGGGTCGGCGCCGACCTCGCGCACCAGCGGGCGGGGCAGCGGCGGCGCGTAGTACGGCTCGCCCGGCAGGCGGTGGCTGATCACGTCGAGCACGCCGGCCGCGTCACGCACGGTCCGCGTGACCGCTCCGTCGATTACGCCGCCGGCCCACGCCTCTCCGGTCAGCGGGCCCTGGCTCACCCGGCCGCGGGTCGGCTTGAGCCCGACCAGCCCGCACTCGCTGGCCGGGATGCGGATGGAGCCGCCGCCGTCGTTGGCGTGCGCGACCGGCACCAGGCCCGCCGCGACCGCGGCGGCTGACCCCCCTGACGACCCGCCGACGGAATGACCGGGATCCCACGGGTTGCGCGTCGCGGGAAAGCTTCGCGGTTCGGTGGTCACCGTGGTGCCCATCTCCGGCACGTTGGTGCGGCCGAGCGGGACGAAACCGGCCGCCCGGAACTGTTCGGCCAGGTAGGACGTGACCGGCCAGGCCGCGTCGCGCAAAGGCCCGAGACCGAACGCCGTGACCTCACCGGCGACCATGCAGCCCAGGTCCTTGTACAGGATCGGCACGCCCCGGAACGGGCCGTCGGGCAGGTCGCCGACAGCCTCCAGCCGCGCCGCGTCGAACCGTGTCCGGATCACCGCATCCAGCTGCGGGTTAACCGCCTCGATCGCGGCGATGGCTGCCTCGGCCAGCTCCTTGGGGCTCACCTCACCACGGCGGACCAGATCAGCTTGCGCGGTGGCGTCCAGCCATGTCGTCTCGGCCATGCTCACAACGCTACGCGCGCCCGCCACGCCGCGCGATGCTGCCGCTGAACAGCTCGCCTAGCTCAGAACAGGCCGCACAGTTCATGCTGGAAGCTGCCGCTCGCGGTGCGGCGCACATCTTCTCCCGGCCGGATTTCGTTTCCGCAGCGCACGCAAACCCGCCCGCCTGCATGGAGCTCGTTGCTTTCGATGTCGGCATCTGAGCTCAGGAAGTGCTCCCCCGCGGCCTCCATATCCTGAGCCGTCTTGATGCCGGGCAGCGGAACGTGAGCATCCCTGGCCGGGTCGTCCAACCGCGGCGTCTTGTCATCTGGCATCGCGGCCAGCTCCTGCCTGCCGTGACCATAGCGGTCCTGGTAACCCAGCGAACCACCCTCGGCTAGAAGAATGCCTCGCGACCGGCCATCCCGCATCACCCTTCATGGGTGAGCATGCGACGTCGCCCGGCCAGGCGCGCCCCGACAGGAGGAGCCGCTGGCCGGGTGCTTGGATGGGCGCATGACGACTGAGCAGGAGCCGCCGCGCGTGGTCAGCGCCAGCCGTGAGATCGCGGCCGGACCGGGAGCGATCTTCGAGTTGATCGCGGATCCGGCTCAGCAGCCGCTCTGGGACGGCAACGACAACCTGGCCAGCGCGCCCGAAGGGCAGCGGGTCCGTCAGCGGGGCGATGTGTTCACGATGACGCTGACCAGGGGCAGTATCCGGGAGAATCACGTGGTCGAATTCGACGAGGGCCGCCGGATCGCCTGGATGCCCTCCGAGCCGGGGCAGCGTCCGCCCGGGCACCTGTGGCGCTGGGAACTCGAACCGGCCGACGCGTTCCGCACGCTGGTCACCTGCACGTACGACTGGACCAAGCTGACCGATGAGACACGGATGCCGCGAGCCAGGGCGACCACGGCGGACAGGCTCCTGGCCTCTCTCGACCGGCTCGCGGGCCTGGCTGAACGATCCTGACCTGGGCCGCGGTTTCAGCACTATCGGGCTCGGCCGGCCGCCGCCGCTCCCACCATGCGGTGAGCCACCCCGGGCCATGCCGGATGACACGATGAGATCGGCACCCGAGGCCAGGTAAGGAGCGATCGTATGAACGGGACCGGCTTGGTCCGCGACCCCAGCAGCAGGCTGGCCGAAGGCATCGTCACCCACATCAGCCGCGCCCCGGTCGATGTGGCCCTGGCCCGAGCCCAGCACGCGGCCTATGCCGACGCGCTGGCGGCCAGCGGCTGGACGATCAGCCAGGTACCCACCGCTGATGACTGCCCGGACTCGGTCTTCGTCGAGGACGCCGTGGTGCTCTGCGAGGACCTGGCGGTGCTGACCCGCCCGGGCGCGCCCGCCCGCCGGGCCGAGGTCGCCGGTGTCGCGCGGACCGTCCGATCGCTGGGCCTGCGCACGGCTTGCATCGAGGAACCCGGGACTCTCGACGGGGGCGACATCCTGCAGGCCGGCCACGCGGTTTACGCCGGGCGCGGCGGGCGGACCAACGGCGAGGGCATCCGCCAGCTGCGCTCGCTGCTGGCCCCGCTGGGACGCACCGTGATCGCTGTCCCGCTGGGAAACGTGCTGCACCTGAAGTCCGCGGTGACCGCGCTGCCCGACGGCACGTTCCTGCTGTTGCCGGAGCTGGTGCCCGCCGCGCTGTTCCCGGCGGTGCGCCCGGTCACCGAGGAGGGCGGCTGTCACGTCGTACCGCTCGGCGGCGACCGCGTGCTGATCGCCGCGTCCGCTCCCCGCACCGCCGAGCTCCTCGAGGACCTGGGCTTCACCCCGGTCGTCGTGGAGATCAGCGAGTTCGAGAAGCTCGAGGGCTGTGTCACCTGCCTGAGCGTGCTGCTGCCTGGACGGTAGCATCCGCTCACGTCCGGCTGGATCGTTTAGTACCTTGAGGCCATGCACGTCATCGGGATGGTCCTGCACCCCGAACGGGACTGCTCCGGGGCGGTCGGGTCGATCCTGGAGTGGGCGGCCCGCCGGGAGATCCTGGTCCTCGGCATCGACACCGAGATCCGCAGGCTGGCCTGCACCGCCGAGGCGGTGACCGCCGCGGAGCTCAGGCGGCGGGCGGACCTGCTGGTGAGCCTGGGCGGCGACGGAACCATGCTGCGCGCCATGCGGCTGGCCGACCGGCAGCGGTCCCCTGTCCTCGGGGTGAACCTGGGCAAGCTCGGCTTCCTGGCCGAGGTCGACGTACCCGATCTGGCCGACGCGCTCTCCGCGATCGACAATCACGAGTTCAGCACCGAACCGCGGCTGGCCGTCGACGCCGTCATCGGCGGCCAGCTGATCACCGCGTTCAACGACATCGCGTTCGTCCGGTTTCCCGGGCAGAAGATCGCCGCCATCGCGGTAGAGGCCGCGGGGCGTCCCTTCGTCGGTTACGCCGCGGACGCGATCGTCGTCGCGACTCCGACCGGCTCGACCGCGTACAGCTTCTCCGCGGGCGGCCCTATCGTGAGCCCCGCGGTGGAGGCGTTGCTGGTCACGCCAGCTGCGCCGCATTCGGCCTACAATCGCGGGCTCGTCGTTTCCGTCGGAGACCAGCTGACCCTGAACGTCCTGCCCGCCAGCGGCCGGCTCGCCGTGGAGGCCGACGGCATCGTCGCCGCCGAGGTCGAGCCCGGCGACCGGATCGAACTTCAGCCCCGTCCCGGCGCGGCCCGGGTCGTCCGGCTTGGCCACACCACGTTTTACGAGCGGGTCCGGCGCAAGCTGCGGCTGGCCGATTCCGCCGAGATCGCCGTCAGCTGGCCGTGACGCCTGCGCGCCGCTAGCAGGGCTGCAGCACGTGGCGGCCCCGGGACCCCACGGTCACGTCGCCCGGCAGGCGCGGAGCGGGGCATGCCGCGGACAGCCGGGCGTGCCTGGGCGCGTAGCCCGGGTCCGGATCCAGGCCGCCGAACACGCCGGCCACTTCCGCTCTCGCCCAGCGCATCCTGGTGACCGCGGTCTCCGGGTGCTCACCGAACTCCTGCGCGACCTTGGCTGCACAGCCCAGGTCGCCCAGCGTGCCGGTCGCTGCGTCGATTGCCTGCATCACCTGCACGGCGCTCGGATCGTCGGATATCTGCAGCGCGGACGCGAAGAGCGCGTCGGCCCGGGCGGTATCGATGCTCAGGTCATAGGGTGCGGACCACATCGCGGGCCTCCTTTACCGAGGGGTACTGATGTCCCCGGCTGCCCGGCCAGCGCTTCCCGCGCCGGCCGGGTAGCCAGCGCCTGCGTCAGTCTGCAGGCGCTCCTCAGCATGTCCGGAGAGCCAGGCCGCTCTGATACATCCGTGTGCGCATGAGTTTGGCCCGGCGTCCGGCCGCGGCCGGAGCACCGCCGCATATGATGTGTCCGGCGCCGCCGGGTGCAGGTGCATCAGTGGCGGCCCGACCCCGGCGCCCACGCCCCGGAAGGGACCGTGTCCGCGCACGGCGGCGTAGCCCGCAAGCCCGGCGTCTCGCGGTTACCCGGTCAGCGCCTGCGCGGCCCGCTCGAGGATGACGTCGAGGTCGTCGCGCGCGCCCGTGCGGTAGAGCGGCCCTCCCCCGTCGGCCAGCAGCTGGCTCACCATCGCCACGCCCTGAGCCGGGACCGGGCCTGTCATGGCGAGGGAGCGGGCCAGCCTGTCCAGTTCGGATGCGGAACAGGCGATCCGGTCCCGGCGGAGCGGGACATGCGGCTGACGCGCGGCGCGGGCCGACCGCAACGCCGTCAGCAGCCGCGGGCGTGTCTGCGGGGACACGGCCGCCGCCAGCATCCGCCGCAAGCTCGCGGCCAGGCCCTGGCGGTACCTGACTGAAGTCAGGACCATGGCCCGTGCGGCCAGGACCGCGCTCATCTCCGGCCGGGCACCGTCCGCCAGCTGCCGGTCCAGGCACGGGGCCAGGCAACGGGCCAGCAGCCGGTGCCAGGGCCACAGCCGCCGCAGGGTCAGGCGGCCGAGATCGTCGTCAATCAAGACATGCATGGTTCGTCACCTCGTTAGGGCGTGACCAGTAAGTTCAGTATACTAGTCATGCATGACCAGTAAAAGTTTTTTTCTAGTCACTTGGGGTTGTTAATCATGACGGCTAGCCTGAACGGCGAGACGTTGCCGTCGTTGGCCTGCGCGACCCGGGGCAGCCGGATGTCGCCGCGGACCTCCAGCCGGCCCGCGCGTTCCGGGAGAGCCTGCGTGCCATGATCGGGCGCAACACCGGCGGCCCGCCGCTCACCGAAGCCGAGCTGCGAACACTGCGGCAGGTCACCGCGGAGGCCGCGGCCCGGATCGAGGTGACGGCCGAAGGGCAGGTGAGGCTGGAAACCGGTGACGGCCCGGGACGCCTGGCCGACGGCCTGGCCGGGCTGCTGCTGACCATCCGCGACGCGCAGGCCGACGGCAGCTGGGACCGGATGAAGCTGTGCGGAACCCGGACTGCCGCTGGGCGTTCTACGACCGGTCGCACAGCCGGCAGGGCGCGTGGTGCGACATGGCCTCGCGCGGCAACAGACTCAAGAACCGCAGCCTGCGCGCTCGCCGCGCCCAGGCCAGCTAGCCAGGCGGCACGAGATGGGCGGCGTGCCCTGTCCCGGGCGCAAGCACGCACGATGGTCCCCCCGCCTGATACCGCCGCCTCGGCAGCGGGTCCCCTTACTTATCCCGGAGGACCGGACCGAAGCCCGTGGTACACCAGCTGGGGCTCACGCAGCGCGCAGGGCAGACAGACGGCAGATCACTGATCGAGCCAGCGGGACGCCTCGCGCTCGCCGGCGGCCATGGCCAGCAGTTCTTCCGCGTGGGCCTGGCCGAACTCGGATTCCTCCAGGCCGCCCAGCATCCGGGACAGCTCGCGGACCCGGCCGGCCTGGTCCAGCCGGACCACGCCGCTCGCTGTCACCAGGCCGTCGCCTGACTTCTCCACCACCAGGTGGTTGTCGGCGAACGCCGCGACCTGCGGCAGGTGGGTGACCACGATCACCTGCGCGGAGCGCGCCAGCCGCGCCAGCCGCCTGCCGATCTCGACCGCAGCCTTGCCGCCGACCCCGGCGTCCACCTCGTCGAACACGAACGTCGGCACCGGGTCCGCGCCGGCGAAGACCACCTCGATGGCCAGCATCACGCGGGAGAGCTCGCCGCCGGAGGCGCCCTTGTTCAGCGGCAGCGCCGGCGCGCCGGGGTGCGCGGCCAGCCTGATCTCCACGTCGTCGGCGCCGTAGGGGCCGGGCGCGTCCAGTTCGCTGACCACGGCGGTGAGCGAGGCGTGCGGCATGGCCAGCACGGTCAGTTCGGCGGTTACCTCGGACGCGAACCGCTCCGCCGCGGCCGAACGCAGCGCCGTCAGCCGCGCCGCCAGCGCGGTCACCTCGGACTGCAACGAGGCCTCTTCCGCGGCCAGGGCGGCGATCTTGTCGTCATCCCCCTCCAGCTCGGCCAGGCGGGATCCGGCCTGCTTGGCCCAGTCGAGCACGCCGGCCAGGTCACCCGAGGCCGCGCCGTAGGCCCGGATCAGCCGGCCGAGCGCGGCCCGGCGCTCCTGCACCGCGGCCAGCCGGGCGGGATCCGAGTCCAGCGACTCGGTGTACGAGGCGAGCTCGCCGGCCACGTCGGAGACCAGGTAGCTGGCCTCCGAGAGCCGGTCGGCCAGCCCGGCCAGCGCCGGGTCGTGCGCGCGGACCGGCTCGAGCGCGCGGACGGCGATGCCGAGCAGCGTTACCACGTCAGTCACGTCGACGGAGGCCGAGGCCGGATCACCGAGCAGCACCTCGTGCGCCGTGGTGGCCGCGGCGTGCAGCGCGTCGGCGTGGGCCAGCTTCTCCTCCTCGGTCAGCAAGGTCGCATCCTCGCCGGCCAGCGGAGAGGTCCCCTCGATCTCGGCCACGCCCAGCCGCAGCGTCTCCGCCTCGGCCGCGCGCATCCGCTCCGCCTGCGTCAGCGCCTCGAGTTCCTCGCGGACCGCGCGGTGCCGGTGGTACACCCGCCGGTAGTCCGCCAGGGCCGCCGCCAGATCCGGCCCGCCGAACCGGTCCAGCGCGTCCCGCGGCCGGCCGGGCTTGAGCAGCTGCTGCTGGTCGGCCTGCCCGTGCACGGCGACCAGGTCGTCCGCCAGCACCTGGAGCAGCGACACCGGCACCGAGTGCCCGCCGGCGAAAGCCCGGGACCGGCCCTCGGCCGACACCGAGCGGCTGAGTACGAGCGAGGAACCATTGTCGTCCAGATCTCCGCCGGCGTTCTCGACCTCGCGCGCCACATCCGGGGAGACCAGCAGCCGCCCTTCCACCGCGGCTCGCGCCGCGCCGGGCCGCACTCGCGCCGGGTCCGCCCGGCCGCCGAACAGCAGGCCGAGCGCCGTCACGACCATCGTCTTCCCGGCGCCGGTCTCGCCGGTCAGCGCGGTGAACCCGGCCGAAAGCTCGAGCACCGCGTCGTCGATGACACCGAGCCCGGTGATCCGGACTTCCTCAAGCATCCTTGCCTGCGTCCTCCCAGGTACGGCCGCGCCAGCCCGCCACGGGCAGGCCGAACTTGGCCACCAGCCGGTCCGTGAAGCCCCCGCCGCGGGAATCCGGTGCCTGCAGCCGTGCGAGCCGGACCGGCAGCGTCCCGCGGCGGACCTCCACCCGGGCCCCGGGTGGCAGATCGACCTTACGCCGACCATCGCACCACAAAACGGCCCCCGATGTCTCGGACGCCACGATCAGCTCGATCGCAAGCACCGATTGCGGCGACACCACCATCGGCGGGGCGAACAGCGCATGTGCGCTGATCGGCACCATCAGCAGCGCCTCCACCTCCGGCCACACCACCGGTCCGCCGGCGGAGAAGGCGTAGGCGGTCGAGCCGGTCGGGGTCGAGCACACCACGCCATCGCCGCCCCAGCGGGACAACGGGTGGCCGTCCACCTCGATGATCACCTCGATCACCCGCTCCCGGGCCGCCTTCTCCACGGTAGCCTCGTTCAGCGCCCAGGTGGACGCGACGCCTGTCCCGTTGCGGCGTACGGTGACGTCGATCGTCATCCGCTCCTCGACCGCGTAGTCCCGGGCCACCACCCGCTCGACCAGGTCGGCCAGCCCGTCCGGCTCGGCCTCGGCGAGGAAGCCGACATGGCCCAGGTTCACCCCGATCAGCGGCGCGGCGGCCGGGCGGGAGAATTCGGCGGCGCGGAGCAGGCTGCCGTCGCCGCCGAGGACGATGACGAGCTCGGCGCCCCGGGCGGCATCGTCACTGGCCGGGACCTCGTGCGCGCCAGGGGAGGCGAACTCGCCCGCGAGCGTGCGGACGGCGATCCCGGCGGCGGTCAGCCGCTCGGCCACGAATCGGGCGCTGCGCAGCGCGTTGTCCCGGCCGGTGTGCGCCGTCACCAGCACCGTCCGCTGTCCCACTAGCTGGGTCCCTCCTCGATCGCCCGCTCCAGCTGACTGTCGTCAAGCGGCGGCGCGCCCCGGCGCAGCCACAGGAAATATTCCACATTCCCGGCTGGCCCGGGCAGCGGGCTGGCCGTGACCCCCAGCACGCCCAGGCCGAGCTGGGCCGCCGCCCTGGCCACCGTGCGTACCGCGTCGGCACGATCCGCGCTGTCGCGCACCACGCCGCCCGCGCCGACCCGGCCCTTCCCCACCTCGAACTGAGGCTTCACCAGCAGCACGAAGTCCGCGTCCGGCCCGGCGCACGCGACCAGGGCCGACAGCACCAGGGTGAGCGAGATGAAGGAGAGGTCGGCCACCACGAGCCCGGGCACCGGGGTCACGTTCCCCAGGGTCCGGACGTTGACCCGGTCCAGCACGGTGACCCGCGGGTCGGTCCGCAGCGACCAGGCCAGCTGGCCGTAACCTACGTCGGCCGCCACCACGTGCGCGGCGCCGGCCCGCAGCAGCACGTCGGTGAACCCGCCGGTGGACGCGCCCGCGTCCAGGCAGTCCCGGCCCGCCACGACCAGGCCAGATGGCCCGAAGACGGTGAGCGCCCCGGCCAGCTTGTGCCCGCCGCGGGAGACGTACCCCGGCTCGCCCGCGTCGACGATGCTGATCGGGGCGTCCCGGCTCACCTGAGTCGCGGGCTTGGCCGCGCGCTGCCCGGCCACGGTCACCCGCCCGGCGGACACCAGCGCCCCGGCCTGCTCCCGCGACCTGGCCAGGCCCCGCCTGACCAGCTCGGCGTCGAGCCGCACCCGGGCTGCGGTCAAGGCGTCCCCTCGCTGACTTCGCCCAGGATGTCCCTGAGCCGCCCGTGCACCTCCTCGAGCACGGCGACGTGGTCGTCCGCCGGGGCTCCGGCCAGGCGGCTCAGCCCGGCCACGGCCGCGTCCACCCGGTCGTCGCCGGTGGGCGGTACCGGGGTCGGTTCGGCCGCCGGGCGCGGCTCCCCGCCGTTCGGCGCGGGAGCCGGCCAGGCCCGTTCGGCTTCAATATTCTGACCGTGACCTTCAATAATCTGGTCTGGGTATTCCTCGTCCATGTGCGCTACCCTCCGCGTGGAACGCTACCGTCCGATGTTGACTAGAGCGAGGCGCACATGGCTTCAGCGGAGGAGTGCCGGGAGGCGCTGCAGGCCCTTACCAATCGGCTGGGTGAGATGGACCCGCAGGCGCGGGCCAGCTATTTCAGCAACCGTTCATTCAGCTGCCATGTCACCGATCTCGGCGTGACGTTCGTAACCAGGATCACCGAGCATGGCGCCGAGCCGGTGAAGGAGGCGGCGCCCGATGAGCCGCCCGCCGATATCAGGCTGACCGGGAGCAGCGACGACGTGATCTCGCTCTCCGCCACCCCGGCCAACATCGCCCGGATGTGGCTGTCCGGCCGGGTCAAGGTCCAGGCCAGCATGCGCGACCTGCTCGCGCTCCGTAAGCTTCTGTAACTTGACCACCCCGGCGTCCCGCAGTTCCGAGATGCGCCAGCCAGCGGCCCCGTGGCATTCGGTGTTCCCATCGCCGATATGTTAACCAGTCATGGGCGAGCTGATCCTGCTCAGGCACGGCGAGACCGAGTGGAGCCTGGCCGACAAGCACACCGGGCGGACCGACATCCCGCTGACCGCGCGCGGCGAGGCGGCCGCCAAGTCGCTGGCCCCGCTGCTGTCCCGGCGTCACATCGTGGCCGTGTTCACCAGCCCGGCGCGGCGCGCGGTCACCACCGCCGCCCTGGCCGGCCTCGGCAACACGCGGCCAGATCCCGACCTGTGGGAATGGGACTACGGCGGCTACGAGGGGCTGACCACACCCCAGATCCGCCAGAGGCGGCCCGGCTGGTACCTGTGGAGCGACGGCGTGATTCCCGGCGACGCCGACCACCCGGGCGAGACCATCGAGCAGGTGGCCCACCGGGTCGGCCGGATGCTCGCCCAGGTTGTTCCGCTGCTGGCGGACGGCGACGTCGCGCTGGCCGCTCACGGGCATGTGCTGCGCGTGCTGACCGCCTGCTACCTGCGTCTCCCTCCGGCGGACGGGCGGCTGTTCCGGCTGGACACTGGGACGGTCAGCACGCTCGGCACCGAGCACGCCGAGCCGGTGATCACGTCCTGGAACGTGTCGCCCTCGCCGTGACCTAGCCGATCGGCCGGCCTAAGGCGCCCTGGGCGGGCCGGCCGGCCGGGTCTCGTCCCGCATCCAGTTCAGGTACGCGGTCGAACCCGTCACGATCGGCAGCGCGATGATCTCGGGCTCGTCGTAGCTGTGCCGCTCGGTGATGAAGGCGGCGAGCTCGTCATAGCGGTCGGCCGGCAGCTTGAACAGCACGAGCCACTCCTCGGCGCGCTCCAGCGCGTCGTCCCACCAGTACATCGACGCGACCGGCCCGGCCACCTGCGCGCACGCGGCCAGCCGGGATTCGACCGCGGCGCGGGACAATTCCATCGCCTCGGCGCGCGAATCGGTCGTCGTCTGCACCTGGAGGTACTGCGCCTCGAGGTCGGCCATGGCACCTGATCGTACGCGCACCAGGCCCTAGTACGCTGTCCCCGTCCTTGCTGGGCTGGGAGGAGCACGAGTTGGAACTGGTGCATTCCGGGAAAGTCCGGGAACTCTACGCCGACGGCGACGACATCATCATGGTCGCTTCGGACCGGGTGAGCGTCTACGACGTGGTGCTGCCCACGCCGATCCCGGGCAAGGGCCGGGTCCTGACCCAGCTCTCGCTGTGGTGGTTCGGCCGGCTCGGTGACGTGATCCCCAACCACGTGATCTCCGCCACCGACGTGCCCCCGGAATGGGAGGGCCGCGCTATCCGGTGCCGTCGGCTGACAATGCTCCCGGTGGAGTGCATCGCCCGGGGCTACCTGGCCGGGCTGGGCCTCGCGTCGTACCGGGAAACCGGTACGATCTCGGGCGTGCGGCTGCCGCCCGGTCTCGGCGAGGGGTCCCGGCTGCCCGAACCCATCTTCACTCCCACCACCAAGGCCGCGGCCGGCCACGACGAGCCGATGACGTTTTCCGAGGCGGAAGCTCTGGTCGGCCCCCCGGTGGCGGATCGGCTCCGGCGGGCCACGCTGGAGGTCTACCGGCGGGGTCGTGAGCTGGCGGCGCGGCGCGGCATCATCATCGCGGATACCAAGCTGGAGTTCGGCCTGCTCCCGGACGGCACGCTGGTGCTGGCCGACGAGGTGCTCACGCCCGACTCGTCCCGGTTCTGGCGGGCGGCGGAGTGGCAGCCCGGCGGCCCGCAGCGCTCGCTGGACAAGCAGTTCCTCCGGGACTGGTCGGCCGGCCTGGACTGGGATCGCCGACCGCCGGGCCCGGCCATCCCGGACGACGTGGTGGCCGCGACCCAGGCGCGCTACCAGGAACTTTTCGCGCGGATAACCCGCGCTGCTCGACAAGCGCCTGCTGACCAGGCATTAGCGGTCCTCTACCCTGGCCGCCGCCCCGGCGCGGCGCGGTTGGGTTGAGCCTGATCTGCTGCCGTTCCCCTGGTCGCCCGATCAGGACAGCACAGCAGGCTGATCGATCACCCACCGCCAGGTTGCTGGTCCTGTTCCAGGATGCGCCGCTTGGCGGCCGCATAGTCAGCGTCGGAGAGGACGCCCTGGTCATGCAGCTGCGCGAGCTGGTGCACGTGCGATACCCACGACATCTCGCCCTCCGCGGCCGTGGCCGTGGTCGTGGCCGTGGGCCGAGGCGGAGGCGGGGCAGGGGCGGCTGGTCTGGCCGGCGCAGCTGGCGGCGGGCGTCTAGGAGCACCGGGGCTGGCCGGGGTCACGAGCTGCTGGCCTGCGGGGTTAACGCCGAGCTGCCGCCAGAACTGCTCGGCTTGCGCCATGTACCGGGCCTGCGGAAGCCTGCCTGCGCGGAACGACGCGGTCGCGCTGGCCATCGAACGTACGTGACGGAGCTGGGCATCGCCGACTTGAAGGCCCTGGCTGCACACGGGACAGACCAGGTAGTTGTCCGTCCCGTAGGGCACGACAGGCACGAAGTACAGGCGCACCGACTTCTTCGACCGAACGTGGTGGAGGAACACCTGGTTATGACAGTTCGGGCACACGCACGGTGCGACCTCGCCTTGGTCGTCAGGACTGCCGGGCCCGAACCCGAATATCACCACCATGCGGCCATTGAAGCCGAAGCATCCGCGCCGCGGTTCACCCCTTACAGGTGAGAACGGGTAGCCAGGACGCGACAGGCGCGGTTCGCCTGGCGGCTCGGCGAGGTGGCATCCTGACACCCAGAACTAGATGGTCGAGGCGGTTGATGCGCACGGAGCCCCATCGAAGGCGGGTGCAGTGATCACGTGAGGGGGTCCGGGTCGGTCTGGCAGGTGCCCGGCATGCCCTGGCTGCTCGGTTCCGCGGCGCTATGGTTTTCCGGGTTCGCGCTACTCGTGCCGGTCGCGCCGCTATGGGTCATCCACGGCGGCAGCGATGACCTGGGGGCCGGGCTGGTCACCGGCGTGATGATGGCCTGCACCGTCCTGGCCCAGCTGTCGATGCGCCGTGTGCTCGCCGGACTGGGGTGGCGCTGGACCCTCGTGCTCGGATCCGGATTGCTCGGGCTGCCCGCCCTGGGTCACCTCGCAACCGACGAGCTGTGGCCGGTCATGGCGCTGGCCGCGCTGCGCGGACTCGGGTTCGGAGTCGTTACCGTGTGCGGGGCAACCGCAGTCGCCGCCTTCGTGGAGCCCGGACGCCGCGGACGGGCCATCGGTGCCCTCGGGCTGGCCAGTGCCGCACCCCAGTTCGTCCTGGTCCCGATCGCGCCCTGGCTGGCCGAACGGGCCGGGTTCACGCTCGTCTTCGGGCTCGCCGTCCTCCCGGCGCTCGCCATACCGCTCGCCTGGCCGATCGCACGAGCGATAGCAGACACTGACCGCGCCCCGGTTGACGGCCGCGGACGCGGCATGACGGCCGCGCTCTGGCGCGTACTGGCCGGACCGATCGCGGCCCTGGTCGTGATCACCGCGTCCGGCGGGGCCATCCTCACTTTCACCCCGCGCATACTGGCCGGCCCGGCCCTCGGGTTTGCGGGGCTGTTCGCATTCACCGGGGCGGCGGCGGCCAGCAGATGGGTGGCGGGCGGCATCGCCGACCGTTTCGGAGCCAACGCGGCGATAGCTCCGCTGCTCTTCACCGGCGCGCTGGGACTCGCTGCGATCACCCTGAGAGCGGACAGCATTCATGACACACAGGGCCACGTCGTGGTCATCGCCGGCCTGCTCCTGACCGGAGTCGCCTACGGCGGTCTGCAGAACCTGACCCTGGCGCAGTCATTTAACGCAGCGGGAGAACCGGCGCGATCCTCGGTCAGCATCGCGTGGAACCTGAGTTTCGACGCGGGGACAGGGCTCGGCGCTTTCGCGGTCGGTGCGATCGCGACCGCGGCTTCGTATTCGGCCGCGTTCGGCGTTCTCGCGCTCGCCGTAGGCTTCACGGGCGTCTGCTGGGCACTGCCGAGGCCGGCCAGACGCGGCGATTAGGGCGGCGGCGGGGCGCCCGGCATATCCGTTACGCTGCGCTGCCCCCCGAGGTTCCGGATGGCGGAGACGGTTAGCGCGTAATGGTCGGCGTGGCGCAGATAGCGTTCGAAGGCCTCGGTGACGGCGACGCGGTCGCCGGTAGCCAGCAGGTCCAGCAGCAGTCCGCGGGTGACCGCGACGGCGAGCCTCGCTTCTGCCCGTGCGGTCTTGTCGTCCAGCCCGGCTTCGGCGGCGATAGCGGGCGTGATCGCGGCGACCCAGGGTTCGATTGCGTTGTCGAGGAACCCTTCGGTGCCCGGGCGGCCGAGCAGCGCATGGGCATACAGCTCGAAGAACAGCCGTTCGGCGGGCCCTAGCTGCGGGTCGCTGAAGTGCTGCCAGAGCCGCCGGGCATTGGCGCCGGTGATTCCCCACTCTGTTACGGTGGCGCGCTGGGCTTCCTCAACGGCCTGGGCGACCGCAGTCAGCAGGCCCTCTCGTGATCCGAAGTGGTACAGCAGCATGCGATGGCTGGTGCCCATGGCCGCAGCCAGCTCTCGCAGGCTCAGATCGGCGATCCCGCCGCGCATGGCCTGGTCCACCGCGGCGGACAGGAGGCGTTCGCGGGCTTGCGATGTTGTCATGCTCGAATGTACCATATGGTACACGTACCATATGGTACATGAGGGAGGACCAGTTACGTGGGCACGTTGCATGTCAGCCGGCTTGGACGGTCATCTGCCCGCCTTCTGACTCCACGACCAGGGCTCCGCGCAGCACGACCGTGAATTCATCGAACTCCGGGCGCTGCCCCGGCTCGGCCCAGCCAGAAGGGCTGCGCATATGCGCGATGCTCAGACTGCCCTGGCCGGTGTTAGCCCGCCCGACGTACTCATCGATCAGCTTGGGCGGCTGGCCAGCCGCGGCCACCCGGCTCGGTTCTCGGATCAGCTCAGGCATGATCGCTAGTATCCCGGCGGCTGGGGCGGCGGAGGCGCAGGGCGACCAGCGCCGATGTGGCGATGGTGGCCATCCGGCGGCTGACCGGTATCTTCTCGTGAGCTGGCGTCTCGTGAGCTGGCGTCGCGACGGCCGGCCCGACAGCGGACGGCGCCGCGCCGGGGGGTCGCACCGGGGCCGGCTGGTCCGCAGTAGGCGAATCGGTAGCCGCCGGTGCAGCTGAGGCTGGCGGTGCGGGCGCGGCAGGCTGGCGGGGAGGAACCGTGTCCGGTGCCGCCGGCCTGCTGGCCCGCGGCGGGCTCGGGTGGGCCCCGCTCTGCCAGGTCCGGGCCAGGATCACCTGGGTGGGCGTGTCGTTGACATTCCTGGGGCGGCTGGAAGCGCTCGTCAGCCGGTCCAGCAGTTGCCGCGCGGTCGGCCGGCTCTGGGGGTCCTTGGCGAGGGAGGCTTCTACCAGCGGACGGAGCGAGTCCGGGACCGAGGCGATCTCGGGGTCACCGTACATGATCCGGTACAGGATGGAGTGGCTGTTCCCGGCGCCGAACGGCGACCGGCCACTGGCCGCGTACGCCACCGTCACGCCCCAGGCGAAGATGTCAGCTTCCCGGCCGGGGCGGCCGCTGATCTGCTCGGGTGCCATGAAACCCAGGGAGCCGATCATCATGCCTGTCTTGGTAACGCCCCGCGTATCCTGCCGCCGGGCGATACCGAAGTCGATGACCTTCGGGCCGCCGTCGGTCAGGATGATGTTGGAGGGCTTGAGGTCCCGGTGCATGATGCCGGCCGCGTGGATCGTGGTCAGCGCCTCGGCCAACCCGGTGGCCAGACCGAACAACATCTCCGGACCGACCGATCCGTGCTTGTCGATGTACTCGGACAGCGAGGGGCCAGGGGCGTATTCGGTGACGACGAACGGCGTGGCCGACTGGGAGTCGGCCTCTATGACCCGCACCGTACACACGCCCTTGACCTGTACCAGCGCGGCCACCTCGCGGCCGAAGCGGTGGCGGAATTCCTGGTCACCTGCCAGTTCCGGGCGCAGCACCTTGACCGCGACCGGAGCGCCGTCCCAGGAGACGCCAAGGTAGACCACGCCCATGCCGCCCGAGCCCAGCCTCGCGGTCAGCCGGTAGTGCCCGATCCGCGTCGGGTCGTCAGGCCGAAGGGGCGTACGAGCCAACGAGTTTCTCCTCCTGAGAGTTCGCAGCGGCGTCCAGCCAGGCCAGCACGATAGCTTGCTTGCTATTTTCCTACCGTATCGGCCGGATGCATGCCGGGCCGCCGCGAAGTTTGCCGCCAAGTCCAGGCGGCTGGCACCATGACGGCGTGGACTACCTACTGGCGCAGGTGAACATCGCACGGATGCGCGAGCCGCTGGACAGCCCGCTGCTCGCCGAGTTCGTGGGGGCCCTCGACCCGGTGAACGCGGCGGCCGACGCCACCCCCGGCTTCATCTGGCGGCTGCAGACCGAGGACGGCAACGCCACCGCGGTGCACGCGTTCGAATGGGATCGGGCGGGAAGCGCCGGCGTCCTGGTCAACATGTCGGTCTGGGAGTCGGTCGAGGCGCTCGCGGCTTATGTCTACTCCGACACGCACCGGCAGGTCCTGCGGCGCCGCCGCCAGTGGTTCGAGCGGATGGCGGAGGCCCAGGCCGCGCTGTGGTGGATAACGCGCGGTCATACCCCGACGACCGATGAGGCCGAGGAGCGGGTGATCCACCTGCGGGAGTTGGGCCCTACGCCGCACGCGTTCACGCTGAAGGAGCACTTCCCGCCACCGGACGCGGCGGGCTCCGACCCGATCCGCAGCCCGGAAGAGTGGACCTGCCCGGCCTGAGGCGAGCCAGGGCGGTTCGGGTAGCCCTGGTGTGAAAGTGTGGGGACAACACCGAGGGGAAGAGGGGTGCCGGGGATGAAGCCGATGCCGGAAGACTGGGACAGGGCCGTGGCGGTGGTGGCTCACCCGGATGATCTGGAGTACGGCGTCGCCTCCGCCGTGGCCCGGTGGACCAGACAGGGCAAGCAGGTGTCCTACCTGCTCGTGACCAAGGGCGAGGCCGGTATCGCCGGCATGCCCCCGGATCAGGTCGCCCCGCTGCGGGTGGAGGAAGAGCGGCGCAGCGCCGCGGTCGTGGGCGTGACCGAGGTGGACTTCCTCGATCACGGGGACGGGCTGGTGGAGTACGGGATCGCGCTGCGGCGCGACCTGGCGGCCGCGTTCCGCAGGCTTCAGCCTCAGGTCGTCATCGGGATGAGCTTCGACCTCACCTGGGGCGAGGAAGGCCCGGTCAACCACGCGGACCACCGGGCCGTTGGGCTGGCCACGCTGGACGCCTGCCGGGACGCCGCCAACGAGTGGGTATTCCCCGAGGCGGGCCCGCGGGCCACCGACATCAGGGACGCCTACGTGGCCGGCACCGGCGCGCCGACCCACTTCGTCGACGTCACCGACACGATCGACGCGGGCGTCGCCTCGCTACGCGAGCACCGGGCCTACATCGAGGGGCTAGGCCGCGAGTTCGACCCTGACGAGTTCCTGAAGAACATGGCGGGCTACGTCGGGCTGGGCGCCGGGTGCGAGTACGCGGTCGGGTTCCACCGCTACCCGATGGCTTAGCGGCGCCGGGTACCGACGAGGGCGGCGACCTGCTCGGCGATCGGGACGGCGGCGGTCAGGCGGTTGTCGACGGCATGGTGCGGCGCGGCGGGTTCGGTGCCGAGCCGCATGCTCGCGCAGAACCGCTCGAACTCCGCTAGCTTGGCCGCGTCACGGGTCAGTCCGCGGCCGGCGAGCCGCCGTCGCAAGGTGGCCTCGTCCGACCTGACCCAGACCAGGTGCACGGTCTCGCCGCCGAGTTCGGCCACCCAGGAACGCCACCGGTGCGCGTCATGAATCTGCCCGGTGAACGGGCCGGACAGCAAGACCGGGCAGCCGTGGGCCCGGATCTCGCGCGCGGTGGCCGTTATCCCGGCGTACTCGTGCACCTTGACGTGCTCGTCGTACCACGGCCCTTCTCGTTCGCCGGGCGGCCGGCCGGCCGAGGCGAGGACCGCTGCGACGAACGGCCCGTACATCGTGTCCTTGTCGAGCAGCGCCGGGGTCGGTTCAAGCGCGGCCAGGAGCAGGTCCGCGACCGTGCTCTTGCCGGCTCCGGGCGGCCCGGCCACCACCCAGGCCGGCGCGGGCTGGTTCATGACTCCAGGATGACCCGGCTGTGCGCGGGCACCAGGGCTGGGTCAGCGAACCCTGCTGTCCGGGCCGGTGACGGCGTGCCCGGCCGGGGGCAGGGCCTGCCCGCCTGGCATGGTCTCCGGGGCCGCGAGGCCGAGGATGGCGGCACCCCCCAGGACGGCGGCGGCCAGCCCGAAGGCCGCGCCGTAGGAGGCCGAGTCGACCAGGAAGCCCCCGGCCACGGGGCCAATCACCGAGCCGATGTCGCCCGCCATCTGGTAGGAAGCGACCAGGGTCCCGCCGTCGCGATCGATGATGTCCCCGATCATCGCCGCCGGGGCTACGTCAAGCAAGCCTGAGCCGAAGCCGGCCACGGCCATCGCGGCCAGGTAGGCCACCGGGCCGGTCGTCACCGCCAGCATCACCATGCCGACGGCCGAGACGACGCAGCCGGCCAAGAGGACAGGGCGTCGTCCGAGCGTGTCGGCCACCCGCCCGCCGGGCACCAGCGCGGCGCCGTTCAGCGCGGCGAACAAGAGGAACCCGATCCCCGTCCACACCGCCGACCGGTGCAGAATCTCCCGGACGAACAGCGGCACCAGGGCGCCGCGCACGCCGAGCGCGGCAAAGCCGTCGGCCAGGTTGGCCGACGCGGCGGCCCGCCAGGTGCGGCTGCGCACCGCGCGGGCCAGGGTAGCCAGCGACCGGGCCGACGGGCGGCGGGCGGCCGGCCGGCGGTCCGGCACGCGGCGCAGCACGACCGCCGACAGGATCGCGGGCACGACGAGCAGGCAGCCGTAGATGAAGAACGGAGCGCGCAGCGACCATGTCGCGATCAGCCCGCCCACCGCGGGACCGCTGATCCCGCCGAGCAGGAAGCCACCGCTGAACAGGCCGCTGGCGCGGCCGCGCTGGCCGCCGGGCACGGTGCCGAGGAGCAGGGACTGGGCGCTGATGCTGAACATCGCCGAACCCACTCCGCCGCTGCCGCGCAGCACCATGAGCTCAACGAAGGACTGAGAGAAGCCGGCCAGGATGCTGCTCACCGCGACCACCGCGATGCCCGCCGCCATCACCCCAGGCTCGCCGAAGCGCTCTACCAGGCGTCCCGCGGGCAGTGCCGCGGCCACCCTCATCAGCGCGAACACGCTTATCACGCTGGCTGCCGCGGCTACGCTCACGCCAAACTGGCGGGCGAAGGCCGGGATGGCCGGGGCGACGATCCCGAACCCGAGTGCGACCGTGAACGCTACCGCGGCGAGGATCGCCACTTCAGGGGGCAGATCGCGGAACGGGCCTCGCCGGGCACCAAGCACGAAACGGCATTGTGCCAGCTAACTGGCCGCTACGAAAAGTGACCAGGCAGCGCGAAGATGCTGACTCGGGCGGGATCGCCGTCCGCCGCCCGGAGGCGGGCGAGGAGAATGACGCCATGGCATCACACGTCGCACTGCTACGTGGCATCAACGTCGGCGGCCGGAACAAGGTCCCGATGGCGGACCTCCGCGAGGTCGTGACCTCACTCGGGCACACCGAGGTGAGCACCTATATCCAGAGCGGAAACGTGCTGTTCAGCACCGCGGACACGGACAACGCCAAGCTGGCGGCGGCGCTCGAGTCGGCCATCGAGGACCGGTTCGGGATCTGGTCGTCGGTGGTGGTCCTGACCAGGGACGAGCTCGCCCAGGTGCTGGCCGCCAACCCGTATCCGGACGAGCCGAACCCCAGGCTGGTGCACGTGGTGTTCCTGAACGCCGAGCCGCCCGGGGAACTCATGACGCGGATCTCGGCGGCCGAGAGCACCAGCGCGGCCAAGGGCAGCCGGGATACCGTCCAGGCGGGCGGCCGGGTGCTGTTCCTGCACACCCCGGACGGCTTCGGGACGAGCGAGCTGGCCCAGGCCGTATTCAAGATCATCACCCCGCCGGCGAAGAACAAGAAGCACGGCCTGGCGGCCACCGCCAGGAACTGGGCCACGGCTACCAAACTGCTGTCGCTGTGCGAGCAGCAGAAGTAAGACTGAGGCCCGAGGGGACGTCGTGGCGGAGCGAGCTGTACTGGTGACCGGGGCGTCGCGTGGCATCGGCCGCGCGGTGGCGGAGGCGTTCGCCGGACAGGGCGACCGGGTGGCGGTGCATCACCGCGGCTCGCCCGGGCTGGCCGGCCAGGTGCTGGCCGGGCTGCCGGGCGACGGCCACACCGTCGTCCAGGCCGACCTGGCCGACGCCGAGGCCGTCCGGCGGATGGTCGATCAGGCCCACGCGGACCTGAGCGGCCTGGACGTGCTGGTCAACAACGCCGGGATGTACATCTCGCATCCGGTCACGGACGTGTCGTACCAGCAGTGGCAGGACGCCTGGCGCCGGACGCTCGCGGTCAACCTCACCGGCACGGCCAACGTGACCTGGTGCGCCGTGCAGTACATGAAGGAGACCGGCGGCCGGATTGTCAACGTGACCTCACGCGGCGCGTACCGCGGCGAACCGCGGCACCCGGCCTACGGGGCGAGCAAGGCGGGCCTGAACTCGTTCGGCCAGTCGATGGCGCGCGCCCTGGCGCCGCTCGGCATCGCGGTCGTCAGCGTGGCCCCGGGCTACGTCGCCACCGACATGGCGGACGACGACCTGAACTCGCCGCGCGGTGCCGAGATCCGGGCGCAGAGCCCGTTCAACCGGATCGCGACGCCGGAGGAGATCGCGGCCGCCGTGGTCTACCTGGCCTCCCCGGAGGCCGAGTGGGCCAGCGGGGCCGTCCTCGACCTGAACGGAGCGTCATACTTCCGCTAGCGGCCCGACGGCTCGAGCAGGATCGACTCCAGTCACTCTGACACCGCCCGTACCAGATCATTCGATGTGGATGTCCCATTCATGCAGCTGGTACGACATGGCTGGGACATCCACGCCGTATAAACGGGGCGGGCTAGGGCGACGGCAAGGGAATCGGCGGTCACAAGAATCTCTCGGGATCGCAGGATCACCAGGGGCCTCGGCTGGGGGGTTCTGCGTGATAGGTGGGGTTATAGGGCTTGGGTGATCTGGGCGATGGTGATTTCCAGGGCCTGCCAGGCGTGCTCGGTGCCGGGGGTGCGGCGGTGGGGGGCGCGGAGATCGCGGACGAAGCAGGAGAGGTCGTCCAGGGCCCAGCGCAGCCGGTAGAGCTCCAGCGCGGTCGCGTCGACCGGACGGCCGGTGAGTTCGGTGTAGCGGCGCAGCTCGCCGCCGGTCTCGGTGGCCACCATCCACAGGTCACGCTCGGGCGGGGCCAGGGCAACGGTGTCCCAGTCGATCAGCATGAGGCCGCCCCGGACCGGGCCGGCGTCGGCGTCGGCTTCGGCGGGCAGGCAGGCGCCGTCAGGGGGCATCCGGATGACGTTGGCGGGGTGGGGCTCGCCGTGGGTGATCACGAAGCTCGCCGCGTCGGCCGGGCCGCTGGCCCACCGGTCCACGGTGCAGAGCCCGCGGCGCACTGGCTCGGCGGCTCCGGCCAGCAACGCCCGGGCCGGCTCGGTGAACGGGCCGCCGCCGGTCCAGGGCCGGCCCTGCTCGCGCAGGGCGGTCTCCAGGTCACTGCGCCAGGACAGTCCCACGTCCCGCCGCGGCAGCCGGACCGCCGCCGGGTCCACGCGATGCAGCGCGGCCAGCATGGCCACCAGCTCGTCGAGATCGGCCGCGGGCAAGGGCATGGCCCACTCGCCCGGGGCACCGTACAGGTACGGGAACACCGCGACCGTATGCGCATCGCCGAGCCGCCGCACCGCCTGGCCGTCCCGCGCCGGGACCGGGGCGGCCACGAACCCGAGGCCCGCCTCGCGGCGCAGCCAGAGCGCGGCGTCCATCGCCGCGCGCAGCCCGGAGAAGGCGGCCGGCCTGGTCCGCCCCAGCCAGCCCTTGTCGTCCAGGTCGTCGATCGTGACGAACCATCGCCCGGCCGGGCCGGCGGTGACCACCCAGTGGTAGCTCCCGCCGCCGACGGGGGCGTACCGCAGCCGCAGCGTCGCGGCGGACAAGCCCCAGCCGTCGGCGAGGGCACGAGCCAGATCTCGTTCGGTAATCCCTGCGGGCCGGTCCCTCACGAGGCCTCACCGTATGGCGGCGGCCCGGGCCCCGGTCAACCGGATTTACGGCTGCGCGATATTTAAGGCTGCGCGGTATTTAAGGCTGCGCGGTGGGCAGCACGCTCATCACCTGGCCCCAGGCGAGCTCGGTGCCGGCGGCCAGGCAGCCGTCGACCACCGCATCGGTGCCGAGCGCGCTGACCTTGATGACCGGCATGACCGGCGTGATCCCCTCGAGCTCCCTGGCGACCGCCTCGGCGAAGCCGGGCGCGCGGCCGATCCCGCCGCCGAGCACGATCAGGTCGGGGTCGACCACGGTGACGACGGCGCAGATCGTCTTGGCGATCAGCCGCGCCTCCTCGGCCACCACGGTTACCGCGAGCCGGTCGCCGCCGGTTGCGGCCTCGAAGACGCGCCGGGCCGATACCGGGCCGCGCATGCCGCCGCGCCGGGCCGCCCGCACCACCCCGGCCGCGGAGGCGGCCGCCTCGAGCGTGCCGCGCTTGCGGGCTTCGGCCTCGTCCGCGCCGTCCCCGCCGGACAGCGGCATAAACGCGATCTCCCCGGCCACGCCGTGCGCACCGCGCAGCAGCTGGCCGCCGAGGACCAGGCCCATGCCGATGCCGGTGCCGATGTGCACGAACGCGAAGTGATCGGCCTCGCGGCCGTGGCCGAGGGCGCGCTCGGCCAGCGCGGCGGCGTCCACGTCGTTCTCCATCACCAGCGACGGGCCGAACGCCTCCCGCAGGCCGGTCAGTGCCGCGGGCCTGTCCCAGCCGCGCAGGCCGCCGGTCAGCTTCATCGCGTTGCGCCGCGGGTCGTACACGCCGGGGCTGCCGATCACGGTCTGGGTGATCGCCGGGCGCGACACGCCCACGTTCTCGCACAGCAGGTCGGCGAGCCCGACGAGCTCGGCCACCCGGCCGCGCACGCGGGTGGCGTGCGCCCGCAGCGACTGCCGGGCCCGGATCTCCCCGGACAGGTCGGCGATCGCGCCGCGGACGTAGTCGTGCCCGATGTCAAGCCCGAGCACCAGGCCCGCGTCCGGCCTGATCTCGTACAGCCGGGCCGACCGGCCGGGCACGCCGGTCCGCTGGCCGGCGATCCGGACCAGGCCCGCACGCTCGACGTTGTCCAGGGCCAGCGACACGGTCGGCTTGGACAGGCCGGAGACCCGGGCCAGTTCGGCCCGCGAGCTGGGCCCGCGCTGCCGGATGTGCTCCAGCAGGAGCTGCTCGTTCATCGCCCGGATCAGCGAGGGCCGCGCCGCGAACAGGCCCGCGCCGGAGTTCTCGGGCGGCGGCAGGGCCAGGGCTGGCTCCGGCGTGGCGGTCACGTCACCTCCTCTGTCGTGGTGCTCGGGGCGCCCGGGGGCGCGTCCCCGAGCACCCCAGGCTGCCCGAAAGTCACGACCTCAGGCACCCGGAAGTTAAGACCCTGCGTCAGTTCGCCCGGAGCCTTGTCCCGGACAGATAGTTAGGATACTGTCCTAACAAAATTCACGGAAGGGGTAAATCCCCACCGAATGCAGACGCCAGACGAGCGCGGAGGCTGCCCCGCGCGCAGGCACCGGCCCAGGCGCCGGTCACGTGGGTGAGGCCGCCGCCGGCTTTGCGCGCAGCCATCCGGCTCCGCGCCCGGTCATGAACCAAAAGGACTTCAGAGGATCACACGGCAGTTAGGACGAACGGCATGAGACGTCTGACCAGTTACGGGGTTATCGTCGCGGCCGGTCTGATCGCGGCCGGCTGCACCGCCGGTTCCAGCACCAGCTCGAGTTCCGGCTCGGGCAACGGCAACGGCACCAAGGCCGCGGGCACCAGCACGCTTACCATCTCCAACGAGAGCGGCGCGCTCTGGACCTGCGGGTTCAACCCGCTCAACGCCGCCGACACGATGCTGTCGGTTGGCTTCGTGTACGAGCCGCTCGTCTACATGAACCCGCTGCAGCAGGGCAAGACCACGCCGATGCTCGCCTCCTCGTACCAGTGGAGCAACGGCAACAAGACGCTCACGTTCACCATCCGCTCCGGGGTCAAGTGGAGCGACGGCACGCCGATGACGGCCAACGACGTGGCCTACACCTTCAACCTGACGAAGAAGAACCCGGCCCTGGACCTGACCGGGTCGTGGTCGGTGCTGTCCAGCGTTACCGCGAGCGGCAACACCGTGACGATGAACTTCAAGACGGTGGCCGTGCCGTACTTCTACTACATCGCGGACCAGACGCCGATCGTGCCCGAGCACATCTTCTCGAAGATGAGCAACCCGGTCACCGACCCGAACAAGGCCCCGGTCGGCACCGGCCCGTACGAGATGAGCAAGTGCACGCCGCAGAACATCACCTACAAGGCCAACCCGAACTACTGGCAGCCGGGCCTGCCCAAGGTCAAGACGCTCCAGTACCCGGCCTACACCAGCAACAACACGGCCAACGACGACCTGGCCAACGGCAGTGCGCAGTGGGGCGCTCAGTACATCCCGAGCATCCAGAGCTTCTACACGGCCAAGAGCCCGAACTACCACTACTGGTTCCCGCCCACGGTCAACGTCACGCTGATCCCGAACCTGACCGACCCGATCCTGAGCAACGTCAAGGTCCGGCAGGCCATCTCATACGCGATCAACCGCAGCCAGGTCTCCGGGATCGGCGAGTCCGGCTACGAGCCGCCCGCGAACCAGGCCGGCATCGTCACGCCGACGTTCAACACCACGCTGAACAAGACGGCCCTGGCCAGCTGGGGCAGCGGCTACGACCCGGCCAGGGCGAAGTCGCTGCTGGCCTCGGCGGGCTACCACCCGGGCTCCAACGGCATCATGACCAACGCGGCCGGGCAGCAGCTGAAGCTCACCGTCCTCAACATCGGCGACTTCTCCGATTGGGTCGCCTCCATGCAGGTGATCCAGCAGGACCTCAAGGCGGTCGGCATCCAGCTCACGCCGAACAACCTGTCCCTCACCGCCTTCCAGGCCGCCCTCTACAACGGCAAGTACCAGCTGGCCTACTACGACCAGCAGACGTTCGGCCCGAGCGCGTACTACGAGCTGAACAACTGGCTCAACTCGGCGAACACGGCGCCGATCGGCAAGACGGCGGCGAGCAACTACGAGCGCTACAGCAACAAGACCACCGACGCGCTCCTCAACCAGTACGCGACCACCACGAGCGCGTCCGACCAGCAGACCATCATGAACAAGATCCAGGAGGTCATGCTGAACGACACGCCGATCATCCCGGTGGTCGAGGCGGTGGACTGGTACCAGTACGACACCGGCACCTTCAGCGGCTGGCCCACGCCAGGCGACCCGTACGCCCAGCCGTCGGCGTATGCCTACCCGGACAACGAGCAGGTGCTGCTGCACCTGGTGCCCAAGTAACCCGGACGCCGCGGGCCGGGGCCCTCCGGCAAGGGCCCTGGCCCGCGGACCAGGAACAGACCTGGAAATAGGAGCCATACCAGCTTGAGATACGCGCTTCGCCGCCTCGGTTTTTTCGTCCTCACGCTCTGGATAGCGCTGACCCTCAACTTCCTGCTGCCGCGGCTAATGCCGGGCAACCCGGCCCTGGCCATGCTGGCGAGGTTCCACGGCGAGCTCAGCCCGAAGGCGCTGAACGCCCTGGAGGTCCTGTTCGGGGTCAACACGAAACAGGGCCTGCTCTCGCAGTACTTTTCCTACTTGCACCAGATGCTGACCGGACACTTCGGCATCTCGCTGGACCAGTACCCGACGCCGGTGACCACGGTCATCGGCAGCGCCATCTGGTGGACGCTCGGCCTGGTCGGCATCACCACCGTCCTGGCCTTCGCGCTCGGCACCGGCCTGGGCATCGTCTCGGCCTGGCACCGGGGCGGGAAGCTGGACAGTATCGTGCCGCCGACGTTCGTGATCACCTCGGCGATCCCGTACTTCTGGATAGCCATGGTGCTGGTGCTGATCTTCGGTCTCACCCTGCACTGGTTCCCCAGCCAGGGCGGCTACTACGTGACCACCGATAGCCCCGGCTTCAACCTCACGTTCTTCCAGGACGTGGCCAACCACGCGTTCCTGCCCGCCGTCTCGCTGCTGATCGCCACGATCGGGACCTGGATCCTGATCATGCGGAACACGATGATCACCACGCTGGCCGAGGACTACGTGCGGATGGCCCGGGCCAAGGGCCTGTCGAACCGGCGCATCATGTTCGACTACGCGGCCCGCAACGCGATCCTGCCCAACCTGACCGGTTTCGCGATGTCCCTGGGCTTCGTGGTCAGCGGCGCGATCCTGATCGAGTACGTGTTCAACTACCCCGGAGTGGGCTACATGCTGCTGCAGGCCGTGTCCGGCGAGGACTACCCGCTCATGCAGGGCCTGTTCCTGCTGATCACCGTGGCGGTGCTGTTCGCGATCCTGGTCGCGGACATCCTCACCGCGCTGCTCGACCCGCGGACCAGGGCAGAGGGCTAGCCATGGCCATGCCCGTCTCCGGGGTCCCCACCGAGACCCCTTCCGCCCAGGTCCCCGAGCTCGGGTCCGGCCGCGGGCTGGGCCGCTTCGGGCGGGCCATCCGGCTCAACCGCAAGGCGACGGTGGGCGGCGTGCTGCTGCTGATCTTCATCCTGATCGCCCTGTTCCCCGGCGTCATCGCCCACGACAGCCCGACGCAGGACGCCTACCCTCCCCAGCTGGGGATCTCGACCGCGCACCTGCTCGGCACCAACCACTATGGCCAGGACCTGTTCTCCCAGCTCGTCTACGGCACCAAGAACGTGCTGATCATCGCGTTCGTGGTCGGGCTGGCCACGACCATCATCGCGGTCCTGATCGGGGTGGCCGCCGCCTACCTCGGCGGGCTGGCAGACAGCTCGCTCAACGTGCTGACCGACGTGCTGCTGGTCATCCCGATCTTCCCGCTGCTCATCGTCATCGCCGCCTACGCGCACGGCGGCACCACGCTGGTGCTGATCGCCGCGATCACGGTGACCAGCTGGTCCTATACCGCGCGCCAGCTCCGGTCGCAGGCGCTCACGGTGCGCCGCCGGGACTTCCTCGAGGCGGCCCGGGTGCGCGGCGAGCGGCCGCTGTACATCATCCTGGTGGAGCTCATCCCCACCATGACCTCGCTGCTCGTCGCGGCCTTCCTGACCAACGCGCTGTATGCGGTGCTGTTCGCCTCCAGCCTGCAGTTCATCGGCCTCGGCGACCCGAACACGGTGAGCTGGGGAACTACGCTGTACTGGGCGCAGAACAACGCGGCGCTGCAGACCGGCCAGCCGCTGTGGGCGATCGCGCCCGGTGCCCTCATCGCCATACTCGGGGCCGCCTTCGCCCTGCTGAACTACGCCTTCGACGAGATCGGCAACCCGGCGCTGCGGCCGGTGCGGAAGGTACGCCAGAAGAAAGGTGACGAGCAGCGTGCCGGGAAATAACACAGGGCCGCCGATGCTAGAGGTCAGCGACCTGTCCGTCGACTACATCCTGGACCGGGGGAACGTCCGGGCCGTCGACGACGTGTCGTTCACCGTCGGCCGGGGCGAGTTCCTCGGCATCGTCGGCGAGTCGGGCTGCGGGAAGTCCACGCTGCTGTTCGCCGTGGCCCAGCTGCTGGCTCCCCCGGCCGCCGTGGCGGCCGGCACGGTCACGTTCGAAGGGACGAACCTGGTCGGGCTGACCGACACGCAGCTGTCCGCGATGCGCTGGCGGGACATGTCCGTGGTCATGCAGAGCGCGATGAACGCGCTGAACCCGGTCACGTCCATCGGCGCCCAGTTCCGGGACGCGATGCGGGCACACGGCAAGTTCACCGGCGAGGAGATCGCCACGCGGTCCGCCGAGGTGCTCAAGATGGTCGGCATCGACCCGGTGCACCTGCGCAGCTACCCGCACCAGCTGTCCGGCGGGATGCGCCAGCGGTCGATGATCGCGATGGCCATGCTGTTCACCCCGGACCTGATCATCATGGACGAGCCCACCTCGGCGCTTGACGTGGTGGCCCAGCGCTCGCTGATGGTGCAGATCAAGGAACTGCAGCTCGAGTTCGGCTTCGCGGTCATCTTCGTCACCCACGACATGTCGCTGATCAGCCACTTCTCCGACCGGCTGATGGTGATGTACGCCGGCCAGGTCGCCGAGATCGGCGTCACCAAGAAGATCTTCGACCGGCCGCTGCACCCCTATACCCAGGGCCTGCTGGAGGCCTTTCCGTCCATCCGCGGCCCGCGGGTCCCGCTCAAGGGGATCCCGGGCAACCCGCCCGACCTGTCCCGCGTGCCGGCCGGCTGCCGGTTCCGGCCGCGGTGCCCGTACGCGGTCGACAAGTGCGCCGAGCTCGCGCCGGACCTGTACCCGCTGGACGGTGAGCTGGTCCGGTGCCTGCGCCGCGAGGACGGGAGCCTGGCGTCATGACCGAGGAGCTACTGAAGACCGAGCACATGACCAGGCACTTCAAGATCGGCGGCGTGCTGTCCCGGCGGACGCTGCACGCCGTGGACGACGTCAGCTTCGTGATCGGCGAGCGGGAGATCGTGGCGCTGGCCGGGGAGAGCGGCAGCGGCAAGTCGACCATCGCCCGCGTGCTGGCCCGGATCTACAAGCCGACCTCGGGCGAGGTGTTCTTCGAGGGCAAGCCGCTGTCGTCGATGACCTCGCGGCAGGACCGGCTGCGCTACAGCGGCCTGGTGCCGATGGTGTTCCAGGACCCGTTCAGCTCGATCAACCCGGTGTTCAGGGTCCAGCACGGCATGCTGCGCTGCCTGAAGCTGCACCGCCCGTCGCTGTCCGCGGCGCAGCGGCTCGAGGAGGCGGCCCGGGTCTTCGAGGTGGTCGGGCTGAACCCGGACATGCTGCAGCGGTTCCCCTACGAGCTGAGCGGTGGCCAGCGGCAGCGGGTCGGCTTCGCCCAGGCGCTGGCCATGCGGCCGAAGCTGATCCTGGCCGACGAGCCGGTCTCGATGCTGGACGTGTCGATCCGGATCGGGCTGCTCAACCTGATGGCCAAGCTGCGCGACGAGGAAGGCGTGTCCGTCCTCTACATCACCCACGACATCGCCAGCGCGCGGTACGTGGCGGACCGGCTGATCGTGATGTACGCCGGTCATATCGCCGAGACCGGGCCGATCGAGGACGTGCTCACTCACCCCCGGCACCCCTATACCCAGCTCCTGCTGTCCGCGGTGCCCGACCCGCGCGCGCCGCTCTCGGTGGCGGCGGAGACCGATCGCGGTGAGCCGCCCCGGGTCATCGATCCCACCCCCGGCTGCCGGTTCCGCTGGCGGTGCCCGCTGGCCATTGATAAATGCGCGCAGGTCACGCCGGAGCTCGCCGAGCTGCGACCCGGCCACGACGCGGCCTGCCACGTCGCCCAGAACAGCCCCGAGGAAGTGAAGGCATTCTCATGAAGCTTGCGGTGATCGGCGGAGGATCCACCTACACGCCCGAGCTCGCCGACGGGATCGGGCGGCTGCTGCCGCAGGTAGAGGAGCTGGTGCTGGTCGACCCCGACCCGGACCGGCTGGCCGTGGTCGGGCCGGTGTCGGCCCGGATCATGGCCGCCCGCGATCATCCCGCCGAGGTGCGCTGGACCGAGAGCGTGGACGACGGCACCGAGGGCGCGGACGCGATCTTGTTCCAGCTCAGGATCGGCGGCCAGGCCGCCCGCCAGCGCGACGAGACCTGGCCGCTGGACTGCGGCTGCGTCGGTCAGGAGACCACGGGGGCCGGCGGGCTGGCCAAGGCGCTCCGGACGGTGCCGGTCGTTCTCGATCTAGCCGAACGGGCCAGCCGCCGGGCTTCGCCCTCCGCTTTCATCATCGACTTCACCAACCCGGTGGGCATCGTCACCAGAGCCCTGCTGACCGCGGGGCACCGCGCGGTCGGCCTGTGCAACGTGGCCATCGGGTTCCAGCGCGAGTTCGCCTCGCTGCTCGATGTCGGGCCGGCCCGGGTGTCGCTGGGGCACGTCGGGCTGAACCACCTGTCCTGGGAGCGTTCGGTTCTCCTCGACGGCGTGGACGTGCTGCCCGAGCTGCTCGGCAAGTTCGCGGACGACATCGCGCCGCACACCGGGATGCCGGCCGACTTCATCCGGCACCTCGGCATGGTGCCGTCGTCCTACCTGCGCTACTACTACGCGCACGACGCGGTGGTCGAGTCGCTGCGCGGCGCGCCCACCCGCGCCGAGGAGGTCGCCCGGCTCGAAGCGGAGCTCCTCGGGCTCTACGCAGACCCGGCGCTCTGCACCAAGCCGCCGCAGCTGGCCCAGCGCGGCGGGGCGTGGTACTCCGAGGCGGCGGTGGACCTGCTCGTCTCGCTCGCCGGCGACCGGCGCGACGTGCAGGTGGTGAACATGTTCAACCGCGGGACGCTGCCGTTCCTGCCGGACGACGCGGTGATCGAGGGACCGGCCGTGATCGGGTCCGGAGGCGCCGACCCGGTGCCGGCCGACCCGGTAGAACCGCTGCTGCGCGGGCTGATCGCGCACGTCTACGCGTACGAGGAGCTCGCGCTCGACGCCGCCCTGCGCGGCGGCCGGGACCGTGTGTACAACGCGCTGCTCGCTCACCCGCTGGTGGGCCAGGCGGACACGGCCCGGTGCCTGACCGACCGGCTGATCGCGGAGAACGCGTCCTACCTGCCCTGGGCCTGAGGAAACCCCGATGAGACGAGCATGGCTGACGCTCCTGGCGGCTACGGGTGTCACGCTGGCCGCGGTTATCCCCGCGGCCGCTCCGGCGTCGGCGGCCGCGCTGGCTCCCCCGCAGGTCCGGGTCAACCAGGTGGGATACCCGGCGGACGGGCCGGAGGTGGCGTTCGCGATGCTGCCGCGCAAGGTGGCGAGCGTTCGGTTCGAGGTCGTCACGCCGGACGGCGTTGCCTACCGGGGCGTCTCCGCCGATGACATGGGCGCTTGGAATGCGAACTACCAGGCGGTATACCGGCTCAGCTTGAAGTTCGCCTACACCGCCAGCTACGCCGACGCGCTCATGCTGCTGGCGGCTCGTGAGTTCTCGGATTCGTACGACATGCTCGAGCAGGAGGCGGCGTTCGGCCTGCAGTGGATCACCAAGCTGTGGGATCCGACCCGCAAGGTGCTGTACGCGCAGGTCGGGATCGGTACCGGCAACGCCGGCAACACGATCCAGGGCGATTACAACTTCTGGTTCCTGCCCCAGCAGGAAGACCGGCTGAACACCAGGCCCGGCGGGAAACCGGGGCCCAGCGCGTACTACGTCAAGTACCGGCCGGTGTTCCCGGCCGCCCCGCCCGGCCACAAGGTCAGCCCCGGCCTGGCGGGCCGGTTCGCCGCCGACTTCGCGCTCGGCGCCCAGCTGGCCGCCGGGTCACCAGGATCCGGCCCGGCTTCGGCGGCGCACCTGCTGGGCCTGGCCCGGGGGGTGTACGCGATGGCCAAGACCACCGATGTCGGCCAGCTGGTCACCGCGTTCCCGCACGACTTCTACCCGGCCACCCAGTGGAAGAGCGACATGCTGTGGGGTGCGACCGAGATCGCCCTGGCCGACGAGGTGACCGGGGCCGGGTCCGCGCGGGTGCGCGCGGACCTGTCGGTGGCGGCGCGGTGGGCCCGCGCCTACATGGCCCAGGCTCATGACGATACGTTCAACCTCTACGACACCGGCGCCTCCTTCGTGGTCAGCACGGTCGACGGAATGAGCGCGTGCAGCGCGGGTCACTTCGCGCCGTTCAACACCAAGGCCGCCGCCTACGAGGACAACGTGGTCTCCTGGCCCTCGGTCGGACCCGCCAGCGACTACACCGCCAATTCCCTGATGGCGTTCGCCCTGGGCGCGGCTGGCCTTGGCTGACCAAGCGGGGCCTCTCAGGCCTGCGGTGCTGGCCGTCGACGGAGGCAACAGCAAGACCGACGTGGCCCTGGTCGCCGCCGACGGTACTCTGCTCGCCTCCGCCCGCGGCCCCGGCATCAACGCGCACGAGGTCGGTGTCGACCAGACGGTGCTGATCCTGGACGCGGTGGTCAAGCAGGCCACGGCGCAGCTGGACCGCGGTGCGGCTGGCCCCTCGGACCCGCTGGCCCGGCACACCGTAGCCTGCCTGGCCAACGCCGACCTGCCGGAAGAGGAGGCGGAGCACGCCACGGCGGTACAGGCCCAGGGGTGGAGCGAGAGCGCCACCGTGGTCAACGACACCTTCGCCATCCTGCGTTCGGGCCTGGTCGACGGGGCTGAGCCGCACTGGGGCGTCGCGGTGGTCTGCGGCGCGGGCATCAACGCCGTCGGCGTGGCGCCGGACGGCCGGGTCACCAGGTACCTGGCTCTCGGCACCATCTCGGGCGACTGGGGCGGCGGCGCCGGGCTGGGCCTCGAGGTGCTCTGGCACGCGATCCGCGCGGAAGACGGCCGCGGCCCGGAGACAGCGCTGGCGGGCTACCTGACCAGCCACTTCGGCGTGGAGCGGGTCGAGGAGGTGACGATCGGCATCCACAAAGGCAAGATTCCGGACGACGACCTGATCGGCCTGGCCCCCATACTGCTGCGCGCGGCCGAGGAGGGTGACGCCGTGGCCCGGCGGGTCGTGGAGCGCCTGGCCGGTGAGATCTCGGTCATGGCGACCACCGCGATGCGCCGGCTGGGCCTTACCGGGCTGGCCACTCCCGTGGTGCTGGGCGGCGGCGTCGTCACCGCGCGGAACCCGCTGCTGATTTCCGGCATCACCCGGCAGCTCGCCGAGGCGGCCCCGGCCGCCGAGGTCCGCGTGATCGACGTCCCGCCGGTGGCCGGCGCGGCGCTGCTCGGCCTGGATCACGTGCACGCCCCCGCCGCCGCCGCGTCCCGCCTGCGCGCCGCCTACGGCATCTCCCGTCCCTGACCCGCCCGCATGCTCCCCTTTGCATGCATGCTCGCCCCCTTGCATGCTCGCCGCCCGCTGGCCTCTCCCACCTGTATCGTCCGTCACGTACATCACTTGGCCACCAGCGCGCGCCGGCGAGAAGGCTCGGCGGGCGGCGGCGCGGGAGCGAAAGCGGGCTTCCGTCACTCTGGAACCTCCCGTACCGGATCATTCGATGTGAATGTCCCATTCATGCAGCTAGAGGTGCATGAATGGGACATCCACGCCTTAAGAGGACGGGACGCACCGGAGCGTGAGCAGACATCACCGGTCACAGCAGCATGTCAGGAGCGCGGTGGCCACAAGAGTTCCGGCAGCGAGCCGGGGCCCTGCTTTGCGGCGGCGGGGAGTTCTACGGATTCATCCGGCCGCAGAGCCAGGCGAGGGACAACGGGTAGCGGTAGTCGATGCCCATGTGCCCGGCCTCGAACAGCTCGAAGTGCACGACGTCATCAGCCACTCCGATGTCCCTGAGCGCGCCACGGAACGCCTCGGCGCCCAGGTCGAGGTGGAATTCGTCTCTGGTGCCCGCGTCGATCCAGATGGCCCGCAGCCCGCGCAGCGAGTCCGCGTGGGAGGGCACCATCCGTACCGGGTCCCAGTCCAGCCACCGCTGCCACACGGCCGGCCGGAGCGCTCCGGTCGCCGTTTCGAACGGCAGGTCCACGCTACCGTCCGCGTTCGCGGAGAAGCATGCCGCGACGCCGAGCACCGCCAACAGCGACATGTCCTCTTCCTTGGTGAAGGACACCCTGGAGCTGAAGTCCCGCCACCAGCGCCAGATATCGCCGTCGTAGCGGCGCAGGTGCCGGATGGCGGTGACGAACTCCGGGATGTAGCAATACTCGTACAGCGCGTCGCCCGCGTGCGTGGCCAGTGCGCCGAACAGGTCCGGCCGGAGCATCGGCGTGATCATGGCGCCGAACCCGCCGCTTGACTTGCCCATGATGGCCCGGTGCGCGACGTCGGGCAGGGTGCGGTACCGCGCGTCCACCCAGGGCACGACCTCGTCGCACAGGTAAGAGTGATACCGCCCAGTACCAGGCGAATCGACGAACTGGCTGCCGCCGTAGCCGGTCCACGCGTCGACGTACACCACGATCGCGGGCGGCGCCTCACCGCGGGCGAACACCGCGTCGGCGGTCTCGGGGAACGGCTGCCGGTAGGCGGACCGGTTCCGCCACATGGCCACGTGCCCGGTGTAGCCCTGGATGACGTACACCGACGGGTACCTGCGGTCGGGCTCATCCTCGTATCCCGGTGGCAGGTAGACGAGCAGCGGTCGCTCGTGCGGGTCGCCGAGCGGGTTGCCGCGCAGCAGTTCGCTGCTGATGACCCGCTCATCGAGGCGGCCGGCGAGATCCGCGGACCAGGGCAGCACGGTTCCTCCCTAACGGTAGGAGCACCACCCTACGACGCCGCGAGATGGGCCTGTATGGCGGCGGTGACGGGACCGGGCGTCTGGTAGGGAGCCAGGTGCGAGGTGCCCCTGATGACCCGGAGCCTGGAGTCAGCGATGCCTGCCGCGGTCATGGCGCCCTGCCATGGCGGCGCGGCCTGGTCCTCGGCTCCGGAGATCACCAGAGTGGGCGCCTTGATGGCGCCGAGCGCGGGCCGCAGGTCCATCCCGGCGATAGCCTCGGCGCAGCCCGCGTAGCCCACCGGGTCGGTGCCATGCAGCATGTCCATGACGAAGGCGACCGCCGCGGGCTGCCGGGCGATGAAACCGGGTGTGAACCAGCGCGGCGGGACCATCTCGCTGATCGCGGCCATCCCGCCGGAACGTACCAGCGCGGCCCGGTCCAGCCATGACTGCCGCGACGGCATCGGGGTGATCGCCGCGCAGCACACCACGAGGGAGGAAATCCGCTCGGGCGTGTTGGCGGCGAGCCACAGCCCGGTCATTCCGCCGATGGAGATGCCGCAGTAGGCGGCCGAGACGACGCCGTACTCGCGCATGAGGCCGAGCACGTCGGTACCGAGTTCGGCGATGGAGTAGGGTCCGGGCGGGGCGTCTGACCGCGAGCCGGGCGCCCCGTGACCGCGCAGCTCGAACCTGAGCAGCCGGAAATCCTGACGCAGGACATGGGCCTGGGCGTCCCAGATCGCCCGGGTGGTGCCGATCGGGTTGGCCAGGACGATCACCGGTGCACCGTCCGGCCCCTCCATCGAGGAGACGAGCCGGACTTCAGGCATCGAAGAAGACTGTCTCGTGCTCACCCTGCAGGTAGATGTCGAACGTGAGCTGGCCCTCCGGCTCGGGCACGGCGATGAGCGTGGCCCGCCGTCTCTGGCTGCCGATCGAGCACAGCACCGGGTCGGCGGCGTTGGCGGCCGGCTCGTCGGGGAAGTACATGCGGGTGACCACGCGGTCGAGCAGACCCCGCGCGAACACCGACACGTCCAGGTGCGGCGCCTCGATGCTGCCGTCGGGGGTGGGCAGCGGGCCGGGCTTGACGGTGACGATGCGGTACGAGCCGTCCGGGGCGGTCGGGCACCGGCCGAAGCCCCGAAAGTCGTGGTAGCCGGCCGGGGAGGGACCACGCGGGTCGTCAGGATGGGCAAAGCGCCCGTCCGGCCCGGCCTGCCAGGTCTCGATCAGCCCGTCGGGGATGATGTTCCCGGCGCCGTCGTAGAGCCGGCCGATGATCGTGACCGCGCCCGGAGTGCCCTCGGGCACCACGAACGGGCCCTCGGGCCACGGCAGCCGCATGGAGAAGTACGGGCCTACCGTCTGGGAAGGCGTCAACCCTGGCACGTGTCGTCCTTTACTCGAAGACGGTCCCATCGCGACCGCGCAGCACGATATTCCACTCGTAACCGAGGGCCCACTCGGGCTGGGTCAGCTCGATGTCGAACCTGGCGACCAGCCGCTGCCTGGCCTTCTCGTCCGGCACCGAGTTGAAGATCGGGTCGAGCGGCAGCAGCGGGTCGCCCGGGAAGTACATCTGGGTGACCAGCCGCTGGGTGAACGCGCGGCCCCATAGCGAGAAGTGGATGTGCGCCGGGCGCCAGGCGTTGTAGTGGTTGCCCCACGGGTAGGCGCCGGGCTGGATCGTGACGAACCGGTACCGCCCGGCCGCGTCGGTGATGGCGCGTCCGATCCCGTCGAAGTTCGGGTCGAGGGGCGCGGGGTGGTGCTCGCGCGAGTGCCGGTAGCGCCCGCCCGCGTTCGTCTGCCAGATCTCGATCAGCGTGTCCGGCACCGGCCGCCCGTCCGAGTCCAGCACCTGGCCGGTCACGATGATCCGCTGGCCCTGCGGCTCGCCGTCGTGCTGCGTGGTCAGATCGGAATCGGTGGGCGTGATCAGACTGTCGCCGAGCAGCGGCCCGGTCACTTCGGTGAGCCGGTGCGGGAGCAGGACCAGCGGCTGCTTCGGGTGGCGCAGCGCGGTCGAGCGGTACCCCTCGAAATCGAGCGGCGGGTGCACGCCCGCCGCCGGATGCACGTACGACGGCAGGACCAGCTGGCCGGCCTCGGTGCTGGCCCGGGGGGACGACCCCCCCTGTCCCCCCCGCGGGGTGGAGGTCAGGGACGCCGATACGTCAGCGGTGGTCATTGGTGGCTCCTTGCTCGCGTGCCTTGGAAGCGCCGCAGCGCGTCCAGCTCGGCCGGGGCGGGCGCGGCGATGATCTCCGGATCCGCCGCGATGGCCAGGTCCCAGCCGGTGCGCTCCTTCGCGGCCGAGGCGGACACGCCCGGGTACAGGCCGGTCAGGGTGAACTCGAGCGTCTCCGGATCCGGTTCCAGGACGCCCAGGTCGGTGATGATCTTCTTGGGGCCGGCCCCGGTGAGCCCGAGCCGCTCCCGGTCTCCCGGGCCCGATCCGTATCCGACCGAGGTGACGAAGTCGACCCGGTCGACGAACGAGCGGTGGTGCTGCCTGACCACCACGATCACCTCACGGCACGAGGCGGCGATCTCCGGCGCGCCGCCCGCACCGGGCAGCCGCACCGTGGGCTTGCCGTAGTCTCTGCCGATCACGGTGGTGTTGATGTTGCCGAACTTGTCGATCTGGGCGGCGCCGAGGAAGCCGACGTCGATGCGGCCGGGCTGCAGCCAGTAGTTGAAGATCTCCGGGACGCTGACCACCGCGTCCGCCGTCTCGGCCAGCATGCCATCGCCGATCGAAAGCGGCAGCCGGCCGGGCTTGGCGCCGATCGTGCCCGATTCGTAGATCAGCACCAGCGACGGCGCATGCGTGGCACGGGCCAGGTTCGCGGCCGAGCTGGGCAGCCCGATCCCGACGAAACAGGTCATGCCGTCCCGCAGCGCCCGGGCGGCGGACACCGTCATCATCTCGTCCGCGGTGTACGTCATATCGCCCCCGTCTCGGGGGGCCTGGGGGGGTATGGGGGGGCGGGCAGCCCCCCCATGAGCGGGGGGGGTCTGGGGGGGGTCGTCCCCCCCGAGGGAACAGAGCCACCGGGTGAAGGTATCGCGGTCCCTGGCGATGGCGTCCCAGGCCACGTAGTAGTCGTTGTCACGGGCCGAGTAGCCCAGTGCGTAGGAGGGGTGCGCGCCGCCCGGCACCCGGGCCACGAACGTCACCGTCCAGCCGGGCAGCACCACCGCGCCGGGCCGGGGATCGAGTTCGTCGACGATCTCCTCCACCGTGACCACCGAACGCGCGGACGCGAGCACGGCCTCCCGTTGCACACCGGTGATCCCCCACAGCTGGACGTTCCCGGTCCGGTCGGCCCGCTGGGCGTGGATGACCGCCACGTCGGGCCGCAGGGCGGCGACCGCGGTCAGCGTCTCGCCGGTGAACGGGCAGGTGATCGGCTTGATGGTCGGTCCGGCTCCGCAGCCGCCGTTGAGCGTCTCAAGCCCGGTGCCGTTGTAACCGCGGAGCACGGCGAACGGGAGCCCGGAGGCGCCGGCCACGTAGCGGTTGGCCATCCCGGCGTGGCTGTGTTCCTCGATCTCCAGCGGGACCGGCCAGGCGTTCTCGACCGCGTCACGGAACCGGTGCAGCGAGCCGACGCCCGGGTTGCCGCCCCAGGAGAAGATCAGCTTGCGCACGCAGCCCGCGCCGATGAGCTGGTCGTAGATCAGGTCCGGCGTCATCCTGATGAGCGTCAGGTCACGGCGCCGCTGCCTGATCACCTCGTGCCCGGCGGCGAACGGGATCAGGTGGGTGAACCCCTCCATCGCGACGGCGTCGCCATCGTGGATCGCCCGCTCTACGGCTTCGGCGAGTGAGACGATCTCCGCCATGTCCCTCCACGGTAGTTTGCCTACGCTAACGATAACGTGTCGGCGATCGCCATGAGTACAGTCGTTCGCATGTCGGACGCATGTGTGTGGCGAGCGGACAAGTTCCCAGTTCGCGGCACTGGGGTCCCCGACAAGAGCGTAAGCGGCCGAGGCTGTTCCGGCTAGGCCTGCTCGGTGGTGTCATCCGCCGCCAGGGCTTCGGCCAGCGCGCGCTGCGCGACCGGGAAGGCCCGGTTGGCGACCGGCACGCCGGCGTACACCGCCACCTGGAGCAGGACCTCCTGGATCTGCTCCGGCGTCAGGCCGTTGCGCAGCGCGGCCTTGACGTGCATGGCCAGCTCGTGCTCGTGCTGCATGGCGGCGAGGACGGACAGGGTGACGAGGCTGCGCTCGGCCCGGGAGAGCCCCGGCCGGGACCAGATGTCGCCCCAGGCGTAGCGGGTGATGAAGTCCTGGAACGGTTCGGTGAACGGGGTGGTCGCCGCCACCGCCCGGTCGACGTGCTCGTTCCCGAGCACCTCGCGGCGTACCGTCATGCCCTGCCGGGCGCGTGCTGCGTCATCCATGGGGGGGTCATCCATGGCGGACCTCCAGGGCGTCGTGCGCGTCAAGAGCCGCGGTGACGAAGGCGCCGGCGGCGCCGAGGTAGCCGGACGGCTCGAGCGCGGAATCGATCTGCTCGGCGGTGATGCCGGCCGACGAGAGTCGTTCCTCCAGCTTGGGCACGGTCAGCAGCACGTCGCGCAGCGGGAGCCCGGCGCTCACCGCCCGCGCGCCCGCCTCGGCCACCAGGTCGTGCGCCTGAGCGCCGCCGAGCACGCCGGCCAGCAGCGAGGAGACGTGCTCGGCGAGCGGCAGGCCCTTGGTCGCGGCCAGGTTCGCGGCCATCCGCGAGGTGTCCACGACGAGCCCGGGCAGCAGCTCGGCCGCCCAGCTCGAGGCCGAGCCGGTCAGCCGGAGCAGGGCGGTCAGCGGCTCCCATTCGGCGTGCCACGCGCCGGCCGCGCGCTGCAGTTCCTGTTCCGTGGCCATGGCCAGGGTCGCGAGCAGCCCGGGGACCTGCCTGGTGCAGCCGAGGATGGCGATCGAGGCGACCGGGTTCCGCTTGTGCGGCATGGCCGAGGAGCCGCCGCGCCGCGGCGACGCCGCGGGCGCCTGCTGATCGGCACCACGCGGATCGGTGCCGCGCTGGTCGGAGCCGGCGCCCTCGCTGACCTCGCCGACCTCGGACTGGGCCAGCAGGGTGACGTCCCTGGCGATCTTGCCGAGCACCGCGTCGACCCGGGCCAGCGCGGCGCCCAGGTCGACGATCCGCAGCCGGTCCGTGTGCCAGGGCAGCACGGGCACCGCCAGGCCGAGTTCCTCGGCGAGCAGCGCGGCGACCCGCTGGCCGGCCTCGCCCAGCGAGGCGAGCGTGCCGGCCGCGCCGCCGAACTGGACCGCGAGCCGCGGGCCCACAGAATCGAGCCCGGCGCGGGCCTCGTCTACGCTGGTCAGCCAGCCCGCCGCGACCAGGCCGAAGGTCACGGGAACGGCCTGCTGGAGCAGCGTCCGGCCGATCATGATCGAGCCCCGGTGCGCCGCGGCGAGACCGGCCGCGGCGTCGGCCGCCCGGGCCAGGTCGGCCTGAATGACGTCGATGGCCCGCTTGGCCAGCAGCATGACGGCGGTGTCCACGATGTCCTGGCTGGTGGCGCCGCGATGGACGGCGCTGACCGCGGTCTGGGGCACCTGCCGGGCCAGCGCGCGGGCCAGCCCGGGCACCGGGTTCCCGGTCAGCGCGGCGAGTCCGCCCAGTTCGTTCGGATTGAAATTGTCCGCCCTGGCCGCGAGGGTGACCGCTTCGCCCGCCCCGGCCGGCGCCAGCCCGGCCCGCTCGAGGGCCCGGGCCAGCCCGGCCTCGGTGTCCAGCATGGCCTGCAGCCACGCGGTGTCGCCCGCGTCGACGCCCCCCCTGGCGAAAACGCCGCCGAACAGCCCCCTCGCGTTCGGCTCCTCATGGTCAGGCATCCGAGATCCGTCCTCTCCCGTATCCGGCACACCACGATAGACTCCCAGCCCCGTGCGTAGAGCTACCTCCGCTTCAGCCGTTGAGTCAGATGATCTATGGTCTGATTTATGACCGAGCATGTTCCGGGCGATGACGCCCGGCTTCCGCAGCGCAGGCACCTTGTTACCGAGATCCCCGGACCCGTCTCGCGGGAACTGCTGGCCCGGCGCGAGCGCGCGGTGGCCCGCGGGGTCAGCCACGTCCTGCCGGTGTTCGTCACGGACGCGGGCGGCGGCGTGATCGTGGACGCCGACGGCAACTCCCTGATCGACTTCGGGTCCGGGATCGCCGTGGTCTCCGTGGGCAACGCGGCCCCCCGGGTGTCCGCGCGGGTGGCGGAGCAGGCGGCGAGGTTCACCCATACCTGCTTCATGGTGACGCCGTACGAGGGCTACGTCGAGGTCTGCGAGGAGCTCGCCAGGCGCACGCCGGGCACGTACGACAAGCGCTCGGCGCTGTTCAACTCCGGCGCGGAGGCGGTGGAGAACGCGGTGAAGATCGCCCGGCACGCCACCGGGCGGCAGGCCGTCGTGGCGTTCGACCACGCCTACCACGGGCGCACCAACCTCACCATGGCGCTCACCGCGAAGAACATGCCCTACAAGGACAAGTTCGGCCCGTTCGCCGGCGAGATCTACCGGATGCCGATGGCCTACCCGCTGCGCTGGCCCGGCGGCCGCGAGGCGTGCGCGGAAGAGGCGCTGGCCATGGTCAAGAGCCTGATCCACACCCAGGTCGGCGAGGACAACACCGCCGCCCTGATCATCGAGCCGATCCAGGGCGAGGGCGGGTTCGTGGTGCCGCCTGACGGGTTCCTGCCCGGGCTGGCCGAGTTCTGCCGCGAGCACGGGATCGTGTTCATCGCGGACGAGATCCAGACCGGGTTCTGCCGCACCGGCGACTGGTTCGCCTGCGAGCACGAGGGCGTGGTGCCGGACATGGTCACCACGGCCAAGGGCATCGCCGGCGGGCTCCCGCTGGCCGCGGTGACCGGGCGGACCGAGATCATGGAGTCGGTGCACGCGGGCGGCCTGGGCGGCACCTACGGCGGCAACCCGGTGGCGTGCGCGGCGGCGCTCGGCGCGATCGAGACCATGGCGGCGGAGGATCTCGCCGCCAGGGCGCGCCGGATCGGCGAGATCATGCTGCCGCGGCTGCTACGGGCTGGCGGAGAAGTACCCGGTCATCGCCGACGTGCGGGGCCGCGGCGCGATGCTGGCGATCGAGCTGACCAAGCCGGGCACGCTCGACCCGGACCCGGCCACCACGTCTGCCGTCGCCAAGGCGTGCCATCAGGCCGGACTGGTCACGCTGACCTGCGGGACGTTCGGCAACGTGATCAGGTTCCTGCCGCCGCTGGTGATCGGCGAGGACCTGCTCGACGAGGGGCTGTCCGTCCTCGAGGACGCCTTCGCCGCGGTCTGATGGTCCCGCCTCACCGGGAGCTGACCCGCCTGGTCCTGGCGGCCAAGCCGGCGCCGTTCTGGCTGGACCAGCCGGAACGGCCGGCCGCCCGGCCGCCGGTCCGCGGCGAGCTGACCTGCGACCTGGCCGTGATCGGCGGCGGGTTCAGCGGCCTGTGGACCGCGCTGCTGGCCAAGGAGGCCAATCCGGGGCGGTCCGTGGTGCTGATCGAGGGAAACAGGATCGGGTCGGCGGCCAGCGGCCGCAACGGCGGCTTCTGCGACGCCAGCCTGACCCACGGCGCGGAGAACGGGCGGGAGAGGTTCCCGGCGGAGTTCGACACCCTGCAGCGCCTCGGCGCGGAGAACCTGACCGCGATCGAGGCGGCGGTCAACCGGTACGACATCGACTGCGAGTTCGAGCGGACCGGATCCATCGCCGTGGCCACCGAGCCGTACCAGGTCGACGTGCTGCGGGCGGACGCCAACTCGTACGGCGGGACAGTTCCTGGACGCCGAGGCGGTGCGGACCGAGGTGAACTCCCCCACCTACCTGGCCGGCACCTGGGACAAGGACGGCACCGCCATGCTGCACCCGGCCAAGCTGGCCTGGGGACTGGCAGCCGCCTGCGAGGGGATCGGCGTGCGGATCGCCGAGCGTACCCCGGCCACCGGCCTGGCCAGCGATCCCGACGGCGTGACCGTGCGGACGCGGGACGGCGTGCTGCGGGCCCGGCGGGTCGCGCTCGGCACCAGCGCGTTCCCGGCCCTGGTCCGGCGGCTGCGCCCGTTCGTCGTGCCGGTCTACGACTACGTGCTGGTCACCGACCCGCTCACCCCGGCTCAGCTGGCCGGGATCGGCTGGCGGAACCGGCAGGGCGTCAGCGACACGGGCAACCAGTTCCACTACTACCGGCTGACCGCGGACAACCGGATCCTGTGGGGCGGCTACGACGCCATCTACCACTTCGGCGGCCACGTCCGCCGGGCCTACGACCAGCGGCCGGCCACGTTCGTCACGCTCGCCTCGCATTTCTTCGCCACGTTCCCGCAGCTGGAGGGAATCGGGTTCAGCCATCGCTGGGGCGGCGCGATCGACACCTGCAGCCGGTTCTGCGCGTTCTTCGGCACCGCCCACCACGGCCGGGTCGGGTACGCGCTCGGGTACACCGGGCTCGGGGTGGGAGCGAGCCGGTTCGGCGCCCGGGTGATGCTCGACCTGCTGAGCGGCGAGCCGACCGAGCTGACCCAGCTGCGGATGGTCCGGTCCCGGCCGCTGCCCTTCCCGCCCGAGCCGCTCGCCTACCTGGGCGTGCAGGCCACGCGCTGGTCCCTGGCCCGGGCCGACCGCAGGTCCGGGCGCAGGAACCTATGGCTCCGGGCGCTGGACGCGGCGGGCATGGGCTACGACTCCTGAGCCGCGCCGCTACGGGGTGGCCGGGGTGCCGAACACCCCGAACGGGCTCGGCGCGCTGAAGTCGACCCGCAGCGCGGCCTGCCCGTCCGGCTGCACCACCGTCGTCATCGAGGCCGGGCGGTACTTGTTACCCGCCCGGCTGAGGTAGGCCCGCACCGACCTCACGTACGCGGCGGGGGCCTGGTGAGCCGCCGGAACGTTCTCGGCCAGGTCGACGAAGCACAGCGGGAGGTCGCCGCTCGCCCCGGGGCCGTCGTCGCCGAACTGCACGATGCTGATCGGCTGCTGCCCGGCCAGGTCGGCCAGCGCGAGCAGCACCCGCGAGTCGACCTGGCCGGCGGCGAGCTGCAACCCGGCCAGCGGCGGGACGATGATCTGCGAGTCGTTCAGCAGCGCGGCCCCGGCGGTCTTCCTGGCGGCCAGGTCGGTCTTCTGCTGGGCCCGGTACGCGGCCGCTCCGTGCGGGGCGACCACCCGGATGGTGATGCGGGCGGGGCCGGAGCCGAAGGACGCGAGGACGTCGGGCGCCCAGGCGGTGCCGAGGCTGCTGCCGAACAGGCCGAGCACCGCGGGCGTATCGACCACGACCGCGGCGGAGCGGAACGGATCACCCGACGCCGGCCCGAGCACGAGCAGGTCGCGCGCGGGGAATCCGCGTGCGGTGAGCGCCGCGCACATCACGCGGTCACAGCCCACCGTGGCGTCCTGGCTCACGTGCTGGGTGAGCCAGGTTGCCGTCTCGGCCCGGATGGCCGCGTCCTCATGCAGCTGGGCGGCGCTGGGCGGCCGGGCGGCCGGGCGGCCGAAGTACCGGACGGCCACGACGGCCAGCACCCCGGCGACGAGCCCGGCGAGCACGGCGAACATGAGCCAGGTCCTCAGGCGGCTTCCGGGGCGAGGGTGGCGTGGCTTCTTCGGCTTCTTCGCCGTAACCGGCTGCGGTGACACCGGCCGGCCTGCCTGAGCCGGGGCGATCTGCTTCGGGCTGGCCGGGCTGGCCTCCGCGAGCTTGCTCGGGGTGACAGGGTGCAGTGCAGTAACTTCGTCGTCTTCTTCGAAGAAGAGACCTGGCTTGCCCCTGGTGGCAGGCTTGGGCTTGGCGGCTTGCCCATGCTTCCCGTTGACTGCCTTGGGGGGCTTCTGCTTCGGGGGCTCCTGCTTCGGAGTAGCCGCCCCGGAACGTTCGGCCTCGACGGCGGCTTGCAGGCGTTGCCGCAGCTCGTCGGACAGTGCCGACGGCGACGACACCGAGGTGGGCGGCGTGGCCCGGGTCGCGCCTCGCACTCGTTGTGGCAGCTCCTTGCCACGCTCTTCGTCTGCCATCAGGCCAAACCCCCTGAACGGTGCACACATAGGCGATGCGAACCGCACGGTATAGCGGAGCACATGATCGGCGGGTATTCAAGCGGCATTGCGAATTGTTGTAGGAAGTACGCGTATTCGCCCGAAAACCCAGCGTGTTTGCTCCGCGCCGCCGTGCGGCGGCATGGTACTTCTGCCAGAAAATTTCCCGAATACACCTCCTGAGGGGCAAACCGCAGGTTACGGTCTGATCTGCGGTGTCGATACTCGTACAGCAGCGTTGCGTTAGGTGACACCTTCACCACAGTAGGTCAGCTACTAGGGGGGCTATTTAGGCACCCCTGTATGCCCTGATAGCAGGCGGATGCCATCTATGGACCACAGGCCAGCGACGCGGCAGCCGACGGAAATCTACGCGCCGGCCACGGCGCCCGCCGGTATAACGGCTGCCTCGCATCGGTCACCACGGATAGCGCGGGTGCGTGTCCCCGGCTATTGGCCGCTGGTGGCCGTACTCGCGGTTCAGATGATCATTTCGCTCAGGCTTGTCAGTGCGAACACCGCGTTCCAGGACGAAGCGCTGTACCTGTGGGCGGGCCATCTGGAATGGGCGCACGTGCTGCACGGGACCCCGATACCGCCGTTTCCTTCGTACTTCTCCGGCGCTCCGGTCATCTATCCGCCGCTCGCCGCGCTGGCCGACAGCATCGGCGGCCTGGCCGGAGCCCGCGTCCTGTCACTGCTGTTCATGCTGGGGTCTACCACCCTGCTGTGGGCTACCGCTGACCGGCTGTTCGGGCGCCGGGCCGCGTTCTTCGCGGCCGCCCTGTTTGCCGTCCTCGGCCCGTCGCTGCAGCTGGGGGCGTTCGCCACCTACGACGCCATGGCGCTGTTCCTGCTCGCGCTGGCCTCGTGGCTGGTGGTACGGGCGGGCGACCGTCAGGACGCGACCGTCTGGATGATAGCGGCGGGCATCGCGCTGGCGGTGGCCAACGCGACCGCGTATTCATCGGCGATATTCGACCCGGTCGTCGTGCTGCTCGCCCTGGTCACCGCCTTCCCGAGGCCGGGCGGCAAGCTGGCCGCGGCCCGGGCCGTGACCCTGCTGGCGATCGTGGCGGTGATCCTCACGCCGGCGCTGCTGCTCGGCGGGAGCCGCTACTGGCACGGGATCAGCGTCACCACGCTGCAGCGGACGTCCGGCACCGACTCCGCGCTCACCGTCATCACCCATTTCTGGTCCTGGACCGGAATCATCGTGGTCGCCGCCGCCTGTGGCGCGGTCATCGGCTGGCTCAGCCAGTCCGGACGCGCCCGGGCCTGGCTGCTGACCCTGCTGGCCGCGGCCGCGCTGCTCGTGCCGGCCGAACAAGCCAGCCTGCACACCACGGCCTCGCTGAACAAACACGGGGCCATGGGCGCCTGGTTCGCCGCCATCGCCGCGGGCTACGCGGTCGACAGGCTCATCGCGACAGCGCCGGCCGGGACCATGCGCCTCGTCACCGGCGGGGCCTGCGTGGTCGCGCTGTGCTTTCCCGTCATCCTCGGGGCCAGCCAGTCATGGATGTTCGCGACCAGCTGGCCGAACTCCTCCGCCTTTATCGCGATATTCCGCCCGCTGGCGGATCACGGCACTGGCCGCATGCTGGTCGAGGACCCGTCGATCGCGGAATACTACCTGGCGTCGGGGAGCCAGTGGCAGCGATGGTCGAGCACGCGGAATATCGTCTCGCGATCGGGCAGCCCCACCGGCGGACCGAGCACGAAAGCCGGGATCGTCGGGGCAGGCAACGCGGGCACGTTCGCCATGTACATCCAGGAAGGCTACTTCTCGATCATCGCGCTGAACTTCGCCGACACGACCGCTCTGGACGAGAGCATCGCCGCGGACATTCACCGGAATCGTCACTACCACGCAGTCCAGGTCGTGCCCTATGGGGCCGGCCCGGTTGGCCCCGCGCTCGGTAAATACGTGATCTGGCAATACGAGCCGCAGGGATGAGCGACCAGAGGGCCGCCGGCACGGAAACCATCGCGAGGCCGACTGCCGCTGCTGGCCGGCAGCGTGGCCTGGTGCCTCCGCATCCTCCGAGCGACGACGAGAAATACCTGTATATCGAGCGGAACCTGCTCTACCTGACGACCGTGATCTTGATTGGCTCGTGCTGCCTCATCTACAGCCAGATCAGGTTCGAGACCCATGACCTCGTGCTGGCGCCGTTCCTGCTCTTCACCGCCGTCTACGTCGTCTACCAGGCCATCAGCCTGCCGGTGAATTTCGCGGGCCGGGGATTCGATCTGGCCGCCCACCAGGCCCGCATCCAGGCGTGGCGCCCGGTGTCCTATCCGGAGGTGGACATCTACCTGCCCATCTGCGGCGAGCCGATGGAATTGCTCGGCAATACGTGGACCGCCGTAGCCGGGATGATAGAGGAGTACCCGGGCGAGGCGCGGGTGTACGTCCTGGACGACGGGCCGTCGGAGGAGGCCCGCGTGACGGCCGGGTCGTTCGGCTTCGGCTATATCCGCCGGCCCGACTGGCCGGCGGGCAAGAAGGCCGGCAACCTGCGGTACGCCTTCTCCCAGACCAGCGCGGAGTACCTGGTCATCTTCGACGCCGACTTCGCGCCGCGGCGCGACTTCCTGGCCGAGACGCTGCCCTACATGGACGATGACCGGATCGCGATCGTGCAGACGCCCCAGTACTTCAGGGCCAGCCCGGACCAGACGTGGATCGAGCGGGCCGCCGGGCCGATCCAGGAGGTGTTCTACCGGGCGGTCCAGGTGTCCCGGCAGCGGCTGGACGCCGCCGTCTGCTGCGGCACCTCCGCGGTCTACCGGCGGGCCGCGCTCGAGCCGCAGGGCGGCCCGACGCTCATCCCCTACGCCGAGGACGTGCACACCGGGCTCGACGTGCGGCGGGCCGGCTGGTCCATGGTCTACGTGCCGATCCTGCTCTCGACCGGGATCTGCCCCGACAACCTCGACGCGTTCGTGCGCCAGCAGTACCGCTGGTGCTCCGGGAACGTGGGCATCGTGTTCTCGTGGCGGCTGTGGTCGATACCGATGCCGGTCCCGGCCCGGCTCGCCTACATCTCCGGGTTCTTCTACTACGCGTACACCGCCCTGGTGACGTTCTTCGGCCCGGTCATCCCGATCGTCATGCTGGCCTTCCTGCCTGGCCAGATCAGGCTGCGTAACTTCGTGGTCCTGCTGCCGGCGATGTTCACCGGGTTCGTGCTCTACCCGCTGTGGCACCGGTCCAGGTTCGGGCTGGGGATCTGGCCGCTGAGCATCGCGCGGGGCTGGGCGCACGTGTTCGCCATCTGGGACGGCGCCTGGGGCAAGTCGATGAGCTGGCAGCCGACCCGCACGCCCGGGAGCTCGCTGCGGCGGTTCCGGATCGGGATCACCTGGTGGAGCGGCAGCGTGGCCGTGCTGTGGTTCGCCCTGGCCATCTGGCGAACGGCGACTCTGGGTTCCTTGCAGTTCGCGGTGCTGCTGCTCTTCGGCCTGCTCAACCTGGCCGTCGTGGGCCGCGTGATCTTCCCAGGAGGCAGGGCAGCATGAAGTCCCGCATCCCGTTGATCGTGGCCGTCCTGCTGGCCATGGTGGCCGTCGGCTACGCGGGCAGCCGCCTGGCCGGGACGGTTTCTGGCCCGCCTCCGGCCGCGCACGCCTCGCTGGCTCCGGAACTGGCCTCCTACCTGGGTACCTTCGAGCCCGGGGCGCCGCCCGGCTACGGCGCGGTCGCCAGTTTCGGCCGGATGGCGCGCAGGCAGCCGAACATCGTGGGGTACTACAGCGGCTGGACCCAGCCCTTCGACATGGCGTTCGCCAAGACGCTGCAGGCGCACGGCGTCGTCCCGTTCGTCGAGATCGATCCGACCGCTACCTCGATCAACGGGATCGCGAACGGCACCTACGATGACTACCTGCGCTCGTACGCCGACAGCGTGCGCAACTTCCGTCACGCCGTGGTCATCGGCTTCGGGCACGAGATGAACGCCACCTGGTACCCGTGGGGTTACAAGCACGTCCCGGCGGCCACGTTCGTGGGCGCCTGGCGGCACATCGTGACGCTGTTCCGCAAGGAGGGCGCGGAGAACGTCACCTGGCTGTGGACGCTCGAGGCGGACCAGCCCGGTACCGGGCCGATCGTCTCGTGGTGGCCGGGTGCGAGCTACGTCAACTGGGTCGGCATCGACGGCTACTACTACCGCCCGGCAGACACCTTCGCCAGCGTCTTCGGCACGACGATCACCCAGGTGCGGACGTTCACCAGCAAGCCGGTGCTGCTGTCGGAGACCGCGGTCGGGCCGGCCGCGGGCCCGTTCGCCAAGATCCTGGATCTGTTCCACGGGATGGCCAAGTACAAGACGCTCGGACTGGTGTGGTTCGACAAGACCCAGCACGGCGACGTCTTCCACCAGGACTGGAGGCTGGCGGATAACGGGCAGGCCCAGATCTCCTTCCGGCTCGGGGTGCGCCAGCTGGCGCCCTACCACCCGATTGGTTAGGCGCCGAACGAGTATGGCTATCGCGATATACCGAACCGGACATATTTCGCGGACGGCATTTGCGCCTCAGCGGGCTCACGTCATTCTGATGATCCGGCTGGGCGCCTTACTCACGGCCTTTCCGGATAGCAGGAAATATCCGTGAACAGCAGGCTGGCCCGGGATATGGGCTGTACGTTTCTGTAGTTATTGGTCTGACCATGGGGTGGGTGCAATCACGGTAAGTGATTCGGCAAATACATTGCACGGGCGTGGGGAAATGGCCGCGGTGCCCGTAGTTAACGCTGCGCGGCCAGAAGACGCACCCGAACCCGGTGTCACGCGCATGCCTGCCCGACCGGACCCGGTGGCGCGCTGGATCGGGCGGTCCGGCCCTGGCCGCCTGGTCGCGGCGCGCTGGCCGCTGATCGCGGTCCTGGCCGTGCAGGCCGTCCTGTCGCTCCGGCTGATCTGGTCCAACACGGCATTCCAGGATGAGGGCCTGTACCTGCGGGCCGGGCACCTGGAGTGGGCCCGGTGGCTGCACCAGGCGCCGATCCCGGACTTTCCCTCCTACTTCTCCGGAGCGCCGGTCATCTATCCCCCGCTGGGGGCCGTGGCGGACAGCCTCGGCGGCCTGGCGGCCGCGCGGGTGTTGTCGCTGGGCTTCATGCTCGGGGTCACCAGCCTGCTCTGGGCCACGGCGGGCCGGCTGTACGGGCGGCGGGCGGCACTGCTGGCGGCCGGGCTGTTCGCCACCCTGGCCGGCACCCAGTTCCTGGGCGCGTTCGCGACCTATGACGCGATGGCGCTGTTCCTGCTGGCCCTGGCGGCGTGGCTGGGAGTCCGGGCCGCGGACCGTCCATTCCGGACGCGGACGGCTCTGCTGGTCGCGGCGGGGATCATCCTGGCGGCGGCCAACGCCACCAAGTACGCGACTGCTCTGTTCGCCCCGGTGGTGCTCGCCCTCGTGTCCCTGGCGGTATGGCGGACGGCGCGAGGGCGTGCGCGTGGCTGGCCGCGTTGCTCACCGTGCTCTGCTCCTGGCTCGCCCTGACTGGACTGGCCATCGCGGCCGGCGGCCGGGACTACTGGCGAGGTATCACGGCCAGCACCTTGGCCCGGCCGCAGGCAGATGCCCCGGTGACGGCCGTCCTGCGCAGCGCGTACATCTGGACCAGCCTGATCCTCCTCCTGGCCGTGCTCGGCGCGGTGCTGGCCGCTCCGGGCCGAAGGGCGCGGGAAGCTCCTGCCCGCCGTCCTGGCCGCCGCCGCCCTGCTCGCCCCGGCCGGGCAGGCCCGCCTGCACACCACGGTCGGCCTGCAGAAGCACGTGGTCTTCGGCGCCTGGTTCGCCGCGATCGCGGCTGGCTACGCGATGGCGAAGCTGAGCCGGGTCGATCCGGGTTATGGCTGGGCCGCGGTCATGGCGCTGCCGATCGCCGCGTCCACGCTGTTCGGCTCGCTGGGCCAGGCGGCCGGGTTGTACGGGGTGTGGCCGAACGCGGCCGACGCGGTCCGCGTCCTCGGCTCGGCGGTTCGCTCCCATCCGGGCCACTACCTGGCGGAGGACTACGACGTCGAGGCTTATTACCTCCGGGGTGAAGTTCCC
>CAWJDK010000020.1:0-22802 GCA_963841585.1 uncultured Actinomycetes bacterium
TGTAGGCCGGGTTCTGTGCGCCCGCTTGCGCGGGGCGGCGGTCATCCATCTGGGACTGCCGTTGCCGGCAGCCTCGTGCGGTCTACCCGCGAGCATCGGGCGGGCCGCCCTCGATCGCTCGCGCAGGGAGCCGCTGGCTCCCCTCTTGACCTTGCTCCGGGTGGGGTTTACCGAGCCGCCGCAGTCACCTGCGGCGCTGGTGGTCTCTTACACCACCGTTTCACCCTTACCCCGGCGCTGGCGCCGGGGCGGTCTGTTTTCTGTGGCACTGTCCCGCGGGTCACCCCGGGTCGGCGTTACCGACCACCCTGCCCTGTGGAGCCCGGACCTTCCTCACCGGGCTTGCGCCCGGCGCGACCGCCCGGCCGACTCACCCGTGCTCAGGATACTCCGACGGCCGGTGCCGGCTCGCGGTGGACTCGTCCAGCCCGAACCCGTAGCCCGGGCCGGACGAGTCAGCACGCGTCAGCAGTTCGGGTTGCGCCGGATCGGCCCGGCGAAGGCCCCGAGGGTGCCTGGGCCGACCGAGCCGTACTGGGCGTCACCGCCGAAGGTGTTGCCGTTGCGCATGTTGCCGTACTCCCAGAGGCACAGGCCACCCACTCTGGCCTGGGTGAAGTAGGGGAAGAAATGCCCAGGGCCCTGCGGCGGGAGCACGCACCCGGTACCCGAGTTGAGGTCGCAGTTCGTGTTGAGCTCGCTCGCGCTGGTGTCCGTCATGAACTGGATCCGGGGATAGCGATGGCCGCCGACGGTGGTCGGTTGCAACTGCAGGAACGTTGACGGGTACCGGTCCGGCACCACCGAATCCGGCCAGTCCGGATAGTACGACGTGCCGTCCCAGTCCAGGTCGCCAACCGCGTCGAAGAAGACGTCGCAGCCGGTCACCAGGTTGGGCGCCGCGGTCCCCCCGTGCGTGTCGCCGAACGTGTAGCACGGCGAGTCGTCCGGTTCGAGGTTGGGATCCTCGGCAGTCGTCTCGTACGGGCCATGGCAGTTCAGGTAGTAGGTGTCCGTGAAGTCGCCTTCGGTGAACACCGCGCTGCCAGTGACCGACGTGCACGGCTCGAAGTGGCCGAGCTCGAACTGGTCATTGATCATGTAGGGCCCGATGCCCCACGGAATGATGTTCTGCGCCCGCGCGGACGAGTACTCGGGCTGGAAGTTGAACGGCGTGCCAGTGCAGTCGGCCGGGTTCGTGTTCATGAAGCCGTTGGCCGCCGAAGCGATCATGAAACCGCTCTGCCCGGTGGTGAGATCGGTTTCCTTCGCTTCGAGCGCATGGCCGCCTGGGATCTTCGCGTTGAACATGCTCAGCTTGATCGCGTCGCCCGGGTTCATCAGCAGGGTGTGCTTGTTCGGCGTGAGCGTGGCGAGATCGCTCAGCTGCGGGCTGGGCGGCCCGGCGGGCACGCCGTTGGTCTGGATGAAGGCGACGTTGGCGGGTTCGGTGCAGTTCGGGTTGCAGGTTCCGTCGGCGGCACACTCCAGGCTGTCGATGGTCAGCGCCGAGCACCAGTGCGTGTTGTCGCAGCTGATGCTGTCGGCGAAGGGGGCGAAGCCGGGCGGGTAGAACTGCAGCTCCACGAAGGCCGCGCCCGCACCCGGATAGCTGCCGTTCGGCGCGTTGGCGTCGGATTCTGGCGTGCAGGGCAGCATCGGCGTCGACTGCGGGTCGCAGACGGTGGTCGAGGTCCAGGGGGCGATGGTCAGCTCGAACGTGTGCGTCACGTCGTGCCCGGGATGGCGCACGGTCGGCAGGGCCCGCGGCTCGACCGGCAGGCGCTCGGTCATCGAGTAGTTGCTGCCCGAACCGGGCTGGTTGGACAGGAAGCGGACGGATGGCTCGTCGTGCCCGATGTAGTGGCCGTTGTCCTCGAAGCGCCCCTCGTCGGTCCCTCGCGGGTCGGTGCACTGGAGGCCGCGCTTGACCGGCTTCTGGATCGGGCTCAGGCCGTTGCAGTCCAGCCCGCCGATCTTGTTCGGGCGGACGCCCGCGCTCGCCGCGTGCGCGGCCTGGGTCGTCGCCACGCTTAGTCCCGATATCAACGCCATGATCAGGAACAGCACGGTCAGGATGGGTGTCGTCCGACGCCGTCGGCGCATTCGCATACCAAGCCTCTCCTACCTCGATCATTAATGACCGGCTTCGCCCATATGGCTCCGCTTCTGAACAAATCTGCTCCGCCGCGCCGGGTATGACAACGTTTGCAACGACACAAATCGGCAAAGATCGCCAGACGGCATGGACTTGGCCGGATTACGCACGGGACAGGGGTTAGCTCGTGCGGGCTGGGCCGGGGCGAAGGCCAGCCGGCGGCCAGGGCGGCGAACGGCAGCACGGGGAGCAGGTACCGGTAGTCGAAGTCGGCCACCGCGACCGGGAAGATCAGCAGCACGACCGCGGTCGCCCAGGGAAGCATGCTGCCGGACCGGGGGACCAGGCCAGCACGGGCCAGCGGCCCGGGCGCCGGATCCGCAGCACCCCGCCGAGGCCGGTGATAAGGATCAGGCCGAACAGCGGCCGGTAGGTGTAGAACACCCGCTGGTACCCGTCGATCAGGACGGCGATCGGCCGGACGACGCGGGCTGGGGTGGCGTGCCCGTACTGCACCGCGTCGGAGTAGGCCGTGCCGCCGGCGACCCATGAGTGGTTCGCCGGGATGGCAAACGGCGTCTGGTGGAAGTAGTAGAAGTACACGGTGCCGGGGTCTGGGGGAACATGAGCAGCATCGGCAGCCCTTCGCTGCGCACGTCGACGGCGCAGCCGGCCAGCAGCCCCGCCAGCAGCTCGACCGGTCACGGGACCCGCCGGGAATAGGTACCGCGCCACAGGACGAGCAGCATGGACAGCATGACCAGGAAGGTGAACAGTGCCTCGGCCATCACCATGTGCTCGTTCTCGATCACGAACCCGTCGAGCAGCACGGGCAACGTGGCCGCCGTGGCCCAGCGCTGCGACACGCCGTTGCGGCGCAGCAGCAGGTAGATCATCACCGCGACGGCCAGGCCCATCAGGTGCTGCAGGCCGGCCACCAAGGTCAGGCTGTGGAACGGCTCGAGAACGTGCAGGAACACCGAGTAGCCGGTCGTCTTGGACAGGTTCGGCTGCGGCCGCAGCGCCGCGCCCAGGTACACGTACGAGTCGCCCGCGAACCACAGCGCGCCCGGGTAGCCGAGCATCGCCACCAGCCGCAGTCCCGCGCCCGCCGCCAGCGCCACCCTAAAAGGGAAAGGGAGGGAGAACGGGATGTGAATTCTCCGCGGGAAAGACAGGCGAACGGAAGGTTAATTCTGCGAACGCCATGGAATCCGGGGTTCATGGCGTTCCAGCGCACTGAAAGTCCGGTTTCATTGCGTGCGGCTTCCGGATTTGGCCCACGATTCCAGCTGGGCGACAAATCCCCTGGCATCCGACGGCCAGCCGAGCGAGGAATATGCGGCCTCATGTCCTCGGCGTCCCATCTTCGCTCGCAGCGAGAAATCCCGGTCTAGTTCGAGCACCGCGCCGGCCGCCGCTACCGGGTCGCCGAACGGTACCACGAATCCGCATTCGTGCCCGCTGGCGAGTTCCGCCGCGGCGGGCAGCGGGTGGTCACCACCGGCACGCCGCGGGCCATGTACTCCACCACCTTGGTGGGCATCGAGCAAGGTCTCGGCATAGTCGCGTTATGTCCGTTTTATTCATGCTGGGTCGAGTCGGAGGGTCTCGCGGGTCCTGGTGGCGTCCCGGGCGTGGTGCGTGCAGGCGGCTGTGATGCTGGCGTGCCCGGCCGTTTTGAAGGATCCCGATGGCGAGCAGATCGTGGCTGCCAGGCGATCTGGCTATGGCCGTCAGGGCGCTTCAGGCGCATCCTGTGAAGTGCGCAGAGTGGGCGGGCGTGGCCAGCATGCTGGGTTCTGGCCGGCGAGGAGGAATGCATGGAAAGCGCGCCGAGCAGGACGGCGATGTTTGCGGCCGTGTCGCGTGGATTGTTTCGCCTGGAGACGGCGTCGCCGTGGGTACTGGACGATGTGCTGGCCCTGGTGCTTGTCGGCCCGGTATGGCAGCAGCTGCGAGACCAGTTCGATCCGCTGTTCCCCGGCCCGGTCCGTCGCGAGGCCCGCGCGGCTGTCTGCACCCGCAGCCGGTACGCCGAGGACCGGCTGGCTGCTGGCGCCTTCACGCAGTACGTGATTCTTGGCGCGGGGCTTGACTCGTTCGCGTGGCGGCGGCCGGATCTGCTCGGCTCGCTGACGGTGTTCGAGGTTGATCACCCTGCCTCCCAGGCCTGGAAGCTCGAGCGGGTCAGGGAGCTCGGCCTGCCGCTCAGCGACTCGCAGGTCTTCGTGCCGGTTGATTTCGAGGCCGAACCGGTTCAGGATGTTCTGGGCCCGGCCGGGTTCGACTGGGCGCAGCCGGCGATGTTCTGCTGGACGGGCGTCGCTCCCTATCTGACGGCACAGGCGATCGAGTCGGCGTTGCGCACGATCGCGGCGGCTGCTCCCGGGTCTGAGGTGGTGTTCTCCTACCGGGCCGAGGACTGTGCGCTCGACGACGCGGGGACGGAATACGCCCGTATCTACACGCCGATCGCGGCTTCTGTCGGCGAGCCTCTCCAGCCCGGCTGGCCGGTATCCGCGATCGAGAGGCTGATCAGCCGGTGCGGGCTAACGGTCGTGGACCATCCCGCACGTGCAGACCTCCAGCAGCGGTACTTCGCCGGCCGCGCCGATGGGCTGCGGCCCTATACCTTCGAGACCCTGGTGGCCGCGCGGGTCGCCTGAGCGAGCGCAGGCCACGTCCGGTAACTTCACCCTCTTCGAGACCCTGGGGCATCGAGTGCCGGAAGTTCGGCTCGTCGTGCAGCAGCGACAGGCCGGCCAGCGCGCCGTCCAGCATCGGCATGGCCGCGTCGTTCGGCACGAACCCCCGCCAGCGCAGCAGGCCGGCGCTCGCGCGGGCTCGATCTGCGCGCGGGCGCGCGCGTCGGCCGGTCCGATCAGCTCCACCGTGACGCCGTGGGGCGCAGCAGCCCGGCCAGCTCGATCATCTCGCCCGGAATTCGGCATCCATTAACTCGCCGCACCCATTACTCTCTTTTTCGGGCCGAACGGCCCGTGGATGCCTTAGCGGCTCAGGTGAGATGTGTCGTTGAACGAGCGGAGCACGGCCGGGCCGTCGGCGTACCAGTCGATCTCGCACAGGGCCGCCACGTCCAGGTGCATCCGGTAGAGCGCGGCGGGCGGGGCCAGCAGAGCGGCGGCGACCAGCGTCTTGATCGGAGTCACGTGGCTGACGATGAGGACGGTCTGGCGTGCCCGGCCGGCCAGCACGCGGTGCAGGGCGGCGGTGACCCGCTCGCTGACGTCGGCGAAGCTTTCGCCGCCAGGCGGCGCGACCGAAGGGTCGGCCAGCCACGTGGTCACCTCGGACGGCCAGCGTTCCCGCACCTCGGCGAAGGTCTGGCCCTCCCAGGCGCCGAAGTCGGTTTCCCTGAAGCCGTCATCGGTCAGCACCGGGATCCCGGTGGTCGCGGCGACCTCCTCGGCCGTCCGCACCGCGCGCTGCAGCGGCGACGTCACGATCGCGTCGATGCCGGCCGGCGCCAGCCGCTTGGCGGCGGCGGCGGCCTGCCGGATCCCGGTGTCGGTAAGCGGGGCGTCGGTCCGGCCCGAGTACCGCTTCTGCACCGACATGGGCGTCTGCCCGTGCCTGAGCAGCAGGGTGACCGTGGGCTCGCCTTGGGCGGAGATCCAGCTGGTCCTGGCCCGCACCTAGAGGCCAGACTCCGGGGCACGGACCAGGATCCGCCTGCACTCCTCGCACCGGATCACCTCGTCGGGAGCCGACGCCCGGATGACGTTGAGGTCCGCCGCGTTGAGGCTCAGGTGGCAGCCCTCACACCGGCCGGCCCGCAGCATGGCCGCGCCGACACCCTTGGTCTTGCGGATCTGGTCGTAGAGCGCGAGCAGGTCGGCGGGCACGTCGGCGGCGATGCTGGCGCGCTGGTCGGACGCCTTGGCCGCCTGCTCGTCGATCTCGGAGAAGGCCGCGTCCCGGCGCGCCGCCACCTCGGCCATACCGTCGCCGAGGCTATCCCGTTCGGTGGTCAGCTCATCCCGCTGGCTTTCGAGCGTCTCCCGGCGCTCCATCAGCTCGAGCACGACCTCCTCCAGGTCGCCCTGCCTGCGGTGCAGGTTCTCGATCTCCGACTGCAGGCTCGCGAGCTCGCGCGCGGCGGAGACCTGCCCGGCGTCTAGCCGGGCCCGGTCCCTCTCGATCCTGGTCCGGACCTGGTCCACGTCGCGTTCCGCCCGGCTCTGCTCCCGGCTCAGGTCGCCGAGCTCGGTCTCGGTCGCCACCAGGGCGTCCTTGAGCTCGCCGGCCCTGGCCTCCAGGCGGCCGAGCTCGGCGACTTCGGGCAGGCCGTGCCTGCGGTGGTCGAGACGGCCAAGCTCGGCGTCCAGGTCGGCGAGTTCGAGCAGGCGGAGCTGGCTCTGCGGTGATGCCTTCACGGGTCCCAACGTTAGTCCCCCCGGCGGACTGTGTCGCATGGTAGACCTGGCGCCATGGAGATCCCCGACGTCAGCCGGCCCTACATGCCGGGATACGGCATCGCCGGCCCGGCCGAAGGCAGTGGACTCCTGCACTGGTCGTGGGCGGCAGAACGGCTGACGGCCGCGCGGAATTACTGGGTCGCGACGGTCTGGCCGGACGGGCGGCCGCACGTCATGCCGGTCTGGGGCATGTGGGACGACAGCACGCTGTGGTTCACCAGCAGCACCGGCTCCCGGAAGGTCCGCAACCTGACCGCCGACCCCCGGTGCTGCGTCACCACCGAGGACGCCTCGGATCCCGTGATCATCGAGGGCACCGCGCACATATCCACCGAGCTGCCGGTGCTGCGCCGGGTGATCGACCTGATGAACGCCAAGTACCACACGGATTACCGGGTCGACTTCCTCGATCCGGCCGAGAACGCCACCATCGGGGTCCGGCCGCGGCGGGTGTTCAGCATGCGGGCCGGCGACTTTGTCGGATCCCCCACACGCTGGACCTTCGAGGAACAGCGGTAATAAGAGCGCAACCTTCGCGGGACTAACGAACGCCGATGGGCGGGTAGCGTGGAAGGACGTCTACCCGCGAAATTCCGCCATGACGTCAGCGTCCGCCCACGCCGACGACCAGTCCCGGGCTCGGCATGCCCTCGCCGGGGCTGTGGCAGGCGTGCTCGCGGCGGCGGTCGCCATCGGCGCGGCCCAGTTCGCCGCCGGTCTCACCGTCCCGCAGGGCTCGCCGGTGGTCGCGGTCGGCCAGGCCGCCATCGACCTCACGCCGCCGCCGGTCAAGGACTTCGCCATCTCCGCGTTCGGCACCGCGGACAAGACCGTACTGCTCGGCGGCATCCTGGTGGTGCTCGCCCTGTACGCGGCCCTGGTCGGGATCCTGGCAGTGCGCAGGCTCGCGATCGGCATGTGGGGGCTCGCGCTGTTCGCCTTCATCGGCCTGGTGGCCGCCCTGACCAGGCCCGGCTCGACGGCAGAGTACATCGTGCCCACCCTGGCCGGCGCGGCGGCCGGGGCGTTCGCGCTGACCAGGCTGGTCCGCGCGGCGGGACAGCTGAGCGCGCCCCGGTCCCGGGCCCGGCGCCCCGGCGACGCCGGCCGGAGCGGTTCCCGGGCGCCGGGCGGCCCGGGCGTCCCGCCCGCGGCGGAGACCCTGACCCCGCCGGACCTGCCGGCTCCCCCGGCCGTGGCGAGTAATCCCGGCGCGGCCGACCCTCGTCCCGAATCAGGCGCGTCCCCCTCGGGTTACTCCTTTACCTACCTTCCCAACCCGGACGATCCCGGGCCGCCGGGCGGCCCCGCGCGGCGGCGGTTCCTGGTCAGCAGCGGCATAGCCGCGGTCGCGGCGGTGGCCGGGACGGTGGCCGGCCGGGAACTGGCCACCAGGCGCGACGTCACCCTGGCGCGGGCCGCGCTGCGTTTCCCCCGGCCGGCGGTGGCCGCGCCGCCGCTTCCGGCAGGCAGCGATCTGCACATTCCCGGCCTGAGCTCGTTCATCACCCCGAACGACAGCTTCTACCGGGTCGACACCGCCTTGCTGCTGCCCCAGGTGGCCCCGTCGACCTGGCAGCTGCGGATCCACGGGATGGTGCAGCGGGAGGTCACCATCACCTTCGCCGAACTGCTCAAGCGCCCGCTCATCGAGGACTACGTGACGCTCACCTGCGTGTCCGACCCGGTGGGCGGCCCCTACGTGGGCAACGCGAAGTGGCTCGGCGCCAGCCTGGCCGCCCTGATCAGGCAGGCCCGCCCGCGGGCGGGCGCGAGCCAGCTGCTGTGCACCTCGGCCGACGGGTTCACCTCGGGCACCCCGCTGCAGGTCGTGCTGGACGGACGGGACGCGCTGCTCGCCGTCGCGATGAACGGCACGGCGCTGCCCGTGGAGCACGGCTTCCCGGCGCGGATGGTGACCCCCGGCCTGTACGGCTACGTGTCCGCGACCAAGTGGGTCACCGACATCGAGGTCACCACGTTCGCGGCCGCCTCGGCCTACTGGGTCGACCGCGGCTGGTCGCAGCAGGCGCCGATCAAGACGGAGTCCAGGATCGACGTGCCCGCGACCGGCGCGACCCTCCGCCCGGGAATGACACCGGTGGCAGGGGTGGCGTGGGCACAGCATAAGGGCGTCGCCGCCGTGGAGGTCCGGGTCGACCGCGGCCCGTGGCACGAGGCACGGCTGGCCGCGGTCCCCGACATCGATACCTGGCGGCAGTGGGTGTGGGAATGGCAGGCCACCCCGGGCAACCACCTGCTCGAGGCCCGCGCCACCGACAAGACCGGCTACACCCAGACCGCGGTCCAGGCCCAGCCGCCGCCGAACGGCGCCTCGGGCTACCCTTCCGCCACCGTCACCGTCCACGGCTCCTGACGGCGCCGGGGCGGGATGCCGCGCCCGTTCGGGATGATCCTCGTTACGGTTGGGGCGGGGCGGAGAAGACGGAGGCGCGATGAGCACGGATGCTGAGTTCGCCGGGCTGGCCCGGGAGTACCTGGACGACCGGGCCGGACGGCACCCGGATGCCGCCACCGGCCTGGGCGATCACCGGTTCGACGCGCGGCTGCCCGACCCGTCGGCGCAGGCCCTGGCGGCCGAGGGCCGTGCCCTGGACGGCTGGGCCGCCCGGCTCGCCGCGCTCGACCGCGGCGCCCTGTCCGCCGAGCACCGGGTGGACGCCGCGATGATGACAGACAGCGTGGCCCGGCGGGTGTTCGAGATCGACGAGCTGCGCGAGCACACCTGGAACCCGCTGCTCGCCAACCCGGGCAAGGCCATCTACCAGCTGCTGGTCAGGGACTTCGCCCCGCTGCCCGACCGGCTGGGTTCGGTGGCCGGGAGGCTGGCGGATGTTCCGGCGGCGCTGGCCGGGGCCCGGCGGCAGCTCGGGCCGATGCCCCGGGTGCACCTGGAAACCGCGATCGGGCAGCTCGACGGCACGATCGCGCTGGTCAGCAAGGAGATAGACGCCGCGCTCGAAGCGGCGCCGCAATGCGCCGCCCAGCTTGCGCAGGTCCGCCCGGCCGCGCTCGACGCGCTGACCGGGCACCGGGCCTGGCTATCCGCGCAGCTGGCCGAGGCGGACGGCTTCGCCGATCCGAGGATCGGGCCGGAACGGTTCGCCCGCAAGCTGTCGCTCACGCTGAGCGCGGCGGCGGACGCGGACGCCATCCTGGCCCGGGCCGAGGCCGACCTGGACCGGGTGAGCGAGCAGATCGCGGAGCTGGCCGCGCAGATTGCCGGCGCGACCGGGCCAGGTGTGGTCCGGCAGGTCCTCGGCCGGCTGGCCGGGGACGTGCCGGACGACACCACGATCCTGGAATTCTGCCGGGACGCCCTGGCCGCGCAGACCGCCTTCGTGACCGGCCGCCGCCTGATCACGGTCTACGACGACCCGGTCGAGCTGATCCCGATGCCGGAAATCGACCGCGGGGTCGCGGTGGCCTACTGCGACTCCCCCGGCCCGCTCGAGCCGGCCCCGCTGCCCACGTTCATCGCGGTCTCGCCGACGCCGGCCGGCTGGACGCCGGAGCGGGTCGCCTCGTTCTACCGCGAGTACAACCGGCACATGGTGCACAACCTGATGGTGCACGAGGCCATGCCCGGCCACTACCTGCAGCTCCAGCACTCGCGCCGGTTCACCGGCTCGGACACCGCGATCCGGGCGGCGCTGCGGTCCGGCTCGTTCACCGAGGGCTGGGCGGTCTACGCCGAACGGGTCATGGCGGAGCAGGAATACCCGGGCGAGGGCGATCCCCGCGCGCTGCGGATGCAGCAGCTCAAGATGCAGTTGCGGATGACCATCAACGCGATCCTGGACGCCAGGATCCACGCGCACGGCATGACCGAGGCCGAGGCCATGGCGCTGATGACCGGCCGCGGCTTCCAGGAGGAGGGCGAGGCGGCGGGAAAGTGGCGGCGGGCCCAGCTCACTTCGGCCCAGCTGTCCACGTACTACGTCGGGTACTGCGAGATCTCCGACCTGGCGGCCGACCTCAGGGCGGCCGACCCCGGGCTGACCGACCAGCAAGTGCACGACCGCATGCTCGCGCACGGCTCGCCGCCGGTCCGGCTGCTGCGCACGCTGATCGCGTCGTGAGCGGCACACCCGGGCGCGTAAATGAGTCATTCCACCGACGCGGCCAGGCCGCGTCATAGGCCAGAATGGGTCAGCTGGGCCGCTCCGGAGGGAACCTCCGGCCGCGAGAATCGCGGTCGGTGCTGAGAGCGGTCCAGCCTTTTCCGCAGCATCCCGGTCTAGTCAGGCCTTCTGGACCCGACGGCCGGCGCGGGGTTCCCCGCCGTGCGGGACCTGCGGGCGGCCCGGGTCCGCCGCGGCGGCGGTTGACCGCCAGAAGAGCATCCGCTCGGCCAGGGACCAGGCCAGCGAGGTGAGCAGGTAGATCCCGGCCGCGAGCGGCGCGAACGCGGCGATGACCACGGTCAGGTACGGCAGCACCTTGACCAGCAGTCCGAGACCGCCCCCGCCCGCCGGGGCGGGCCGGGCGCCCGTGGCCCGGGCCGTCATCAGCCTGCCGAACCGGGCGGACAGCCAGCACAGGCCCGCCAGCAGCACGAACACGCCGAGGAAGACGGCGCCCTGCGCGCTGGCCGGATTGAAGGGGGCCGCCCCGTTCAGCCAGTGCGCGCCGAGCGGCACGCCGAACAGGTCGCGAGTGAGCAGCGTGTTCGCCGTCCCGCCGACCGTCGGCGACCGGAACAGCAGGTACATGACCGACAGGAACGGCCACTGCAGCAGCAGCGGGGCGAAGCCGGCGAACATGCCGGTGCCCTCGCGCTTGTACAGCGCGGTCATCTCGCGCTGCAGCCGCTCCGGCTGCTTGCCGTATCGCTGGCGCAGCGCCACCAGCTGCGGGGCCAGCCGGGCCTGGACGGCCTGCCCGCGCAGGGCGCGCAGGCTGAGCGGCATGAGCAGGAGCCGGACCGCCATCGTGAAGGCGACGATCGCGGCGACGGCGGCCAGGCCGCCGAGAACGGGCGTGAGGATACCGGTCAGACCGGAGACAAGGTGGTACGCGGCGTCCACCGGGACGCCAAGGAAACTCGACATGAGGAAACGGCCTTCCAGCTACGACGGATGAGGGCTGGAGGCGGCCGCGAGGTCCGCGGGTCAGCGAGGCTGTGCTGCCGGCGCTGTCAGCAGGGGAGGGCGGCCGCCGGGACGGCCGATGGTGCTCTGGGCCTGGACCGGCCCGCCGCGTCGGGATCGCGCTGGCGCAGGAACGCCGCGCGCCAGGACTTCTCCCGCAGCGCCGAGGTTCGGCGGATCATCGGGAGCGCGGCGGTCGTCCGGGAGAGGCTGGCCACCGAGGTGAGCAGGGCCAGCACCGCCGCGAACATGGCCCCGGCCAGGACAGCCGCGGCCAGCGCGGTCAGGCCGGAGGGGCTGACCACGAGCTGGGGTGAGGGGATGAGGTCACGCAGCAGCCCGGCCAGCATGGCCAGCAGGCTGCCGAGTACCATCATCGCCCTGCCGTCCTTCCCTGGCCCGTCCTTCTGCGGGAGCCTGTTTTCAGGGTACGCCGTCAGGCAAGCTCCGCGACCGCGGCCAGCAGGCGGTCGACGTCGGCCTGGTCGTTGTAGTGCACCAGGCCGGCCCGGACGGCACCGCCCGAGTCGCGCAGCCCGAGCGCGCCGGCCAGCTCCCAGGCGTAGTTGTCGCCGTTCCAGACGTTGACCTGGCGCGCGGCCAGATGCTCGGCCACCTGCCGGGGCGTCTGGCCGGCCACGGTGAAGAACGCGGTCGGCGCCCGCAGGGCGGCCCGGCCGTACGACGTCACGTGCTCCATCGCGTCCAGGCCGTCGAGCAGCCCGGAGAACAGCCCCGTCTCGTACTCCTCGACGGCGGCCATCGAGGCCAGCAGCCGCTGCCGCCTGGTGGCCACGACGAGATCCGGGCCGCGGCCGAGCGACGCGAGGTGCTCCACCGCGGCCACGACCCCGGCCAGGTCGGCGAAGGCGGCGGTGCCGCGCTCGAACCGGCCGGGCACGCCCGCCGGGGCGGGCGCGAGCTTGTCCGGATGCAGGCTGTCGAGCAGGGCCGGATCGGCGACCACGGTGCCGATGTGCGGGCCGGACCACTTATAGGCGCTGGTGGCGTAGAAGTCGGCGCCGAACGCCGCGACGTCCACCGGGATGTGCGGGGTGGCATGCACGCCGTCGACGTAGACCAGCGCGCCGACCGCGTGCGCGGCCGCGGCGATGGCCGCCAGGTCCGGCCTGGTGCCCACGACGTTGCTGGCCGCGGTGACCGCGACCAGCCGGGTGCGCTCGGACAGCAGCTCGCCGTACTGCGCGGCGGGCAGTTCGGTGGTCGCGAGGTCAACCTCGGCCCACCGCACCGTGGCGCCGCGCCGGGCGGCGGCCTGTACCCAGGGCCTGATGTTCGCGTCGTGGTCGAGCCGGGACACGACGATCTCGTCTCCCCGCTCCCAGCGCCGGGACAGCGCCTCGGCCAGCCGGTAGGTAAGCGTGGTCATGTTCGGGCCCAGGACGACCCCGTCCGGGCTGGCACCGGTCAGGTCGGCCAGGGCCTGGCGGCATTCGGCCACGATGGCGCCGGAGCGGCCGCTGGCCGGGAAGGTTCCCCCGACGTTGCCGATCCCGGAGCGGTAAGCGTCCGCGATCGCCTCGATGACCGTCGCGGGGACCTGGGTGCCCGCGGCGCCGTCCAGGTAGGCGAATCCGTCGCTCAGTGCCGGGTAAGCCGCCCGGACGCGGTTCACATCGAAGGTCACGAGTCCAAGACTCTACTCCGGCGTACCGCGCTCACACCTGGACCCAGCCCGGGTCCCGGCCGGACGCGGTCAGCAGGTAGTGCCAGGGATCATCACCGTCCCACCCGGTGAGCTCCGGCCAGAGCTGCGGCATGCCGCCACGCCACGCGGCCAGTACGAGCTCGGGGTCGGCCGGGCGGTAGTCCTTGCCCAGCGACCTGGCCAGATCCCAGGCGTGCAGGTGCCATTCGGCGCAGGCCGCGCACGCCATCGCGCCCACCGTGATGTCGGTCTCCCGGTACCTGTGGTGGGTCAGGTCCCAAGATTGCGGCAGCCGGCGTCCGTAGGACCGCGCCGATTCGGCGAAGGCCACGATGTGCTCGGGTCCCGGCGCGTCCGGCAGCGCGGCGAGCTCGGCGGCATTCTGCCTGGCCAGCTTGCGGGCGAGCGAGTCGGCGGGCGCGCCGGCCGCCATCAGCCGGGCGAGCCTGCTGGCCGGGGCGTCGTCGAGGTACTCGTGATAGTCGTCGGCGACGCAGCGCAGGTGCCCGGCGAGATCGGCGGCCCGCCATTCGGCGCACGGCGTCGCCGCGAGCCAGGTCGCGTCGGGGAACTGAGCGGCCAGCTCGCAGATCACCATGACCCCGTCGCGGTAAGCGGCCAGGACCCCCGCGCGGGATGCCTGGCTCATCTTCGCCTGGGGCGACTGATACTACTGCTGCGCTGCACGGTTCCTCCCCTGCCGCGGCCTCCGGCAACCGGTTCGCGAAGCCTCCGGGGCAGCCAGCGTGCCAGAGTTGCGCGCCGCAAACAAGTCGTACACCCGAAGAAAATGAGGTGACAACCTTCCGGCCGCCCGGTTAACGTCGCGAGTAATGCCCTCTGTTACCCCTTCGCCGGTTACGCATGCCTCCGCCAGGGTACGGCCGGTCGGGGCGCTGTGGCGGCTACGCGGCTACCTGAAGCCCTACCGTACGCAGCTGATCGTGATGTTCGCCGCCGCGCTCGGCGCGGTCGCCGCCGAGATCGCCATCCCGCTCCTGACCAAGGCCGTGATCGACGGCGCGATCGCGCATGGCGACAAGAGCCTGCTGATCCCGCTGTCCCTGGCGGCGATCGCCCTCGGCGCGTCGGTCGGAGTGCTGAACATGATCCGCCGCTGGATCCAGTCCGGCGCGGTCGCGAACATCGAGAAGTCGATCAGGGAGGACCTGTACGCCCACCTGCAGCGACTGCAGGCGTCCTTCCACGACGACTGGCAGTCGGGTCAGCTGCTGTCGCGGGCGACGACCGACCTGTCGTCCATCCGCAGGTTCGCGGGCTTCGGACTGATCTTCCTGGTCACCAACGTCATGACGTTCATCGCGGTGGTGGCGCTGCTGATCCACCTCAACTGGTGGCTTGGCCTGATCACCGGCGTGGTGTTCGCGCCCGTGCTGCCGGTCTGCTTCCGGTTCGAGAAGCGCTACCGGGTGCTGTCCCGCCGGGTCCAGGACCAGCAGGGCGACCTGGCCACGCTGATCGAGGAGGCGGCCACCGGCGTCCGGGTGCTGAAGGCGCTCGGCCGGGGGCGGCAGGCCTCGGCCAGGCACGACGCCCAGGCCGCGGAGGTCTGCCAGACCCAGGTCGACAAGGCGACAGCTAAAGCATAGTACATACTTTGCGGAGGGACGCAACCGGGCAATACCGGACCGGGGCGAGGCGTCGCCGCCCCCGTGCCCTAGCCGATCCGCCGGGCTCGGCCGGGTACCCGGCCGGTAGCGGGAATACGTGAACCCCAGACGGCCAGGGCGTACGGATGATACGGTCGCCGCTATCGGATAAATGCTGAATGAAAGGCCAGAAAGGCAGGCCGCCGCGCCCCCCTGGCGCGACGGTGGAGGGTAGCCCCGTAGTGGGGGCAAAAGAGCGCTAACCTGCCGCCATCCGCCCTAACCGCGCCTCTGGGGCATGGGATCACCCATGCCTACCGGAGGCCCCAAATGGCCGTACTCAACTCCGATCAGCAACGCGCCGCGATCCGTGCCCGCTGGGAGCGCGACGCCCCTGAACGAGCCGCCAAGACCCTGGCCGACTGGACGCGGAACAGGTCCGCCGCGGTTGAGCCGCTCGCCCCGCATGAGGTCGCCGCGATCGTCGGCCTCGCCGCCGTCATCGACGCCCGCGTCCGCGCCCGGCAGGCAACGCACGCCCCGGCAGGTGCCCGGTGACGCCCTTCCAGGCCGCCCAAAAGGAGGCGATCGACGAGGCGGTCCGCCGGATTGTCGCGACCATACCGCCGCTAACCGACGAGCAACGGGACCAGCTCCGCGTCCTACTCGATTGCTCGGCCGGGGACGAGCACGATGCCGCCTAACCGACCGCCTCGCGATCGTGTCGACGACCTCGGCGTCGGCCCGTTCGACACCGAGGCCGAGGTCCGGGCGCTACCCGCCGTCCGCGAGGTCTACGCCGCGTTCGACGCCGACCCCGGCGTCGGCAAGATGACGCCCCACATTCACCGGATGCTCCTCGACGCCCTCGCCGCGGCCGGCGTCTACCTCGGCCCCTACGACCACCAGATCGCCGAATGGCTCGCGAACTGGGAACCGCAAACCGTCGCCGTGATCGCCGGATGGGTGCGACGAGCGGCCGAGGGACCGCCGGGCCGGGAAGGAGGCGGCACCCTGCCTGAGGGAACCGCCTCCACACACAACCACAACCCGGCCACCCATTACGCGCCCGAGGCCGCTGGCATGAGGATAACCCGCGGCGGGCACGACGGCCGGACGCCACACGAGGAGGCGCCGTGAACCCGTCGATGGTCGAGCTACTCGCGATCCTCGACGGCGTAGCCGCGGCGTCCCTGCTCGACCTGGCCAAGACCGCCGCGCCGCCGCCGCTCAACGCCCGAGGCGTCGTCGACGGCCGGACCCGCGCCGGGCGCCAATGGCACGAGCGGCAGATTGAACTGATCGAGGCCGGGGTCGACATGATCGAGGCCGGGCTCGTCGAGGTCGTGATCGAGGCGGACGGCTATCGCCCGTTCGAGGTCGGCATCACCGACGCCGGGCGCCGCTACCTCGCCGAAATGCGGGCGCTCCCGTGACGACCCGATGGGAGGTCGAGCGCGCCCTAGACGACTCGGGCCTACCCGCCGCCGCCCGGCTCGTCGAGCGCGTGTTGCTAAGCCGCACGGACGACGGGGGCACGACGATACCGGCAAAGTTCATGCCGAGCCTGGCCGACCTCGCCCACGACACGGGCTACGGTCGCCGCACGGTCATGCGCGCCCTGGACGTGCTGGAGTCCGGCGGATGGCTTAGCCGCCGCCGCGACCTTGAGGCCGCCCGGAAGGAGGGCAAGCCGACCAGCTACCGGCCGAAGCTCCCCCCTAGTGCCAGAGCGGCACTAGAGGCTAGGGCCACTGTGACCCTAGACCCTAGGGCCACTGTGACCCTAGGGCTAGGGCCAGAGGGACACCAGGCTAGGGGCGAAGGTAGGGGTCGAGCTAGGGCCACAGTGGCCCACAAAGCCAGAACACCAGAACACCAGACCACCCCCCCTACCCCCCCACGCGACCCGCGTACCCTCCTCGACGGGCTCGGCGTCGACGGGGGATTGGCAGAATTTATCCTCGCCTGGCTCAAGGACAACACCGACGACCCGTTCGCGTACCTCCTCGCGGTCGTCGGCAATGACCGCGCCGCCGGGTTCGTCGAGCAGAGACGCCGCGAGCTAGCCGACCTCGACGACGGCGACGACCGCCCGCCGCCCAAGCCGCCATGGTGCGGCGAATGCGACGAGGAGACCCGCCTCGTCGGGATGTACAGCGACGACCACCCGGCCCGCTGCATCCGATGCCACCCGCTCTCGGTAGCCCGGCCCGATCCCGAGCCGTCCGATCGGCCGGACGACGGGGAGTACCCATTCTGATGACCCCGGACCAGATCGAGGACGCGATCCGGGCCGCCGCCGCGCTAACCGCGGCGATCGCCGCCGGGAGCGACGACGACGCCGAGGCCCTCGACCGCCCCGGCCCGGCATGGTGCCTCGCGCTCTGGCTCGCCGCCGAGCTGCGATCCGCCGGGACCGACCCGGCCGCGTTCGCCGCCGGGATCATCGCGGACTCGCTCGCGTACGAGGCCGCGGCGTGACCGCCGTCCGCTCGTCCGCCAACGGGCACCGCGCCGGGCCGCCCCGCGCGCCGGTCGACTGGTCCGCGCTCGGCTACCGGCCGGCCGAGGGCACGCCGCTACGCCGCTGCGATCGCTGCGGCGGCGTGTACCTCGACGACGACCCGAGCCGGGTCGCCCACGTCGCCGTGTTCGGCCACTCGCCCCGGCCCGCCGAGCCCGCCCCGACCCCGAAAGAGGCCCCGCCATGACAACCACGACCGCCGCCCGCGTCGACGTGCTGACCGCCGAGGTCCGCGTCCTGATGGTCGGCTCCCGGCAAGTCACGATGTCGGTCTACAACCAACTCGACGAGGTTGAGCCCGGCGACCTCGACCCGTTCGGCCGGGTCGCCCCGCGTGACGCCCACTCGGATTACGTCTACGTCGTAGGCGCCTCGGCCCGTGACGCCGACCGGGGGACGCTTGTTCGGTCCCGCGACCGGACCGCCGATGCGTGGCGCCGCCACGCCGGTTTCTGCCGCAGTTACTTGGTCCCGCTCGCTCGCGAGCGTGAGGACCTAGAACCGAAGCTAGCCGAGGAGCTATCCCGCTTCGCCCGCTCGCCACTAGAGGGCCAGATCGCCCAGCTCGACTGGAAGCTCGGCGGCTTCGCTGGCTGGACCGCCGCCGAGATCGCCGAGACGGCCCGCGACGCCGACGACGCGGCCGAGGCCGCACGGTGGGAGGCGCTCCCGTTGATCGTGCTGGCTGGCTTGCGATGACCGGCGATCACGCCCGCCCCGGCCCCGACGACATGCTCGCCGCCCTCGGCGCCGCCCGAGCGGTCGTCAACGGCGACGACCGGGCCGCCCACGAGCACGCCTCGGCCGGGACCTGCCCGGCGTGCGTCGCCGTCGCCGGGACCTCGCTCGGGATCAAGCTCGTATTCGACCTCGCCGGGGACGCCCTCGGCCCGCACGCCGCCGGGCCGATCCGGCTCGGCATCCTCGACGCCCTGACCAGCATCGAGAGCCAGCTACGCGCCGAGGGCAACTGACCGGCGCCGCCCGCCGGGCGTACGATGTGCTCAACGTGGCTCACGTGGCCCCGGTGATGGCAGCCGGCCCGTACCAGCCCCCGCGCTGGCCCCGGCAGCAACCCGCCGCCCGAGCGCCGGCCTCTGGCGCGACACGCCGCCCCCCGCCCTGCCCGCGTGAAAGGCCCGAGCCCCGTGTCCATGCCCTCGCCGCCCGCTGTCGGCTCCCCCGCATTCGGCGGCCACCTGGTCCCGCCCGACGTCCAGCAGCGGATCATCTCGCTCGTGATCGAACAGGCCAGCTTCGCCCCCTCGATCACCCGCCTGCCCACCACCTCGGGCTCCGTGGTATTCCCCGTAGCGGCGCCGGAGGGCGCGGCTTGGGTGGCCGAGCTGGCCCGGATTCCGCTGATGAGCCTCAACGACCGCGCCGAGGTCGTCGCCGTCGCCAAGCTCGCCGGGCTCCTCGACGTCTCAAACGAGATGGTGGGCGACGCGTCGATCAACCTGACCGCGCAATTCGCGACGCTGATCCGCGACAGCCTGTCCAAGCAGCTCGACGACGGCTTGCTGTTCGGGTCCGGGCCGCCCGAGCCGCGCGGCGTCGTCGCGACCGCCGCCGAGGTAACCGGCGACGACCTGTTCGAGGCGGTACTCGCCGCCCGCGGCGCCATCGCGGACGCGGGCGGGCAGGCGTCGACGCTGGCCATGTCCGGCGCGGCGTGGGCCGCGGCGGACGGCACCCGCGACACCGTGGGCGCCCCGATCTTCCCGGCCGGGTTCGCCGCCGCCGTCAGCCTGACCCCGGTCACAGTGCCCGAGCTGGCCGTCCCCCTGGTCTACGACCGGAACCGGCTGTACCTCGTGCTCCGCGACGACAGCTCCGTCGAGGTGTCCCGCGATTTCAGGTTCGAGTTTGACGCGACGACGTTCCGGGTCCGCGCCAGGATGGCGTGTGCGTGCCCTGACCCGAACAAGGGCATTCGCAAGCTCGCCGTCGACGAGGGCCGCGCCGCCCCGGCCGCCAAGCGGAGCACGGCCAAGTCGTGACGTCCCGGCTCTCGGGGGCCGGGGCCGCCGTGCCCGGCCGGGGTTCCGCGCGGCTCCCCGGTCCGGGCACGTGACCCCCGGCCCGCCCCCGTGGGCCGCGTGGGCGCCGCCCCTGGACCCGCCGACGCCGGGCGGCCTGGCCGTCGAGGAGGCCGAGGCGATCGCCCACGCCTGGTGGGCCGAGGACCCGCACATGTGTGCGTGTCTCCAGTGGACCGCCTACGCCGCTACCCTCCCGCCCTCGGCCGCCGTTAGTCAGGTTGCGACCGGCTCGCAATCGGTCACGTACGCGCCCGCGTTGCCAAGCGGCGAGTACGGTCTCGCTCTCGCCCGCGCCGAGTGGCATCGCTCGTTCTGCTCGCTCGCGTCGGTCCCGTTGCGGGCCGGCCGGACCGGCTAGACGGGCGCCGCGCGGGCCGCCAGAGCCAGAGCGAGCGCGTTCCGGCGTTCGCGCGGATCAGGGACAGGCATCGGCGCGCGGGCGCCCGTACGGGCCGTAGGACGCAGCCGGGGGGCCGGGGGTGGACCCCCTCCGCCCCTTTCACGATCAGCGGACCGCGCTCGCCACGAATCCGCGGCCGGGTTACGGCGGATTCGTCGGGCCGCGCCGTGACCCGCCGAACTAGCCGACGAGGGCATGTCGCAACGCGATATCGGGGCCGCCCTCGGCGTCGGCAAGGGGACGGTAGGCCGCGACCTGGCGCCGCCTGCCCCAAATGGGGCACCCGAGCCCGCCCCGGCCGCGAAACCGCCGGTTAGCGTGCCCCTCGCGCCGCCGCCTGCCCCAAATGGGGCACCTGGCCCGGTTCTCACCGAGGCCGAGCGGCTCGCCCGGCGGGACGACCAGGCCGCTAGCGGGCGATCGGCGGGCCGGGCGTGTAACCGGACCCGGACCCGGCCCGAGGCCGTAGCGGCGATCCTAGGGCGTCGGCCGACGTCGACGGGCTCCTCGACGGTCCGGGCCGCCCGGCGAGCTACCCGCGTCGACCTCGGCGCCGGGACGGGCGAACGGGTCCGGGCCGGACCCTGGCCGGGCGGTCCCGGCGGGCCGAGACTAGGGATCGTGCCCCCTCGCGTCGTCGACCCGCTCGCCCGCGAGGCCGCCCGCCGCCGGGCCGTCGACGTGCTACGGGTAGCCGAGGCGGTCGCCCGGTATGGCGCCGAGGCGGTCGGTAACGGGCTCGGCCCCGAGGAGGCGCGGCGGGCGGTCGTCGAGGCCGCGGCCGAGCTGGAGATGATCGCCGGGAATCTACGCCGCCTCGCCCGGACGGCCCGGCTCGACCCGGCCGGGCGCCGCGTGCTCGTCGTCGACCTCGCGGCGTCCGGCCTTAGCCAGCGGGCGATCGCCGCCCGCCTCGGCGTCACGAAAAAGGTGATATGGGACGACCTACGGCGGGCCGGTTGGGTTTACCCCGGTTCGCCGAGGTATTGAGCGCGGATCGCGGCGACCCGCTCAAGGTGGGCCGTGAGGAGCCCCTCGCGCTCGGCGGCGGCCTCGGCGGGCGTGATCCGCCCGGCGGCTTGCTCGTCGCGGATCGCGGCGAGGGCGTCGTCGACGGCGTTTTTCTCGTCGGCCAGCGCGGCGAAATACCGTTCGGGGTCGCGTGTGGAATCGTTGTGCATAGCCAGGGCTCCGTCCTGGTTAGGCCCCGGATCACGGTGCTGGTAACACCGCCGGGGCCGCTTGTTTGTCCGGCCCGAGACTACCCGCCGGTAATGGCCGGTCGAGCCGGGGTCGTGCCCGACGTGTCGGTCTCGGCGCCGAGGTCGGTCGGCCGGAGTCGTCCAAGAATCCCGTGTGACCTCACAGCCTCCGTACCCTGGATAAACACCGAATCAGGGTCGAACCCCGGCCCGCGCCGCGTCGTCGGCATTATCGTCACGTCGAGCACGAGCCGCACAATGACCCGCTTACGTGCGATCGTGAGGCTCTCCCATACCGTGCGGGCGGGCTGGTCCCTAAACTCGGGGATCGGGTCTGGCTCGTCGCTCACGGTCAATTGGGCGTCGATCACGGCGAGGCGGTCCCTGATCTCGCGCATACCGGCGGCGAGGTCGTCGTCGTCAATGTCCCCGGCGGCGTGCAACCGCATTTGGCTAGCCTTGCGGGCGCGGAGCCGCTTAGCCTCGGCGCGGAGCGCGGGCGCGTTGACCCCGGCAGGCCGCGGCGGCGGTTTTAGAAGATCCCCCGCGTCGTCTCTTTCGAGCACGGCGACGATCACCCCCTCGACGAGATCGTCGAGGTACCGGCAGTTGCGCCGTAGGTGCATCCCGCCGCGGGGACAACAGTACGATGGCCCCCCGGATAGCTTGGCGCCGGTCGCGTAGACCGTCTGGCCGTCGTTACAGATGCCGCATTTAGCGATCAGGCTTAGCAGATGCGCGGGCTCGTTCCCGGTCGTCGTCACGCGGGCCGGGTCGTTTAGTTTCGCGACGAGCCGCTCCCAAACGTCGCGGTCGAGGATCGGCTCCCATTTCCCCTCTTTCAACTCGCCGTGTAGCGCGGCGAGCCCGGCGATCGCTGGCTTGAGTAGGACTTGCCTCAGTTTCTGGGTTGTCCACGGCTTGCCGGTAACGGTCAAACTCCCGCGCTCCCGCCACTCGCGGACGACGGCAGCGAGCGATAGGCCGCGATCAAGGATGCTCATAGCGGCGCCCCGCAAGAGGTCGGCCTCGTCGGGCACGATCATTAGCGTCCGGTGATATTGCTCGGTATCGGCTACGTGGGCGTAGCCGAACGGGCGCAACCCGCCGAGGTACGACCCGTGATGGGTAGCCTTGGCGTTCCGCGTACGGCGCGACGTGTCCGAGCTGCTTTTGTGCGCTTGGGCGACCATGATCCGGGCCATAAATTTCTCGCTATCGGTCCCGCCGCTCGTGAGCACGAGGGACCCGGTTAGCGAGCGGGCCGACGCCGACCGCGCCTCGCAGGCGTCGAGCAAATCCTCTAGGTCCCGCGGGTCGCGGCATACCCGGTCGAGATCCTCGGCCAGCACGGCGGACGCCCGGCCCGTCTTGAGGTCGGCTATCACCGATTGCCAGCCTGGCCGGATCACTCGGTAGATCGGACGGCCCGTGTCGGGGTCGAGGACGGGCCGCCCGGCCCGGTCCCGCACGATCCGGCGTTTGAACGCCGAGGCCGGTTGCATCTTCCCGCCGACGCGGCGGGTCGCGTCGTTTTCCACGACTACGCGATTTACGATCCACCCGAGACGCTCGGCCTCGGCCCGTAGCCTCGGCTCGCGCCCGTCGAGGGCCTCCTCGTTGCGGAGGTCCGATAGTCGCAGGTAGAGGTCACAAGTCGGCATGATGGACACTGTATCATCCTTTACATCTGGT
>CAWJDK010000021.1:0-13101 GCA_963841585.1 uncultured Actinomycetes bacterium
CGCGCGGCCGGGTCAGACGCGGACCAGGATCAGCTCGGGGTTGAGCCTGCCGATGTCGCCGTCGTCTGAGGTGAGGACGGCGTGGCCTCGCTCGGCGGCGGCCAGGGCGACGTGCACGTCGACAATGTCCGGGTGTGCGGTGGCGCCGATCGTGACCCCGATCTGCTTGGCGCGGTCGGCGGTCAGCTCGTCGATGATCACCGGACTGCCCCCGGCGCGGCCTGCGCTGATCAGCCGTCCGACATTCGCCTGGCGCGGGCTGCCGCGCCATATCTGGGCGATGACCGTGCGGGGCAGGACCACTTCCACCGTGCCCTGCAGCACCTCATCAAGGATGCCAAGCAGGAGGGGCGACCTGCGTTCCAGGGCAATGAAGGCGCCCGCGTCGAACACGAACCCTCTCACGCCGCGTGCCCGGCGCTGCTACTCCGGTGCCTGCGGTAGGCCTCGTCGGCGGCCGCGAGAGCTTCGGCCAGGCGCGCCTTGGCCTGGTCATCCAGCTCGCCGACCTCGGAGTGCAGTTCCGCAACGACCGCCTCGAGCTGGGCGCGGGCCTCCAGGAGTTCCAGGCCCTGGGCGATCAGCGCGGAAACCGACTCGGCGCGGCCTTCCTCGACCTCGCGAGCGGCCCAGTCGTACAGCTCCTGGCGGAGCGAGACGCCGATCTTCTTGGTCATACCTCAAATCATACCAATGGTCAGCCACCGCGCGGCTGCTTGTCCACCCGCGGCTCGCGGGGCAGGCCCAGGACACGCTCGCCGATGATGTTGCGCTGGATCTCGTCGGTGCCGCCCGCCAGCCGGTAACCAGGCGCGCCCAGAACGTGCTCGGTCCACGCGAAGGCGTCCGGCTCCCCGCTGTCCGCGGCGATCCGCGCGCCGAGCAGGGCGCTGGCCACCTCGGCGATCCGCATCAGGTTGGCCGACGCGACCAGCTTGCCGATGGACGCGGCCGGTCCCGGCGCCACCCCGGCCGCGGCCGCCCGGGCCACCCGCTCGGTCGTCGCCGCCCGCAGCTGGGTCCGCACGTAGACGTCGGCCAGCTGCTGGCGGACCACCGGGTCGCCCGATTTACCCAGCCGGGACGCCAGCCGGAGCAGGTCCTCGAACGTGCCGCCCTTGCGCCGGGTGCCCTGACCGCTCGCGGTGCGCTCGAAGCCGAGCGTGGCGTTGGCCACCTTCCAGCCCTCGCCGGCCGGCCCGACCCGCATGTCGTCGCCGACCCGTACCCCGGACAGGAACACCTCGTTGAACGACGACGCCCCGCTCATCTGCCGGATCGGCCGGATCTCCACTCCCGGCGCGTCCATCGGGACCAGGAACATGGTCAGCCCGGCCTGCTTGGCCACCTCCCGGTCGGTGCGCGCCAGCAGCAGGCCGTAGTCGGCGAACCGCGCGCCCGACGACCAGACCTTCTGCCCCTCGATCAGCCAGGAACCGTCGGAAAACACGGCACTGGTCGCCACCGCGGCCAGGTCCGAACCCGCGCCCGGCTCGCTGAACAACTGGCAGCACAGCAGGTCCGAGCGCAGGAACGCCCGCGCGTACTTGGCCCGCTGCTCGGCCGTGCCGAACGTCGCGATGGTCGGCCCCACCAGCCCGCAGGTCACGCTGATCAGCTCGGTCGACTGGGGCGGGTCGAAGGCCTGCTCCTCCTCGGTGAAGGCCACCACGTACCGCATCGACAGCCCGGCCCCGCCCAGCTCCGCAGGCAGCGCGATCGCGCCGTACCCCGCGTCGTACCGCTGCCGCCGGTACTCCCGCACCCGGTCAAGCAGGTCGCGCTCAGCTGACTCGGTGATGTTCTGGAACACCGCGTAATCCGCCGGCCCCTGGGGCTGCTCAGGCCGCTGCGGCAGCATCGAGTGCAGCCAGTCGCGCACCCCGGACCGCCACGCCGCCATCTCCGGCTCGCTCATCGAAACAGCCCCCTCAAGACGTCAGCACCGTGCACGCGCTGATACCGGGCGCGCCGTAGACGTGCGTGAAACCGACTCGCGGCGCCCGCGCCACCTGGCGGGCGCCGGCCCGGCCCTGCAGCTGAAGCACGACCTCGATGACCTGGCGCAGCCCGGACGCGCCCACCGGCTCGCCGTTGGCCAGGCAGCCGCCGTCGGTGTTGACCGGCAGCCGTCCGGTCGGCGCGGTCTCGTTAAGATCGATCAGCGCCTGCTGCGCGCCGTCCTCGCACAGCCCGGTCTCGGCCATGTGGTAGATCTCGGCGCCCGAGTCGGTGTCCTGGAGCTGCGCCACCTGCACGTCACGCGGTGAGATCCCGGCGGCCGCGAACACGGCCCGCGCGGCATCCACAGAAGGGCTGGGCCCGGCCTCGGGTGGCAGCCACGGCGCGAACACCTCGAACGACCCGAACCGCCGGGTCCGCTTGGCCACCGCCGCCAGCCGGACCGGCCGCTCGCACAGGTCGGCGGCCCGGTCGGCGCGGGCCAGCACCACCGCGGCCGCCCCCTCGCTGGGGGAGCAGAGCATGTACTGGGTGAGCGGCGGGTTGATCACGCGGGCCCGCATGATCTCGTCCTCGCTGAGCGCGGTGCGCCGCCAGGCGGCCGGGTTGAGCTCGCCGCACCGGAATGCCTTGGCTGCCACCTGCGCCAGCAGCCGGTCCTTCAGCCCGTGGGTGTGCAGGTACCGGCGGTCCTTCATGGCGAAGAACTGCGTGGTGACCATCAGCCCGGTCTCGCCGTACCAGTCCCCGTGGCCGTAGTCCGCCGGGCTGGCCGCGAACGCGCCGCGGGCGTGCTTGTCGAACCCGACCGCGAGCGCGAGATCGGTCTCGCCCGCCCGGATCGCGTTGGCCGCGGTGGCCAGCGCCACGCCCGCGGTGGCGCACCCGTTGCGCACGTTGACGAACGGCACGCCGGTCAGCCCGAGCACGCCGACCAGGGTGTCGGGCTTCCCGGACACGTTGCTCCCGCCCACCGCGTAGCCGATGTCGGCCCAGCTCACGCCTGCGTCGGCCAGCGCCAGCCTGCACGCCTGGGCGCCCATCGCCATCCCGGTCAGCGCCGGGTCGTGCCGGCCGAACGGGTGCAGGCCGACACCCACGATGGCGACCTCAGTCATCGGACGCCTCGAACGCGTAGCTGACCACCGGCGCGCCGTCCGGGCCCGGCCACAGCGGCAGCAGCGTCAGCCGCATCGCCATCCCGATCTCGAACCCGGCCGGATCGCCGGTCAGCCGCGACTCGACGATCACGTCGCCGAGGTCCACGTAGCCGACGCCGAATGGCGCAAAAGCCGGAGGCGCGCGGTAGGGGGCCTTGGGCTCGATCGCCTGCACGGTCCAGGTCCACAGCGTCCCGCGGTCGGCGAGCTCTATCCGGGCCAGGTCCGTTCCGGCGCACTTCGCGCAACCGGACGCGGCCGGGAAGGTCACCGTGCCGCAGGCCGCGCAGCGCGAGCCGGCCAGCCGCGGCGGGTCGAGCGAGCTGAACAGGCCCGGATCCACCGCGATCATGACGGTCCTCCGCCGGTGCGCCGGAAGCGCGGCGGCTCCCCGCCCTCGATGGCACGCCGGCGCTGGCCGATGGCCCGCCGGCCGATCGCCCAGCGGTGCACCTCGGACGGGCCGTCGTAGATCCGGAACGGCCGCACCTCACGCAGGTAGCGAGACAGCAGCACGTCGCCCGAGACGCCCAGCGCCCCGCAGATCTGCACCGAACGGTCGACCACCCGGTTGACCGCCTCGGCCACGAACGTCTTGGCCATGGACGACTCGGTCCCGCCGCGCGCGCCGCCGTCGAGCACGGCGGCGGTGTGCCAGATCAGCGCCCGGCTCGCGGCCATGTCGATCTCGGAGTCGGCCACCAGCTGCTGGACCATGCCCAGGTCGCCGAGCAGGCCGCCGAACGACTTGCGGGTCGCGGCCCAGTCCACCGCGATGCCGTGCGCGCGCCGGGCCAGGCCCAGCCACCGCATGCAGTGCGTCAGCCGGGCCGGCGCCAGCCGCACCTGGGCGTACTCGAACCCCCGGTCCACCTCACCCAGGACCGACGAAGGCCCGGTCACGCAGCCGTCGAGGACCACCTCGCTGTGCCCGCCGAACAATCCCTCGTCCAGCGTCTCGATGTCCCGCACCACGCTCATCCCCGGGTTGTCCGCGTCGACCAGGAACATCGTCGCGCCGCCGCGCTCGCCGGCCGCCCCGCTGGTCCGGGCCATGCAGATCGCGAAGCCCGCGCCATGCGCGCCGCTGATGAACCACTTGCGCCCGTCGATCCGCCACCCGTCGCCAACACGGGTCGCCGTGGTCGACAGCATGGACGGGTCGGCCCCGGCCCCGGGGGCGGGCTCGGTCATCGCGAAGCAGGACCTGATCTCGCCCGCCGCCAGCGGGCCCAGGTACTTCTCCTTCTGCTCCCGGCTCCCCACCACCGACAGCAGGTGCATGTTCCCCTCGTCGGGCGCCGCGCAGTTCAGCGCCAGCGGGCCGAGCAGCGAGTAGCCCGCCTCCTCGAACACCACCGCCTGACCGCGCACGTCAAGCCCGCAGCCGCCCCACTCGACCGGCACGTGCGGGGCCAGCAACCCGGCCGCCCGGGCCTGTTTCTGCAGCGAGCGGCGGAGCTCGTCCGGTGCCGCGTGGATCGACCCGCCGGTCTCCTCCTCGACCCCGATGACGACCTCGGCCACGAACTCACGCGTCCGCTGCGCCAGCTCCGCGACCTCAAGCGGCACGCTGATGTCCATCAGGCATCATCCTCGGGCGACAGGCGGACGAGCATCTTGCCCACGTTGGCCCCGGACAGCAGGCCGATGAACGCGCCGACCGCGTTCTCCAGGCCGTCCACCACGGTCTGCTTGGCGACCAGTTCCCCGGTGCGCACCCAGTTCGCGACCTGCTTCTCGAACTCCGGGCGGAGGTCCTCGTGGTCGCGCACGATGAAGCCCCGCAGGGTCAGCCGCTTGAGCACCGCCTGGATCAGGTGCTGCACCCCGGGCGCGGCCGAGGCGTCCTCCATCGTCGAGATCATCCCGCACAGCGCGACCCGGCCGTGCAGCCGCAGCGCGTACAGAGCGGCAATCAGGTGATCGCCGCCGACGTTGTCGAAGTACAGGTCGATGCCGTCCGGCGCGGCCGCCGCCAGGGCTTCGGGCAGGCCCGCCCGGTAGTCGATCCCGGCGTCGAAGCCCAGCTCGTCGACCAGCAGCCGGGCCTTGTCCGCGCCGCCGGCGCTGCCGATCACCCGCGACGCGCCGAGCAGCCGCGCGAGCTGGCCCGCGGTGCTGCCCACCGCGCCCGCCGCGGCGGACACGAAGACCACGTCGCCCGGCTGGATGTCGCCCGCCCGGCGCAGCCCCGCGTAGGCGGTGAACCCGGGCTGGCCCAGCACGCCGAGCCAGTTCGGCAGCGGCGCCAGCGTCGCGTCGACGACGGTGGCCGCCGCGGCGTCCACCAGGGCGTAGTCGCGCCAGCCCAGCCGGTGGCGGACGAAGTCGCCGGCCGCGAACCCGTCGGCCCGGCTGGCGATGACCCGCCCGATGGCCGATCCGTCGAGCGGCCCGCCGACCGAGAAGTTGGTCGTGTAATGCTTCTCGGTCGGTTCCATCCGGCCGCGCATGGCCGGGTCGACGCTCATGTAGACGTTGCGCACCAGCACCTGGCCCGGGCCGGGCTCGCCGGCCGGCTGCTCGTCCAGCGCGAAGTTGGCGGGCGTCGGGCGCCCGTCCGGCCGCGAGGCCATGGTGACGATCCGCGTCGTCCGCGGGACCGGTTCGACCGCCACGGGCACCTCACTTCCTGCGTCCGATACCTGGGACCCTAGCACCGAAGCGCCCAGTAAGTGAATACGGATACTAGTTACTAGCGTGCCCGAAAATACTCTCAATCTTTCTTCCGAACGGAGCGTGGTTCATGCCCCAGCACCCGTTCCCCGATCCCGGGCCAGACAACGAGGAGCCGCGTTTGTTGCCGTCGTGCTAGCTTGGGGAATCGAGTCTGCAGCCAGGGTCATCCGTGCCGGGCGGGGTGGACGACTGCAGGGGGTGGGATTGGCTTTGTTAATGCGAATTGCCCCATTTCGCCTGCCTCGGCCTGCCCGTCCGGAATCGGCTCCGGCCGGGCCCAAGGCCGGAGGAAGGCAGGAAGGGGCCGACCTGCCGTGGAGACGTGATGGGCATTGAGGGCCCGGGAGCGGCCGGGTTCCTGACCGGTTTCGCCGTCGGCTCGCGGATCGCCGGGTACCGGCTGGAGGAGCAGATCGGCCGGGGCGGAATGGCGGTGGTTTTCCGCGCCCAAGACGAGCGGCTCAACCGGCAGGTAGCGCTCAAGGTGCTCGCGCCTGCGCTGGTGGCGGACGAGGATTTCCGGCATCGTTTCATCCGTGAATCCCGGTCAGCGGCGGCCGTGGACGATCCGCATATCATCCCGGTGTTCGAAGCCGGGGAGGCGGACGAAGTGCTATTCATCGCCATGCGATATGTGCCCGGCGGTGATGTGCGGGCGTTGCTGCGTCGGCTGGGCCCGCTGCCCGCGGCCCGGGCCGCCGGGATCATCTCCGCGGTGGCCTCGGCTCTTGACGCCGCGCACGCCGCCGGGCTGGTCCACCGGGACGTCAAGCCCGCCAACATGCTGGTCGACATGCGGCCCGGCCGCCCGGATCATGTATACCTGTCTGATTTCGGGCTGACCAAGGTCGCAGTGTCGTCGGCCAGCATGACCGGGGCCGGCGTGATGCTGGGAACGCTGAATTACTGCGCACCCGAGCAGATCCGAGGGCAGCAGGTCGATGCGCGCACGGACGAGTACGCGCTGGCCTGCGCGGCGTTCACGCTGATGTCCGGTACGCCGCCATTTCACCGCGACGACGACACGGCTGTGCTGTACGCGCAGCTGTCGGACCCGCCGCCGCCGCTCACGCTGCGACGGCCCGACCTTCCCCCGGCCGTGGACGACGTCCTGCGGCAGGCCCTAGCCAAGGCGCCGTCCGACCGATACGCCAGCTGCGGGGAGTTCGCTGATGCGCTGCGTCTGGCGTTCGGACTCCAGCGGTACGACTCCGACTTGGCAGTGGCGCTGCACCAGCGGTCGCTGACCGATCATCGGCATCGGCTAGGACTGGACCACGCCGACACGCTGGCGACTAATGCCAGCGTGGCGGCGGCGCGCCAGGAGGCCAGGAGCTCGGACGAGGCGGTCGTGCGGCGCCAGCAGGCACTGACCGACCAGCGGCAGAACCTCGGCCCGGACCATCGGGACACGCTGGCCACCCGGTTCGCCATCGCGCAGCAGATGACGGTCCGCGGGGACCATGGCGCGGCGGAGAAGGAATTCCGGCACGTGCTGGGCGAACAGACGCGGGCCCTGGGCCGGAATCATCCCGACACGCTGATCGTCCGCTTCGCCATCGCGCAGGAGATGGCGGCCCGTGGCGACCACGCCGCGGCGGAAAAGGCGTTTCAGGACATGCTGCCTCACATGCACCGGAAGCTGGGGGCGGATCATCCGGACACGCTGGCCACCCGGTTCGCCATTGCGCAGGAGATGGCGGTCCGCGGGGACCACGCCGGGGCCGAGGCCGGGTTTCGGGCCGTGTTCGCAGCCAGGCAGCAGACGCTCGGCCCGGATCACCCGGACACGCTGATCGCCTGGTTCGCCATCGCCCAGGAGACGGCGGCCCGGGGCGACCACACCGGGGCCGAGAACGGCTTCCGGGAAATGCTGCCCCAGCTGCAACGGACGCTGGGGGCGGATCATCCGGACACGCTGGCCACCCGGTTCGCCATCGCCCGGGAGATGGCGGCGCGCGGCGACCACACCGGGTCGGAGAAGGAGTTCCGGGACGTGCTGCCCCACCTGGAACGCAAGCTGGGCCGGGATCACCCGGTCACGCTGATCCTCTGGTTCAGCATCGCCCGTGAGATGATGGCGCGCGGCAACTACGCCGGGGCCGAGGGGGAGTTCCTGGATATGCTGCCCCATCTGCGGCGCAAGCTCGGCCCGGACCACCCAGACACGCTGGCCGCCGCCGAATGGATAGACCGCATCCAGGGAAAAACGGTCAGTTTCCCGAGCGGAGTCCCCGCTGCGGACAGGTAGGCCACGGCCAGGCCGGCCCAGGCAGTCGGCGTCCGGCCCTGGAAGCTCTAATCATGTATGGCTCGCAATTTCCACAGGTAGGTGTTGCCGTTGCTGTCGGCTGCGGCCAGAGTCGTCCCGTCCGGCGCGAACGCCACGTAGGACACGCCGTCGCTGTCCGGATCGGTGAGGGTGGCGGTCCTCGTCTTGGTGGCGATATCCCACAGGTAGGCGTTGCCGTTGCCGTCGACTGCGGCCAGGCTCGTCCCGTCCGGCGCGAACGCCACGTAGTCCACGCCCCTGCTTCCCGGGTCGATGAGGGTGGCGGTGAGTTTCCTGGTCGCGATATCCCACAGGTAGATGTTGCCGTTATAGTCGGCTGCGGCCAGGGTCGTCCGGCCCGGCCCGTACGCCACGCTGTCCACGCCCTGGCTTCGCGGGTCGGTGAGGGTGGCGGTGATCGTCTTGGTGGCGATATCCCACAGGTAGGTGCTGCCGTCGGTGTCGGCTGCGGCCAGGGTCGTCCCGCCCGGCGCGTACGCCACGCTGTCGACGCCCTGGCTTCGCGGGTCGGTGAGGGTGGCGGTGATCGTCTTGGTGGCGATATCCCACAGGTAGGTGCTGCCGTCGGCGTCGGCTGCGGCCAGGGTCGTCCCGCCCGGCCCGTACGCCACGCCGTCCACGCCCTTGCGTCCCGGGTCGCTGAGGGTGGCGGTGACTTTCTTGGTCGCGATATCCCACAGGTAGGTGCTGCCGTCGGTGTCGGCTACGGCCAGGGTCGTCCCGTCCGGCCCGTACGCCACGTAGTACACGCCGTCGCTTCCCGGGTCGCTGAGGGTGGCGGTGACTTTCCTGGTCGCGATATCCCACAGGTAGGTACTGCCGCCGGTTCCGGACGCGTTGCCGTTGTTATTAACGCTGCCGACGGCGAGCGTCGTCGCGCCCGGCCCGAACGCCACCCCGCGAGCCGAGGATTCCGGGTTCCTGAGCGTCGCCGCCAGCGCCCCCGTTAGGGCCGCGCTGCCATGGCCAGACGCCGGGGCTCCATGATCAGACGGCGCGCTTCGACCACCAGACAGGGATACGAAAAGAGCCGTAGCGCTAGCAATAAGCGCGGCCGACGCCACAGCCAGCAGCCACAGGCGACTGCGGCTCCGTTTAGCCCGGGACGGAGCAAATCGCGTTGATCGTCTTACCGGGCCGAGTTCTAGCGGGCGTTGATGGTCATCCCTGACGTGCCGGCCAGGGGTGGCGGTCCCGTTGGAGCCGGCGTCTGGCCCGGCGGCAGCGTGACCGGTAGCCCGGTCCACCGGTGCGGGTGCCGTCTCGGCAACAGGTGCGGCCGTATCCGCCGCAGCCGACGCGGCCGGGATATCGATATTTCTGCTCGGCATGTCGGCTTCGGCGTGCGGGGTGCGTGCCGTCCCGGCGGCCGCGCTGGCCGCGGCTACGGGCTGCCGGCCGGACCCGTCGCTGACCAGGTCGATCTGGGTCGGCTGATGGCTGGGTGCTGGCCCGTCGGATGCCCCGAGGCGGGAGCTCGGCGATACGGTGCCGAGCGCTTGAAGCAAGGCATCCGCGAACTCCTGGCAGCTGGCGTAGCGGTCAGCTGGAACCTTGGCCAGGGCACGGGCAACCACCTGATCCACAACCGGCGGGAGGCCAGCCCGCCGGGAGGTCACCGGCGGCGGCGTTTCGGACAGGTGCGCGTACATCACCGCCGTGGCTTCCTCGCGGTGGAACGGGGGCGTGCCGGTCAGCAGCTCGAACGCTGCGCACGCGAGCGCGTACTGATCGGTCCGCCCGTCCGCTGGCCTGCCACGGATCTGCTCGGGCGCGCTATAGTCCAGTGTTCCGACGAACTGGCCCGTCCCGGTCAGCCCCGCCGATGCCGTCAGTCTCTTCTTGCTCAGCCCGAAATCGGCCAGGTACACATGGTCAGACCGGTTGGACCGCCTGTCCACGAGCATGTTCGCCGGCTTGACATCACGGTGCACCAGCCCGGCGGCGTGCGCAGCATCCAGCGCCGAGGCCACCTGCGCGATGACCGCCGCCGCCCGTCCTGGCGGCAGCGGGCCATCCCGGCGCACCATGGTCCTCACGTCTCCGCCGGGCACATAGCGCATCGCGATATACAGCATGCCGCCGACTTCCCCGGCTTCGAACACCGGGATGATATGCGGATCTTCGACCGCCGCCGCGGCGCGTGACTCCCGGATGAACCGCGTGCGGAACGCCTCGTCTTCGGCCAGCACCGGTGCCAGGACCTTCAGGGCCACCGGCCGGTCAAGCCGCTCGTCACGGGCCAGGTACACAACGGCCATGCCGCCCCCGCCCAGTCGTCGCTCCAGCCGGTACTGCCCCAGCCGTCCGCTAATGGCGGCACTAGCCTCATTCCCGGCCGGGAAACCAGCATCGGCGGCCGGTTCATCGCCCACGATCTCACCTCCCCGACCTCAGGATGGCCGGGCGTTACATCCTTGTCCGCGCCAAGACGCTACACAACCTGAACCCCGCTCAAACGATCCCTCGACCAATGATGTGCTCGGCCAGCAGATGGGAGAGCTGTCAAGCATCCGATTCGGCAGGGGGCGCATCCGCGATAGAAACAACCACGCTGAAGTGCGGTGACGTCCAAACCTCGGTGTAAATCTCGGTGTAAATGAAGACAGACGTAGGTTCCCTTCAATACGGCCAAGTCATCGAAGGGAAGGACCTGCGCCCATGCCACACCGAGTATCCCCTAACGAGCGCATCCGCGCGACCAAATCGACGAGCTATTCGCCGCGGGCAAACAGCTGCCGGAGATCCTGGAAGATGTCGTTCGGCTCGGCTCGGCCCACCCGCCAGCTACGGCCACGCACCGTCACCGTCGGCCAGGACGGCAACACCACTCAGAATGTCAGCCCATCGCCTAACATCACCATGAACTGGAATCACGCCCGTCCCTTTTACACCGGATTCCGGACGCCACCCTGAAGTGACTGTCCTGTCTCGTTGAAGATGAGGACCGCCAGCAGGCCGGGAACCTTCCCGGCCCCGTTCTTGATCACGATGGTCACGGCGGTAATGCGGGTATACGACACTGTACCGGCGGCCTTTCGTTCCGGTCTGGCAAGGCGTAGACACCCGTAATCAAACCGGCGGGAGGCCGCTCCCGCGAATAACGCCGCCGCCACGGCTAGCGGAAACGCCGCGCTAATCAGCTGCTCCTGACGCAGTCCTGCGGACCGGGCTCGCGGATACTCTTAGTACCTGTCGCCATAGAGGCATCGGCAGCCGCCGGCGAGTGGCGAGCGCATCTAAGCGCACGCCCGGCGAGTACCGCTGAGCAAAGGCGGGCGATGATGACTGAGTTGGCAGGCCGTAGCGCGACGTGGGGATCTGTCCTGTCGGTTAACGAGTTCGCCGCGGTCAGGAGTGTCGGGTTCGAGCCCGTTGGCCAGGTATTCGGGGCCGCCGTATACCCGTTGTCCGCCACCGCTGCAGTCAGCTGCCCCGGGGCTGCGGCGCCTTCCCTGACCCCCAGCGCGCCGGCGAGGGTTACGGGCTGGGCCGGCCCGGCCGCGCGGATCGCGCAGGCGCTCTGCGACGGGTACCGGACGGCGATCGACCGGATGACCGGTGAGTGCTCAGGTATCGGCGGCCACGGCGTGGTGGGTGCGTCACTGCAGGTCACCGAGAACCCCGGCGATAACTTCACGGCCGCCACCGTCGAGTTCAAGGTGATCGGCACGGCCGTGCAGAGCCACGGCTGCCCGCCGCTGGCCCGCCCGTTCACCTCCGGGCCGTCCGGCTCGGACTTCGCCAAGCTGCTCATGGACGGCTGGGTGCCCGCCGGGATCGTACTGGGCATCTCGGCAGCCGGGCTGCACGACACCTTGGTGACGACCAGCTCTGGCCCCTGGGGCACGGGGAACGCGGAAGTGCCGGCCTACACCAGCCTGATGGCTCACGTGCGGCAGGATGCGCGGAGCCAGCTGGAGCAGACGGTGCGCGAGCTGGGCGCTGATGGCGTCGTCGTGTCCGCGATGACGCTGCGCGTCCGAAGCGACGCCTGCCGCGCGCACCCGGCCGGCGCCGACCATTTCGCAGAGGCAGTCATCACGGGTACCGCCGTGGCGCGGTTCGCCGGCCATCGCAAGGCACCCCGGCCACCGAGCCTTGCCGTCCTGCTGCTCGATGCCGGCGGCGCACAGCACTCACCGTCCTAGCCGCGCACGCCACCGCGCTGATCCCGCTGTTCTCCGCCACCCCGCCCCTGAACCAGTCCATAGCCCCGGCTACGAACAGAACTATCGGGATGCCGCTTAGCCGACGCTCACCTGGTCGTCAAGTCAGGCACTCGCATACTCGAAGCCGCACTCGGCCACATAACACCAACTTGCCGATCCCGTGGTTTCTCAGCGGAACGGATTGGCGGCCAGGACGCCGCCATAGTCCTGGCCGTCGCTGAGGTCCTCGGACAGGACGTGCGTGCAACCCAGCGCGCGGGCGGCCTCGATGATCGCGGCGTCCCAGTACGAGAGCTGGAAACGCTGGCGGGCGTCCAGGGCGGCCGTCATGATCCCGCTCGTGATGTCCTGCACGGGAAAGCGCCGGAACGCCTCGATAAGCAGCACTGCCTGCTGGTGACCGATGGCGTCCGGGCGGCTCGCGCGGGTCGCCTGGACATAGAACTCTTGAAGCACCTGCACCGACAGCGCCAGGTCGCGCTCGGCCAGGATGTCGTTGGCCGTCTTGGCCTTGTCCTGCTCAGCCGGATCGCGGGAGACCGCGTAGAGCAGAACGTTGGTGTCAACGAACCGCACGATCGTGTGCCTCGTCGCGGCTCAGCCGATCGCCGGCCCGGAACTGGCGGATCCCGGCCTGGACCTCGCGTTGCAGTGCCTCAAGCCTGGCGTACTCATCCATCCGCCCGGACAGTTGCTGAAGGTAGGCCACGACCAGCGCGCTCACCGAGGTGTCCCGCTGCGCGGCGGCGACCCGGGCATTGCGGTAGACGTCATCGGGAACAGAGACCGTGATGTTCTTCACAGTTTCACAGTAACACAATTTCTGTGTTCC
>CAWJDK010000022.1:0-14358 GCA_963841585.1 uncultured Actinomycetes bacterium
AGCCAGCCCCCGACGTCCGACCCGTCAAGGCCCGGTAGCGCAGCTCCGGTGCCCCGCGTGCTTATCTGCGACCTGCTCGATCGCGCTAGCGGCGGCGGCGGCTGGCGGGAGCGCACAGGCTTCGTCGCGCATGTGCCGTGCCTGCTCGCGGTAGGAGGGGTCGCCCAGCACCGTCCGCACGGCTGCGCGGATCGCCGCGGCGTTGCGCTCGGCTGGCCAGACGACGCGGCCGACCCCGAGAGCCTGGCAGCGCTTGGCGCAGTAGGGCTGATCGCCGGCGATCGGCAGGATGACCAGCGGAACGCCCTCGGCGAGTGCTTCCTTGACGCTGTTGAAGCCGCCGTGGGACACCACCAGCGCGCACCGTGGCAGCAGCGCCACCTGGGGAAGCGTGGGCTGGACCCGCACGTGCGTCGGCAGCGGCCCCAGGCGCGCGGGATCCTGATCGAACCCGAGCGCGATGAGCAGGTTGACTGGCTCGTCGCGTAGCGCCGCGAGGATGGTCTCATGCAGCCCGGGCGTGCGGTGGAACACCGTGCCCATGCTGACCAGCACGATGGGGCGTGCGGCGAGATGATCCTGCCACGGCGGCGGATCGTCGTGCGGCGTGGGGGTGCTGTGGTGGGCGAAGAAGCGCGCAGTGGGCGGGAACCGGGCTCCCGGACCGTCAAAGCCGGGCGGTGTGAAGCACAGGTGAAGGTGGCGGAACGCCATGTCGCCGTCCGGATCGGCCGGCAGGGCCGCCTGCTGGCGCAACCCGGTGAGCGGCCCGGCCAGTTCGCGGCGGTGGTCGAGCGCGGAATCGGCCGCGGCGGCCACCGAGGCGTGCGGCAGGCCAAGTGCCTCCGCAGCTACGCAGCCGGCGAACTCAAGGGACTCCCGGATGATCAGATCCGCTGACCACTTGCGCGCGACACCGATCAGCTCGGGCAGCATGCACCGGGCCGCGGCGCCGATGAACAGGTTGGCGATCACCCAGGCAAACCGCTCCTCCCCGGCCAGCGGCGGGAACGCCAGCCCGCCTGCGGCCCGGCAGAGCACGCCGATGTAGTCCGGGTCGGAGACGTGCCAGTCCAGTCCGGCAGGCAGGAACGCCAGGCCGTGCGCCTCGACTTCGTTGCGGAGGCGAGGTGAGGAGCACAGCGCGACCTCGTGGCCCCGGGCCCGCATCGCCTCCGCCACCGGAAGCAGCGGCTGCAGGCTGCCCCTGGCGGGCAGCAGGGTAAACAGCGCACGCACGAGGCCCGTCCTTTCGGTGATAACAGCGTTAACATAAAATTTTGATGTTAGCCTTGTTAACATGAAGTCTAGGGAAAGTCAACGGCTGCGGCAGCGGCCCTATCGCATGAGGGCCCGGGCCCAGGCCGCTGAGGCCACCGCCCAGGCAATCATCGCTGCCGCCCGCGTCTTGTTCACGGAGCGGCCATACGACGAGGTGTCCCTTCCGGTCATCGCTGAGCGCGCCGGAGTGACCGTCCAGACCGTGCTGCGCCGATTTGGCTCCAAGGAGGAACTGTTCGCCGCCGCCGCCGATGAGCGTTCCGGCCAGATCCGCGCCGATCGCGAGGCCGCCCCGCCCGGAGACGTCACGCACCTCGTTGCCCACTACGAGCGCTGGGGCGATGAGCAGGCATACCTGCTGGCCCAGGAGGCCAGGGTGACGGCGATCCGGGCCATCACCGACGCAGGGCGCCGTTATCACCGCAACTGGGTCACCAGGGCCTACGGGCCAGCCCTGGCCAAGCTGCCCCCAGCCGCCCGCCGCCGGAAGCTGGCCCAGCTCACCGCGGTCACCGACCTTGCCACCTGGCGCCTCCTGCGCCGCGAACTGGGCCTTAGCCGGGACCAGACCACAGCCGCGATCCGCGAGCTCGTCGATGCCTGCCTGGCAGGACAACGAACCGAGCCTGGCTAAGTACCGTCGGAAGAGGCGGCGCGGTCCCTGGCTGGAACCGCACACCCACGATCATGGTGTGCGCCGCAATGCCCTCAATCTCCGGACCGGTCAGCGGACCAACCAGCTGAGGATGGCCGCCGATCGGAAAGTGGATCTCGACCCCGCCCGTGGGCAGGTGCCGTTGCACGTACGCCGCCGGTGGTGTCGCTGATGGCTTGGTCGAGGATCGCCAGGCCGAGCGAGAGTTCGTCCTCGGTGGCGGTCAATGGCGGGGCGATGCGGAAAACGCCGCCCATGCCGGGCAGTTGCACGATATTCATGTGCAGGCCTAGTTCGAGGCAGCGTCTGGTGACGAGCGCGCCCAGTTCGTCGGAACCGCGTTTGGTCTGGCGGTCAACGACCAGTTCGACGCCGGTCAGCAGGCCGCGTCCCCGGATGTCGCCCACGATCTCGTGCCGGTGCGCGATCTGTTCGAGGCCATGCCGGAGGATGCCGCCCAGGTGGAGGGCGCGTTCGTCGAGCCGGTCGCGTTGGAGCACGTCCAGGACGGTGGTGCCGACAGCGGCCGGGAGCGGGTCCGCGACGTGCGTGGTGAAGAACAGGAATCCCCGGTCGTGTGCCGCCTTTTCGAGTTCGGCGCTGGTCAGCACGGCGGCCAGCGGAAGGCCGGCGCCGAGTGTCTTGGACAGGGTCAGGATGTCGGGGACAACGCCGTCGCGCTCGAAGGCGTACCAGGTGCCAGTGCGGCACAGCCCGGTCTGGGCCTCGTCGAGGATCAGCAGCATTCCGCGCTCCCGGCACTTGTCCCGCAACGCGCCGAGGTAGCCGGGCGGCGGCTCGATGACGCCGCCGGAGCTGAGGATCGGCTCGACGATGGCAGCGGCCAGGCTGCCGACCGACTGCGCGTCGATCAGGTCGAAACCGAAGTCCAGCTGATGCTGCCAGTCGAGCTCGCCGTCGGCGGTGATGAAGTCAGGGCGGTAGCGGTCGGGTGCGGGGATGGCGAAGTTGCCGGGCGCGGCCGGGCCGTAGCCCTTTCTGCCCGCGCTGTAGGTGGCGCCCGCGGCTGCTTGCGTCATGCCGTGCCAGGACCGGGCGAACGAGACGATCTCGTGTTTGCCGGTGACCAGCTTGGCCATCCGGATGGCCGCTTCGTTCGACTCGGCGCCGGTGGTCAGCAGCAGCGCCTTCTCCAGCGGTTCCGGCAGTGTCTCGGCCAGACGGCGTGCCAGGTCGACGACGGGGCGGCTGAGCATGCCGCTGAACAGGTGGTCGAGCTTGGCCGCCTGCCGCGTGACGGTGGCGACGATCTCCGGGTGCGAGTGGCCCAGGATCGCGCTCATCTGGCCGGAGGTGAAGTCGAGGATCTGGCGGCCGTCCTCGGTGAACAGGAAGCTCCCGACGGCGTGGTCGATGATCTCGCGGGTGAACGCGCCGGCGCCGGCGTAGCGGATGAGGTGCCGGTCGGCGTCGGCCCAGAAGGCGTCGCTGGCGGAAAGCGAGGCGGAGGTCGGGGCGGCCATGGCTCCGACGGTACGTCCGGCCCGGGCGACCCGTCCATCTCACGATCCTGCTAGGGTCAGCCAGAATCGGAGCGCCACCTGCGGTAGAGGTCGGTGAACTCGTCTCGCATCTGCGGGGTCAGGTCCTCGGGTTCGAGCCGGCCGGTCAGCCTGATCGTCTCGCGCATCTGGGCCAGATACTCGGTGCAGTGCGGGCAGCCCGCCAGGTGCGCCTCGAAGCGGCGCCGGGCCCTGGCGTTCAGCGCGCCCTCGAGGTAGTCGGTGACCAGCTCGACGGCCTGCTGGCAGAACGAGGTCCGGGTTACGGAGCCGGAGCAGGAGCCTCATCGCGCCTCCCGGAACTCGTCCTCGAACAGCTGCCTGAGCCGGCTCCGGCCGCGGTGCAGCAGGACCCGCTGGTTCCCGTCAGTCAGGGCGAGCACCGCGCAGACCTCTTCACTGGTCATCCCCTCAATATCGCGGAGCAGCACCACCTCGCGCTGGCGGGCGGGGAGCTCGACGAGCCAGGCCCGGATGCGGTCGGCGAGCTTGCCCGCCTCCATCCGGCGCTCCGCCGCCTCGATCCAGTGCTCCGGCGGGTCGGCCCAGCCGCCGTCGCCGCCGAACCGGGACGGGTCCACGGCCGGCTCGGGATCGGCGACCGGGACGCTGCGCTGCTCCTTGCTGCCCGTGCTCCTGGCCCGGTTCACCAGGATGCGGAACAGCCAGGTCTTCAGCGACGAGCGGCCCTCGAAGTTCTCCAGGCCGCGCAGCGCGGCCAGCCAGGTGTCCTGGACGACCTCCTCGGCGACGGCGCGGCTCGGCACGAACGAGCCCGCCAGCCGCAGCATCGGCTCGTGGTAGCGCTCGACCAGGCTGACGAACGCCCGCTCGTCGCCCGAACGCAGCCGAAGCAGCAGCTCCCCGTCGGAATCCATCAGGGAAAGAATAGGGTGAGCCGGCCGCGCCCCGGCCGGGGACCGCAGCCGGCTCGTCTCGTGCTCCTCAGAAGGCCACGATCCCCTCGCCGCCGACCGCCCCCGGCACGGTGACCACGCCGATCTTGGTCAGGGCACCGTTCGGCGCCACGCTGAACTCGTCGATGATCCCGTTGCCGCCGGTCTGCACGTACAGGACCCGGCCGCCGGCCGCGGACGCCGCGTCCACCGCGCCGGGGTCGGTGGCGGTGTTCCCGAGCAGGCTCAGCTGCCCGCTGGCCGACGAGGCGAAGCCGCTCTCGGAGGGCGTGCCCGCGTTGGAGGCGAACAGGAACGGCCCCGCCAGGGTGACCCAGCAGGTCGCGGCCTGCCCCGTGCCGGCCTGGCTGAGCAGGCTGACCGTGCCGCTGCGGCTGAGGTCGAAGGTAGCCAGCGCGTTCGGTCCGGCCTCGGCGATCACCAGATGGCCGAACGAGTCGAAGGAAATCGCGAACGGAACGGTACCGGGCTCGCTGTTGACGGTCGCCCGGGCGGACAGGCGCCCGCTGAAGCCGACGCCGAACACGTCGATATCGTTGCCGTTGCCCTTGGTGGTGACGATGAGCTGGGAACCGTCCGGGGTGAAGGCGACCTGCCCGGGAGTGGTGGTGAACTGCGGGGTGGCGTTCGGGTCCAGGCCGAGCTCGCGGTGCGAACCGGGCAGCGTGGCCAGGAAGCTGCCGAGCACCCGGTAGCCCTGCACCGAGCCGCCGTTCAGCGCGTTGAGCACGTACACCAGGTCGCCGTGGACGGCCACGCTGACCGGGAACGTCCCGCCTGAGCCCAGCACCTCGCGCAGCGCGAGCCGGTCGCCGCGGACGGCGAAGACCGAGATCGTGTCGCTGCCCGCGTTCACGGCGAACAGCAGGCCGTGCCGCGGGTCGTAGGACAGCGAGCCCTGGGACGCGGTGTGGTCGACCACGGACCCGGCCAGGATGCCGCCGCGGCCGCCGGTGGCGTAGCTGCCGGCCGGGGTCAGCGTGCCGTCGGCCCCCCGGCGGTAGGCCACGACGCGGTTGCCAGCGGCGTTGTCAGTCTGCACGAACACGGCATGGCCTGCCCGGCTGGCGCTGGCCGGGCTCGACACGTTCGCGAAGGCCGGCGTGGCCGCGGCCGCCACGGCGGCCACCGCCACAGCCGCCGCCGCGGTGACGCGTATCGCTGTTCTCACGGGAACTCCTCACGCTTGGGTTCAGTGTTAGCCCCCCTCAGTCCCGCCTGAGGAGTTCGCGTTACGCCGCCCCGGTCAGTAACGTTTGCCCTCTCCCCGGGACGATGTCCTGACAAGCGGCATCACCCGGACCGGGAGGGGAGCATGACGACGAGCGCGAGTTCGCGTTACGACGATCTGAGAGCGCTGTTCTTCAACTGCACGCTGAAGCCATCACCGCAGCTCAGTCACACGCAAGGACTGATGGACCTGAGCGCGGCGATCATGCGCAAGCACGGTGTCCGGGTGGAGACGATCAGGGCGATCGACCATGACATCGCGACCGGGGTGTGGCCGGACATGACCGAGCACGGCGCGGCCAGCGACGCCTGGCCGTCGCTGTACGCCAAGGTGCTGGACGCCGACATCCTGGTGGTCGCGGGCCCGATCTGGCTCGGCGACAACAGTTCGGTCACCAAGCGGGTCATCGAGCGGCTCTACGCCTGCTCGCACCTGCTCAACGACGCCGGGCAGTACGCCTACTACGGGCGGGTCGGCGGCTGCCTGATCACCGGAAACGAGGACGGCGTCAAGCACTGCGCCATGAACGTCCTGTACAGCCTGCAGCATCTGGGCTACACCATCCCGCCGCAGGCCGACGCCGGATGGATCGGCGAGGCCGGGCCAGGACCGTCCTACCTGGATCCCGGCTCCGGCGGCCCGGAGAACGACTTCACCAACCGCAACACCACGTTCATGACCTGGAACCTGCTGCACCTGGCCCGGATGCTCAAGGACGCCGGCGGCATTCCGGCCCACGGCAACCAGCGTTCCGGCTGGGATGCGGGCTGCCGTTACGACTTCGACAACCCCGAATACCGCTGACCAGATGCGGCGGGCCGTACGTCAGTCCGCGATCGAATTGGCCGACGGGCTGGCGCGTCCGTTCTTCATCCGGAATCCGGGCGAAGCTCCCGGCCAGAAGAATGCGACAGGCGGACCGCCGCATATGACAATGAGTGGGCCGTCGCGAATTTAGTCGCATATCCTTGCCGGAGGCAGATGGTATGCTGATCATGGAGCTTCTCGGGAAGTGATGAGGACGCGTGGCAATGACCGACCGGCGGAAACTGCCGAGCCACTCACGGGACGAGGGGCAGGACAGCGGGCGCGAACGGATAAGCCGGGCAGCCTACGAGCTGTTCAGCCGCGAAGGTGTCAGGGCGGTGGGAGTCGATGCCGTCATCGCCAGGGCCGGCACGGCGAAGATGACGCTATACCGGAATTTCCCCTCGAAGGATGACCTGATTATCGAATTTCTGCGCCGTCGCGAGGAGCTCTGGACCCGCGATTGGCTGAAAGCCGAGAGCACGCGGCGCGGTCAGACTCCCCGCGAGCAGTTGCTGTCGATATTTGACGTGTTCGCCGAGTGGTTCGGCAGCCCGGACTTCGAGGGTTGCTCATTCCTCACGACAATGATCGAGATTAATGACCGGGAACACCCGGTGCACCAGGCTGCCGTCGGGCATCTGGCGAATATCCGGGGCTATATCGAAGAGCTGGCTGCCGCGGCCGGCATCGGCGACGTCGATTCATTCGCGCGGCAATGGCATATCCTCATGAAAGGTGCCATCATGGCGGCTCATGAGGGCGACACCGCGGCGGCGGCCCGGGCCAGGGCACTCGGTGAATTGCTGCTCAAAGAGCACGGCTGCTTATCCGCCCGCGCCCGGGCCCTGCGCCCCGCGGCCTGGTACGCGGGTCAGCCGATGCCGAGTTTCTCAGCCGCTAGCTTCGCCCCCTCGACCCGGTTGGTGATCTTCTGCCACGCGGTCTCGCGGGCGAAGTCGGGCGAGCCGTGGTTGGGCTTCTCGTCGATGCTGAACGGCGAGAAGCCGCAGTCGTCGGTCGCGCCGAGCTGGTCCTTCGGGATGAAGTTCGCCGCCCGCACCAGGGCATCCCTGACCTCCTCCGCGCTCTCCACCCGCGGGTTCAGCGGGTTGATCACCCCGATGTAGGCCATCTGAGTCACGCCGTTGGCGTCGCTGCGCAGGTTCTCCCCGATCAGCTGGTAGACCCGGTCCTTGTCCCGCTCGCTGGCCAGCTGGATCAGGAAGTAGCCCGCGTTGATGCCGAACATGGACGGCAGCAGGTCGCTGTAGGGCACGTCGGCGCTGTGCACCGAGTCCCGGTCGCCGCCCGGGCAGGTGTGCAGGCCGATCCGGCTCCGCTCCTCGGCGCTGAAGCGGTCCATGACCCGGTTGTTCAGCTCGATGAAGTGCGGCAGCATGCCCCGGCCGGTCCAGGGGTTGCGCGGATCCGCCCTGGTGGCCAGCCGCCCCTCGGTGAAATCGACGGACACCCGGGCCGCGCCGGCCGCGAAGGCCTGCCTGATGTCCTTCTCGCACTCGTTGACCAGGCCTTCCTCGAACTGCTCGCGCGTGTAGCCGGGGATCTCGCTGTCCAGCGGGTACAGCAGGGCGAGCATCGACGGGGCGATCACCGCCTGCTTCATCGGCTTGTGCGCCATCGGCAGGGACTTGCGCAGCGTGTCCGCCGCGTAGGTCTTGTAGCGGAACGGGCCGCCGGTCAGCCTGGGCAGCTGGCGATTGTGGCCGTCGGCGAAGATCGCGAAATACTGGCCGCCGTCCCCGGCCAGGTTGTCGGCCAGCCCGGTGCCGGCCAGGGTGTCCGTGATCGCGTAGGTCGCGAAGCTCGACCAGCGCTGCTCGCCGTCGGAGATGATCGGCGTCCCGGTCTGCTCCTGGTGCTCGATGGAGTCCTTGACGGCCGTGTCCTGTTCGGTCTCCAGCTGCTCGCGGGAGATCTCGCCGGCATCGTACTGAGCGTAGGCCTGCTGTAGCCGGCTCGGGCGCGGCAGCGAACCGACAGGCTCGGTCGGGATCCCGGTCGCGGTCCTGGGGTTGTAGTCAGTCATGGCCCTGGTTCTCCTTGGTCGTCAGCGAACGTGGCGCGGCACTGGAGAGAGAGACCGGCCTGTCTCAGAGGTTGTGATGGGATCATAGGGCCGCCATCTCCGGCGGTCAACGGGATGTAACGCAGGTATTGATGTAACGCAGGTATTGAGAGCACGGCTGGAACGAGCTGGCCGGGGCGTTCACCCGGGCGCCCTCGCAGCCGTCCCTAGACGGGGTACCGGGTGGGTTCGGTGGTGTAGGTCCGCCCGGCCGGGGTGGTCCAGGTGAAGGTGCCGTCGGGGAGCTGGTCGACCTTCCATTTCGGGTGCTGCTTGAGCCGGTGGTCGTGCCGACACTTCGGGCCGCCATTACACAAGCACGTGCGGCCGCCCGTCTCGTATGGCGTGTTGTGCTCGAAGTCGCAGGTCCGGGCGGGCCGCCGGCAGACGGGGCTGGTGCAGATGGTATGCCGGACCTGGGACAGGTGCCGCAGCCTGGCGCCGGGGTCATGGCCCTGGCTTTCGAATCGGTGGTCGCAGGGCTCGGTGGTGAGCGGGTCCACGGTGATGATCAGGTCCGGGCCCGGTTCCGGGGTGCGTAGCCGCCAGGTGCCATAGCCTTCGGGCGGGCCGTCTCGGCTGGCCGGGGTGAAGGTGAACCCGTGCCCGTCCCGCTTTCCGGGTCTGGGGCGTTTCCTGCGGTTCTTGGGCGCAGGCCGGGCGCAGCCGTGCCCGACTGCACGCCCGTCCTGGTCGGTCACGGTCACGCACCAGGTGCTCATAGGGTTGTGCGCTGCGGCGGCGGCCAGGTCGCGGGCTAGCCACGGGTCGACCGGGCCCAGTCCGGCCAGCTCGCCGGGGCGGTCCGCGAGGCCGGTCAGGGTGGCCAGCGGAACGGTCAGGGTGACCCGCCCGGCGAACCCGCCCGGAGCCGCGCCGGGTGAAGGGTTCGCGGCCGGCTCACCGCTGGCAGGCCGGGACCGGGAGTCCTTGCCCAGGAGCAGGTCGAGGTAGGCGCGGGCGCGCAGCTCGTCCATGCCGCCCTCCAGCCCGGCCTTGCGCAGCTCGCCGGCCCACCAGCAGATCCGCTGATCCGCGGCCAGCACCTCGTCCGGCGTCAGCTCGCGGCCCATCAGCGCGGCGTTCCCGGAGTCCTCGGCCCAGCGCTCCACCCGGGCGAACCTGGCCGCGGTCTCCCGCCGTTGCCTCGCCTTCTCCGGGGCGACCTCCATGACCGCGCGGGCGATCGCGGCGCGCAGCCCGCCCGGGGTCAGCCCCGCGGCCCGGTCCAGGACTTTCTGCTCGGCGGCGCGGGCCTCGTCCGGGTCCAGCAGCGCGGTGGCCGTGGCGATCAGCCGGGCCTTGCCTAGGCTCAGCGTGCCCTCGTACAACGCGGCCCGGGTGCCGGGCAGCCGGGTGGCCAGGTGGTCGGCCGTGCCCAGCAGGTCGTAGCCGCGGTTGCGGGACTCCCCGAGCGCGTACGCCAGCTGATCGGCGGTGAACTCCGCGTCCTCGGGCTTGGGGTTGCGGCGGGCCAGCTCGGCGATCGCGGCCAGCTTGCGGGCCGCCGCGTGGGCCTCGATGCGGTCCCAGGCGCACAGCACCCCGACCAGCTCGGCCTCGGACATCTCGGCGAACCCGCCGTCCTCGCCCCCAGTCGCGGCATCGGCGGCCACCGCCAGGCCCGGGCAGCCCGGCAGCACATCCAGTGGCATCCCGGGGCCGAATCCGGCCGCCGGGCTGGCCGACTCGCCGGGGAAGACCCGCGCCGACCCGGGCTGCCCCGGGCCACGCCGGCCGGTGGTGGCCGCCTCGACCGCCAGCAGCTCGTCCGCGGCGGCGCGGCGGACCTCAGCCAGTTCCTCCGCCGTCAGCGGGGCGAAGTCCTCCCAATCCTCTTCCTCCGGAGGCTCGTCCAGTTCGCATAGGCGGTCCAGCGACGCCTCCAGCTCCGCGGCCGTCATCGGATCCGGCCGCGACCAGGCGGGATCATCGTCCCACCCGGGGTCTGCGGGAACCGGTTCCGGAGGCATTTACCACCGCCCGTTCGAGAGATGAATTACATATAGAACATAATAGCGGTCCAGTCAGTGATGCGCCAGCATATTGGCTGCTGAAATAGACATTTTGAATAAACATACGATAGTTAATGATGTGATGGAGGTAGAGCTTCGCCGTCGGCCGATGACGTACTCCATCGGCGCCGGGCCCTGACGGGGCACCACCCTCATCGCCGTGCAGCCGACGGCTGCGAGTGCGGCGACGAGACGCTTGGCGCCGAAGTCGGCGCCGCCGCTCCTGATGATGCGCAGCGTGCTGACCGCATGGGCCAGCGGGTCGGGCGGGACCGCCATCCGCCCGAGCACGAGCCAGCCGCCAGGGCGCAGCGCCCGATACAGGCGCGGCTTGGCCGCCTCGAGCACCGGCTCGGTGACGAAGAACGTCGGGGACCACGCGCAGTCATAAGCGTCGCCGTCGGCCGTCGAGCTCGATCAGCTACTGCGCGCCGTGCGCGGAGCCCGCGCCGGGCAGCCGAGCTGCACGGTCGGCGCGCCGCTGAGCCAGATGGTCACCTTCCGGATCGGGTAGGCATCGCCGCGGTACCGGACGAGACCACTGCGTTCTCGCACCGCGACGCCCGCTACCTGTTCCATCCGATCTCGATCTGGGCCGGCCCGGCCGACGACGAGCGGATGATCGCGGCCAACCGCGCGTTCACCGCGGCCATGCGGCCGTTCAGCACGGGCGCCGCCTACCTCAACTTCACCCCGGAGGCCGACCGGTCCGGGACGCCTACGCCAAGCACGCCCGGCTGGTGCGGTCAAAGACCGCTACGACCCGGCTAACCAGTTCCGGCTCAACCAGAACATCCGGCCCAGCCAGCCCGCAGCGGAGCCCTTGCTTGCCTAGCTCGGACCCTGGCCGTTCCCTGTGTCTGCGGCGTAGAGTGGGGGCGCGGATCCGAGAAATTGAGCCGCTGGGTCCAGACCCCGCCCCGGCTAGCGAGGCAGAGGGCGGCGGTCATGCCGGGCGCAGAGCTGAAAACCAGCGTACGGGGCGGTTGCGTTGTCGTGGCCCTGCGCGGGAAGCTGGACGTTACCGGCGCAGCGGAGGCCGAGGCGGCGACCACGGCGCTGGTGGTACCGGGCCGCTGCCTGATCATCGACAGGTCGGCGCTGGACTTCATCGATTGCAGCTCGCTTGGCGCTTTCCTGCGGGCGCAGCGGCTAGCCCGGGTCGGCGGCGGTGATGTGGTGCTGGCCGCGCCGCAGCCGCACGCGCGGCTGCTGGCCCTGACCGGCGGGGATGAGCTGTTCTGGGTTCAGGCCAGCGTGGAGGTCGCCGTTGCGGGCCTGGCCGGGCGCCGGTGGCGGTACCCTTGGCGGCGGCTTGCGGTGCATACTGCACGCCCTGGGAGGGCAGCGCCATCGCGTACTGGTACCGGGTGATCACGGCCGGGGCAGCGGCGGGTCCGGCGGATTCCATGCGCGGCCGGATGCGCCGATGACGGACAGCCGGGCGGTGGCCGTGTGGGGGCAGGTGGCCGCGCATGCCGCCGCGCAAGGCCGACGGCCGTCGGTCGCCGACGTCTGTGCGGTCGCGGTCAGCTCGGCTGGGCTGGGCGGGGCGTGGCTGGCGGCCGCGCGCGGCAGCGACCCGGATTTCGTGATGTCCGTGACCGGCCCGGCCAGCGAGCAGCTGGCCGAACTTCAGCTGACCCTGGGCGAGGGGCCATGCCATGACGTGCTGGCCTCGGCCGCGCCGGTGCTGGCCGCGGACCTGGGCGATGCGGAGTACGGCCGGCGGTGGCCCGCGTTCACGCCGGCGGCTCGCCAGCTCGGTGCCGGGGCGGTCTTCGCGTTCCCGCTGATCGTCGGGGCGATCCGGGCCGGGGTGCTGGGCCTGTACCGCGGCTCGGCTGGCCCGCTGCCCGACGGGCAGCTCGGTGACCTGCTCATTCTCGCCGACGCGGCGACCGTGATGCTGCTGGGCAGCACGGAGGGCTACACGGAGAACGGAGACGGGGCGGGGCTGGACGGGCAGGCCCCGGACCTGGCGCTGCACCGGGCCGAGATCGACCAGGCCACCGGGATGCTGACGGTGCAGCTCGGCGTCCCGGCGGGGGAGGCGTTCGTCCGGCTCCGGGCATACGCTTATTCTCAGGACCGGCGGCTCGCGGACGTGGCCGGCGACATCGTCGCCCGGCGGCTGCGGCTGCCCCGGGACCCGGGTCAGGACGGCGGCCCGTGAGGTATCCGGCAGCGCAGGTACGCTTCCCCGCAGCGCCACCGCTAGCTTTCCGGCCACCGGCGAGAGGATGACTCAGATGGACACCGAGCTGCTATCGGATACCTTCATCGAGCTGGCCGACACGATGGTCGCCGACTTCGACGTGATCGATTTCCTGCACTTGCTCACCGACCGCAGCGTCGCCCTGCTGGCCGCGTCTGCGGCCGGGGTCGTGCTGGCCGACCCGCGCGGTGAGCTGCGGGTCGCGGCGGCCTCCAGCGAGGAGGCCGGGCTGCTGGAGCTGTTCCAGCTGCAGAACGACCAGGGGCCCTGCCTGGAGTGCTTCCGTACCGGCCTGCCCGTCACCGCGAGTGACCTGGCCGGCCCGGCCCCGCGGTGGCCCCGTTTCGCCCAGGCTGCCGCGCAGGCCGGGTTCGGGACGGTGGAGGCGCTGCCGATGCGGCTGCGGGATCAGGTCATCGGCGCGCTGAACCTGTTCCGCGCCGAGCCGGGCCGGTTTGACCCGGCGGACCTGCGCATCGCCCAGGCGCTGGCCGATGTGGCCACCATCGGGCTGCTGCACGAGCGCAACGTGCGCCGCCGCGACACCGTTGCCGAGCAGCTCCAGGCCGCGCTGAACAGCCGGGTCATCATCGAGCAGGCCAAGGGCAAGCTCGCCGAGCGGCTCAGCATCGACATGGACCGCGCCTTCACGATGCTGCGCGATTACGCCCGGGCCAGCAACCAGCGCCTCACCGACGTGGCCCGCGACTTCGTCACCGGCGCCACCGCGGATTTCCCGCCTCCGGCCCGGCGCAAGCCGGGCAGCTAGCGGCGGGTTCCCCGGTGGCGATCGTGTTTGCCCGGCCCTTAGGGGTTCGGTGCCGGGATGAGGTCCGAGGTCAGGATCCGCGCGGTCTGCTCGGTGTCTTCGCTGCCGCGGAAGTGCTCGATCTTGCCGTCGCGGATACGCCAGTAGTGGTGCATGGTCATCGATGCCTGACGGCCGGTGGTGATCGACCGGAACGTCCAGCGGACGAGCAGGTGGACATCGTCCTGCCCGGCGGCAAAGCTGTACGGGGTGAACTCGGTGATCTCGATGCTTCCGGCTAGGTCGCTGACGAACCTTTCGACCCCCTCCTTGCCGGCTCGGGTCCCGTACCATGGTGCGGCGTGGCTGTCCGCCTCGGCTGACCAGTCGACATCGTCGGTAACGCGGTCGAGGATCGATGGCACGTCGCCGCGCCCGACCGCGTCATAGATCTCCCTGACAATCCTGAGGTTCTCCTGCTGGCTCATTACGGTGCTCCTTTGCTAGTGCCTGCAGGCAACGCTAAGGAAGCCCGGGCCGCCCGGGATATCGACTGTTCAGTCGATCTTTCCGGCCCCGCCTAACCGGTCCCGGCCGCGAGCCCGGGCCGCATCGCGAACATGGCCAGCGCGGCCCGCGTGGAGACCCGCACTTGGCGTAGATGTGAACCGTGTGCGTATGCACCGTCGACGGCGAGATCACCAGCTCCGCCGCGATCTCACCCTTGGTGTGCCCGGCGACGAGCCCGCGCATGATCTCCAGTTCGCGTTCGGTCAGGCGAGCCGGCAGCGGCGGCAGCGCAGCGGGGGGCGCGCCGGCCGCATCGAGTACCGCCCGGACGGCGTCGCGATCCAGCGGCAGCCCGGCCATGACA
>CAWJDK010000023.1:0-104095 GCA_963841585.1 uncultured Actinomycetes bacterium
GTGGGCTGCTGGCTCACTGCTACCGGATGCTGGGCTCGGCCGCCGACGCCGAGGACCTGGTGCAGGAGACGTACCTGCGGGCCTGGCGGTCCTACGAGGGGTTCGAGGGGCGTTCCTCGGTACGGACCTGGCTGTACCGGATCGCCACCAACGCCTGCCTGACCGCGCTCGAGCGGCGCAGCCGCCGGCCCCTGCCGTCCGGCCTCGGCGGGCCGGCCGGCGACCCGGAGGCGCCAGTCGTGGCGGGACCCGAGGTGCCGTGGCTGCAGCCGCTGCCCGACGCGCTGCTGGCCGGGGAGCACGAGGACCCGGCCTCGGCCGTCGTGTCGCGGGAGGGGATCCGGCTGGCCTTCGTCGCGGCGCTGCAGTACCTGTCCGCCCGGCAGCGAGCGGTGCTGATCATGCGGGACGTGCTGCAGTGGCCGGCCGCCGAGGTGGCGGAGCTGCTGGGCACGACGACGACCGCGGTCAACAGCGGCCTGCGCCGGGCCCGCGCCCAGCTCGCGCAGGCGCTGCCCGCCGAGGACGAGCTCGCCGAGCCCGCCGAGCCCGCCCAGCGGGCCCTGCTGGACCGGTTCGCCGCGGCCTTCCAGAACGCCGACGTGAGCGGGCTGGCGGAGCTGCTGCGGGAGGATGTCGCGCTGGAGATGCCGCCGCTGCTGACCTGGTTCGCCGGCCGCGCCGACGTGACGCGCTTCTTGGCCGCGGCGCCCGTGTTCGCGGCGCCCGGACGGCTCAGGCTCGTTCCGGTCCGGGCCAACGGGCAGCCGGCGTTCGCCGCCTACCAGCGTGCAGCCGACGGGACGTACCACGCCTACGCGGTGACGGTGCCGACGGTCACCCCGACCGGGATCGCGCGGGTCGTCACCTTCTTCGAACCGGGCCTGTTCGGGTCGTTCGGCCTGCCCGCGGCGATTCCCGCGGATCCGGCTGGTCTGTAGTACCAGGCCGCCGAACGGGCGGCGGAAACCCCAGCACACCCGGAGCAGAACATGAGCATCGAAGACAAGACCGTCCTGGTGACCGGCGCCAGCCGCGGCATCGGGCAGGCCCTGGCCGACGAGGCGCTGAGGAGGGGCGCCAGGCGGGTGTACGCCGCGGCGCGGCGCCCGGCGGCCACCCGGACGAGCGCGTCACGCCGCTGAGGCTGAACGTAACCGACGCGGCGCAGGTTCAAGCGGCCGCCGAACGAGTCGGGTCGCTCGACGTCCTAGTCAACAACGCGGGCCTCGCGCTGTTCGAGGGCCTCGGCGACCGGGCCACGCTCGAACGGCACCTGGCGGTCAACCTGTTCGGCACCTACGCCGTGACCGAGGCGTTCGTGCCGCAGCTGACCAGGTCCCGCGGAGTCATCGTCAACAACTTGTCGCTGAACTCCCTGGCCCCGCTGCCGGTCCTGGCGGCCTACTCGGTCTCCAAGGCGGCCGCGTTCTCGCTGACCCAGTCGCTGCGCGCCTCGCTGGCCGAACGCGGCGTGCGGGTGCACGCCGTGCTGACCGGCCCCACCGACACGGACATGGTCCGTGACCTCGACATCCCCAAGGCCTCCCCGGGGTCCGTCGCGCGGGCCATCTTCGACGCGGTGGACCGCGGCGAGGAGGACATCTTCCCCGACCCCCTGGCGCAGTCCCTGGCCGACGGCTGGCGCAACGGCGCCGTCAAGGCCTTCGAGCGCCAGCTCTCGGAGATCCGCTAGTGCGCTGGACCCCCGGGCGGCGCCTGCGAGAAGCGGCGGAGGAGCTAGAGGCCGCCCAGGTCGACGCCGCCCGTAAGGCCGGAGCCACGTGGAACCAGATCGGCGCGTGCTATGGACTCACCAAGCAAGGTGCCCAGCAACGCTTCCGAGCCGCCCGCAACCAGGCCAAGACCGTTACCGCGGCGGCAGGTTTAACCCCTATCCCGGGTGATTAGCGACCGGCCGGGGCGGGGCCGCTCGAGCCCCGGACTTCCAGGCGCGGCGGCAGCAGTACGGTCTCGCCGGGGGCTTCGGGATGATCGATGCGGGCCAGGAGCTTGCGGGCGGCTTGCTGGCCCAGTTCGAACGCGGTGGCGTCCACGCTGGTGAGCCACAGCGCCCGCAGCCGGGCGAAGACGGAGTTGTCGAAGCCGACCAGGGACAGCTCCTCGGGGACCCTGACGCCGAGCGCCGCGGCGGCAGACAGCGCGCCGACGCAGGTCAGGTCGTTGGCCGCGAAGATGGCGGTCGGCCGGCCGTGACCGTCAGCACCCGGGCCGCTCAGCAGCCGGACCGTGGCCCGGTACCCGCCTTCCTCGCTCATGTCCCCGGCCTCGATATGGACGTGATCGCCGAGGCCGGCCGCCTGCATCGTGTCCTCGTAGCCCTGCATGCGCCGGCGGCTGGCCACGCTGGGCAGGCCGTGGATGTGCGCGATCCTGGTGTGCCCGAGGTTGATCAGGTGCTCGACCGCGAGGGTACCGCCGAGGTGGTTGTCGTTGGCGAGGATGTCGGCGCGCGGCAGGTCGACGTCCAGGCCGCGGCCGCCGACCGCGACGGTCGGGATCTGGCTGGCCGCGTCGATGATGGCCTGGGACATGGGAATCGATCCGGCCAGCACCAGGCCGTCCACGCCGAGGTCGATGAACGACCAGGTCAGGGTCTCGTCAAGCATACGGTCGATGCGGCCGTCGCCGAGCAGGATGTGCTTACCGCCGGCGTGCAGCGTGGGCGTCAGGCCGTCGAGCATGTCGGCAAACCAGGGCTGGCGCAGGTCGTTGAGCAGCACGCCGATCGTGTGCGACCGCCGCTCGGCGAGCAGCCGGGCCGCCGCATTGGGCCGGTAGCCGAGCTCGGCCACGGCGCGCATGACGGCCTCGCGGCTGGTCGCGCTGACCTTGGGTGAGTTGCGGAGCACCAGCGACACCAGTGACCTGGACACCCCGGCCCGGGCCGCGACCGTCTCCAGGGTGGGCTTCCTGGCGGTTCGCCCTGGAGCTGCCACGTGACCTCCTCCGGCCAATGATTGGAGCGCTCCAACCCTATGGGTGCGGCGGGATGGTGTCAACGACCGGGGATGCGGCAACGCCGTGGAACCCCAGATCGACGGCGTTTAAACGCACTGAATTGCCGGTTTCATGCGTCGCGCCCCTAGTACGACCGGGGCAGGCCGAGGACGTGCTCGGCGAGGTAGTTGAGGACCATCTCCTGCGGAACCGGGGCGATGCGCATCAGCCGGGCCTCCCGCCAGTAGCGCTCGACGTGGTACTCCCGGGCGTAGCCGAAGCCGCCGTGGGTCTGCATGGCCGCGTCGGCGGCGGCGAAGCCGGCCTCGGCGGCCAGGAACTTGGCCAGGTTCGCCTGCTCTCCCCCAGGCAGTCCCTGGTCGATGCGCCAGGACGCCTGGCGGATCGCGAGTCCGGCCGCGGTCAGGCGGGCGTGCGCCTCGGCCAGGGGGAACGAGATGCCCTGGTTCTGGCCGATCGGGCGGCCGAACACGGTCCGCTGGCGGGCGTAGGCGACCGCGCGGCGAAGCGCCGCCCGGCCGGTGCCGAGCGCCTCGGCGGCGACCAGGACCCGCTCGGCGTTCAGCCCGTCGAGCAGGTAGCCGAAGCCCCGGCCCTCCTCGCCGACGCGATCGCTCGCGTCGGCGCGCAGGCCGTCGTAGCTCACCTCGCAGGAGGCAACGGCGTTACGACCGACCTTGGGGATCGGGCGGATCGTGACCGCCGGGTCTTTCAGGGGCGCCAGGAACAAGGTCAGCCCGTCCGTGCGCTTGGCGCACTCCGCCGCGGGGGTGGTGCGGGTGAGCAGCAGGACCCGTTCGGATTCCAGCGCCTTGGTCGTCCAGACCTTGCGGCCCGTGACCCGGTAGCTGTTGCCGTCGCGGACGGCGCGGGTGCGGATGGCGGTGGTGTCCAGGCCCGCGTCCGGCTCGGTGACGCCGAACGCCACGTGCAGGTCGCCGCGGGCGACTCGGGGCAGGTAGCGCTGCCTGAGCTCGGCCGAGCCGTGCCTGATCACCGGGTACATACCGAAGATCGACAGGTGAATGCTGCTCGCGCCGTTCATGCACGCGCCGGAGGCGGCCACCTCCTCGAGCACGATCGAGGCCTCGGTGATGCCGCCCCCGCCCCCGCCGTATTCGGCCGGGATGGCGACGCCGATCCAGCCGCCCTTGGCCATCGCCTCGTAGAACTCCCACGGGAACGTACGGCTCTCGTCCAGCTCAGCCCAGTACTCGTCGGGGAACGGGGCGCAGGCCTCGCGGACCGCCTCGCGCAGCAGCCGGTGGTCCGGGTTCTCGGTGAAGTCCACGCGCCGCTCCCGGCCTGCTCGCCCGTCCGATAGTCAGAAAGCTACCCGGTCAGGTCCAGCCCTTCATCGGTCCCTGCGCCCGCTCCGGGTGGTCGTACTCGTCGTGCCAGTTCCACCAGTGGTACGGCGCAGTCTGCGGATAGCCGTCCGGTGAGTCCTCCCATGTCTCCTGGCGGCCGAGCGCGGTCAGGTCGAGGTAGCTCCAGGTGCTGCCGAGCGCCTCGTCGCCGCGGTTGTTGACGAAGTAGGTGCGGAACACCCGGTCGCCGTCGCGGAAGAACGCGTTGGTGCCGTGCCACTCGCCCACGCCGTGGTCGACGTCCCAGTCGCTGGTGATGGTGTACCAGGGCCAGTCCCAGCCCATCCGCTCCTTCAGCCGCTCGATGTCCGGCTGGGGGGCGCGCGAGGCGTAGGCGAACGTGGTGTCACGGGCGTTCAGGTGTACCACGTCGGCGACCTGGTCGGCCATGAGCGAGCAGCCGTGGCAGGCATGGTCGGGCCAGCCGATCACGCCCGGCTCGAAGAAGGCGCGGTAGATGACCAGCTGCCGGCGGCCCTCGAACAGGTCGAGCAGGCTCACCTGGCCTTTGGGTCCGTCGAAGGTGTACTCCTTCTCCACCGGCAGCCACGGCATCCGCCGGCGCTGCGCTGCCAGCGCGTCCCGGGCGCGGGTCACCTCCTTCTCCTGCACGAGCAGCCGCTCGCGCGCGGCCTCCCACTCCTGCGGGGTGACGATCGGGGGGGTCTTCATCGTGATATCCGCCTTTTCTTGATGGTGTTCAGGCACCTCGGTCGAGGTGCTCCTTCAGGGCATCTAGCGGGCTGTCCCAGTCGCGGGCCAGCGCGGCCAGGAACTGCTGCGCGACCTTCATCGGCGCGGAGCGCAGCCGGTAGCGGACCCGGCGCCGCTCACCGGGTTCGGCCGTCACCAGGCCCGCTTCCGTCAGCAGGGCCAGGTGCTTGGCGATCGCCTGCCGGGTGATCGGCAGCCGGGCGGCCAGGTCCGTGGCCGTGGCCGGGCCGCCGGAGGCCAGCGCGGCCAGGATGGCGCGCCGGCTCGGGTCGGCCAGGGCTGCGAAGACCTGCTCGGCCACCGCCTCGATGTCGGTTTGGGAGTCAGGGGGCATCGAGGTAGCCGGCCAGCTCGCCCAGCTCGCTCGCCCAGCCCTGGGTATGGCCGTCGTAGACCTTCCGGTAAGCGTCCTCGGGAAGCTGGGCGAAGCCGGTCTCGACCACCGTGAGCCGGGTGCCGGCCCGGCCGGCTCGAGGGTGAACTCGACATAGGTCCGGCGCGGGTCGTCCTCGGGCAGCTCCTCGATCTGCCAGGTGAACCCGAACACCGTCGGCTCCTCCACCCGCTCCACCCGCATCTCGACCGAGTATCCGCTGGCCCACCTCATCCGGGCCGCGCCGCCCGGGCGCAGGTCGATGTCGGCCTCTTCGCCGAACCAGGCGGCCAGGCCCTCGGCCGTGGTGAGCGCCGTCCACACCGTGGCCGGCGGGTGCGCCAGTTCTACGGTCCGCTCGATACGATCGGGAAAACCCATCTCAGCCTCCAGCTGGTAGCAACCGAACGGTTGCCACTTTATAGCAACCGGCTAGTTGCGTCAAATTCCTTGTCGGCCCCGTGCGGTAAGTTGCCCGACGAGCAGCACGCGGTGGTGTGGTTCGAGTGGCGCCTCGACGGCCGCACCGACGATGCCATGGTGTTCTTCGAGTTCGCCTGCGGCCTGATCACCGGGGTCACGGACTTCTGGCCGGAGCCTTACGAACCGCCGTCCGGGGGTGAGCACCTGGTGGAGCGCTGGTAACCAGGTCCGTTCGGGACCAATGGAGGAATGATGACCTTGATCGCACGCTTCCAGGTCGATGGCTACGAGCCCCGGCAGGTCAGCGAGCTGGACGCGGACTGGTTCGGCCTGATGACGTTCGCGAAGACCTTCACCTCGGGCATCATCGGGCACGCGACCACGGTGTTCATGGCGGCGGGCAGCCAGGAGGGCTCCCGGTCTTACGTGGCCACCGAACGGATCACCGGGCGCCCGGACGGCGGGGAGGAGGGCTCGGTGACCGTGCAGCACGGCGGGCTCGAGTCCGACCCCGGCACCTGGTTCGGCCACATCGTGCCGGGCACCGGCACCGGGGGCTTCGCCGGCTGGTCCGGTTCGGCCTGGATCGTGCACGACGACCAGGGTGCGTTCTTCGAGATCAAGCTGGCCTGATCTGTGCTGGCCTGATCTGTGCTGGCCTGATCTGGGCCTGGCCGGATCTGGCCGGTGACCTCGCCGAAGCCCATCCTGGTGCCGTCGGCGGCGGGCGCGGTGGCGCCGATCGCCACCTCGTCGCCGTCCTCGAGGAAGCTGCGCACCGACCCGTCGGGCAGCGTGAGCGGCTCGGCGCCGCCCCAGCTCAGCTCCAGCAGGCAGCCGCGCTGGTCCCGCTCCGGGCCGCTGACCGTGCCCGATGCGAACAGGTCTCCGGTGCGGGTGGAGGCGCCGTTCACGGTCATGTGGGCCAGCATCTGCGGGGCGGTCCAGTAGGTGGTGGCAAACGGCGGGCGCGCCACCAGCTGCCCGTTCAGCCGCACCTCGAGCGTGAGGTCCAGGCCCCACGGGCCGGCGTCGGCCAGGTAGGGCAGCGGCTCCGGGTCGCGCGGCGGCGGGCTGACCCGGGCGCGCTCGAGCGCCTGCACGGGTACCACCCACGGCGAGATCGACGTGGCGAACGACTTGGCCAGGAAGGGGCCGAGCGGCTGGGACTCCCAGGCTTGCAGGTCGCGGGAGGACCAGTCGTTGAGCAGGAACACGCCGAACACGTGCTCGGCGAAGTCGCTCACCGGAACCGGGCCGGACGAGCCTGCGCCGACCACGAAGCCGACCTCGGCCTCGAAATCGAGCCGCCGGGACGGCCCGAACGTGGGGCCGCCGGTCCCGCGGCGCTGGCCGCACGGACGGGTGACCGGCGTGCCGGACGGCACGATGGTGCCCGACCGGCCGTGATAGCCGATCGGCAGGTGCTTCCAGTTCGGCGTGAGCGGCTCGCCGTCGGGCCTGAAGATCCGCCCGGCGTTGGCCGCGTGGTACTCGTTGCCGAAGAAGTCGACGTAGTCCCCCGCCGTGAACGGCAGGTGCAGGCGCACCGCCGACAGGGGGCGCAGCGCGGCCTCGGCCACGCCGCGGTGCTGTTCCCCTTGCTGGCCGGTCAGCAGTTCGGTGATCCGGGCGCGCACCTCGGCCCACCGGGCGCGGCCCTGCGCCATGAAGGGGTTCAGCGACGGCTCGCCGAATACCTCGTCGCCGAGCGCCGAGGCGAGGTCGAGGACCGAGTCACCGATCCGGACCCCGACCCTGGCGCCGCCGTCCTCGCCATCGGAGAAAACGCCGTAAGGCAGGTTCGCCAGCCCGAACGCCGTCCCGGGCGGCAGTTCCAGCCAGCTGGCGGCGGTCAGCCGTGCTCCCCGGGCGCGCCGTCCGTGCCGTCCGTGCCGTCCGTGCCGTCCTCGCCGTCTTCGCCGTTGAGGTGCCGGATGGTCTCGCCGACGTAGATCTGCCGCGGCCGCGCGATCTTCTGCTCCTTGTCGGTGGACGCTTCCTGCCAGTGGGCCAGCCAGCCGGGCATCCGGCCGATCGCGAACAGCACCGGGAACATGGCCACCGGGAAGCCCATCGCCTGGTAGATGATGCCCGAGTAGAAGTCCACGTTCGGGTAGAGCTTGTGGCTGATGAAGTACTCGTCTTCCAGCGCGATCCGCTCCAGCTCGAGCGCGATGTCGAGCAGCGGGTTGCGCCCGGTCACCTCGAACACCTGGTCCGCGACGCCCTTGATGATGGTGGCCCTCGGGTCGTAGTTCTTGTACACCCGGTGTCCGAACCCCATCAGGCGCAGCTCGCCGTTCTTGACCCGGTTGATATAACCAGGCACGTTCTCGACCGAGCCGATCTCCCGCAGCATCTTCAGCACCTGCTCGTTCGCGCCGCCGTGCAGCGGGCCGTAGAGCGCCGCCGCGGCCGCCGCGGCCGCCGAGTACGGGTCGACCTGGGAGCTGGACACGCTGCGCATCGCGTTGGTGGAGCAGTTCTGCTCGTGGTCGGCGTGCAGGATGAACAGCACGTCGAGGGCGTGTTCCAGGATCGGGTTCGGGTCGTACTTGGGCTCGGTCATCCTCGCCATCATGTTCAGGAAGTTGCCCGCGTAGGACAGGTCGTCGTCCGGGTACGCGTAGGGCAGCCCGCGGGCGTGCCGGTAGGCGAAGGCGGCCAGCGTCGGCATCTTGGCGATGAGCCGCACCACCTGCTCGTCCTGGTTGGCCCGGTCGTGGACCGCGCTCGCCTCGGGATAGAACGTGGACAGCGCGGCCAGCGCGCTGACCAGGATGCCCATCGGGTGGGCGTCGTGGTGGAAGCCGTCGATGAACTTCTTGACGTTTTCGTGCACGTAGGTGTGGTGGGAGATCTTGTGGGCCCACCCCCCCGACTCGTCCTTGTCCGGCATCTCGCCGCGCAGCAGCAGCCACGCCACGTCCAGGAAGGACGCGCGGCTCGCCAGCTCCTCGATCGGATAACCGCGGTAGCGCAAGATTCCCTTGTCACCGTCGATGAAGGTGATGGCGCTGCGGCAGCTGGCGGTGTTCTGGAAAGCCGGATCGTAGGAGAGCAGCCCGAAGTCGTCATCGGAGGTCTTGATCTGCCGAAGGTCAATCGCGCGGATAGCGCCGTCGACGATAGGGAGTTCGTAGCTGCGGCCGGTGCGTGTGTCGGTAACCCGCAACGTGTCATTCGTGGTCATGTCTAGACCATAGGCCGTACCGATGGGTGCTAGAAGACCCTATGACCTCATGTCTCAGGTTGTGATTAACGGCTCAGGCGCCCACGCGTTCCAGCACCGTTTCAGGGTGGCTGCAGCCCGGCCCGGCATCCTCTGGGCAGCCGCTGCGCAGCCGCACGGCAACTGCTGGGAAGCCCCTGGGCAGCCGCAGCTGGGCATGACAGCCGCCTGCGCGACCTGTGTTTCGGCGAGCTGTTCGGCCTGCGGCGCACCGGCGCGATGAGGATCCTCGCGTCCGCCGTCTTCCGGCGGTTCGGCGCCCCTCACCGGACGTCGAAGCCCTGCGGAGCGATGACTTACGCCGGCTCGCTATCGGCAGCCAGGACACCGCCAAGGCACAAGCGGACTCCAGTCACTCCGGCACCCGCCGTACCACAACATACGGCGTGGATGTCCCATTCATGCAGCTCCAGCGACATGGCTGGGACATCCACGTCGTATCCCACGAGCGGACCGCGGCGGCGGGCAAGGGACTTCGCGGTCACGGGAGTATGCTGGGAACGCAGGAGCACCAGGAGTCGCGGTTAAGTGGGCGCCGCCCGCGCAGGATCAGGTCCAGCTAGGCGGCATAGCGTCCACGACGGACTTCACGGTCAAGCCCGTTACCTCGGCGCAGTGGCCAGCGCTCCTGTTCGGCAGGTCCGGGGCTTCCACCCTGATCGAGGCGGCCGGGCCGGCGGCAGCCTCGGCGGGCGCCCCGGTGCTGGAGGCCCATCCGGTCGACACGAACGTGCCGTCCCATACCGGCAACCTGTTCCCCGGGATCGCGGCGGCCTTCGCCCGGCACGGCTTCCGGGTCGTGGCCCGGCGTAAAACCGGACCGCCCGGTGGTGCGCAAGATCCTCGGACCGGCCTGAGGGCGCCCGATTCTCCACCTGATCTCCACAGCGGTTGCACGCCCTTTGCATTCCGGCGGGTTGTGGTGGGCCGGACCCCCGGGGAGGCGGTCATGCAGCGGCCAATCTTCTTGCTCGTGTGCGACGACGGGCGCCGCCTCGAGAGGCTGCGCCGTGACCTGAGCCGGCGCTACGAGGCCGACTACCAAGTCAGCATCGCGAGCTCGGCCGCCGCGGCGCTGACCATGCTGGCCGTGCTGGCGGGCGCGGATGCCGAGGTCGCCCTGGTGATCGCGGACGAGCACCTGGCGGACATGATCGCAGTCGACTTCCTAGGCCGGGTCCGCAGCCTGCATCCGCGGGCCAAGCGGGTCCTGCTCATCGACCGGGGTCAGCGGGCCGCGGCGCATCCTGTCATCGCGGCGATGGCGGTCGGAAAGATCGACTATCACCTGTACGTCCCGTGGTTCCCGCTCGAGCGGAACCTGTATCCGGTGGTGTCCGAATTCCTCGCGGCCTGGGATAAGTCGCGCGAACCTTCCCGCGCCGCCTTCCGCATCGTCGGGCCGGCCCACTCCCCCCGCTCCCACCGGCTCCGTGACGACCTGACCCGTATCAGCGTGCCGTACTGGTATTTCGACGCCGCATCCCACGAGGGTCGGCACCTGCTGCGCGAGCATCATCTGGACGGCACGCCCCTGCCGGTGGTCCTGGGCAACGACGACTCGGTGCTCGTCGACGCCTCGCACCAGGACTTGCTGGCCAAGCTGGGCTTCCGGGCCGATCCCGAGTTGCGGAGCTGCGATGTGATCATCGTGGGCGCCTGGCCCGGCCGGGCTGGCGGCCGCGGTTTACGCCGCGTCCGAAGGGCTGAGCACGGTGGTCCTCGAGCCAGACATGCCCGGCGGGCAGGCCGGCACGAGTTCGCTGATCCGCAACTACCTCGGGTTCCCGCACGGCCTGTCCGGCGACGCCCTGACCGAACGGACGGTCAACCAGGCGTGGCTGTTCGGGGCCGAATTCACGATCGCCGAGGCAAATGGCCTGACCGTACGCGACGGCGGGAGGGTGGTGCATGCGGGCGACGCCGAAGTCGAGGCCCGCGCGGTCGTCATTGCCACCGGCGTCAGCTGGCGCCGCCTCAGCGTGCCGGGCCTGGAGAACCTGATTGGCGCCGGCGTCTTCTACGGCGCAGCCGGCGCCGAGGCGCGTGCCATGGCCGGCCAGGATGCCTTCGTCATCGGGGCCGGCAACTCGGCCGGGCAGGCCGCGATCCACCTGGCCAGGTACGCGGCCACGGTCACCATGGTGGTGCGGGGCGCGGACCTGGGCGCCACCATGTCCAGCTACCTCGTCACCGAGATCAGCAGGACCGATAACATCCGCGTCCGCCTGGCGACCGTGGTTACCGGCGGGCACGGCCAGTGCAGCCTGGAAACCCTGACGCTGCGGGACCGCGGCAGCGGCGCCATCGAGGCGTTGCCCGCCGCCGGGCTGTTCGTGATGATCGGCGCCGAACCTCGGACCGGCTGGCTCCCGGGCAGCATCGGGCGGGACGATGAGGGCTTCATCCTCACCGGCCGGAACCTGCAACGCGCGGGCAAGCTCCCGGCCGACTGGCCTTACGGACGGCCGCCGCTCCTGCTCGAGACGGGCATCCCGGGGGTGTTCGCGGCCGGGGACGTACGGCATCGGTCCATCAAGCGGGTCGCCTCCGCGGTGGGCGAGGGCGCTACCGCCATCCAGCTCGTACACGAATACCTGAGCGCCGGGCAAGACTGACGGCCGGCCTCCCGTCGCGTCAGCGGGCGGTCAGCGCATGTCAGCGAGATCGCCACCCGCACGCGCTCAATTCTGCCTGGGCCTGGGTAGGAGTCCGGACGTGGATCCTGTGGATGCGTTGCGGCAGATCGCGTTCGAGCTGGAGCGGGGCGGGGCGCCGACGTACCGCGTCCAGGCGTTCCGCCGTGCGGCCGCCGTGCTCGCCGGGCTGCCTGAGGGTGAGCTCGAGCGTCGGATCTCGGCGGGTACGCTGCAGGCGCTGAAGGGCATCGGCGACACGACCGCGCAGGTCGTGGAGGAGGCAGCGCGCGGCGATGTGCCCGGTTATCTCGCCCGGCTGACGGCCGACCAGCCGCCGCCGGTTTCCGACAGGCTGCGGGCCGCGCTGCGCGGCGACTGTCATACCCACTCGGACTGGTCGGACGGCGGCAGCCCGCCCAAGGAGATGGCCGAGACGGCCCGCGTCCTCGGGCACGAGTGGATCGCGCTGACCGACCACTCGCCCCGGCTGACCGTCGCCAACGGCCTGTCGGCCGAGCGTTTGTCGGCTCAGCTGGCGCTGGTCGACGAGCTGAACTCGGAGCTGGCGCCGTTCCGCATCCTGACCGGCATCGAGGTGGACATCCTGGAGGACGGCTCACTGGACCAGCGCGAGGACCTGCTCAACCGGCTCGACGTGGTGGTGGCCAGCGTTCACTCCAAGCTGCGGATGCCGGCTGGGCCGATGACCAGGCGGATGCTGGCCGCGATCCGCAACCCGCGGGTGACCGTGCTCGGGCACTGCACTGGGCGGCTGATCGGTGCCAACCGGCAGGGCCGGGGCCGACGGCCGGAGTCGGAGTTCGACGCGGACGCGGTCTTCGAGGCTTGCCGTGAGGCGGGCGTGGCCGTCGAGATCAACTGCAGGCCGGAGCGCACCGACCCGCCGGACCGGCTGCTTAAGCTGGCCGCCGAGGCCGGCTGCCTGTTCGCCATCGACACCGACGCGCACGCCCCGGGCCAGCTGGACTGGCTGGTCAACGGGACCGTGCGGGCCGAACGGGTCGGCATCACCGCGGACCGGGTGATCAACACGCGCAGTGCCGATGAGATGACCGGCGGCCGGCCCGCGGATGCATGAGGCAGCCGGCCGCCGGACGACTTGCCGGCAGGCATTGCGGATGCCGCGTTCGTGTCGTCGTGAAACCGTGAATGCCGCATTCGTGTCGTCGTGAGACTCAGCCTGTTGTCCCAGCGGGTCGGCGCGAGGACACAGGAGCGAACTCTGATCACTCTGGCACCACCGGTACCACATCATACGATGTGAATGTCCCATTCATGCAGCTGGAACAACATGGCTGGGACATCCACGCCGTATAAACGAGCGGGCGGAGGGCGTGCGGGCGGCCCGGGCGGGCGGAGGGCGTGCGGGCGGCCCGGGCGGGCGGAGGGCGTGCGGGCGGGGCGGCATCGCCGCGATCAGCAGGATCGCGGCCCGGGCCCGCCGCAGACCCAGGCCGCGATCCGGTCACGGACGGGTACCACCCACCGGCGACCAGGCCCTGGCGGCCGTGGCGGTCCCTGTCGTACGCTGATAGAACGATCTACCATATAGAAGCGCTATGACCATACCCTGTCAAGAGGTAATCAGGCTGGCAGTACGGTGACCACGTGACTAGGTCTCGGATCGGGCCAGGCCAGACCGGCGGAGTCCGCGACCGCGCGTCAGATAACGATCCAGGACGTGGCGCTTGCCGCGGCGGTGTCCCGGCAGACCGTCTCGAACGTGCTCAACGGCAGCGGACGGGTGGGGGACGCCGCGCGGGCCAGGGTGCTGGCGGCGGTAGAGGCGCTCGGCTACCACCCGCACCACGGCGCGCGGAGCCTGCGCTCGCGCCGGACCAGGCAATTCGCCTACGTCATGCCGCGGGTGCAGCTGCTGCCCGGCAACTACATCATGCAGCAGTTCCTGCAGTCGCTGGCGGCGGCGTGCGCACCACGGAGCTACAGCCTGGTGGTCGTGGTCCCGGAAGGGGACCCCAGGGACGAGATGCGCCGGCTGATCGCCAGCCGGAGCGTGGACGCGTTCGTGCTCTCCGAGCTGCAGCAGGACGACGCGCGGGTGACGCTGCTGGCCGAAGCGCGGATGCCGTTCGCCTGCTTCGGCCGGACCGGCCCGGAGCTGCCGCAGAACTGGGTCGACATCGACAACAGGGGAGCCGTCGCCGCGGCGGTGGAGCACGTGCTGGCCCGAGGCTACGGGCGGATCGCCTACGTCGGCTACCGGACGCTGAGTTACTGGGACGCCGAACGGGCCGCCGGGTTCAGGGACGGGCTGGCGGCCAGCGGGGTCTCCGCCAACCAGGCAGACATGCTGCTGGTGGACGACGCCAGCGCGCGCGGGAAGATCCGGTCGCTGCTGTCCGCGGGCCGCCCCGAGCTGAGGCCTGACGCCATCGTGACGAGCAGCGACAGGCTCGCGGGGGTGGTGTACAGCGTGGCCGCGGAGTTCGGGCTGCGTATCGGCCAGGACCTCGCGGTCACCGGCTTTGACGGCAGCGCCGCGGCCGCCCTGATGCACCCGCGGCTGACCACCGTGGCCATCCCGGTCGACGACATCGCCCGTCGGGTGGTGGCGCGGGCGCTGCGGCAGCTCGACCACGGGGCCAGCCAGGAGCCCGGCGAGGTGGTGCCGGCCACGCTGCGGCTGGGCGAGAGCACTGGCGGGCCCGGCCAGGAACCCGAAGAGCCCGCCGCGCCGGGCGAGGACGGCACCGCGCGAAGCGAGCACATCACCGCGCGGAGCGAGGACGCGACCGCGCCGATGTGGAAACGATTCCAGGGGCCGCCGTCCCCCGCGGCTGATCGCCGGGTCACTATCGCGGACGTGGCCGCCGATGCCGGGGTCGGGGTCGGCACGGTCTCCCGGGTGCTCAACGGGAGCGATCAGGTACGCGACTCCACGATGCGGGCGGTGCTCACCTCGATCGACCGGCTCGGCTACCGGCCGAGCCACGCGGCGACGACCCTGGTCCGCGGATCGCCGCGGACCGTGGCGCTCATTGTCGCCCACATGACCAGGCCGTCCGCTGTCGTCCGGGTGGCCAGCGCGCTCGCCGTCCTGGAGGAGCAGGGCTATGACGCGATCGTGTACAACGTCGACAGCCCGGCGGAGCGGGACCGGCACCTGGAGGCACTGCTGCCTACGCACCGGGCCGACGGAGTCCTGGCCATCTGCCTGCCCTTGTCCCGCGGCCAGCTCGGCCAGTGCGCACGGGCCGGCATCGCGGTGGTCAGCGTGGACGCGGCCAGCCCCGGCGTGCCGCAGACGACCGTCGACGACGTGGCCGGCGGCCGGCTCGCGACCGGGCACCTCATCGCGCTGGGGCACCGGCGGATCGGCTTCGTCGGCGATATGCCTGATCGCAGGCCGCCGGGCGGGCTGGGCTTCACCTCCTCCGCGGACCGGCAGCGCGGCTACCGGCAGGCCCTCGCCGCGGCCAGCATCGGTGCGGAGGACGACCTGATCCGGCTCGGCCCGCACGACGCCGCGGTCGCGGCCGAACACGCAGCGCAGCTGCTAAAGTCCCCCGATCCCCCGTCGGCTATCTTCGCCGCCTCCGACACCCAGGCTATCGGCGTGCTGGCCGCGGCGGACCGGCTCGGTGTGTCGGTACCCGGCGAGCTGTCGGTCGTCGGTTTCGACGACATCGACTCCGCGACGTTCCTCGACCTCAGCACGGTACGCCAGCCGCTGGCCCGCTCCGGGGCCGAGGGCGCGCGGCGGCTGTGCGCGGTGCTGCGCGGCGAGCGGGTCAGGCCGCTGCGGCAGGAACTGCCGATCGAGCTGATGGCACGGGGCAGTTCGGCGCGGGCCCGGCGCTAGCGCGACACGGACGGCTCAGGCCAGCGCGGCGGTCCAGAGTGCCGTGTCGTGGAAGTTGTCGTTGCGGCAGACCTTTCCGTCCCGGAACGAGAACACGTGGGCATACGGGGCGTCCAGCTTGCGGCCGGTCCGGGTTCGCGCCGCGACGCGGCCGGTCACCACCACGTCGTCGCCCGTTTCGATCCACAGTGCCGGATGGAGCTCAAACTGCTCGAAATGCTCGGGAACCTTGGCGAAGACGTTCTCGAGCACCTCCTGAGGGCTGCCGAACGTCCCGTGCGTGGGGATGTTCCCGGCCTCGGTCTCGATCCACTCGACGTCGGCAACCATCTGGGCCAGGACGTACGGGACATCGCCACGGCCGAACGCCTCGTACATGGCGGCGATCGTGCGCCCGTTGTCCGTCACCGGGCTGGTGCTAGCCATAGGTCCTCCCCTGGATCGTGATCCTGTCGCTCATCCGCTGATACGTCACGGCCGCCCGCACCGGATCACCTCACGTCCGCTCTGGTGTGCTGACGGCCGACGTGGATACTTGCAGATATAGGACGAAAGGAAGTCTGAGCTGCGCGCCCGGAGGAGTATCAGGCGGGACCGTCCGGCGCGGCCGTTTCTGGTAGCGCTGATGATCATGGTCGCGTTGCTGGCCGCCGCGTGCACCTCGCCGAAGCCGCAGGCGCCGGGAGGACTGCATACCGCGGCGGGGTCGCCGCAAGCCGCCAGGTCCGCCGTCCTGCCGGACACCCCGGCCGGCGCCCAGCTCCGCTGGCTCATCGCGGCGGCGGCCCAGCTGCCCCTGTCCGACGCGGAGATACGCTCTCACTTCGACCCGGCCTTCCTCGCCCAGGTCAGCCCGACCGTGATCAACGAGGCACTGCTAGAGCAAACGATCGACATCAGGCTGCTCGCGGTCAAGGTCAGCGAGCTGAGCACGCTCGTCGCGGACGTCTCTACCTACCACGGAAGCTCGCGGGCCCAGGTCCTGCTCGCGGTCGACCGCCGGGGACTGGTCAGCTTGCTGAGGATCAGCCCGGCCAGCACCGGGCCGGTCCCCGCCAGCTGGACCGGCGTCGACGCGATCCTGCGATCGGTCGCCCCCCAGGTGCATCTGCTCGTGGCCGACGTCAGCGACGGCTCATGCCAGCCGCTGCACAGCATCAACGCCACGACCCCGGCACCGCTCGGCTCGGCGGTCAAGCTCTACGTGCTCGACGCGGTGGGCAACGCGGTGGCCGCGGGCAAGGTCCGCTGGGATCAGCCGCTGACCGTCACCGCGCAGTTCAAGAGCCTTCCACCCGGAGAGCTCCAGACCGAGCCGGACGGCACCCGGGTCTCGGTACTCGACTCGGCCGCCATGATGATCTCGCTCAGCGACAACACGGCCGCCGACATGCTGACTGGCGCCGTGGGCCGTTCGGCGGTCGAGGCGGCGCTCACCGCGACCGGGATGACCAGCCCGGCCCTGGACCGGCCGTACCTGACGACCCGGGAGATCTTCGTCCTCAAGCTGGACCAGTGGCCAGCCCTCGCGCATCGCTACGTCACCGCGGGCGAACCCAGCCGACGGGCGCTGCTGGCCAGCACCGTCGACCGGGCCCCCCTCCCCGCCCTGGAGGAGACCGGAGGGTGGATCGCGCCGCGCGATATCGACCGCCTGGAATACTTCGCGTCGGCCAGCGACCTCTGCCGGGCCTATACCTCGCTGGCCGCCCTGGCCCGCCAGCCGGGACTGACCCCGATCGGCCGGGTGCTCTCGCTCAACGACGACGGCCTGCAGCTCGACCCGGCGCAGTGGCAGACGACCTGGTTCAAGGGCGGATCCGAGCCGGGGGTCATGACCCTGACCTTCCTGGCCACCACCCGGTCCGGACATAGCTACATGGTCGCCGTGCAGGCTGAGAACAGGTCGGATCCCATCGACCAGGCCACGGCGACCCCGGCCATTCTCTCGGCCGTCAAGGGAGCGTTCACGCTCGCGGCCCGGGGCTGACGTCCGCGGCCGCCGCCAGGCGCTCAGATGCGCAGCGCCGCCAGGCGCTCAGATGCGCAGCGCCGCCAGGCGCTCAGGTCCGCGGGTGGCGGACGACTTCGCCCTCGCCGGGCACGTTGACGATCATGCCCTGGCCCTTCAGGATCTCCAGGGCGCGGGCGGCGACCCGGTGCGAGACGTGGTGGTGCTCGGCGATCGTGTGGACCGAGGGGATCCGGCCGGTCATGGTCCCCTGGGCGATCTCGTCTCGCAGCATCTTGGCGACTTGCTCATACGGCGGTACCGCCGAGTCAGGGTCGATCACACGCGCCAGCATAGGTGCCGCCGTCCTACAGTGAGCTGATGGACACCGCACTACGTGAGCTGAGCGATCAGATCGACCAGGCGACGCAGCGCCTGCTCGACACGGCGCGGATCATCACCGAGCCGGATCTGCGGGCGCCGTCCCTGCTACCGGGGTGGACGCGGGCGCACGTCCTAGCGCACGTGGCCAGGAACGCCGACGCGATGCGGAACGTGCTGGCCGGCGTGCGGACCGGACAGGACCGTCCCGGCTACACCAGCGCCGAAGCGCGGGAGGCCGACATCGAGCGGGACGCGGGCAGGCAGGCCCGGGAGCTGGCGGCCGACCTGGCCGATTCGGCGATGGCGCTGCGCACCATGGCCAGGCGGCTCCCAGGCGAAGGGTGGCAGGTCCCGGTGCGCATGCTGGACCCGGGGGACCGCTATCCCGCCGCCGAGCTGCTGACCCGGCGGCTGGTCGAGGTCGAGCTGCATCATGGCGACCTCGGCGCCGGGTACGGCCCGGCCGACTGGCCGGCCGCCTTCGCCGCCATGGAACTCGGCGAGCCGATGCGGACCTGGCGGCAGGACCGGCTGAGCCAGCCTGCTGCGGCCCGTCCGGCGACGGCCGGGCTCAGCCCGCCCCGGCCGCCCGCGCCGTGGCGTCCTGGCCGGCCGCTGCCGGGGAGCTGGCTCGGCACAAGGTCATGAGGCCGGCCAGGCCACCGGGAACAGCGGGTGGTCCATGTCGGCGCCGACCGGGAGCTCGGCGTCCAGGTCGTCGAACGGCGGGGACGTGCGCCAGGCGCGCGGGGCGTGCCTGGCGGCCGCCGACAGGTAGCGCAGTGACAGGATCCTCCGCCGGCCCGGGTGCGGGAAGCCGGGGGCACCGTGCACGGTCAGGAAGTCGAAGAAGATGGCGTCGCCCGGCCGCAGCTCGTACCGGCGGATGTCGTAGCGGTCCGGATCCGCGTCGATGTCGGGCAGTTCGGCCAGGCTGCCCTCGGGAAACCAGCGAGCCTCCTTCTTGAGGAAGGTGCGAGGCATCAGCCACGGGCCTCGGTGCGAGGCCGCCACCAGCTGCAGGCACCCGTCCTCGGGCACCGGATCCACCGGGATCCAGGCGCTGACGCCCCGGCCGTCGACGTTGTAGTACGGCTGGTCCTGGTGCCACGGCGTGCGCTGCCTGGTCCCGCCCTCCTTAACCAGGACGTGATCGTGGTAGAAGCGGACCCGCGGCGTGGCCATCAGCACGGCGGCCAGGGCGGGCACCCGGGAGTGCAGGGCCAGCTGCTCGATCTCGGGGATCTCCTGCCACCGGCGGAAGTCCTCGGTGAACGCGCCGGGGTCATCGGCGGAGCTGGCCACCTGGGCGAGCGGCCCCGGCCGGGCCAGCACCGCGTCGATCGCGGCGGCCGCGGCCGCCACCTCGCCGCGGTCGAGAACCGAGCGCAGGCAGGCCACGCCGTCCCGGGCGAAGGCGGCGGCCACCTCGTCGTCGAGGGTCATGGGGAGGAGCTTAACCGGATGGCTGGCTAGACTTGCCGGTGAGGGGGGATGCGCAGAGAGGCAGGCCCAGCGTGGCACGCGGCATCCAGGTCGGGGACAAGGCTCCCGACTTCATCCTCCCCTCCCAGACCGATGAACAGGTCCGGCTGCAGGACCGGCTCGGCGAGCGAGTGATCGTCCTGTACTTCTACCCCAAGGACAACACCAGCGGCTGTACCGCGGAGGCGTGCGCATTCCGCGACAGCTACGAGACGTTCACCGAGGCCGGGGCCGATGTGATCGGGGTCAGCTCGGACTCGGCGGACCGGCACGCCGGCTTCGCCGGCAAGCACCGGCTGCCGTTCGCGCTGCTGGCCGACCAGGGCGGCCGGGTCCGCAAGGCCTACGGGGTGCCCGCCGTGATGGGGTTCATCCCCGGCCGGGTCACCTACGTGATCGACCGCACCGGCACGGTCCGGCACGTCTTCAACTCGATGACCAACATCGGCGGGCACGTCAGCGAGGCGCTCGACGTGGTCAGGAAGCTGCAGGCCGAGCAGCCGGCCTTACGGGCTCTCCTCGGTTAGCACCTCGCGGCGGAGCTGCGGGAACACCTTGGACACCTTGCCCAGCAGGTAGTCACCGTAGGTGCCGGTGAACGCGTGCAGGTTCTGCCCGTCCCAGCGCGGATGGCCGCTCTCGCCCTGCCGCCCTGTGCGGCTGCCGGCCGCCGCGTGCCCCGGCAGCGGCGGGATCTCGGCGGTGAAGTCGGGGTCGAAGAAGAACGGGAAGGAGAACCGGTCCCGGCCGCTGACGTTGCGGACCCGGTGCGGGGTCGACCGGTACCAGCCGCCGGTCAGCCGGTCGAGCATGTCGCCGATGTTGGCGACGAAGGTGCCCTCGACCGGCGGCGCATCGATCCAGCCGCCCGGCGTCCTGATCTGCAGGCCGCCGTTGGCGTCCTGGGCCAGCAGGGTCAGCAGGCCGTAGTCGGTATGCTCCCCCGCGCCCCAGCCCGCATCGCCGGGCGGCGGCGCCGGATACCGGAACACCCGGAACAGGACGGTGGGGCTGGCCGTGTAGCCGGCGGCGAAGTAGTCCGCGTCCAGGCCCAGGCTGAGCGCCACGCCGCGCAGCACCGCCTGGCCCAGCCCGGTCAGCGCGTCCATGTAGCTGAGCACCGCGGAGCGCAGCTCCGGGACCTGCCGCGGGAACAGGTTGCGGCCGTGCAGCGGGAGACCGGCGCACACTCCGGGATCGTCGTCGCCGAGTTCGGCGCCGAAGTAGAGCCCCTCCTTCAGGTCGGGGCGGCCCGAGGTGAGTTCGGCCCCGACCGGGAAGTATCCCCGCCAGGCGGGGCCGCCATGGGCCATCGCGATCTCCATCTTGGCCGCCTGCGGCAACGCGAAGAACGCGGCGCAGGCCTGCGTCAGCCGGGCCAGCAGGTCCGGCGCGACGCCGTGGCCGGTGACGTAGAAGAAGCCGTGCTCCCGGCACGCCGCCTCGATCTGCCGGGCCACCTCGGGGAGGCGGGCGGGCCGGGAAGAAAGCAGCGGCGCCACGTCCAGGACCGGAAGAGTGCCGAACGGGCGATCATCTTGCACTCCTCGATTGTGCCTGTCCCGCCGGGGCAGCGAGCGGCCGGTCGCCCCCGAAGGTCGTCTCCGCCGCCCCTCGCCGCTGGTCAGGCCGGGCAGTTGCCGCTGTATGTCCTGCGCCCTGGCCGCGGGCAGCAGCGTCTGGAGTACGGTCAACGGGTCTACGTCCGCGCGCGGGACGGGGGGTTTCCGCCGGGCCGCCGAGCCGGGCTACCGCGGCGAGCAGGGAGCTGGTCGTGTCGGCCGGAACGGGGTCGATAATGAAGAGGTGGACAACTTCCGGGCCCGGATCGGCGCGGCCATCTTCGAGCGGGTCGCCGGGCCGCAGGGCGGGAACCGGCGGCGCCAGATCCACCAGGCCGCGGGCGAGCGCTGGTTCGCCGAGGACCGGCCGGTCCGCCGGGTGCACGGGGATTCGTCCATGTTCATCGGCGGGATCAGGGCGCTGCTGCTGCAGTCGCTGCATCCGCTGGCCATGGCCGCCGTGGCGGAGCACTCCGACTACCGCGGCGACCCGTGGGGCCGGCTGCAGCGGACCAGCTACTTCCTGGCCGTCACGACATTCGGCCGGGCCGACGACGCGCGCGCCGCGATCGCGCGGGTTCGCGCGGTGCACGAGCGGGTCACCGGGACCGCGCCGGACGGACGGCCCTACGCCGCCTCCGACCCTCACCTGCTGACCTGGGTGCACATCGCCGAGGCGGACAGCTTCCTGCGCGCCCACTCCCGCTTCGGCACCCGCCCGCTGGACCAGGTCGGGCGTGACGGCTACGTGGCCGACATGGCCAAGATCGGCGCCGAGCTCGGCGTGCCTGACCCGCCGCGCACCGAGGCCGAACTCGCCGACCGGATCGCCCGGTACCGGGCCGAGCTGGCCGTGACCGCACAGGCCCGCGAGGCCGCGCGGTTCCTGCTGGTCAACCCGCCGCTGCCGACGGTGGCCCGGGCGCCCTACGGGGTGCTCGCCGCGTCCGCGGTCTCGCTACTGCCCGGCTGGGCCCGCCGGCCGCTCCGGCTGCCGCGGCTGCCGGTGACCGAAACTGTGCTGGTCCGCCCGGCGGGCCACGCCATGGTCCGCGCCATCCGCTGGGCCACCAGCGCGCCGCCCTCCGCGCAGGCCAGCTGAGGCTCGGTTTTGTCGTTTTGTGAGACCGGCGCGGATCGCGATCGGTGCGAAAATCGCAGGATGCCGATGCCGACCGTTGCTCTCGACGTGCCGTCCGCGCATGTTCTCGCCGACCAGGCGTCGATCATCTCAGAGCTCCAGTTCGTCATGGACTGCTCCAAGCGGCTGATCGACGAGCTGGCCAAGCCCGAGGAGGAGCGGGACCAGCTGATACCGCTGGCGCTCTGGTCGTCGGCCGTCCTGGCCTACGGCCGCTGCTTCAGCAAGGGCAAGCGGTTCGCCCTGACCAACGAGGACGTCAAGAACCTGCCCCTGCACGGCGCGGTGATGAAGTTCCACCAGTGGGTCCTGGAGGAGCGCGACAAGCTCGCCGCGCGCGCCGCGAACCCGGCCGAAGGAGCAAAGGTCGGTGCCGCCCTGTCGCCACCCGAGCAGAAGGACCGGCGGGTGGAGGGCATCGTCATCTTCGCCAGCAGCCACGAGGTCGTCAACGACACCGGCGTGCGCCAGCTCGGCGGCCTGGCGTCCGAGCTGGCCAAGCAGACGGCCGAGAAGGCGCAGGAGCAGCAGGACGTCGTGCTGAAGGACGCGCAGCAGCTCAACCTGGACAGCCTGTACCAGCTGCCGCCGATCGGCACCTGGCCACCCGAGGAGGACGGCGCCCAGGAGGACGGCGGCTAGGGAGCGCTGACCGCGCGGACGCGGCGCAGGACCTCCTCGGTGCCGAGCGCGCCGGCCACCTGGGGCAGGTCGGGACTGCGCGGCGTCCCGGTCAGCAGTATCCGGATGACCTGGGAGGCCTCCAGGATGGAGCCCTTGTAGGCGGCCGGGTCCTGCTTGTAGGCCTTCTGGCTGGGCGCGAACCCGAGGTCGGCCGCCAGCTGGCGGATCTGGTCGAACCAGATGGTTTCGGCCGTGGGCGGCTGGTAGGCCGCGGCGAACGCCCGGGCCACCTCGCGCACCACGTCCGGGTCCAGGTTCAGGCTGGAGAACCGGGCGTCCGCGGGGTCGGTGACCAGCTCGAAGATCTGCGGGAAGAAGTAGCCGTAGACGGCGCGGAAGTCCGCCCACTTGCGCAGGTCCTTGCGCGGGTTGGGGGCGTTTTCCCGCTCGATGGCCAGGGCCCGGAGCGCGAGTTCCGGCTCGGCCGCCAGGACTTCGGCCAGCTCGGGGTCGTAGCGTCCGGCCCAGGTGCTGACCTCGGCGAGGATCTGCTGGCCGGGCAGCGTGGCGATGTAGTCGGCGCAGATGTCGTCGAGCTTGACCATGTCGACCAGGGGGCCCGCGGTGCCGCATTCGGAAAGCCGGATCGGCGCGGCCAGCGCGTCGGCCAGCGGCATCTCGGCGAGCCTGGCGTTGGCCAGGCCGCGCAGGTAGTACTGGACCGCCGGAGCCGGGTAGCCCTGCTCGATGTAGAAGCTCACGTTGGCTTCCGGGTCGCGGCGCTTGGACAGCTTGCGGCGGCTGCTGCCGTCCTGCTTCATCAGCGTCGCGACGTGCGCGTACTGCACCCGCCCGAAGCCGAGGGCGTCGAACAGCTGCAGGTGCAGCGGCACCGAGGAGATCCACTCCTCGCCGCGGATGACCAGGTTGACTCGCATCAGGTAGTCGTCGACGGCGTGCGCGAAGTGGTAGGTGGGCAGCCGCGGCTCGGTGTCGCTGCTCTTCAGGATGACCGCGTCGTTGCGGTTGTCGTCCATGGTCAGCTGGCCGCGTATCGCGTCGGTGAAGCTCACCCGGTTCCCCGGCAGGCCCGGGGAGCGGAACCGGACCACGTAGGGCTCGCCCGCCGCGAGGCGCTTGGTCACCTCGTCAGGTTCGGCGTCCCGCCAGATGGCCCACGTGCCGTAGTAGCCCGGCAGCGCGCCCGCGGCCCGCTGCCGCGCGGTGATCTCCTCCAGATCCTGCTTGGTCGCGAAGCACGGGTAGGCGCGGCCCTGGCGGAGCAGCTCGCGGACGTAGGTCAGGTAGGTCTGCGACCGCGCCGATTGGGTGTAGGGCCCGTAGCGGCCGGTCTGGTCGTCCTCGTCCGGGCCGATGGAGAAGTACTCGAACGCCTCGGCGAACTGCTCGGCCGCGCCCTCGGTGAACCTAGCCTGGTCGGTGTCCTCCAGGCGGACCAGGTAGACGCCGCCGGACCGGTGGGCCACGTCGACGTCGATGGTCGCCGTGAACACGCCGCCGATGGTGAGAAACCCCGTCGGGCTCGGTGCGATGCGGGTGACCTTCGCCCCTTCGGGCAGGTCACGCGGCGGGTAACGGTTCTCCCAGTGATCCGGTTCCGGCAGGTCAGGCGGGAACAGCGAATCGACAATTTCCTGGCTGAGCATGAGCGAGCGGCTCCGAAAAACGTGCGGTCACGGCCGGAATGCAGCGTACCCGCCTTGATACGGGTGGTTCGACACCGCCTGGCCGCCGCGCGTCGTCGCGGGCCCTCAGGAAGCCCGGCGCCGGGCGCTGATGCCCTTGAGCCGGGCGATGGCCTCGCGCTCGGCCGCGGCGTCCGGGCGTTCCCCGGGCGTCAACGACTCAATCGGGCCGTTGAACCAGTGACCGCGCGGGCACCTGATCCTGGCGCTCTCCAGCGGCCCGTCCGTCGACCTCATCAGGTAGCGGCCTTCCACCTCGGCGGGCAACCCGCATCGGATCGAGCCGGTCTTGTCCATGTACGCCGGGCAGTCGAGAAACATCACGCTGGCATCCATCGGGAAACCCCCATTCCCCCGTTTTTCGCTTGAGCCTGCCGGGCGGACGACATCGCGTCCGTCCGGCAGGGCGGGCACCCCCCACCCCGCTCCAATCGGAGAGGGCACCCTTGCTGAATCGGAGCGCCGGACCACGCGCCTGATACACCTGAAAGGCCGGGATATTCCCCTGGGTGGCCGGGGGCGTGACACCCGGCCCGTTCGGGACCCTACCGCTCGAGGCGCCGGGCCAGGGCGGGCGGGGCGCAGGCCAGCCAGCCATCGGTGATCGCATCGCGCAGCGCCCGGGCGGAGACCCTCGGCAGCTGGATCAGGACGGCCGAATACCCGTCGAAATGCGGGATGGTGAAAAAGGCGTCCGGGTTCGCGGCGAGCACCGCCTCTTTCTCGCCGAGGTCCTCGACGCGAACGGCCAGGATGGGGCCGTCGGGCGGGGTCTGATCGCCGAACCGCCGGATGTCCGCCCGGCTGAACGGCCGGTCCCAGGCGAACGCCTTGCCGCCGACGAACCAGGTCCGGTTGCCGTGCCGCTCCCCCTCGGTCACCTCGGGTAGTTCGGCCGCCATCAGGCCCACGTCGTCGAGAGTCGCCATGCTCGTACCGTATGTTCCATGACCGATTCCACGTCACCGGCCCCCTCGCCCTCCGCACTGCACGACTTGCTGGCGACGGGCAAGGAGAGACGAGCGTCCGGGAAGGGCGCCCGCAAGCAGGTGCCCCGGCGCACGCTGGGGTCCTGGGCGGAGGAGGACCGCGGGCACGATGCCGTGGCGACGATCCTGGCCCAGAACCAGATCCGGGTGCCCGAACTGGTTCCCATCCGGCACCAGCGGATGGCGGTTTCCCCGTGGAATTACTACCGGGGTGCCGTGGCGGTCATGGCGGCCGACCTGGCGTCCCGGCCTCATAGCGGGCTGATGGTGCAGCTGTGCGGTGACGCCCACGTGCTGAACTTCGGCCTGTGGGCCACGCCGGAGCGGAACTTGTCGTTCGATCTGCGCGACTTCGACGAGACCCTGCCCGGCCCGTTCGAGTGGGACGTCAAGCGGTTCGCCGCCAGCCTGGTGGTGGCCGGCCGGGAGAACCAGGTCAAGCCGACCCGGGCCGCGGCCGCGGTCACCGCGGGCGTGGAGGCCTATTGCCGGCGCATGCGCCAGTACGCGACCATGCCCGAGCTCGACATATGGTACGACGGCATGCATGTCGACCGGTTGATCAGCTACTTCGAGCCGGCCGACCGCGGCCGCGTGACGATCCACATCGAGAAGAAGCGGGAACGCCGCACCAGCCGGGGAGCATTCGCCAAGCTCACGGTGATGGCACACGGGCGTCCCCGGATCACCGAGGAGCCGGTAATCCGCGTCAGGATCAGCGACGACGAGCAAGCCGGCCTCGTCGACCACCTCCTAGCCGGGTACCGGCTGACCCTCCAAGAGGACCGGCGGAGCCTGCTCGACAAGTTCACCGTGGCCGACGTGGTCCGCCAGGTCGTGGGAGTCGGCAGCGTGGGGATGCAGGTCTACCTGGTCCTGCTGGAGGGCCGGACCGGCGCCGACCCGCTGTTCTTGCAGGTCAAGCAGGCCGGACCGTCGGTATATGAGGCCCACGTCCAGCCGAGCCGCCACCCGGGCCGCGGCGAGCGGGTGATCGCTGGCAAGCGGCTGATCCAGAGTGCCACCGACATCTTCGCGGGCTGGGGCTCGTTCCGCGGCAAGGACTACTACGTGCGGCAATTCCGCGACATGAAGATCATCCCGAAGACAGCCCTGATCGCCCCTCGCCTGGCCGAGTTCGCCACCGCGTGCGGCAAGACACTCGCTCGCGCCCACGCCCGCACCGGCGACCCGATGGCCATCGATGCCTACATCGGGAACGGCTCGAAATTCGCGGCTGAGATCGGCCGGTTCGCGCGCCTGTACGCCGACCAGAACGAGCGGGATCACGCCCGGCTCGTCAGCGCTATCGCGGCCGGCGCCGTCGAGAGCCTGCCCGGCTGAACCAGGCCCGCTAGCCGAGGGAGGGCTCGGGGCGCGGGAAGCTGGTAGTGAAGGCGTACCTGGACGCGCGGTACAAGTGCCGGGCGAACTCCACCGGGCGGCCTGACTGGTCGTAGGCGATGCGCTCCATGGTCAGCAGGGCCGTGCCGCGGGTCTCGTCGAGCGTGCGGGCCTCGGCGGCCGAGGCGTTCTTGGCGCCCATCCGTTGGGTCGCCGAGTACAGCCCGATGCCCGACGCGCGGAGCAGCTCGTACAGCCCGTGCTCTTCGAGCATCTCCACGTTCAGCTGGACGAGCCCGGCCGGCAGGTGGTTGTGCATCAGGGCCATCGGCTCGCCGTCGGCCAGCCGGATCCGCTCCAGCGACATCACCAGGGCCCGCTCGGGCAGCTGCAGCGCCTGCGCGACCTGATCGCTGGCGTGGCTGACCTCGGCCTTGAGCACCCGGGTAGCCGGCTTCCGGCCGCTCGCCACCAGGTCGTCGTAGAGGCTGGTCAGCTCGACGTTCCGGTCGATCCTCTCGTTGGACACCACGGTTCCCGCGCCGCGCTTGCGCACGACCAGCCCCTTGTTGGCCAGGTAGAGGAAGGCCGCCCGCACCGTGGGCCTGGACAGGCCGAGCATCTCCGCCAGCTGGACCTCGTTCTCCAGCCGGGTCCCCACCGGGAGCAGGCCGGATCTTATGGCCGATTCGAAGTGCTGAGCCAGCTGGAAGTACAGCGGCACCGGACTGGTCCGGTCGATGATAATCGGGCCGCTGGCGCTCGGTTCGCGTTCCGGCATCGTCGACATCCCGCGTGTGTTTAGGCGCGTTTGTTTTTACATTCTAACCACTGCAGGGTTAGCACGGGAAGCGCCAACCCTGTCACGTGAGGCCCACGTGGATCGCGATGCACGAGGAAGTCAGCCGGTATTGCGGTGGCGAGAAGGCCGCCGCCCCCGATCCCGTGAGGCGGGGCGGCCGCCTCGCGGCGCGGTGCGTTCCAACCTAATTTATAGTTTGTTCATACGTATTTACAGGCTCTTGACATGTCATAACCGCCGAGGCCACCAGCCAGCTATCGGCAGACTCGCGGCGTGCGTGTGGCGGAGAACACCGAACCGCGCGACCACCAGGTCGCCAAGGACGCGGCCTTCCCGCACAGGTGGAGCACGTGAGCCGCCGTATCCGGGTGGCTGGCTCTCCTGCTCCTGCCTCTGCTTCCCGTGGCTGGGACATCCTCCGCCGTATCCGCCGAGCCGGGCCGCGCGGCGGCAATGGATCATCGGGCACGGGAGGGTACCGGGAGCCCAGAAGCACCAGGAAGCCTAGGAGCACCAGGAAACTCAGGCCGGGCACAGTGGGTCCGCCCGCGGTCGGACGCATCTAACCGGTCGGGCAGGGCAGCAGGCCACCGGCACGGGTCTACCGGGCCGGGCAGGGCAGCAGGCCGTAGGCCTGCTTGGCGGTGAGGACGCGCATCACGGCCGAGTCGACCCTGGACCGGAACGCGGGATCTTGGTTCGACCGGCCGAGCACCGCGGTGGCCATGGCGGCGGCCGCGGGCAGGCTCGCCGAGACGATCATGTCGCCGCCGGCGGCGAGGAAGCTGATGGCGCGGGTGGCCGGAGACAGGCTCGCCACAGCCGCGGCCGCACCCATGTCATCGGAGACGACCACGCCGCCGAAGTGCATCTGCTTACGCAGCAGCCCTCGCATCGTGCGGGAGGAGAACACCGCGAGATGGCGGGAGTCGATCTGGGGGTAGCTGGCCAGGGCGACCATGACGAACGGCACGTCCGCGTCGATGGCGGCCTGGAAGGACCCGAGGTAGGCGTCGCCCGGGGCGGTCACCGGGTCGACGACCCCGGCGGTCAGGTCGGTGTTGCCCGTCACCCGGCCCAGCCCGGGGAAATGCTTGGCGGTGGTGGCCACTCCGGCCTGCTGCATCCCCTGGATGAACGCCACGCCGTGTGCCGCCACGGTTTCCGGGCCAGTGCCGAACTCCCGCAGAAGCGCGCCTATCGGCTGGTTCCTGGGGGCGGTCCCGGGCGGCACCACGTCCATGACCGGGGCCAGGTCAAGGTTGACGCCGGCCAGCTTCAGCTCGCGTCCCCACGCGGAGGCGTCCCGGCGCAGCACGCGGGAGGCCAGGTCCCCCTGGGTCACGGCCGACGGGATCGCCGCGAAGCCCGGCCCGCGCAGCCGCTGGACCTCACCACCCTCCTGGTCGGTGGAAATGAGGAACCGGACCCGTGCGGTGGCCGCCGCCGACGCCAGGGACTGATCGGCGGCCGTCTCCTGCCGGATTTCGGTCACGCTGGCCGTGCTCGTGGCGCCGAACAGCAGGGAGCCGAAGTGATAGGCCGCGACCGCGGGGGCGACCTCGGAGCGCGGGTCAGCGGCGATGCCGACCATGAACAGCTGTCCCACCCGCTGGGCCGCGGTCATCCGGGAGAAGACCTGGGCCGGGCAGGAGAGCGGCTGACGTGCCTGCGGCGGCCGTGAGACCGTGCTGGTCGCGGGGCGCGCGGAAGGGGCGATCGCCGAGGGGCTGGCCGGCCCGGCGGCCGGGTGGCCGCCGGCGGTGAGGCCGCAACCCGAGCAGGCCAGGGCCAGCGCGAGCACGCAGCCGGCTAGAACTCCGGCTACCTGATGCCTGACCATGCCACCTGGATTCCTGCAGGTAAGTGTGCCGACCCTGCACGCTAGCACTCGAGCTGGCCCGCAGGGGCCAGGCGGCGACAGTGCCGCTGGCGGCGGTCAGCGTGCCGCGGGGTCGGCCACCCGGGCCATGAACAGGGGCTCGCCGGTCGCGCGGTCGGTCACCACCAGCAGGTAGGGGCGGTCGAACCTGACCTGGGGCGGCAGCACGTGCCCGGCGGTTGGCTCCACGCCGACCGCGGTCGCGGCGCTGGCCACCGTGCCCTTCTCGCCGACGTCCAGGGTGGCCGCGTGCTCCACGAAGCCGATGCAGCACGCCTGCCGCGACAGCCCGGTGAAGTCCGCCGCCGAGGTGAACGCGACGCCCATGCCGAGCCTGGTGAGGACGGGCTTCATGCTGAGCTGGGTGGCGAGGTTCACCTTGGGGAAGGCGACGCTCCTGGTCAGGGTGCCGGGCTGGCCGGACGCCAGGCGGGAGGTCATGGCGCCGAGGCCCGCCGCGGCGGGCCGGGTGCAGCTGGCCGAGCCGGCGGGCGGCAGCAGCGCCTCCATCGCCAGCTTGCCGCCACGGTACGGGAGCCAGACCGCGGTCCAGCCGCCCGCGCTGACCGCACGGTACTGGCCGCCCAGCATGAACCGCGCCGTGACCGCCCGGCCTGCGGCGGTGGTGAACGGCCCAGGCGCGGTCTCGTCCGGATCGAACGGGGTGGCCCACGCGGCGTGCAGGTAGAGCGCGTCGGTCAGCACCCAGCCGATGCCGTCGTCCAGGGCGCCGGGGTGCAGCAAGTGCGGGATCTGGCCCCTGGTGGCGGTCGCGATCGCCTGGTTGATCTCCTGCCTCGCCCGATCGGGGTCCTTCAGCAGCGGCGCCTTGGCCAGGCCGGCGTCATACCCGGTCGCGACGGCGTTCAGGTAGGTGCGTTCGGTCGGGAGACTGGGGTCGGCCCAGACCTGGTCGCTGGCGTCCAGCGTCACGCCCGGGCCGCCCAGGCCGCGCAGCGCGGCCGAACGGGCCTGCAGGCCCGCCTCCAGCGCCTGGCCACTCGCCGCCGGCAGGTGCAGCACGCCGGCCATGGCCCGGGCGGTGCCGCCCCGGGCGCCGAGATAGGCCATGCCTAGCCCGCTGGCCAGGCTCGACGGCGACAGGACCAGATTGGCCTGCGGGTCGCTGCGGCAATACGCGCTGAGCATGTCGAGGCCCAGTGCCGTGTCCGCCGCCCCGTAGGGACGCGGGTCCACGAGGGGTTCCCTGGCCGCCACGCCGTGGGCCATGACCGGCGGCGGGACCGGGTTCGACCCGCACCCCGCGGCCAGCAGCGCCAGCACGGCCACCCCGGCGGCGGCCCGAAGTTCGTTCTTCATGCGCATCGGACGGATCGCACGCCGCCGCGGTGGCATCGAGATGATTACGTTGCGATGGAGTTGCTGTTACCGGGGCTGGTGCGATCATCGGGGCATGGCAGAGGGAACCATGACCTGGACCGAGGTCGCCGGCCGTCTTGCGGCGGCGCGTACCTACTGGCTGGGCAGCACGACCGCGTCCGGCGCTCCGCACGCTGCGCCGGTCTGGGGCGTGGTGACCGGCGGAACGCTCTACCTGTACAGCGAGCGGAGCACGGTGAAGGCGCGCAATCTCGCGGCCGACCCGCGCGTGGTGGTCCACCTGGAAAGCGGCGAGGACGTCCTGATCGTCCGCGGCGTGGCCGAGGACCTCGGGCCGCCCGCCGCGGTACCCGCGGTGGTCGCGGCGCTGGCGGCAAAGTACACCAATCCGGAGGATCAGCAGTACCTGCCGGACCGCGATCCCGACTTCAACGTCGTCTGGGCGATCAGGCCGCGGTCGGCGATGGCCTGGCGCCTCGACGACTATGCGGCCTCGCAGCGCCGCTGGCCGGCTTTATCGTGAAGGGACCGCCAGAACGCAGAGGGGAGCCTTCATGGACAGCGCGGAGTTGCGGGCTCTGCAGCAGCCGCTCAAGGACGCCTACCGGGAGGACCCGGAGCAGGCGGTCGTCACGCTGCGGGCGCGCGGCCAGCTGGACGACGCCGTCTCGTGCTCGGTGGAGACCGGCCAGGCGCTGGCCGTCGCGGGCCTGCACCCGGCGACCGGCGGGGACGGCACGCTGCTGTGCTCGGGTGACATGCTGCTCCAGGCGCTGGTGGCGTGCGCCGGGGTCACGCTGCGGGCGGTGGCCACCTCGCTCGGGATCGACGTGGCCGGAGGCACCGTCTCGGCAGAGGGCGACCTGGACTTCCGCGGCACCCTGGCGGTCAGCAAGGACGCGCCGGTCGGGTTCCGGTCGATCCGGCTCGCTTTCGACCTGGACACCGACGCGAGCGCCGAGCAGGTCCAGGCCCTCATCCGGCTCACCGAGCGCTACTGCGTCGTGTACCAGACGCTCTCGCACCCGGCCGACATGACCATGTTGGCCGAGGCCCCGGCCTTGTCACCGCGCGAATTAACCTGGAGGATCCGGCTTAGAGATTTCAATAGCGGAAGTTCCCGGCCTGGTGCGGCGCGTCGTCCGCTGCCGTCCCACCACCTGCCCCGCCGGCACCATCCGTACCACGGCATACGATGTGAATGTCCCATTCATGCAGCTAGAACGACATGAATGGGACATTCACGCCGTATAAACGGTCGGGGGCAGCGGCGAACGGCCGGGGCACGTGAATCTCGGGGTTGCTGAGGCAGATGTTACTTGACCGGCACCCTAGCCCTCCGGCTGACCCCGCAGCCGTCCGATCTCGGCCGCAACTGGTGACCGCGCAGCCGGTCGATCTCGGCCGCAACTCGTGACCGCGCAGCCGGCCGATCTCGGCCTGCAACTGCCGGGTCTCCTCCGGCTTTAACGGGTCCATCACGGGTAGGCGGGCCGGGTGAACAAGACCCGCGAGGCTGAGATCCGGACGCAAGAGGAGGTCCGGGCCCACGACGAGGAAGCCAGGGAAGAGCGCGACCTGGGAGAAGACCGGATCCAGGAGGCGCTCGAGACGGCGGCGGAGGTCGCGGAGAAGACCGGCGGCCTCGGCTCTCCCGGGCGCCCCGTCAACCGGCGCTCCCCGTTCATGATCGGGCTGACCGCAGCCTTCGGCGTGGCGGTCGCCTTCGGGCTGATCGAGCTGATCGTCCGGGCGCGGTCCGTGCTCATCATCATCGGCCTGGCGTTCTTCATCGCGGCCGGCCTCGACCCGATCGTGGGCTGGCTGGTCCGGCACCGGATGCCCCGGTGGGCCGCCGTGCTGACCGTCATCGCCTGCGGCCTGGCCATTACGGCGGCGTTCCTCGCGGCCGCGATCCCGCCGCTGGCCAGCGAGGCCACGACGCTGGCCCACCAGATCCCGCACTACATGCACGACCTGCAGAACCGCAATTCGCAGCTGGGCCAGCTCAACGTCAAGTACCACATCCAGGACCGCCTGACCAAGCTGGTCACCAACGGGAGCGGCTCGCTCGTGGGCGGGGTCCTCGGCGCCGGCGCACTGGTGATCGGCACGGTCTCCGCCATCCTCGCCATCGGCGTGCTCAGCATCTACTTCCTGGCCGGCCTGCCGCAGATCAAGGTGTTCGCCTACCGTCTGGTGCCGCACTCGCGGCGGCCGCGGGTCATCCTGATCGGCGACGAGATCCTGGCCAAGGTGGGTGGCTTCGTGCTGGGAAACTTCATCACCTCGGCGATCGCCGGCCTCGGCACCTACATCTGGCTGCTCGCCTGGGGCGTCCCCTACCCGCTCCTGCTCGGCATGTTCGTGGCCCTCCTCGACCTGATCCCGGTGATCGGGTCGACGATCGGCGGGGCGGTGGTTACCTTGGTCGCGCTGACCGTGTCGCTGCCCGTCGCGCTGGCGACGCTGGCGTTCTACATCGGGTACCGGCTGGCCGAGGACTACCTCATCGTGCCGCGGATCATGGGCCGCACGGTGCAGGTGCCCGCCATCGTCAGCCTGGTGGCGGTGCTGATCGGCGGGGTCCTGCTCGGCATCGTCGGGGCGCTCATCGCGATCCCGGTGGCCGCGGCCGTCCGGCTGCTGCTGCAGGAGATCGCGTTCCGCCGGCTCGACCGGAGCTGACCGCACCGGTCAACCAGGCATTTCTGGTCTGACAAGTCGGGATTAGGCTAGCGTGAGAGTGGATACGATCCCGCCGATACCCACCATCCTCCGGAGGAACCGTGAGTAGCACTGACGCTTACGTCGCCAACGCCGAACGGTACGCCGCTAGCTTCGACCAGGGCGACCTGCCGATGCCGCCCGGCAAGCACACCGCGGTGGTCGCCTGCATGGACGCCCGGCTCAACCCGTACGGGGTGCTCGGGCTCTCCGAGGGCGACTCGCACGTGATCCGCAACGCCGGCGGGGTCGTGACCAACGACGTCATCCGGTCCCTCACCATCTCCCAGCGGCTGCTCGGGACGAACGAGATCATCCTCATCCACCACACCGACTGCGGCATGCTCACCTTCCACGACGACGACGTCAAGGCCCAGATCGAGGCCGACACCGGCATCCGGCCGCCGTTCGCGCTGGAGGCCTTCGGCGACCTGGACAGCGATGTGCGCCAGTCCATCGCCCGGATCAAGGCCAGCCCGTTCGTCCCGAACAAGGACTCCATCCGGGGCTTCGTCTACGAGGTCGAGACCGGCCGCCTCCGCGAAGTCAAGGAGTGAGGTTGGTATCGTGACCGGGTGACGGCCGCGACAGAAGCGAACGGAGCGGGAACGAGCGGAGCGGGCGCGGGTGCGACCGCCCGGTCGGCACGGCCGCGGCACCTGATCATCACGGTGTACGGGCTCTACGCCCGGCACGACGGCGGATGGCTGTCGGTCGCGACCCTGATACGGCTGCTGGCTGATCTGGGGATCGACGAGCCGGCCGTCCGTTCGGCCATATCACGCCTGAAACGGCGCGGCATCCTGCAGTCGCGACGGAACGGCGGCTTGGCCGGCTACCAGCTGTCCGCCGGGGCGCTGGCCATCCTGCGCGAGGGTGACGCGCGGATCTTCCGGCGGCGCCGGGCCACGCCCGCCGACGGGTGGGTGCTCGCGGTCTTCTCGGTCCCCGAGTCCGAACGCCAACGGCGGCACGTGCTGCGGTCCGAGCTGACCAGGCTGGGGTTCGGCATGGTCGCGCCGGGCGTGTGGATCGTGCCTGCCCACCCGCAGGACAGCACGGCCGAGACGCTGCGGCGGCTGGAACTCGACGCGTACGCCGACTTGTTCCGCGCCGACCACCTCGCCTTCGGCGACCCGGCGGCCAAGATCCGCCAGTGGTGGGACCTGGACGGGCTCGAGCGCCACTACGCGTCGTTCATCCGGGCGCACGAGCCGGTGCTGCGGGCTTTCGACGCAGGACCGCCCGGGGAGCACGAGGCGTTCGCCGGCTACGTCCGGGCGCTGACCGACTGGCGGCGGCTCCCCTACCTGGATCCCGGGCTGCCCGCCGAGCTGCTGCCGGACGGGTGGATCGGCACCAGGGCGGCCGAACTGTTCTTCGCCCTGCAGGCGCTGCTCGAGGAGCCGGCCCGGGCCTACGTGAAGTCCGCCATTAGCTGACGACGGCGACGCCCTGGATCTCGACCAGCGCCGCGGGCAGCCACAGCCTGGCCACGCCCACCCCCGCCATGGCCGGGTACTCCGGGCCGGCCAGCCGGCGCCAGACCGCGCCGATTTCCCTGCCGTGCGCCTGGTAGTCCTCCAGGTCGGTGAGGTAGATCGTCAGGCTGACCAGGTCGGACGGCTGACCGCCCGCGGCGGCCAGGGCGGCGAGCAGGTTGCCGAGGGCCTGCTCGAACTGCGGCACGACACCGCCTTCGGCGAGCTTGGCGTCCCGGTCCAGGCCGAGCTGGCCGGCCAGGAACACCATCCGGCCTGAAGCAGAGACGGCGTGGGAGAAACCGGAGGGCCGGGCAAGTCCGGGCGGGTTGATGCGTTCGGCGGTCATGACGGCAGCTTACCGGTATCGCGATTTATTGACGACCGTAGCGATTCCGGCATACGATTGGTTCCATGCGCATCGCGGTCGTGGGTGGCGGTCCGGGCGGCCTGTACTTCGCGGCCCTGGCCAAGCAACTGGACGCCGGGCACGAGATCACCGTCTGGGAGCGCAACGCCGCCGACGACACGTTCGGCTTCGGCGTGGTGTTCTCGGACGAGACCCTCGGCGGCATCGAGCACGCCGACCGGGAGATCTTCGCGGCCATGCGGCGGGAGTTCGCCCGCTGGGATGACATCGACGTACACTTCCGCGGCACCACGTTCACCTCCGGCGGGCACGGCTTCGCGGCGATGAGCCGCAAGCGGCTGCTGGCCATCCTGCAGGACCGCTGCGCGTCGCTCGGGGGGCGGATCCTGTTCCGCACCGAGGCACCCGACGTGGCCGAGCTGGCCGCCCGCTACGACCTGGTGGTCGCGTCAGACGGGATGAACTCGGCCACCCGGAGCCGGTTCGCCCCGACGTTCCGGCCGGACCTGGAACAGCGCCGCTGCAAGTACATCTGGCTCGGCACGGACCTGGTCTTCGACGCGTTCAAGTTCTACATCCTGGACACCCCGGCCGGGATCATGCAGGTGCACGGCTACCCGTACAGCGAGCGGGCCAGCACGTTCATCCTGGAGATGCACGAGGACGTGTGGCAGCGGGCCGGGTTCGGCCCGCCGGCGGAGCGCGCGGCGGCGCTGCCGCCCGGGCAGAGCGACGAGGCCTCGATCGAGATGATCCGCGGCCTGTGCGCGGACGTGCTCGGCGGCCACCAGCTGTTCGCGAACAACTCGCGGTGGGTGAGCTTCGGCACGGTGCGGTGCCAGACGTGGCGGCACGAGAACGTGGTGCTGCTCGGCGACGCGGCGCACACCGCGCACTTCTCCATCGGCTCTGGCACCAAGCTGGCCATGGAGGACGCGCTGGCGCTGGCCGCCTGCCTGCATGAGCAGGACGGCGCGGACGCGGCGCTGGCCGCGTACGAGGCCGAGCGGCGGCCGGTCGTCGCCTCGACCCAGCGCGCCGCGCAGGCCAGCCTGGAGTGGTTCGAGAACATCGGCCAGTACGCCGACCAGGACCCGCACCAGTTCGCGTTCAACATCGTGACCCGGAGCCGCCGGGTGACCTACGACAACCTGCGGCTGCGTGACCCGGAGTTCGTGACGGACATGGACGAATGGTTCGCGGCGAGCCTGGGTGAGGACGCGGCCGAGGTCCGGCCGCCGATGTTCCAGCCGTTCCGGCTGGGTGGCCTGGAGCTGGCGAACCGGGTGATCGTCTCGCCGATGGACATGTACTCCGCTCGCGACGGGGTGCCTGGCGACTTCCACCTGGTGCACCTGGGCAGCAAGGCGCTCGGCGGAGCCGGGCTCGTGATGACCGAGATGGTCTGCGTCTCGCCTTCCGGGCGGATCACGCCGGGGTGCACCGGGATGTACACCGCCGAACACGAGGAGTCCTGGCGCCGGATCGTCGGGTTCGTCCACGACCGGAGCGCCGCGAAGATCGGCATCCAGCTCGGCCACTCCGGCCGCAAGGGCTCGACCAGGCTGATGTGGGAGGGGATGGACGACCCGCTGCCCGAGGGTAACTGGGAGGTCTGCGGCCCCTCGCCCGTCCCGTACAAGGCGGGCGCCCAGACGCCACGGTCGCTGGGCGAGGACGAGCTCGACGAGATAAGGGAGCAGTTCGTGGCGGCCGCGCGGGCGGCCGCGCGGGCCGGCTTCGACCTGCTCGAGCTGCACTGCGCGCACGGGTACCTGCTGTCGTCGTTCCTGTCCCCACTGACCAACCGGCGTACCGACCGCTACGGCGGGTCGCTGGCCGCCCGGCTCCGCTATCCGCTTTCGGTCTTCGACGGGGTCCGGGCCGTCTGGCCGCAGGACCGGCCGATGACGGTGCGGATCTCGGCCACCGACTGGTGCGAGGGCGGCGTGGGGGTCGAGGAGGCCGTCGAGATCGCCCGGGCGTTCGCCGAACACGGCGCGGCCGCCATCGACGTGTCCACCGGGCAGGTGGTGAGCGAGGAGCAGCCGGCCTTCGGCCGCAGCTACCAGACCCCGTTCGCGGACCGGATCCGCAATGAGATCGGCCGCAAGTACGGCGTGGCGGTGATCGCGGTCGGCGCGATCTCCTCCTACGACGACGTGAACTCCCTGATCCTGGCGGGCCGGGCCGATCTGTGCGCGCTCGGCCGCACCCACCTGTACGACCCGCAGTGGACCCTGCACGCCGCCGCCGAGCAGGGATACGCGGGCCCGGGCGCGGCCTGGCCGATGCCGTTCGCCGCGGGCAACCGCCGACCGCAGGCAGGACGCACGGACGGCCCGCGGCCGCGGCTCGAGCTGATCCGGGCCGGGGTACCGGGGACGGCGCACGCCCGGTGGCGGCCTGGCGTCCCGGCGGCGGGAGGTGGCGGGTGACCGCGTTCGCGCTAACGTCCGAGCAGCAGGATTTGGCCGAACGGGTGCGGGATCTCGCCTCCGGACAGCTCCGCGCGCTGGCCGAGGCGGAGACGGCGCTGGCCCTGCAGGGCCTCGGCTCCTAGCCCGTGCTGCAGTGCGGCCGGGAGGAGGTCGTGCGGCGCTGGCTGCCCGCCGTGGCCGCGGGGGACGCGGTAGCGGCGTTCGCGCTGACCGAACCCGAGGCAGGCTCCGACGCCGCCGCGCTGGCGCTGCGGGCCGAACCCGACGGCCCCGGCTGGCGGCTGACCGGCGAGAAGATCTGGATCTCCAACCCCGGAGGCCGACTTCTACACGGTCTTCGCGCGGACCACGCCCAGCGCGGGCGCGCGGGGGGTGAGCGCCTTCGTGGTGCCCGCCGACCGGCCCGGCCTGGGTGGCGAGCACCTCGACATGATCAGCCCGCACCCGATCGGCCGGCTGGTCTTCGACGGGGTGCCGGTGCAGGCGGACGAGCTCCTCGGCGAGCAGGACCGCGGCTTCCGGGTCGCGATGCGCACGCTGGACCTGTTCCGGCCCAGCGTGGGCGCGTTCGCGGTGGGCATGGCCCAGGCCGCGACCGAAGCCGCCGTGGCGCACGCGGGTAGCCGGACCGCGTTCGGCGGGCCGCTGAAGGATCAGCAGGCCGTCTCGCACCTGCTGGCGGAGACGGCGACCCGCACCGAGGCAGCCCGGCTGCTGGTGTACGCGGCCGCCGCGGCGTACGACGCCGCCGCTGGTGCTGACGGCGCTGGCGCTGGCGGTGATGGCGCCGGCGGTGCCGGGAAGGGGCTCGCGGCGAAGTCGGCGATGGCCAAGCTGTTCGCCACCGATACGGCCCAGTATGTGGTGGACGCGGCGGTGCAGATCCACGGCGCCCGCGCGTTGCGCCGGGGGCACCTGCTCGAGCACCTGTACCGCGAGGTCCGCGCGCCGCGCATCTACGAGGGCGCTTCCGAGGTCCAGCGGACGATCATCGCCCGCGAGCTGTACCGCTGAGCGAGTCTCAGCATGGGACGAGACTAGACCCGCCGCGGCCATCCCCGTGAGACTGAGATCACCACGACGGCCGGAGGTGACCGGGGATGGCACGGCGAGACATCGAATTCGACGCTGAGGGCGTGACCTTGCGCGGCTGGTTCTACCCAGCGGAAGGGGCGAGCGGCGCGGGACCGGCCGTGGTCATGGCGCACGGCTTCTCCGCGGTCAAAGAGATGTACCTGGACCGCTTCGCCGAGGTGTTCGCCGCGGCCGGGCTCAACGCCCTGGTCTTCGACAACCGCTGCTTCGGCGCCAGCGACGGGGAACCGCGCCAGGAGATCGACCCGTGGGCGCAGGTCCGCGACTACCGGAACGCCATCACCTACCTGCACACGCTGCCCGAAGTGGACCCGGGCCGGATCGGGATCTGGGGCAGCAGCTACTCCGGCGGCCACGTCCTGGTGGTGGCGGCGATCGACCGGCGGGTCAAGGCGGTGGTCAGCCAGGTGCCGCTGATCAGCGGGCACGCCAACCTGCGCGCGCTGGTCCGGGCCGACTTCATCGCCGGGTTCCGTGAGATGTTCGACGCCGACCGGCTGGCCCGCTTCCAGGGCAAGGCGGCCGCCATGGTGCCCGTGGTCGACAAGGACCCGCTGGCGGCGTCGGCGCTGCCCACGCCGGACTCGTGGGAGTGGTTCTCCCAGACCGGGGAGACCCGGGCGCCGGCCTGGCGGAACGAGGTGACGCTGCGCAGCGTGGAGATGTTCACCGAGTACGAGCCGGGCGGCTACCTGCCCTGGATCAGCCCTACGCCGCTGCTGCTGCTGGTGGCCGTGGGCGATCACCTGGTGCCATCAGAGCTCGCCATCGCGGCGTTCGACACGGCGCACCAGCCCAAGGAGCTCATCATCATGCCAGGCGGTCACTTCGACGCCTACACGGTGGGCTTCGAGGCCTCGAGCGGCCCGGCCCGGGACTGGTTCGTGCGCCACCTGAGCGGCTAGTAGCGGACCGGGGTGGAGTAGCGCGGGTCCTGGTGGCTGGCCCAGTACAGATCCCGCAGCTGCAGGGTGAGCGGCCCGGGTGCGCCCGTGCCGACGGGCCTGCCGTCGACCACGGTGACCGGCATGATGCCGCCGGCCGTGGAGGTCACCAGCACCTCGTCCGACCGGAGCAGGTCGCCGACGGTAAGCACGCCCTCGTCCACCCGCTGCCCGGCGTCGCGGGCGAGTTCGATCAGCGAGCGCCGGGTGATGCCCGCTAGCGTCCCGCGGCCCGGGGTCAGCCAGCGCCCGTCCACGTGGGCGAACACGTTGTATCCGGGGCCCTCGGCGATCGCGCCGGACAGGTCGCGCAGCACCACCAGGTCGGCGTCATGGTCGTAGGCGTCGAGCAGCGCCAGGTCCAGGTCCAGCCAGTGGTAGTTCTTGACCGTCGGGTCGACGCTCTGCGACGGGATGCGGGTGACCTGGCTGACCCGCATCCTGGCCCCTTGTTCCTGCTGCTCGGGGTGGCTGATCCAGATGAACGGCACGGCGTAGCAGTAGAACATGCTCCGCGCGGTGCGCAGGTCGCGGCGGCCGGGCGGCATCCGGCCGCGCGTGCAGGTCATGGACACGTACGCCGCCCGCAGGCCCGCGTGGCGGACGCAGCCGTGCAGGATGGCCTCGATCGCGGCCCGGTCGTGCCCGGGGTCGAGCCGCAGCCGGGTCATGCTGGCGACGAACCGGTCCAGGTGGACGTCGAGCCGGTAGAACCGGCCGTCCCAGACGTGCACCACGTCGTAGGTGCAGTCCGAGCGGGTCACGCCCAGGTCGAGCACGGAGATCCTGGCCTCCTCGATGGGACAGTAGCTCCCGTCGATCCAGGCGGCGCCGGCCGGCCACGGCGGCCCGGCCTCCGCCGAGGGTGTGCTGTCGCGGTGCTCGATCTCCATCCGCCTACTATGCCTGACCGGCCTTGCGCGCCGTCCAGACCTCCTCGCACGGCCATTGCCGGGCCCACTCGATGGTGGCCAGCGGGTGCGACGCGATGGCACCGGTCCCGGGCCGGAGTTCGAGGAGGTCCTCGACCTCCAGGCCGCAGCGGCGCAGCAACCGGATCATGTCGCCGTGGCCGAGGTGGAACTCGACCGAGTCGTCGCCGGGCCACTCGAACCGGTGCATGCCGAAGTAGGGGCGCAGCAGCCGCCCGGTGGCGGGCAGGCCGTCCTCATCCGGGATTGTGAGCATCATCAGCACCGAGTTGACCAGGAAGATCAGCTGGCCGCCGGGCCGCAGGAGCCGGGCGGCTTCGGGGATCCAGGCGTACGGATCGCACCAGATGCTGGCGCCGTACTCGCTGATAGCCAGGTCGAAGCTGGCGTCGGCGAATGGCGCCCGCTCGGCGTTGGCGTGTATGAGGGGAAACCGAAGCCCGAACCGTTCCTGAAGTTCACGTGCTGTCGCCAGCTGCCCGGGCGAGTTGTCCAGGGCGACCGGCCGGGCGCCGCGGCGGGCCAGCCAGGCTGAGATATACCCGGTGCCGCAGCCCAGCTCGATGCTGTCGGCGCCGTCCAGCCCGGACGGCAGCACCCCGGCCTGCGCCTCCGGGATCCCCCAGATGCCCCACGTCGGCTCGGCCGCGGACCAGTTCCGCAGGCCAGGGCCGGCGTAACTGGACGCCCACCGGTCCCACACGGCGCGGTTGCGCAGCACATGATCAGCGGTCCCGTTCACATCGGTCAGCATCGGCCCGGGCCCGTCGCGCCGTCAACCGGATATCCCGCCCGGGGTGACCTCACGTGCCTGGAGCACGTTCGGCCTTCACCGGGATGATTCCGTCCGGCCAGGCCGTCGGCAGCGCAAGCCAGCCGACACCGGGTTCCGGCTGCGGCCCACCGCCGGACCCTGTTCGAACGCCGGCGCGGGCACGCACCTGTAGTATCCGGGCGCGGCACCGTTTCCCCTCCTCAGGTGATGGCGGAACGGCCCGGGACCGGTCCTGTCGCTGACCGGATCGGCCGAGGCCGCTGAATAAATCTTCCCCGGTGCCGGAGGGCTGAGCTCGGGCTGCTTATGCGTCGGTGAACTGGTCACCGTCGGCCCATGCTGGGTGAAATCACGAGTCGGCGCCGGCGCGCTGGCGAGATGCCGGGGGGCGCGAGCCGGCTGAAGGCCGCAAGCGCAGCGGCCTGTCCGGGCAGGTCCCCGGGTTCGGCCGACCCGGCTACGGCGGCGAGCATCCGCGCGAGACCATGAATCTCTGGCGGCGCCCCGGGGGATAGGGCATCGCTCCAAGATCATGTCCAGCAGCGGCTCGTCGTGCTCGCCGCCGGGCCGGCCGGGGAAAAACCCAGGCATCTCATGGTGCATAGCGTCGCGCCCGCTCAAAGCGTTACACCCGCCTGCGCAACCTGGCCGGCGAGCCGGCGCAGGCCCCGATGCGCGGCCACCCGGACCGCTCCCGACGCTCCCGGCGCAGTCTTTCCCTCGGGTCGCGCCCGTCACCTGAGTTGCGGCAGTACGGCATTCGTTTGGGGTCATGGGGGCGGGGAAGGGGGCGTGGCTGACCAGAACTCACTCAGAGAGGCGAGCTCATGAGGATCGGTGCAGGTCTTTTGCTCATCGCGGTGGGAGCCATCCTGCGGTTCGGCATTTCCACCGTGTCCACGCATGGCGTCGCTATCCACACGATCGGTGACATCTTGATCGTGGTAGGCGTGCTCGGAGTGGTGCTCTGGCTGGTCGTGTCGGCGCCCTGGAGCCGGAGCCGCCGGCCTGCCTACCGGGACGAGGAGCCGGTCTACCGCGAGGAGCCGGTCTACCGCGAGGAGCGGGCGGTCTACCGGGCCGACGCGCCGACCGGCGAGGTGCCGCCGACCAGCAGGTATCCCGAGCGCCAGTATTACGACGATTACCGGCGCTGAGATCTACGCCCATCCGCCTAGCGCTTCACGTAGCTGGCGCGGGCCGGTGCTCGCGGGCCGGTGCTCGCGGGCCGGTGCTCGCGGGCCGGTGCTGATGCCGGGGTAGGATCCGGGCCGTGACGACATCTGAGACGGGCCTGCCCCGGAGCATCGGCGCGCCGGCCACCCGGGCGCTGACCGCCGCCGGGTACACCGAGCTCAGCCAGCTGGCCAGCGTGCCCGCCGCCGAGCTGGGCAAGCTGCACGGCGTGGGGCCGAAGGCGCTGCGGCTGCTGCAGGAGGCGCTCCAGGAGCGGGGAATGTCCCTGGGCTGAGGTCAGCCGGCCATGCCGCCCACCCGTATGGCCCCGGAGGTCACGCTGTGGCCCGGAATCGGGTTTCCCGGCCGCTTCACAGCGCGGTGGGGCGCGCCTCGGGCGCGAAAAGCGGACTTCAATCACTCTGACACCTCCCGTACCAGATCATACGATGTGAATGTCCCATTCATGCAGCTGGAACAGCATGGCTGGGACATTCACGCCATATCCGCGGGCCGGACGAGAGCGCCGACTCGGAATCACTGGTCACAGGAACGTCTCCGAACGCAGGAGCAGGGGCAGCACCAGAGGCCGCGGCGCGGGTCGCGGCGCAGGCTGCGGTGCGGGATTCGGGCCAAGGGCCGCGGCCGGACCGGGGCCCGGGCCAAGGGCCGCGGCCCGGACCAAGGGCCGCGGCCCGGACCAGGGGGTGCCGGACAGGGGTGCCGGCCAGGGGTGCCGGACAGGGGGTGCCGGACAGGGGTGCCGGACAGGGGTGCCGGACAGGGGTGCCGGCCAGGGGTGCCGGACAGGGGTGCCGGACAGGGGTGCCGGACAGGGGTGCCGGACAGGGGGTGCCGGACATGGGGTGCCGGACGGGGGTGCCGGACAGGGGTGACAGCCAGGGGTGCTCGGGAGCGTGTCCAGGGGGCGACCGCGGGCCGCGGGGTAGGTTGGCCTGATGAGCTTTAATGTCAGCGCGGACGCTACATGCGTTTCATGGGCCGGTACTCCGAGCCGCTCGCGGCGCAGTTCGCTGACCTGGCCGGGGTCCGTGGCGGCCAGCGGGTACTCGACGTGGGCTGTGGGCCGGGTGCGCTGACGGCCGAGCTGGTGAACCGGGCCGGCGCTGACGCGGTCAGCGCGGTGGAACCGTCCGCGTCGTTCGTCGACGCGGCGCGGGACCGGCTGCCCGGGGTGGACATCAAGCAGTCCGCCGCCGAGCAGTTGCCGTTCCCAGATGCGGGCTTCGACGCCGCGCTGGCCCAGCTGGTCGTTCACTTCATGGCTGACCCGGTGACGGGGCTGCGGGAGATGGGCCGGGTCACCCGGCCCGGCGGCGTGGTCGCGGCCTGCGTGTGGGACCACGCCGGCGGGCGCGGGCCGCTGAGCGCGTTCTGGCGCGCGGTGCGCGAGCTCGATCCGGGCGCTGACGACGAGTCGGGCCTGGCCGGCGTCCGCGAGGGTCACCTGGCCGCGCTCTTCGCGCAGGCCGGGCTGGACGCGGTCCAGGTCACCACGCTGACCGTCCGGGTGCGCCAGGCCGGATTCGAGTCGTGGTGGGAGACGTTCACGCTGGGCGTCGGCCCGGCGGGCGCGTACCTGGCGTCCCGGCCCGCCGTCCGCCGGGACGAGCTGCGCGAGCGGTGCCGAGGGCAGCTCCCGGCTGGCCCCTTCGACATCTGCGCCACCGCGTGGGCGGCCACCGCCGTGGCCGGCTAGCGACACCAGCGGCGCGGGGCTCAGATGCGCTGCTCGGTCGCGGAGTCGGGCAGCCCGCCGAAATACTGGTCCAGGACCTGGCGGAACACCGGCTCGCCGGGAGCGGCGTGCCGGAACAGCGTCATGGACGAGCACAGCTTCAGCGCGTCGACCTCGCCGAAGATCTGCTCCGCGGTGCGGCCGCGCAGGCCGGCCAGGACGCCGGCGCACTCGGTCAGCCGTCTGCCCAGCACCGGGTGCGCCAGGTACGCCCTCGCCTCCGCCAGCGAGGTGATCGCGTATGTCCGTGACGTCGGGCTGTAGCCCAGGCCTGCGATCTGCGGGAAGACGAACCACATCCAGTGGCTGGTCTTGCGCCCGGCCCGCAGCTCGGCGAGGGCATGCTGGTAGGTGCCGCCAGCATCCTGGGCCGTCACGAACCGCTGGAGGTCATACGGGTCGTCCGTCGCCATAGCGGCCATTCTGCCGGAGAGTAATGCGTTGAAACGCGCGGCCGGCCGGGTGATACTCCCGTGGTGGCGATACAAGACGGGCGGACGTCGTTCGACGTGACCACCGAACCGCTGAAGGTGCAGCTGGAGACGTTCCTCGACGAGCACCGCGCCGCGCTGCGCGGGTGCCTGGACGGGCTGACCGAAGAGCAGGCCCGGCGCCGCCTGGTGGCCTCGGAGACGACGCTGCTCGGCCTGGTCAAGCACGTGACCTACGCGGAGCGGGTGTGGTTCGGCGAGGCCGTCACGGGGCGGCCGCGGCGGGAGCTGGGGCTGCCGCCGAACGCCGCCGACGCGTTCATCCTGACCGGCGCGGACACCATTGATTCGGTCCGTCGCGCGCACGAGGAGGCGTGCGAGGCCTCCCGCCGGGCGGCCGCGGGCCTGGACCTGGACGACGTGCTCCTCGGGCACCGGTTCGGGCCGCTCCCGCTGCGCTGGGTCTACCTGCACGCCCTGCGTGAGTTCGCGCAGCACTGCGGGCACGCGGACATCCTGCGGGAGCAGATCCTCAGCGGCCGGTCCACTGCGGCGGGCGGCCCTCGTTGAACGCCGCGTGGAACTCGGCGTAGTCCTCCCCCTTCATCAGCAGGGCCTGGGTCATCGCCTCGAGCTCGATCGCGGCCGACAGGCTCATGTCCTGCTCCCTGCTCAGCAGGGCCTTGGTCTGCGCGAAGGCCTGGACCGGGCCGGAGGCCAGCCGCCGGGCGAGGGCGATGACCTCGTCGTCGAAGGAGTCCTGGCCGGCCAGGTAGGAGACCAGCCCGATCCGTTCGGCCTCCTGGGCGTCCACCGTGTCGCCGAGCATCAGTAGCCGGGTGGCGTGCCCGAGCCCGACCAGCCGCGGCAGCAGGTAGGCCGCGCCCATGTCCCCGCCGGACAGGCCCACCTTGGTGAACAGGAAGGCGAACCTGGCCGCCGGGGTGCAGACCCGGAAGTCGGCGGCGAGCGCGATCACCGCGCCGGCTCCAGCCGCCATGCCGTGCACCGCCGCGATGACGGGCACCGGGCAGTCCCGCATCTCCCGGATGACCTCGCCGCTCATCCGGGTGAAGGCGAGCAGCTCATCCTGTGACATGGCCAGCGTGGCGCCGATGATCTCGTTGACGTCTCCGCCCGAGCAGAACGCCCGGCCTTTCCCGCGGATGACGAGCACCCGCGTGTCGCCGCGGTGCGGCAGCTCGGCGAGCAGATCGCGCAGGTCGGCGTACGCTTCGAAGGTGAGCGCGTTGAGCTTGCCCGGCCGGTCCAGGGTCACCGTGCCGATACCGTCGGCCACCGAGAACTGGAAGTGCTCCCACGTGCCGGTCAGCGGCGCCGAGGCTCGGAACGGGCTCATCGCGGGCACTCCTATTGCGCACTCTTGACTGCCGTCACAAAAGTTAAATACTGGTGATCTACCCTACGGGAAAGAAGGAAGTGGGGCCAGATGCGGCTTTCCCCCTCGGCGCACGTCGACACCTTCTGCCGTGACCACCTCCCGCCGCCGGACCAGTGGCCCGAATTCCGCTTCGGCCTGCCGGAACTCAGCTATCCCGAGCGCCTGAACTGCGCGGCGGCGCTGCTCGACGCGACCGCGGCCAACGTCGGCTACGGCCGTCCCTGCCTGTCGTCCCCCACCGAGACCTGGAGCTATGGCGAGACCGTCCGCCGGACCAACCAGCTGGCCCAGGTGCTGACCGACGACTTCGGCCTCCGGCCGGGCAACCGGGTGCTGCTCCGCGGCCCGAACAACCCCTGGCTCGCCGCCGCCTGGCTCGCCGTGATCAAGGCCGGCGGGGTGGCAGTCACCACGATGGCCCTGCTACGCGCCAGGGAGATCGCCACCATCGTGGCGCTGACCGAACCGAGCCTGGCCATCTGCGATCACCGGTTTGCCGAGGATCTGGCGGCCGGGGCGCCGGTGCTGACCACGCTGCTCTACGGCGGGGAGGGTCCGGATGACCTCACCGCCCGGTGCGCGGCCAAGGACGGCCGGTTCACCCCGGTCGAGACCGCCGTGGACGACGTGGCCATGCTCGCGTCTACCTCGGGCACCACCGGTCAGCCGAAGGTGGCCGTGCACTTCCACCGCGACGTGCTCGCCACCGCTGACACCTTCTCGCGGTACCTGATCAAGCCGCGCCCGGACGACGTCTTCACCGGCACTCCCCCGCTCGGGTTCACCTACGGGCTCGGTGGTCTTCTGCTGTTCCCGCTGCGAGCCGGCGCCTCAACGCTGCTCATCGAGCGCGCCACGCCAACGGAGCTGGCCGACGCGATCGCCGCCCATGGCGTGACCGTGCTGTCTACCGCCCCCACGGCCTACCGGGCGATGCTGGCCGCCGGCAAGGCCTCCGCGCTGAAGAACCTGCAGCGCTGCGTATCGGCCGGCGAGCATCTGCCCAAGTCCGTGTGGGACGAGTTCCGCGACGCCACCGGCCTGGCCATCATCGACGGCATCGGCTCGACCGAGATGCTGCACATCTTCATCGCCGCCGCCGACCGTGACATCAGGCCCGGCTCGACCGGTAAGGCCGTCCCCGGCTACCGCGCCACGATCCTGGACGAGAACGGCCAGGAGGTACCGGACGGCGAGCCCGGGCGGCTCGCGGTGCAGGGCCCGACGGGCTGCCGCTACCTGTCTGACGAGCGGCAGCGGACCTACGTGCAGCACGGCTGGAACATCACCGGCGACACCTACGTCCGCGACGCCGACGGCTACTTCTGGTACCAGGCACGCAGCGACGACATGATCATCTCGGCCGGCTACAACATCGCCGGGCCGGAGGTCGAGGAGGCGTTGCTCGGTCACCCGGACGTGCTCGAGGTGGCCGTGATCGGCGCGCCCGACCCGAGTCGCGGCATGGTCGTGCAGGCCTACGTGGTACTGCGCGAGGGCGCCGCGGCCGACGCCGCGAAGGTCGCCGAACTGCAGGAGTTCACCAGGTCCTCGATCGCACCCTACAAGTATCCCAGGGTAATCGAGTTCGTCTCCGAGCTGCCCAAGACCATCAGCGGGAAGACCCAGAGGTACCGGCTCCGGCAGATGGCGGAGCAGACACTTCAGGCCCGTTCGGGGTAATCAGGCGAAAATCGCGGGGCAGAGTCATGGACACGACCCAGTTCGGCAGGTCCACCACCTCGCTGAGTTTCAGGTCGCCCGCCACGCTTCACAGCGCGTACGCCTCGTGCAGGCTCACCCCCTGGTCGCTGACCAGCCAGTCGATCATGTCGCGGACCGCGTTCTTGGCGTTCTCCATAAGGCCGGCCCGGTGCCGTGGTGTGGTAGTAATCGCGGCCCAGCATCTCGGCGGACATGGCCAGCTGGGTGGGATCCGCGGCGGGGACGACGGCCCGGGTGCCGGCGATGATAGTGTTCTTGATCACGCCGAACTTCAGCGTCACGGCCTTTCAGGGTCTGCCCTTGCGCATCGGCGCCACCCCGAAGATACCCATGAACGGCGTGACCGGCATGCGTGCCTGCTTGCCGGTGTCCGCGCCGGTGAAGGTGGCGAACCCGGTGTTCTGACCGCGGTCGAAGTGAAACAGCTGGACGAACGGTGCCCCGCTGTTGAAGGGCTGGTCCTCGGGGATCGCGCCCACCGCCGGGCCGGGTCGGGTCACTGAGCTGGGAGGCTTCGGTGAGGGCGGACAGCGGCGCGGCCACGTGCGGGCGTAGCGACCCGAACAGGCCGAGGGCCGGACTGATGACCACGTAGCCGAAGTCGGCCAGCGGGCTCACGTCCAGGACCTCGATCTCGAGGATGTCGCCTGGTTCGGCGCCTTCGACCTCGACCGGACCGGTCAGCGGGTGCACCCCGCCCAGGTCGAGCGTCAGGCTCCCCTCCGGGGTGAGCGTGCGGGCGGCCTCGCCGATATCCAGGGCATCGCGGCATAGCAGCTGGACCACCTCCCCGGGACGCACCGTGACGGACGGCGGGATGTCACGGTTCCAGCGGTTGTGCAAGGACCTGGTTGTAGCCGTCGAGGACCCGCGCCTCGCTGGGACCGGCCACCGCGTCGGGGCTACCGGATCCGGCCAGGTCCGTGCCCATTGCCCAGGTACCCACCGTGACACTGGAGAAAGCGGCCGCGGCTGGCTCGCCGATGGCGGCTCGCTGCACCAGGCCACCCGCGCTGCCGGAATGGACGAAAAACAGCGTGGCCTCCCTCGCGCCGGACATGATCACTGCCCCTACCTTCGCGCAAGAACGGGGCGCATGGGAAGGGTGTTACGGACCGGCCGCGGAGGTCCTGCCAGCTGCTGGGCGCGAGAGCGGGCTTGCGTCACTCTGACACCGCCCGTATCGGGTCATTCGATGTGAATGTCCCATTCATGCAGCTAGAACGACATGAATGGGACATCCACGCCGTATAAACGGGCGGGCTAGGGTGACGAACGAAGGGGTAGGCGGTCACGGGAATGTACCGGGATCGCGAGAGCATCAGGGGTCACGTCCGGTCACGCGCCGCCGGGCTTTACGCCTTAGTGCCACCTTAAGGACCCAGGCGGCTCGATCTAAGGACCCCTTGAGGTGCGGATTTCAGGCGTTTGCCCGACGCGCCGCACCCCGCCTTATCGCGATTCTTGAGAGTGCAGGGATGGTCCGCTACCGGGCCGCCCGCCTGTCAGGGAGGTTGTCATGGTTCAGGAAATCGGCCCCGTATTCGGTCAGCACGCGACGACCCGGATCGCCACCTCGGCGCTGCCGTGGGCACCGGTGCTTCCCGTGCCGCAGCGGCGCCAGCACGCGGTCACCCGCCGCCTGCTGAGCGTGGTGACTGCGCGCGGCCGCTCCCGGGACTAGGCCCGGGCCGGGCCCCGCCGACGTGAGGAGGATGCTATGCACCCGATGTTCGTGAAGCTGTTCCTGGAGAACGGTGCTGACGACACGCTGGCCGAGGAGGAGGACCGGCGCCGGGCCATCCGGTCCCGGCGGGCCCGGGCGCGCCAGGCCACGAGGGTTATCGCTCGCGACCGGGATCGTCGGCCCGCCCGGTGAGATTCAGCCGCCGCTGGGCTTGGGAGCGCTGCAGGCGATCTGGGGGTTGAAGCCGAGGTAGTTGAGCGGGCCCGCGAGGATGGTCACGGCCATCGTCGCACCCTGCGAGCAGCCGACGTTGGTGAGGCTGAAGTAACCGCGCTGCCCGGCCGCGACGGCTCCGATGATGAGCCATATGAACAGGATCACCGTCCCTCTTTTTATGCTCATGTTTCCTCCGCCGGCCACGGCCCTGGTTGGTGCGATAGTAGTCGTCTTATTCGGATATGGGGCTTCGCCGCGCCGTTATTCTCTCAAGGAAGGCGCAGACGGCGGCCTTGTAGGGCTCGCGGTCGCAGCTGGCGACGTAGGGACCGGCCATCCGCACCGGATCGCCGAAGAAGTAGTAGTAGTAGTAGTAGTAGTAGAGTAGTAGTACTCGTACAGCGCCTGCCGGCCCGAGAAGGCCGAGATGCAGGTGTCCCAGACCAGGCCATCGCCGGTTAGCCCAGCCCAGAGCGGCGGATCGCTTGATGCTCTGCGCTGGTCGGTATCGTCAGGCCCGGCGGACCGGTTTCCAGCCGGGACGGGGCACGCTCGCGCGCAGCCGTTGGGTATAGGGATGCTGCGGGTCATCGAGGATCTGCGCGGTGCGGCCGCGCTCCACGACCTCGCCGCGATGAAGAACGATGGCCTCGTCGGTGAGCTGGCGCACGACGGCTAGGTCGTGACTGATCAGGACGTAGGACACGGCCGTCTCGTCGCGGATGTCGGCCAGGAGGTTGAGCACCTGCGCCTGGATCGAGACATCCAGGGCGGCGACTGACTCATCGAGGATCAGGATGGCGGGTTCGGCCGCCAGCGCCCGGGCAATCGCAACCCGCTGCCGTTGACCGCCCGACAGCGAGCGAGGCAGGGCCCGGGCCTGCCGTGCGTCCAGGCCGACAAGTTCGGTGAGTTCGGCGACGCGGGCCCGGCGACGGCCAGCGGGCCAGCCGTGGTGCAGGCGGAGCACCTCGCCGATGGTGACTTCGGCGGTCTGCCGCGGGTCGAGGCTGGTATACGGGTCCTGGAAGACGATCTGCACTTCGCGGCCACGGCGGCGGCGGTCCCTCGCCGACTTGACCGGCCGGGACCGGTCGTGCCCGCAGGCGGTGATGGTACCGCGGGTGGGCCGCTCCAGGCCGACGATCATCCGCGCGATGGTCGTCTTCCCCGAGCCGGACTCCCCCACTACGGCGAGGGACTGGCCCGGCGGGAGGACGAACGAGACGTCGTTGACGGCCACGAGATCGCCGAACTCCTTGCGCAGGCCAGCCACCTTGAGGACCGGGGCGCCGTCAGTGTCAGGCACGAGGGACCTCCTGGAGCTGGCCGCGCAGCTCATGGGCACGAGCGCAGCGGGACAGCCCGCCATCCAGTTCGGCCAGGACCGGAAGGGCCTCGCGGCAGATGTCGCGGGCGTGCGGACAGCGGAGCGCGAAAGCGCATTCGGCCGTCGGTGCTTCGAAGGCGGACAGCGGCCGGCCGGGGATGGCGCGCAGCCGGTGTGCCGTCTGGGTGATATCCGGGCGGGCCGCGGCTAGCGCGGCGGTGTAGGGGTGCAGCGGATCGTCGTGCAACAGGCTGGAGGCCCGGACTTCCGCGATCTGGCCCGCGTACATCACCACCGTACGGTCGCAGATGGCGGCGGCCAGTTCCAGGTCATGAGTGATGAACAGCATGGCCAGGCCGAAGTCACGGCGCAGGCCGTCGAGTATCGCCATGACCTCGGCCTGGGTCGTGACGTCCAGGGCCGTGGTCGGCTCGTCGGCCAGCAGCAGGCGCGGCTCGGTGAGCAGCGCCGCCGCGATCATGATCCGCTGCAGGATCCCGCCGGACATCTGGTGCGGGTACTGCCGGAGCCGCCGAGTCCCGTCCTCGATGCCGACCTGGGCGAGCATGTCGGCTGCGCGGCGGCGTGCCTGCTCCGCGGGCACCCCCAGGTTGGTGCGCAAGGCCTCGGTCATGAAGTCCCCGATCCGCCGCACCGGATTGATGTGCGCCCGCGGATCCTGGAAGATCATCGCCACCTGGCCTCGGTACCGGCGCAGGGCGGCTCCGGAGAGGCTGCCGATATCGCTGCCGCCGAACCGGATCGAGCCGTGGACTTCGGCCCCGCGCGGGAGCAGCCGGCCGATCGCCCGCGCGGTCATGGACTTGCCGGACCCGGACTCGCCGACCAGGCCGACCGCCTCGCCGGGCCGCATCGTGAACGAGATGTCGCGTAGCACCGTGCGCCGGGCGCCCTCCACGTCCAGCAGCACGGTCAGCCCGTCCACCTCGAGCAGCGGGCCGTTCACCGGTACGTCCGCTGGGCCTGCTCGAAGAGCCGTTCCCCCAGCACGTTGACGGCGATCACGACCATTACGATGCACGCACAGGCGACCAGGGCGGGGAGCGGGTACCCCTCTGCGAGCCCCACCTGGTTCTCCGAGATCATGACGCCCCAGTTCGGCTCGGGCGGTTGCACCCCGAGGCCGAGGAAGGAAATGGCGGCCAGGTCGACCATGGCGTAGCCGAACAAGATGGTGGCCTGGGCGACGATGAGCGGCATCATGTTGGGGATCAGGTGCCGGAAGCAGATCGAGGTGGCCGAGGCGCCCTGGACCTCCAGCGCGGCGACATAAGGCTGGCTGCGCTCCTTCAGCGCCGCGCCGCGCAGCACCCGGGCCACGTAGGGCATGTAGGCCACGGCCAGCGCGATCGCCGCCGCCGCCAGTCCCGGGCCGAAGACCGCCGCGGCGAGGACGGCGAGCAGGATGCCGGGGAACGCGAACAGGATGTCCAGGCCGGAGGAGATCACGGCGTCGCTGGCTCCCCGGCGCCAGGCTGCGGTGACCGCGAGCAGCACGCCGGCGACCATGCTGCCGACGACCACGGCCAGCGGTCCGAGCAGCGCGGTCCGTGCGCCGACCAGCAGCCGGGAAAGGACGTCGCGGCCCTGGAAGTCGTAGCCGAGCAGATGTCCGCCGGAGGGCGCGCCCCAGGCCAGCGACAGGTTCGGCAGGTTCGGATCGTAGGGGGCGATGAAGGTGCCGAAGACGGCTATGAGGATCGCGACCGCGATGATGACCGCCGAGACGATGCCCACCGGTCCGGTGGCGCGCAGCAGGGCCAGGGCCCCGTGGACCCGGCCGCGCCGGGCGGCGCCCGGACCGCTGGGCGGGGCGCCCGGCCCGCGGGGAACGGCCGGGCCGGCCAGCGGGGCGGTCGCGCTCACTGGACCCGCCTCACTGGACCCGCCTCACTGGACCCGCCTCACTGGACCCGGCTCCCCAGCGTGACCCGCGGGTCGAGCACCGCGTACAGCACGTCCACCAGCAGGTTGACCACGACGAACGCGGTGACGAGCACCAGCGAGATGCCCTGGACCACGGCGAGGTCCTTGGACTCCGCCGCCTGGACCAGGTAGGCACCAAGCCCGTTGAGGCTAAACGCCACCTCGACGACGGCGGCCACCGCGATCAGCGACGCGATCGTGATGCCGGTGACCGTGGTGATCGGAATGGCCGCGTTGCGCAGGATGTGCCGCTGGATCACCTTGCGGGCCGGGATGCCCCGGCTGACCGCCGTCTGCACGTGCTCGCGTTCCCCTTCCTCCCGGATCGAGGCCCGGGTGACCCGGGCGACGATCGCCAGCGACGAGATGGCCAGGGCGATAGCGGGCAGCGTGAAGTGCCGGACGTTGCTGGCAAAGTCCGTGCCGTTGCCCAGGGCCGGGAACCAGCCGAGCCGAACAGCGAACAGCAGGATCAGCAGGATCGCGGCGACGAACGCGGGAATGGCGGCCGACACCGCGGTCGTCACCAGCGTGCCTGTGTCGAGTACCCCCGGCCGGAGCCCGGCCACGATGCCGATGCCGATCCCCAGCACGCCGATGATCAGCGACGCGTACAGCACCAGCCCGGCGGTCGTCCAGACCCGGGAGGCCAGCAGGGTGGACACGTTCTCCCGCAGCGTGATCGAGATGCCCAGGTTCCCGTGCAGGGCGTTGTCGAGCCAGTACCAGTACTGGGCCAGGAACGACTCGTTCAGGTGGTACCGCTGTTCCAGCACGGCGATGCTGCTGGGCGGCAGCGAGCGGCCGCCGGACAGCGCGGAGATCGGGTTCCCCGGCGCCAGGTACAGTGCCGCGAAGATCACGAAGCTCGCGACGAGCAGGCTGGCCAGCAACATGGCCAGCCTGCGCGCGAAGAACCGCCAGCGCATCGCCTCAGCCGGTCCCGCCGAGCTGGTTGGCCCAGGGGGCGAACATGTAGGCGAAGGACGACACCGCCCCGGTGAGGCTCTTGTTGAGCACCAGCAACGATGTCGGCTGGGCGTTCGGGATCCAGGGCATCTGCTGGATGGTCAGCTTCTCGGCCTGCGCCACCAGGGCGGCCCGCTTGGCCGGGTCGGCCGTGCCGCGCGCCTGCTCCAGCGCGGACGTGATCTTCGGGTCGTTGAAGTTGTCGTAGTTCTGCGATCCGTCCGGCAGGACCAGCGTGGACAGCAGCGCGGCCGGGTCGGCGTAGTCGCCGTAGTTCACCGTCGGGAAGCCGTCGATGCCCGCCCGGGCCTTGGGGTCGGTGAAGAAGTTGATGAAGTTCTGGGCTGACACCGACTTGAGCGCCACCTTCAGCCCGATCGCCTGGCCCGCCGCCTGGTAGGCGCCGGTCACCGCGGCGATGTTGGCCAGCTGGCTGGAGGTGCCGATGGTGATGGTCTTGCCGGTGGCGCCGGCCTGCTGGACGAGCTTCCTGGCCGCGGCGATGTTCTGGGTCAGCACCGGCGAGGAGTTGTAGGCGGCGGCGAAGACCGACGTACCGTAGCCGAACGTGCCCGGGTTGGACAGCCACCGGGGCATCAGCGCGGCTCCCCGGTAGACGGAGTTGATGATGCCCTGGCGGTTGAGCGCCATCGACAGCGCCTGGCGGACCCGGACGTCGCCCAGCGCGCCCTTGAAGCTGCTGATGATGAAGGCGTCGGTGGACCAGCCTGGGCCCTGGTAGACCTTGACCGAGCTGCTGTTCTTCAGCTGGTCCAGGGTGGGCAGCGCGAACGAGTAGGACCCCTGGATCCCGTCGGTCAGCATGGCCGAGGTGAACGCGGACACGTCCGGGGCGCCCTTGATCGTGATCTGCTTCACGAGCGGCGTGGCGGAGGAGTTCCAGTAGTGCGGGTTGGCCACCGCGACCACGCCGACCCCCGGGTTCCAGGACTTGAACATGTACGCGCCGGTGCACATGATCTTTCCGGCCGGCGTCCCGTAGTTCTTGCCCTGCTGCTGGGCGAAGCTCTTCTCGATGATGATGCCGGGCATCGAGGCGAGCTCGCCTTCCAGCCAGTAGTCCGGCTGCTTGAGGGTGATCGTCACCTGGTTCGAGCCGGTGGCCGCGATGGAGCTCACCCGGCTGAACACGGCTCCGTAGAACCCGCCGAGCTTGGGGTCGGTGTTCCGGTCCAGGCTGTACACCACGTCGGCGGGTGTCACCGGGTTACCGTCCCAGAACTTGACCCCCGGCCGCAGCGTGAACACCATGGTGGTCGGGGAGGGGGTCGAAACGGTGGCCAGGCCGGGCCGCAGCGCGCCGCCCGGTGCCTGGAGCAGCAGCGACTCGCACATCAGCGAATCGGCCGTGTTCTCCGGGTAGTCAAACGCGAAGATGGGATCCAGCGAGTTGACATCCCGGTAAACCGCCCACACCACCGACTGCACCGGCTTGCTTCCCGCCGGGGTGGTCGCCACCAGGCCCTTGGTCGGTGACACGATGCCCGACCCTGACCCCTGGGTGCTGGACACCGACCGGCCGCAAGCCGGCACGGCCAGGCACAACGCGGCCACTGCCACCAGGGCCATCCGCCTGCGCGATCGTACGGCCATGGCTCCTCCTTCGTCTCAGCTCCGCTGGTAGACCGGCCTTCCGCGGATCCATGTCGCGATGACGGCCGCAGTGCCGATCTCAGCGGCCGGGATGTGACCGAGGTCGGCGTCGACCACGGCGAAATCGGCATCAAGGCCCGCGCGGATGGCGCCGGTCGTCTGGCCGAAGCCGTTGACCCTCGCGCTGCCCGAGGTGTAGGCGGCGAGGAAGGTGGGCAGGTCGAGGGCCTGCCCGGGCAGGAACGGGTCGCCGCTGCCGCCTGCGGCGCCGGGCGGCAGCGAGCGGTTGACCGCGACGTGCGCGGCCCAGAGGGGGTTCGGGCTGCTGACCGACCAGTCGCTGCCGGCCGCCAGCGCTGCCCCGGCGGCGTGCAGCGACCCGAACGGGTACTGCCAGCCGGCCCGCCGCTCGCCCAGGAACGGGATCGTGAGCACGTCCATCTGCGGCTCGTGCGTGGCCCACAGCGCCTGGATGTTCGCGGTCGCCGACAGCGCCGCGAACCTGGGGATGTCATCGGGGTGCACCAGCTGCAGGTGGGCCAGGTGATGCCGCGGGCCGCTCGCCCTGTTCGCAGCCCGCGCCGCCTCGATCGCGTCCAGCGCGTTGCGGACCGCTCGGTCGCCGAGGGCGTGGAAGTGAACCTGGAAGCCTTCGTGATCCAGCGCGGTGACGAACCGGGGCAGCTCGGCCGGGTCGATGAAATCCAGCCCGGTGTGCTCGGTGGCGCAGCCGTCGGCGTCCAGATATGGCTCCAGCATCGCCGCGGTGTGGGTCTCGGCCACCCCGTCCAGCATCATCTTCACGCTGGTGGCGCGGAAGCGCCCGGACCCATCGGCCCGTTCGGCCCCATCGGCCTGTGCCGTCTCGCGCCGGTGCAGCAGGTCGGGGAGCTGGTCCAGGCCCCGCTCCCGGTCCCACCACAACGCGCCGGTCACGTTGACGGCCAGCCCGGCCTCGGCGGCGCGCAGGTACACCAGCAGGTTGTCACGCGCGCCGTCGAAGCTGCCGATGATCGCGTCCTGCCAGCCGGTGACCCCCAGCGACAGCAGGTAGTCCTGCGCGGTGGTCAAGGCCGCGTCCCAGTCAGCGTCGCTGGTTTCCGGCAGCAGCCGGGATACCAGGTCCGCGGCGCCCTCCTGCAGCGCCCCGGTCGGCTCGCCGTCCGCGTCCCGCTCGATCCGGCCGTCGGCCGGGTCGGGAGTCGCGGCGTCGATGCCGGCCGCCCGCAGCGCCGCGGTGTTGACCCAGGCGCCGTGCCCGTCCCGGTTGGGAAAGAACGCGGGCCTGCCCCCGGTCGCCGCGTCCAGCGGCTCGCGCCGGGGCAGCCCGCCGGGGAACGCGTCCATGCCCCATCCGCCGCCGGTGATCCAGCCGGCGTCCGGATGGGCCGCCGCGTAGGCGGCGATGATGTCCAGGTAATCCTGGGCCGTCTGGCCCTCCCGGAGGTTGCAGCGGCGCAGCTGGTCGCCCGCGTACACCGGATGAACGTGGGCGTCGGTGAACCCGGGTAGCAGGGTGCCGCCCTCGAGGTCCATCACGTTCACGCCGGCCAGGCCGCTCGGCCCGCCTGGCCCGGCGACCTCGCTGGCCGGCCCGACCGCGGTGATGGTGCCGCCGCCGACCCGCACGCAGGTGCCTTCGGGCAGGAACACGCGGCCGTCGAATACGGCGCCGTTCCGGAAGATGATCTCTTCACCGGCCACGACCGCCTGCTCCCTCCACGGGGATCGGATGCCGGGAACGTAACTATGTGTCTAGAGCTTTGTCAATAGCTATGACAAAATCTTGGGCAAATGTCCGCGCAGGCGCGGGACGATCGCGGCCGGGTAACGGATGCGCCGCCCGGCCCCACGGCAGAGGTTGGACGACCATGGCAACGACACCAGCTCGCCGGCCAAGGCGGGGCGGGCTGCGGCGGGGAACGCTGACGCCCGAATTGATCGTGACGGAGAGCCTGCGGCTGCTGGACGCCCAGGGCGTGGCCGGTTTCAGCATGCCGAACCTGGGCCGCGCGCTAGGCGCCGACCCGACCGCGGTCTACCGGCACTTCGCCAGCAAGGACGACCTGGTCCTGGCGATCGCCGACCGGCTGATCGAGGAGGCTATGGACGGCCTGCCGGCCCACGACTGCTGGGTGGAGACGCTCATCGACATGATCCGGCGGCAACGCCGGACCTATCTCGCGCATCCGGCGGCCGCGTCGCTCTCCTCGTTCCGGACGACCGGGGGCCCGGCGGAGATGCGGGTCGTGGACCGGCTCCTCGGCGCGGTGATGGCGGCAGGCTTCGAAGGGTTCGAGGCCGCCGTGGTCTACCGGGCGCTCGGCGACTTCGCGCTCGGCTTCTGCGGCGGCGAGGCCGCGCTGCTGGCTCTGCCCGAGCCGCTGCAGACCGTCGACCGGGCCACGTGGACCCAGGCCTACCGGGCGGTCGGCAACGACGAGTACCCGCACATCTGGCGGGTGCGCGATGAACTCCCGCTGGCCACCGACGACGATATCTTCGAGGCCGTCCTGGATATCGTGATCACCGGTATTTGCGAGCGCGCGCCGCAGCCGTGCACATGCGGCGCTCACCCGGGCGGTTCGGCGGCCCGGTCTGCCCAGGCGCGCTAGCGGTGGCGGCCGGCTAGGCGAACGCTAAAGCGCTTATGAGCCTGGCGGTGCTGGCGGGATTGAAGCGCGCTGAAAGGCCCTGTGACGTGTGACGCGACAACAGGGCCGGAAGGCGCGCGACGGCATTTCCGGAGTTATCCACGGAACCTGTGGATGGACTGTGCATAGACCAGTGGACATCCGCTGCTATATGCGGATAACCCGCCATCCTCTGTGGACGGAAATGTGGACGGCGAAAAAACCGAAAATGAACGCCCGCGGAACCTTGCGGGCATCCCACAGGGCCAGTAAGAATGCTTTTACCGTTTGGAAACAGGCATCATCCGGAGGTTACTCCGGGACGCGGGAAGCGGCGGTAAGCCGGCGGTTCACGCGGATACCCGGCCCCGGCGGGACAGGCAAGGTCTCCTCCGTCTCATACACGGAGGGGACCTTCGTCTTGTCCGGCCTCCACGTTTGGTTCGGTCAGTGAACGGCCAGAGGCACCGGGGCTGAAGCGAGAGCTAGGTCTCCGGGGCGGGCGCCTGCCGGGGAACCCAGTGGTCGCCGCGTTTCTCGAACTTCCGCTTGAATTCGGCGTAGGTGGCCCGGTCCGCCTCGTCGCCTTCCCCGTAGGCTTGTACGGCGCTTTCGTGCGCCTTCGTGAACGTTTCCTGCGCTTCCTTCGACGAGCGCTTCAGGGTTCCTGGCAGTTCGCCGGCTTGCGCTGGGCCACGCCGGCGGGATCTCGGCATGTCATTGCCTCCTTACTGGCGGTCCTGTCACTCGAGGAGCCTGGCCGGGGGTGATGGCACGGGCTGCGCGACGTGAGCGTTCCCCTCGTTTTCTCTCTATCTATCGTCTGGCCGGCCTACCCAGGGCAGCCCCGCGTACACCTGAATTTCGCTTATCGGCTATCCGGAGTCGCGTATCCGCTCGCAGGCCGGCTAGGCGGCGGCGGTGACTAGCTGGCAGGAAATCAGGGACAAGGCCGACTCATCGGAGGCGGCGCGATGACCGGGGAACAACCTGCCGCAGGGCCTGTCGCCCCTGGTGATGCTCGCAGCGCGGCAGAGCGCGGGTACGGAACGCGACAATGACGGCGACCGCGTGCAGGCCGTGGTGTTCGCTTACGAGGGCGGCCTGGTCCGGCCGGGTGCGGCCTGCTGAGACGTTGCTGACCGGCTCGAGTTGACCCGGGCCCGGCGAAGCGCGTCCCCGGCTGCTCCGCCGCCCGTTTTATGAGGCGCCACCAGATTTATAAGGCGTGAATGTCCCAGCCATGTCGCTCCAGCTGCATGAATGGGACATCCACACCGTATGTTTTGGTACGGACGGTGCCGGAGTGGCTGATATTCGTTTTCATGTCCGGGCGGCTATCGTTGGTATCAGTCCGCCACGTCAGCGTGTGTAGTCAAACGTAATCATGACGCTAGTTCCGCGGGAGCCGGACAACGATTGCATTCGATCGGCTACCTGCTGCACGACCCACAAACCGTGACCAGGCTCGCAGGGCAGTGAGTTCACCGAAGTGGTCACCGGCGCGGCAGTCACAGTTTTCCTGTGGTCACCGTCGTCGTCAACCTGGCACTGCAGTGTTCCGGCGCCATTCCATACCCGAAGCCGCCCCGACCCGCCGCCATGGCGGACGGCGTTCGCGGCCAGCTCGTGGACGGCCAGGACCACGTTGACAACCCGGTCGTCGGGCAGCCCTGCCTGGAGGACGCAAGCCCGCAGCTGGACCCGCAGCATAGCGAGCCCGCCGGAATCGAACCGCACATCAACGATCGGCGTCCCGCTGGCGTCCGCCGGTTCCGGCCACCCCTGATTGACCCGACCGTTACCACCGCTCGATCGAGTCGATTCGTCGGGAGGATCAACAGCCATCAGCCACCGAAAGGCTCGTCGGGGACAAGCGGTAGCCGAGGACGTCGGCCGCGTCAGCAGGAATCCGGGAGCCTGAGCGACTGTCCGTCATAACCGCCTCCACGACGCCGCGGCGCCAGTTTCGCCGCTTCAGTTTGCTTATCGACCCACCCAGCCTGCGCAGCCGACAGCAGCTGTCTACCAGTACGGCCCGTCGCTAAACTGCTCCCGGGGTTATTCCGGCGCTGCTCGGCCCGCCGGACCCGCCGCGGCAGCACCCAACCTTGAGACGGAGCGGAGCCTGCCAAGTCTCAACGAGACTTCGCAGGCGGTATAAAGCAGCGTGGCCGTTTGAGCCCCTGGTAAGCGGGAAGGCGCTCTGCGTTCAGAGGGAACTCCCGGGTTCCCGAGGCCACCGGGCCATGGAAGGAGTTCACGATGGGGCTGGCTGACTTCGTTAAGGTGTACAGGTTCCTCCGCGGCATCCGCTACCCGGCCACCAAGCAGCAGCTCATGGATCAGGCCCGGAGCAACCTGGCCGACGATGAGGCGCTGGACTCGCTCCGGGGCATGCCGGAGCGCGAGTACAGCGGGCTGGACGAGGTGAGCAGGGTCATAGCGGGGGACTGAGCGCGGGCCGAGGCTAGCGGATGATCGGGGCAAGCGCCCGCCGATGGCGGCCAAGCCGAGGACGATCCAGGTGGCGAAGCCAGATGGCGCCCCAGACCACGAGAACCGGAACGCCGACGAGGATGTTGACCGAACTCACGTGCAGGAAGGCAGCCCAGGGCTGTCGGCCCAGCGCCCGGACAGGCTCCGGTCAGGCCTCGCCGGACGATGTGACGAGCTTGACGAGCCTGCTGCCCGGCGCGCCTGACACATCCGTGTCGTAGCTGGAGCCGTTGAGCGGGCGCAGGGGGAGGTCGAAGGACTGGTTGAACGTGTTCTGCAAGTAGTGCAGCAGGATTCCCTCTCGCAGCGACCAGGGGCACACGTCAACGCAATCGACGTTCAGGGCCTTCATGCTGGCCCTGGCGACCAGCGCCCCGGCGGTGATCTGCCGGCTGCGGGGCCTCGACACTCCCTTCAGCTTGGCCCGTTCCCCGGCGCGAAGGGCAGCGAGCCGCGGGATCCAGGCCTCCAGGTCCTCGGCGGTGACGGACCGGCGGACGAAGGGCCCCTTCCGCTGGGGAGGCGCGCCGGAAAGCCGGGCGAGCTGCTTGAACGTCTTCGATGTGCCAATAGCCCGTTCGGCCGCCCCCTCCCAGAGCAGCCGGTCGGCGACTTCCCGCAGGGTGGCGTTCACGTGCCTGCGCAGCGCCTTCAGCTGGTCGCGGCTGGGTGGGTCGTCGGGCAGGAAATCGCGGGTCAGCCGTCCCGCGCCGAGTGGAAGCGACATGGCGAGCTCGGGCTCGGCGTCCCGGCCGAGGACGATCTCCATTGAGCCGCCGCCGATGTCGAGGATCAGCAGCCGACCCGCCGACCAGCCATACCACTGGTGGACGGCCAGGTACGTGAGCCGGGCCTCGTCCTCCCCGCTGAGGTACTGCGGTCTGACGCCGGCCTCGGCCTCCACCCGGTCCAGGACCTCATCGCGGTTGGCGGCGTCGCGCACGGCCGAGGTGGTGAACACGTAGAGCTGCTGCACTCCGAACCGGCGGGCGGCGGCCATGGCCTGGTTCACCGCCCCGACGACGCGGTCGACCCCGGGCGGCTCGATGGCGCCGTCCGGGCCGAACGCCTCACCGAGCAGGGTTGGCGCTTTCACCGCGTGCGTGGGCAGTGGCGGCGCACCAGGACGGGCCTCGAAGACCTGCAACTGAGCCGAGTTCGAGCCGATGTCAAGGACCCCGAGTAGCATCCAGCCGAGCTACCCTCCGCCGGGCGAACCATGCACCCACGGCTCACCGCAATGGGCTGCGGCCGGCGTCAACGACGCCGGCCTCGCCGTCTCGCTCGCCTTCGGCGGCCGCCCGCAGGTCGGCGAGGGCTTCGGGATCCCGCTGGTGATCCGCTACGTGCTGGAGACCTGCGGGTCCACCGAGGAGGCCATGCGCACGCTGGCCCTACCTGGCTCCGGACCGGCAGGCCCGTGTCACCAGCCAGGCGGCGGCCACCAACCCCCAGGGCCAGGTGGAGTGGGCGCCGTACGCCGCGCGATCCGGACCGTCGAGCGGCAGCAGCACCTGCAGATGCTGCTGGACGCGGGCAGCGGCGCGGCCGACGTGGTGGCGGAGTGCCTGCGTCCGCCGCTGTACGCCACCCGGTTCGGCGAGGGCTTCGGCACCTTGTACACCGCCGAGTACCGGCCCGCCGACGGGGTCGCCGTCTACCACTGGCCGGACCGTACCTGGGAGCACTCGCTGGACCGCCTCGGGCCGCGCAGCATCGAGGTCCGGCTCGGCGCGGCTTGATCAGCCCGCGAAAGGACGACGGCAGCTGTGACCTCACCGACACCAAGAGCGGGTTTCCGGCCCACAAGCAGGGGTAGCTGGAGACTGGCCGGACCGCTGGCCAGGGCGGTGTCCGCGGTCCGTGCCAAGCCGTGCTGCTGGCCGGCCACGGGGCCGGCCAGCGCACGGCCCTTTCCGCATATACGCGTGGCGCCGCAGCGCACTCGCGCCGCGACGCCACGTGGTATTCACCGGAATTTACCGAAAGGAAATCTCAACCTGAATATGGTGCTCCTGGGGTTCAGCTGCTCGGGGAAGGCAGATGGCAGGAAACTTTGGGGTTCACGCCCACGTAGTTGAGCGGTCCGGCCGCGACCGTGGCGACGATCGAGCCGGCGTGGGCACAGTTTGCCGGCGCCGAGCCGTAATATCCGCGCTGCCCCGCGGCTATTGCTCCGATAACCAGCCATATCAGCAAGACGAGCCCTCCGACTCGCATTCTTACCTCCGAAAGACGGGCAGCTCCTGCCTTTCCGAAGAGCTGCGGACGCGGAACGTTTGTACGTCTACCCCGTATACGGCGGATACACGTGAACGCGCGATCGAATGTCAGGTGGATTGGGCATTCCACATGGCCAGGCAGATCCCGGCGAAGGGTTTCCCTGGCCGGTGTATCGTGTCTGCTGATGGCCAGGGATGGCAAGACCGCGCGGCGCGAACCCGCGGGACAAGAGGCGCCGATCCGTCAGCCGGTTCCCCGGCCCGACGGCGACGGTCCCGCGCCCCCGTCGCCTTCGCCGGACCCCGATGATCCGATGTCGTACAACTACACCACTGACCTGGCCGCGATCCGGGCCGTCGTGCACCGGTACGCGATCCAGGCCGGGCTGACCGAAGCCCGCGCTATCGACCTCACGCTGGCCGTCAGCGAGGTAGCGGCCAATACGGTCAAGCACGCCAAGTCCCCGGGCAGCCTGAACATCTGGTACGACGCGAAGGAGATCGTCTGCCAGATCCACGACGAGGGGGTCATCACCGACCCGATGGCCGGGCGGCGCGAGCCGTCCCTCGACGCCGTGGGCGGGCACGGGCTGTGGATCGTCAACCAGGTCTGCGACCAGGTCGAGATTGAGTCGGGTGAGACCGGCACGACCATCCGGCTGCATATGAACCTGCCGCTGCGCGGCGTCGGCGGGTGACCCCTGACCAGATCTCGGTCTCGGGCCTGCCGGGCGCCTCTCGCCGTCATCGGCCTTGTGGTACAACAAGGGCGTGGACCTGCTGACGGCCTCCGTGACGGCCCGGGAGTCCGCTGGCGAGGCTTACACGCTGGTGGAGATCGCCGGCGAAGCCGACGTGACCAACACGGACGAGCTGCGGCGGCTGCTTGACGAAGAGGTGGCGCAGCAGCCGCGCACGCTGATCATCGACCTGTCCGGGCTTCGCTTCATGGACTCCTCGGCGCTGCACGCGCTGCTGCGAGTGAACCGCTCGTTGGACCGGCAGGGCGGCGTCCTGGCCCTGGTGTCCCCGCAGCCCGCGGTGGCGAAGATCCTGCGGCTGACAACGGCCGACCGGCTGATCCCCGTCTTCGACAGCGTGGCCGAAGCCGCCGCCGGGTGAACCCTTTCTACCTGCGGAAACAGTACCACCGGCGATGCTGGTCGGCCGAAACGGGTTTACCTTCCGACCCGATGGGATATGCTCCTACTCAGTGGTGCCTACGACGCAGGCACGCTCAACGCGACATAGGTGTATCGCGGAGCGCGCAGATCGGGCACCACTTTTCCGTCTCTCGCTAGCGAACACCGTCACGAGGTTCGAAGCGAGAGAGGCTCCCATGAAGATCGCCCTAGTAGCGCAGAACGCCACGCCGCTGCACCCCCGCGCGGGCTCGGGCCCTGACCGTGACGACATCGGGCTCAGCGAGCTCACCCGCAAGCTGGCCGGGCAGGGTCACCAGGTGACCGTCTACGCCCAGAAGAATCTGGCCGGCCTGCCCGACCAGGCCCAGCTGCACGCCGGGGTCCGGGTCGAGCACATCGACGCGGGCCCGGTCGCCGAGGCCGCCACCGAGCCCGGGGACGCGGACCTGCTCGAGCGGGTGCCCGCCTTCAGCGGCCCGCTGCGCAGCCTCTGGCAGAGCGACCGCCCGGATGTCGTGCACGCGCTGCGCTGGACGAGCGGCCTGGCCGCACTGGCCGCCGCGCGCGACCTCGGCATCCCGGTCGTGCAGGAATTCAGCTCCCTCGGCGTCAGCGAGCGCCGGGCCACCGCAGGTCGAGGCCAGTCCGGCGCGGTCACGGCGGACGGCGCGTCCGCCGCGCGGATCAGGCTCGAGCCAGCCATCGGCCGCAGCGCCACCGCGGTGGTCGCGACGAATTCCGCTGAGGTCTCCGACCTGACCAGCCTGGGCGTGCACCGCTCCTCGATCCGCGTCGTGCCGTGGGGTGTCGACACCGACTTGTTCACCCCCGAGGGGCCGGTAGCCAAGCGGAACGGCCGGCCGCGGCTGCTCACCGCGGCGGACCTGACCGAGCGCAAGCCGCTCGAGACGCTATTCCGGGCGCTGACCAAGATTCCCGGCGCCGAACTGCTGGTTGTCGGCGGGCCGGCCGAGGCCAAGCTGCCCAAGGATGACAACTACGTCAAGCTGGCCAAGTTCGCGGCCGCGCTGGGCATCACCGACCGGGTGATCTTCACCGGCGAGGTGGAGTACGCCGCCATGCCGCCGCTGCTTCGCTCCGCCGACCTGGTCATCAGCACCTGCCAGTACGCGCCTTCCGGCACCACTTCGCTGCAGGCGATGGCGTGCGGCACGCCGGTCATCGCTCCCCCGGTCGGCGGTCACATGGACGCCGTGGTGGACGGGACCACCGGCATCATCATCCCGCCGGACCGGCCGGTCCTGCTGGCCCAGCGGATCCGGCAGCTGCTCACGCACCCCATGCTGATCGAGGCCTACGGGGTGGCGGCGGCTGACCGGGTTCGGTCCAGGTATTCGTGGGACCGGATTGCGGGAGAGACCATCGCTGTCTATGACCGTGTCACGCAGGCCGCGTAAAAGGCGTAAAAATAGAACCAGGAAGCCTGTATCCCCCCCGCAGGCGTCCTAGCTGAGGCCCGGGAAGCGCGAGCTTCCCGGGCTCTCGGTTGTCTCGGGCCCATTTTCGCCCGCAGGAGCCAGTGCCGTTCGGCTTGCCGCTGCGACACGGCGGCCCGCAGATGCGAAACCGGACGTATGTCACTCTGGCACCACGCGTACCAGATCATTCGATGTGGATGTCCCATTCATGCAGCTGGAACTACATGGCTGGGACATTCACGTCTTATCAACTGGAACGCGGCCGGGCGCCTTACCAGCATCACGGGTCACGAAAGTTTCCAGGAACGCAGGAGCAACACGGGCCACGGCCGGGGGTCGCCCGGGCCTGTACTGGGCGGCGGTCAGCCGCGGCCGGGGTCGGCGATCCAGACCGACTTGATGTTGCAGAACTCGCGGATGCCCTGGGCGTAGAGTTCCCGGCCGTGGCCGGAGCTCTTGACCCCGCCGAACGGCAGCTGCGGGTACGAGGTCACGTTGCCGTTGACGAAGACCATTCCGGCGGTGAGGTCGCGGATGAACCGGGCCCGTTCGGCCTCGTCATTGGTCCAGGCGTTGGCGCCGAGCCCGAACTCCGTCCCGTTGGCCAGCTCGATCGCGGCATCGATGTCCGGGACGCGATAGAGGGTGGCCACGGGGCCGAAAACCTCCTCGGTGTGCACGCGCATCTCGGGGGTGATCCCGGCCAGCACGGTCGGCGGGTAGTAGAAGCCGGGGCCCTCGGGTGCTGCGCCGCCGCACAGCGCGCGGGCACCCTTGGCTACCGCGTCGGCGACCAGGTGCTCGACGTCGTCCCGCTGCTGCTCGGAGGCGAGCGGGCCGACGTCGGTGCCGTCGGCCATCGGGTCGCCGACGGTCTTGGCCGACATCTGCTCGGTGAACAGCCGCTCGAACTCTTCGTAGACCGCGTCGTGCACGATGAAGCGCTTGGCCGCGATGCACGACTGGCCGTTGTTCAGGAGGCGCGCGAACGCGGCGACCTCGGCCGCGCGGGGCAGGTCGGCGGACGGCATGACCACGAACGGGTCGCTGCCGCCCAGCTCGAGCACCACCTTCTTGATCTCGCTCCCGGCGATCGCGGCCACCGACGACCCGGCGGGACCTGAGCCGGTCAGCGTCGCGGCCATCACCCGGCGATCCCGCAGGATCGCCTCGACCCGGGCGGAGCCGACGAGCAGGGTCTGGAAGGTCCCTGCGGGGAACCCGGCGCGGGCGAACAGGTCCTGCATGAACAGCGCCGTCTGCGGCACGTTCGAGGCGTGCTTGAGCAGCCCCACGTTGCCCGCCATCAGCGCGGGGGCGGCGAACCGCATCGCCTGCCAGAGCGGGAAGTTCCACGGCATGATGGCCAGCACCGGACCGAGCGGCTGGTAGCGGACGTAGGCGCGGTGGGCTCCGACGGCTTCGGCGTCAGAGGGCTCATCGGCCAGGAACCGTTCGGCGTGCTCGGCGTAGTACCGGCAGGCAGTGGCGCACTTGGCGACTTCTTGTTTCGCGGCGGCCAGCGTCTTGCCCATCTCGGTGGTCATCATGGCCGCGATCTGGTCCCGCTCGTCGTCCAGGATCGTGGCGGCCTGGCGCATCCACCCGGCCCGTTCGGCGAAGCTAGTCAGGCGGTAGCGTTCGTGCATCGCCGCCGCCGCGGCCAGGCACCGCTCGACGTCCGCCTCGCTCATCTCGTCGTAGGTCTTGACGGTCTCCCCGGTAGCGGGATTGATGGTTGCGATCGCCACGGTTTCCTCCCTTCGGCCGCGCGGCGGCGTCGCCGCGGGACCCGATCATGGCCTTGCCCGGATCGGGCGGATCCACACCTAACCCGGCCGGACCAGCCGGGTACTCACGGGTGCGGGGAGCGGGACGAGTCCTGCCCGCCTGCCCAGGAGAGGCCGGTTCATACCTGCCGGAGCCCCGATCTAGCGGCCCGCGCCCCGGCAGGCGTTACGGAAGGTAATTGTGACGATGCGCTTACAGCTAACGTGCGGGCCTTCCCGGCGGCGCGGGACGCGGAACAATGGTCACATCCCGTGCGTCAGTGAGCACACGGGGCAGCCGGGGCTTCTGTTACTGCGGAAGACAGGGGATGACTGTGACCGCATATGCTCCCGGCTGCCCGTTCATCGTGGAGCCGCCGCGATGAGCGTCTGGACCTGGCTGAAGTTCGTCACGTTCTTGTGGCTGCTCCGCAAGTGCTTCAAGCTGGCCAGGTGGCTGCTGGTGGCCGTGGCCACGGTCGCGGCCTGGCCGGTCAGCGTGGTGGCGGGCGCCGGGTACGCCGCGGCGTGGCTGCGCGGCTGGCCGCCCGTCCGGCTCTACCGGGCCGCGGCCTGGACGCTGATCGTGATGGCGGCGTGGCTGGCCGCCCTGGAAGTATCCGACCCCGGCTTCCTGGCCACCCGGCAACCGGGCCGGGCCTGGGGCATGGGCTGGGACCAGCTCACCGTAGCGGGCCTAGCCCGCACCTTCGCGCTGCTCGCCCCGGTCGCGGTGCCCGCCGGGCTGGCCCTGGCCGGGCTGATCTGGGCGTGGCGGATCTACGCCATCACCACCGGCCTCGGCGGCATCCGCGCCTCCGCACCGATCGCCTTCGACCGGCGCCAGTGGAGACGGCAGATCCGAACGGCCAAGGGTCTTGCCGCCGCGCCCGGCGCGGTGCCGCTGCTGGCCCGGGGCGGGCATATCCCGATCGGAGGCACCATCCGCGCCATCGGGCACCGCTGGCGCCCCGTGCTCACCCTTCCGGCCGCGGCATGCACGCGGCACATGGTCATCGTCGGCTCGACCGGCAGCGGGAAGACCAACTTGATGATCCGGCTGTGGGCCGGGTGGTTCACCGCCAGCACGGCCGCGGCCCAGGCGGGGCGCGGGGACCGGCCGCTGCTGGTCGTGCTGGACTGCAAGGGCGGCCGTGACGCACGCCGCAAGGCCGACCGGACCCGCCGCCTGCTCTACGGCGCCGGCGCCCGCCGGGTCGCCATCTGGCCGGACGAGGCCCGGCTGTGCCTGTGGGACATCCCGCCGAACGACCTGGCCGTGCTGCTCTACCAGATGATCGACTCCGGCACCGGCGCGGCCGCCTACTACGCCGACGTGCTGCAGGCCGTGATCACCCTGGCGGTAACGGCGCCGTGCGGCCCGCCGCTGAGCACGCAGGCGTTCCTGGACCGGCTGAACGCCACCTGGCTGGCCAGCGCCTGGAACGACGGCCGCCACCTGGCTGAAGCCGAGCACGCCCGGGCCGCGGCCCGGCACCTGCCCGACATCCAGCTCCGCTACGCCACCCTGCTGCGTCGCCTCGGCCCCGCCCTGGACGGCCCCGGCGGCCTGGCCGAGGCCGACGCCTGGTACTGCATCCTGGAAGGCACCCGGGAGCAGTCCGTAGCCGAGGCGCAGGCGATGGCGCTGACCGAACTGGCCGCCTACACCGCCACCAGCCTGGACAGCCAGCCGCGGGCCATGCTGCTGGCTGCCGACGACTACTCCGCGGTCTCCGGCCGGGTGCCGCTGTCCAACCTGTACGAGCGGGGCCGGTCGCTGGGCATCGGCGTCCAGGTCTCCGCCCAGTCCTGGGAGGGCCTCGGGGCCACCGAGGATGAGCGGTACCGGATCGCCGCCACCGCCGACGGCGGCGTCTTCGTCCTGAACACCCCTCACCCCGAGCCGCTCGCCGCCCTGGCCGGGAAGCGACGGGTGCTGGAGACGGCGCACCGGATCATCGGCGGCGCTTGGGGTGATGAGGGCACCACCCGTGAGCAGCGCGCCTGGGCCGCCGATCCCGACCTGGTCCGCCGCCTGGACGTCGGCCAGGCATGTTATATCCATCGCGGGGCGGCCACCTTCGTTCAGGTCGCCCGGCCCCGGCCCTCCCCGCTCAGCCTGCTGCCCCCGCCGCCGGTCGCGCCGCCGGTCGCGCCGGTGCCCGGGCCCCGCTGCGAACCCGCCTCCGCCCCCGACCCGTGGCCGTCGCTGGCCAGCCTGGATGACATCTTCGGACCCGAGTCTCCCCGATGACCACGACCCCGAACCCGTTCGAGGCACTAGGCCTGCCCGAACGCTCGGACCTCAGCGATGAGCAGGTCCGGGCCGCGTGGCGGACCATCGCGGCCGCCACTCACCCGGACCGGCCCGACGGCGGCGACATGGCCCGGTACACCGCAGCCTCCGCTGCTTACGCCGAGCTGCGCACGCCGTGGGGCCGCTCCGAGGCCTACGCCGACCTCGCCGACCTCGCCGACCAGGCCGGCGACGGGCCGGCCACCGCTCCGATCCCGGTGATTTCCGGCGAAGAGCCGCCGCCGGTACTGCCGTGGCAACCGCTGCTGGCCCTGACCCAGGTCCCGGCCCGGATCCGCTCCGGCCGCCCGCTGCGCCTGGCCATCCGCGGCCTGATCGGCGCCGGGCTGGCCCTGATCGTGCTGCAGCTGATCCCCGGCACTCCCGCCGCCCCCGCCGACATCCTCGGCCTGGTCCTCTGGTTCGCCCTGACCGGCCGCAAGGACCTGGCTCCTCCGTCCGATCGGTAATCCCGTGACCGTCCGTCCGTCCGATCGGTAATCCCGTGACCGTAACTTCAACTTCCGTCACTCTGGGATCGTCCGTACCGCGGCATACGATGTGAATGTCCCATTCATGCAGCTGGAACAACATGGCTGGGACATCCACGCCGTATAAACGGGCGGACCGCGGCAGCGGGGTAAGGAGCTCTGCAGTCACAAGAATGTCTCGGGGACGCACCAACACCAGGGGCCGCGCCTGGAGCACGTGCTCCCGGGGGTGCCGCGAGGTTCGGCGCCGTCAGTTCTCCAATTGCCTCCAGAGCAGTCCGGCTGCGATCGCCAGCAGGCCAGTCGCCGTCACGGCTAGTGGCCAGCGGTACTGCGTCATCTGGCTCTGCCGGACCCGGCTCGACAGCTCGGCCGATTTGTTTTGCGCTCTGGCCCTTATCTCGCCCGCCTTGGCCCGCGCCCTGGCCTTCACGTCGGCCTTGGCGGCCAGTTGCTCGATGGTCTGCCCGAGACGCTCCCGGGTCTGCTCGATCTCCTGCTGGATTTCCGGTGCGGTTTCCGGCCCCGTCATCGGCGTGCCCTTTCCCTGATCTCCTCCACGTCAGCCTTGACGTCGGCTACGGCCTGCTCGGGCAGCGGAGGCGCGGCCTTGCGCATGCGCCGCCTGCCCAGCAGCGCGACGATACCCGCAGCGGCCAGCAAGGCCGCGCCAACCATGAGCGCGGCCAGCCAGGCCGCCACGACGCCGCTCATGGCGATTATCGCGCACGCGATCAGGCACCCCACACCGTAGAGAGCGACCAGGCCGCTGGCCCCGAACATCCCGGCGCCGACGGCTGCCTGCTTGCCCTTGCTGGTCATTTCCAGCTGGGCGAGCTTCAGCTCATCGCGGATGAGCACCGATGCCTGCTCGGACATCATCTTGACCAGCTCACCGACCGAATGCTCCTCTTCATCACGAGGGAGCGGGGGCGTGCTTGAACGTTCCATATGGGCTGCCCTTTCCTGCTGCTGACCCCGATGCGCTACCCGCGCATTACCGTGTCTAACATGAGCCGACAGGAAAGGTGCGCTGGGCCGGCTACCGACGGGTGCCCTCGGCCAGCAAGCTCAGCTGGCTCTGAACCGCCGTCGCCGACAGCGCGGGCCTGCCGCCCGGGTGACCGACCGTGGCGCCGGCCGCGGCGGCCGCCAGCCGGGCGGCCCGCTGCGGGCCGCCGCCTCGGGCCAAGGCCGTGATCAGCCCGGCGGTGAACGCGTCGCCCGCGCCGGTGGTGTCGACCACCTGGGTATCGGTCAGCGGCAGCAGGATGCGGTCGTCCGGCCAGGCGATCAGGTTGCCGATGCCTTCGATAGCCAGCGCGACCAGCGAAGGTCCCTGGCTCAGCAGGTCGGATGCGATCTTCTCGGCTTCGGCGGCGGTGCTGACGGCGGAACCGGCCAGCAGTTCGGTCTCGCGGGCGTCGGCGCGGAGCACGTCGGCCGCCGCGAGCAGGCCGTCCCGGTGCTTTTCGGGCGGTGCGCCGTCGAGGACTACCGCGCATCCGGCCTGGTGCGCGGCGGCCGCGGCGGCCAGCGTGGCGGCCGGCGGCTGCTGCAGCTGCACGCTGACCCAGCGGCCCGGCAGCAGCAGGTGCCGACAGGCTCGCACGTCACCCTCGGTGAGCAGCATCTCGGCCGGGATGTCCTCCAGATAGCGCCACTGGCCACTGCCGTCGACGATGTCCACGATGAGCGCGGTGCGGACGCACGAACGGCGTATCACGGCGGAGGTGTCCACCCGGTCGTGCTGCGCCTGGGTGAGCAGGCGCTGGCCGATCTGGTCCTCGCCGACCACGCCCGCCAGGACCGGCCGCATGCCCAGCTGGGCCAGGGCCACGGCCTGGTTGGCGCCCTTGCCGCCGAGCAGTTCGCGGCGCTGGTATACGTCGGCGGCCTGGCGGGCGCCGGGCATGGTGCCGACGACGAGGACCAGATCCCGGGCGATCTGGCCGAAAACGATCACATCGGGCCCGCGGCGTGCGCCATTGGGGTGGCCGGGGGCACTGGCTCTGCCGTTCACGCCTCTTTAACTTGCTGAACAGAAGACGATCAAACATCGCCGCGTGCGCCGGGCCGGTCAGCGATGCGCACCGCTACCAGGCAGGCGTCGTCGTCGGTGTCGGAAACGGCGGCGGCGAGGATCCGGTCGGCCTGCGCGGCGGCGGTCGGCTCGGGCCCGTCCTGCCCGTCAGGGACGGGGGCCACGGTCATGACGAACTCGCCGAGCACATCGACGATGGACTCATCGCGCCGTTCGATCAGGCCGTCGGTGAACAGCAGCAACGTATCCCCCGGCTGCAGCGGCTGGGTGGCTTCCTCGTAGCTGGCGTCCGGGTCCATGCCGAGCAGCACGCCGCCGGGCAGCGGCAGCTGGCAGGCGGTCCCCCCGCGCACCAGCACCGGCGGCAGGTGCCCGGCGCGGGCCCAGCGCAGCACACCAGTACCGGGGTGGTAGAGCCCGCACACGACGGTCCCGACGACCCCCGAGGTGAGCTCGCACATCACCCCGTTGAGCATCCGGAGCAGTTCGGCCGGGCCGGCCCCGGTGATGGCCAGGGCGCGCAGCGAGTTGCGGGCCGCCACCATCCCGGTCACCGCGTCGATGCCGTGCCCGGCCACGTCACCGACCACCAGCAGCACGTCCTGACTGGGCAGCAGCAGCGCGTCATACCAGTCACCGCCGACCAGATGCCCCTCGCCGACCGGCCGGTAGCGGACTGCGACGTCGATACCGGCCGCTTCGACCGGCTGCTCGTCCGGCGGCATGATGGCCTGCTGCAGCCGCAGCGCCAGCAGGTGCTCCTCGGCCACGCGCTGCTCGGTGTCGGCGAGCTGGTCGCGGGTCGCGGCCAGGGCGACCTGCGTGTGGTACTGCGCCGAGATGTCCTGGAAGGCTCCGCGCAGCGCCACCACCGCGCCGGCCGTATCGATGACGGGCTCGGCGAAGACACGGATCTGGCGGATGCTCCGGTCGTCGGGGTGAACCACCCGGAAGGTCGTGGTGAGCCCGTCCCGCTGCTCAGGCAGCCGCTGCCGGAAGCGCTTCACCACCGGCTTGTCGGCCGCCATCACATAGCTGTGCAGATCGGCCAGCGGAATCTCCGCACCCGGGCGCGGTGTCAGGCCGAAGAGGCCGAACGCCGAGTCAGTCCACCGCACCGCGCCGGTGACCAGGTCCTCTTCCCAGCCGCCGAGGCGGCCGAGCCGCTGCGCGTGGTCTAGGACCGCGGCCAGGCCGTCCGCCGACGGGTCCCGGTGCCAGGTGAAGATCACGCCGTCAAAGAACCTGGCCACGCGCAGATCGGTCAGGGCCTGGTCACCGGGCTCGGCCTCGTTGAGCGGCAGCCCGCTGGCCAGTGATTCGCGCAGCGGGCCGGGGACGTACCGGGTCACCCCGTCCGCCAGGACCTCGCGGGCTCGGGCGAACAGGCCCGAGCCCGCCACGCTGGCCGGATAGGCCTCGAGCAAAGTGAGCCTGGACAGGTCGAGGTCCGTTCGGCCGGACGGGTCGCGAAACGCCGGGCTGACGTGCTCGGTGCTGAAGTCGGTCAGCCCGCCTTCGGCGTCCCTGATGGCCCGGACCACGAGCACCGACTCGGCCAGGTCGTCGAGCAGCGTGTACACCGCCTGCTTCGGGTGCGCGGCGGCCAGGTCGCCGTGGGCCAGGCGGGTCGCGACCACCCGGGCGCAGCCGGCCGCCAGCGAGGACAGATGCTGGCGGACCTCGGGGCTGAAGGCCTGGGATCCCGGCCAGCTGACCTCCAGCACGCCGAGCAGCTCCCCGCTGCGCTCGCGCAACGCGAGCACCGCCCGGGCACCGTCCGGAACTCCGGCCACCGGGACCTGGTCGCCCTTCTCGCGGCCGGAGGTCCACCACAGGTCGGCGGCAGCGTGGGCGATCCGCTGGGCCGGGCAGTCCAGCTGCGGCGGGACGTACCGCCACCGGCCGGCCTCGCTGCAGGACAGGCCCTGCTCGCCGAGCAGCACGAGCGTCCCGTCGGCCTCGAGGAGCCAGATCATCACCGCGGCCGCGCCGAGCGGTTCCATGATCTGCGTGGCCAGCGTGCCGGCCAGCTCGGCGCCGTCGGCGGCCAGCTCGGCGGCCACCTGGGCCAGCAGCGGCACGGGCCCCGCCTGGGCCGGGACGGCCCCGGCCTGGGCCGGGACGGCCCCGGCAGCCCCGCCGGGCTCGCCGGGCTCGCCGGGCTCGGCGGGCTGGGCCTGGCTTCCTGGCGGAATGTCGCTGCCCGGTTCGGCTAGGACCGCGGCGGCCATCTCGGCCGGCGGCATCGCGGTGGCCGCGGACAGCTCGGCGAGCTGGGCCGCGGCGTCGGCCGAGGACAGGCCGAGACGTTCCATCAGCGCGCCCCTGGCCATCGCGACGACGGACTCCGCGGCGACCGAGGCCCGGATGCGGTCGAGCTCACGGCGCTGGCGGTCGATGACGGAGATCAAGCGCAGCATGTCGTCGTCGCGGCCCGCCACGATCACCCGCCTCCCATTCCATCACCTGCTTCCCCCCGCGAAGCAGGCGGGCGTTTGGTGCCCTTGCGCTGCTAAACCTGTGTCCGGCACATGATAGTTACTTCCGGTCTACCATCGGTAGAAGATCGCACGACCGTGCCGAACGCGCGTCTGCGCGCGGCGGCGCAGCTGATGGGAGTGCTTGGTGACTGATACGGTCCAGTCCGGTCCGCGGCTTGACGAGTCGGGCCTCGAGCAGCTGCTCGCAGGCCTGACCGCGGTGCGAGGCGGCGACTTCAGTACCCGCCTGGCCAAGACGGGCGACCCCCTGATGGACGAGATCGCTACCGTCTTCAACGGGATGGCGGAGCAGCTCGACCTGTTTACCTCCGAGGTGACCCGGGTGGCCCGCGAGGTCGGCACCGAGGGCAAGCTCGGCGGCCAAGCGCACGTCCCCGGCGTGTCCGGCACCTGGAAGGACCTGACCGAGTCGGTGAACGCGATGGCCGGCAACCTCACCGGCCAGGTGCGCAACATCGCCCAGATAGCGACCGCTGTAGCTCGAGGCGACCTGAGCCAGAAGATCGACGTCGACGCGCGCGGCGAGATCCTGGAGCTCAAGTCCACGCTGAACACGATGGTCGACCAGCTGTCGTCGTTCGCCGACGAGGTGACCCGGGTGGCCCGCGAGGTGGGCACCGAGGGCCTGCTGGGCGGCCAAGCGGACGTCAAGGGCGTCTCCGGTACCTGGAAGGACCTGACCGACAACGTCAACTTCATGGCGGCCAACCTGACCGGGCAGGTGCGGTCGATCGCCGAGGTGACCACGGCGGTAGCCAAGGGCGACCTGACTCAGAAGATCCGGGTTGACGCGCGCGGCGAGATCCTGGAACTGAAGGAGACCATCAACACGATGGTCGACCAGCTGTCCGCGTTCGCCGACGAGGTGACCCGGGTGGCCCGCGAGGTCGGCACCGAGGGCAAGCTCGGCGGCCAGGCCGTCGTCCGCGGCGTGTCCGGTACCTGGAAGGACCTGACCAACAACGTCAACGTGATGGCGTCCAACCTGACCGGGCAGGTGCGGTCCATCGCCCAGGTGGCCACGGCGGTCGAGCGCGGCGACCTGAGCCAGCAGATCACGGTCGAGGCGATGGGCGAGGTCGCCGCGCTGGCGGCGACGATCAACCGGATGGTCGGCACGCTGTCCGCGTTCGCCGACGAGGTGACCCGGGTGGCCCGCGAGGTGGGCACCGAGGGCCGGCTGGGCGGCCAGGCGGACGTCAAGGGCGTGGCCGGCACCTGGAAGGACCTGACCAACAACGTCAACTTCATGGCGCAGAACCTGACCAGCCAGGTGCGCAACATCGCCCAGGTCACCACCGCCGTCGCGCAGGGCGACCTGTCCAAGAAGATCGACGTCGACGCGCGCGGCGAGATCCTCGAGCTGAAAACCACCATCAACACCATGGTCGACCAGCTGTCCGCGTTCGCCGCCGAGGTCACCCGGGTGGCCCGCGAGGTCGGCAGCGAGGGCCGGCTGGGCGGCCAGGCCGAGGTCGAGGGCGTGTCCGGCACCTGGAAGCGGCTGACCGAGAACGTGAACGAGCTGGCCGGGAACCTGACCAGGCAGGTTCGCGCGATCGCCGAGGTGACCAGCGCGGTCGCCTCGGGCGACCTGACCAGGTCCATCTCGGTGGAGGCGCAGGGCGAGGTCGCCGAGCTGAAGGACAACATCAACGCGATGGTCCAGTCGCTCCGCGAGACCATCCGGGCCAATCAGCAGCAGGACTGGCTGAAGACCAATCTGGCCCGGATCGCCGGCATGATGCAAGGTCACCGTGACCTGGCCGTGGTGGCCGAGCTGATCATGGATGAGCTGGCCCCGTTGGTCGGCGCGCAGCACGGCACGTTCTTCCTGTCCGAGGGGCTCAACGGCGATACCCAGCTGCGGCTGATCGCCGGCTACGGGCTGCGTGCCGACAAGGCCGCACCGATCCAGTACCGGCTGGGCCAGTCGCTGATCGGCCAGGTGGCGAGGAGCAAGCGCTCCATTGTGGTCGCCGACCTGCCCGAGGGCTATGTGAAGATCTCTTCCGGGCTCGGCGAGGCGCCGCCGGCGAACCTGGCTGTGCTGCCGATCCTGTTCGAGGACCAGGTGCTCGGCGTCATCGAGCTGGCCTCGTTCACCTCGTTCAGCCCGGTGCAGACCGACTTCCTCGAGCAGCTGACCGAGACCCTCGGCGTCAACTTCAACACGATCATCGCGAACGCGCGCACCGACGCGCTGCTCGATGAGTCGCAGCGGCTCGCCTCCGAACTCCAGGCGCGGTCGGAGGAGCTGCAGGACCAGCAGGTCGAGCTGCAGCGGTCCAACGCCGAGCTGGAAGACAAGGCGGCGCTGCTGGCCGCGCAGAACCGTGACATCGAGACCAAGAACGCCGAGATCGAGCAGGCCCGGCAGGAGATCGAGGAGCGCGCCCGGCAGCTGGCGCTGGCCTCGAAGTACAAGTCGCAATTCCTCGCGAACATGTCGCATGAACTGCGCACGCCGCTGAACAGCCTGCTCATCCTGGCCCGGCTGCTGGCGCAAAACCCGGGCCGGAACCTCACCGCCAAGCAGGTCGAGTACGCCAACGTCATTCACTCGGCCGGTTCGGACCTGCTGCAGCTCATCAACGACATCCTGGACCTGTCCAAGGTCGAGGTGGGCCGGATGGACATCCACGCCGAGCGGTTCCCTCTCAGCACGCTGCTGGAGGATATCCAGGCCACGTTCCAGCCGCTCACCGCGGAGAAGGGGCTGGACTTCTCGGTCGAGGCGGACATCGAGGCGCCGGGTGAGCTGCTCACCGACCGGCAGCGGCTCCGTCAGGTGCTCGGCAACCTTCTGGCGAACGCGGTCAAGTTCACCGATCGCGGGCACGTGCTGCTGCGCGTGGCCCGGGCTGACGGGCGCGCTCCCGACGGCGGTGAGATGCTGGCGTTCTCGGTGGCCGACACCGGTATCGGCATCGCGCCGGATAACCTCACCACGATCTTCGGCGCGTTCCAGCAGGGCGACGGCACGCTCAGCCGGAGGTACGGCGGGACCGGTCTCGGCCTGTCGATCGCCCGCGAGGTCGGTGCCCTGCTCGGCGGGGAAATCGCCGCGGAAAGCGAGCTCGGCCGCGGCAGCACCTTCACCTTGTACCTGCCGTGTGAGCTGCCCGGCGCCATGGCCGACGCGGTGAACCCCGGAAGCAACGGCTCCGGGCACAACGGCGAGGCGCACGCCCGGGCCTCCGAGGCCCTGCAGCTGCAGCCGGCCGTGCCTGACGAGACCGCGGCGGGCGGCCGGCGCCTGCTGGTCCTCGAGGGCGCGCGCGGCGGCCTGCTGACGCTGCTCGCCCACAGCGCGGTATCGGACCTGACCGGCATGCACGGGCCGGTGCACGTGGCCACGGCGGTCAGTCCAGAGCAGGGCATCGAGGCCCTCAGCTCGGCTCCGCACCAGTGCGTGGTGCTCGACCTGGGCCAGGAGGACGCGTCCGCGTTCGCCTTCCTCGAGCTGCTCCAGGAGGAGCCAGGGCTGCGGGACGTCCCGGTGCTCGCGCATACCAGGGACAAGATCGACAGTGCGCAGGCCAGGCTGGCCCGGCTGCGCTTCGGAGCCCAGCCGCTCGAGCTGCTGCCCTCGCTCGACGAGTTGCGCGAGCGGATCACGCTGCACCTATCCGCAGCCCAGCCCGATCAGGTGCCCGCGCTGATCAGCGAGCCGACCGCGGCGGCGGCCGGAACGCGGGTCGCGGCGCAGGCCGAAGGGCACGAGGCGCTGCGCGGCCGACGGGTCCTGGTGATCGACGACGACCCGCGCAACGTATTCGCCATTACCAGCACGCTCGAGCTGCACGGGATGACCGTGACCCAGGCGGCCGACGGACGCAAGGGCATCGAGGCATTGCTCAGCGCCGAGGACACCGACCTCATCCTGATGGACGTGATGATGCCGGAGCTCGACGGCTACACGACGATGAACGAGGTCAGGCAGATGCCCGCCTTCGCGACCCTGCCCATCATTGCGGTGACGGCTCGGGCCATGCCCGGCGACCGGGAAAAGAGCATCGCGGCCGGCGCTAGCGACTACGTCACCAAGCCCGTCGACACCGACGAGCTGCTCGCGTGCATGGAGCGCTGGCTCAGCCACCGGTTAGATCCCGGCGACTGAGACCCGGCTGTCAGCGGCGGCGGGTCAGGCGGCGACTCTGCGCCGGGCGGCGGCGGCCGCGCGGCGCTTGCGGCGACGTTCCCGCTGCCGGTCCTCCGCGGTAGTACCGCCCCAGATGCCGTAGATCGGGTTGTGGCTGAGCGCGAACTCCAGGCACTCACGCCGTACTCCGCATCCGGCGCAGATCTGCTTGGCCCGCGCGATCTGCCGCTCGGCCGGCCCGACCGACGAGATCGGGAAGAAGAGATCTGGGTCCGCGGACAGGCAAGCTCCTGCAGACCGCCAGTCCATGGCGCTCCCAGTCGCACTCATCGCGTGTCCTCGCATGGGTCGCAGTGGTGTCATGTCGATGCCTATGCGGCCACTACCGCCCGGGCGGCTGGCTGGTTGCCGCGCTGTGCTGGCAGCGACCACTTCGCTGCCCCCCGGCTCACCGCCTACACCGGGGATCGGCAAGTTTTTCCGGGCTTGAAGGCTTCAGCCGAAGGATGACACGGGAGGCGCTCCAGGGCGGTCGAGGATGGGCCAGCGGTAACGATTTGTCAACCCGTTAAGCGGTTTGATGTGACGAGCATCACATCACTTTACGTTTATTCGCCTCGGGCCGGGCACACCCTACTCGTCCGTAATTCCCAGGGTCCTTAGGGAGGCCATCTTGACGAGGGGAACCCTCCGCGAGCCGGCGGCACGCACCGCCGACGACGCCACGGCCCTCGGCACCGCCCCTGATACCGGCATCCACCCAGGGTCACGTGCGGAGCTGAAAGAGCTGTCCGACAACGCCCTGCTCGGCAAGCTCAAAGGGCTGCCGAGGGACAGCGAGCTGCGGGCCGCCGCCTGCGAGATACTCGTGGACCGCTACGACAAGCTGGTCCGGTCGTGCGTCAGGCAGTACCGCGGCAGCCCCGAACCCACGGAAGATCTCATGCAGGTCGGCTACGTCGGCTTGCTCAAGGCGATAAACAACTACGACCCCGAGGTCGGCGACAGCCTCTCGGCGTACGCGCAACCCTGCGTCAGCGGCGAGATCAAGCGGCACTTCCGGGACAAGCGGTGGCAGATCCACGTCCGTCGGTCCGCCCAGGAACTCCTGCTCGAGCTGCGCAAGGCCACCGAGGAACTCACCCAGCAGCTTGGCCGGATGCCGGAAGAGGCCGAACTGGCCGAACGGCTGGGAGTCAGCCCGGACGACATGCGGGAAGCGCGCCAGGCGGACCTGGTGTTCAGTACGTACTCGCTCGACGCCCCGATGTCCGACCGGGACGACCCCGCCCTGCTCGCCGACATGCTCGGCGAGGACGACCCCGAGGTCGCCCACACCATCGACATGGAAGCCGTCAACAAGCATTGGGAGGAGCTGCCCGAGCGCGAGCAGCGCATCCTGGTCATGCGCTTCTACGGCAACCTCACCCAGACCGAGATCGGCGAACGGCTCGGCATCTCGCAGATGCACGTGTCCCGGCTCCTCGCCCGCGCACTGGGACACCTGAAGAGCCGGCTGCTCGATCCCGCTGAGGCCTTCATGACAGCGGAAGGATCATCATGAAAACGGGAGCGGGCCTAGCCATGATCGCCGTCGGCGCGATCCTCGCCTTCGCCGTAACCACGAATACAACGGTCTTCAATCTGCATACGGCCGGCTGGGTGCTGATGATCATCGGCATCATCGGGATCGCCATCCCGCGGCGCGGCTACGGCTGGGTCGGCCGCCGGGTGTTCACCCGGCAGACCCGCTGGCGGCGGGGAGCCAGGGTCGAGGAGATCAGCTACCCGGCCTACGTGAGCCGGAACCCGGCCAATACTCGCGTCCAGGCGGGCCTGCCCGCCCCGGGCGCGCTGGGCAGCCCGGAGGCGGCCAGCCACATCGATGCCGACTCCGGCACTCGCGGCCTGACCTCCGACGTGCGGCCGGCTGGTGAAACGGAAGTCATCGAGGACGTCTATGAGGAGTGACGCCGGCGCCACGAGGCGAACCCCAACCGTAATAAGCCAACAGGAGAGCTTATGGTCATCACTCTTTCCGTCATCATCTGGTGGATCCTCATCGGGCTCGTGGTCGGCGCGGTAGCCCGCCTGGTCATACCCGGCCGCCAGCAGATCGGGATCATCCTGACGATCCTCGTCGGGATCGTGGCCGCCATCGTCGGCGGGATCTTGACGGCTGCGGTGCTCGGCGCCGGGCACACAGTGATCACGTTCATCGTTGCCGTGCTGCTTGCGGCGCTCGTCGTCAGCGCGTTCACCACGCGCGGCTACGGCCGGTACCGCAGCCGCCGCCGGCCAGCCTGGCGCCGCTGGTAGCCAGTCGCTAGGCCGTTAGATTGCCGGTCCGCCGGGGCGATAGCGCCCCGGCGGACCTTTGCCAGTGGCGCGTCTTTGCCGGTGGCGCAGCGATCCTGGTCGCCCGGGTGCGCGCCGGAGGCCTAACGCCCGGGCGCTTCGCTGCCGTAGGCGGCCACGACCTCGGTGGCCACCTCGGTGACCTTGACGTGGCGACGCTGCGATTCCTGCCGCAGGCGCTTCAGCGCTTCGTCGGCATCGCAGCCGAGGGCGTGCATCAAGATGCCCTTGGCCTGGTCGGTCACCGACCGGGCCGCCACGGCGTCCTTGAGCTGGCTGGCGGTGCGCTGGGCCTGGTTGTAGGCGGTCGCGTTGGTGAGCATCGCCCCGCCGAACGCGGCGAGCATGTCGGCCATCGGATTGGACTCAGCGTCCAGGACGCCAGGCCGCACGCCGAACAGCGACAGCACCAGGGCGCCCCGGGGCAGCTCGCGCACCAGGTGAACCGAGCACCGGATGCCGCGGCGCAGGGCCGCCTCGGCGAAATCGGGCCAGCGGGGCTCGTCGAGGGTGTCCGGGCAGCTGACGGCGGCCCCGCTCTCGGCCGCCTCCAGCAGCGGCCCGGAGCCGCCGCTCAGCTGCAGATCCGCAAGTTCAGCCAGGTCGGGATGGGTCGCGGCGGCGCTGACCACCTCTCCATCGCGCCAGACGGCGGCGTGCGCCCCGGAGCACGAGGGCACCTGCCAGGCGGCCAGTTCGGCGAGCTTGTTCAGCGATCTGGCCTCGCCGCCGTTGGTGAGGCTCAGTAGTTCGGCCGCCCCGTGCCCGAACTGCTCGATTGGCACCGGCTCCTCCGTCCCTGGCTCGTTCCTAGCACGACCCAGGCGGGCCGGCCGCCGTCGCGTACGCCCGGGCCGCCGGGGGGACCGCCTGTTCCTTCCCGGCCAGGTTAGTAAACCGGGCGGCCTGCCCCGCGGTGCAGGCCAGCCGCGCGGTGGCGGAGATCGTCTTGCGCATAGCGACCTTCACGGTCTTGCCTGATACCGGACACGTGGTACGGCTGCTCAGCGGCGAGACGCCGCCCACCGAGTAACCGGCGTCGCAGGCGGTCGTGCTGCGCGACCCGCCGAGCAGCGCGCCGACGATGATCGCGGCGAACATGACCGGGACGAGCACGATCGCGTACATGGCCGAACCCTGCTGCAGCAATCTCAGCCGCTTACGGGTGAGCCGTTCCGTCCCGATCGGCTCGTCGGCGTTGAGGCGGCCGAAGATCGCGTACATGGACGCCAGATGGGGCTCGTTTGCCCGCAGGGCGCCTTCCATGCGATCGAGTGCGCGCTGCTGGCAAGCGGGCAAGCTCATCTGACACTCACATCCTCACCAACGTTCCTTCAGCCGTAGCTTTCGCGGCGGCGGAAACCGTCGCCTACCCGCGCTTACCCAGAGCAAACGGGCGGGGGCGGACGACGGTGTGAGGCCGCATGCGGCATGGTCTCGTTAGTGTAACGGGCACGATGGAGCGGTCGCGCACGGAACGGGATTAGTCACGCACGGAGGCGGTGACTTCGCTCGCGGCCCGCTGGCTGAGCGATACGCGAACCAGCGCGGCGGCGAGCAGCGCGGGCTGGCCGGAGGCCACCAGCAGGCCGGCCAGCGACTCACGGTCGGCCGGAAGCCGTACCCGGTGGGCACCGCTGGTCACCTTGCCGTCCACGTACGGGGCGACGGCCGGCCAGACCTCCTGGACTTCCCGCAGGAAGATGCTCGCGCCGACAGGACCCATCCCGGGAAACTCGGTCAGCCGCGACGTGATGCTGCCCGCATCACCGCCCGCGTCGTCGCGCAGCTTGCGCAGGTCGCCATGCCACTTGCTGGCCAGCAGCTCGGCGCCGTCGCCGAGCGTGGTCGCGGTGCGCTCGTCGTACCGCCGGTAGTGGCCGCGGCCCAGCGCGTCGACCCGGTCCTGCCAGCTGGCCTCGCTCATCGCCTTGGGGCTCCGGTAGCCGGCCGCGAACAGCTCGCGCGCGGCCGCGACCGCGGTCTCCGCCGCGATGGGCGCGCTCAGCAGCGTGGCCAGGACGAGCAGCTGGTAGAGGGGGCCCGGGCGGTCGGCCAGCCGGATGCCGGCGTCCTCGGCGTACAGCCGTCCGTGCCGGGCGAGCAGCTCCCTGACAATCGATTCTGTGGTTCCGGTCATGCGGGCTCTCCGGTCAGGAGTTCGGCGGGGCGCTGGACACGCCGGACAGCACCGCTGTCGCGTCCTTCTCCAGCGCGAGGTCGCCGATGGACACCACGCCGACCGGGGTCACGTCCCGCAGCACCGGCATGCGGCGCACCGCGCGGTCGCGGACCAGCCGGGCGGCCTGGGCCAGATCGTCGTCCGGATCGAGCACCACCAGCTCCCCGCTGCAGATATCGCCGATCCGGGTGGCCCGCGGATCACGGTTCTCGGCTAGCACCCGCACCGTGATGTCCCGGTCGGTGACGAGCCCGCTGAGCCTGCCGTCGGTCAGCACCAGGACGGTGCCGGTTCCGTGCTGTTTCATCGCCCTGGCCGCGGCGGACACCGACTCCCCCGGCCGCATGCAGACCGGCGCCGCTGACATCACGTCGCGCACCTTCCTCATCCTGCTCCACCTCCAGCGCTGATTCGGTGGTCGCTACCCGCAGGAACCGCGCGCAAACGACCGGGTGAGCCGGGCGCAGGATCGCCGGCCGGACGGTTAGCCTGGTAATCCTGGGTAGGCGGTGCGATGACACAGTTTGGTTACACCGCGATGGGCGAGCAAACCCCACCGGGTTAGGCGGTTAGTTTGGCTAGGCGCTTGGCGGCTTCGCCTAGGCCGTGCCGGGAATCGGGGAAGTCCGCCCAGGGGTCGGCGCCGCCGTCGAGCCTGCCCCGGATGGTCGCCATCGTGAACTGGCCGGGTTCCAGGGCCTCGTCCTCTACTTCGGCCCAGCTCAGCGGGGTGGCTACCGGGGCGCCTGGGCGGGCCCGCACGCCATAGCTGGCCGCCACCGTCTGGGCGTAGGCGTTGCGCATGAGGTCGGCGTAGATCCGCATCCCCCGCTTGTCCTTGCGCTGCTCGGTCGTGATGGCATCAGGGTGCCTGCGGCCCAGGAACTCGGCCGCCTGGTGCGCGAACTCCCGGACGGCGCCGAAATCCGCCCGTCGGTTCAGCGGCACGTGGACGTGCAGGCCCCGGCCGCCGGTGGTCCGGACGAAACAGATCAGGCCGAGGTCGCCGGCCAGCAGGTCACGGGCCCACAGTGCGGCCCGGCGGACGTCCGCGAACCGGGTGCCGTCCGGCGGGTCGAAGTCGAACACCAACTGGTCGGGCGCGTCGAGCTTGTCCACCCGGCTGGTGAAGGCGTGGATCTCGATGCAGGCCTGGTTGGCCAGGTACACCAGGGTGGCGGGCTTGTCGCAGACCGCGTGCTCGACCTCGCCGCCCTCCTTGCCCACCCGGACGCGACGGATCCAGTCAGGAAAGTACGAGGGCACGTTCTTCTGGAAGAACCGCTGGCCGTCCAGGCCATCGGGATAGCGCACCATGCTGATCGGCCGGTCCCGCAGCCCCGGCAGCATCCAATCGGCGACGTCGCGGTAGTAGCTGGCCAGGTCCGCCTTGGTGATCCCGTCGGCGGGAAACAGCACCTTGTCAGGGTGCGTCAGCGGCACCGTGATCCCGCCGACCGTGATCTCGTTGGCCATCGAACCTCCGCAGGCAGGTACGGCGTCGCGTCAGACGTTCGCGGTGGCCCGGCTGAGTTCGGCGAGGACCGAGGCGGGGTCGTCCCCCAGGGCCAGGTCACCCAGCGATACTATGCCGGTCACCTGCCCGTCCTCCAGGACCGGCAGCCTGCGCACGGCGTGCTCGCGCATCAGCCGCGCGGCCTCGGATGCGTCCGCGTCCGCGTTCACTCCGATCAGGTTCCCGCTGCTCAGCGGGCCGACCGGCGCGTCCGCCGCCCTCGCCTCGGCTACCGCCCTGATCACCAGGTCACGGTCGGTAACCAGGCCGCGAAGCGACCCGTTGCTGATCACGAGGACGGCGCCAACCCCCCAGTCCCGCATGGCGCGGGCGGTTTCCCCGATCGACTGGAAGTAATCCACCCCGATGGGGCCTGGAGTCATCACGTCACGCACCTTGGCGTCCATGATGGGCGGTGCCTCCTCCGCTCGCGGATGGGTATGTCCGCCCATCGCCCTACCAGAGCCGCCCGAAGTTAAACTACGCGCGGCCGAGCAGGCGGTCGAGGGCGCGGCTCACCTCGTCGGCCAGGTCGGGGTCACGGCCGGAATCGCGCGCGGTGGGCACCGAGGCCAAGATGGCGGGATCCACCCGGACAAGCCCGCAGTCCAGGCACTCGACCTGGTCGAGCCGCCGGATCAGGTGCACGCTCGCACACTGCGCGCAGTGCTCGAGGTCCGCGGTCCAGTCACCGGATTCCTGACATGCCGGGCATACCAGGACCAGATGATCGCGCAGCACGCCGCGGCGCCAGGGGCTCTTCCCCCGCTCCGGGTCCGTCTGCCGCACGCCGCAGCGGTAACACGGCAATCCCCCGGCCTCCCTCGTACCGCCGCGCTAGCCGAGCGCGGCGAGCGCCTTCGAGTATTCGGCGAGGTCGCGCGCCTGCGGGATCGGGTTGACCACCTTCCACCGCACGACGCCGTCCTTGTCGATGATGAACGTCCCCCGGGTCGCGATGCCGCGCTCGGAGTCGAACACACCGTACCGCTTGGCCACGTCCCCGTGCGGCCAGAAGTCTGACAGCAGGCCGAACTCGAAGTGCTCGGCGTCGGCCCAGGCGCGGTGGGTAAAGGTGGAATCCACCGAGACCGTGAGCAGCTCGACGTCGTCCCGGTTGACCTCGGGGAACTCATCGCGGAACGCGCACAGCTCGCCGCTGCACACGGGGCTGAATGCCAGCGGGTAAAAGACCAGCACCACGCTGCGGCGCCCGCGGAAGCTGGACAGCTGGACGGGCGTACCGTGCTGGTCCCTGAGCTCGAAGTCGGGCGCCTGGTCGCCTACTTCCACCGACATGCCTGGTCCTTTCGGGTCACCTGAAATGTGAATACGCCTCCCCCCACCAAGTCTGCCACCGATCGGGGGCGTGAAAGCCAGGACCGTTCGGGCCGAATTCCAGGCGAACGGCCGGTCGGTAGCGCGGCGACGCTGGCCTGGTCAGGGCCTCATCGGCGCGCCTTGGGAGCGACCAGCCGCGTGCCCGACCAGTCGCGGGCCGCGCTCACGCTCGAGGTCTGCGACAGGCCGGCTGTCGGCGCGGCCTCGCCGACGTCGCTCGGCTCGACGTGACCCTCCCGGCCCGCCTTCGGCGTGAGCAGCCAGATGTACCCCCCGTCGGCGAGCGGCGTCAGCGCGTCGACCAGCGCGTCGACCAGATCTCCGTCCCCGTCCCGCCACCACAACAGGACTAGGTCAACCACGTCGTCGTAGTCCTCGTCGACCAGCTCCACGCCGTCTATCCGGGTGATCGCGCCGCGCAGCTGCTCGTCGCAATCATCGTCATAGCCGATCTCCTGCACCACCTGGCCCGGTTTGATACCGAGCCGCTCGGCCTGGCCGCGTTCGTCCTGCGCCTGGCCCGCGGTCGCGCTCACTGACGTCCTCCTTGAATCCCTCCCCGCGCCACCGCGACCGGGGTCTGCGGATCCCACGGGAACTGTGGGCCGATCCCCCTGACCGCGACGACGCGTCAGCACTTCTTGTTGGGACAGTTCACTATGGGTCGGCCCGGCGCGCAAGTGGCAATGGCTCCAGGCTGGCAAACCGCCACCATAAATTGACCTGGCCGCCCCCTCCGCCGGTCACGCACCGCGGCTCTCATCACGTACAGTAACGACCAGGTCCGCCCTCCGCGAACGCCCCGGCGTCGCGGGTTCCGGGGGGTTCACCGGGGCCAGAGCCCCCCGCGGGCCGGGTTACCGTGAAGTAGAGATGCGCGACGGGCCAGTTCGTACGACGATTGGTCTGGACAACACATCGACGGATACGTTCACGCGGCCAACCGGCCGCCCGACAAACTGCGGAAGGCGAGGCTACCCCGTGGCTTCCGGACGTCAGCAATTCTCGATCATCAGCGACGGGTTGCCGACCCAGTTGCCCGACATCGACCCGGACGAGACGCGCGAATGGGTCGAGTCGTTCGATTCAGTCGTGCGCACCAGGGGGCGGGCCCGGGCTCGGTACGTGATGCTCCGCCTGCTCGAGCGGGCGCGCGAGCAGCAGGTCGGGGTGCCCGGCCTGCGCAGCACCGACTTCATCAACACGATCCCGCCGGAGCGCGAGCCGTGGTTCCCCGGAGACGAGCACGTGGAGCGCCGCATCCGCGCGTACATCAGGTGGAACGCGGCCGTGATGGTGTCACGGGCCAACCGTCCCGGCATGGGCGTGGGCGGGCACATCGCCACCTATGCCTCGGCGGCCTCGTTGTACGAGGTGGGCTTCAACCACTTCTTCCGCGGCAAGGACCACGGTGAGTCCGGCGATCAGGTGTTCTTCCAGGGGCACGCCGCACCGGGCATCTACGCCCGCGCCTTTCTCGAGGGCCGGCTGACCGAGGACCAGCTCAACGGGTTCCGGCAGGAGCTCTCGCATCCGGGCGGCGGGCTGCCGTCCTACCCGCACCCGCGGCTGATGCCCGATTTCTGGGAGTTCCCCACGGTGTCGATGGGGCTGGGCGCGCTGAACTCGATCTACCAGGCCAGGTTCAACCGGTACCTGCTGGCCCGGGAGCTCCACGACACGTCGCGGTCGCACGTGTGGGCGTTCCTCGGCGACGGCGAGATGGACGAGCCCGAGGCGCTCGGCGCGATCGGGCTGGCCGCCCGGGAGGAACTGGACAACCTCACCTTCGTCATCAACTGCAACCTGCAGCGCCTGGACGGTCCGGTCCGCGGCAACGGCAAGATCATCCAGGAGCTCGAGGCGTTCTTCCGCGGCGCGGGCTGGAACGTGATCAAGGTCATCTGGGGCCGCGACTGGGACCCGCTGCTGGCCCAGGACACCGACGGCGTGCTGGTCAACAAGATGAACACCACGCCGGACGGTCAGTTCCAGACGTACAGCGTCGAGTCCGGCGCGTACATCAGGGAGAACTTCTTCGGCGGCGACCCGCGGCTGCGCAAGATGGTGGAGCACCTGTCCGACGACGAGCTGCGCGGCCTGTCCCGGGGCGGCCACGACTACCGCAAGGTGTACGCGGCGTTCAAGGCGGCGCGGGAGCACACCGGCCAGCCCACGGTCATCCTGGCGCACACCATCAAGGGCTGGACGCTGGGCAAGGACTTCGAGGCGCGCAACGCCACGCACCAGATGAAGAAGCTGACGGTGGCCGAGCTCAAGGAGTTCAGGGACCGGCTCTACCTGCCGATCCCTGACTCGGAACTGGAGGCCGAGCTGCCGCCGTACTACCACCCCGGCGAGGACTCCGACGAGATCCAGTACATGCGCGAGCGGCGGGCCGCGCTGGGCGGGGTGCTCCCCCGCCGGGTGGTCCGGGCCAAGCCGCTGGCCTTGCCCGGCGATTCGGTGTACGACGAGCTGCGGAAGGGCTCGGGCAAGCAGGCCGTGGCCACCACGATGGCGTTCGTCCGGCTGCTCAAGGAGCTGATGAAGGACCAGGCCATCGGGGAGCGGTTCGTGCCGATCATCCCGGATGAGGCCAGGACGTTCGGCATGGACTCGCTGTTCCCGACGGCGAAGATCTACTCCCCGCACGGGCAGAGCTACGACGCGGTAGACCGCAACCTGCTGCTGTCGTACAAGGAGTCCGAGCAGGGCCAGATCCTGCACGAGGGCATCAGCGAGTCGGGCGCGATGGGCTCGGTGATCGCCGCGGGCTCCTCGTACGCCACGCACGGCACGCACATGATCCCGGTGTACGTGTTCTACTCGATGTTCGGCTGGCAGCGGACCGGGGACCAGATGTGGGCGCTCGGCGACCAGCTCGGGCGGGGCTTCCTGCTCGGCGCGACGGCCGGCCGGACCACGCTGACCGGTGAGGGCCTGCAGCACAACGACGGGCACTCGCTGCTGCTGGCCTCGGTCAGCGAGGCATGCGTGTCCTACGACTGCGCGTGGGCGTTCGAGCTGGCCCACGTGCTGCGCGACGCGCTGCGCCGGATGTACGAGGCCACTGCGGAGCATCCGGACGGCGAGAACATCTTCTACTACCTCACCGTCTACAACGAGCCGTACCCCCAGCCCGCCGAGCCCGCCAGCTTCCCGGGCGGGACGGCCGCGCTGGAGGAGGGCATCCTGCGCGGGCTCTACCTGTACTCGGGTGCGTCGCGAGGGGCAGGAAGGGGCCGAACGGTCCGGGGTTTCCTCGCCCCGGACCCAGATCCTCGCCTCCGGGGTGGCGCTGCGCCAGGCCCTGACGGCCCAGGAGATGCTCGCCGCGGACTGGGGCGTGTCGGCCGACGTGTGGTCGGCCACATCGTGGACCGGGCTGCGCCGGGACGCGCTGGCCTGCGAGTCGTGGAACATGCTGCACCCCGGCGAGCCTTCCCGGGTGCCGTACGTGAGCTCGCTGCTCTCCGACGCGCCAGGTCCCGTGGTGGCGGTATCCGACTGGATCAAGGCGGTGCCCGACCAGATCGCCCGCTGGGTGCCTGGCACGTTTACCTCGCTCGGCACCGACGGGTTCGGGTTCTCCGACACCCGCCCCGCGGCCAGGCGGTTCTTCCACGTGGACGCCGAATCCATTACCGTGGCGGTGCTGTGGGAGCTGGCGCGCAGCGGCGCGGTGGACGCGGACCTGCCGGCTCAGGCGATCGCCAAGTACCGCCTCGACCTGCCGGTCAGCGAGGCGCTTTCCTAGGCTCAGGGGGCACGGTTACGGCGGGAGAACAGGTCCCGGCGGAGGCGACGGTGCGGCCGCGGGTCCACGCGGAGACCGTGCGCCGGATGGAGCGTGCCACCGGGGCGCTCGGCACGGCGGCCATCACCGCCATGGACGAGCGGCTGCCGTGGTACCGCAACCTGTCCGCGGAGAACCGGTCCTGGCTCGGCCTGGTCGCCCAGGCGGGCATTGCCGCGTTCATCGACTGGATCGGGCATCCCGAGCGTAACCGGCCGGCCCTGACCGAGGTGTTCGGCACGGCGCCGCGCGAGCTGGCCCGCGCGGTCAGCCTGCAGCACGCGGTGGAGATGGTCCGGGTGATCATCGACGCGGTGGAGGACAGGGTCGACGAGCTGGCCGCGCCGGGCGGAGAGGCGGAGCTGCGCGAGGCGGTGCTGACCTACGCCAGGGAGATCGCGTTCAGCGCGGCGCAGGTGTACGCGCGGACCGCCGAGGCGCGCGGCGCGTGGGACGCCCGGCTGGAAGCGCTCGTGGTGGACTCGCTGGTGCGCGGCGAGAGCGAGGACTCGCTGCACTCGTGGGCCTCGGCGCTGAACTGGTCCTCCTCCCCCGTCGTGGTCGTGGTGGGCACGGTCGAGGACGGTCTCACCGACGGGACAGAGCCGCACATCGAGGAGATCCGCGCCCAGGCCAGGCGGGCCCGGCTGGACTTGCTGGCCGGCGTGCAGGGGAACCGGCTGATCCTGGTCCTGGGCGGTACCGACGACCCGATCGCCGCGGCCGAACGGTTCGCCGGGCGGTTCGGGCCGGGACCAGTGATCGCCGGGCCGCTGGTCCGCGACCTGCGAGCCGCGTCGGTCTCCGCGCGTGCCGCGCTGGCCGCGCTGCGCGCTGCCCCGGCCTGGCCGGAGGCGCCCCGGCCGAGCCGGGGCGGACGACCTGCTCCCGGAGCGCGCCCTTGACGGCGACCCCGATGCAAAGGCCGTGCTGATCAGCGACGTCTACGAGCCCCTGGTCGGCGGCGGGCACGCGCTGCTCGACACCCTGATGACCTACCTGGAGCAGGGCTCCTCGCTCGAGGCCACCGCCCGGCTGCTGTTCGTGCACCCGAACACGGTCCGCTACCGGCTGCGCCGGGTCGCCGAGCTCACCGACTACACCCCGTCGGCCGGGCGGGACGGCTTCACCCTGTGGGTGGCCATCGCCCTGGGCCGGCTCGCCCAGGGGGTGCGGGGGGCCGGGTAGGCCCCCCGTGCCGGGGGGTTCCGGGGGTCGCCCCCCCGGGCGAATACATCACGGGGTAACGGGGCGGTAACATCTGGATGAACGCTAGTTAGAGGTAACCTACAAAATTCCGACGAGTAACTTCGTACCGTCCGTCACTCATGTGGCGGACTTCTACAGGGCAGGGTTGAAGGATGCTGATCATCACCGCGCCTGGGCAGGGGGCGCAGACGCCTGGTTTCCTGGCGTCCTGGCTGGAACTGCCCGGGGTCGCCGAGCGCATCGGCGCCGCGTCCGAGCTGGCCGACTGCGATCTCATCAGGTTCGGCACGACCGCGAGCCCGGATGAGATCAAGGACACGGCCGTGGCGCAGCCGCTGCTCGTGGCGGCCGCGATCGCAGCGGCCTCGGTGCTGTCCGATGATGACCCGCGTGACGCGCCCGCCGACGCGGCCGCCGGGCACAGCGTCGGGGAACTGGCCGCCGGAGTCATCGCGGGCGTGCTCGCCGCCGACGACGCGATGCGCCTGGTCGGAGTGCGGGGAAGGGCCATGGCGGCGGCCGCGGCGGCCGAACCGACCGGGATGACGGCGGTGCTCGGCGGCGACCAGGACGCTGTGCTCGCGGCGATCGCGCGGTGCGGGCTGACCGCGGCTAACGTGAACGGGGCCGGGCAGATCGTGGCCGCCGGGACCCTGGCGGAGCTGGCGGCCTTCGCGGCCGATCCGCCCGTCCGGGAGTCCGGGGCGCGGCTGCGCCCGCTGCAGGTCGCGGGCGCCTTCCACACCCGGCACATGGCCCCGGCCGTGGCCGCGCTGCGGGACGCGGCGGCCGACGTCACCGCCACCGACCCGGCAATGACCCTGCTGTCCAACGCCGACGGCGCTGCGGTCACCACGGGCAAGGAGTGGCTCGAGCGCATCGTCGCCCAGGTCGCCGCGCCGGTGCGCTGGGACCGGTGCATGCAGACCATGGCCGACCTCGCCGTGACCGCGCTGATCGAGCTGCCGCCGGCCGGAACGCTGACCGGCCTGGCGCGGCGGGCGCTACCCGGCGTGGCCCAGCTGGCGATCAAGACGCCGGAGCAGCTCGACGCCGCCCGGGACCTGATCTCCGAGCACCTCGCCGGGCCCGACGCCCACGGGCACGGCCACCTGCCGGAGTGGCGGCTGATCGTGGCCCCGGTGTCGGGGACGTTCCGGTCGCCGCCGGGGAACGCCGACGGGGCCACGGCGGAGCTCGGTACGGTCGTCACGCGGGGGGCGGAGCGCGCGCTCGCCGCATCGTGGACCCTGAAACCCGCGGAGATCATCGAGTGGCTGGTGGAAGACGGGGATCCGGTCAGCGAGGGCCAGCCACTGGTCCGTGTGGAGCAATCCAAGGGGGGTCCGGGGGGATGGGTCCCCCCGGAAAGTAGGGAAGGCGCATGACATCCGTATCCCTGTTCCCGCCCGCGGCGGGCGCCCGCATCCTGTCGCTCGGCGGCTATCAGCCGGGCAACGTGGTCACCAACGATGACCTCGCGGCCCAGGTCGAGACGAGTGACGAGTGGATCCGCAGCCGGGTCGGCATCATCAGCCGCCGCTTCGCCGGGCCCGAGGAGAGCGTGACCGACATGGCGTTCGTGGCCGGCGGCAAGGCACTGGCCGGCAGCGGCCTGTCCCCCGGCGACATCGACCTGGTCATCGTGGCCACCTGCAGCGCCGAGGCGTCGATACCGAACATCTCGGCGGTGGTCGCGCACCGGCTTGGTATCGTCGCGCCGGGTGCCTACGACCTCAACGCCGCCTGCGCGGGCTTCTGCTACGCGCTGGCGACCGCGTCCGACGCGATCCGGGCGGGCACCGCCCGGCACGTGCTGGTCATCGGGTCGGAGAAGATGACGAGCTGGATCGACCCGACGGACCGCTCCACCTGCATCATCTTCGCCGACGGGGCTGGCGCCGCGATCGTCGGCCCGGTCGCGGACGGGCAGGCGCCGGGCATCGGCCCGGTCGCCTGGGGCAGCGCCGGGGATCTGGCGGAGAAGATCACCATCGCCGACCGCAACTCGTTCCTTCACCAGGAGGGCCAGGCGGTGTTCCGCTGGGCCACCACCGCCATGCACCCGATCGCCGCGCAGGCCTGCGAGCGGGCCGGCGTCACGGTGAGCGACCTGGCCGCGTTCGTCCCCCACCAGGCGAACCTGCGGATCGTCGAGGCCATCGCGCGCAGGCTCGGCGTGCCCCGCGAGCGTGTCGCGGACGACATCGTGCACGCGGGCAACACGTCCTCGGCCTCGATCCCGCTGGCCTTGTCGCGGATGACCGAGCGCGGCGAGCTCAAATCGGGGTCGGCTGCCCTGCTACTCGGGTTCGGCGCGGGTATGTGCTACGCGGCGCAGGTGATCACGGTACCCTAGCCGCGCCCAGCCCGGGTGGCTGGAAGGGGACAGACCCCGCCGGCCCCCGTCCTGGGGGCGCAGACCAGAACGACACATGAGACAAGGAGCACAAGGCATGAATGAGCAGGAGATTCTCGCCGGGCTTGGTGAAATCGTCGAGGAGATCGCCGGCGTGCCCGGCGGACGAGGTCACGCCGAGCAAGAGCTTCGTCGACGACCTGGACATCGACTCGCTGTCGATGGTGGAGATCGCCGTCGCGGCGCAGGACAAGTTCGGCGTCGAGATCCCTGACGACCAGCTGAAGGACCTCACCACGGTGCAGGACGTGGTGAACTACGTCAGCAAAAATACCGGAGGCTCGGCGTGACCGAAGGACGCGAGACCGTCGTCGTAACCGGGCTCGGCGCGACCACCCCGCTCGGCGGGGACGTCGCGTCGACCTGGTCGGCGATGCTGGCGGGCCGCAGCGGCGTGCACTCTATCGGCCAGCCGTGGGCGGAGGAGCTGCCGGTGCGGTTTGCCGCCCAGGCCGCTGCCGACCCGGCCGAGGTCGTGAGCCGCGTGCAGGCGCGCCGGATGGACCGCTGCGAGCAGCTGGCGCTGGTGGCCGCGCGCGAGGCGTGGGCCGACGCGGGCTCGCCGGCGGTGGACCCGGAACGGCTCGGAGTGGCGGTCACCAGCGGGATCGGCGGCATCGGGTCGATCCTGGCCGGTTATGACACGCTCAAGGAGAAGGGCTGGTCCCGCCTCTCGCCGTTCACGGTGCCGATGCTGATGCCGAACGGTTCGGCCGGGTGGATCAGCATGGAGTTCGGAGCCAGGGCCGGCGCGCACTCGCTGGTCAGCGCGTGCGCGTCGGGCGCCGAGGCGATCGGGTACGGCATCGACATGATCAGGTCGGGAAGGGCCGATGTGGTCATCGCAGGCGGCACCGAGGCGGCGATCATGGCGCTGAACATCGCGGCCTTCGCGGTGATGCGGGCCATGTCCACCCGGAACGACGAGCCGGAGCGGGCGTCCCGGCCCTGGGACAAGGCCAGGGACGGGTTCGTGCTCGGCGAGGGCGCCGGCATGCTGGTGCTGGAGTCGCTGTCGCACGCACGGCAGCGTGGCGCGATGGTGCACGCCATCGCGGCCGGGGCCGGCTACTCCGCTGACGCCTATCACATCGCGCACCCGGCCCCCGACGGGGCCGGGGTCATCGCGGCGATCACCCGCGCCCTGGCCGACGCCCGGGTCGACCCCGGCCAGGTGGTGCACGTGAACGCGCACGCCACATCCACCCCCGAGGGTGACGTGGTCGAGGCGCAGGCGCTGGCGAAGGCGCTCGGAGCGGCCATCGACGGCGTGATCGTCACGTCCACCAAGTCGATGACCGGGCACCTGCTGGGCGGCGCGGGCGCCATCGAGTCGGTGGCGGCCGTGCTCGCGCTGCGCGAGCGCGTGTCCCCGCCGACCATCAACCTCGACGATCTGGACGAGGACGTTCCGATCGAGATCGCCACCGAGCCGAGGCCGCTCAGCAAGCGCGGCTCCGAGCCGATGGCGGTGCTGAACAACGCATTCGGGTTCGGCGGCCACAACGTGTCGCTCGTCTTCACCGCCGCCTGATCATGTTGTCCCCGGCCGTGTGCCGAGTTTCCCGGGCGCGCCGTCTGCCTCAGGCGCCAGGCCCGGTTCGACGCATCCTTCGTTCCGGCTGACCCGTAGAGGAGACTCAGATGACCGCACTGGATCAGGGCCCGGCCACGCCGGCCGTTCCGCCGCCGGCGACGGCCCGGCCGGCCATGCTGCCGCGCGACCCGGAGGAGCGGCTGGCGGCCCTGTTCGACCCGGGCACGCTGGAGGTCCTGCCGGTCGGTGCTGGCCCGGGGGGACGCCCCCTGCGGGGATACGAGGAGCGCAGCGGGGTCATCGCGGGCACCGGCCTGGTGCACGGCGTGAACGCGGTGGCTTTCGCCTCCGACGCGCGGGTCCAGGGCGGCGCGATGGGCACCGCGGGCTGCGCCGCGATTGTCGCGGCCTACTCCGAGGCCCTCGCGCGCGGCGTCCCGATCGTGGGTCTGTGGCACTCCGGCGGAGCCCGGCTGGCCGAGGGCGTAGCCAGCCTGCACGCGGTGGGAACCGTGTTCGCCGCGATGACCCAGGCCTCCGGGCGGGTGCCGCAGATCTCGGTGGTGCTCGGTCCGGCGGCGGGCGGCGCCGCCTACGGCCCGGCTCTGACCGACATCGTCGTCCTGTCCGGGCAGGGGCGCATCTTCGTCACGGGTCCTGATGTGGTGCGCTCGGTGACCGGCGAGGACGTGGACATGGAACGGCTCGGCGGTCCCGAGCCGCACAGCCGCCGGTCCGGTGTGGTGCACGTGGTGACCGAGACCGACGCGGAAGCGCTCACGGCGGCCCGGCAGCTCGCGGCCATGCTCAGCGACCAGGGCAAGATCGCCGAGGACGCGGAAGACCGTGACCTGTCCGGCCTGCTGCCCGACTCGGCGCGCCGCGCATACGATGTGCACCTGCTGACCAGCAAGCTGCTTGACACGCCAGGCGTCGAGCTGCACCCTCGCTGGGCGCCGAACGTCGTGACCGTCCTCGGCCGCCTGGCGGGCCGGACGGTCGGCGTCGTGGCCAGCAACCCGATGCGGCTGGGCGGCTGCCTGGACGCCGCCTCAGCGGAGAAAGCCGCGCGCTTCGTGCGGATGTGCGACGCGTTCGGCGTACCGCTCGTGGTCCTGGTGGACGTGCCCGGGTACCTGCCCGGAGTCGGCCAGGAATGGGACGGCGTGGTCCGCCGGGGCGCCAAGCTGCTGCACGCCTTCGCCGAGGCCACGGTCCCGCGGGTGACGCTGGTGACCCGCAAGGCGTACGGCGGTGCCTACATCGCGATGAACTCCCGCGCCCTCGGCGCGACCCGCGTCTACGCCTGGCCGGGCGCCGAGATCGCCGTGATGGGCGCGGTCGCCGCTGTCCGCATCCTGCACCGCCGTACCCTGGCCACGGTGCCGCCCGAGCAGCTGCACGACGCCGAGACCCGGCTGGCCGCCGAGCACGAAGCCACCGCGGGTGGCCTGGGGCGCGCCGTGGACCTCGGGGTCATCGACGCCATCATCGAGCCCAGCCAGACGCGCCGCGAGCTGGCCCGGGCCATCGCCGAGGCACCGCAGCTGAAGGGCAACCACGCCAACATCCCGCTCTGAGCCAACTCCGCGCAGCCCTATACCCGGTAGCCCCGTATCTTCGATACGCGGTAGCCCGTATCTTCGGGCGAGTGTCCGCGGCGGATGGCGTCACGACGTGGGAACGAACTTCAGTCACTCTGGCACCGCCCGTACCGGACCAGTGGCGTAACGGCGCGAGACCTCGCGTCAGGGTCTGACTTCTCTGGTGCTCTTGGGCTTCCGGAATGCTCCCGTGACCGGTGATCCCCGCCCCGCCGCCCCGGCCCGGCCATTTATACGGCGTGAATGTCCCAGCCACGTTGTTCCAGCTGCATGAATGGGACATCCACATCGTATGTTTCGGTACGGATGGTGTCAGAGTGGCGGAAGTTCACTCTCGCGCCCGCGCGCTGCTGTGCCGCGGGACCGCGGCCGGGACGGGCGCAGAAACGCGCTTACGGGAGTGACGGGTGGGGCCGGAGGGCTAGAGCGGGCTCCGGAGGGCTAGAGCGGGCTCCGGAGGCTAGAGCGGGCTGGACGGGGAGCCGCCGCCCAGGCCGGTGCCGCGATCGGAGCCACCCGGTGCGGGACCGGTGGGAGGTTCGTTACTGGTGGGTGAACTGGGGCTGGATGGGCCCGGCGTGGAACCGGACGGGCCTGAGGAGGAGCCAGGGGTGGAGGAGCCGGACGAGCCCGGGGCGGAGGAGCCGGGCGTACCGGGGGCGTCGGGCGTATCGGGGGCGCCGGAGGCAGGGGTCCCGGAGGAGTCGGCGGGAGGTTCGGCGGCGGGACGCGCTTCGGCAAGCAGCTGCTCGAGGCGGGCGGCGCGGATGCGGCGGAAGGTCCGATGGTCGCGGGCGCGGTCCAGGATGGCCACTTCGAGCTGGGCGGCCGTGAACTCGGGGCGCTCGCCGTTGCCCGACGCGGACAGCGCGGCCAGGGCGGCGGCGAACGCTTCGGACAGCGACATGTCGTCGGAGTAGCGCTCCTTCAGCGCGGCGGACACCTGGTCCGCCTGGCCGCCGAAGGCCACGAAGCCGGGCTCGTCGGTTACCGATCCGTCGAACGTGATCCGGTAGATCTGGTCGTCTGCGGGCCGGGCGCCCACCTCGGCCACCACGATCTCCACCTCGAAGGGCTTGGGGCTCTCGGTGAAGATCGTGCCGAGCGTCTGCGCGTACCAGTTGGCGATGCCGCGCGCCGTCACGTCGTGCCGGTCGAACTGGTAGCCCGTGATGTCGGCGTAGGTGACCCCGGCCTTACGCAGGTTCTCGTACTCGTTGTAACGGCCGACCGCGGCGAAGCCGATCCGGTCGTAGATCTCGCTGATCTTGTGCAATGCGCTGGACGGGTTCGGCGCCACCAGGAGGATCCCACCTGCGTACTGCAATGCCACGCAGCTGCGGCCGCGCGCGATGCCCTTCCGCGCGTAGTCGGCCTTGTCCCGCATGGACTGTTCTGGTGACACATAAAACGGCATGGACACCGCGGACGCTTCCTTTACTTAGGTACGGAGCGGGATGGTGGGTTCTCAGGAGCTCGCTAGCTGTTCCGCAACGCCGCATTCGGGCCGTCGGGCCGGATCAGCCGCTCCTGCACGACCTGCTCGGCGATCTGAGCGGCTTCGGATTCCGGCAGCTTCCTGAAGCCGTCGGCGGTGATCGTGGCGATGACCGGGAAGATGCGCCTGGGCAGGTCCGGCCCACCGGTCGCCGAGTCGTCGTCGGCGGCGTCGTACAGCGCCTGAACGCAGGCCAGCGCGGCGTCAGCCGCGGACATGTCGTCGACGTAGAGCTTCTTCAGCGCGCCCCGGGCGAACAGCGACCCCGAGCCGATGGAGTAGAACCGCCGCTCCTCGTAAGGGCCGCCGGCCACGTCGTAGCTGAAGATGCGCCCCTGGGCGGCGTCCTCGTCGTAACCGACGAACAGCGGCACCACGACCAGGCCCTGCATGGCCGCGGCCAGGTTGCCCCGGACCATCCAGGCCAGCCGGTTGGCCTTGCCCTCCAGGGACAGCGACCGGCCCTCCATCTTCTCGTAGTGCTCGAGCTCGACCTGGAACAGCCGGACGAACTCGATCCCCACGCTGCCGGTGCCCGCGTAGCCCATGCCCGAGAACTCGTCGCTGCGGAACACCTTCTCCACGTCCCGCTTGGCGATCATGTTCCCGGCGGTGGCCCGGCGGTCACCAGCCAGCACCACTCCCCCGTCGCAGACGGCCGCCACGATCGTGGTCGCGTGCGGCAGGTCGCGGACGCCCTGGCCCGGTGCTCTCGGCTCCGGGTCGGCGGGCACGCCGGGCATCATGCGGCCGGGCAGCAGCCCCGGTGAGTGTGAGGCCAGGAAGTCGGTAAACGAGGAGGTCTGCTGGCCCAGGAACGGCGGACTTCCTGCAGTGCCCTGTCCCCGGCCGGACATTCTCGGGTCACCGGCGAGCGGACCAGACTGGCTGCCGTCGAAAAACGAGCCCAACGCGGACCTCCTCCCGTGTCATCGCGAACGTACTCCAACTGACCCTACTGCCACGCCAGAGCGCGGCAGGACGCCAGAGGCTCCGCGGCTTCCGCCTACGGCGAACCAGCGAGCGTCGCGGCCCGAGCTGGCTACTGGCCGCCCTTCTGGACGTAGGACCGGACGAACTCCTCGGCGTTCTCCTCGAGCACCTCGTCGATCTCGTCGAGGATCGCGTCCACGTCGTCGGAGAGCTTTTCGTGCCGCTCCCTGACCTCCTCGGTACTCCCGGTCTCGGTCTCCTCGGTCTCCTCGGCGCGCCTCGTGGTCTGCCGCTGACCGCCTGTGTCCTTCGTTGCCATGTGACTACCTCCGTCAGTCCCAACGCTATCGTCACCCGTGGCAGTCCCGCCCAATCCCGCCAGGCCGAAATCGGTACAGACTCATTATCTGGGGGGTGGCTGGGGTTTCAGCCGCTGGTGAGCGGCGCGTCACTCCTGGCCGGTGAGCGCGGCGACCAGCTCGGCGGCGCTACGGCAGCGGTCGAGCAGCTCACCCACGTGCACCCGGGTGCCGCGCAAGGGCTCGAGCGTGGGAACCCGCTGCAGCGACTCCCGGCCGGGGATGTCGAAGATCACCGAATCCCACGAGGCGGCCGCCACCGACTCCGGGTACTGCCGCAGGCAGCGGCCGCGGAAGTAGGCCCTGGTGTCCTCGGGCGGGTTCTCGATGGCCCGGTTCACGGTCTCGTCATCGGTCAGCCGCACCATCCGGCCCCTGGCCGCCAGCCGGTTGTACAGGCCGCGGTCGGGCCGCACGTCGGCGTACTGCAGGTCGAACAGCTGCAGCTTCGGGTGATCCCAGTCCAGGCCGTCCCGGGCCCGGTAGCCCTCGAGCAGCTCCAGCTTGGCTACCCAGTCGAGCTCCTTCGACAGCAGCATCGGGTCTTCGGCCAGCCGGTTCAGCACCGACTCCCACCGGTCGAGCACGTCGGCGGTGATGTCGTCGACGTCGTCGCCGTACTTGTCCTCGGTGTACTTGCGAGCCAGCTCGAGGTACTCGGCCTGGAGCTGGACGGCGGTCATCTTCCGGCCGTCCTTGAGGGTGACCAGGCGGCGGCAGGCCGGGTCGTGCGAGATCGCGCGGAGCTCGGCCACCGGGGCCTCGATCGACAGGTCGCTGCCCAGGAACTTGTCCTCGATCATCGCGAGCACGAGCGCGGTCGTGCCCATCTTGAGGTAGGTGCTCACCTCGCTCAGGTTGGCGTCGCCGATGATCACGTGCAGCCGCCGGTACTTCTCCGGGTCAGCGTGCGGCTCGTCCCTGGTGTTGATGATCGGCCGCTTGAGCGTGGTCTCCAGCCCGACCTCGACCTCGAAGAAGTCGGCGCGCTGGCTGATCTGGAACCCCGAGCCGCGGCCGTCGGCGCCGATGCCGACCCGGCCGGCCCCGCAGATCACCTGGCGGGAGACGAAGAACGGGACCAGGTTCTTGACGATGTCGGCGAACGGCGTGCCGCGCCGCATCAGGTAGTTCTCGTGCGAGCCGTACGAGGCGCCCTTGTTGTCGGTGTTGTTCTTGTACAGCTGGATGGGCGCGCTGCCCGGCACGGTCGCGGCCTTGGCCGCAGCCTCCGCCATCACCCGCTCGCCCGCCTTGTCCCAGATCACCACCGACAGCGGATTCGTGCACTCGGGCGCCGAATACTCCGGGTGCGCGTGGTCGACATACAGCCGCCCGCCGTTGGTGAGTATGACGTTGGCCAGGCCCAGGTCCTCGTCGGTGAGCTGGGAGGAGTCCGCCGCCTCGCGGGTCAGGTCGAAGCCGCGCGCGTCCCGCAGCGGGTTCTCCTCCTCGAAGTCCCAGCGAGCCCGGCGTGCCTTGGCGGCCGTGGCCGCCTGGTACGCGTTGACGATCTGGGATGAGGTCACCATCGCGTTGGCCCCAGGCTGACCAGGCACAGAGATGCCGTATTCCGTCTCTGTGCCCATCACGCGAAGAACGCTCATGTACAGCAGCCTAATGCCGGTCCGCGGGCAGCAGGCATGCTGACACACTCTTTTCGCCAAGGGGGGGCGCCCCCCTGCGACCCCCCGAGGCCTGAGCGCGAACAACCATCAGAGGTACTGCCCGGTGTTGGCCACGGTGTCGATCGACCGACCCGCCTCGGTCCCGGTCTTGCCGGAGACCAGGGTCCTGATGTAGACGATGCGCTCGCCCTTCTTACCGGAGATCCGGGCCCAGTCGTCCGGGTTGGTGGTGTTCGGCAGGTCCTCGTTCTCGCTGAACTCGTCGACGCACGCGGCCAGCAGGTGACTGACCCGCATGCCCTTCTGGCCGGTGTCGAGGAATTCCTTGATGGCCATCTTCTTGGCCCGGGCGACGATGTTCTCGATCATCGCGCCGGAGTTGAAGTCCTTGAAGTAGAGCACTTCCTTGTCACCGTTGGCGTAGGTGACCTCCAGGAACCTGTTCTCCTCGGACTCGGTGTACATCCGCTCGACCGTGCGCTGGATCATCGCGTCCACGGTGGCCTTCGCCGACCCGCCGTGCTCGGCCATGTCCTCCGGGTGCAGCGGCAGCTCGACGAGCACGTACTTGGAGAAGATGTCCTTGGCCGCCTCGGCGTCCGGCCGCTCGATCTTGATCTTGACGTCGAGCCGGCCCGGCCGCAGGATCGCCGGGTCGATCATGTCCTCGCGGTTGGAGGCGCCGATGACGATGACGTTCTCCAGGCCCTCGACCCCGTCGATCTCGCTCAGCAGCTGGGGCACGATCGTGTTCTCCACGTCGGAAGACACCCCGGACCCGCGGGTGCGGAAGATCGAGTCCATCTCGTCGAAGAACACGATGACCGGCATGCCCTCGCTGGCCTTCTCGCGGGCCCGCTGGAAGACCAGCCTGATGTGCCGCTCGGTCTCGCCGACGTACTTGTTCAGCAGTTCGGGACCCTTGATGTTGAGGAAGAAGCTCTTGCCCTCCTTGGCCCCGGCGTCGGCCGCCGCGTCGGCCGCCGTCTTCTCCGCGACCTGCTTGGCCAGCGAGTTCGCCACCGCCTTGGCGATCAGCGTCTTGCCACAGCCCGGCGGGCCGTAGAGCAGGACCCCCTTTGGCGGCTTGAGCTGGTGCTCCTTGAACAGGTCGGCGTGCAGGTACGGCAGCTCGATGGCGTCCCTGATCTGCTCGATCTGCCCGGACAGGCCGCCGATGTCGGAGTAGGAGATGTCCGGCACCTCCTCCAGGATGAGCTCTTCCACCTCGGCCTTGGGGATCCGCTCGTACACGTACCCCGACCGGGACTCCAGCAGCAGCGAGTCGCCGGCCCGGAGCGGCTGGTGCAGCAGCGGCTCGGCCAGCCGGACCACGCGCTCCTCGTCGGCCTGGGAGATGACCAGGGCGCGGCTGCCGTCGGCGAGGACCTCCTTGAGCATGACGACCTCGCCCACCGTCTCGTAGGACTGGGCGATGACGACGTTGAGCGCTTCGTTCAGCACGACTTCCTGGCCCGGGCGCAGCTCGGACAGCTCGACGTTCGGGGACACGTTCACCCGCATCTTGCGGCCGCCGGTGAACACGTCACAGGTGTCGTCCTCGTTCGCCTGGAGAAACACGCCGAAGCCGGACGGCGGCTGAGCCAGCCGGTCCACTTCCTCCTTCAGCGCGACGATCTGGTCACGCGCCTCGCGCAGCGTCGCGGCCAGCCGCTCATTCTGGGACGTGACTCCGTTAAGGCTGCCCTCTGCCTCGCGCAGCCTGTCTTCAAGGAGCCTGACCTGCCGGGGCGAGTCCGCCAGCCTGCGCCGCAGCACGGCAATCTCCTCGTCAAGGAAGGAGATCTGAGCGGTAAGGCTCTTCACCTCATCCTCGTGCCGTCCACGCCCGCTTTCATCTCTGGTGGGCACGGCCCTCACCTCCTCCTGCACCGTTAACTGGACTCTACCTACTCACGGGCATTCCCTAACCTGCCGACGGCTTTTCGACGCCGTTTTGCTGCCCGCGAAATTACCAATCAGTCACAACCGCATCACAAGGCGTTAGCATCAACGGGTGCTTAACACATCGGCTCGTTCGGGTCAATGCTCTTCATGGGGGGACCCATCCCGCGGCCCCCTTGGATCGTCTTCCTGTGCTCCCTTGGCCGGCCTGCGCCGGCGCGGCGGGGGGACTACCCCCGGAGCCAGCCGTCGCGCGGTCACCAGGAATCCGGTGTGGCCCACCATCCGGTGCTGCGGCCGGACGGCCAGCCCCTCCACGTGCCAGCCGCGGGCCAGGCTCTCCCAGGCGGCCGGCTCGTCAAAGCCGCCGTGCCCGCGCAGGGCTTCCACGGTGCGCGAGAGCTGCGTCGTGGTGGCGACGTAACAGCAGGCCAGGCCGCCGGGCGCGAGGACCGCGGCGACCGCGTCCACGCAGTCCCAGGGAGCGAGCATGTCCAGGATGACCCGGTCGAAGTCGGCGAGCTCGCCGGAGTCCGCGCCGAACTCGCCGGCCACCAGCTGCCAGGACGGCGGCGGGCCGCCGAAGAACTGCTCCACGTTCCGCCGGGCTATCTCGGCGAAGTCAGGCCTGCGCTCGAACGAGACCAGGGTCCCCTGCTCCCCTACCGCCCTCAGCAGCCAGCAGCTCAGCGCGCCCGAGCCCGCCCCGGCCTCGACCACCCGCGCGCCGGGGAACACGTCGGCGAACGCCACGATCTGGGCCGCGTCCTTGGGGTAGACCACCGCCGCGCCGCGTTTCATCGCGAGCGTGAAGTCGGCCAGCAGCGGGCGGAACACGACGTAAG
>CAWJDK010000024.1:0-20660 GCA_963841585.1 uncultured Actinomycetes bacterium
GCCCGGCGGCGGCCAAGGCGGCTCTGGTCCGCTCGCTGCTGGACGGGAAGGTGTCCGCGCCGACGCTCGACCTGCTCGCCGGCCTGGTGTCGGCCCGCTGGTCAGCATCGCGCGACCTGGCCGACGCGGCCGAGGAGCTCGCGGTGAAGGCCCTGGTGATCGCGGCCGAGAGGGCCAGGAAACTGGACGACCTGGAGGACGAGCTGTTCCGGTTCGGCCGGGTGGTGGCCGGGCAGCCCAAGCTGCGCCTGGCCCTGTCCGACTCCAACCTGCCCGGCGAGCGCAAGCGGGGACTGCTCGGCGCGCTGCTCGACGGCAAGGCCACCCCGGTCACGGAGCGGCTGATCACCGAGGCGGTCCTGCACTCCCGGGGACGTAGCCTGGAAGCGACCCTGGACGCCTACGGCAAGCTGGCGGCCGAGCGCAGGCAGCGGCTCATCGCGGTGGTACGGGTGGCCTCCGCGCTCACCGAACAGCAGCAGGAGCGGCTGGCCGCGGCGCTGGCCGCCGTCTACGGACATGACGTATATCTCAACATCGTGCTGGATCCGCAGGTCGTAGGCGGCATGTCGGTCCAGGTCGGTGACGAGTTCATCGATGCGAGCGTGGCCAGCCGCCTGGAGTCCCTGCGGCGCAGGCTGGCGGGACAGGCATGACCGCGACCCGCACCATGACACGAAGGACACGAGGACAATGACGGAGCTGACGATCCGGCCGGAGGAGATCCGGAAGGCGCTGGCGCGCTTTGTCGATGACTACCAGCCGGACGCCGCGTCGCGGGAAGAGGTCGGCACGGTCATCGAGGCCGGTGACGGGATCGCGCGGGTCGAGGGACTGCCCTCGGCCATGGCCAACGAGCTGCTCGAGTTCCCCGACGGCACCCGCGGCCTCGCGCTCAACCTGGACGTGCGCGAGATCGGCGTGGTCATCCTGGGCGACTTCAGCAAGATCGAGGAGGGCCAGCAGGTCCGCCGCTCCGGCGAGGTGCTGTCGGTTCCGGTCGGCGACGGTTTCCTCGGCCGGGTCGTGGACCCGCTGGGCACACCGCTGGACGGCCTGGGCGAGATCACCGGCACCCAGCTGCGCGAGCTGGAGATCCAGGCGCCGTCGGTGGTGCAGCGCAAGAAGGTGCACGAGCCGCTGCAGACCGGCATCAAGGCCATCGACGCGATCACCCCGATCGGCCGCGGTCAGCGCGAGCTGATCATCGGCGACCGGCAGACCGGCAAGACCGCGATCGGTATCGATACGATCATCAACCAGCGGGCGAACTGGGAGTCCGGCGACCCGGAGCGGCAGGTCAAGTGCATTTACGTGGCGATCGGCCAGAAGGGCACGACCACCGCCGGGGTGCGGCAGGCGCTCGAGGACAACGGCGCGCTGGAGTACACGGTGATCGTGGCCGCCCCCGCGTCCGACCCGGCGGGCTTCAAGTACATCGCACCGTACACCGGGTCGGCCATCGGCCAGTACTGGATGTACAAGGGCCAGCACGTCCTGATCATCTTCGACGACCTGTCCAAGCAGGCCGAGGCGTACCGGGCCGTGTCGCTGCTGCTGCGCCGCCCGCCGGGGCGCGAGGCCTACCCGGGCGACGTGTTCTACCTGCACTCCCGGCTGCTCGAGCGGTGCGCGAAGCTCTCCGATGAGATGGGCGCGGGCTCGATGACGGGGCTGCCGGTGATCGAGACCAAGGCCAACGACATCTCGGCCTACATCCCGACCAACGTCATCTCGATCACCGACGGCCAGATCTTCCTGGAGACCGACCTGTTCAACTCCGGCGTCCGGCCGGCCATCAACGTCGGCCGGTCGGTATCCCGGGTGGGCGGCGACGCGCAGATCAAGGCGATGAAGACCGTGGCCGGCGGACTCAAGCTCGCGCTCTCGCAGTACCGCGACCTGGAGGCGTTCGCCTCGTTCGCGTCCGACCTCGACGCCGCGTCCCGCGCGCAGCTCGACCGCGGGGCGCGCCTGGTCGAGCTGCTCAAGCAGCCGCAGTACAGCCCGTACCCGGTGGAGCGGCAGGTGGCCTCGATCTGGGCCGGCGGTGAGGGGTACCTGGACGACGTGCCGGTGGAGGACGTCAGCCGGTTCGAAGCGGAGTTCCTCGACTATCTGCAGCGTTCCCATTCGGGGGTGCTGGACGCGATCAGGGAGACGGGCCAGCTGTCCGACGACACGGTGGCCTCGCTCAAGGACGCGATCGAGGAGTTCAAGAAGGGGTTCGAGACCAGTTCCGGCGAGCTGCTGGTGCAGGACGAGCCGGTCGAGGCCAAGGACCCGTCCGACGTCGAACAGGAAACGATCAAGCAGTACCGGCGGCCGCCGGAGGGCGACGGCAGGCAGCAGGCCGAGCAAACCAGCGAGCAGCCGCCGCCCCGCGCCCCGGCCGCCCCCGAGCCCAGCGGGTCGCCAGCATCGGAAAAGGGCGGCCAGCCCGCGACGGGCTGAGGCAGCGGACATGGGAGCACAGCTTCGCGCGGTCAGGCGGCGGATCGGGGCGGTCCAGTCCACCGCCAAGATCACGCGTGCCCAGGAGCTGATCGCGTCATCCCGGATCATCCGGGCCCAGCAGCGGGTGCGCGCGGCGCAGCCGTACACGCGGGAGCTGACCCGCGCGGTCGAGGCCGTGGTCAGCGGCTCACCGTCGGTTACTCACCCGCTGGTCACCGAGGCGGAGGACCCGTCCCGGGCTGCCGTGGTCATGCTGACGAGTGACCGCGGCTTCGCCGGCGGGTACAACGCCAATGTGCTCCGCGAGGCGCAGTCGCTGACCCAGCTGCTGACCGGCCGCGGCATGCAGGTGGACGCCTACGTGTCCGGGCGCAAGGGCATTGTCTGGCACCGGTTCCGCGACCGCGAGATGGCCGCGGAGTGGAGCGGGTTCTCCGAGCGGCCGGCGTTCTCCGACGCCAGCGAGATGGCCGCCCGGCTGCTGGACGACTTCGGCCAGCCCAACGAGGGCGGCCTGGACGAGATGCACCTCGTCTACACCGAGTTCGTCTCCATGCTCACCCAGCGCCCGGCGGTCCGCCGGATCCTGCCGCTGGAAGTCGAGGAGACCGCCGAAGCCCCCACCGGCGGCCAGCTCAACCTGTACGAGTTCGAGCCGTCTGACGAGGCGGTGCTGGACGCGCTGCTGCCGTGGTACGTGGAGAACCGGCTGTACCAGGCCCTGCTCGAGTCCGCGGCGGCCGAGATCGCATCCAGGCGCCGCGCGATGAAGTCGGCGACCGACAACGCCAGAGATCTGATCGAAGTGCTGACCAGGGAAGCCAACAAGGCACGGCAGGCCGAGATCACCCAGGAAATCAGCGAGATCGTCGGCGGCGCCAACGCGCTGACCGAAGAACTCGCCGGAAGTGAGTGAGTGTCACTATGACCGCAACCACCCACAGCACCGCCTCCGACGCGGCCGCCACCGCGAACACCGGCCGCGTCGCCCGGGTCATCGGCCCGGTGGTGGACGTCGAGTTCTCCGCTGAGTCGATGCCCGACATCTACAACGCGCTGCACGTGGACGTGACGCTGGATGACGTCACCAAGACGCTGACGCTGGAGGTGGCCCAGCACATCGGTGACAACATCGTCCGGACGATCTCGATGCAGCAGACCGACGGCCTGGTCCGCGGGGCCACGGTCACCGACACCGGCGAGGCGATCACGGTCCCGGTCGGGGACGTGACCAAGGGGCACGTGTTCAACGTGCTCGGCGAGACGCTGGACGTACCGACCGCCTCACTCGAGGTCACCGAGCGCTGGCCGATCCACCGGGACGCGCCGGCGTTCGACCAGCTGGAGCCGAGGACGGAGATCCTGGAGACCGGGATCAAGGTCCTCGACCTGCTGACCCCCTACGTCAGGGGCGGGAAGGTCGGGCTGTTCGGCGGGGCCGGCGTGGGCAAGACCGTGCTCATCCAGGAGATGATCACGCGGGTGGCGAAGAACTTCGGCGGGGTGTCGGTGTTCGCCGGCGTGGGGGAGCGCACCCGCGAGGGGAACGACCTGTTCATCGAGATGACCGAGTCCAAGGTCATCGCCGACACCGCGCTCGTCTTCGGCCAGATGGACGAGCCGCCGGGCACCCGGCTGCGGGTCGGCCTGGCCGCGCTCACCATGGCCGAGTACTTTCGCGACGAGCAGCAGCAGGACGTGCTGCTGTTCATCGACAACATCTTCCGGTTCACCCAGGCCGGCTCGGAGGTGTCCACCCTGCTCGGCCGGATGCCGTCGGCGGTCGGCTACCAGCCCACGCTGGCCGACGAGATGGGCCAGCTGCAGGAGCGGATCACGTCCACCCGCGGTCACTCGATCACCTCGATGCAGGCCATCTTCGTGCCCGCCGACGACATCACCGACCCGGCGCCGCACAACGTGTTCGCGCACCTGGACGCGACCACCGTGCTGTCCCGGGCCATCACCGAGAAGGGCATCTTCCCGGCGGTGGACCCGCTCGACTCCACCTCGCGGATCCTGGACGCCCAGTACGTCGGCCAGGAGCACTACGACGTGGCCAGGGAGGTACAGCGGATCCTGCAACGGTACAACGAGCTGCAGGACATCATCGCGATCCTGGGCATCGACGAGCTGTCCGAAGAGGACAAGGTGACCGTCCAGCGGGCGCGCCGGATTGAGCGCTTCCTGTCGCAGCCGATGTTCGTGGCCGAGCAGTTCACCGGGCAGCCCGGCATCTTCGTCCCGCGCAGCGAGACGATCGCCTCGTTCAAGGCGCTGACCGAGGGCCGGTACGACAACCTTCCCGAGCAGGCGTTCTTCATGGGCGGCGGCATCGAGGACGTGGAGAAGAAGGCGGCCGAGCTTGAGAAGTCGTGATCCTTCCCGGCCGTCCTGGGGTGAGTGCCGATGACGCTGCACGTGGAGCTGGTGGTTCCCGACAGTGAGATTCTGGTCGGGCTCGGCCCGGATGGTCGTGGCCAAGACGCTCGAAGGCGACCTGGGCGTGCTGGCCTCCCATCCGCCCGTGCTCGGCATTCTCGCCGAGGGCAGCGTGGTGCGGATCCTCGATCCGGAAACCAGCGGCGACAGCGCCGAGGCCTCCGCGGGCGGGGAGCTTACCGCGGCGGTGAGCAGCGGATTCCTCTCCGTGGCCAACGACCGGGTGTCCATCTTGGCCAGGAACGCCGAGCTGGGTAGCAACGTCGATACCGCCGCCGCCCGGGCGGAACTCGAGGCGTCGGCCGACGCAGAGGCCGCGGGCGGTGAGGAGTCGGCCGAGGCCAGCTACGCAAGAGCGCGGCTGCGGGCCGCGGGCGAGCAGGCCTGACGAAGGCCGCGGGCGCGGGGAGTGAACGGGTCGACGGTAGGCGATGCCGGCTGGTTCCTCGCCATCGTGCTGGCCTTCCTGCTCCTCGCGGCCGTGGCCGTGGCCGCGCGCCGGGCGCTCATCGAGCGCGGCGGCGGAACGGTGGACTGCGGGCTGCGGCGCCCGGGCGCCGACCACGCCTGGCGGCTCGGTGTCGCCTCGTACCAGCCTGACGAGCTGCGCTGGCACCAGGTCTTCGGCCTGCTGCTGCGCCCCGCCGAGAGCTTCCCGCGAAGGACGCTCACCGTCGTCTCACGGCGCCCGCCCGATTCCGACGAGACCAACAGCCTGGGCCCGGGCATGGTGGTGGTGGAGTGCCGGGCGGGCGAGCGCGCCGAGTCGATGGAGCTGGCCATGAGCGAGTCCGCCCTCACCGGGTTTCTTGCGTGGCTGGAAGCGACGCCGCCCGCAACGCATCTCGGCTGAGCCCGGCCGCCCGTTCTAGGGCTCGCCGCCGGGGCGCCAGAGCACGTCGCCCGCGGCGCCGTTCGCCTCGCGCGCGAGGATGAACAGCAGGTCGGACAGCCGGTTGAGGTAGCGAGCGGCGACCGGGTTGACGGTGTCGCCGTGGGCGTCCATCGCCGCCCACGCGCTGCGCTCGGCCCGCCGGACCGCGGTGCGCGCCGCGTGCAGCAGCGCGGCCCCTGCGGTGCCGCCGGGCAGGACGAAGCTGCGCAGCGTGGGCAGTGCCGCGTTGTGCTCGTCACAGGCCTGCTCGAGCGCCGCGACGTAGTCCTGGGTGACCCTGAGCCCGGGCCGCTCGGCATCGGCCGCGAACGGGCTGCACAGGTCGGCGCCCACGTCGAAGAGCTCGTTCTGGATCCGGGTGAGCAACCGCGTGATCCCGGGCTCCAGGCCGCCGAGGGCGAGCGCCACCCCGATCGCGCAATTGGCCTCGTCCACGTCCGCGTAGGCGACCAGCCGAGGATCCGTCTTGCGGGCCCGCGAGCCATCACCGAGCGCGGTCGTGCCGTCGTCGCCGGTGCGCGTGTAGATGCGGGACAGGACGACGGGGTTTTCCCTGGGATCACTGGGCATGCCCTCACCGTATCCGCAGTAGGGTGTGGCCTATCCGAACCGGGTTCGGGAGGCGGTCGTGTACGACTACGTCATCATCGGTGCGGGCAGCGCGGGGTGCGTCCTGGCGGCCCGGCTGACCGAGGATCCGTCTGTGCAGGTTCTGCTGCTCGAGGCGGGCCCGCCCGATGACGCGGACGAGATCCGCATTCCCGCCGCGGTCAACCTGCTGTGGAAGGGGCCCTACGACTGGGACTACAGCACGGTTCCGCAGGAGCGGGCGGGCGGCCGCAGCATCTACTGGCCCCGGGGCAAGACCCTGGGCGGCTCCTCCTCGATCAACGCGATGATCTACATCAGGGGCAACCGGTACGACTATGACACCTGGCGGGACGAATACGGCTGCACCGGCTGGGGCTACACGGACCTGCTGCCCTACTTCCGCCGGACCGAGGACAACTCGCGCGGCGCGTCCGCCTATCACGGCGCCGGCGGTCCGCTGCGGGTCCAGGATCCAGCCCGCAAGTCCCCCCTGACCAGGGCGTTCGTTGAGGCGGCGGTCGCCTGCGGGCTGACCGCGAACGACGACTTCAACGGCTCGGCCCAGGACGGGGTCGGCTTCTACCAGGTCACCCAGCGCGGCGGCCGCCGGTGCTCGGCCGCGGATGCCTACCTCAGGCCCGCGCTCGGGCGGCCGAACCTCACCGTGCAGACCGACTCCCTGGTGACCAGGATCGGGCTGGAGAGCGGCCGCGCCGCGGTCGTGCACTACCTGCGCGGCGGGGCGGAGGAAACGGCCCGCGCGGCGCGCGAGGTCCTGCTGGCCGGCGGGGTCGTGAACAGCCCCCAGCTGCTCATGCTGTCCGGCATCGGCCCGGCGGACCACCTGCGCGAGATGGGCATCGACGTGGTCGCCGACAGCCCGGGGGTCGGCGCCAACCTGTGCGACCATCCCATCGTCACCGCCATGTGGCACACCCCCAAGGTCCGCAGCCTCTGGGAGCAGGCGGGACCGGCCGGCCTGCTGCGCTGGCAGCTGGCGCACCGCGGCCCGCTCGTCACCAACGTGGCCGAGGCCGGGGGCTTCAGCCGTTCGGATCCCGGGCTGCCCGCGCCCGACCTGCAGTGGCACGTGCTTCCCGTGCCGTACGAGAACCAGGGCCTCATCGACCCGGCCAAGCGTGCGCTGTCACTGCTGGTCACCCTGGTCGCGGTGGGCAGCCGGGGCCGGATCACGCTGCGCAGCGCCGATCCCCGGCACAAGCCGGCCATCGACCCGTGCTATCTCGCGGACGGCGCCGACATCGAGCCGCTGGTCGCAGGGCTGAAGATGGCGCGGCAGTTCGCGGCGGCGCGGCCGATGGCCAAGGTCTGCGCGGGCGAGTTCGCGCCCGGCGCCGACATCAGCACGGACGCCGAGCTCCGCGAGTACATCCGGCAGGACCTCGCCACCCTCTACCACCCGGTCGGCAGCTGCGCCATGGGCGGCGACTCCCGGCTGGCCGCGAGCAGGCTGACCAGCGTGGTCGACCCGGAACTGAAGGTGCGCGGGGTGGACGGGCTGCGGGTGGTGGACGCGTCGGTCATGCCCGCCGTGCCGCGCGGTAACACCAATGCCCCGGTGATCGCCATCGCGGAGCGCGCGGCCGACCTCATCGCGGGCCGGGCCCCGCTGGCTTCGGCCGACCCCGAGCAAGTCGCCGCGCTCGTCCCCTAACCCCGGCACACACCACCCCCGTGAATCCCGCCAGGCCGGCAAGTCCGCCGCCGGCAAGGACCCCGCCGCGAAGCAGTCCTGGCAGCAGATGGGCGCCAACCTGGACACCCTCCGAAGGCCGGGCCGTCTGCAAGCAGCGCAAGGCGATCATCGAGCCGGTCTTCGCCCGGCTGTTCGCCCGCTTCGGCCCACCCTGAACTACCGCGGCGACATGGTCACCACCGAAATCCACCCGCAGGCCGCCGCCTGCAACATGCTCAAGGCAATCCGCGGCCGCCAGGCCGCCGCCAGGCCCGCCCCGGCAGCCGCATAACCGGCCGCCGGGCGGCCCCGGAACCCGGCAGAACCCCCAGGCCCACGACCGGAAAACCCAAGAGCAGGCTAACCACCGCCCGCCGGACCCCGATCAGTGGCGGCAACCGGTCCCAGGCCTACCCTGGCCACCGGCGTCCCGGGTCCAACTGCCACTGGGTTATGCGACAGCCTCTATCGCGCGCCTAATGCTCCACGTTAACGGATCATCGGCGTCGCCTACCGGTACCGCCGCCCGTGCAGCAGCGTGACCAGCGCCACGATCTTGTCCATGTCCTTGTCCGTGCGCGCGAACGTGGTCATGTTCACCAGCGGCTTCATCCGCTGCCTGGTGATGGCCTTGGCCCGGGCGAACTCGCGCAGGCCGTCCGCGCCGTGGATCCGCCCGAACCCGGAGTCTGCCACCCCGCCGAACGGCAGTGACGGCACGCCGGCGAACGCGATCACCGAGTTGATGGCCGTCATCCCGGTGCGCAGCGACCGCGCGGCATCCAGGGCCCGTTTCCTGCTCTTGGCGTACACCGCCGAGCCCAGCCCGTACCGCCCGCCGTTGGCCAGCCGCACGCCCTCATCGAGATCAGCGACCTTCGTCACCGTCACCGTCGGCCCGAAGGTCTCCTCGGTGACCGCCCGGCTTTCCTCCGGCACGCCGGTGAGAATGACCGGCTCGACGTACGGGGCGCGGATGCTGTCCAGCCCGCCGATGGCCGGATGACAGTCCCGGGCCAGCGCGTCGGCCACATGCTCCTCGATGACGTCAACCTGTGACGCCATGGTCATCGGACCGTAGTCGGCCTCCCGGTCGGAGCCCGGCCGGAGCGTGGCCACCCGCTCGCGGAGTTTCTCCAAGAACGAGTCGTACACGTCGCCGACGACGTACACCCGCTCGATCCCGACGCAGGTCTGGCCGGCGTTCGACATCGCCCCCCAGGCCGCGGCGTCCGCGGCGGCTCCCAGGTCGGCGTCGGCGTCTACCAGCATGGCGTCCTTGCCGCCGCACTCGGCGATCATGGGCGTGAGGTTCTCCGCCGCCGCAGCCATCACCTTCCGCGCGGTGGCCGCCGAGCCGGTGAAGGCGATCTTGTCCACGCCGCTGCGCGCCAGCGCTGCCCCGGTTTCGCCCATCCCGGTGACCAGCTGCAGCACCGGATGCTCGGGGATGACCTCGTTCAGCGAGCTGACCAGCCAGCCGCCCACCGCCGGGGTAAGCTCGCTCGGCTTGAGGATCACCGCATTGCCGGCCGCCAGCGCGTACGCGATCGAGCCCATCGGGGTGAAGACCGGGTAGTTCCACGGCCCGATCACGGCCACCACACCGAGCGGCTGGTACTCCAGCAAGGAGGTCTGGTTCAGCGACAGCAGCCCGCTGCGCACCCGCCGCGGGCCGAGCACCCGGGAGGCATTCTTCGCCGCCCAGTCGAGGTGCAGGATCGCCAGCAGGATCTCCAGTTTTGCGTCACCCAGCGGCTTGCCCGTCTCCTGGTGCACGAGCTCGGACAGCCTGCTCAGGTACCGGATGAGGTACGACTTCCAGGCCAGCAGCCGCAGCCGCCGCTCCCTCGCGCCGAGGCCGGCCCACCACGCGGCGGCCTCCCGCGCCCGCTGTACCGCCGCCTCGACCTCGGTCGGCCCGCACACCGGGAAGGTCGCGATCACCTCGCCGGTGGCCGGATTCACCGTGTCGAACGTGGCCTCTGCCTGGCTGGCCGCTGTCATGACCATGTGTCCTCACCACCATTGCCGCATGCTTCGAGCCAAGTAAATCACTGCCCGGGCCTGGGAAGATACCGTTGAGTAGCCCCTCGGTCCGCCCGCGCGAATCCTGGAGTCCGACCCGTGGCCGAACGTCCGTACCTGCTAGTCAGCTGCGCCATGTCGGTTGACGGGTACATCGACGACACCGGCCCGGCCCGGCTCATCCTGTCCAGCCAGATCGATGCCGACCGGGTGGACGAGGTACGGGCCGGCTGCGACGCGATCCTCGTCGGCGCGCGCACCGTCCGCCGCGACAATCCCCGCCTGCTCGTCCGCTCGCCCGAGCGCCGGATCCGCCGGGTAGCCCGCGGCGCCGCGGAGAACCCGGTCAAGGTGACGGTCACCGCCACCGGCAACCTCGACCCCGCGGCCCGGTTCTTCACCGGCAACGCGGCCCGGCTCGTCTACTGCGCCCGGCCCGCGCTGGACACGCTCACGGAGCGGCTGTCCGGCCTGGCTGAGGTGGTCGACGCCGGTGACTCGCCGTCACCCGCGCTGCTAGCCCACGATCTAGCCGAACGGGGGATGGCGAGGGTACTGCTCGAAGGCGGCGGCGATCTCGCGACCCAGTTTCTCGCCGCTGGCCTGGCCGATGAGCTGCAGCTGGTCATCGCGCCGTTCTTCGTCGGCGACCCGGCCGCGCCCCGCTTCGCCCTGCCCGGCCATTACCCGAACGGCCCGGACCATCGCATGCAGCTGGCCGAAGTCCGCCAGCTCGGCGACGTCATCCTGCTGCGCTACCTGCTGGGGACCCGGCATCCGGCCCAGCCGCCCGCCATCTCCGGCCAGCCCGCGGCCGACCCCGGGGGGCCGGCCGCGGGCGACCTCGGGACCCGGCGCCCGGGGCAGCACCGGGCCGCCCAGGCACGCTTTCCTGCCGATCCCGGCGGCCGGACCGCCGAGGACATCCGCTGGCTCCGCCGGACCATCGACCGGCTCAGCGCCGACGAGACCCCACCTGCCGCGGCCGGGACGGCGCCTCCGGCGGCCGGGCACCCGCCCGGCCCCGGCGACGCGGATCCGGGTCTGGCGAGTGAGCCGCCTGGCGCAGGCGGCGCGGATCGGGGTCTGGCGAGTGAGCCGCCTGGCGCAGGCGGCGCGGATCGGGGTCTGGCGAGTGAGCCGCCTGGCGCAGGCGGCGCGGATCCGGGTCTGGCGAGTGAGCCACGCGGCCCCGAAGAGCCCGGCCAGCCTGCCCCGACCGCTGGGCACCCGTCTGGGTCGGCCAGTGCAGGCTCGTACCCGCCGCCCCACACCGCGGGACCGCCGCCGTCATCCCCGCCCGCCGAGCCTCCCCCCGGCCCGGCTCCGGTGGACATCCACTGGCTGCGCCGGGCCATCGAGTTGTCCAGGCAGTGCCTGCCCTCACAGACCGCGTACTCGGTCGGCGCGGCCATCGTGGCTGCCGACGGCACCCTGCTCGCGACCGGGTTCTCCCGGGAGACTGATCCGTACGATCACGCCGAGGAGGTCGCGCTGGCCAAGGTGCTGCCCGGCGACTCCCGGCTGCCCATGGCCACGCTGTACAGCTCGCTCGAGCCGTGCGGCGCCCGCTCCTCCCGGCCGTGCTCGTGCTCGCAGCTGATCATCGCCGCGGGAGTGCGCCGGGTGGTGTACGCCTGGCGCGAGCCGCCCTTGCTGGCCGCCGGAGGCGGCGGCCGGCAACTCCGCGCGGCCGGTGCCATCGTCATCGAGGTTCCCGAGCTAGCCCCCGAAGCCCGCCAGGTCAACGTCCACCTCATTGACCCCACGGACCACTCCAGTCCTCAATAACCCAGCAAGCCCCTATCACCACCGTCAAGCTGCCTCCTCTGGGTGTTGATGGGCGGTTTGGTGTTCACCGGTGAACACCAAACCGCCCATCAACAACGTGGCTGGTTGACGTCCACACAGACAAGAGCCCACGGGCGGTTGTTCACCCGCGTCATCACCAGCGTGGCCCGCCGGGAACCGGACAGCCTGAGCTGCCGGTGCAATAGCTCGACGTCGCCGGCCAGCCCGCGGCGGCGGATATCCACCGCACCGATATCGAGTGCCCGCAGCCGGGCCCGCAGGTGCTTCTGCTGCCACGGCGCCGAGTCGATCACCCGCAGCACCCGGGCGAACGGCGTCCGAACCGCGGAGTCGGCCGACAGGAAGGCGATCTGCTCGTCGATCTGCCACGCGCCGATCGTCCGGGCCAGTTCCCGGACCAGGGCCGCCCGGGTGACCGCCGGATTCGGGTCGAACAGGAACCCCCCGGGCGGGCGCACATCGGCCGGCCCACCCTCCGGTGCCTGGACGAGCGTGTCCCCCGCGGGCAAGATGGTCGCCCGCCGCACCGCCGTGGCCTGCGCCGGAGACCAGGCGACCGCCTCTTTCAGCTCCCGTCCCAGCGCGACGAACTCCAGTTCCCACCCGGGCGGAACGGCCTCGTGCGGCAGCCCGGGCGCGGCCTTGATCGCCACCCGGCTGACCCGGTCGGCCAGCCGCACGCACCAGTCGAGCGGAGGCTGGCTGTCCCCGGCGCGCAGCCGGCCCCGGTCCGTTCGCCGGGCCGGGTCGATAAACACCGCCCGCACCCCGGTCAGGTCGGCATCACGGACGTCCGCCAGCACCGTGGTCACGCGGTCCGCCACGCCGCAGGCCTCGGCATTGGCCCGGGCCATCCGCAGGTGCAGCCGGTCATGGTCCACGGCGACCACGAAGTGCGAGGTGGCCAGCGCGATCAGGTCGCCACCGATCCCGCAGCACAGGTCCGCGAGTTTTTCCGCATCCCGGTAGCGGCGGGCCCGGTACCGGGCCACCAGCTCAGCGGAGGCCTGTTCCAGGCCGGCGCGGGTGAAGAACATGTCCCTGGCCCGGCTGAACTTCGGCTCCGCGCGCATCCGCAGCTCATGCTGGCCCAGCGCGTCCCTGACCAGCTCGGCTGGGTACTCTGCGCGCAGCCGCACGCTCACCCGCAGCGCGGTGTCGGGAGTCACGGCCTCCCGCTTGAGCCGGTCAAGCAGCTCCCGTCCGCGAGGGGAAAGCAGCTCCTCCAGGCGGGCCGTGGCGTCCCGGACGTCAGCCATGCCCCGCGCCAGCGGCCAGGAAAGGGATCAGAACAGCGTCATCTCGTCGCTGGGCGCGCCGCGCAGCGCGTCATAATCGAGGATCACGCATCGGATGCCGCGGTCTTCGGCGAGCACCCGGGCCTGGGGTCTGATCTCCTGCGCCGCGAACACCCCGCGCACCGGGGCGAGCAGCGGATCCCGGTTGAGCAGCTCGAGGTAGCGGGTCAGCTGCTCCACTCCGTCGATCTCGCCGCGGCGCTTGATCTCGACCGCCACGCTCATCCCGTCGCCGTCCCGGCACATCAGGTTGACCGGCCCGATCGCCGTCGGGTACTCGCGGCGGACCAGCCGCCAGCCTTCGCCCAGCACGCCGAGCTGCCCGGCGAGTTTTTGCTGCAGCTGCGATTCGACGCCGTCCTTGATCAGGCCGGGATCGATGCCCAGGTCGTAGGAGACATCGTTGACGATCTCCTCGATCGAGATGATGAGAATCTCGCCCGACTTGTTGGTCACCGTCCAGCGGCCCGGCTGCTCTACCAGTCGGCACGGCGGGGACATCCAGTTCAGCGGCTTGTACGATCCGCCATCGGAGTGGACGAGCACCGACCCGTCCGCCTTGACGAGGAGCAGCCGGAGTGCGGAGGCCAGGGACGCGGTGAGCCGGCCCGCGTAGTCCACGCTGCACCGGGCGATGACGATCCGCACGGCACCCAACTGTAGCGGTCACGCGGTCACGTGCGACGACGTCGTCGGCCTCACATACAGTGGCCGGCGTGAGCCCGCGCCGCGCCCGCCGTCTTCCCGATGACGTTCCCCGCAAGGGGCACCCGGGGGCTGGCCCGGCGCCCGGCCCCGGCCGGGGCCGGGCAGAATCCGCGCTGCCCGGCTGGGGGGCGGACCTGCCGCCCGGTCCCGAGCACACCGAGTCCTGGCCCGACGCGGACTGGATAGTCCGCCTGGTACCAGGAGCCTCAGCAGGCAAGACCTATCGTTGCCCTGGCTGTGATCAGGAGATCCGGGCCGGAACGCCGCACCTGGTCGCCTGGCCGGCCCTGACGCCGGGGCTGGACACGCGCAGGCACTGGCACCGGACCTGCTGGCGGCAGCGGCTGCACCGCAGGCCGGGACCGCGGCGGCCACGGTAGCGAGTGCTGGCAGGGCGAGCGGGAAGGATCGGGTGAGCAGACGGTGTCCGAGATCAGGGCCTCGACCATCCTGCCGGCCAGGCGCACGCGCGTGACCCTGCGCACCGCCGATGGCCTGCGACTGGTCGGCGAGCTTGCGCTGCCAGCGGACCGGGATCCGGCCGCCACGCTGCTCTGGCTGCATCCGCTGCCCACGCACGGCGGGATGATGGACAGCCACATCCTGCGCAAGGCCTCCAACCGGCTGCCCGCCCTCGCCGACCTGGCCGTGTTCCGGTTCAACACTCGCAGCGCATCCTCGGAGCACGGAACCAGCGAAGGCGAGTTCGGCGGTGGTGAGACCGAGCGTCACGACGTGGCGGCCGCGATCGCCTTCTGCGTCGAAGCGCAGCTGCCCAAGATCTGGCTGGTCGGCTGGTCATTCGGCACCGAGCTGGCTCTGGCCTGGGGCCTTGACCCGGCCGTGCAGGGTGCCATCCTGCTGTCGCCTCCGCTGCGCCGCGCGGGCGACGACGAGCTCGACGCGTGGACGGCTTCGGGCCGGCCGCTGATCGCCCTGATACCCGGGCTCGACGACTACCTGCGGCCCGAGGAGGCCAGGCGGAAGTTCGCCCGGGTGCCGCGGGCAGAAGTCGTCGCGGTGGATCGGGCGAAGCACCTGTGGGTCGGCGAGCCGTACGTGCGTATTGTGCTGAACGAGATCGTGCGCAGGGTGAACCCGGCCGCCTGGCCCCTGCCCACCGAGTGGAAGGACCCCGATGAGCGCCAGCCTGTTTGACCTGACCGGCAAGACCGCCTTCATTACCGGGGCCTCGCGGGGGATCGGCCGCGCGATGGCCGTAGCGATGGCCGCCGCGGGAGCGGATCTCGCGCTGGTCGCCCGCAGCGAGGACGGCCTGGCCGGGACGGCTCGCGCGGCGAACGAGCACGGCCGGAAGGCGTTCGTGATCCCGGCCGACGTGACCAGCGAGGATTCGGTGGCCGAGGCCGTCGCGTCGGCGATCGAGCAGCTCGGCCACATCGACATCGTGGTGAACAACGCCGGCGGCACCAACTTCATGGTCCCGTTCGCCGACCTGCGGCTGGCGGGCTGGGACAAGATCATGAGGCTGAACGCGACCTCGGTCGCCTACGTCTGCCGCGCGGTGGCCGGGCACCTGCTTGACCGTCGCTCGGGCTCGGTCATCAACGTCGCCTCGGTCGGCGGCCTGGCCGCAGCCCCGATGATCTCCCCTTACGGCGCGGCCAAGGCCGCGGTGGTGTCGCTGACCAAGTCGCTCGCCGTGGAGTGGGCGGGGCACGGGGTCCGGGTCAACGCGCTCTGCCCCGGCTGGACGGCCACCGAGCTCAACCGCAACCTGTGGGGAGACGAGACCGCCGGCCCGGCCACGGTGGCCACCGTGCCCATGCGGCGCTGGGGCCAGCCGGAGGAGATGGCCGGCCCCGCGGTGTTCCTGGCCAGCGACGCCGCCTCGTACATGACCGGCCAGACGCTCGTGATCGACGGCGGCCAGACGATCATGCACTGACCCTGCCGCCAGCGCGGCCACGGCTTAGCGCCCGGCTGCCTCCGCCCCGGCTAGCCCGCCCCCTGTTCACCAAGATCGATGGACGATTACCGACAGCCCAGGGGCGGTGATGTGCCATCGACCCTTGCGGCCGGTCGTCGCGGGCGGCGGGATGGTCAGCAGATTCTCACATCGTGAGACGGCTGTGCCCATCAGGTGGCCATGACGGTTACCGTGCGGTATGGTTGACGGCGAGATGCGGCGCTACGTATTCATCCTTAGCAGCCGTAGCGGGGCCTGATCAGGGCAGGCCAGCGGCCCGCTACGGGTTAAGGCGCTGGCCACCAGGCCCATCAGGAATCGAGCCCCGCATCAGGAGACATCACCGTGTACGACATGTACGCATGGGATCAGCCTGCCAGCTCAGCCGACGAGCACGCCGAGCCGGGCGTCGCGCCGCGTGACCCAGCGCGCGCCGCGGGCGGCTCGCAGGTCGCATACGCCAGCCACGCCAACCAGGCCAGCCGGGCCGATCATCCCGGCCGGGCGGTGCATGCCGTCCAGGTCGCCCTGGACCGTCGCGACAACGGCGGCGACGCGGGATCAGGCCGGCTGGGTTGAGCCTGCCGGCCGGGCCGATGGTCGCGCAAGCCCATCCGCCGAGCACGCCCCCCCGGTAGGGTTCCGACATGCCCGAACGCAGCATCAGGCTCGCCGTGATCGGCGGCGACGGGATAGGTCCCGAAGTCGTGACCGAGGCCCTCAAGGTCCTGTGCGCCGCGGCCCCTGAGGTCGTGATCGAGCAGACGAGCTACGGCCTCGGCGCCACGCGCTGGCATGCCACCGGCGAGGTCCTGCCCGACTCCGTGCTCGGCGAGCTGCGCGGGCACGACGCGATCCTGCTCGGCGCGGTCGGTGATCCGAGCGTGCCGAGCGGCGTGCTGGAGCGCGGGCTGCTGCTGCGGCTGCGGTTCGAGCTGGACCACTACGTCAACCTGCGGCCGGTACGGCTCTACCCGGGCGTGGCCACGCCACTGGCGGACGTCAGGCCCGAGTCGGTCGACATGGTGGTGGTGCGGGAGGGGACCGAAGGTCCCTACACCGGCTCCGGCGGCGTCATGCGCAAGGGCACGCCGCACGAGATCGCCACCCAGGAGAGCATCAACACCGCGTTCGGGGTCAGCCGGGTGGTCAGGTACGCGTTCGAGCGCGCCGCGGAGCGGCCGCGCCGGAAGCTGACCCTGGTGCACAAGACGAACGTGCTCACCTACGCCGGCGATCTGTGGCAGCGGACCGTGCGCGAGATCGGCCGCCAGTTCACCGAGGTGTCGGTGGATTACTGTCACGTCAACGCCGCCTCGATGTTCTTCGTCAGCGATCCCGAGCGCTTCGACGTGATCGTGACCGACAACTTGTTCGGCGACATCCTGACCGACCTGGGCGCGGCGGTGGCCGGCGGGATCGGGCTCGCCGCCAGCGCCAACATCAACCCCGAGCGAACGGCTCCCAGCATGTTCGAGCCGGTGCACGGCAGCGCGCCCGACATCGCGGGCAGGCACAAGGCCGATCCCACCGCTGCGATCCTGTCCGCCGCGTTGCTCTGCCAGCATCTCGGCCTGGCCGCCGAGGCGGCCCGCATCGAGCAGGCGGTGGCCGAGGACCTGCTGGAACGCCAGGGCGCCTGGGCGGCCCGGTCCACCATGGAGGCCGGCGACGACATCGCGGAGCGAGTAGCTACCTAGGTTGCGGCCCAACGAGACCGCGGCACACGGCAATATGGGAGGTAAGACAGGAAGGATCCCGAGATGACCCGCAGCCCGCACGCCGAGATCACCTTTGACGTCCGGCCCTCCCCGAGCCCGGTGTCCCGGGTTGAACCGGGAGCGGCTGCTGGAAGCTCCGGGGTTCGGCCAGGTGTTCACCGATCACATGGTCACGATCCGCTGGACGGCGGAGGCCGGCTGGCATGATGCCCGGGTCGAGCCCTATGGCCCGCTCACCCTCGACCCGTCAACGTCGGTCTTCCATTACGCCCAGGAGTTCTTCGAGGGACTGAAGGCGTACCGGCAGCCCGGCGGGTCGGTCGCGATCTTCCGGCCGTGGGCGAACGCGGCCAGGTTCAACGGCTCGGCGCGGCGGCTGGTCATGCCGGAACTGCCGGAGGAGACATTCGTCCGCGCGCTCGAGTTGCTGGTCGCCGCCGACCGCGACTGGGTTCCGTCCGCCGAGGACCACAGCCTCTACCTGCGCCCGTTCATGATCGCGACACAGCGGGGTATCGGCATCAGCAAGCCTTCTCAGTCCTACCTGTTCCTGGTCATCGCGTCGCCGGCCGGCCCCTACTTCCCCGGCGGTATCAAGCCGGTGACGGTCTGGCTGTCTCAGGACTACATCCGCGCCGCCCCTGGCGGTACCGGCGAGACCAAGTGCGGTGGCAACTACGCCGCCGGGTTCGTCGGCCAGCTCCAGGCGCTGGAGCACGGCTGCGACCAGGTTGTCTGGCTGGATGCGACCGAACGCCGCTGGGTCGAGGAGATGGGCGGCATGAACATGTTCTTCGTCTACGGATCGGGCCCGGAGGCCCGGATCGTCACGCCCGCGCTCGGTGGCACGACGCTGGCCGGAATCACCAGGGACTCCCTGCTCAAGCTCGGTCCCGACCACGGCATACCCGCGGACGAGGGCAGGATCTCGGTGGATGACTGGCGCGAGGGCTGTGCGTCGGGCGAGCTCAACGAGGTGTTCGCCTGCGGCACGGCTGCCGCGGTGACCCCGATCGGCGCCGTGAGGAGCGCGATGGACGGCTGGACGGTGGGCGATGGCGAACCGGGACCGGTCACGCGCAGGCTGCGGGACGAACTGCTCGGCATCCAGTTCGGCCGGCGCGGCGACCCGTACGGCTGGCTGCACCAGGTCGGCTGAATCCCCAGGCGTCGTCTCGCATGCTGAGACAAAAGTGGTCACAAACGGCGCAGGTATGCCACGCTGCTGACATGACGTCCGGCCGGATCATTATCGGCAGGCGCGTTGGCCGAATCTGCTACTCGCCGACCTCTGGTCGGCTTCGCAGCAGCTCGTAGTGCTGGCCCGGGGGGGCGACCCCCCGGACCCCCCGAGGGGACCAACCCTCCGGAGCCTCCCGTCGGCCGACGCGCAGACCTCTCGCATGCCGCGAGGGGTCTTTTGTTTGCCGGGGCGGCCGGGACAAGACACACAGAAAAGGAAATCCGATGCCCGACGACTCCTTCCACGTCTACGACACCACGCTGCGGGACGGCGCCCAGCAGGAGGGCCTGCACCTGACGGTGCCCGACAAGCTGGCCATCGCGGCCAGTCTGGACGAGCTCGGCGTCGGGTTCATCGAGGGCGGCTGGCCGGGCGCCATCCCCCGGGACACCGCGTTCTTCCGGCTCGCCGCCACCGGGCTGGAGCTCAAGCACGCGCAGCTCGCCGCGTTCGGCGCGACCCGCCGGCCCGGCGCCAGGGCGGCCGATGACCCTCAGGTCGCTGCGCTGCGTGAGTCGGGGGCGCCGGTCGTGACCCTGGTAGCGAAGAGTCACGACCGGCACGTCCGGCTGGCCCTGCGCACGACCCTGGAGGAGAACCTGGCCATGGTCGCCGACACGGTCGCCCACCTCCGTTCGGAAGGAAAACGCGTCTTCCTGGACGCCGAGCACTTCTTCGACGGGTACGCATCCGATCCCCGCTATGCCCTGGAGGTGGTGCGCACCGCGACCGAGGCGGGCGCCGACGTCGTGACCCTGTGCGACACCAATGGCGGCATGCTCCCCGGCCAGCTGGCAGACGTCGTCACGGACGTATTCAGCCGAACGGGCACGCGGCTGGGCATCCACTGCCACGACGACACCGCGTGCGGGGTGGCCAACACGCTCGCGGCCGTGGACGCCGGCGTCAGCCACGTGCAGGGCACCGCCAACGGCTACGGCGAGCGGGCGGGCAACGCGAACCTGTTCAGCGTGGTGGCCGGGCTGCAGCTGAAGAAGGGCAGGCAGGTACTGCCGGACGGGTGCCTGCCGGAGATGAGCCGCATCGCGCACGCGATCAGCGAGGTCACCAACGTGTCCCCGGGCAGCCACCAGCCGTACGTGGGGTACTCCGCGTTCGCGCACAAGGCGGGGCTGCACGCCTCGGCGGTGAAGGTGGATCCCATGCTGTACCAGCACATCGACCCCGCGCTGGTCGGCAACGACATGCGGATGCTGGTGTCGGACATGGCCGGCCGGGCGTCGGTGGAGGTCAAAGGCGCGCAACTCGGCTACGACCTGTCCGGCGACCGGGCCGCGGCGGGGCGCGTGGTGGAACGGGTCAAGGACCTCGAGGCCCGCGGGTACACCTTCGAGGCGGCGGACGCGTCGTTCGAGCTGCTGCTGCGCGACGAGCTGGCGGGACAGCAGCGTCGGCACTTCTCGGTCGAATCGTGGCGGGTCATCGTCGAGCAGCGGGCGGGCGGCGCGGTGGTGAGTGAGGCCACTGTCAAGCTGACCGCCAAGGGCGAGCGGATCGTCGCCACCGGCGAGGGCAACGGCCCGGTCAACGCGCTCGACACCGCGCTGCGGCTGGCCCTCGGCCGGATCTATCCGGAGCTGGCCCGGCTCGAGCTGGCCGACTACAAGGTGCGGATTCTCGAGGGCTCGCACGGCACCGGCGCGGTGACCCGGGTGCTGATCACTTCGGGCGACGGAACCGACGGTGACTGGAGCACCGTCGGCGTGCACGAGAACATCGTCGCCGCCTCCTGGCAGGCGCTGACCGAGGCGGTCACGTACTGCCTGCTGCGGGCCGGCCACGAGCCCGGTGACCACGCGCAGGCCACCCGGCCGTCAT
>CAWJDK010000025.1:0-512231 GCA_963841585.1 uncultured Actinomycetes bacterium
TTTGCCGCGTAAGGTTCGTGCATGAGCGTTTTCGGCGGCAACTCAGGTAGTGGCGAGGTCACAGAGCCGGAAGGGGATAACGGAACCAGGGCCAGCGCGCCCACCGCGTCGGCCATGCGCCGGACGCTGGCCCGGGCCAGGGACGGCAAGTCGCTCGATGTGGACGAGGCGACGGTCCTGCTCCTCGCCCGCGGCGAGGACCTGCACAAACTCCTGGACTACGCGAGCCGCACCCGGGACGCAGGCCTCGAATCGGCTAACCGCCCCGGCATCATCACCTACTCGCGGAAGGTCTTCATCCCGCTCACCCGGCTGTGCCGGGACCGCTGCGGCTACTGCACGTTCGCGACTGTCCCGCACCGGCTGGACCACCTCTACCTGGAGCCGGACCACATCCTGGCCATCGCCCGCCGGGGGGCCGAACTCGGCTGCAAGGAAGCCCTGTTCACCCTGGGTGACAAGCCCGAGGACCGCTGGCGCCAGGCCCGCGAATGGCTGGACGCGCACGGCTACGACGACACCCTGTCCTACGTCAGGGCGATGGCCATCCGCGTGCTCGAGGAGACCGGCCTGCTCCCGCACCTGAACCCGGGGGTGCTGTCCTGGCAGGACTTCCAGCGCCTCAAGCCGGTCGCCCCGTCCATGGGCATGATGCTGGAGACGACGGCGAACCGGCTCTACCGCACCAAGGGCGCCCCGCACTTCGGCAGCCCGGACAAAGATCCCGCGGTCCGGCTCCGCGTCCTGGAGGACGCCGGCCGCAGCAACGTCCCGTTCACCACCGGCATCCTCATCGGCATCGGCGAGACCCTCAAGGAGCGCGCCGAATCGGTCTTCGCCATCCGCAAGATCGCCCGCGAGTACCGGGGCATCCAGGAAGTCATCGTGCAGAACTTCCGGGCCAAGCCCGATACCAAGATGCGCGACGTGCCCGACGCCGAACTCGACGATCTGGCCGCCACGATCGCCGTCACCAGGCTGATCCTCGGGTCCAAGGCCCGCATCCAGGCGCCGCCCAACCTGGTCGGCGCGCAGTACGACCTGATCCTGCGGGCCGGCATCGACGACTGGGGCGGCGTCTCCCCGCTGACCCCGGACCACGTCAACCCCGAGCGCCCGTGGCCGGACATCGACGAGCTGGCCGCGCGCACCGCCCAGGCGGGCTTCACCCTGCGCGAGCGGCTGGCCATCTACCCGCCCTACCTCCGCGAGCCGTGGCTGGACCCGCGGCTGGCCCGGCACGTGGCCGCGCTGGCCGACCCGGCGACTGGGCTGGCCGCCGAGGATGCCAGGCCGGCCGGCCTGCCGTGGCAGGAACCCGACGGCGGCTGGGGCCAGGACGGATCCGGCCGCACCGACCTGCACGTCACCATCGACACCGCCGGCCGCACCCATGACCGCCGGGAGGACTTCGCCGAGGTCTACGGCGACTGGGATGAGATAGCCGAACGGACCGGGTCTCCCGCCCCGAGCCCGCACGCCCCGGCGAGGCTCGAGGGGGTCGTCCTCCCCGGAGCCAGCAGAGCCCCGCCGTCCTGCGCCCAGGCGAAACCGCCGCCGCCCTCCGCCAGGCCGAACGTGACCCGGCCCGCCTCACCGACGCCCAGGCCCTCGCCCTGCTGGCCGCCGACGGCCAAGATCTTGAGGCCCTGGCCGGCATCGCCGACGCGCTACGGCACCAGGTCATGGGCGACGAGGTCACCTACGTGGTGACCCGCAACATCAACTTCACCAACGTCTGCTACACCGGCTGCCGGTTCTGTGCGTTCGCCCAGCGCCGGACCGATGCCGACGCGTACACGCTATCGCTGCAGCAGATCGGCGACCGGGCCGCCGAGGCCTGGGATGCCGGCGCCACCGAAGTGTGCATGCAGGGAGGCATCCATCCCGATCTGCCGGGCACGGCTTATTTCGAAATCGCTTCCGAAGTCAAGCAGCGCCGACCGGATCTTCACGTCCATGCGTTCTCCCCCATGGAGGTGCTGAACGGTGCCTCCCGGACCGGCCTGCCCATCCGGGAATGGCTGGTCCGAGCCAAGGAGGCCGGCGTCGGCTCGCTGCCAGGGACCGCAGCGGAGATCCTCGATGACGAGGTGCGCTGGGTGCTGACCAAGGGCAAGCTGCCCGCCTCGGTGTGGATCGAGGTGATCACCACCGCGCATGAGCTCGGCCTGCCCACCTCGGCCACGATGATGTACGGGCACGTCGACACGCCTGCCCACTGGGTCGGGCACCTGCGGGTGATCCGGTCCATCCAGGAACGCACCGGCGGGTTTACCGAGTTCGTGCTGCTCCCGTTCATCCACGAGAACGCCCCTATCTACCTGGCCGGGCTGGCCCGGCCCGGGCCGACCCGGCGGGAGAACCGGGCCGTGCACGCGGTGTCCCGGCTGCTGCTGCACGGGGCGATCAGCTCGATCCAGTGCTCGTGGGTCAAGCTCGGCGACCAGAGCTGCCGGGACGTGCTCCGCGGCGGCGCCAACGACCTGGGCGGCACGCTGATGGAGGAGACCATCAGCAGGATGGCCGGCGCCAGCCACGGCTCCTACAAGACGATCAGCGGGCTCCGCGCGATCACCGAGCCGCTGGGCCGCCCGCTGCGTCCGCGCACCACCACCTACGGCGAGGTCCCGGCCGAGCGCCAGGCCGCCGCGGCCGCCAGCGACGGCGTTCTGCTCGTCCGTGCGGGCCGGCCTGCCCCTGCTGGCGCACTGACCGGCGCCAGCCAATCAGCGGGTCAGGATGAAGTCGGCCGGGTCGCGCGGCGGCCGCGGCCTGGCCCGCTCGGCCGGGTGGCCGACGGCGATCGCGCCCATCGGCCGCCAGCCGTCCGGCAGGTCCATCACCCGGGCGGCGACCTCCTGGCAGAACAGCGTGCTCGAGATCCACGCCGAACCGAGCCCGTCGACGGCCAGCGCGATCAGCAGGTTCTGCACCGCCGCGCCCATCGAGACGGTGAACATGGCCTGCTCGGAACGGTTGCGCCGCTCGTCCGGGTAGTCGTGCGCCGCGTCGGTGACCAGGCACGGCACGACGATCAGCGGCGCGTTCCTGAGCACGTCCCCGCGGCGCAGCCGGCGTGTGATCTGCTCCGGCGTGAACCCGTCGCCGCGCAGGTCGGCGGTCCAGGCCTCGCGCATCGCATCCAGCAGTGCCGTCCGGGCCCCGGCCGACTCCAGGACCACGAACCGCCATGGCTCGCTGTGGTGCGGCGCGGGCGCGGTCAGCGCGGTGGCGATCGCCCGGCTGACCGCGGCGGGGTCGACGGGTTCGGCGGTGAACGCCCGGATGGTCCGCCGGGCCAGCGGCACGTCCGCCGAGCCGAACCTGAACATGTCCTCCTCGGCCGACCGGATAATGGCCCGCGCCCCCGGGCCGTCCGGCTCGGTGACCAGGTTGGCCAGGCCGCGCACCACCGCGGCCGGCACCTGCCGCTGCTTGCCCTTGACCAGGTCGGCGGCTGAGGCAATCTCATCGGCCACCGCCGCCACGGTGACCTCCAGGATGTTGCCGAACGAGTCGGGTTCACCGCGATGGTCCCGCACCGGGATCACCCCGGCCGCGCCGATCGCGCAGTCGGTCTGCCCGGCCCGCCACGGCCGGCCCATCGTGTCGGTGACGAGCACGCCGATGGTCACGCCGGACCGGCCGTGCAGCGCCTTGCGGATCCGGCGCGCGGACTCGTCCGGATCCTCGGGCAGCAGCACCACGGTCCCGGGGGCGGTGTTGGATTCGTCTACGCCGGCCGCGGCCAGGACCAGGCCGTGCCGGGTCTGCGCGATCGTTGTCGGGCCGCGCCTGGCCACCACCCGCGCCGTCTCCGCCTCGATGGCCTGCTCCCGGGAGACGGCGACCACCCGGCCTTCGGCCTTGCTCACGATCTTGGAGGTGACCACGAGGATGTCGCCGTCGCGCAGGTCCGGGGCGGCCTCCGCGATGAGCGCCGGGAGGTCGGCCCCCGCGGCGATCTCGGGCAGCCCCATGACCGGGAGCACGGTCACCGTGACGGGCGCGGGGCCGCTCACCTGAGCTCCAGGGCCAGGTCGAGCGCGGCGCGGGCGATCGCCGTGGTGGCGGGCAGGTCGCGCATGTACAGCGGCAGCGCGCGCACCGCGATCTCGGCCAGCGCCGGGTCGTCGCCAAGAATGTCGACTGTCGCCTTGTCCTGGTCGTCGACCAGCCAGCCGTCGATCAGCCCCGGCCCGTAGTGCGCGGCCACCGCCGCGGCCGACGTGTCCACCCCGATCGCGGCCAGGCAGGCGTCGGCCATCCCGCGCACCGGCGAGCCGCCGATGATGGGCGACACCCCGACCACGGTCTTGGCCGCGACCGTGGCCCTGATGCCGGGCACGGCCAGGATGGTGCCGATGCTGACCACCGGGTTGGACGGCGGGAACAGCACCACGTCGGCCGAGCCGATGGCGTCGAGCACGCCGGGCGCCGGCCGGGCCCGGTCCGCGCCGGACGCGATGATCTGCGCTGCGGGCGTATCGGCGTGCATCCGCACCCACCATTCCTGGAAGTGCACCACGTGCCGCTCCGCGGGGTCCGCCAGCACCACATGGGTCTCGACCGGGTCGTCGGACATGGGCAGCAGCCATACGCCCGGCTGCCACCGCCGGCAGAGCACGTCGGTGACGGCGGATAGCGGCTGGCCGTCCGCCAGCAGCTGGCTGCGCAGGATGTGGGTGGCGAAGTCCCGGTCGCCGAGCGCGAACCAGTCCGGGTTGGCGCCGTAGGCAGCGAGCTCGGCGCGGATCCGGAACGTCTCCTCGTCCCGCCCCCACCCCTGGTCCTCGTTGATGCCGCCGCCCAGGGTGTACATGACGGTGTCCAGGTCCGGGCAGACCCGCAGGCCGAACAGCGTGATGTCGTCGCCCGTGTTCCCGATAACGGTGATCCCGGCCTCGGGCGCGGCCCGGCGCAGGCCGCGAAGGAAACGGGCGGCGCCCACGCCGCCCGCGAGCACGGTGATGCGCATAACTGTAAAGTGTGGCAGGCTCCCCGGTTCGCTCCGGCCGCCCCCCGGTACCCATCCGGCGGCCCTAACTGAGAGTAACCATCGTCTCGGTGCGTGACGACTGCGATGACGATGCGCAGCCCGCCGGATTCGTTGAGTGAATTTATCTCTCATCTCGGACAACAACGGGACCACTATCACCTTTTCCTCTTGACTAGAAGCAAGACACGCGGGTGTAATTTCACTGGTGTGATTCTCGCCCTCCCAGGGGGCGGGCGAGGCTGGGGGCTCGGAAATTGGGGAGGGAGGATGCGCTATGACTGAGGTCATCGTCCCGCTGGCGCAAGTCTTCGTCAGCCCGGTCGATGAGGACGAGCTGGGCTGGCAGGATCAGGCGCTGTGCGCGCAGACGGATCCGGAGGCGTTCTTCCCGGAAAAGGGAGGATCGACCCGGGAGGCCAAGCGGGTGTGCCGCAGCTGCGAGGTCCGGGCTGAGTGCCTGGAATACGCACTCGAGCACGACGAGCGGTTCGGCATCTGGGGTGGTATGTCCGAACGCGAGCGGCGCCGCCTGAAGCGCGAGGCCGTCTAGCGGCCTCGCACATCCCACGTTCACCTCACTAGGTGAGTCCGGGCTGTGTATGTTTAGTCCTGCGCGAGCGCAGGGGGTTGCTGTTCGCGTAGTCCACGCGCTCTTGCCGGGCAGGTAGCCGTGCGAGGCGCTCTCGCCCAGGCCACCAGACAGGACCCTTGTCACAGAACGCAGCGTCCCAGGACACAGCGCCACAGAACACGGTGCTACACAACACGGTGGCACAGGACACGGTGCCACAGGACACCGGGCGCGCCCGTCACGTCGTTACCGCCGTGGTTGTCGCTCACGACGCCGCACGGCTGCTGCCGGTACTCATCCACGCGGTGCGCGAGCAGACCCATCCGGTGCAGCGCGTGATCGGGGTGGACACCGGCAGCCGGGACCGGAGCGGGGCGGCGCTGAGCGAGTTGCTCGGCCAGGACGCGGTCTTCGGGATGGAATCCGACACAGGGTACGGCGCCGCCATCGCCAGCGCGCTGCAGCACCCCGCGGCCCGCGCGCCGGGGGGAGCGGGCAGCCCCGCGAACGGACCAGCGAACGGTACCGAGTGGATCTGGCTGCTGCACGACGACTGCGAGCCTGCCCCCGACGCCCTCGAGCAGCTGCTATCCGGGGCCGGTCACAGCCACCTGACGGCGGTCCTCGGCCCGAAGCTGAAGGACCTGTCCGACCGGCGCGTGGTACGCGAGGCGGGCATCACCACCGATCGGGCCGGGCGGCGGCTCACCGGGGTCGAGCCGGGCGAGATCGACCAGGGCCAGCACGACGGCAGCCGGGCCGTGCTCGCGGTCAGCTCGGCGGGCATGCTGATCCGCCGCGACGTCTGGCACCAGCTCGGCGGCTTCGACGCCAACCTGCCGCTGTTCCGCGACGACATCGACTTCTGCTGGCGGGCGCACGCGGCAGGCTACGAGGTCCGGGTGATCACCGACGCGGTGGTCTACCACCGCGAGCTCTCCGCCAGGCAGATCCGCAAGACGCCCGCCACCGGCGGCCATCCGCGCGTGCTCGACCGGCGCAGTGCGCTGTACGTGTTCGCGGTCAACCTGCCGCTGTGGCCCGTGCTCGGGGTGCTGACCGGCTGCGTGGCCGGGTCGCTCGTCCGCACGGCCTGGTACCTGCTCAGCAAGCAGCAGAGCAAGGCCGCGGCTCACCTCGGAGCGATGGCCTGGCTGCTGCGGCACCCGCGGCTGATCTGGCGTGAGCGTCGCCGTCGTGCCGCCGACCGCAAGCACGGCTACGCGGTGCTGCGCGGCCAGCTGCCGCGCGGCCGGACGCCGAGCCGGGTCTTCGAGGCGATGGCGGGCACGCTGTCCCGCGGGCCGGGCTATGAGGGCGGCGGCCTGCACCACGCCGTGGACGAGGCGGGCGACGACCTGCCGCTGCCCGCCACGGACTCGGTTGCGCGGCGGGTGCTCACCAGTCCCGGCGTCCTGGTCTTCGCCGGCCTGGCCGTGGTCGCGCTGGTCGCGGAGCGGTCGCTGACCGGCTCGGTGCTGTCGGGATCGGCCACGTTCGGCGGCGGCGCGCTGGTGCCCGCCTACAGCGGGGCGGGCAGCCTGTGGCACGAGTACCTGGCGGGCTATCACGACGCGGGCATCGGCTCGGCCGCCAGCACCCCGCCGTACATCGCGGTGCTGGCCGTTCTGGCCACGCTGGCCGGCGGCAAGCCGTGGCTGGCCACGGACATGCTACTGCTCGGCTGCGTGCCGCTGGCCGGCATGACCGCGTTCCTCGCTGCCCGGCGGCTGACCTCCTTGCTGGGCGCGCGGATCTGGCTCGCGGCCAGTTACGCGCTGCTCCCGGTGGCCACCGGGGCCGTGGCGGCCGGCCGGATCGGCACCGTGGTCGCCTTCGTGCTGCTCCCGCTGATCGGCATCATGGTCGGCCGGGTGCTGACCGCGCCGCCCCCGCCCGCCTCCCCATCCCGCCTCACTGCGCGCCGTGCCGCCTGGGCGGCAGGCCTGCTGACCGCCGTCACGGCGGCCTTCGTCCCGCTGGCCTGGCCGGTCGCGGTGATAGCGGCGGTCGCGGCGACCGCGGCCTGGTCCTGGCTCGGCGCGCGCACCGTGATCAACGCCTGGATCATCGCCGTGGTGCCGGCCGCTCTTCTCATCCCATGGACCTTCCACCTGGTCACCAGCCCTTCCGCCTTCTTCGGCGAGGCGGGCGTGGTCCGGCCCGGGCTCGCCGCCAGCCTGCATGCCGGTTCGCTGCTGCTGCTCAGCCCAGGCGGGCCCGGGCTGCCGCCGGCCTGGGTCACCGCCGGGCTGGTCCTGCCCGCGTTCGCCGCGCTGTTCCTCCGGCGCCGCACCACCCTGGTCTACGCCGGCTGGGGCGTTGCGCTGGGCGGGCTGGTCCTGGCCCTGGTGGTGAACCGAGCCCGGATCACGCCGCCGCAGGGCGGCGCCGCCGTCAGCGCCTGGCCCGGCCTGGCGATCGCGATCGCCGCGGCCGGCCTGCTGCTGGCGGCCACCCCGCTGATCGAGACGATCGGCCGCGCCCTGGTGGGGCGGGCCGGGCCCGAGCCCGGCGGACCCGGAGGATAACGGACCGTCCGGCCTCGGCTGGCGCTTCGCCGTCTCGGTGGCCGGCCTGGCCGCGGTGGTCTCGGCGCCCGCCCTGGCGGCCGGATACTGGCTGGCCGACGGGCTGGATGGCCCGGTGAGCGCGGCCGGGACCCCGATCCTGCCCGCGTTCGTCGCGGCTTCGTCAGCGGGGTCGGACCGGACCAGGACGCTGGTGCTCCGTCAAGAGGGAGGGGGCCCGGATGGCGGGACGCTGTCCTACGCCGTCCTGCGCACGGCCGACCCGGTGCCCGGCGAACCCGAACTGGCCGAGACCGCTTCGGTGAGAAATGCCATGGCGGGCGTCGTGGCCTCGCTGTCCGCTGCGGGCACCGGTGACACGGGCGACACCGGCCGGGCGCTGAGCCAGTTCGACATCGGGTACGTCCTGATGCCCACTCCGGCCGATCAGGCGCTGGCGAACCAGCTGAACGCAGCGGCCGGCCTGCAGCCACTGACGAGGTCGTCCTCGTACGACCTGTGGCAGGTCTCCGGTACGGTGGCCCGCGCCCGCGTCATCACCCCGGCCGGCGCCACGGTCCCCGTCCGGTCCGGGGCGGTCGGCGTGAACACGGTGCTCGCCCCGGGCACCTCGGGCACCCTGGTGCTGGCCGAGGCGGCCGGCGGATGGTCCGCGACCCTCAACGGCAGGCCGCTGGCCAAGCTGGCCGCGCCGGTGAACGGCTGGGCGCAGGGCTTCACCCTCCCCGCGGGGGGCGGCCGCCTGGTGATCACGCGCGACGACAGGGCCAGGAACCTCAGCCTCGCCGCCGAGGCCGTCGCCTTGCTCGCCGTCCTCGTGCTCGCCCTGCCCGGGTCCAGGTCCTCGGTTCCGGTCCCCGCCGCCCAGGCCGTCCCGCGGGAGCCCCGCGCCGCAGGCGCCGGGGAGCAGAGCGCCGCAGGCGCCGGGAGCAGAGCGCCGCAGGCGCCGGGGAGCAGAGCGCCGCAGGCGCCGGGGAGCAGAGGCAGCGCCGCAGGCGCGGGGCAGAGCGCCGCAGGCGACCCGGAGCAGGACGCCGAGGTCCTGCCTGGAACCACGCGGCCGGCCCGCCGCCAGCGGCGGCCGCAGCCCGCGCTGGCCAGCGTGAGTGCCGGCGGCCGAACTCGCGCCGAGGAGGACGACGAGGTCAGGGACGGCTATCCCGCGGCCGCCGGGGCAGCGGACGACGACCCGTTCGGCACCCAGGCCTCGGCCCGCACCCCAGAGCCCTCGCTGGGTCTCACGCCGCACCTGGACGAAGGACCCGCGCCCTGGGCCGGGCTCGTCCCGGAGAGTCCGCAGAGCCCGGCGCCCAAGGACCGGCCCGGTCCCGCGAGCCGGGCGAGCCCCTCGAGCCCCGCCCCCGCGGCACCGCGGCGCGGGCGCGGCCAGCACGCCGCCCGGCACGGCAAGCCCTCGCGCCGCTCCCGGGGTGAGGGCTGATGCGGGCCATCCACCTGGTGCCCGCCGGGCTGGTCCTGGTGGCGCTCGGCGCCATCGGCGGCCTCGCCCAGCTCGGCCACGGCGCGCCGCCAGCCCCGGCGTCCGCACCGGCCGTGACCCGGCAGGTGCCCGTCACCTCGGCCGCTCGCGCCTGCCCGCCCGCCCCGGGCGGCGGAGCGACCTCGGTCGCGCTGCTGGCCGGGGGAGCCAACGCCGCCGGCACAGGTCAACGGGGCCAGGTTGAGCTGACCGCGCTGCCGCCCGCCGGCCTGCCGGTGCACGCGACCGGCCCGGTCCGCGCGCAGAGCCCCGGCTCGCTCGGGATGCTGACGCTGCCCGCCGTGGCGGCCGCCGGCCAGAAGCACACCACGGCGGTGCAGGGCTGGTCGGTGGCCGGCGGCGGGACCCTGGCCCAGGGCATGGAGGCCGAGCTGACGCAGGGCTCCGGGCTGGCCAGCGTCCGCTGCGCCGAGCCGGGTTCGGACCTGTGGTTCATCGGGCCGGGGCAGCTGAACGGCGGGTCGCAGGTCCAGCTTGACCTGATGAACGTCGATTCGACCGCCGCCAGCGTGGACGTCAGCGTGATCAACGACGGCGGCCTCGCCCCGGCGGGCAACGACAACGGGATCACCGTCCCGCCGCACCAGACCGTGACCGAATCCCTCTCCTCGCCGGCCCACGGGTCCAGCGTGCTGGCCATCGAGGTGCATACCAGCATCGGCCGGGTGGCGGCCGACGTCTCGGCCGAATCCCACGGCACCACGAACTGGCTGCCGGACACGGCTTCGCCGTCCACTCAGCTGGTCATACCGGGAGTGCCGCCGTCCGGCAGCACGGCCGGCCTGTTCGTGGCCAACCCGGGAACCTCGACCGCCGAGGTGACCGTGACCGCGATCACCCCGCAGGGACACATCCGCCCGTTCGGCTCGCAGTCGGTCGACCTGCCCGGCCAGTCGGCGTCCTACGTGGCCCTCTCGCCGCTCGGCGGCACCACGGCCGCGCTCCAGCTCACCTCGAATGCGCCGGTCGCCGCCGCGGTGCTGGTGCCCGGCAGCGGCCCGGGCGTGCTGACCTCCGCCACCGCGCCGATCAGCGAGCAGGCCATCGTGGCGGGCAACATGAGTGGCGCGGGCATGGATGCCTCGGTCATGCTGTCCGCCCCCGGCGCCGCGGCCCGGCTCCGGCTGACCGAGATCGCCCCGGCCAGCCAGAGCGCCGGAAGCGGGTCCAGCAGCGTAACCGCCAGCCAGGTGGTGCTGGTCAAGGCCGGGCGCACCCTGGCCGTGCCGGTCGAGGCGCCGAAGGGAGCCAAGAACAGATCCGCGTTCGCCGTCGTGATCACGCCGCTGGCCGGATCAGGGCCGGTCTATGCCGCCCGGGTGGAGACCCAGGGTCGCAGCACAGTGGTCTCCATCATCCCGGCCGCCAGCGCCCTGACCACGATCGGCCTCCCGCCGGTCCGCGACTCCTACGACGCGATCGTGCCTCCGGGAGATGCCGGGGGATAGTCCCCCGGGCTAACACCTCGCCGTAGCCGGGATCGATGACCTCGGGGTCCACCCCGAGGATTTCGGCGATCTCTTCGACCACGACGTCGAAGATCAGCTCGCTGAGCTCGTCCTCGTCGTCGGCCCGGGCCAGCAGCGGACGCCGGAAGAGCACGATGCGCGGTCCGGTGGCCGGGTTCTCCGGGTCGCTGGTATCCGGCGAGCCGCGCACGATCCGGGCCAGCGGCACTGGTTCGTCCTCGCCGATGGTGTCGGCATCGGGAACCTCCTGGACCGCGAACTCCACGCCGGAGAGTTCGGCCTCCCAGCGTGGCTCGAGCCGGGCCACCGCCTCGAGCACCATGTCGTCGAACTGCTGGGCCCGGCTCCGGTAGAGCGGGACGCCGGGCGGCACCAGGCGGCCACGCAGCCCGCGTCCGTGCCGGTCGCGCCGCCGCGGCCGGATCACGGAGCCTGGCCTCGAGCCTTCGCCGGTCTGCACAGTCACCGAGCGTATCCGATCGCGGCGTACCCCGGATACCCTGCTCCGCAGGGCGTGCGTTCGCGGCTGACCGGGGCCCGCGGCCGGGGCCAGCGACGCACCGCACGACACGATCGCGGCGCGGGGCGTGGGTGATGGCTTTACCGCCCGCGGACAGATACCGTCACGGTTGTATCCGACGCCATCCCGGGTGCCGGGCATGGCCCTTAATGGGTCCTCAGGGTGATGTGAGCGAGGTGGGCTGGTGAGTTCTCGATGCTGCTCACGCACCGCATGCAAGCATCCTCCGGTCTACACGCTCACCTATGTGTACCGTGACTCCACCGCGGTCCTCGGCCCGCTGGCCGCCTACGTCGAGCCGCACAGCTACGACCTGTGCGAGAAGCACGCCGCCCGGCTGGTCGCGCCGCGCGGCTGGGACGTGGTGCGGCTGCCGGTGGAAACTGTCCAGGATCGCGCCGATGACCTCGAAGCGCTCGCGAACGCGGTGATGGAGACCCAGCCGAGGGCACCGGCCGCGAAGGAGCCCGTCGGCCAGGGGGTCGAGATCGGCCGCCGGGGCCACCTGCGGGTGCTGCGCTCAGGGCCGCCTCAGGACCGATAGGCTCGGCAGTGCGCTCGCACCCGGGCGGGCGCACGGTCGCGATCGGGAGGCGGGTCCGCATTGGGTGATCTTGCGAGCATCGTCAAGGCGTACGACATCAGAGGGGTCGTGCCTGACCAGCTCGACGAGGGCGTAGCGGAGGCGGTCGGCGCGGCGTTCGCGCGGGTGACCGGCGCCAGGACGATCGTGACCATGCATGACATGCGCACCTCCTCGGGCCCGCTGGCGGAGGCGTTCGGCCGCGGCGTGGCGGCCCAGGGCGCCGACGTGGTGGCCGGCGGCCTGGCCTCGACCGACATGCTCTATTACGCCAGCGGCGACCTCGGCGTCCCCGGCGCGATGATCACGGCCAGCCACAACCCGTCCCGGTACAACGGCATCAAGCTGTGCCGCGCCGGAGCCAAGCCGGTCGGCATTCAGACCGGGCTGGCGGAGATCAGGGACTTGGCCGAACGGCCCATCGATCCTGCCCCGGCCCCCGGTACTGTCACCCGGCGCGACCTGCTTCCCGGGTACGCCGAGCACCTGAGGAAGCTGGTCGACATCTCCTCGATCAGGCCGCTCGTCGTGGCGGTGGACGCGGGCAACGGGATGGCGGGCCACACTGTGCCGAAGGTTTTCGAGGGCCTGCCGGTCACCCTGATCCCGCTGTACTTCGACCTGGACGGCACGTTCCCGAACCACGAGGCCAACCCCATCGACCCGGAGAACCTGCGCGACCTGCAGCGGGCGGTGACCGAGCACCACGCCGACATCGGTCTGGCCTTCGACGGCGACGCCGACCGGTGCTTCGTGGTGGACGAGCGCGGCGACCTCGTCTCGCCCTCGGTGATCACCGCGCTGATCGCCACCAGGGAACTGGCCCGCGAGCCGGGCGCCACGATCATTCACAACCTGATCACCTCCCGCGCCGTGCCGGAGATCATCACGGCCAACGGCGGCGTCCCGGTCCGCACCCGCGTCGGCCACTCGTTCATCAAGGCCGAGATGGCCCGGACCGGGGCGGTGTTCGGCGGCGAGCACTCGGGGCATTTCTACTTCAGGGACTTCTGGTTCGCCGACTCAGGCATGCTCGCCGCGCTGCATACGCTGGCCGCCCTGGGCGAGCAGCCGCAGCCGCTGTCGCAGCTGCTCGACAGGTACGCCAGGTACACCGCCAGCGGGGAGATCAACTCCGAGGTGGCGGACCAGGCCGCCTCGACCGAACACGTCAGGCGGGTGTTCGCTGGCCGGCCCGGGGTCAGCACCGATGAGCTCGACGGGCTCACCGTCGCCGCTACCACCTGGTGGTTCAACCTGCGGCCGTCCAACACCGAGCCGCTGCTGCGGCTGAACGTGGAGGCGGATACCGAGGCCACCATGGTGGCGCTGCGCGACGAGGTGCTCGGCGTGGTCAGGGGCACCACCGACCATTCCGGATAGGGAGAATCCCATGCAGATCGACGGCTGGCTGCTCGACATCCTGGCCTGCCCAGAATGCCACGCGCCGCTGCGGGTCGACGAGGAGGCCAGCGAGCTGGTGTGCACCAGCGCCACGTGCGGCCTGGCCTACCCGGTCCGTGACGACATCCCGGTGCTGCTGGTCGAGGAGGCCAGGCGCCCCGGCGAGCCAGCGAGCACATGAGCGACGACCTGGACGGCTGGGGCGGGGCCGAGTTCGCCCTGGCCGCAGACCGGCTTGACACGCCCGACGTGATCGAGGCGGCCGATCCCGGGGACATGCTGCGGCAGGTGGCCTCGGCGGCGGCCCAGGTGCGCACCGCCCTGCGGTCGTGCGCGGAGACCGACCTGTCGGCCATCACCGCTGATGCCAGGCCGCGCGCTATCGTCGTGGCGGGCACGGGTGCTTCGAGCCTGGCGGGCGAGATGCTCAACGCCATGGCCGGGCTCAGCAGCCCGGTCCAGGTGGTGGTCGCCCAGGCCGGCCGGCTGCCGGGCTGGGTCGGCGCGGCCGACGCGGTCATCGCGGTGTCCTGCTCGGGCAGCACCCCGGAAACGCTGGCCATCACGACCGAGGCGGCCCGCCGCGGCTGCCGGCTGGCCGGCGTCGGCGCCGCGGGATCCCCGCTGCACCGGATCGCCGAACAGGCCCGGGCTCCGTTCGTCCCGGTTGTCCCGACCGGGCACGCGCGGTCGATGCTGTGGTCGGTGGCCGTCCCGCTGCTGGTGATCGCCGAACGGATGGGCGTGGCCCGGATCGGCCCCGACGTCTACGAGCTGGCGGCGAGGCGGCTCGAGGAGGTGTCGCACCAGTGCCGCCCGGCCAGCGAGTCGTTCGTCAACCCGGGTAAATCGCTGGCCCTGGACCTGGTCGGTGCGCTGCCCATGGTCTGGGGCACGTCGGTGCTGAGCGGGGTCGCGGCGCGCCGGTTTGCCAGCCAACTGCAGGAGAACGCCAAGTACCCGGCGATCTGCGGGGTGCTGCCCGAGGCAGCGCACGGCCAGGTCGCGGCGTTCGACGGGCCGTTCGCCCCGCACTCGTCCCGGCTGTCCGCGCAGGAGCCAGGCCCCGGCCCGGACGACCTGGCCGACCTGCCCGGCTGGGACCTGGACTACGAGGAGACCGAGTCGGCCAGCGGCTTCACCGCGCTGCGGCTGATCCTGATCGCCGACCCCGATGAGGAGCAGCGGGTCTCGGCGCAGCGGGCGGCGGTGACCGAGCTGGCGGGCCAGCGCGGGGTCGGCCTCTCCGAGCTGGGCATGGACGGCGAGCATCCGCTGGTGCGGCTGGCCGGCGTCATCCAGCTGACCGACTACGCGAGCGTTTACCTGGCCATCGCGTCGGGGATCGACCCCGGCCAGACCGTGGCGATCCGGGATCTCCGGACCCGGATCGAGTGACACGGGTGCGGGTCAACTGGCGCGAGATGCGGGCGGTGCTGGCGGCGCTCGCCGCCAACCTCGGCATCGCGATCACCAAGTTCATCGCCTTCCTGGTCAGCGGGTCCACATCCATGCTGGCCGAGGCGGTGCACTCGGTGGCCGACACCGGCAACCAGGTGCTGCTGCTGGTCGGGCGCGGCCGGTCCGGCCGGCCGGCGTCCGAGGAGCACCCGTTCGGCTTCGGCCGCGAGCGGTACTTCTACGGGTTCATCGTGTCGGTCATGCTGTTCACCGTCGGCGCGGTCTTCTCCGTCTACGAAGGCGTGCACAAGATCACCAATCCGGAGGAGATCCGCTCGCCGCTGGTCCCCTTCATCGTGCTGGCCATATCGGCCGTGCTGGAGGGGTTCTCGCTGCGCACCGCCATCCATGAGGCGAACGCCGTACGCGGCGACCGCAACTGGGGCGCGTTCATCCGGCGCACAAAGTCGCCCGAGCTGCCGGTGGTCCTGCTGGAGGACACCGCCGCCCTGATCGGGCTCGGGCTCGCGTTCGCCGGGGTCGGCCTGGCCGTGCTGACCCACGACGGCCGCTGGGACGGCGCGGGCTCGCTGGCCATCGGCCTGCTGCTCGGGGCGGCCGCCGCCATCTTGGCCATAGAGATGAAGAGCCTGCTGATCGGCGAGTCGGCCACCGCCGACGTGCAGCGGCGGATCGTGGCCGCGCTCGAGGCCGGCCCGGAGATCGCCCAGGTCATCCACATGCGCACCGTGCACATATCCCCGGACTCCGTGCTCGTCGCGGCCAAGGTCGCGGTGCGGGAGGGCGACTCCGCCGAACAGATCGCGGCGGGCATCGACACCGCCGAACGCCGCGTCCGTGCCGCCGTCCCCATCGCCACCACGATCTACCTGGAGCCGGACATCTACCGCCCGGCCCAGGCCGACGAGAGCAATCCGGCCATCCGCGCCGTCCAGCGCACCCACCTGCCCGTCCCGCCCGCCGACGCCGACGGCGGCAGCAGTCCCATGAAACCCGGGAACCCCGAGAACCCCACCCCTGCCGACCCCCACCCCCCCGCCTCCAGCGACCCCTAGCCCCGCCCCTGCCCGCGCGCGATCACGCCACTCACGTACCTGGTCACTCCATCCTCACAAGCCCGTCCTTCACCAGTAGCCCGTGTTCTGATTCCAACGCACGACTGCCTTCCCGCAGCGAAAGGCCCTCAGCCCGTGTGAAGCGGACTTCAGTCACACTGACACCACCAGCACCCGGACATAAGGCGTGAATGTCCCATTCATGCAGCTGGGACGACATGGCTGGGACATCCACGCCGTATCCAGCCCCGTCGCCGAGCGGCCAACGCGCAGAACGTCAGTCACAGAAGCATGCTTGGGGCGCACGAGCACCGGGCGTAAGGCCGAACCACTGCCGGGCCCGGGGATCCGCCGCCTAGCCGCGCCGCCCGGCGGCGCGCTCAGGCGCGCGCTCAGCCGCGGGACAGCAGGCGGAGAGCGCGCTCCTTCTCGAAGTCCAGGGCGCGTACCGGGGTGGCGGGGATGCGGCCGAGGCGGCGGCCGAGATCCGCGACCGCGGCGCGGACGGGGGGTTCGGCCAGCACGCGCAGGCCGAACGCCAGCGACGCCGGGCTGATGTCGTACCGGCGCTCGAGTTCGAGAGCGGCGGCGACCGCCTCCAGGTCCGCCTGGCTGAACTGCCGGTGCGCCGGCCCGTGCGGCCTGCCCGCCGCGCCCCGAGCCGCCATGGCGCCCGGAGCCGCAACCAGAGCCCCTCCTGGGCCGGAAGGTCCGGACGGCCACGGCAGCGGGTCGCGGACCTGGGGCACGAGGCCGAGATCCTCGCGGTAGCGGAGCATGCGAGCCGACGTGCCGAGCCGCCGGGCGGCCTCCGAGATACGCATGAACAGTGATCTTAACAATTTTGCGTCAAGAAGACCCATGAAAAAGTGCGGCGACCGCCCCTGGTCCCGTAGCGTGGAGCCGACACCAATACGAGACACCCATAAGGGGAGAACGCATGTCCGCGGATCAGCTTCCGTACCAGGTAGCCGACATCTCGCTCGCCGCCTTCGGGCGCAAGGAAATCCAGCTGGCCGAGCACGAGATGCCCGGGCTGATGGCCGTGCGCGAAGAGTACGCGCCCAGCCAGCCGCTGCGCGGCGCCAAGATTACCGGAAGCCTGCACATGACGATCCAGACGGCGGTGCTGATCGAGACGCTGACCGCGCTCGGCGCGCAGGTCCGCTGGGCCAGCTGCAACATCTTCTCCACCCAGGACCACGCCGCCGCCGCCGTTGCGGTCGGCCCGGACGGCACCCCCGACGACCCGCGCGGCATCGCGGTCTTCGCCTGGAAGGGCGAGACGCTGGAGGAGTACTGGCAGTGCACCGTGCACGCCCTGACCTGGCCTCACGGAGATGGCCCGAACATGATCCTGGACGACGGCGGCGACGCCACCCTGTTCGTGCACAAGGGCGCCGAGTACGAGAAGGCCGGCGGGGTGCCGTCGCCGGGCGAGGACGACGCCGAGGAGTGGGTGATCATCCTCGACCAGCTGCGCAACTCGCTGGCCGACCACCCCGGCAAGTGGACACGCGCAGCCGGCAACATCAAGGGCGTGACCGAGGAGACCACGACCGGCGTGCACCGGCTCTATGACATGGCGAAAACCGGCAGCCTGCTGTTCCCGGCGATCAACGTCAACGACTCGGTGACCAAGTCCAAGTTCGACAACAAGTACGGCTGCCGCCACTCGCTCATCGATGGCATCAAGCGCGGCACCGACGTGCTGATCGGCGGCAAGGTCGCGCTCGTATGCGGCTACGGCGACGTGGGCAAGGGCTGCGCGGAGAGCCTGCGCGGCCAGGGTGCCCGGGTCATCGTCACCGAGATCGACCCGATCTGCGCGCTGCAGGCGGCGATGGACGGCTACCAGGTGGCCACCCTCGAGGACGTCGTCGGCACCGTGGACATCTTCGTCACCGCCACCGGCAACCGCGACGTGATCACCGCCGACCACATGAGCCGGATGAAGCACCAGGCGATCGTGGGCAACATCGGCCACTTCGACAACGAGATCGACATGGCCGGCCTGGCCAAGGTCCCCGGAGTCCACCGGACCGTCATCAAGCCGCAGGTCGACGAGTGGACCTTCGCGGACGGGCACGGCATCATCGTGCTGTCCGAGGGGCGGCTGCTGAACCTGGGCAACGCCACCGGGCACCCGAGCTTCGTCATGTCCAACAGCTTCACCAACCAGGTCATCGCCCAGGTCGAGCTGTTCACCAAGACCGACGAGTACCCGGTCGGCGTGTACACGCTGGCCAAGCACCTGGACGAGAAGGTGGCCCGGCTGCACCTGGACGCGCTCGGCGTGAAGCTCAGCCAGCTGACCAAGGAGCAGGCTGACTACATCGGCGTGCCCGTGGACGGCCCGTACAAGCCGGAGCACTACCGTTACTGACATCGCCGACGCGGGGCTCGCCGCCGGGGGAGACGCCCGCATCCGCTACGCCGAACGGGCTATGCCCCTGCTCACCGCCCTGCACGAGCGGTTCGGCCGGGACCGGCCCTTCGAGGGGCTCAGCGTCGCCGCCTGCCTGCACATTACGGCCGAGACCGCGAATCTGGTCCGGTTGCTGCGGGCGGGCGGCGCCGCCGTCTCCCTGGCGGCGTCCAACCCGCTGTCCACCCAGGACGACATCGCCGCCGCCCTCGCGGTAAACCACGGCATCGCGGTCTTCGCCCGGTCCGGGGTGGACCGCAGGGGCTACTACCGGCACATCGAGGCGGCCCTCGCCAACGCCGCACCGGATCTGGTCATGGACGACGGCGGCGACCTGGTCAACACGCTGCACACCAGGGCCGCGGCGCTGCTGCCGGACGTCAAGGGCGGCTGCGAGTCCACCGCTACCGGCGTGATCAGGCTGCGCCGGATGGCCGCCGAGGGCGCGCTCGCCTTCCCGGTGATCGCGGCCAACGACACCGCGGTCAAGCGCATGGTGGACAACACGTGCGGGACCGGGCAGTCGGCCATCGACGGCATCCTGCGCGCCACCAACACCCTGCTGGCGGGCAAGACCGTCGTGGTGGCCGGGTTCGGGGCCAGCGGCCGAGGGGTGGCCGAGTACGCCCGCGGCTTCGGCGCCCAGGTCATCGTGACCGAGATCGACCCGGTGCGAGCCCTGGACGCGTCGCTGCGCGGGTTCCGGGTGCTGCCGATGGCCCAGGCCGCGCCGCTCGGCGAGGTGTTCGTCACCGTCACGGGCTCGGTCGACGTCATCAACGCGGACCACCTGGCGGTGATGCGCGACGGCGCCATCCTGGCCAACGCGGGCCACTTCGACGTGGAGATTGACGTGCGGACGCTGGACGGGCTCGCCGAGGGCGTCCAGCCTGACGTGCGGCCGCACGTGGACGCCTACCAGCTCGGCGACGGCCGGACCCTGCTGCTGCTGGCCGAGGGCCGGGTGGTGAACCTGGTCGCGGCCGAGGGCCATCCGCCCGAGGTGATGGACCTGGCCTTCGGCATCGAGGCGCTCGCCCTGGCGTGGCTCGCGGGCAACACAGATAAGCTCCCGGCCGGGGTGCACGAGGTACCCGCCGACATCGACGCCGAGGCCGCGAGCCTGGTGCTCGCCACCACCGGAACGTCGATCGACACGCTCACCCCGGCGCAGCTGGCCTACCGGGAGTCCTGGCGCATCGGCTCCTCGCCGGCTCAGCTACCAGGGCTCAGGCCTGGATCCCCGCCTGCGCGGGCAGCTTGGCCGGCGCAGGTGCGGCGCTCGCCGACGGCGGCCGGGTCATCACCATCCACCCGACCAGCCCGATCGGGTATACGAAGTATCCCCACCGGGTGGCCGGCGCCAGTGTGAACATCACCGCGAGCCCGAGCGCGAGACGCCAGGCCGCGGCGCGCCCGTCGGCCGGCGGCCGGATGATGAGCGACATCGCGAAGCCGATCCCGGCCGCGACCAGCAGGGCGACCGCGGCCCAGTGGCCCGCCATCCCGGTCGTAGCCAGCAGGTGCCCCGGCAGCGGGCTGGCCGCGGGCGTCTTGTGCGCGCTCAGGCCGAGCGGGAACAGCACGGTGTTCTGCAGGAACGCGTACGGGTCGAGCAGGGCCGCCGGAGCCAGCGCGACGGCCAGCAGGCTAGCCACCAGGATCACGACGCCGATGAAGCGCCAGACGCCCTGGGCGCCGTGCCGGACGGCCACCGCGGCGGCGAATACCGGGACGGCCGGCCAGGCGGTCGCCTTCATCGCGCACGCGACCCCGAGGGCCACGGCCGCGCGGAACAGTCCCGACGGGCGCGCGATAAACGCCAGGGTGAGCAACATCAGCGCGATGACCGGCGGGTCGGTGATCCCGACCGCCAGCGGGAACGCGATCACCGGGGAGGCGGCGAAGAAGACCGTGGACAGCATGGTGTCGTGCCGGCACTCCTCGCAGCGCCGGTGCGGCGCCACGACCGTGAACGCCGCCCAGATCAGCGCGATGGACACCGCGGTGAGCCACAGCCGGGGGTCGGCGAACAGCCCGGAGGCGCCCAGCGCCCGCGGCAGGCCGAACACCGCCATGACCGGCAGGTACGGGTTGTACGACAGCCAGGTGTCCAGCGCCCCGGCTGGCAGGTAGGGGCTGCCGTGCTGGAGCAGCAGCACCGCCGACCGCGAGATGACCTGCACCTCCGGGGTCGGCGCCACCCGGGTGACGAGCCAGGTCACCGGCGCGGCCAGCGCCCCGGCCAGCGAGACCAGCAGGGGCCAGATGAGCGGCACGTTCATGTTCCTGGTGAGCCAGATGATCAGCGTGGTCAGCCCGTAGCCGACCGCCGCCCAGATGGCCCACGTGCGGTCCGCGTGGCCGGTATCTATGGCCAGCGTGGTGGCATAGACGGTGAATGCCCCGTTGGCCGCGAGGAGCCGGTTCCGGCTCAGCCAGTGCTGGTGGATAGGCGCTGGGTGATTGCTGTTGTCTATCTGAGTAGGTTCCTTCTCGGCCTCAACCTGCCTGTGTTCCACTGTGCCGGTAACCGCCCGTCAACGCGTTATTCCCCTGTGATGTGTCCAGCTGCGGTCATTCACGACCGGTAGAACTGCCCCCGAAAGCAGGTAGATAAGCCTATCATCCAGGAGTTACGCAGCTGCTTTTCGGGCCGAGCTCAGCCGGCCGAGCTCAGCCGGACGGCTAGGGGAGCTTCCACTCGACCGGCGCGGCGCCCTGCTGCTCCAGGAGCTGATTGGCGCGGCTGAACGGGCGGGAACCGAAAAATCCGTTATGAGCCGAATTTGGGCTCGGATGGGCGGACTCGATGGCCGGGACGCCCGGGCCGCCAGCCCCGCCGAGCAGCGGCACGAGCGTCCGCGCGTCGCGGCCCCACAAGATCGCCACCAGCGGCGTTCCCGGCCGGGCGGCCAGGGCCCTGATGGCCTGCTCGGTCACCTGCTCCCAGCCCTTGCCCCGGTGCGAGCCCGGCTGCCGCGGCTGAACGGTGAGCACCCGGTTGAGCAGCAGCACGCCGCGCTCGGTCCACGGGGTCAGGTCGCCGTTGGACGGCCGCGGGAAGCCGAGGTCCGCCGAGTACTCGGTGAAGATGTTGAGCAGGCTCGGCGGCAGCCGCCGCACCTCGGGCGCGACCGAGAAGCTCAGGCCGACCGGATGGCCGGGCGTGGGATACGGGTCCTGGCCCACGATAAGCACGCGCACACCGTCGAACGGCTGCTTGAACGCCCGCAGCACGTTCTCGCCCGAAGGCAGGTACGAGCGCCCGGCCGCGATCTCCGCCCGCAGGAACTGGCCCATCGCGGCGATCCGGTCCGCGACGGGCTCGAGCGCCTCGGCCCAGCCCGGGTCGATGATGTTGCGCAACGGCTCTGCCATGGACAGCACTGTATCGGCGGCTACCGGCAGAAAAGGTACCGAACGGGCCGGCTGTCACGCCCCGGTTCTGGTTACCTCGCGGCCTTGGGCGGAGACGGCGGCCGCGAAGCCCGCCGCGTCGCGGGGCGCGGCCGCCCGCTGGTCGTTGTTGAAGTAGACGTACACGTCCAGGCCCTCGGCCCAGGTCGCGACGATCCGGTCCGCCCAGGCGCGCAGCGTGGCGGCGCGGTAGCGCGGCCAGTCGCCGTCGTCGTCGCCCTCGTGGAACCGCAGGTACCCCCAGTCAGCCGTGCGCCACCGCGGCGTGACCGCGGTCCCGGTCCGGTCCGCCCAGCACAGGGCGGCGTTCCTGGCCGTCAGCACGTCGCGCACCTGGTCCGTCCACCACGACTCGTGCCTGGGCTCGACCGCCACCCGGATCCCGGCCGGGAACCGGGCCAGGCACTCGTCGAGCAGCCGCGGGGCAGCCCGCAGGTCCGGCGGCAGCTGCAGCAGCACGGGACCGAGCCGGCCGCCGAGCCCGGCGGCCGCGTCGAGCAGCCGGCGCACCGGCTCGGCCGGGTCCCGCAGCCGCCGCACGTGAGTGAGGTAGCGGCTCGCCTTGACGGTCATCACGAAGTCGCCGCCGACCCGCTCCCGCCAGCCGGCGAAGGTCTCCCGCGGCGGCAGCCGGTAGAAAGTCCCGTTGTTCTCGACCGTGGCGAACTGGCGCGCGTAGTGCTCCAGCCAGCGTCGCTGCGGCACCTCGGGCGGGTAGAACGGGCCACGCCAGTCCCGGTACTGCCAGCCGGAAGTACCCACGAGTATTTTCCCGGGGGGACGATCCCCCCCAGACCCCCCCTGCTCCTGGGGGGACTCCCCGTCCCCCCAGACCCCCCTGGGACCCCCCTGGGGGGAGCCAAGGCCCCCCGACTGATCAGGTCCGTCCTGCCGCATTTGAGTTTCGTTTACCCCTTTGCCGGAAAAGCTATCCCTGAACCGGTGTCGCGTACCTGGTATATAGGGGTAGCCTGCGTCCACGCAGAGTCAACCAAATAGAACGATGGGGCCCATGAAAGGACGCGTTCTCGTCGTCGATGACGACGCTGCCCTCGCCGAGATGCTCGGTATCGTGTTGCGCGGTGAGGGGTTCGAGCCGACTTTCGTCTCCGATGGCGACAAGGCGATCGAGGTTTTCCGTGAATCACGACCCGACCTGGTCCTCCTCGACCTGATGCTGCCGGGTTCCGACGGGATCGATGTGTGCCGTCAGATCCGCGCCGAGTCCGGCGTGCCGATCGTGATGCTGACGGCGAAGACCGACACCGTCAACGTGGTCCTCGGCCTCGAATCCGGCGCGGACGACTATATCGTCAAGCCGTTCAAGTCCAAGGAACTGGTCGCGCGGGTTCGTGCCCGGCTGCGCCGGACCGATGAACCCGCGCCGGAGATGCTCCAGATCGGTGACATCGTCATCGACGTGGCCGGCCATTCGGTGAAGCGCGAAGGGGAGACCCTCAACCTCACCCCGCTGGAGTTCGACCTGCTCGTCGCGCTGGCCCGCAAGCCGCGGCAGGTGTTCACCAGGGAGGTCCTGCTCGAACAGGTCTGGGGTTACCGGCACGCCGCGGACACCCGGCTGGTCAACGTGCACGTTCAGCGGCTGCGCGCGAAGATCGAGAAGGACCCCGAGCACCCCGAGATCGTCGTGACGGTCCGCGGTGTCGGTTACAAGGCGGGCCCTGGCTGAGCCTGCGTTGGTCAAGGTAGCGTCGGCGCGCGCGGTCAGGCAGCGGAACTGGATCACTGCCTTCCGCCGGTCGGCCTTCGGCCGGGCCGTCAGCCGGTGGCTGCCCGCCAGCTCCAAGCGCTGGCTCCGGACCGGCCGCCGGTGGCAGCGCAGCGCCTCCGCGCGGATCAGGCTGCGCTGGCACCGCTCGCTGCAGCTGCGTGTGGTCTCCACCACGATGGTCCTGTCCGTCCTGGTCATCGCGGTCCTCGGCTTCTTCCTGATCCAGTCGGTGGCGGCCGGCCTGCTTAACAACGCGGAGAACTCAGCCGATGCCCTGGTCAGGAACGGCCGGACCAGCGCGATCGGGCAGTCCAGCGTGAACGTGCTCGCCCCGTCCTCGCCGTACGACACGGCCACCGTGGTGAAGGTGGCCACCACCACCACCCGGACGCTGCAGCAGCCGAGCGGCACCACCGGCAGCTACCTGGTCTTCATACAGCTGACGAACATCGTCCCCGCCCTCGTGCACTGGGTCGGCCAGAGCAACGTCGACATCACCGCGACGATCCCGTCGACCCTGATCGACAAGGTGTCGGACGAGCAGAAGAGCGAGCAGTTCGACAACAAGAACACCGTCCCGCCGGCCTACGAGCCGACCACGCTGGTCTACGACTCCGGCACCTCGGTGCCCGCCCTGGCCGTCGGCGTCCCGCTCGGCGGCTTCTACCAGCTGTACTACGTGTTCCCGTTCACCCAGCAGCAGGCCACCCTGATGCTGGTGCAGCGCGTCCTGGTCGGTGTCGGCCTGGCCGTCGTCGTGTTGCTGGCCGCGATCGCGTCGCTGGTGACCCGCTGGGTCGTGCTGCCGGTCCGGCACGCCGCCCAGGCCGCCCAGCGCGTGTCGGCCGGGCACCTGGGCGAGCGCATGGAGGTGCACGGCGTGGACGACCTCGCCGCCTTGGCGACGTCCTTCAACGAGATGGCGGCCAGCCTGCAGGGCAAGCTCCGCGAGCTCGAGGACCTCTCCAACGTCCAGCGGCAGTTCGTCTCGGACGTGTCGCACGAGCTCCGTACGCCGCTGTCCACCATCAAGATGGCCGCCGACCTGCTCTTCGAGGCTCGCGCGGAACTCGACGCCGCGGCGGGCCGGTCGGTGGAGCTGCTGCAGAGCCAGCTGGACCGGTTCGAGTCGCTGCTCGTCGATCTGCTCGAGATCAGCAGGTTCGACGCGCGCGCGGCCACCCTGGATGCCGACCTCGTGGACGTGTGCGACCTCGTGCGCCGTTCGGCCGACGACGCGCAGCAGCTGGCCGAGCGGCGCGGCAGCCGGATCGAGTTCCGGCTGCCCGCGACCGGCTGCTTCGCCGAGGCCGACCGCCGCCGGGTCGAGCGCATCCTGCGCAACATCCTGGTGAACGCGGTCGAGCACGGCGAGGGCAAGGAGGTGGTGGTCACCACCGCCATCGACAGCGACGCGATCGCCGTCTCGGTCCGGGACTACGGCGTCGGGCTGCGGCCCGGTGAGGAGCAGAAGGTATTCGACCGGTTCTGGCGCGCCGACCCGGCGCGGGCCCGCAGCACCGGCGGCACCGGCCTGGGCCTGGCCATCTCGCTCGAGGACGCGCGGCTGCACGGCGGCTGGCTGCAGGCCTGGGGCGAGCCGGGCAACGGCTCGGTGTTCCGGCTGACCCTGCCCCGGGTGGCCGGGCAGGCGCTGGCCGGCTCGCCGCTTCCGCTCGGCCCGGACGAGGCCGAGGTCGCCGCCACCGAGCTGGGCCCGGGCACCCGCCCCACCACCGATCTGGGCCCCGGCACCCGTCCCGCGACCGACATCACCGGGGTGAGCTCGCATGGCTAGCGCGGGCGCGGGGCGCTCGCGGCGCTGGCTGGCCCGGACCTGGCGGGCGTGCCTGCTGGTCGGGCTGGCCGCCTCGGTGGCCGGCTGCGTGGGCATGCCCAACAGCGGCTCGCCCGGCACGTTCAGCGCCACCCCGCAGGACACGTCGCAGGACTCCGACTTCATCGGGGCGGTCCCGGCCGGACCGCAGCCCGGCTGGTCGCCGGCCGACATCGTGGCCGGGTTCCTGAACGCCACCGTCAGCTATCCGGCCTACTCGGCGATCGCCGAGGAGTACCTGGCCAGCTCGGTTCCCAGGGACTGGGCCCCGAACTGGTCGGTCACCGTCGTCGATCAGGTCCTCGTGGCCCCCGAGGCTACCTTCAGCGACGGCGGGCGCCGGGCGGCGGTGGACGTCACGGGCTCGGTCCAGGCGTCGTTCAACGGGACCGGCCAGTACGTCGGGGCCCAGCAGGGCCTGCACGGGACGCAGACCGCGAACCAGCAGTTCACCCTGGTCAAGCAGGGCAAGCAGTGGCGGATCACGAACCCGCCGAAGAACCGGATGCTGACCGAGCCCGATTTCGCCCAGGTCTACAAGCCGCAGGACCTGTACTTCTTCGACTCGACCGGGCAGGTGCTCGTGCCCGACGCGGTGTTCGTGCCGACCGGGACCTCGTCGGCGTCGCTGGCGACCAACCTGGTCCGGGCCCTGCTGAACAATCCGCAGCCGAAATGGCTGCAGAGCCAGGTCAACCCCACCCCGCCGGCCGTCACCGCGTTTCCGCTGCACAGCACCCCCAAGAACGTCGACGTGACCGTCGACGGGACCACCGCGACGGTCGACCTCACCGGCGCGGCGGCGAGCGCGGGTCCCGCCGCCCGCGAGCAGATGGCCACGCAGCTGGTCTGGACGCTGACCGGGCAGCCGGGCCGGCCGGGCAGCCCGCCGGACATCCAGGCGGTCCAGCTCGAATTCGGCGGCAAGCCGTGGACGCCGCCCAGCCCGCCGTGCCCGGGGACCAGCGGCCAGAGCCCGGCGCTGAAGCAGGCGATGTATGACTGCAAGAACCCGTATCCGGCCGCGACGTCGTCGGCTTTCTACTACGTCGCCAACGGGCAGGCCTGGTCCCGGTGCGCCTCGGAGGCGCAGGTGACCACCGGCTCGGTGGGCACGGTCGTCCCGCTCTTCAACCGGACCGGTGCGGCCACGCTCAACCAGTCCTGCAAGTATTCCGTGCAGGCCAGCTCGCAGGCCGTGCCGCCGCCGCAAGCGCATGCGCCGCCCCCGCTGTCCATGGTCGCGACCTCACCGGACGGCAAGTACCTGGCCGGGGTCGCACCGGGCGGAAAGACCGTCATCGTGTGGGCCGCCGGCGCCGCCAAGCCGTCCAGCACCCTGTCCCTGCCGGGCGTCACCGCGATCAGCTGGGACCGTCGCGACTACCTGTGGGTGGCCCACGGCGACACCACCACGATGGTCGTGCAGACCAACGACAGCAGCAATCACGCCGACATCCCCAATTTCTTCCCGGTCGGCAAGATCCTCGGCCTGAGCATCGCCCCGGACGGCGTCCGGGTGGCCGCCATCGTGCAGGCCGATTCGGGTCCCGCCGTCGAGCTCGCGGCCATCGACAGCGGCAAGCCGAGCCAGGGCCAGTCGGCCAATCCGTTCAACCGCACGTCCATCGGGTCGACCGTGCAGCTCGGGCCGAACGTGACCAATCCGATCGCCCTGACCTGGTACGACGCCGATGACCTGCTCGTGCTCGACGGCGCGGGGGACCAGACCTCGCTCTGGGAAGTCCCGGTGGACGGGCAGCCGGCCACGAAACTGCCCGGCGTGCTTCCCGGCGCGATCTCCATCACCGCCAACAGCACCAGGAATGCCCTGGTCGTGGGGATGACGCAGAACCGGATGGAGGTCTCGGCGGGACTCGAGGGCCCCTGGCAGCTGCTCGGCAGCGGCGGCCAGAACCCGGCGTTCCAGACCCCCGCCTTCCCGGTCGCCGCGCAGTCCTAGCCGCCGCGACGGTACCCCGCGTCAACGTTATGCAGTCGTTATGTGACTACTTGTTACTGATCGCCTACAACTCCCTCCTGACATTCACGCTCTGGCGAGCTAGCGTTCAGACATGGCACTCGCCCGGGCCCGTGGTTGCGCCGGGCGTGGCTCCCCGTGGGGGCGCCACGTCAGGCAAGCCGATGCCAGCCGCAGGCGAAACGGCCCACGTAAGGCGACTTCTCGTCGACTGATCACGGTGCGGCTTAGGAGTAAGTCCTGCCTCGACGGGAGATACGGAGTCTCCCGGGTAGGGAGAAGGGCAGTAGTGGCACGCAGAAGGCCGCGAACCCCTCAGCAGGCGAATGTGGGGTCGAAGACCAGGTCGGCCGGGCGAGTGCCATCCACGTCACTCAGGCAGTGCCCAATCAGGTTGAGTGGATTGGGCGACATCGGACTGGAAGGGGGATCGAGATGGAAGTCATAGTCAGGGGACGTCACATCACTGTCCCGGCACGTTTCCGTCAGCACGCCGCCGCCAAGCTAGCCAAGCTCGAGAAGCTTGATCAGAAGGCGGTGCGGATCGACGTGGAGGTCTCCGAAGAACGCAACCCTAGGCAGTCTGACCGCCGTGAGCGGGTCGAGCTGACCATCCGGTCCCGTGGTCCCGCGATCAGGGCCGAGGCGGCCGCGGACGACAGGTACGCCGCGCTGGACCTCGCCTTCGCCAAGCTGGAGTCCCGCCTGCGGCGGGCCGCGGACCGGCGCAAGGTCAAGGACACCGTGTCGGTGCGGTCGCCCGGCGTGCTGCCCGACGCGATGCCGGAGGCCCCGCCGGGTCCCGGGGCGCAACCTCCCCCGTCCGCCGCGCTGAACGGCCACGGGGCGGCGCGGCCCCGGGGCGGCGCGGCCGGCCACCGCGCCGACCCGGATCAGGCCGAACCCGACAGCGGCCTGGTCCCGATCCAGATGGAAGGCGACGGGCCGCTGATCCTGCGCGAGAAGGTGCACGCGGCCAGCCCGATGACCATCGACCAGGCCCTGCTCGAGATGGAGCTCGTGGGTCACGACTTCTACCTGTTCCATGACCGCGATTGCGACCGCTTCAGCGTCGTCTACCGCCGCCGCGGTTACGACTACGGGGTGATCCGCCTGGTAGAGGAGTAGGTCCTCGCCATCCGGGGTCAGCCTTCCCCGGCCCGGGGCCGTGCGGCCAAGCTCCCGACTTGCATCATCGCCCCGGGTCGGCGAGAGTCTGAGTCACATGACGTTTCGTGCCGGTCATGGTCAGCCTGGCGGCCTGGTGTGGCCAATGCGGGCGGTGTTCCCCAAGGGAGGCAACCACGTGAGCGCCATGAGCGACAGGTCGATGACTGCTGCTCGGCGGCCGGAGAAGGGCCCAGAGGAGGGCGGAGCGGAGGTGGGCGAGGAGGAGAAGCGCCAGGAACCCATCCGGGTGCTGATCGCGGATGATCACGCGCTGTTCCGTCGCGGCCTGGAGATGGTCCTCGACGAGGAGGATGACATCGAGCTGGTCGGGCAGGCGAGCGACGGCACCGAGGCGGTAGCCGTGGCCGGCGAGGCGCTGCCCGACGTCGTGCTCATGGACATCAGGATGCCGAAGAGCAGCGGCATCGAGGCGTGCCGGGCCACCAAGGACGTCGCGCCGAGCGCGAAGATCGTCATGCTGACGATCAGCGATGAAGAAGAGGACCTGTTCGAGGCGATCCGCGCGGGCGCCAGCGGCTATCTGCTGAAGGACATCCCGCTCGACGAGGTGGCCGAGGCGGTGCGGTCGGTGCACGGCGGACAGTCGCTGATCAACCCCTCGATGGCGGGCAAGCTGCTCACCGAGTTCGCCACGCTGGCCAAACGCGACTCGCAGGAAGAGCGTACCCAGCACGTCGCCCCGCCCAAGCTCACCGACCGCGAGATGGAGGTGCTCAAGCTGGTCGCGCGCGGCATGAACAACCGCGACATCGCCAAGGAGCTGTTCATCTCGGAGAACACGGTCAAGAACCACGTGAGGAACATCCTGGAGAAGCTGCAGATCCACTCCCGGATGGAAGCCGTGATGATCGCCGTCCGCCAGAAGCTGATCGAATTCTCTTAACTCCCCCACTCGCTCTGCTTTCCCGCTCGCCTCCGGGCGCCCCTCGAGCCGGCTCCTTCCCTCGTCGCTCGTCGCAGGCTCCTCGCTCCTCAGTCCAGTCGCCGGCGGCGCCCTTTGGCTCGCGGGAGGGGCCGTCAGCTCATTTGGTTGAGGGCGTCGGCGAGGCGGGGGGCCCACTGGACGGGCTCGACGCGCTCTAGGCGGACGTCGTCGCAGCCGACCCAGGTTGCGGCCTCGCGGAGGGCCTGGGCCATGGGTTCGGCCGCGGTGGCGCGGTCCAGCGTTACCTGGCGGGCGACCAGGGTCTTGCCCTGCCGGGCCGGATCGGCCCGGCCGGCCAGGCGGCCGCCCGCGAGCAGCGGCATGGCGTAGTAACCGTGCACCCGCTTGGGCTTGGGCACGTAGGCCTCGATGCCGTGCTCGAAGCCGAACACCTGCCGGGTCCGCTTGCGGTCCCAGATCAGCGAGTCGAACGGCGAGAGCAGCGTGACCCGGTGGCGTCCGCGGCGCCCGGCCGACTCCTCGGCCAGCGCGGCCGGATCGGCCCAGCCCGGCACGAACCCGGAAGCCCCGAGGCGCCCGGGGCGCCCGGAGCCCCCGGACGGGACCGCGATCGTGACCGGGGTCAGCCCGGCTGCCAGCGCGGCGTCAGCCAGCAGCCCCGTGTGCTGGGCGCCGAGCCGGTGATACTCGGTCAGATCCGCCCGGGTCACCACGCCGAGCGCCCGGGCGGTCACCCCGGCCAGGTAGGCGAGGCACTCGGCATCGGCGGGGTCGGCGCCGAGCAGCTCGTCGGGCAGCACACGTTCGGGCAGGTCGTAGACGCGCCGCCAGCCGGTCCGCCGGACGCAGATGACCTCGCCGGTGTCGAGCAGCCATTCCGCCGCGATCTTCACGTCGGACCAGTCCCACCACGGCCCGCCCCCCTTGGCCCCGCCCAGCTGCGTCGCGGTCAGCGGGCCCTCGGCACGCAGCCGGGCCAGCACCTTCTCGCAGGTCTCCGGCGAGATCTGGTGCCACCGCACGCCGCGGGCCCGGAACGCGCGGCGGCGGAAGGCGAAGTACGGCCACTGCTCGATCGGCAGCACGCAGGCCGCGTGCGCCCAGTACTCGAAGGCGGCGGGCCGGCTGGCGTGCCAGTAGGCCTGCTCGATGGCCTGCCTGGACACCGGCCCGAGCCGGGCGTACGCGACCAGCTCGTGCGAGCGCGCCAGCACGCTGATCGTGTCCAGCTGCACCGCGCCGACCTGGCGGAGCATGGCGGCGACGCCGACCCTTGAACCCCTTGAAGCCCTTGAACCCCTTGAAGCCGGCGACCGGCGCCACGGCGTCGCGCCCAGGAACCCCTGCGCGCGCAGCGTCATCCGGCGGACCTCGTCCGGCGAGAGCGTCACCTCAGCCGCGGGCGCATCCATAGACCCACACCATAATCGCCGTCCCCGACATTTCCCGACGCCCGGCCCCGCGCCGCCGTCCCGAACGCGCCGAAGGCCCGGATTCACGACCCGGACCAAGCCGGCGAGGAAGGTGAGCGAAAGGGGAGAAAACCCCGCTCGTTCGGGATCTAGTACCAGTCGTCCATGATCTTGATGGACGCGGCGAAGATGGCGCCGATGGCCACGATCGCCACGCCGACCCAGAACAGCACCCAGTTCGGGCCGATGGGCAGCGCGATCCCGCCGATGACGAAGCCGACGACGATGATGGTGACCGCCACCCAGGAAACCGGCCGTCCGTGGTACTCCTCGTGCCCGTACGTCTGGCCGGTCTGCGCGTCCAGACCATGCGCTCCGGTGTCCCCGACCACCGTCCCTGATACCGGCTGCTCGGTCACTCCAGGCTCCTCTCCCTCGTCAACGCTCCTATTATTCTCCGGGAAGTGCGAGACTGAGCACCAGCCGGCCCCGAAGATCCCCCGAGGTCCCGATGTCTACGCCGCGCGTTCGCGAGCGACTCGGTTTGGTGGCTCATCTCGCCTACGATGACATGTTGGGGCGATGAACGGGAACCGGTTCACGGTCACCGGCCATTATGAAGTAAAAACGATCCGCGAGGAGCGCGACGCAAAGTGCCACCGATCCTAGATAGCGTCCTTCGCGCCGGCGAAGGACGGATCCTGCGCAAGCTGAAGCGGATCAGCGAGCAGATCAACTCGATCGAAGACGATTTCGTCGCGATGAGCGACGCTGAGCTGCGCGCTCTCACCGACGAGTTCCGGCAGCGGTACGCCGAAGAGGAGACGCTCGACGATCTCCTGCCCGAGGCCTTCGCCGCCGTGCGCGAGGCCGCCAAGCGCACCCTCGGCCAGCGGGCCTTCGACGTCCAGCTCATGGGCGCCGCGGCCCTGCACCTGGGCAACATCGCCGAGATGAAGACCGGTGAGGGCAAGACCCTTACCGGCGTGTTCCCGGCCTACCTCAACGCGATCGCCGGGAAGGGCGTGCACGTCGTCACGGTCAACGACTACCTGGCCAAGCGCGACTCGGAGTGGATGGGCCGGGTGCACCACTTCCTCGGCCTCGAGGTGGGCGTGATCCTGGCGGACATGGATCCGCCCACCCGCCGCAAGCAGTACGCCGCCGACATCACCTACGGCACCAACAACGAGTTCGGCTTCGACTACCTGCGTGACAACATGGCCTGGCAGCTCGAGGACTGCGTGCAGCGCGGCCATAGCTACGCGATCGTCGACGAGGTGGACTCGATCCTGATCGACGAGGCGCGCACCCCGCTGATCATCAGTGGCCCGGCCGAGCAGAGCCCGCGCTGGTACACCGAGTTCGCTAAGATCGCGCCCCGGCTGCGCCGCGGCGAGGACGGCGAGGGCGACTACGAGGTCGACGAGAAGAAGAAGACCATCGGCATCCTGGAGTCGGGCGTCGAGAAGGTCGAGGACTGGCTCGGCATCGACAACCTCTACAACCCGGTCAACACGCCCCTGGTCAGCTTCCTGAACAACTCCATCAAGGCCAAGGAGCTGTACAAGAAGGACAAGGACTACGTCGTGATGAACGGCGAGATCCTGATCGTGGACGAGTTCACCGGCCGCATCCTGCACGGCCGGCGCTACAACGAGGGCATGCACCAGGCCATCGAGGCCAAGGAGGGCGTGCCGATCAAGGACGAGAACCAGACTCTCGCCACCATCACCCTGCAGAACTACTTCCGGCTGTACGACAAGCTGGCCGGCATGACCGGCACGGCGATCACCGAGGCCAACGAGTTCCACTCGATCTACAAGCTCGGCGTGGTCCCGATCCCGACCAACATGCCGATGATCCGCGACGACCAGGCCGACGTCATCTACCAGACCGCGCAGAACAAGTTCGAGGCCTGCGTGGAGGACATAGCCGAGCGGCACCAGGCCGGGCAGCCGGTCCTGGTCGGCACGACGAGCGTGGAGAAGTCCGAGATCCTGTCCAAGATGCTCAAGCGGCGCGGCGTCCCGCACGAGGTCCTGAACGCCAAGTACCACGAGCGAGAGGCGACGATCGTCGCCCAGGCCGGCCGGAGCGGCGCGGTCACGGTGGCTACCAACATGGCCGGCCGCGGCACCGACATCATGCTCGGCGGCAACCCGGAGTTCATCGCGGACCAGGAGCTGCACCAGCGCGGGCTGTCCCCGGTCGAGACCCCGGAGGACTACGAGGCGGCCTGGCCCGAGGCGGTGGCCAAGGCCAAGCGGGCGGTGGCCGAGGAGCACGAGGAAGTGGTCGAGGCGGGCGGCCTGTACGTGCTGGGTACCGAACGGCATGAGTCACGACGCATCGATAACCAGCTACGGGGCCGGTCCGGGCGTCAGGGCGACCCGGGCGAGAGCCGGTTCTACCTGTCGCTGGAAGACGACTTGATGCGGATGTTCAACTCCGAACGAGTGGGCGCGATCATGGAGCGGCTGAACATCCCGCCGGATGTCCCGGTCGAGTCCAAGGTCGTCACCCGCGCCATCAGGTCCGCCCAGACGCAGGTCGAGCAGCAGAACTTCGAGATCCGCAAGGACGTCCTCAAGTACGACGACGTGATGAACCGGCAGCGCCAGGTCATCTACGGCGAGCGCCGCAAGGTGCTGGAGGGCGCCGACCTGCACGAGCAGATCCGCGAGATGGTCGACGAGGTGATCGCCGGCTACGTCGCGGGCGAGACCGGCGAGGGCTACCCGGAGGAGTGGGACCTGGACAAGCTCTGGCGGGCCTTCGGCCAGCTTTACCCGGTCACCCTCAGCCTGGACCAGGTCGTCGAGGAGGCGGGTGGTGACCGGGCCGGGCTCACCGGCGAGTTCATCACCGAAGAGGTCATCGCCGACGCGCAGGCCGCCTACGACCGGCGCGAGGAAGAGTTCGGTTCGGAGGTCATGCGCGAGGTCGAGCGCCGGGTGATCCTGTCCGTCTTGGACCGGAAGTGGCGCGAGCACCTGTACGAGATGGACTACCTGCGTGAGGGCATCGGCCTGCGCGGCTACGGTCAGCGCGACCCGCTGATCGAGTACCAGCGCGAAGGCTACGACATGTTCGGCGCCATGATGGAGGGGATCAAGGAAGAGTCCGTCGGGCTCCTGTTCAACCTGGAGGTCCAGGTCCAGGAGAACCCGATCGTCGAGGAGACCGGAGCGCCCGGCGCGATGCCGCCCGGCGGCGCTCCCGGCGGGGCCATCCCGCCCGGAGGGCCGCCGGGCGCCGTTCCCGGTGCGCCCGCGGGTGGCGGCTCCGCCGCGCCCGCCCAGCCCGCGCAGGGCGGGGTGCCCGCGCAGGGCGGTGTCCCCGCGCAGGGCGGTGTCCCCGCGCAGGGCGGTGTCCCCGCGCAGGGCGGTGTCCCCGCGCAGGGCGGTGTCCCCGCGCAGGGCGGGGTGCCCGCGCAGGGCGGGGTGCCCGCGCAGGCGTCCGGCCAGATCACGCGCCCGCGGCGGCGCGCCGGCCGGAGCCGGCGACGGCCAACGCGCTCAGGGCGGCGCCGCGACGCCGAAGCGGGATGGCCGCGTGAGCGGCGGCCAGGGCCAGCCGGGCAGGCGGGACGGCCGGGGCAGCGGTGGCGCGCACGCCCAGCGATCCGGCTCCCGGGCGGGTGACCAGCCCGCGCCCGCCGGACAGGACGGGCCTGTCCCGGCCGGGCTCGGCCCGCGCCGGCCGCAGCGGCTGCAGTACCAGGCCCCGTCCATCGACGGCGGGGCGCACGTGGAGACCACCACGGGCCCGGGCGTGCGCGACGATGTCGCCCGCGTCGGCCGCAACGACCCGTGCCCCTGCGGTTCCGGCCGGAAGTACAAGCGATGCCACGGCGACCCCCGCACCCGCTCAGACGCCTGACCCGGGCGGCCCGCACCCGTCCAGGCGCCTGACCCGGGCGGCCCGCACCCGTCCAGGCGCCTGACCCGGGCGGCCCGCACCCGTCCAGGCGCCTGACCTTCGGCACAGCGGACTTCAGTCACACCTGCACCATCCGTACCAAATCATATGGCGTGGATGTCCCATTCATGCAGCTGGAACAACATGGCTGGGACATTCACGCCTTATGCCGGAGCCTGACTGGGGCGCCCGGGCATGGATCACGCGTCACGGCAGCATGCTAGGAGCGCAGCATCATCACAAGCCTCGGCCCGGGCCCACGCCGTCGGGCCCATATCAGCGTGAACAACGCGGCGCTGCGCCAGCGGAACGACACGAACGCGGCATCCACGCCATGTCCGGGGAGCCGCACGAGGCGGCGGGCTAGCCGGTCTCGATTTCGGTGCAGAGCCATCGCGCCGGGCGGCCGGGAAGCCCGGGCGCGGAGCGGCGGGGCGGCAGGTGCTCCAGGCGCAGCGCCAGGGCGCGGCTTCGCGGCCCGAAGCCGAGCACGACGGTCATCTCGATCACGCGCGCCGTGGGCCGCGACGTCACGATGCGCCGGATCCTGGGCTTCTGGCCCGGTATCAAGGTCTGGCTGAGCTGGCCGATCCGGGCCTGGACGCGTTCGGTCGTCCAGGGAGTGAGTTGTCTCGGCGACCGGGCGCCGCCCAGGATTTCAACGACGACCTGGGCGAACTGCCTGGACCACACGATGGCCGGGTCCGCCCGGCCGGCGGCGCGGCCCGCGCGGAACTCACCCGACGACCCAGAGGACCCAGAGGACCCAGAGGACCCAGAGGACCCAGGGGGCCCAGACGGCTCGGCGGCTTCTGGTTCCAGGTCGGCACACGGGCTTGTCACGGTCACCTCATGCACCGCCAAGCACGCGGTCCCGTGGACCTCGCAGTCGTAAGGCGGCCAGTGGACAGGGACCTCGATGAGCCGCAGCCCGCCGAAGGCCCCCGGCGGCACGGGCGGGGAATCTGACCGGGGGCCGGCCGGTGTGCCGGCTGCCGGGTCGGGCGTGCGAGCAGACGGCATGTTCCGCCTTCCGGTCCGGAGAATGCGAACGACCGCGAACGCCCACGTGCGGCGTTCGCATAGTCTCCGGCTGGACCCGGTTGTACCTCAGGCCACTGACATTCTGGCGTCCCGGCTGGTCACCGACCCTTCACGGGTCGGATAAGCGACGTTCCCGCGTTAGATGAATTGACGTTTAAAATTGTTGTCGTGATTAATGGTGCACAATTGCGGGGCGTCATCACGGACTGGGGCGGCGTGCTGACCACCCCGATCCTGACCACGGTACAGGCCTGGATCCAGGCCGACGGCATCGACTGGGACAGCTACCGTACCGTGATGCGCGCGTGGGTCATCGACGCCTACGGGCCCGACGCTTACGGCCCCGACGCCAGCCAGAACCCGGTGCACGCGCTGGAGCGCGGCGAGTGCTCGGGGGCCGAATTCGAGCAGATCCTCGCCGCCCGGCTGCTCCGTACCGACGGCGGGGTGGTGACCGCCGAAGGGCTGCTGCAGCGCATGTTCGCCGCCAGCACGCGGGTCCCGGCCATGTACGACACGATCCGCGCGGCGCGCGGCGCGGGCTTTCGCACCGCGCTCCTGTCCAACTCCTGGGGATGCGACGAGTACCCGCGCGCGGACTTTCCCGGCCTGTTCGATGCGGTGGTGATCTCCGGGGAGTGCGGCATGCGCAAGCCGGAGCATGCCATCTTCCTGCACGCGGCGAAGGGCCTGGGCCTGGAGCCCGAGCAGTGCGTCTTCATCGACGATATGGAGGCGAACGTGGCCGCGGCCGCCGCGTGCGGCATGACCGGCGTGCACCACGCCGAAGCGGCCCAGACGACGGCCGCGCTGCAGGACCTGCTCGGCGCGCCGCTCGACGGACCGCACCCGTCGAGCGGCGGGCCAGGCCCCGGCAACACGATGCGCTAACCAGGAGGCACGGCGGTACCGGCCGGGCTAGCCTGTCAGGCGTGGCGGACTATCCGCATCCCTCCAGCCAGGGCCGGTCGGCGAACATGAGGGCCAACCGGCGGACGGACACCAAGCCCGAGCTGGCGCTGCGCCGTGCCCTGCACCGGCTCGGGTACCGCTATCGCAAGGACTACCGGCTCGACCTGGATGGCGGCCGCCGGGTCCGGCCGGACGTCGTGTTCACCGCGCGGAAGGTGGCCGTCTTCGTCGACGGCTGCTTCTGGCATGCCTGCCCGGAGCACGGGTCCAAGCCCCGGGCCAACGACTGGTACTGGGGCCCGAAGCTGGTCAGGAACGTCGAGCGGGACCGGATCAACGACGCGGCGCTGATCCTGGCCGGCTGGACCGTGGTCAGGCTCTGGGAGCACATTCCGCTCGACGAGGCGATCAGCACGGTCGTCACCGCCCTCGGTGCGGGCCCGGCACCAACCTCAGCCGCCGCACCAACCTCAGCCGCCGCACCAATCTCAGCGACCGCACCAGCCTCAGCCAGTGCATCAGTCTCAGCCACTGCACCAGTCCCAGCAGCCTCAACCGCTTCACCAGACCCAATCGCAGCACCCGACCCGGCCAACCCGGTAGACCTGGCCGCCGCCGACCCGGGCGACCCCCCGAAGCCAATCCCGCCCGCCGCCGACGATTCTCTTGGCTAGCTCGCCGCCGGCTGTGGCAGACTCTGGGGCACCATGCGCGTGTTCCTGCCTTCGACGCTCCCGGCGCTGGCCGAGGTCCTGCGGGCCGGCCAGGTCGGGCCGGACCCGGGTCCGCAGCCCGGGTACGCGGTCACGCCCGCACTGCGCGAGGCGTACGCGAGCGGCGACGAGGAAGAACTCGAGTACGCCGCGCTGACCGAGGCGGCCCGCGCCAGCCTGCGGATGCTCGCCAGCGACACAGCGGCCCCGCCGCGCCGCGTCGTGCTGGCTGCCGAGCTCCCGGCCGAACAGGTGAAGCCGGACCCGCATGACCATGAGCCCGCCCGCGTGCTGGTCAACGCGGCGGTCCCGCTAGCCAGGCTGGCCTCCGCGCACGTCGACGACGCGGAGGCCGGGCCGGACGTGCGCGCCGCGGCCGACGCGCTCGAGGCCGCCGACGCCGGCGACGACGACGCCAGGTTCACCGTAGACGGCGCCGAAGGCCACGAGCTCGGCTGGTACGCCACCCAGGAACTGTCCTACCTGGCCGGATAACCGCATAACCCGGGTGCGCGGCGGTACGGCCACCGGCAAGTCGTGCAACGATACGGATATCCGGAACATACGCGACGAACGCCAGGAGCGATCGTGATGGACGCCGTTTCCAGGACCCCTGTGCCGGTCAACGAGCCGGTCAGGCAGTACCAGCCGGGCAGCCACGAGCGGGCCGCGCTGGAGAGCAAGATCAAGGAACTCGCCGGCCAGCAGGCCGAACTCACCATGACCATCGGCGGCCGCCAGCAGATGCCCGACGGCGGCGCCGCCATCGATGTGGTCCAGCCCCACAACAGGAAACACGTACTCGGCCGGCTGGGCAACGCCACCGACGTGGACGTGGCCGCCGCGATCTTCGCGGCCAAGCGGGCGGCACCCGGCTGGCGGGGGCTGTCCTTCGACGACCGGGCCGCGGTCTTCCTCAAGGCGGCCGAGCTCCTGGCCGGCCCGTGGCGCGCCACCGTGAACGCCGCCACCATCCTCGGCCAGTCCAAGTCGCCGTTCCAGGCGGAGATCGACGCGGCCTGCGAGCTGATCGACTTCTGGCGCTACAACGTCTACTACGCGAGGAAAATACTCAGCGAGCAGCCGGAATCGGCGCCCGGCATATGGAACCGGATGGAGTACCGCCCGCTCGAGGGCTTCGTGCTGGCCATCACCCCGTTCAACTTCACCTCGATCGCCGGCAACCTGCCCACCGCGCCCGCCCTGCTCGGCAACGCGGTGGTGTGGAAGCCGTCACCGACCCAGCAGCTGGCCGCGCACTACACCCTGCGGCTGCTCGAGGCAGCCGGGCTGCCGCCCGGGGTGATCAACCTGGTCACCGGGGACGGGCATGCGGTGTCCCGGGTCGCGCTGACCCACCCTGAGCTGGCTGGCATCCACTTCACCGGCTCCACCGCGACCTTCCAGCATCTGTGGCGGACCGTGGGCGAGAACATCGCGAGATACCGGAACTACCCGCGGCTGGTGGGCGAGACCGGCGGCAAGGACTTCGTGGTCGTGCACCCATCCGCCGACCCGGCCAGTCTCAGCACCACGCTGATCCGCGGCGCGTTCGAGTACCAGGGCCAGAAGTGCTCCGCCGCGTCCCGCGCCTACCTCCCCGAGTCGCTGTGGAACAGGACCAAAGACGACCTCCTCGCCCAGGTCGAGTCGCTGACCATGGGCGACGTGGCGTCGGACCTGTCGCTGTTCATGGGCGCGGTCATCGACGGCCGGGCGTTCGCCAAGCACGCCGCGGCGCTCGACCGGGCCAGGAACACGCCGTCCATCGAGATCCTGGCGGGCGGCCAGGCCGATGACACCGAGGGCTTCTTCGTCCGGCCCACCATCCTGCAAAGCCCCGACCCGGCCGACGAGATCTTCACCACCGAGTACTTCGGCCCCATCCTGGCCGTGCACGTCTATCCGGACAGCGACCCTTCGGCCTACGAGGAGACCCTGAGCCAGGCCGCGGACGTGGCGCCCTACGCGCTGACCGGCTCGATCCTGGCCACGGACCGCGCCGCCATCGCCCGGGCCAGCGAGACGCTGCGGTACTCGGCGGGCAACTTCTACATCAACGACAAGCCGACCGGCGCGGTGGTCGGCCAGCAGCCGTTCGGCGGGGCCAGGGCGAGCGGCACCGACGACAAGGCCGGCTCGGTGTTCAATCTGATCAGGTGGGTGAGCGCCCGCGCGATCAAGGAACTCTTCGTGCCCCCGACCGACTACCGTTACCCTCACATGGGATAGCTGTGCCCATGAAGGATTTCGGGTTGCGGAGGGTGTCATTCACCGGCTGGTTCTGTGGAACATCGACCTGACCTTGGTCGATGTGGCCCGGGTGACGAGGGCGGCGTACGCCGAGGCGTTCCCGGCGATCACCCGCAGGCCGCTCATCAAGCTGCCGCAAACCGCGGGCCGGTCGGAGCCGGAGATCTTCTTCGACGCGCTCGCCCTGAACGCTGCCGACCTGAACACCGAAGGCAAGGCCGAGCGCCTGCTCGAGCCGTTCAGCGCCGAACTCGCCGCCGCCCTGGCCGCCCGCCGGGACGACCTGGCCCGCGAGGGTCAGCTGCTGCCCGGCGCGGCCGAGGCGGTGGCGGCCGTGGCCAAGCTCGACGGCCCGGCGGACACGACCGTGCAGACCGTGCTGACCGGCAACAGCAAGCCGAACGCCATGCTGAAACTGCGCGCGTTCGGCCTGGATGGCTACATCGACTTCGACATCGGCGGGTACGGGAACGAGGCCTACCCCAAGGGCACCCTGCTCCGGGTGGCCAGGGAGCGGGCCGGCCGAGAAGCATAAGGTGACCGTCGGCGAGGACGTCACCGTGTACGTGGCGGACTCGCCCCGGGACGTGGACGCGGCCAGGATCGGCGGCGCCCGGTCGCTCGCCGTGGCCAGCGGCCGGGCCAGTGCGGCCGAGCTGCGCGACGCCGGCGCCGACGCGGTGCTGCCCGACCTGACCGACACGGCCGGGGTGACCGCCCTGATCGTGCGCCTTACCGAGCCGTCGTCCCGCAATCCGGAAATCATCTGATTTGTGACATAACCGCCATGGCGGGCGTTGCCATGCGCGCGGGGATGGCACGATGCTGAGAGCATGGAAGCGAGCGATCTGACCGGCCGCGGATACGGCGCGGTGCTCTGGGAGCCGGACGGCAAGACCGTCCGCAATGCTCGGGTCACCCGCTTCATGACCTGGCTGGCCGCCCGCGGAACCCTCGATCCCGGCGGCTACGAGGACCTGTGGCGCTGGTCGGTGACGGATCCCGCCGCCTTCTGGTCGGCGGTCTGGGACTACTTCGACGTGCTCGGTGACCGGGGTGAAGGGCCGGACCTGGCCGGTGAGGTCATGCCGGACGTCCGGTGGTTTGCCGGTGCCACCCTGAACTACGCCCGTAACGCGCTGCGGACCGCGTGGACCGACCCCGACCGTACGGCCATCATCTTTGATTCCGAACGGGGCCGGGCCGGGAGCCTGTCCTACGGGCAACTCGCCCAGCAGGTGGCGCGCGTCGCGCGCGGCCTGCGCAGGCTCGGCGTCGGCCGCGGCGACCGGGTCGCGGCTCTGCTGCCGAACGTCCCGGAGGCCGTCGTCGGCCTGCTGGCCACCGCGAGCCTGGGCGCGATCTGGTCGTCGTGCTCGCCGGACTTCGGCGCGCGCAGCGTGATCGACAGGTTCGCGCAGATCGAGCCGAAGGTGCTGGTCACCTGCGACGGCTACGCCTACAACGGCAGGGAGTACTCCCGGGCCGAGATGGCCGCGGAGGTCACCGCGGCCCTGCCCGGACTGTCCGCCGTGGTCCAGGTGAACCTGCTCGGCGACCCCCCGCCGTCAGCCGGGGTGCTCCGCTGGAGCGATCTGGGCGCGGAAAGCGATCACCACGAGCATGAGCCCGAGTTCGAGGAGGTGCCGTTCGCGCACCCGCTCTGGGTGGTCTACTCATCCGGCACCACCGGCCTGCCGAAGCCGATCGTGCACGGCCACGGCGGCATCGTCCTGGAGCATCTCAAGGCGCTCTCGTTCCACCAGGACCTGCGCCCCGGCGACGTCTTCAGCTGGTACACCACGACCGGCTGGATGATGTGGAACTACCTGGCCGGCGGGCTGCTGGCCGGGACGGCGGTCGTGCTGTACGACGGCAGCGCCAGCTACCCGGATGCGGACAGGCTGTGGCGGCTGGCCGCCGAGCACGGCGTCACCTACCTGGGTGTCGGCGCGCCCTATCTGGTGGCCTGCATGAAGGCCGGGCTGCGCCCGGGCGCCGACATCGGCCTGCCGGCGCTGCGCGCCATCGGCTCGACCGGGTCGCCGCTGCCGCCCGAGGCGTTCAGCTGGGTGTATCAGTCGGTCAAGTCCGACCTGCTGCTGGGCTCATTCTCTGGCGGAACCGATCTGTGCACCGGCTTCGTCGGGCCGTGCCCGCTGCTGCCGGTACGAACCGGGGTGATCTCCGGGCGCTGCCTGGGCGCCGCGGTGGAAGCCTACGACGAGGACGGCAAGCCGGTCACCGGCCAAGTCGGCGAGCTGGTCATCACCCAGCCGATGCCGTCGATGCCGGTCGGCTTCTGGAATGACCCGGATGGGGTCAGGTACCGGGAGAGCTACTTCGACATGTACCCGGGGATCTGGCGGCACGGCGACTGGATCGAGATCCTCACCGACGGCGGCTGCATCATCTACGGCCGCTCCGACGCCACCCTCAACCGCGGTGGCGTCCGGATGGGCACCAGCGAGTTCTACCGCGCGGTGGAGGCCTTCAGCGAGGTCAGCGACAGCCTGGTGGTGGACACCGGCCAGCTCGGCGCCGAGGGGCGGCTGATCCTGTACGTGGTGCCCGCCGAGGGAGCCGAACTCGACGACGACCTGAAGAACCGGCTGCGCGCGGCGCTCCGGGCGCAGCTGTCGCCGCGGCACGTGCCCGACGAGATCCACCAGGTACCGGGCATACCGAGGACTCTGTCCGGTAAGAAGCTCGAGGTGCCGGTGCGCAAGATCCTGCACGGCACCGATCCGGAGCGGGCGGCCGACCCGAACGCGCTAGCCGATCCGGATGTCCTCAGGTACTTCAGCCGGTTCCAGGGAGAAAGCCCCGCAGGCTAAAACGGACACAAAGGAGTGGACGCGATGCCGGACGGACACGCGGATGAGGCCAGGGAAGCCCTTCTCGCCAAGGCGGCGCAGGCCTGGGAGGATGACCCGGCGCTCGACCTCCGGGCGATCGGCGACGAGAGCGGCGACGACGGCGTCTCCGGCTATCTGCACGCGTATTACCAGCGCGTTGCGACCGAGGACCTGGCCGCGCCGTCGCGGCTGGCGGCGGTGGCGCAGGCGCACGCCCGGCTGGGCCTGTCCCGGCCGCAGGGCCGGGCCCTGGTCCAGGTCCGCGCGCCCGCGGACGCGCAGCTGCACCCGGTCGGCCGGTCCGGCCTGGTGGTGGACATCGTCACCGACGACATGCCGTACCTGGTGGACTCGGTCACCACCGAGCTGAACCGGCACGAGGCCGAGATCAGGCTGCTCGTACACCCGCTGCTGCGGGTGCACCGGGACGTGACCGGCGCACTGCACGGCATCCGGCGTGTCTGCGGCGATGCCTCGTCCGACACCCCGGGCGAGCCCGCCGCCGGCGAGATCACCGAATCCTGGATCCACGTCGAGCTCGGCCCGCCGCGGGACAAGGTGACGGCCGATGAGCTCGCGGCCGACCTGCGTCACGTGCTGGACGATGTGCGGGTGGCCGTCGAGGACCAGCCGCGGATGGAGGCGGTGGCCCGCAGGCTCGCCGACCAGCTCGGCGAGGCACCCGGCAGCGACGAGGCCGAGCACGGCGACCTGCTGAGCTGGCTGGCGGACGGCAACTTCCTCTTCCTCGGTTACCGCGAATACGACTTCGTGCCGACCGAGGAAGGCACCGGCCTGCGCGCCGTGACCGGCACCGGGCTTGGCATCCTCCGCCACGCCAGGCAGGGGCGGGAGGCCGTGCGCAAGATGTCCTCTCAGGTGCTGGCCCGGGCGCAAGACCCGGACGAACGGCTGGTGCTGGCCAAGGCCAACTCCCGGTCCACCGTCTACCGGGCCAATTACCTGGACTACGTCTCGGTCAAGAAGCTCGGCCCGGACGGCCAGGGCGGCCAGCACGTCACCGGCGAGTACCGGTTCCTCGGCCTGTACTCGCACGCCGCGCATATCGCGCCCATCGGCGGCGTGCCCGTACTCCGGCGCAAGCTGGACCAGGTCCTGGCGACGGCCGGGATGCCCGCGGACAGCCACGATGGGCAGGACCTGGTGGAGATCCTCGAGGACTACCCGCGCGAGGAGCTGTTCGAGATCTCGGCGGAGGAGCTCACCCCGATCGCGCTCGGCGTGCTGCGGCTGAGCGAGCGCAAGCAGACCAGGCTGTTCCTGCGCCGGGACCGGTACGGACGGTATATGTCCTGCCTGGTGTACCTGCCCAGGGACCGGTACACCACCAGGGTCAGGCTGCGCGCGCAGGGCATCTTGCGGGAGGCGCTGCACGGAGCATCGGTGGACTACAGCGCCACCGTCGGCGACTCGGCCCTGGCCCGGCTGTACGTAGTGGTCAGGGCCGAGCGGGGCCAGTCCGTGCCGCGGGTGGACGCGGCCGCCCTGGAGCGGAAGCTGGCCGCGGCGGTCAGGTCGTGGGACGAGGATCTCACCGTCGAAGCGATCCGCGTACTCGGCGAAGAGCGGGCCAGCACGCTGGCCGCCCGGCTGGGCGCGAACATCCCCGAGAACTACAAGGCGGACGTCACCGCCGCCGACGCCGTCGACGACCTGCTCACGATGCTCGAGCTGCGCGAGTCGGCGACCGAGTTCGCGGTGCGGCTGGTGGAGCACGCGGAGCGATGGACGCTGGTAGTGTACCGGTCGGGTACGCCGATCACGCTGTCCGACGTGCTACCGCAGCTGCAGCACATGGGGCTCGAGGTCGTTGACGAGCATCCGTACCAGTTCCGCGGGAACTCGAGCGTCGGCTCGTTCTGGATCTATGAATTCGGGCTGCGTCCGCCGGCCGCCGCCGCCTCGGGCAGCCTGCGCGAGCTCTTCGAGGACGCGCTGACCGCGCTCTGGCTCGGCCAGACCGAGGACGACGGGTTCAACGCCCTGGTGCTGACGGCCGGCCTGACCTGGCGCGAGGTGACCTTGCTCCGCGCCTACGCGAAGTACCTGCGCCAGGGCGGGATGCGCTTCAGCGAGGACTACGTGCGGCGCGTCCTGCGGGGCAACGCAGCCATCACCCGGCTGCTGATCAGGTTGTTCGAGTCCAGGTTCGATCCCGGTATGCAACACGGCGCGGCCGAGCGCTGCGAGGCCATCACCGAGGAACTCCGCGGCCAGCTCGACGAGGTGACCAGCCTGGATGCCGACCGGATCCTCCGCTCTTACCTGGCGCTGATCGAAGCCACCCTGCGGACCAGCTACTACAAGCAGGACAGCCCCGGTCCCGGGCCCGGCGTCGGCGGGCCCCAGCCGCTGGTGCTCAAGCTCGACCCCGGCACCGTGCCCGGGATCGTCGAGCCGCGGCCCAAGTTCGAGATCTTCGTCTACTCGCCCCGGCTGGAGGCGGTGCACCTGCGCTTCGGCCGGGTGGCGCGCGGCGGGCTGCGCTGGTCGGACCGGCTCGAGGACTTCCGGACCGAGGTGCTCGGCCTGGTCAAGGCGCAGCAGGTCAAGAACGCGGTCATCGTCCCGGCCGGCGCCAAGGGTGGCTTCGTGTGCAAGCGGCTGCCCGACCCGGCTGACCGCGAGGCGTACCAGGCCGAGGTGCTGGCCTGCTACAAGACGTTCATCGCGGGCATGCTGGACGTGACCGACAACATCGATGGCGACCGGGTGGTGCCGCCGCCTGGCGTGGTCCGGCGGGACGGCGACGACCCGTACCTGGTCGTCGCGGCGGACAAGGGCACCGCGACGTTCTCCGACACGGCTAACGAGGTGGCGGGCCGGTTCGGCTACTGGCTCGGCGACGCGTTCGCCTCGGGCGGCTCCGAGGGCTACGACCACAAGAAGATGGGCATCACCGCGCGCGGCGCCTGGGAGTCGGTGAAGTGGCATTTCGCCGCGCTCGGGCTCAACCCGGCCACGGACGACTTCACCGCGGTCGGCGTGGGCGACATGTCCGGCGACGTGTTCGGCAACGGCATGCTGCTATCGCACCACATCAGGCTGGTGGCGGCCTTCGACCACCGGCACGTGTTCATCGACCCGTCACCGGACGCGGCGGCCAGCTTCGCCGAGCGGTCGCGGCTGTTCGCGTTGCCCAGGTCCTCGTGGGCGGACTACGACCAGGTGCTGATCTCGCCCGGCGGCGGGGTCTGGCCTCGGTCGGTGAAGTCGGTGCCGGTGTCGCCGCAGGCCCGCACCGCCCTCGGCATCGATGCCACGGTCTCCGCGCTGTCTCCGGACGAGCTGATCTCCGCTATCCTGGCCGCCCCGGTCGACCTGCTCTGGAATGGCGGGATCGGCACCTACGTGAAGGCCAGTTCGGAGTCGCACGCCGACGTGGGGGACCGGTCCAACAACGCGGTCCGGATCGACGCCACCCGGCTGCGCGCGCGGGTCGTCGGCGAGGGCGGGAACCTCGGCCTGACTCAGGCGGCCAGGATCGAGTACTCGCTCGAAGGCGGCCTGGTGAACACCGACTTCATCGACAACTCGGCCGGAGTCGACACCTCCGACCACGAGGTCAACATCAAGATCCTGCTGGCTGACGCGATCCGGGCCGGGGACATGCCCGCCTCCGGCCGGCACGAGCTGCTGAACGAGATGACCGACGAGGTGGCCAGCCTGGTGCTGCGGCACAACTACGGCCAGGACATGGCGCTGGCCGTGGCCAGGGCCCAGGCCCCCTCCCTGCTGCACGTGCACGCTCGGTACCTGCGCAAGCTCATCAGGGACAAGCGGGTCAACCCGGAACAGGACGTGCTGCCGAGCGATCGGGAGATCGCCGAGCGCCGGTCCTCGGGCGGCGGCCTGATCAACCCGGAGCTAGCCGTGCTGCTGGCGCACACCAAGATCTCGGCGGCCGAGGACGTGCTCGCCTCCAGCCTGCCCGACGACCCGTACCTGCGCCGGGTGCTGGAGGCCTACTTCCCCGCCCCGTTGCGGGTCAGGTTCGCGGACCGGATGGTCGCCCACCCGCTCCGCCGGGAGATCATCACCACCTCGGCGGTGAACGAGATGATCGACACCTCGGGCACCACGTTCCTGTTCCGGCTGATCGAGGAGACCGGCGCGTCGGTGCCCGATCTGACCCGGGCGTGGCTGGTGGCCCGCGAGGTGTTCGACATGTCGGCCTTCTGGTATCAGGTCGAGGACCTGGTCGGCCGGGTCGGCATCTCGGGCCAGATCACCCTGCTGCTCGAGGGGCGCAAGCTGACCGAGCGCGCGGTCCGGTGGCTGCTGCAGAACCGGCGCCCGCCGTTCGATCTCCAGGCCACCGTGAGCTTCTTTGCCGATGGCGTCAGGACCGTCCGTTCGGGCCTGCCCAAGCTGCTCACCGGCCGGGACCTGGCCGGGTTCGAGGAGCGGCGGGACTCCTACCTTGACCTGGGTGTACCGCTCGACCTCGCCGAACGGGTCGCCGCCATGGTCCCGACGTACTCCGCCTTCGACATCGTGCAGGTCGCGTCCTCCTCCGGGCGGCCGATCGAGGAGACCGCCGAGGTCTACTTCGACCTGGCCGACCGGCTGCAGATCACCCGGCTGCGGGACCGCATCACCGCGCTGCCGCGGGAGGACCGCTGGTCCACCATGGCCCGGGCCGCGCTGCGCGACGACCTGTACGCCGCGCACGCCTCGCTCACCGAGGACGTGCTCGCGGTCAGCGGACCCGCGCGTTCGCCGGAGGAACGGCTGGCCGCCTGGGCGTCCCGCAACGAGGCGGCGATGGGGATGGCGGCGCAGACTCTCGGCGAGATCTGGGAGAGCGAGCGCTTCACCTTCACCACCTTGTCGGTGGCGCTGCGTGCCGTGCGTACCCTGGTGGCCGCCAGTTCGCTACCGGACGCCGAATGATTCGGGGGGACGACCCCCCGAAACCCCCCGATCTTGGGGGGAAACCGCTCCCCCCAAACCCCCTCGGGCCCCCGCGGGCGGGGGCGCCTACTGACCCTCCGGGTCAGGTCAGTAGGCGTGGCCGTCGCTGGGGCCGCGCTGCCATGCGATGATGTCGAGCTTGCCGTCGGGCGCGCCGGCGGGCGGGTCGATCGCGGCGAACTGGTAGGCCCAGTCCGCGAGCACGGCGTGGTAGCCGACCTCGCTGGGCGAGGCCAGCAGCGGGGTGAAGGCGGCCGGCACCGGGATGGCTGCCCCCCGGACCAGGTTGGGGTGCTGGTTGGTGGTGTTCAGGTACATCCCGTAGAGCACCAGCGCGCCGCCGCCGGCCAGTCGCAGCCCGACCTGAGGCCAGGTCGCCCCCTGCAGCAGCCACTCGTACTGCAGCCCGCGGGCCTGCTCCGCAGCCGCCCGGGCGGCCTGCGCCGCGTGCAGCCCGGTCGTCTGCGGCCCGGCGGCGACCACCGCCGCGGCCGGACTGGTCGGCCCTTCATCCACCACGGCCGCGTGCGTGGCCCCCACCACGTCCGGGCGAAGCAGCAGGCTGGGGTCGGTGGTGGACACGGCGACGGCGTAGCCGTCAGCGTCGCGGGCGAGGGCCGGCAGCGGCAGGCCGAGCACGGCCGTGCCGCCCAGCGTCCAGTCATCGGTATTCTTTTCCCGGGCGAACAGCAGCAGCGTGCGGTTGGTTGGCCCCGGCTTTCCGCCGGTGACCGTCGTCCGGTTCACCGCCACCACGAACCACTGCGGGAAGCCGGACAGCCCGGGGACGTAGAACACGGGCGTGCCGTACCGGTACCTGGGGACCGGGGTGCCCGCCAACGCCCACGCCAGGTACTGGCTCTTCGTCTGATCCCACTGCGCCGACGAGACGACCGAGAGCGCCAGCGCCTGGTCGCCCCGGGCCGCGGCTGAGGCGCTGACCTGCAGGTAGGTCTGGTAGGCGGTCCGCGCGTCGGCGACCGTGACACTGTGGCTGGCGGGAGTGTCCGCGTCCGCGGCAGGGGCAGGCGCGCACCCCTGGACCGAGAGCAGGGTCACGACGGCCAGCGCCGCCGCCCCGATCGCGGTGGCCGCCCTGGCCGTGGCCGCCTGGGTCCAGCCCTTTCCGTATGTCACGCTAACGCAGGATACCGGGTTTGATCCGTGGGGTTGGCGCGCTGGGCGGGATGCCGCCTCCCCTTCGGCACTCGGTTAGGCTTGCCGGCATGGCAGGTAACGATCCCGCCGATGAGATCACGGCGCTGACCTCGACGCTCGACAGCATCGAGGCCGTGCTGGATCCTGGCGAAATGCAGAAGGAAGCGGCTGATCTGCGCGAGCAGGCCGCCGACCCTGAGCTGTGGGCGGACCAGGATCGTGCTCAGAAGGTGCACCGGCGGCTTTCCTACCTGGAAGCGGAGCTGGCCAGGCTAGCCGGCCTGCGTCAGCGCCTGAGCGACACCCAGCTGCTGTTCGAGCTGGCCGAAAGCGAGAACGACGAGCCCACCAAGGAGGAGGCCGCGGCCGAGCTGGCCACGCTGCGGACCGAGATAGACCAGCTTGAGGTGCGCACGCTGCTGAACGGCGAGTACGACTCGCGGGAGGCGCTGATCTCGATCAACGCGCAGGCGGGCGGGGCCGATGCGGCCGACTTCGCGGAGAACCTCATGCGGATGTACCTGCGCTGGGCGGAACGGCACAAGTACCCGACCGAGGTCTACGACACCTCCTACGCCGAAGAGGCGGGGATCAAGTCGACCACGTTCGCGGTGAACGCGCCCTACGCCTACGGGACGCTGCGGGGCGAGCACGGCACGCACCGGATGGTCCGGATCTCCAAGTACGACAACCAGGGGCGCAGGCAGACCTCGTTCGCCGGCGTCGACGTGATGCCGGTGGTGGAGCAGACCGACCACATCGACATCCCGGAGGACGAGATCCGGGTGGACGTGTTCCGGTCCAGCGGCCCCGGCGGCCAGGGCGTGAACACGACCGACTCCGCGGTCCGCATCACGCACCTGCCCACCGGGATCGTGGTCTCCTGCCAGAACGAGCGCAGCCAGATCCAGAACCGCGCGTCGGCGATGGCCGTGCTGCAAGCCAAGCTGCTAGAGCGGCGCCGTCAGGAGGAGGCCGAGCAGATGCAGGCGCTGCGCGGTGACGGCGGCCGCGCCTGGGGGACCCAGATCCGCAACTACGTCCTCTACCCCTACCAGAACGTCAAGGACGTCCGGACGGGCATGGAGACCGGGAACGCCGTGGCCGTACTCGACGGGGAGATCGACGACTTCATCGACGCCGAGATCCGGTGGATGCGCCAGAGCGGGCGCTGAAGCAGGGGGGTCTGGGGGATGGGTCCCCCCAGGAACGGGGGGTTCCGGGGGGTCGTCCCCCCGGGCTAGCGCAGCTACCTGGCGAACTGCACGGCCAGCAGGAGCACGAAGGCCAGGGCCAGGATGGCGGCGATGATCAGCTGCGGGGTCGCCCCTGAGTGGTGGTGGACGTGATCCCGTGAGGCGCGGCATGCCGGGCAGCGACCCTCCACCACCGGCCCGGCGCATTGTGCGCAGATCAGGTGTTCGCAGCTCATCGGAGCCCCTTCCGGCTGGCCCGCGTCCTGGCAGTTACCGCGATGTAAGGCCTTAGCTGCCAGTTTCCCTCTAGACTGTTCCCTGCTCAAATCAGGTTACCCGCATGTCGCTCAGGTTGGCGGTGGCAGCCGGGTCATCAGGCCAGCCACGTCCATATCTAGCTCTCTGTGATGGGCTCGTGATCAACTTCGATAACGTCACAAAGGTTTATCCGAATCAGAGCCGCCCCGCCCTGGAGAACGTGAACATAGAGGTCGCCAAGGGGGAGTTCGTCTTCCTGGTCGGCCCGTCTGGCTCGGGTAAATCGACCTTCCTGAGGCTGGTCCTGAAGGAGGAGCGGCCCACGGACGGCAGGATCCACGTGGCCGGCCGGGACCTCGCGCGACTGAGCAACTGGAAGGTGCCGTACCTGCGGCGGCGGATCGGCTGCGTGTTCCAGGACTTCCGGCTGCTGCCGAACAAGAACGTCTACCAGAACGTCGCGTTCGCCCTCGAGGTCATCGGCAAGCACCGGCGCTTCATCCGCAAGGTCGTTCCCGAGGTGATCAACCTGGTCGGACTGGAGGGCAAGCACGACCGGATGCCCGATGAGCTGTCCGGCGGCGAGCAGCAGCGGGTCGCGATGGCCCGTGCGTTCGTCAACCGGCCGATGATCCTGCTCGCCGACGAGCCGACCGGGAATATCGACCCGGCCACCTCGATCGGCATCATGAAGGTGCTCGACCGGATCAACAGGACGGGCACGACCGTCGTGATGGCCACGCACGATGCAGCCATCGTCGACTCGATGCGCAAGCGGGTCGTCGAGCTCGAGTACGGCAAGGTTGTCCGGGACCAGTCACGCGGGGTGTACGGCCAGGCATACTGACCTGTCATCGCCGCGCTAAGGTCCACCCCCGCTGGGCCGCCGTGCGGTGCCGAACCCATAAGCCCCTACCAAGGACTATCGAGGGATCAGCCAGCATGCGTTCACATTTCGTCTTGCAGGAGATCTGGATCGGTCTGCGCCGGAATCTCACCATGACGATGGCGCTCATCGTGGTGGTGGCCATCAGCCTGTCCCTGCTCGGCACGGGCCTGCTGTTCGTCAAGCAGGTGGACCGGACGAGAACCTACTGGCAGGGGAAGGTCGAGCTGTCGATCTACCTGTGCATCAAGACGAGTCCGCAGCCTCAGTGCCAGCGAAACGGACCCGCCACCGACGCCGAGCGGGCGCAGCTGCGGCAGCAGCTCACCTCGATGCCGCAAGTAGAGACGGTCTACTACGTGAACCAGCAGCAGGCGTACCAGGAGTTCAGGCAGTACTTTTCCAACGAGCCCGCGCTGGTCCAGGACACCCAGGAAGGCGACATCCCCGACTCGTTCCAGGTCAAGCTCAAGAATCCCGAGGCCGACTACAACATCGTGGCCAGCGCGGTCACCGGCCGGGCCGGTGTGGAGACCGTGGTCGACGAGATGACCATCCTGGACAAGTTCTACCGGCTGCTCGACGGGGCCAGGAATGCGGTGATCATCATCGCGCTGATCCTGATCGTGGCCGCCGTCCTGCTGGTAGCCAACACGATCAGGCTCTCCGCCTTCAACCGGCGCCGGGAGACCGCCATCATGCGCCTGGTCGGGGCGTCGAACTTCTACATCCAGCTGCCGTTCCTGCTCGAGGGGACGATCGCCGGGCTAATCGGCTGGGCCATCGCGGCGGGGCTCCTTGTTGCGGTTAAGTCCCTCATGCTAGATAGCCTGGAGCAGTACTTCTCATTCAACGTCGGTTTGTCCCTGGGTGACCTGCTCGAGGTGATCTTCTTCTCGATGGTCGTGGGAGTGTTGTTGTGCGGTGTGACGTCGTTCCTGACACTGCGTCGCTACCTGCGTATCTGAGTAGGCCTGTTGACGGGAGGGACGTGGCTCGGGAGCAAGGGCGGAAGGTCATCGCCCGTAATCGCCGTGCGTACCACGACTACCGCATCGAGGACACCTACGAGGCGGGCCTGGTCCTGACCGGTACCGAGGTGAAGTCGCTGCGCGCCGGCCGCGCATCACTCCAGGACGGGTTCGCGCAGATCAGCGGGGACGAGGTGTGGCTGCACAACGTCCACATCCCGGAGTACACCGAGGGCACCTGGACCAACCATGCGCCCAGGCGGATCAGGAAGCTCCTGCTGCACCGCAAGGAGATCGACCGGCTGTCCAGCAAGACGACCGAGCAAGGCCTGACGCTCATCCCGCTCTCGCTGTACTTCAAGGACGGGAACGTCAAAGTGGAGCTGGGCCTCGCCCGCGGCAAGCGGACCTACGACAAGCGCCAGGACCTGGCCAAGCGCGACGCGGCCAGGGAAATGGACCGAGCCTTGAAACGGCGAAGGTGACGGGCAGGCGGATCGTGTCCCCTCCGGCGAACGAGCGCGGCGGCCACGCCAGGCCGCGAGGCCTGTTCGCGCCCAGGCCGCGGCACAACGGCGGCCGGGGCCACAACGGCGCTTCCGATGTGAGCGCCGGCGCCCTCGGCAACAACGGCGGCCCTGGTTCCCGTGACGCCGCGCGGGGCCCGGCTACCGCCCTGCCGGTCCCCCTCAGCAGCCCGCCCCTGCCCGAGGGCCACCGGGCCGGGCGCGACAGCCGCGCACCCCGGCCGGACAGCGGCGAGCCCTCACCCGGCAGCGGCGCGTCGGCGCCCGGTAGCCCCGCTCCCGGTATCCCAGCGCCCGGCGACCCCGCGCCCGCTCCCGGTATCCCAGCGCCCGGTGACTCCGTGCTCGCGCCCGGGCCAGCGGTCCCTCACGGCCCGGCCCGGGCGAGCCGGTCAGCCCGCCACGGGGGGCCCAGCTCGGGCAGGCCCGGCCGCAAGTCTTCGCCCGCGGTCCGCCGGGTGAAGCGCTCGCGCATCGCCGCCGCCGCCGTCGTGGCCATCGGCATCCTGATCATCGGCCTGGCCACCGGCTTCGGCTCCGAACCCTCCGCCGAACCCACCGCGCAGTCGTTCCTGTTCGCCTGGCAGCAACAGCAGTACGCCGCCGCGGGCGCGCTGACCACGGCCCCGGCGGATAGCGTGGCTGCGAGCCTGCGCGGAGCAGTTGGCCAGCTCGATGCGACGCAGATGTTCCTGTCCATGAAGTCGGTGGTCCAGCACGGCGGCACCGCCGAGGCGGCCTTCACGGCTACGGTCAACCTCGCCCAGCAGGGACGCGTGTGGAATTACCGGGGTCACTTCGCCCTGCGCCGGGTCGGCGGGGGCTGGAAGGTCGTGTGGGTGCCGAGCGTCATCAACCCGAACCTGGGTTCCGGCGAGCGCCTGGCCGTGGTGACCACCTTCCCGGACCGGGCGGCCGTACTCGACGACATGGGCAATCCGCTTCAGCTCAAGGCCCAGGCCTACGTGCTGGGCGTGATGCCGGACCACCTGGCCAGCCCGGCGAACACGGCTCAGGCCTTTGCCAGGCACACCGGGTTGCAGGCCGGGCAGGTGCTCGGCCAGATCACGGCGGCCCCGCCGCATTCCTTCCTCCCGCTCGCCACCCTCGACTCCATCACCTACGCGAAGCTGGGGCCCAGCCTGCGTAGCGTGCCCGGGCTGATGGTCAGACCGGAGCCCCGGCGGCTGTTCCAGGCCACGGCCACCGGCCTGGTTGGCGAGGTGGGTAGCGAGATCAACGAACGGCTGCGCGCCGACGGCGCCCTGTACGCCCCGGGCACCACGGTAGGCCTGTCCGGGCTCGAGCAGAAATATCAGCGCCAGCTGCTCGGCACGCCTACGACCCAGGTCATAGCGGTGAATTCGGTCGGCCAGCAGACCGGCATCCTGGCCCAGTGGCCCGGCACGACGGGCACGCCGGTGCGCACCACGATCGACTCGGCGGTGCAGAACGCCTCCCTGACCGCCCTGCGGGACGTGTCCAGCTCGGGCGAGATCGTCGCCGTCCGGGCGTCGACCGGCGACGTGCTGGCGGTCGCGCAGCGCCAGGCGTCCGGCGCCCTGCCCGGGGACGGCGCGCTGAACGCGAGGCTGGCGCCGGGCACCGCGTTCACCATCGTGTCCGCGGCCGCGCTGGTCAAGCACGGCGTGTCCGTGTCCACCCCGGTTCCGTGCGCGCGCTCCTTCAACGTCCAGGGCCGGACCTTCACCAGCCAGGGGACCGGCGAGCCGGAACCGTTCAGCACCGCTTTTGCCGAGGGCTGCGGCACGGCGTTCGCGCAGCTGTCCGAGCGGCTCACGGCGAGCCAGTGGGCCCAGGTGCTCAGGGAGTTCGGCATCGGCTCCGACTGGTCGCAGCTGCAGGTGCCGGCCTTCTCCGGGTCGGTGCCCGCCGCAGCGAGTGACGCGAACCTGGCGGCGCAGACCATCGGCATGGGCAACATCCAGATGAGCCTGCTGTCCATGGCCATGGTGGCCGCCGCGGTGGACGCGGGCCGCTGGCACGTCCCGCAGGTCCTGCAGGCGCCCGATCCGCCCGGCGGCGGCGCCAAACTGGACGAGGGCATGATGACCGCGGTGCGCGGGCTCATGCGCGGCGCGGTCCGCTCCGGTGCCGCCCAGGCGGCCAGCCTGCCCGGCCAGCAGGTATACGGGCAGGTCGGCTTGGTCCACACCGGATCGGGCTGGATGAGCTGGTTCGTCGGCTACCGCGGCGACATCGCGATCGCTGCGATCGAGTCCGGTAAGACGCCTCAACTCTCCGCCGCCGCCCTGGCTCGCGCCTTCTTCTCGGCCGCGCCCCGCTGACCCTCCGCCCGGCCCGGCCCCGACCCGGCGCGTTCATACGACGTGGATGTCCCATTCATGTCGCTGGAGCTGCATGAATGCGACATTCAAGCCGAATGTTTTGGTACGGACGGTGCCAGAGTGACGGAAGTCCCGCTCTCGCGCCCACGTCGGCCCCACCGGCAGAACGTGGTGCCCCCGCGCCCCCAGGCGCCCCCTGCAGTTCGGGAATCAGAGTTGGCTATCGCGTGTTGTCAGAGTACGGTCAACTCTGGCGGCATGGTTCGCCCGTGCTGGCCGGACAACTCAATAGGGGGTGATCGGTTTCGACTTCGGTGGTCGAACCAGGGGAAGCGGGCCGAGGGTTGCGGTTGTGACCTCGTTAATCCTGTGGCCGCAAACCAATAAGTGCCAACCAAAAGAGCACTGCTCACTTCGCCCTCGCCGCTTAAGGCGAGTTAACGAAGTGTGTCAGCCCGGGGATGCCTTCGACCCGGTGTCTGGCATCAGCTAGAAGGATCCACCGCCTGACCCGGCCGCGGGGCTAGGCGGGACATCAGACAGTGGCTGAGCCTGTCGGCGTCTTGCTTGCGTGATCGCCGGGGCTGAGAAAAGCAGAGCAAGCTGCGCCCGGAGAAGCCCTGGTGAAGTACTGAAGGACGCGGGTTCGATTCCCGCCACCTCCAAGAGTGCTCAAGGGAGATCTTGAGCACTGTTGGAGGTGTCCGAAGCCCCTGCGTATCGAGCAAGTATCTCGTGCGCCCACGCGACGGCATCGCTCACCCTGATGCCGGCCGGCTGTGGGCGAGTCCAGAGTTCCAGGTTTTCTGACCGGTTGTCGTCACGTACGCCATTGCGGTGATGGACGGATTCCGCAGGCAGCAAGTAGCGGCCGAGGATCTGTTCCATGACGATTATGTGTTCGAATACATACTGCCCCTTTCCCGCGCGCGGGTGACCTGGGACCCAGAGCATGACATACGCGGCCTTATGCCGAGTGCGCCCTCCCCTCCAGCGGCCATTCGGCGGGCCTGCCACACTCCGGCAGTTGGCGCAGGTAGCTGACTTGCCTTGCTTCGGCTCTCCGCACCGGCACAGAGCCTCGAGCGGCATGCAGGGCAGCGCAGGTGCCTACTTGAAGGCTGGAACCATTGCCCGCATTCGCTACATCTTCGGTCCATCACGTGAATATAAGATCGAATATGGATTCGACTATCGGATGCAACACGCGCGCTTACGCTAAGAATTCGATAATTCGCCATGCCGGTCTTGACCGCCCTCCACCTCAGACGCGCGCTTTCCCAGCTGAGGTCGCAGCTCCTCACCCGGCAGGCGCGGCCGCCTCGTGCTGGACGGGCTCCATCCGCTGACGCCGGAATCCGGGCAGCGCCCGGGCCAGCAGGAGGGCCCCGGCGATACACGCCAGCCCGCCGGACACTACCGACACTGTGTTGCCGAACGCAGCTGCCACCGCCCCTGACTCCAGGTCCCCGACGCGCGGCCCCCCGGTGACCACGGCGATCTGCAGGCCCGCCAGCCGTCCCCGCAGCGCGTCCGGCACGGCCAGCTGGATGATCGTGCTGCGGAACACGGCCGAGATGACGTCCGCGAAGCCCGCCAGGGCCAGCAGCAACAGGGCCAGCGGCAGCCAGGACACCAGGCCGAAACAGGTGATCGCCGCGCCCCACCCGATGACCGCGATGATGACCGCGAAGCCCTGCCTCTGTATCCGCGAAACCCAGCCGGTGGTGAGCGCGCCGACCAGCGCGCCCGCGCCCGGCGCGGCGTACAGGAAGCCGAGCGTCGACGCGCCGCCGCCGAAGACGGAAACCGCCAGCGCCGGGAACAGCGCCCGCGGCATGCCGAACACCATGGCGTTGATGTCGATCAGGTACGCGCCCTCGATGGCCTGCTTGCCGCGTACGTAGCGCAGGCCCTCCATGACCGAACGCAGGCCCGGCCGGTGGCCGGGCTCCCGGACAGGCTGCGGTGAGATCAGGAACACGGCCACCAGCGCCACCCCGAAGCTGGCCACGTCCAGCCAGTAGACGAAGCGGACGCCCGCCCCGGCCAGCAGCAATCCGGCCAGCGCCGGCCCCGCCACCAGGCCGAACTGGAACAGCGCCTGGAAGATCGAGTTCGCGGTGGCCACCTCGGACCTGCGGACCAGGTTCGGCACGACGGCGTTGCGTCCGGCGCTGTCCAGGCCGCTGAACCCGGCCGCCAGGGCCGGCAGCACGAACAGCGGCCACAGCGCTGGGCCAAGATCGGCGTTGACCGCCAGCCCGGCGCTGCACGCCGCCATCAGCACCTGCGCGATCATCAGCAGCCGGCGCCGGTCCATCGCGTCGACGACCGAACCGCCCAGCAGCGACCCGGCGATCAGCGGAAACAGCTGGGTGATGGATACCAGCCCGACGGCGAGCGACGAGCGGGTCAGCTGGTACACCTGGTAGGGCACCGCCACCGTGGTCAGCTGGTTGCCGAGCACGGACACGAGCTCACCCCAGACCAGGTGGCGGAAGTCGCGGGATCGCCGCAGCGGCGTCAGGTCGATGAACAGGCGCCGCACCGGTTTCCCTCCAGAAATGACTGACGGTCATTCAGTGGGATAGCATACCGGCCATGGCCTGGCCGGACCGGTGGCCAGGCCAGATCAAGATCCTTTGGGCCGAACGGTCCGGGTTATCCGCCTGTCCGCGGCCCGGGCCAGTGCCGGAAGAACCCGACGGGAGGGCGCCGTGACCCGAACCAAGCCCGCCGAACAGCGCCGCGCCGAACTGGTCGCGGCCGGCCGGGTGCTGTTCCTGGCCAAGGGCGTAGCGGCCACCTCGCTCGATGACATCACCCAGCGGGCCGGCGTCTCCAAGGGCCTGTTCTACCTGTACTTCGCGTCCAAGGAAGATCTGGTGCTCGCGCTGCAGGAGCAGTTCTCCCGCGAGGTCGGCGCACGCATGAGCGCGGCCGCCGATATCCAGGCGGACTGGGCGGCCAGGCTCGACGCCTGCGTCAAGGCCGGCTTCGAATGCTACCGGGAGCTGCACGACCTGCACGAAGTCCTGTTCCACCACGGGCATGCGGCCCGGCCCGATCCCGAGCCGGCGCCAGCCACCCTGGTCATCGCCGGACTGCTCGCGGCCGGCACGGCCGCCGGCGCGCTGGACGTGCCCGACCCCGAATCCACCGCGGTACTCTGCTACGCGAGCATGCACGCCGTCGACCAGGGGTTCCGCGGCCGCAGCGGCCCGGACGACGGCAGGCTCATCCGGGCCGCGCAGCAGTTGGTGCGACGCGCGGCCGGCCTGCCGTAGCGCTAGCCCCGGCGCGACGCGCGCCGGCGCTGTGCCTTTCTCGGGCGCCGCAGCCCGGAAAAGCACGCGGCGCGTGCAATCCTGGCGGCCAGGATGGCCGATCATTACCATTCTGCTTCCGAACACGGGATAATAGGGCGACAGATAGAAACGATTGTGGCTCGCCGGATCCACGGCCCGAAGGCGTACGCGGTGCCTGAAAATGCGGTGGGGTCCGGGCGGAAGGGGATGGGAGAATGGCGGCGATGAAGCCGCGGACGGGTGACGGTCCGCTTGAGGTCACCAAGGAGGGACGCGGCATCGTCATGCGCGTCCCGCTTGAAGGCGGCGGCCGGCTAGTTGTTGAGCTCACGGCCGACGAGGCGGCCAGGCTTGGTGATGCCCTGAAGTCCGTGGTCGGGTGACCCGGTTGCTGCCTAGTCGCTTCTCTTGACTGCGGCGAGCAGGCCCTCTCCGAGCGGCAGCAGCACGGGCACGAGCCGCTCGTCATCCCGTACCTGGCGGGCGAGGTCGTACGCCGATGAGTCCCCTTCATCATTCCCTGAGGTCCGCGCCTGCAAGGCGTTGTTGAACGCCACGATCCCGCCGGTTCGCAGCAGGCGCAGCGCGGCGGCCAGGTAGTCCGGGTAGTCTCGCGGGTCCGCGTCGCAGAACACCATGTCATAGGCGCCGTCTGACAGCCTGGGGAGCACGTCGAGCGCGCGGCCGAGGATGAGCCGGCCCTGGTTCGGCGAGAAGCCCGCCGCGCCGAACGCCTTCCTCGCCACCCGCTGATACTCCGGCTCGGTGTCCACGCTGGTGAGGGTCGAGCCCGGGCGCATCCCGCGGAGCAGCCAGATGCCGGAGCTTCCGCAGCCGGTGCCGACCTCGACCGCCGTCTTCGCCCCGACCGTGAAGGCCAGGAAGCGCAGCGTGGCGCCGACGGCCGGGAGGACGGGTTCGGTGCCGCCGAGGGCGGCCGCGTTGGCCCGCGCGGCGAGCAGCGGCTCGTCCTCGGGTATGTACTCGGCGGTGTACGCAAGTGGCCCCACCCGCAGCAGCCTAGCGCCAGCGATGCAGGTCCGGGAACTCTACCGGGGTCAAGGCCGTTACCTATTGCGTACCTGACAAGCCGGGCGGGCCTGGCCGGCAGATTGGCGTAACGGAAGAATCCAGGGCACGATGGTGACAGGCGCGGCACTCTGTGACCCGGAGGGCAGATTGGCAGACGAGGCCGGCCGACTGGAAGCCCCGGCCATGCAGCCTACCGACTGGAACCTCCCCACCTGGGAGGACATCGTCCGCATGCATTCCGCCCGGGTCTACCGGCTTGCCTACCGGCTGACCGGCAACCCGCATGACGCCGAGGACCTGACCCAGGAGGTCTTCGTCCGGGTCTTCAGGTCGCTTTCCAGCTATACCCCGGGCACGTTCGAGGGCTGGCTCCACCGCATCACCACGAACTTGTTCCTCGACGCGGCGCGGCGCAAGCAGCGGATCAGGTTCGAGGGGCTCGCCGACGAGATGGCGCACCGGCTGGCGGGCTCGGAGCCCACCCCGGCGCAGGCCTTCGACGACAGCCACCTGGACGACGACGTGCAGGCGGCGCTCAAGGCGCTCCCGCCGGAGTACCGGGCCGCCGTGGTCCTCTGTGATATCGAGGGCTTCTCCTATGAAGAGATCGCGGCCACCCTCGGCGTCAAGCTCGGCACCGTCCGGAGCAGGATCCATCGCGGCCGGGCGCAGCTGCGCTCCGCGCTCGAGCACCGCAGGCCCGCCGCCGTCGGCGTCACCCCCGCCGTCCGCCGCAAGAGCCTGGTCTTGAAGCGGGCGGGTGAGCCATGATCCATCTTGGTGACCGGCTGTCCGCCCTGGTCGACGGCGAGCTCGGCGGGGCCGAACTCGACCGGGCTCACGCGCACCTGGCCAGCTGCGAGCAATGCCGCGTCGAAGCCGCCGAGCTCCGGGCACTGAAAAAGAAACTGCGCGGGCTGATGGACGGCGCGCCCGCCGAAGCCGCCATGACCAGGCGCCTGATCGCCATGACCGGGCCCGGCGGCCCGATGCCGCCCCGGCGCCGTCTGCTGCGGGTCGTGCCCGGCCGCCGCCCGGCGGCGGGCCCGGCCTCCGCCCGCCCGGGATCAGGTCCGGCCCTCGACCCCCTCAAGCCCTGGCCTAGCGCCCGGCGCCGCCGTTACCTGGTCCTCGGTACGGTGTCGCTGGTCGTGGGCCTGGGCACGGCCTCGTTCACCCTGGGCGGTGGCGGGGACGCGGCGCCGGGTCCCAGGGTCACCCCGTCGGTCGAGATGTACAGCGTGGAACACGCCATCACCACCGGCGAGGTCCCGTTCCCTGGCCCGACCGCCGAGTCGTCGTCGGACGCTGCGCCACCGTGAGGCCTGCGTGTTCACCCCGGTAACTCGAGCTCGTCAGCGCGGGTGTGACAGCCGGTCGCCGCTGCTGCTGGCGGCCGCGCTGGCGGTAGCCGTGCCCGGGATCCTGGTCAGCGCGTGCAGTGGCCAGTCCGGCTCCGGCACGGCGGCCGGCGGCAGCGAGGTGGCGACGGCCGGGCGCGCCGCCGCCGCTAGCCGGTCGCCGGTGGCATCGCGGCGGCCGGAAGCGGTCCGGGCCGTCCGGCTGCTGTCCCAGGCGGCGCAGGCGGCGATCGTGACGTCCTACCAGGGCCAGGAGGTCGTCACCCGGTGGAGCGATGACGGCGGGAGCGTCCTGGTCTCCAGCATCTGGCACGTCAGCGGCGGGCAGACGATCACCCGGACCATGGACGCCGGGGACTCGTTGAGCAGCCGGCCCTACCTGTCTTCCGATACCGACGGCCAGTCGCCCGAGGGCGTCCTCGGGGTCACCGCCCCGCTGGTGCAACTGCTCGAATCGCACTACCTCGTGGCGTACGCCGGAACCGGCTCGGCGGACAACCGGACCGCGCAGGTGGTGGAGGCCTGGCGGGGCGACGGCAGCATCGCCGCCAGGTTCTGGCTTGATGACTCGACCAAGCTGCCGCTCGAGCGCGAAGTCTTCGACACGGCCGCCCACGTGATCAGCCAGGACGTATTCATTGACGTCAGCTTCGCGAACCCGGGGACATCGCCTTCGCAGGTCACGCCCGCCAGCGCCCGGGTCCCGGCGGCTTCGCCGGGACCCTGGACCGGTCCCCTTTCCCGCCGCCAGCTGCTCGCGCTGCGCGCCCGTGGCTGGCTGGTCCCGTCCGGGCTGCCCGGCAGCCTGTCGCTGTTCACCGGCGCCGAGACACAGCCGGGCACCGGTACCGTTCTCGACCTCGGCTTCTCCGACGGCCTGTCCGTGGTCTCGGTGTTCGAGCAGCACGGGAACCTCCCGGACACGATGGCCGGCTGGCGCAAGACCAAGGTCAGCGGCCACGGCGTCTTCGTCGCGGAGCCGGATCAACGCTCGCTGACCTGGTCCGGCCGCGGCACGGTGTATACGGTCGTGGCGGACGCCCCGGCCCAGACCGTCGAGGCGGTGGTGGGCGCGCTGCCGCACGACGGGCCCGCCGGGTTCTGGAAGCGAATGAAGCGCGGCATATGCCGGCTGGCTTCCTGGGCCAATCCGTTCCATTGACCCTCATGGCCGCTTCACCGTTTAGAGTGGACCTGCGTATGTTCACCTGCCCGACGGAGAGCTGAACATTGTTCGACCTGTCCATCCCCAAGCTGCTGGTCCTCGCGGTGATCGCGCTTGTCATCTTCGGGCCGCACGAGCTGCCCAAGATCGCCTCCCAGGCCGGCCGGGCCCTCCGTGACCTGCGCAAGATCGCCGAAGGTGCCAAGAACGACCTGCGGGAAGGGCTAGGGCCCGAGTTCGCCGATTTCGATATCGAGGACCTGAACCCGAAGCGGTTCGTACAGAAGCACCTCTTCGACGACCTGAACGGGGATTCGGACCCCAGGTCGCCGTCCGCTCAAGCCGCCCAGGAGCCGGCCCGGGCCAGCGGTACGCTGCTCGCGCCCGGCGAGCGCCCCCCCTTTGACCCCGACGCGACCTAACCCGTCCGCCCCGCGCCACCCGCCCGTTCCCCGGCGCGCCCCGCCCCGTTCCCCGGCGCGCCCCGCCCCGTTCCCCGGCGCGCCCCGCCCCGTTCCCCGGCGCGCCCCATGCCTCTTGGCCCGTCATCCCCGAAATCGGACTTCAGTCACTCCAAAACCTTCCGTACCAGATCATTCGATGTGAATGTCCCATTCATGCAGCTGGCGACATGGCTGGGACATCCACGCCGTATCGACCGAGCCGGACCGGGCAGCGCAAAGAAAACCACCGGCCACGGCAATCTCCCTAAACGCAGGAACACCAGGGGTTGCGGCCTGGGCCGCAGTCGCCGCTGGTCCGAGACCCAACTGACGCCAAGCAGCTCTGCGCTCCAACGACATGAACGCGGCATCCACGCCTTACGGAGCCGGGAGAGCGGGATTAGCGGGGCGTCAGGCCGAGGTGACGCCCGGCCAAGCCGCGGCCGCGGGCGCCGATCTCGTCCGCGATCTTCCGCAGCGCCAGGCCGGCCGGGGAATCGGGGTCGCTGAGCACCAGCGGCATCCCCGCGTCGCCGCCCTCGCGGAGCCGGACGTCCAGCGGCACCTGGCCGAGCAGGGGCACCTGGGTTCCGCCCAGCCGGCTGAGCGCGGCCGCTACGGTGGCCCCGCCACCCGAGCCGAACACCTCGGTCTGCTCCCCGCAGTGCGCGCAGACGAGATACGACATGTTCTCGATGACCCCGGCGACGCGCTGATGCGTCTGCGAAGCGATCGCCCCGGCCCGTTCGGCCACCTCCGCCGCGGCCAGCTGCGGGGTGGTCACCACTAGCAACTCGGCCACGGGCAGCATCTGGGCCACCGAGATGGCCACGTCGCCGGTGCCGGGCGGCAGGTCGAGCAGCAGCACGTCGAGGTCACCCCAGTACACGTCGGCCAGGAACTGCTGCAGCGCACGGTGCAGCATGGGCCCGCGCCAGACCACCGGGGTGTTGCCTTTGGTGAACATGCCGATGGAGATGACCTTCACGCCGTGCGCGCTCGGTGGCATGATCATGTTCTCGACCGGGGTGGGCCGCCCGGTGACGCCCAGCATCCGCGGCACCGAGTGGCCGTAGATATCGGCGTCGACTACGCCGACCTTCTGGCCGGAGGCGGCCAGCGTGGCGGCCAGGTTCACCGTCACCGACGACTTGCCGACCCCGCCCTTGCCGCTGGCTACCGCGTATACGCGGGTCAGGGACGTCGGCTGCGCGAACGGGATCTGCGGCTCAGCCCGCCCGCCGCGCAGCTTGGTCTGCAGAGCCTGCCGCTGCTCGTCGCTCATCACGTCGAGCTGGACACGGACCGAGGACACGCCGGGCAGCTTGCCGACCGCCGCCGTGACGTCCCGGGTAATGGTGTCCCGCAGCGGGCACCCCGCCACGGTCAGGTACACCTCGACGAGCACCGTGCCGTCGGCGCCGACGCTGACGTCCTTGACCATGCCGAGCTCGGTGATGGGCCGGTGGATCTCGGGATCTTGCACGCCGTCGAGCGCCCGGGTGACCTGCTCGGCGCTGGGCGGGCTCATGGTCGGGGAAGTCATGGATTCATGCTACCTACGCCCTCGGGGCGTCCCGGAACGAGCTGACTCAGCTTGGGTCTACTAGCCGAGAACTCCCCAGTCGGTCAGGGCTTCGATGAGGCCTTCGGTGATCTCAAGCGAATTCAGTTCCGCGGCCGTTACCCAGCGTGCGTCGGCGGCGTCGTCACCAGGGCGCAGGGTGCCGCCGGTGACCGTGACGGCGTAGTCCCTGATGTCGATGACGGCCCCGTCGAGGAACGGGCGCTGGACCCGGCCCAGCAGCTGGCCCACCTCGACGGTCAGGTTCGTCTCCTCGAGCATCTCCCGGGCCAGCGCTTCAGCATCAGTCTCACCTGGCTCGATCCGGCCGCCCGGGATGGACCACAACCCAGCGCCGGGCTCGCGCCCGCGCTTGATCATCAGCAGGCGGCCCCGCCCATCGGTCGCGACGGCGCCCACGCAAGGAATCACAGAGCCGGGCACGCCGACAAGTATCCGCTGTGCCTCTGAGCCGGACAAGCATGGACGGTGGCCGGCCGACGCCGGTTCTCGGGTGAAAGCCGGTTCTCAGGTGAAGGCCGGTGCTCGCATGTTCACGCCTCGAACCGGGTAGGACCGATCCCGGGATCACCTTCCGTCGCAGATGGGAACGGGCGTGGGCCAGGACAGTCACCGGCACGCGCCACCGGCCTGCCCTCGGTGCGGTCGGCCGCTGCGCGAACCGACCGCGTGGTCCAGCGCCTGGCGCTGTGACTGGCACGGCGAGGTGCACCCGCTGCTGCCCGCGTTCAGCCCCTCCCGGGATGGGCTGGACGGCCTGCTCCATATGTTCCGTCCGGGCACCGTCGGCGTTCCGGTCTGGCTGCCCTGGCCGCTTCCGGTCGGCTGGCTGGTCGCGGGCTTCGCCGGGGCCGGTGACGAGCGCACCGGCGTCCGCGCCTGCGCGGTCGCCCTGGCCGGCCCGAACCCGCTCGGCGGCCCGGCCGACATGGTGGTGGTGGCCGAGGAACCCGGCGTCGGCCTCGGCGCGGCGCTGGCCGGGCTGGACAGCGTCGACCCGGGAGCGGGCTTCGCCTCCGCCCCGGCGATCGCCACTGCCTCGTTCGGCAAGCACGACTTCCCGCTCTGGCAGGTGGCCTCGCCGGATCGCGCCGTGTTCGCTGGCGAGGTGAAGGGCCTGTGGTTGTGGGTGGTGCTGTGGCCGGACACCGCGGGCACCCTGCTGATCGAGCCGCTCGCGCTGCGTGACCTGCGGGATCCCGGCCAGGACCTGGACCTGCCCTTCGGGGCTGCCTCGCCGCGCCTGCCCGCCCGGTGATGCGGCCCCTTGATGCGCGCTGACCTGCATGTGCACAGCAGCGCCTCGGACGGGACCGATCCGCCCGCCGAGGTGATGCGCCGCGCCGCGCGGGCCGGCCTCGACGTGGTGGCCCTGACCGACCACGACACGGAAGCCGGCCACCCCGAGGCGCGTGCCGCGGCGGGCCCCGTCACCCTGCTGCCCGGCATGGAGCTGTCCTGCCGCCTCGATAATCGCAGCACGCATCTGCTGGCCTACCTGTTCGAGCCGGATCAGCCCGGACTGGCCGCCGAACTCGCCCGCATCCGCGACGACCGCGTACTGCGCGCCCGGGCCATGGTGGACAAGCTCGCTGACCTCGGCGTGGATATCAGCTGGGATCAGGTCGCGGCCATCGCCGGGCAGGCTGTGGTCGGCCGGCCGCACATCGCCCGCGCGATGGCGGCCAGCGGCGCCATCGCCTCGCCGCGCGAGGCGTTCACCCGTGACTGGATTGCCGACGGCGGCCGCGCCTACGCCGACCGGTACGCCCTCGACCCGGCCCGCGCGATCGGTCTGGTCGGGGCGGCGGGCGGTGTCGCGGTGCTGGCCCACCCGCGGGCGGGCCGGGACACCTGGGCAACGGACGTGCAGATCGCCAGGCTGGCCGCCGCGGGACTGGCCGGCCTGGAAGTATTCCATCCCGACCAGTCAGATGCCGAACGCGCCCGGCTGCTCGCCCTCGCTCACGATCTCGACCTCGTGGCCACCGGCGGCAGCGACGACCACGGCAGCCTGACCGGTTACCGCCTCGGCTGCGAGATCACCCCGGCCGAGGCCTACCGGGACCTGCTCTCCCGGACTCCTGCGGGCCCGGCGGCCGTCCCTACCACAGGCCCACCTCGCGGCCAGTCGTGACGTTCACCCCGTGGGCCGCGAGCTCGGCGGTGACTTGCTCGGGATGCTGCGGGGTGATGACCGGCCTGATCTGTCCGTCCAGGTACAAGACCATGGCGACGTCCTTGCGCGGCCGTCCCGGGTCGAAGTTGAACCAGTGCACGAGGTCGCCGCTGCCCTGGATGCGCCACCTGCCCATGCCTCCGAGCGGGGTCACCCGGACCTCGCGGATGTCCTGGTACTTGATGCGCTTCGAGCCCAGCGGATAGTAGTGACGGATGACGATCTCCTGATCCGTGCACGCCACCCGCCCGTCGTCATAACCCGCCATGGTCCCAGCTTAAGGGGCATGCGAGCCGGCCTTCACAGGGGTCGTCTCCTTCGCTCGCAGCGTGGCCCTGGGGTCGCTATGGTATGAAGGGGCGATGACGACTCGGATCGACTGTTTCTCCGTGCCTGCGCCGGACGGCCCCAGTCGAGTCAACGCCTGGATCGTCGGCGACGACGAGGAGGTCATCGTCATCGATCCGGGCTCCGATGCGGCAGGCCTGCTGGACGTGGTGGGTGACCGCGAGGTGCTCGCGGTCATCTGCACGCACGGTCACGCCGACCAGATCGCGGCCGCGCTCGAGGTGGCCGAACGGGACGAGGCGCCGGTGGCCCTGCACCCGAAGGACCGTTCGCTGTGGCGGGAAGCCCATCCGGGCGAGGAAGCCGATATCGAGATGGAAGACGGCGGCGTCTTCGAGGTCGCCGACGTCCAGCTCGAGGTCATCTACGCGCCCGGCCACACTCCGGGTTCGGTGTGCCTGTACTGCGAGGACCTCGGCGCGGTGTTCACCGGGCATGTCATGCTGGCCGAGGGCCCGGCCCCGGAGGACGGCGAGTACCCCGACTTCGCCCGGCAGCTGAACGCGATCGGGGAGGACCTGCTCGCCCTGCCCGCCGACACCCGCGTCCTGCCCGGGCACGGCCGCCAGACCACGATCGCGATGGCGGAGAAGCAGTTCGATTCCTGGATCGCGGCCGGACGCGCCGCTTCCAGCCTGGGCGGCTAGGGTCCACCCCCGATGGAGCAGCTGGGCTTCGAGGGAATGCCGCGGCGGCTTTATCCCTGCACACCGACCCGGCTGTCCACCTGGCTGGACTGCCCGCGCCGGTACCGGATGAGCTACCTGGACCGGCCGCCGCCGCCCAAGGGCCCGCCGTGGGCGCACAACAGCCTCGGCGCCAGCGTGCACAACGCCCTAGCCGGCTGGTGGCGGCTGCCGCTGGCCCAGCGCACCGTCGCGGCCGCGGGCACCCTGGTGGACCGCGGCTGGATTAACGAGGGCTTCGCGGACGAGACCCAGTTGGTGCGCCAGCGCGAGCGCGCCATCTCGATGGTGCAGGGCTACGTCGCCGGGCTCGACCCGGCCGACGAGCCGCTCGGCGTGGAACGGACGGTTGCGACCCGCACCGACAAGATTGCGGTCTCCGGGCGGATCGACCGCCTCGATGCCCGTCCCGAGCTCGTCGTAGTCGATTACAAGACCGGACGGCATCTGCTCACCACGGACGACGCACGCAGCTCGCTGGCCCTGGCGCTGTACGCGCTGGCCGCCGGGCGTGCGCTGCGGCGGACCTGCTGCCGGGTGGAGCTGCACCACCTGCCGACCGGCGAGATCATCACCTGGTCGCATACCGAGGAATCGCTGGCCCGGCACCTGAGCCGCGCCGAGGACATCGCCGAGGAGTGCGCCGCCGCCGACGAGCAGATGCGCGACGGCCTGCCCGCCGTCCGCTACGACGAGGTGTTCCCGCCTCGCCCCGCCCCGTCCTGTGCCTGGTGCGACTACCGGCGGCACTGCCCGGATGGCTCCGAAGCCGCCCCACCCCGCCGCCCCTGGGATGGCCTCTCCACCGACTGACCCCGCCACTCCGGTCGGGCCTGCCCCCGCCCCGCCGCCAACCCGCCTCAGCCCCCGCCGCCGACCGCCTCGGGCCTCACCGCCGGCTAGCGCCCGTCCCGGCCGCGACCCCTGGTACTCCTGCTCTACAGACCCATTCCTGTGGCTGGTGATCCCTGGCCGTCGCTCCGGCCCGGCTCGCGGATACCACGTGAATGTCCCAGCCATGTCGTTCCGGCTGCATGAATAGGACATCCACATCGTATGACCTGGTACGAGCGGTGCCGGAGTGACGGGAGTTCACTCTAGTGTCCGCCTGCTGGCTCAACGTGGCCACAGGCATCGCCTTAGAGCGACATGAACGCGGCATTCACGCCCTTTGCGTGGCCGACGGCAGGTCTTACCAAGATCCCTTCCGCGCCGGGACGCCTCCAGGTGCGCTAGGGCACCACGGGAAACGCCAGCATCACGGCGAGCCTGGGGCGGTCGTCGCGGCGGGACGTGTCTGCGCCGCCTCAGCGGCGTCCCAGAACTCGGTCAGCGCGCTCGCCGTGGTGGCCGGCGCTTCAACGGCGGGGGAGTGTACGGCTGCCGGGATGCACACGCGGCGGGCCCTGAGCCGCTGGGCCATGTTCTCCTGTTCGGCGGGGGACCAGGAATTGTCGTTCTCTCCGTAGATGACCAGCATCGGCAGTTGATCCAGGCGGGCCAATTCAGCCGTCCGGTTGGGGGCGCTCAGCATGTGCGCGGCCATCAGGACCAGCCCGTCCGGGTCGTTGTCCAGCATGCGGCGGCGCAGGAACGCGACGATATGGCCCGGGACTTCGGCCGCGATGGCCTGCGGCTCCAGGTGTGCCCGCCAAAGCTCGGCGATCCCGGCCCGGAGTACAGCCTTGTCCGGCCGGCCCGCCTCCGGTTGGCTACCGTTCGTGCGGCCGTCGCCCTTCACGCCGAGGGCGCCGAGCATCGCCCGCAGGTCCTCCGCCCGCGGCCCGGTCAGCGCGCCCGGGCCGGAGCTCATCAGCGTGAACGAGCCGAACTCGGCGTCGGCGCCGGCCAGTACGGCCTCGCGGCCGACCAGCCCGCCGTAAGAATGCCCGACCAGGTGTCTCGCGCCGGTCTCGTGCATGATCGCCAGGATGTCCGCGCCGAGGGCGTCCGCGGCGTAGCCGGCCGGATCCTCGGCGCTTGCCGTCTCGAACTGGCCGCGCATGTCGATGGCGATCACGTGGCGGCTGTCGTCGGCTAGCAGGTGCAAGATGGCGAGGAAGTCTTCCTTGCTGCCGGTGTAGCCGGGGACGAGCAGCGCGGCATCCCGTTCGCACACGCCCGACCCCGGCACCGCCTCCAGGGCCGCGAAGGTACCGCGAGCGGTGCCGATGGTGGTACGCCGAACCCCGTCAGGCAGCTCGAGGGAGGTTGGAGTGCTCACAGTGGCGAACCTTACCTGGCGACGTTGAACAGAACCTCTGTGCCTGCTCAGAGCGCGACCTGGAACCTACGTCAGGAGGCCTTCCGGCGGGTTTCCTCGGACGGATCTCCGTTTCGCGCGGAAGTCCGCCGCCGCCGGCGCAGCCGCGGCGCCTGATCCGAAGTCTGCGCCTCGCCCCGAGGCCGTTCGGTGGCCTGCCCGCCCGGCTGAGCGGTGCCCGCCGCGGTGCCCGCTGCAGGGGCGGTCCCGCTGCCGGTCCCGGTACCGATATCACGGCCTGCCCTGGTCCGGCGGCGGCGCCGCCCGGCCGCCCCGCCCGTCTGGGCGGTGGCGTTGTCTCCTGCACTCTTCCGGGTCCGGTCCGTGGAGCCACGACCGCCGCGGCCAACGGAGCCGCGAGCCGCGGAACTGCGCCGAGGCGAGCGGATCCGGCCGGTCTCGCCGATGTCCTCGATGGCTTCGGCCTCGAGCCCGGCCCGCTCTCGCATCGCGCGGGGGAGCGTCCCGGTCGCCTCGCGCGGGATGTCCAGCTCGTTATAGAGGTGCTCCGACGTGGAGTAGGTCTCCACCGGCTCGGCCATGCCCAGGCCCAGCGCGTCGTTGATGAGCTTCCAGCGGTGCATGTCCCGCCAGTCGACGAACGTGACGGCGAGGCCTTCCCGGCCGGCCCGGCCAGTGCGGCCGATCCGGTGCACGTAGGTCATCTCGTCGTCCGGGCACTCGTAGTTCACCACGTGAGTGACGTCGTCCACGTCGAGCCCGCGGGCGGCGACCTCGGTGGCGGTGAGTACGTCCACCTTGCCGCTACGGAACGCGCGCAGCGCCCGCTCCCGCTGGCCCTGGCCCAGGTCACCGTGCACGGTGGCCACCGCGAAGCCGCGGCTGGCCAGCGCGGTCGCGACCTGGTTGGCGGCCCGCTTCGTCTGGCAGAACACGATGGTCAGGCCGCGGTTCCTGGCCTGCAGGACCCGGGCCAGCACCTCGATCTTGTCCATCTGGTGCGCCCGGAATACGTGCTGCTGGGTGCTGGGAACGGGTGCCGGCGCGTCGTGGCCCTCGGCCCGTATGTTGGTCGGCTGCCGCATGTGGCGGCGCGCGAGCGTGACGACGTCCCCGGGCATGGTCGCGGAGAACAGCATGGTCTGCCGCTGCGCCGGGGTGAGCCGGACGATCCGCTCCACGTCGGGCAGGAAACCGAGGTCGAGCATCTTGTCGGCCTCGTCGAGCACCAGCGCGCGGACCGCGCTCAGGTCCAGGTGGCGGCGCTCGGCCAGGTCGAGGAGCCGGCCGGGGGTGCCGACGACGATGTTGACGCCGGACGTCAGCGCGTCGATCTGCGGTTCGTAAGCGCGGCCGCCGTATACGGTCAGCACGCGCACCCGCATGTTGACCGCGGCGGTGCGCAGGTCGTCGGCGACCTGGATCGCCAGTTCCCTGGTGGGCACGACCACGAGGGCCTGCGGCGTGCGGTTCTCGCCGTGCTCCTCGATAATCTGCAGCAGCGGGATGCCGAAGGCCAGGGTCTTCCCGGTGCCGGTCCTGGCCTGCCCGATGATGTCCTGGCCGCCTAGCGCGAGCGGGAGGGTAAGCGCCTGAATCGGAAAGGTGGTGAAGATGCCCGCGGCCTCCAGGCCCGAGCAGATCGCCTCGCTGATGCCGAAGTCACGGAACGGGACAGCGTGCGTCTCGCCCCGGTCCGGAAGAGCCGTCACGGACCCGGTTGACGTAGCCGGTTCCTGCGTCTCGTCCCCGCTAAATGTTTGAGTTGTCAGGGTTCCATCCTTCATCGTGGCCCTGCCCAGCGGTTCCGGGATCGGGCCGTCGTGTCTGGTGGCTGCCCGCGGTGTCCCGCCGCGACGCGAGCTGCGACCTTGTGTGCACGCCGCGAAACCTGTCAGACACGGCGACAACCAGGGAACCCGCTGTCGTTCGGGACACTGCCGTTTCCGCGGAATCCCCCCAGGGAGACCGGGCACGACGCCCAAGCCTTAAGAGCAGCGCGTAAACAGCAGCCGACTGAACAACACGACCTTGCGTTATGTCATTCCATTGACCAGTCGTATTCCAGTATACCAGGAGTCGATCCGGTCCAGCCGGCAGGTCCTCCGCGGCCCGGTCAGACGATGTTGCCGAAGCCCACACGGCGTGCCTCGGGCGCGCCAAATTCTACGTAGGCGATCTTGTCCGCGGGCACCAGGATCTTGCCGCCTTTGGCCATCGCGAGCGCGAAGAGGGATTGGTCGCCGCCGGTCAGCGCGAGAGTCAGCTGACGCTCGATTTCGTCCGCAGGCGTGTCGGTCTCCACGACGAGTTCGCGCGGCACCGACTGAATTCCGATCTTGACTTCCACAAGGCTCCTTGGAAAGGACTTAGTGCTCGCTGCGGGGCCAGCCGCTGATGCCGCGCCAGGCCAGCCTGGCCACCAGCTGCTCGGCGGCTTCGCGCGGGATGTGATCCCGGGTGCTGAGCCAGTACCTCGCGGTGACCTGGGCCATGCCAACCAGGCCGACGCTCAGCAGGTGCGCCTCGTCGTCGGAGAGCCCGGCGTCTTCCCTGACCGCCTTGCTGACCATCTCAGCGCACTGGCGCTGGACCAGATCGAGCCGGTCACGGACGGCGGGCTCGTTGCTCAGGTCAGACTCGAAGATCAGCCGGTATGCCTGGCCCTTCTCACCCACGTACTCGAAGTACGCGCCGAAGGTGGCGGCGACCCGCTGCTTGGGATCCACGTTCGAGCGCAGCGCGCCGCCCACGGTCTCCACCAAGGTGCCCACGCTCTCGTCGAGCAGCGCCAGGTAGAGCTCGAGCTTGCCGGGGAAATGCTGGTAGAGCACGGGCTTGCTGACGCCCGCGCGTTCGGCGATCTCATCCATCGCGGCGGCGTGGTAACCCTGGGATACGAATACCTCAAGCGCCGCGTCCAGTAGCTGCCGCCGCCGTTCATGCCGCGGCAGCCTGCTGCTGCGCGGCCTGGTGTCGGACGTTGCCGTCAAAATTCGGTCTCCAGGGTGTCGCGCGCGGTCATGAATTCCGCGTCCGCACCCATCCTAAGCCGCGGTCAGCGGTAATCGTCATCGTCGAAGCCGACGGCGCGCTCCTGTTCCGCCGCGTCTGCCTCGTTCACGTCGAACGGGACTTCGCGGTGCACACTGGCCACGGCCTCGTCCGCGATCACTTCCTGGTGCTGCTCGATGGCGTCGCCCTCGGGCGTCTCCATATCCAACTCGCTCAACGGTCCGGTCCCCTTTTCATGCTGGTCGGCACGTACCGCGCTGACCCCGGTTCCCGCCAGCTCCCGGAGCGCTGTCTCCAGTGCTTCCCCATAGGTGGGAAACGCATGCACGACGTCGGCGAGGACCGCGACGGGAACCTTGGCCCTGATAGCGAGCGTAACCTCGCCCATCCAGCTGGCCGCGTCCGGCCCCACCGCGACCGCGCCGGCCAGCACCCCGGTCCCGGCGTCCGCGTAGAGCTCGATGCAGCCCAGATCGTCCTGGCCTAGGTGTCCCCGGGTGGTGTCGCTCAGCCTGACCCGGGCCGTGACCAGCCGCGCCTCGGGCGCAGCGTCCGGTGGGCTCGCCGCATCCTGGGCCGGAGCCGCCGACACCGTGAGCGTCTCCGCCCGGTCCGGCGGGACCCTTGCGATCCGCAGCATCCGGCGTACCCTGACCCCGTTCCCGGCACCATGGTCCGGGCCGTCCGAGCCGTCTGGGCTGTCCGAGCCGGCTGGGCTGTCCGAGCCGGCTGGGCTGTCCGCGCCGTCCGCGCTAGCCCTGCTGGCGGCGGCGGGCTCGGCTTCCTCCGCTGGCGCGCCCGGGACGGCGCCGACCGCGAACACCGAGGGCGAGGTGAACACGCACCGCGGGATCGCCCTGTAGTCCGCCTCGCCGTGCTGGCCGAGGATGTTCGCCGCGACCACGCCGGCCTGATAGCGGCTGGCATGGGCCGAAGTGGTGCCGGTGACATCTCCGGCGGCCCAGACCCGGATCCCCTGACTGCCAGCTCCGGCCACCTCGCACCGGGTCGTGGTGGGCAGTGCCATCCCCGGCGCGACCTCGAGGCCCAGCGCGTCCAGGCCAAGGCCGCCGAGCCGCGGGCGCCGGCCCGTGGCGAGCAGCAGCCGGTCCGCGTCGATCCGGGTGCCGTCTTCTAGCGCGAGCGTGAGGCCCTCGGACGTGCGTTCCGCCTTGGTGGCAGGGGAGCCGAGCCTGACCTCCGCCCCGGCCCGGCGCAGCGCCGCCGCCAGGATCTCGCCGGCGAACGCCGGCTCACCCGGGAGCAGCGCGGGCTCCGCCTCCACCAGCGTCACCTGTGAGCCGAACGAAGCGTAGACCTGCGTCAGCTCACACCCGGCGGGCCCGCCGCCGAGCACGATGAGTCGGCGCGGCAGATCGGGGGAGCTGAGGCTCTGCGCCGTGGTCCAGGCCGGGATGTCGGCTAGGCCTTCGATCGGCGGCGCGACCGGCTCGCAGCCGGTCGCGATGACCAGGTTGGAGTAGGTCAGCGTCGCGACGCCGTCGGCTCTTTCTCCCCCGGGGGGCAGCGTCACCTGGACCGTGCCCGGGGCGGTGATCCGGCCGGTGCCGCGGATGACCGTGACGCCCGCGCGGTTCAGCCGCCGCGCCGCCGCGGAGTCGTCCAGGCCACCGGTCACCTCGGTCCGCCGGGCCACCGCATCTTCCCAGGCCTCGCCCCTGGCCGAGGAAAGCAGCAGCGAGTTCGACGGCAGGCAGGCCAGATAGGGGGACTCACCGCCCAGCAGTCCCGCCTCGACGAGCGCCACCGCCTTTCCGCCGCTGGCGACCGCGGTGGCCACGTGCACGCCGGCGGTGCCGCCGCCGAGCACGACCACATCGAATGCACCCATCTCTCTCCGTCCCCCTCGAACTTCGAGTCACGCCCCGGGCCGGCCCGGCGCATCCCTCATCATCGCAGGCCCGGCTAAGCTCGCTACCAGAGTTGGGTGAAATCCACCCGTGCTGACCCTGCGACTGCTCGAACATACGATCGATTTCGAGAATAGGGGGCAACACGGATGATCAGCACGACGCCAACGGGGGTAGGTGAAGACCATGCGGAGCATATGGGCCGGCGCGATCTCTTTCGGCCTGGTCGTGATCCCGGTAAAGCTGTACGCCGCCACGGAGCAGCGTGACATCACCTTCCGCCAGGTACACCGCAAGGACGGGGCCAGGATCCAGTTCCGCCGGTTCTGCACGCTCGACGGCGAGGAGGTTCCCTACTCCGATATCGCCAAGGGGTACGAGCTGCCCACCGGCGACATGGTGGTGCTGACCGACGAGGATCTGGCCGACCTGCCGCTGGTGACCGCGCACCGGATCGAGGTGCTGCACTTCGCGCCGTCCGCGCAGGTCGAGCCCATCTACGCCAACAAGAGCTACTACACCGAGCCCGAGTCGGCGGGCGCCCGGGCGTACGTGCTGTTCCGCGACGCCCTGGAGGCATCGGGCAAGGTGGCCGTGGCCAAGGTCGCGCTGCGCCAGCGCGAGGCGCTGGCCGCGCTGCGGGTCCGGGAGGGGGTCATCACGCTGGAGACCCTGCTGTGGCCCGACGAGGTGCGCAAGCCCGACTTTGCCTTCCTGGACGAGGACATCGAGGTCCGGTCGCAGGAACTGAAGATGGCCGCCTCGCTCATCGACACGATGACCGAGGACTTCGAGCCCGACCAGTACCACGACGCGTACCGCGAGGCGCTCGAGGCCGTGGTCGAGGCCAAGGTCGAGGGCAACAACATCGTCCGCCCCTCCGGCGCGGACCTGCCGGACGTCAGGAAGCAGCCCGCCGACCTGACCGAGATCCTGCGCGCCAGCGTGGCGGCGGCCAAGGGCGGCCGCGGCCCGTCCGACGAGGACGAGGCGAGCGGCGCCAAGGCCGGCAGCAAGTCCAAATCCCGCCGCAAGGCCAGCGCGTGACCCAGGAGACGACACACGGATCCGAGCCGGTCCCGCACTGGCCCGGCCGGCTTGTCAGCGTCGGCGACCACCAGGTCTTCGTGCGCAGCGCGCCCGACCCGGAAACCGCCGACGACGCCGAGCCCGCGCTGTGCGTGCACGGCCTGGAGGGTTCGAGCCGCAACTGGACCGACCTGATGGACCTGCTCAGGACCCGGCTGGCCTGCGACGCGCTCGACCTGCCCGCGTTCGGCGACTCGCCGCCCCGGCCGGACGGCCGCTACTCGATCACCGCCCTGGCCCAGACGGTCATCGCGCTCATCGAGAAACGGCCGACCCCGGTGCACCTGCTCGGCAACTCCCTCGGCGGCGCGGTCTGCGTCAAGGTCGCCGCTGCCCGGCCGGACCTGGTGAGAACCCTCACGCTCATCTCCCCGGCCCTGCCCGACCTGCGGCCCCGGCTGGACCTGGTGCGCTTCCCCGTCGTCGGGCTGCCGCGGGTCGGCCCCCGCCTGATCAGGCAGTACCAGGCCGCCCTCCCGCCGGAACGCCGGGTGGCGGCGGTCATCGCCACCTGCTACAGCAACCCCGGGCTGTACCCGCAGGCCCGCTTCGCCGCCGAGGTGGCCGAACTCAACCGCCGGGACTCGCTCGAGTACGCCGCGGCCGCCCTGATGGGCAGCGCACGAGCGCTCACCGCCGAATTCCTCCGCCAGGGCCGCCAGTCGCCCTGGCGGGACGCGGCCAGGGTCACCGCGCCGTCCCTGGTCATCTACGGCCAGCACGACCGGCTGGTCGACCCCCGGGCGGCGGGCCGGGCCGCGCACGTATTCAAGGACGCCAGGATCGTGGTGCTGCCCCGGACCGGGCACGTCGCGCACATGGAGCACCCCGGAGCCGTGGCCGCCGAGATCGCGATCTTGCTGGGAATTCCCGGTGGCTTCCGCCAGTTGACGCAGGAACGGGCGGGGGAAGCAAGCACCCAGTCCGTTCGGTAACAAAACCCAACTCCTGGAGAGCACAGTGTCGCTGCCGCCGCTGGTCGAGCCAGCCGCCGAGCTGACCGTCGATGAGGTCAGGCGCTACTCGCGCCACCTGATTATCCCGGACGTCGGGATGACCGGGCAGAAACGACTCAAGAACGCGAAAGTCCTGGTCGTAGGGGCTGGCGGCCTCGGCTCACCCGCGCTGCTCTACCTGGCCGCGGCCGGCGTCGGCACGCTCGGCATCATCGACTTCGACGTGGTGGACGAGTCGAACCTGCAGCGCCAGATCATCCACGGCCAGTCCGACGTGGGCCGGCCCAAGGCCGAGTCGGCGCGGAATAGCATCAATGAGATCAACCCGCTGGTCAACGTGGTACTGCACGAGACGCGGCTGGACTCCGACAACGCCATGGAGATCTTCGCCCCGTACGACCTGATCGTCGACGGTACCGACAACTTCGCCACCAGGTACCTGGTCAACGACGCGTGCGTGCTGCTCGGCAAGCCGTACGTGTGGGGCTCGATCTACCGCTTCGACGGGCAGGCCAGCGTGTTCTGGGCCGAACACGGCCCGTGCTACCGCTGCCTGTACCCCGAGCCGCCGCCGCCCGGGATGGTGCCGTCCTGCGCCGAGGGCGGCGTCCTCGGCGTGCTCTGCGCCTCCATCGGCTCCATCCAGGTGAACGAGGCCATCAAGCTCATCACCGGGATCGGCGAGCCGCTGGCCGGACGGCTGATGATCTACGACGCGCTGGAGATGACCTACCGCACCGTCCGGGTACGGAAGGACCCGGACTGCGCGGTCTGCGGCAAGAACCCGACGGTCACCGAGCTGATCGACTATGAGGAGTTCTGCGGCGCGGTGTCCGAGGAGGCCGCCGAAGCCGTCCAGGGCTCGACGATCAGCGCCAAGGACCTGGCCGCCATGCTCGACGCAGGCGACAACATCTTCCTCGTCGACGTCCGTGAGCCGAACGAGCACGAGATCGTCTCCATCCCGGGCGCGACACTCATCCCCAAGGGCGAGTTCGTCTCCGGGGCCGCCCTGGAGAAGCTGCCGCAGGACAGGAGGATCGTGCTGCATTGCAAGAGCGGTGCGCGGTCGGCCGAGGCGCTGGCGATCGTCAAGAATGCCGGCTTCACCGACGCGGTACACGTCGGCGGCGGCGTGCTGGCCTGGGTCAGCCAGGTCGACCCGTCACTTCCGTCTTATTAGGACCGAACGGGCCGGGAATCTCCGCCCCGGCCCCGTTCTTACGTTCCGCCGGGGAGGTCGCCCGTGAAGGGAGATCGCGTCGAGATCGTAATCGATTCCGGCGAGGGGACGCGCACCTACGAGGTGACGGCGACCCGGGCCGGGCGCCGCGTGGAGATCGCCAACCGCCGCGGGATCATCGAGGTCAGCGAGGTGACCAGGACCGGTACCGCGGTCAGGACCGCGCGGTTCATGGCCAGCCGGGTCGTCGCCCTGGTCGAGCACCCCACGGACACCTCCGGCGACGGCTAGCATTCCCGGGTGGACCTTCTCCGTCCTAAGATCCAGCCCTATCCGTGGGGCACCGTCGATGCGATCGCGGACCTGCAGGGGCGCCCGGTCCCCGCGCAGGGCCCGGAGGCTGAGCTATGGATGGGCGCGCACCCGTCCGCCCCCTCCGCCCTCGACCGCCCACTGCCCTCCCCAGTCCCGTCCGCCCTCTCCGCCCCATCGGCCCTGCACCGCCCCCCCTCCGCCTCATCCGCCCTGCACCGTCCCCCCTCCTCACCGATCCCGCCCGCAACATCAGCCTCATCAGTCACACTGGACATGGTGATCACTGCCGACCCTGAGGGAGAGCTTGGGCCGGAGGTCACCGCGCGGTTCGGCGGCCGGCTGCCGTTCCTGCTCAAGGTGCTCTCCGCCGCCAGGGCGCTGTCGATCCAGGTGCACCCCTCGCGCGTCCAGGCCGAAGCGGGTTACGCCGCCGAGAACGCGCGCGGCCTGGCCCCGGGCGACCCGGCCAGGAACTACGTGGACGACTGGCCCAAACCCGAACTCCTCTATGCCCTGACCCCGTTCGAGGTGGCGGCCGGCCTGCGCCCGCCGTCCGACGCGGCGGCCCTGCTCCAGGCCCTGGCCGTGGACGAGCTCAAGCCGCTGGCCGCCGGCCTGACCGACCGCAGTGCTGATCTCCGGGCCGCGCTCGCGTCGATCTTGCGATGGCCCGAGCCCGCCCGGCTGGTGAGCGAGGTCGTGGCCGCCTGCCAGCGCCTCGCGGTCTCGGCTAGCCCGTACGCCGGTGCCTGCGCTGCGGCGGTACGGGTCGCCGCCGACCATCCGGGCGACGTCGGCGTGGTCGCGCTGCTGCTGATGCGGCACGAGGTGCTTCAGCCGGGCCAGGCGGTCTTCATGCCGGCCGGCGGCCTGCACGCCTACCTGCGCGGCACCGGCATCGAGCTGCTCGCCAACTCCGACAACGTGGTCCGTTCCGGCCTCACCGGCAAGCACATCGACGTGCCTGAACTGCTCGAGCTCCTCGACCCTTCGGTCGCCGTCCCCGTGCTCACCCCCCGTCTCGCTGCACCCGGCATCACCACGTTCGACACCCCCGCCCCCGAGTTCCGCCTCTACCTCATCGACCTCCCCGCCCCTGCCTCGCAGCCCTCCGCATCCTCGCTCGCCGCCCCCGCCCTCCCGGACACCGCCCCCGCCCTCCCGGACACCGCCCCCGCCCTCCCGGACACCGCCCCCGCCCTCCCGGACACCGCCCCCGCCCTCCCGGCTGCCGCCGCGCTCGCGCTCGCCCTGCCCGGCGCCGGCCCCCGCATCCTGCTCTGCCTGGACGGCGCCTGCTCCCTGCGCGCCGCGTCCGGCCAGGTGCTCGACCTGACCCGGGGCGGCTCCTGCTTCATCCCCTTCGCCGACGGCCCCGTCCACGCCACCGGTTCGGCCCGCCTAGCCCTGGCCGCCCCCGGAGAACCGGCCGCCTAGCCCTGGCCGCCCCCAGAGAACCAGCCGCCTAGCCCCAGTCCCCCAGCGCCGAGCCTGAACGCCCCACTCACCTCTCTGTCCCGCACCGGTCCCACGCACACCACCGCCGCCCGCGCCCGACGTCATGAAACCCGTATTTCATAGCGTTCCAACGCACTGAACCGGGGTTTCAAAGCGTTCCGCCCAGGCCGCAATGGGCTCCTGAACGGCGTTTTCATGATCGTGGGCAGTTTCGGCCAAATAGCAGCCGAAACTGCCCACGATCATGGACTCCCTGTCCTGTGCGTCCAGGAACGGACTCGGCTCAACGCCCAACTGCTCACATCAGCCCCGGTGCTCCCACCGGCCGCCCCTTCGGCTGGAGGCATGGGAGGGGCACCGGAAAGGCGTTTGGAGCACGCAACGGAGCCGAGCTAGCATGAAAACCGTCTCTGCTGTCGGCGGTGGGAGAGTGCGTTGAGGCGCTGAGGTCAGCGATACCGCGCTTACCGCGCGTGACCTCCGGTGGAGCCCACGCGGCGTGGTGTCGCCACACGTACCGGAAATTCTTCCTACGTGCTGGGAGCCGCGCCCGATGACCGCAGCTATTGTCTGTTCAGATCTCAGTTTCAGCTGGCCCGACGGAGCGCCCGTGCTGTCCGGCCTGACCGCGTCGTTCGGACCGGGCCGGACCGGCCTGATCGGGGTGAACGGCTCGGGCAAGTCGACCCTGCTCCGGCTGATCGCCGGGGAACTTGACCCCGGCGACGGCCTGGTCCGCGTCCGCGGCGAGGTGGGCTACCTGCCGCAGGCCATCACCCTGGGTACCCGCTGCACCGTGTCCGACCTACTCGGCATCACCGCCGCCCGGAACGCGTTGCACGCCATCGAGGCGGGTGAGACGGGGGAGGAGGCCTTTGCCGCCCTGGCAGACGACTGGGACGTCGAGGAGCGAGCCCGCGCCTGGCTCGACCGCCTGGGCTTGGCGCACCTCGGTCTCGACGACCGGGTGGAGCGGCTCTCCGGCGGAGAGACCATCCTGGTCGCGCTGGCCGCGCTGTTCCTGCGGCGGCCGGACGTCATGCTGCTCGACGAGCCGACCAACAACCTGGACCTGGACGCGCGGAAGCGGCTGTACGACGCGGTCGCGTCCTGGACCGGGGTGATGGTGATCGTCAGCCACGACCGCGAACTGCTCGGGCTGGTGGACCAGATCGCCGACCTGTCCGGCGGGCAGATCCGCATCTACGGCGGCAACCTGGAAGCCTACGAAGGGCTTCTCGCGGCCGAACAGGCCGCGGCCGCACGCGCGGTCACCGCGGCCTCCGCCGAGGTCCGGCGGGAACGGCGTGACCTAGTCGAGGCGCAGGTCAAGCAGGCCCGGCGTGACCGCCAGGGCCGGCAGGTGGCCGCGTCGGGCAGCCTCCCGCGGATCGTGGCGCACGCGCGCAAGCGGGCCGCGCAGGAAACCGCGGGCCGGTCCGGCGAGCTGCATTCCGAGCGGCTCCAGGCGGCCCGCGACCGACTGGAAGAGGCCGAGCAGGCGGTCAGGGACGACGCGGAGATCCGGATCGGCCTGCCCGGGACGGCCGTCCCGGCCGGGCGCACCGTGCTGACCGTGACCGGCCTGGACGGCACGCAGTGGCACCCGGCGGTCACCGCGACCGCCGCAGCCACCGCGCCGACCGCCACCGCCACAGCCACCGCGCCAGCCGCCGCCGGCCCGACCGCCGCCGGCCCGACCGGCGCCTGCCGACCGGCGCCCGCCGCCCGGCGCGCCTCCCGTCGCGACGCTCACGGAACTCATCGTCCGCGGCCCGGAGCGGATCGCCCTCACCGGGCCGAACGGAGCCGGCAAGACCACCCTGCTCCGGGCCATCGCGGGCCTGGCCGGACGCCCAGGCGTCACCGTCCGGCTGGGCGCGGTGACCGGCTACCTGCCGCAGCGCCTCGACATCCTCGACGACTCGCTGAGCGTGGTCGGCAACGTGCGGGCGGCGGCCCCGGCCGCGGCGGTGAACGAGGTCCGGGCGAGCCTGGCCCGGTTTCTCTTCCGTGGTGACCGGGCCGAACGTCTGGCCGGCATGCTATCCGGCGGCGAGCGCTTCCGTGCCGTCCTCGCGGCCCTGCTGCTCGCCCAGCCGCCACCCCAGTTGCTGCTGCTCGACGAGCCGACCAACAACCTGGACATGTCGTCGGTCCGGCAGCTGTCTCAGGCGCTCGACGGCTATCGCGGCGCGATCCTGGTGGCCAGCCACGACGTGCCGTTCCTGCGTTCGGCCGGGATGACCAGGTGGCTCCGCCTGGACCGGGACGCCGGCCTGGCCGAGATCGGCCCGCTGTGACTCCTCCGGTTGGCAGCGCCCGATTGGCAGCGCCGATTGGCAGCGCCCGGTTGGCAGCGCCGATTGGCTGGCGCAAGCGGAGTCCGCTAGACTGCGTGGGCGGATCCGGACCAGGGTCCGATGCCATTGGGGTATGGGGTAATTGGCAGCCCGACAGGTTCTGGCCCTGTTAGTCTAGGTTCGAGTCCTGGTACCCCAGCAGCTCGATTGTCAGGTGAAGGAGCAGCGCGGACGATTTACGTCCGCGCTTGTTCATGCGGGAGGATTGCGGCTCGCTCCCGGTTGGCCTGACCGACGGCGAGGCGGTAGTCTGTACCGCGCTGGCCACGCCAGTACCAAGCACGGCCCCGTCGTCTAGAGGCCTAGGACGCCGCCCTCTCAAGGCGGTAACGCCGGTTCGAATCCGGTCGGGGCTACACATCATGTGAGCGATTCAAATTCCCGGATCCCCGCTGGGAGCGGCGGTCAGGCCGCCCGGGAGATTCGCTCGGCCCTGCGCTGCTGTCGCAGCCGGTGCCTGCCATTGCCGTCGTTTCCATGGCAGGGCCGCGACCATGAACATGATGACGAAGAGGCTGATGAGCATCATCAGGGCATTGGCCATTTCCCAGTTTTTCACAGTCAGCATCTCCATCGGCAGGTAGAAGATGGCCGCGTAGGCGCCGAGCACAATCTGCAGCGGTATCGACAGCCGGGCCGGCCGGGCGGTGGCCGAGGGCGCCTGCCACAACAGGTACTGGTTGCCGAACGAGGGTGTGAGCGCCAGGAGCGCCGTCGTGCTCGCCGTCTCGACATCCAGGGGGTGGGCGCGGCGCCACCACCACACCGCGAGCAGGGCGGCGGCGATGGAGACCCTGGTGCCGATCGTCCCCGCGGTCAGCCACAGCGGATCCTGCCAGACCGGAAGTTTCGTCGGATGAACGGAAAGCCACAGTCCGGCCCAGCCCCAGTTCCCGAAGCTGGGCCGGGTCTGCACGAACTGCGTGAGAATGTAGGGCAGTTTGGCGACCGGCGTGCCGGCGGTGACCGGGAGCGACACCCAGAGCAGCGCCATGACTCCGGCGGCTCCGGCGGTGAACTGCGCGCGGCGGCGCCATGACGGCAGGGCGAGCAGCAGGGCCGGGCCGAACACCACCGGCCACGTCTGCGAGGCTATCGCCAGACCAAACACGGCGCCGGCGACACCGGCCCGGCGCCAGGACAGTTGCGGGCCCGCCCGCAGTATGAGGGCGAGCGCGCCCAGGGAGAACAGGAAGCAGAAGGACTCGGCCTGACCGTGCACGCCGCTGACCAGGATGGGAAGCGGGCTGCAGGCGTACTGGAATCTGCGCAGTGCCGCCCGCTCACCGGCGGCGCGGGCGAGCACCCCGACCAGCACGACCACCCCGAGGTCGGACAAGATCGCCGGGATCCGGGCGATGATCAGCCAGGCGACGTGCAGGTGCACCGACGCCCAGTAGGCTCCGGCCAGAACGAAGGCATAGACAGGGAGAGAGCCCCACCCGTTCTGCCGCGTGTTCAGGACGGGGTCCTGATGATGCAGGACGTCGAAGCCCGCGGTCTTGAAGTCATTCGCGAGGTCGTACGGTTGAGTGCGCCAGGCCAGGGCCAGCATCGCCAGCCGCAGCACCAGGGCGATGCAGATCGCCAGCGCCAGCGAAGGCTGCCAGTCGCGGCGTTGCGCAATCAGCATCAGCGCGACACTGATCGCGAGTAGCAGCAGCGCTGCTGCACACTGACCAGGATTGATCTGATCAAAAGTCATGCATGACCTCAACCTGCACGATTAACCCCCGCAGGGGTCCACACTGCGCCGTCGGCTTTCATTCAGGCGGAAGCACGCCGCGCAGTAAACCGTGCCTGTGGCCCGGGCCACGTGTGTTCCTGCACGCCAGGCCGGTCATCCTCCGTCATGATAATACGTGCAGGCCGTCCGCTGACTCGCGGGCACGTGCGGCCAGATGTCAGCGCAAAATGCGCCCGGAGTGCGCCCCTGCGCTAGGGATGGCGGGCCGGGCTGCGGCCAGCAATACCGGCGACTTCGCCGTCCAGACCTGGGCTCAGGTGTCGATGTTCGGATTCCCGGGCGGCAACAGCACCAGGTGCGCGGGTGGGTCAGGCACCGCAATCCAGGACTCCACGCTCAGGTCCGGCCGGACGTGCACCAGTTCGCCCGGCGCGAGCATCCGCCAGCCGCTCTCCCCGTCGAGTTCCTCCGACGCGACGACCACGGAAGGCGCCGGCGAAGGCATGTGCACCGAGGACGTGGCGCTGCGCACGTGCAGCTCGCCGCCCTCCGGGCGGTCGAGGATGTGCAGGGCGTGCTGGTCCGGGTAGCGCAGGGCCCACAGCTCGCCGGGCGCCGCCACGATGACGTTCAGCGACGAGACCGGCAGGTGCCGGCCGATCCAGCTGGCCGCGGCCGCGATTCCGGCGCCGACGTCGCCGCCGTGCGCGTCGGTCTCCTTGGTGATCAGCGCGAAGTACCGCTCGGAGTCGGTGTCGCCCAGCACCAGGTCTGCGTACGGGCCGAGCTCCGCCTCCAGCTGGGCGAGCGAGCCGAGGCCTCCGTTGTGGGCCATCACGCGGCCCTTCATGCCGAACGGGTGGGTATTACGCTCCGTCCGTCCGCCTGTTGTGGCCCATCGGACGTGCGCCACGAACGTCGTTGACTCGGCGTGGCGGGCGGCACGCTCGAATTCCCGGTCGCGGAAGGCGGGTTCGGGCTGCTTGTCGAGCACCACCCCGCCGTCCGGGCCGAAATAGCCCAGTCCCGCCCCGTCCGCATTGCGATGGCTCTGCGCCTCGAGCGAATCGGGCGCGTCAAGCAGCCAGAACGTAGCTCTGACCTGGTTCTCGCCCGAGGTCAGCCCGAACAGTCGGCACACGGTGCCGAACCTACCCCGGCAGACATGACCCCGGTTCGGCGGGGTAGGCTTCTCATCCCCGAGGACTCACGAGTCACATACGGGAGGTTGAGCGAGGATGATCGACCCGGAGACCGAGAACGGCAGCCCGGAGACCGAGAACGGCAGCCCGGCGCTTGAGGAGGCGTCCCGCGAGCTCCAGGCCGCCGGGCACGACGCGCAGGTGGCCTTCGACTGCATCGCCCTGGGCGACATCGACCGGGCGCACACCCACGCGCTGACCGCCAAGGTCGCGGCCGACGCGGCAGTGACCGCGCTGGCGGCGGCGCTCAGTCTATCGGAGCCGGGTCAGTCCAAGCCGGGCCTGCCAGACGACCCCCGGTAACTCCGGCCTGATGGATCACGCGGTCATCCCGGATCCGGCGCGGTTCGAGGCCGGTAGCGGGCCGGGGTTCGCCTTCCGCCCGGGCACGGTGGTCGTCTACGCCGACACCGGCATCGCGTCGGCCGCCGGGCGGTTCTGCGCGCAGATAGCCCGGCGCGCGGGCGTGCGCCTGACGCCGAGGCAGGGCGGCCCGGTACCGCGTGATCCGTGCGTCACGATCGAGCGTGCCGCCCCGGGCGAACTGGACGGGCTCCCCGCCCCGGCCGGCCTCTCGCCGGGCGGCGGCGACCCGGCCGACGAACGGTACTCCCTGGTGATAGACACCGGTCAGGTCGTCGTGCGCGCGGCGGAGCCGGCCGGCGCCGCGCGGGCCCTGACCACGCTGGTCCAGCTGATAGCTACGACCCAGGCCGCCGGCCCGGGGAGATCCGGGTGCCGAGCGCGCGGATGCTCGATGCGCCGAGGTACGCCTGGCGCGGCCTGTCCCTCGACGTGGCCCGCACGTTCTTCACCGGGCAGGAGATCCGGCGGGTGATCGACCTGCTGGAGCTCTACAAGCTCAACGTGCTGCACCTGCACCTGACCGACGACCAGGCCTGGCGGCTCCCCATGGGTCGGCCGGCCACCAGGCCGGAGCCCGGCTCCGCCTATTACCGCGTCGAAGACCTCACCGAACTCCTCGGCTACGCCGCGGACCGCTTCGTCACCGTCGTTCCCGAGGTCGACACGCCCGGGCACGCGTCCGCGCTCGTGCGGCTGCACCCGGAGCTGAGCACCGGCCGCAATGAGGTCGAGCATGAGTTCCCGCCCGGCCACCGGCGCCGCGCGGTGTGGCTCGACCCGGAACTGCCCGCGACCTTCGCACTGATGGGGCAGGTGCTGGCCGGGGTGGCCGCGATCTTTCCCGGCCCGTACCTGCACATCGGCGCGGACGAGCCCCGTGGGATGCCGCATGATCTGTACGCGTCGTACATCCTGCGACTGCGCCGCCTCGTCCGTTCGCTCGGCAAGTGCCCGCTGGGCTGGCAGGAATCCGCGCGCGCCGGACTCGGCCCGGACGACGTCATTCAGTACTGGCTCACCGGCATCGCCCTGCCGGCCTGGTTGCCGCCGGAGGTCCGAGCGAGCATGGACGCGGACCTTGCCCTGTCGCGGCGCGACGTCGAGACCGCCGCGGCCGCGTCGGTGCCCGTGATCGTGTCACCGCTGGGCCACTGCTACCTGGACGTCCCGTACGCCGAGCCGCCTGCCGACCCTGGGCCAGCCGATACCGCGCAGGCGGACCGGCAAGGCCGCCTCGGCCTGCGGTTCTACGGGCCCAAGACCGTCGCCGAGTCGTTCGGGTGGGAACCCGCCGAGGTGCTCGGGCCCGGCCGGGCCGCGCAGGTCGCGGGCGTCGAGGCCGCCATCTGGGCCGAGACCATCTCCGGCTTCGACGACCTGTCCTTCCTGCTGCTGCCCCGCCTGGCCGGCATCGCCCACAAAGCGTGGAGCGCCCCGCGGCTGGCCAGCTGGCCTGCCCACCGTGACCGCCTCGCCCGGCACGGCCGGCTGTGGGCCCAGGACGGCCTCACCTACTTCCGCGCCTCCACCGTGGACTGGGCCTTACCTCGCCACGGCCCGGGCATCCTCGTCCTCGACGAGGCCTTTCCTAGCCGAGGGCATGCAGCAGTGCCTTCATCCAGGGACCGAGGTCGGCCGGGGTCCGGGCCGAGATGAGGTTGCCGTCCACCACGGTGGCCTCGTCTACCCAGTCGGCGCCCGCGTTGACCATGTCGTCGCGGATCGCGCCCACGCTGGTGGCGCGGCGGCCCTTGAGGATCCGGGCCGAGATCGGCACCCAGCCCGCGTGGCAGATGAAGGCGACCGGCTTGCTCGCCTCGTCGAACGCCCGCACCAGGTCCAGCACGGTCTGCGAGCGCCGCAGCTTGTCCGGCGCGAAGCCGCCCGGGATGACCAGGGCGTCGAAGTCGTCCTCGGCCACGTGCTCCACGGTGGTGTCCACGGGCACCGGCCCGTGCCCCTTCTTGCCGCGCACCGGGTGGCCATCGAGCCCGGCCACGGTGACCTGGACGTCCTCCTCGGCCAGCCGGTACAGCGGATACAACAGTTCCATATCCTCGAAGTCGTCGGCGGCCAGGAGCAGAACCTTGCGCTGTGCGAGAGCCATGTTCCCGACCATACCCGCGCGCAGGCCGGCGACCCGGGCACGGGCCCGCCCGCCACCGGGTAGACCTAGGTACACCCGGACTTCGGGGTCCAGCGTCACTGACCGGGCCGGTCCCGGCCCGGCAGACTGGCAGGGACGTAAAGGAGGCGTCCGATGGCCGTTCTCACCTCACCCCGGCGCACCAGGTCGCGGTTCGGCCTGCAGGCCGGGCTGGTGGCCGCCACCCACGGGGTCGCGTTCGCCGGGCTAATGCTGGCCGGGCTCGGGCTGTTGCTGGTGATCCTGGCGCCGGTGCTCGTCACCGCGCTGGGGGCCGGAATCCTGATCGTGGGCAACGGGGGCCCTCGCGATCAGCGGGCCCTGCTGGGCCTCCTGGCCGTCGGCACCGGGCTGGGCCTGGCCCGGTTCGCGCTCCCGGCCGCGCTGCTGGGCATCCGGCGGCTGGCCCGCCTGACCAGGCAGCTGGCCGGGGACTGGTGCGGCGTGCCCGTCGCCGAACGGTACGCGCCCCAGCCCGCGGGGACGCTCACATACACCGAACGGCTCAGGTGGCTGACCGCGGACCCGGCCACCTGGCGGGACCTGGCGTGGACGGCATCGAACCTCGTCGCCTGCGCGCTGGCCGTGGCGCCCGCCGGGATCATCGCGACCGGCCTGATCGGGTTCATCGGGCCCGAGTTCACCCGGCTCATCCCGCCGCCCGCCTTCCCGGGCAACACCGCGAGGACGCTGGTCGTGCTCGGTCTCGCGATCGCCTCGGCCGGGATGCTGGCGGCCCCGGTCCTGCTCCGGGCCTACGGCCTGGTAGCCCGCGCCATGCTGGCGCCGGACGGGGAGGCCGAGCTGGCGCTGCGGGTGCGACAGCTGACGCAGACCCGCACCGAGGCCCTTGATACCGGCGCGGCCGAGATCCGCCGGATCGAGCGGGACCTGCACGACGGGGCCCAGGCCCGGCTGGTCGCCATGGGCATGACCCTGGACGCCGCCGGGCAGGTCATCGACACCAACCCCGAAGCGGCCCGGGCGCTGGTCCTCGAGGCCAGGGACGCCTCGGTCAAGGCGCTGGCTGAGTTGCGCGCCTTGATCCGCGGCATCCACCCGCCGGTGCTGGCCGACCGCGGCCTGGCCGACGCGATCCGCGCGCTGGCCCTGGACACCCCCGCGCGGATCCACCTGGCCAGCGACCTGGACGGCCGCCCGCCGGCGCCGGTCGAGTCGGCTGCCTACTTCGCGATCAGCGAGCTGCTGGCCAACGTGTCCAAGCACGCCGAGGCCAGGCAGACGTGGATCGACATCCGGCACACCGACGAGACGCTGCGGATCGGCGTCACCGACAACGGCCACGGCGGCGCCGAGCCGTCCGGGGGCAGCGGGCTGCGCGGCATCGAGCGGCGGCTAGCCGTCTTCGACGGAGTGCTCGCGATCAGCAGCCCTCCCGGCGGCCCGACCGCGGTCACCATGGAGATCCCGTGCGCGTTGTCATCGCCGAAGACCTCTTCCTGCTGAGGGACGGCCTGACCCGGATGCTGCAGGCCCATGGCCTGCAGATCGCCGCGGCCGTGGACAACGGGGCCGACCTGCTCGCCGCCGTGACTGCGGACCAGCCGGATGTGGCCATCGTGGACGTACGGCTGCCGCCCACGTTTACCGACGAGGGCATCAGGGCCGCGCTGGCCGCCCGGCGCGAGGTGCCCGGCCTGCCGGTGCTCGTCCTGTCCCAGTACGTCGAGCAGCTGTACGCCCGCGAACTGCTGGCCAGCGGCAGCGGCGGCATCGGGTACCTGCTCAAGGACCGGGTGTTCGACAGCGGCCAGTTCGTCGAGGCGGTCCGCCGGGTGGCGGCGGGCGGCACCGCGATGGACCCAGAGGTGATCGCGCGCTTGCTCGTCCGTAACACCGGCGACGGCACCCTGGCCGCGCTGAGCCCGCGCGAACGCGAGGTGCTCGCCCTGATGGCCGAGGGCCGGTCCAACGCCGCCATCGCCCAGCGCCTGGTGATCACCGAACGCGCCGTAGCTAAGCACACCGCCTCCATCTTCCTCAAGCTGGGCCTGCAGCCTTCCGACGACGACAACCGCCGGGTACTCGCCGTCCTGGCCTACCTCGGCGGCTGACCAGGGTCCGCGACGCACGGCACGCATAACATCTCATTCGCCGGGCAGGAAAAGGAGACACAAACGAGCTAAGCGCGAGGGGGTGCGCCAGATGGCCACAGACCCGCAGCCTGCCCAGGCCCCACGGCCAGCCGAAACTCCCTCGGGTCAGCCCGTGCTGGAAACCCCGCCCCAGCAGCCAGCCCCGGCGGCCGCGCCGGAACAGGCCGCTCCGCCGGCCGCGCAGTCACTGCCCCAGCACCGGATCAAGCGCACCAGGACCGGCGGGATCTGGGTGGCGGTGGGTTTCTTCGCCGTCGTCCTGCTGCTCCTGCTGATCTTCATCCTGCAGAACGGCCAGAAGGTCGACATCTCCTACATGGGTGCACACGGTCATCTGCCGCTCGGCGTGGCCCTGCTCCTCGCCGCGGTCTGCGGCGTGCTGCTGGTGGTCCTGGCCGGGACGGCGCGGATCAGCCAGCTGCGGACCACCGCCCGGCGGCACCGCCGCGCCGACGCCAAGCGCGTCGCCGCTCCGGCCGGGGAACCAGCCGGCCCCGTCCGCTGACGCTCTGCCCGTTAAAACCCCGCCGCCCGTTAACACCCCGCCGCCCGTTAAACCCTGCCCGTTAACCTAGGGCCTGCGCGATGCGCCGGGCGGCCTCGTGCAGCCGGTCCGGGGTGTGCGCGGCGTAGCCCAGCACGAACCCCGGCGCCCCCGGCCGCTGCCGGTGCCAGGACAGCGGCTGGACCAGCACCCCCGCCCGCAGGATCGCCTCGGCCAGATCCGCGTCGGAACCGGTTGGCCACGGGAGCGTGATGAGCAGGTGGAGGCCTGCCGCGACGCCCTGCACGCGGGCCTCAGGCAGGTGCTCGCGCAGCGCGCGGAGCAGGGCGTCGCGCCGGCTTCGCTGCCGCTTGCGGACCAGCCGGATGTGCTGCTCAAGCTCACCGCCGGCGATGAGCCTGGCCAGCACCAGTTGCGGCAGGGGTCCTCGGCGTGGCCGTGGCCTGCGTCCCCGCCATGCTGGCCCTGATCGGCCCGCTGCTGGAGGGGTCTAGGCCGAGGACCGCGGCGGTAGCCGCCGCGCTGGTGGTGACGTGCGGTGCCGGCCTGGTCCAGGGACTCGGCCGGACCGACGCCGTCGGCGTCGCCTGGGCCTTCGCGGTCTTCGGCTGCGAGGCCGCGTTCACCCTGCTGGCCATCCCCGTCCTCGGCCGGCACGGCCCGTGGGGGGTCTCGGTGCACGCCACGTGGCTCGCCACGGTGATGTTCGCCGTGCTCGGGGTGGTACACGAGGGGCCGCAAGCCGTCACGGAACTAACCCGGGCGGACTGGCTCGCCGTCGGCTACCTCGCGGTCGCGGTCACCGCGGTGGCCTTCGTCTTGTGGTATTCCAGTGTCCGGCGGCTGGGTGCCAGCCGGGCCGGCCTGCTCACCGGGATCGCCCCGGTGGCTGCGGCGGTCAGCGGGGTGCTGTTCGGCGGCCCGGCTCCCCGGCCGCTGGTCTGGGCCGGCCTCGCGGTCGTGGCGGCCGGCCTGGCCATCGGCTTCCGGAAGGGAGAGCGTTATGTACTTCCAGCACGCGGCCGCGCTCTGGCGGGACTTCCCGTCCCTGGTCCCCGGCGTCCTGTACGCCGAGGGCATCACCGGCGCCGCCGCCGCCGATACGGACCACCTGACCGCCATCGCCAAGGCCCGGCTGGCGGACGGCCCGGAATCGGAGTTCCCCGAGATCCAGGCGTGGCGGCGCGCCTTCGCGCGGATGGGACTGAAGCCGACTCAGTACCGCTGCGCGGCTGAGTCGCTGCTGCGCCGGTTCCGCAAGGAGGGCAGCCTGCCGCGGCTGCACCCGCTGGTCGACTTGTGCAACGCGGTCTCGGTGGCCTTCGCCGTCCCGGTCGCCGTCTTCGACGCGGCCGAAGTCGCCTGGCCGCTCGAGGTGCGGTACGCGGCCGGCGACGAGGACTACCTGACGTTCGGCGGCGAGGTCGAGCACCCCGCGCCCGGCGAGGTCGTCTTCGCCGACCGGACCGGGCGGGCGCACGCGCGGCGCTGGACGAACCGGCAAAGCGGCCGGTCCGCGGTCTCGGCCGCCACCGGCACCGTCCTGATCGTGGCCGAGGCCCTGCACGAGCAAGCCTCGTCGGACGTGCCCGAGCTCCTCCAAGCGCTGACCGCCGCGATCGCCGGGACCTGGCCGACCGCGCCGCAGAGCGCCGTCCTCACCTCCGGCGGCCCCCGGTTTACCTTCGGCGGCTAAGGCCAGCGGCAGCGCCCCGCCATCAGCGAGCCGCGCGTACTCGGCCTCCTGCACGCCGGGGCCGCGAAGGCATGAGGTATCCGTCATCATGCCCGGGCCGGGCACCGACCGCTGCGACTCCTGATGCCCCTGCGTTCCTAGTTCATTTCCGTGGCCGATGATCCCAGGTCGTCGCCGCTTTCCAGCCGTTTATATTCTGGTACGGGCGGTGCCGAAGTGACGGATGTCCGCTGTTAGGGTCTCGGACGCCGCTCCTGCCGCGCGCCCGGGGCCCGATGCCGCGCGCCCGGGGCCCGATGCCGCGCGCCCGGGGCCCGATGTAGACGAAGCCGGCCGGGACCAGCGCCGCCACCGTGGCCACGACGTAGGCGGCCGGGTGGGTCGAGGCCGAGCCTGCGGCAGGCTATGTAGCCGAGCGGCAGCACCAGGGCGCTGATCAACGCGTTGATCACCAGCACGGCGTGGTAGACGGTCGAGGGGTTGCTGGTAACCGGTAGACCGGTGTGATCAGCACCGGATAACCGCCCTGGTACAGCGTCGACCCGAACAGGTCCGCGCCCGGCCCGTCCGCGAGCACCCGCGCCGCGACCAGGTACGCGGTCTCGTCCGGGTTGGCCAGCGGCATGACCTGCTGGCGGCTGAACCATACCCGCAGCCCGGCTTGGACCAGCCAGCCGGCCGTGAGCAGGATCACCCAGAGCCAGCCCGAGGATCCGGCCGTTACCGCCGGAACCCGCGGCCGGGTCCGGGTCGTTCGGGCCGTTCGGACCGGGGCAGGCGCACTGCCTCGCGCATCCACCGCGGCCGCGCCGGCGGCACCCGTATTGCCCAGATTGACCAGCAGGCGTGCCAAGGCCAACGGCCTCCCTGATGTCGAATGAACGGCCTCGGCCTCGGACCGTCGTGCCTGCGCGCATGCCGGAAAACGGCCCTCGCGACGCGCGTGACCCAGGGTGGTAGTTCAATCTTGGGACAAGTTGAATAACACGTGTATCCACGCCGAAAACCTGTCCGGCGCGACCGGGAACCGGGCGGCGCCCGCCCTGGTGTAGCATCGTTCGCATGTCACGGTGGTATCCGCGCTTTACCCTGGCTCCAGGCGGAGCCAGGCGCTAACGCGTGCGCTGATATCACCGCCTGGAGCCAGCATGGCGACAGACAGCCCTGCATCACGAGGGGTGTGCTGGCTCCCGGGGCCCGGGCAGCCGCCCGCCCGGGAGGAGACGCGCCCGATGACGCGCACCAGCGATACCCGGATCACCGGCTACGAACCGCTGCTTTCCCCCTCGGCCCTGCTCGAGCGGCTGCCGCTGGGCGACGAGGCCGCGGCGACCGTGGAGCGGAGCCGCGGCGAGGTCCGCGACGTGCTCGACGGCTTGGACGACCGTCTGCTCGTCATCGCCGGGCCCTGCTCGGTGCACGATCCGGCGGCCGCGCTGGAGTACGCCGGGCGGCTCATCCAAGCCCGTGAGCGCCATCAGGCTGACCTGCTGATCGTGATGCGGGTGTATTTCGAGAAGCCGCGCACGGTAACCGGCTGGAAGGGCCTGATCAACGACCCGGGCATGGACGGCGGACACGACGTGCACCGCGGCCTGCACACCGCCCGCCAGCTGCTCCGCGACATCGTCGCGACCGGCCTGCCGGTGGGCTGCGAATGGCTCGACCCGATTACTCCGCAGTACATCGCGGACACGGTGACCTGGGGCGCGATCGGCGCGCGGACCACGGAGAGCCAGGTTCACCGCCAGCTTGCCTCCGGCCTGTCCATGCCGGTCGGGTTCAAGAACGGCACCGACGGCGACGTCCAGGTAGCGGTGGACGCGTGCCGGGCCTCGGCCGCCGGTCACACGTTCTTCGGCGTCACCCCCAACGGGGTCGCCGCGGTGGTGACCACGACGGGCAACACGGACACGCACGTGATCCTGCGCGGCGGCCGGTCCGGGCCGAACTACGAGGCCAGCGACACCGCCAAGGCGCTGGACCTGCTCGCCGCGGCCGGGCTGCCGCGCCGCTTGATGGTGGACGCCAGCCACGGCAACAGCGGCAAGGACCACCGCCGCCAGCCGGTGGTCGCCGCCTCCATCGCCGAGCAGGTGGCGGCCGGCGAGCGCGGCCTGACCGGCGTGATGCTGGAGAGCTTCCTGGTCGAGGGCCAGCAGGAACCGGGCCCCCCGCACAGCCTTACCTACGGTCAGAGCGTCACCGACGCGTGCCTGGACTTCGGGACCACCGCGGCCGTGCTGGCCGAGCTGGCCGCCGCGGTCCGGACCCGCCGTGCGGATTAGGCCGAACGGGCCAGGTATCCGCCCCGGCTACCCCACCTGCGGTAGCCGGGTGAGGGCGTCGTCGATGCGCTCCTGGGAGAGCTCGAAGTCCTCCATCTCGCCCGTCAGGTAGCGCTCGTAGGCGGCCATGTCGAAGTGCCCGTGGCCGCACAGCGCGGTCAGGATCACCTTCGGCTCGCCGGATTCGGTGCAGCGCTTGGCCTCCTCGATCACGGAGGCGAGCGCGTGCGTCGGCTCCGGCGCCGGGATGATCCCCTCGGCCCGGGCGAAGGTCACCGCGGCCGCGAAGCACTCACGCTGCTGCCTGGATTCCGCCTCGAACAGGCCGAGCTGGTACATGTGCGAGAGCAGCGGCGACATGCCGTGATAGCGCAGCCCGCCCGCGTGCACCGGGTCCGGGATGAAGTCGTGGCCGAGGGTGTGCATCTTCAGCAGCGGGGTGAACCCGGCCGTGTCCCCGAAGTCGTAGGCGTACCGGCCCCGGGTGAACGACGGGCAGGCGGCCGGCTCGACCGCGCGGATAGCCGGGTTGATCCGGCCGGCCAGCTTCTCCCGCAGGAACGGGAAGAACAGCCCGGAGAAGTTGGACCCGCCGCCGGTGCAGCCGACGATCAGGTCGGGTGCCGTCTCCCCGGCCGCGGCGAACTGCTGGAGCGCCTCCTCGCCGATCACCGTCTGGTGCATCAGCACGTGGTTGAGCACGCTGCCCAGCGCGTACCGGGTGTCGGCGCTGCCGCCGGCCGCCTCGACCGCCTCGCTGATGGCGATGCCCAGGCTGCCGGTCGAGTCCGGGTGGGCGGCGAGTATTTCCGCGCCCGCCTTGGTGGTCCGCGACGGGCTGGCGTGCACGGTGGCGCCCCAGGTCTCCATCATCGTGCGCCGGTACGGCTTCTGGTCGTAGGAGGCGCGGACCATCCAGATCTCGCAGTCGATGCCGTACTGCGCGCAGGCGAAGGACAGCGCGCTGCCCCACTGCCCGGCGCCGGTCTCGGTGGTGAGCCGCTTGGTGCCCTCGGCCGCGTTGTAGTACGCCTGCGGGACGGCGGTGTTGGGCTTATGCGACCCGGCCGGCGAGACGCCCTCGTACTTGTAGTAGATGCGCGCCGGGGTGTTCAGCGCCTTTTCCAGCCGGTGCGCCCGGTACAGCGGCGTGGGCCGCCACAGCCGGTAGACGTCGAGCACCTCGTCCGGGACGGCGATGTAGGAGTCGGTGGCGACTTCCTGGCGGATGAGCTCCATCGGGAACAGCGGCGCGAGATCCTCCGGGCCGACCGGCTGGCCTGTCCCCGGGTGCAGCGGCGGGGGCGGCGGTGCGGGCAGGTCGGGGATGATGTTGTACCACTGGCGCGGGATCTCGGACTCATCCAGGGTGATCTTGGTGCGCTCGGTCACGACGGCCTCCGATCTCCGGTCAGATGTCTTGTCCGAACCCTACGCCCTAACCGATCATGGGCGCGGATCAGCCCACCAGGGTCTTGACGGCGGAGGTCAGTTCGGTCATCGCCTTCTTCGCGTCGGCGAAGAACATGCTGGTCTTGGGATCGAAGTACAGCTCGTTCTCCATGCCTGCGTAGCCGGTCCCCATCGAGCGCTTGACCACGATAATGGCCTTGGCCTGGTCCACGTCCAGGATGGGCATGCCGGAGATGTCGTTGCCCGGGCGGCGCGCGGCCGGGTTGGTCACGTCGTTGGCCCCGATGACCAGGGCCACGTCGGCCCGGGCGAACTCCGGGTTGATCTCGTCCATCTCCTTGAGCTGCGGGTACGGCACGTTGGCCTCGGCCAGCAGCACGTTCATGTGGCCAGGCATCCGGCCCGCCACCGGGTGGATGGCGTAGCTGACCTCGATGCCACGGTCCTCCAGCACCGCGGCCAGCTCGGCCACGCCGTGCTGGGCCTGCGCCGCGGCCAGGCCGTAGCCTGGCACGATGATCACCTTGGCGGCGTAGGCGAGCTGGATGGCGGCATCGTCGGCCGCGATCGAGCGGACGTGGGCGTCCGCGGCCGTCTCCAGCGCGACCGCGCTGTCCCCGGTGCCGAACCCGCCCAGGATGATGTTGGCCAGCGACCGGTTCATCGCGTCCGCCATCAGCTTGGTCAGGATGCTTCCTGACGCGCCCACCAGCGCGCCGGCCACGATCAGCGCCCAGTTCGAGATGACGAACCCGGCCATCGCCACCGCGGTGCCGGTGAAGGCGTTCAGCAGCGAGATGACCACCGGCATGTCCGCGCCGCCGATTGGCAGCACCATCATCACCCCGAACGCCAGCGAGGCCAGCACCACGATGAGCAGCGCGGGCAGGCTGGCGGTGCTGAACAGGAACGCGGCCGCGCCCACGGCGACAACCGCCAGGCCCAGGTTGACCAGGCGGGCGCCCTTGAAGACGATCGGCTGGCCCGGGATGGCACCCTGCAGCTTGCCGGCCGCGACGATCGACCCGGAGAACGTCACCGAGCCGATGAGCACGTCGAGGACGGTGAACACCGAGGTGGTACCGAGCACGCCGGTGACGTGGGACTCGGCTTCGTAGTAACCGTAGACCGCTACTAGCGCGGCCGCGCCGCCGCCGACCGCGTTGAACGCCGACACCAGCTGCGGCATCGCCGTCATCTGCACCGTACGGGCGGCCCACAGGCCCACCGCGGAGCCCAGCAGCGACCCGACGATCAGCACGATCCAGCCGGTCGCGGCGACCGTGCCCGCGTGGATCAGCAGGATGAGCGTGGCGACGACCGCGATCACCATGCCGACCTGCGCCACCTGGTTCCCGCGGCGCGCGGTGGCCGGGCTGTTCATCAGGTGCAGGCCCACCACGAACATGGCCGCCACCAGCACGTAGACGAGCTGGATGTAGCCGTTGAACCCGCTCATGTCTCGGTCCTGCTCATCCTACTCACCAGGCCCTTGAGCCCCTTGTGCCCGTTCACCGCCAGTTCCGGCTGCGCTCCCGCATTCCCTGGCACCTGCCCCGGCGCCTCGGGCGGCTTCCGGCGGAACATCTTCAGCATCCGCCCGGTCACCACGTACCCGCCGACGACGTTCGCGCCGGCGAAGAACGCGGCGATGAATGCGATCACGTACCCGACCGCGTTGTGCGCCGTCAGCCCGATCAGCAGGGCGCCGACCAGCACGATTCCGTGGATCGCGTTGGTCGCCGACATCAGCGGCGTGTGCAGCGTGGCCGGGACCTTGCCGATGACCTCGATGCCGACGAGCAGCGCGAGGATGAAGATGGTCAGGTCAGTCAGCAGTGCCGTCGACACCGGCGTCTCCCTCAACTGGTGGCAGCAGGCTGGCCACGCCTTCGTGGACGACCCTGCCGTCGTGCGCGATCACCACGCCCGCCTGGATCTCGTCGCTGGTATCGATGGCCAGCGCGCCGCCGGAGGTCAGGTGCAGCAGCATCGCGGAGATGTTCCGCGAGTAGGCGTTCGAGGCCGCGGTCGGCACGGTGGCGGCCAGGTTCTCCGCGCCCACGATCGTCACTCCGTTGCCGGTGACGGTCGTCTCGCCGGGAACCGAGCCGGTCACGTTGCCGCCCAGCGCGCTGGCGGCCATGTCCACGATGACCGAGCCGGGTGCCATGGCCTTGATCGCGTCCTCGGTCACCAGCAGCGGCGGCTTGCGCCCGGGCACCTGCGCGGTGGTGATCACCACGTCCTGCCGGGCGATGTGGCCGGTCAGCTCCTCCTGCTGGGCCTGGCGCTCCTCGGCGGTCAGCTCGCGGGCGTAGCCGCCCTCGCCGGCCGCGGAGCCGACCGAGGTCAGCTCCACGAACGTGGCCCCGAGCGAGGTCACCTCGTCCTTCGAGGTGGGCCTGATGTCGTAGCCGCTCACCACCGCGCCGAGCCGCCGGGCGGTGCCGATCGCCTGCAGGCCGGCCACGCCGGTGCCGAGCACCAGCACCTTGGCCGGCCGGGCCGTGCCCGCCGCGGTGATCAGCAGCGGGAAGAACCGGCCGAACTCAGCCGCGGCCACCAGCGCGGCCTTGTACCCGGCCACGTTCGACTGGGAGGTGAGCGCATCCATCGGCTGGGCCCGGGACAGCGTGCGCGGCAGCCCGTCCAGGCTGATCACGGTCACCCCCCGGGCGGCTAGCGCCGCGGCGTACTCCGGGTCGGCCAGCGGGGCCAGCATGCCGATGACCGCCTGGCCCGCCCTGAGCTCGCCAACCGCGTCGGGCTGGGGCCGGGTCACGGTCAGGATCACGTCGGCGGTCCGGAAGATCTCGGCGGCGCTGACGATCGACGCGCCCGCGTCGGCGTAGGCAGCGTCGGACAGCCAGGCGCCGTCGCCGGCCCCGCTTTCCACCAGCACGTCGATCCCGGCCGGGGCGAGCTTGGCCACCGCGTCCGGCACCAGGGCCACCCGGCGCTCTCCCGGCGAGGTCTCCTTGACGACTGCTGCCCTCATGCTCCTGCCCGTTTCCATTCCCGCTTCATCCGTTCCGCAGGTCCCCGCCGGAATCCGGCCATATCCATCATGGCCCAGGCCGGCAGGTGCCCCACGCCGCAGGCTACCCGCACCCGGGACTACGTCTCAGCACGCAGCAGCTTGCTGATCTTCTCCCCGGCCGCGACCACGGCCGGAGCGTGTATCCGTCCCGGCGATCTGGTCAGGCGCTCGATCGGCCCGGACACCGAGACGGCGGCCAGCACCCGGCCGCCGGGCCCGCGCACCGGCGCGGACACCGACGCCACGCCGGGCTCGCGCTCGGCCGCGGTGGCGGCCCAGCCGCGCCGGCGCACCTGGGCCAGCGTGGTCGCGGTGAACTTGGCGCCACGCAGCCCGCGGTGCATCCGCCCGCCTTCCTCCCAGGCCAGCAGGACCTGCGCGGCTGACCCGGCCGTCATCGGCAGCGCGGCGCCGACCGGGACGGTATCCCGCAGGCCGCTGGTCCGTTCGGCCGCGGCGACGCAGATCCTCGTGTCCGCGTGCGGCCGGTAGAGCTGGGCGCTCTCCCCGGTCATGTCCCTGAGCTGGGTCAAGATGGGCTGGGTGATGGCCAGTAGCCGGTCCTCGCCGGCCGCCGAGGCCAGTTCGCCGATCCGCGGGCCCAGCACGAACCGGCCCTGCGTGTCGCGGCCCAGCAGCCGGTGGCTCTCCAGGGCCACCGCGATCCGGTGCGCAGTGGGCCGGGCCAGGCCGGTCGCCTTGACCAGCTGTGCGAGCGAAGCCGGGCCGCTCTCCAGGGCGGACAGAACCGAAATGGTCTTGTCGAGGACTCCGACTCCGCTAGAGTTGTTCATGTTCTGAATACTGCCGTCTCGGAATGCGAGACGCAAGCGGAAGGGAGAGGGCGTGATGGCAGGGAGTGCGCACCGTACGCTCGCCGAGAAAATCTGGGACGCCCACGTGGTGCGCAGCGCGGAGGGCGAGCCTGACCTGCTCTATATCGACCTTCACCTGCTGCACGAGGTCACCAGTCCGCAGGCGTTCGACGGGCTGCGCGCGGCCGGCCGCAAGGTGCGCCGTCCCGACCTGACCATCGCCACCGAAGACCATAACGTGCCGACGACCGGGATCACCCGGCCCGGCGCCCCTCCCGCAAATAGCTTGCGCATCTCCCGGGTCCCCCTCTACGGCCCGGACAGCCCGTTCACCGACCCCGTGTCCCGCACCCAGGTCGAGGCCCTCAGGAAGAACTGCGCCGAGTTCGGCGTCCGGCTGCACCCCATGGGCGACGCCGACCAGGGCATCGTGCACGTCATCGGCCCGCAGCTCGGGCTGACCCAGCCCGGCCTGACGATCGTCTGCGGCGACTCGCACACCTCCACCCACGGCGCGCTCGGCGCGCTGGCCTTCGGCATCGGCACCAGCGAGGTCGAGCACGTGCTGGCGACCCAGACACTGCCGCAGGTCAGGCCCAAGACGATGGCGATCACGGTGGACGGCGCGCTGCCCGAGGGCGTGACGGCCAAGGACCTGATCCTGGCCATCATCGCCAAGATCGGCACCGGCGGCGGCCAGGGCTACGTGCTGGAGTACCGCGGCTCCGCGATCCGGGCGCTGTCCATGGCCGGCTGACCGTCTGCAACATGTCCATCGAGGCCGGCGCCCGGGCCGGGCTGGTGGCACCGGACGATGTCACCTTTGCCTACCTGGAGGGCAGGGCGCATACACCGCGCGGATCGTCCTGGGAGCGGGCTTTGGACTACTGGCGCACGCTGCCGACCGACGCCGACGCGACCTTCGACCACGAGGTCGTCCTCGACGCCGCCACCCTGACGCCGTACGTGACCTGGGGGACCAACCCCGGCCAGGCGCTGCCGCTGGCCTCGTCGGTGCCGGACCCCGGCTCCTTCGCCGACCCGGCCGCCCGAGCCGCCGCCGAGCGCGCGCTGACCTACATGGACCTGGTGCCCGGCACCGCGCTGTGCGACATCACGGTGGACACGGTCTTCGTCGGATCCTGCACGAACGGCCGGATCGAGGACCTGCGGGCGGCCGCCACGGTGCTGCAGGGCCGGCACGTGGCGCCGTCGGTCCGGATGCTGGTGGTCCCCGGATCGATGGCCGTCAGGGCTCAGGCCGAACGGGAGGGGCTCGACGCCATCTTTACCGCGGCGGGCGCCGACTGGCGGTCGGCGGGCTGCTCGATGTGCCTCGGCATGAACCCGGACAAGCTCAGCCCGGGCCAGCGCAGCGCCTCCACCTCTAACCGCAACTTCGAGGGCCGCCAGGGCAAGGGCGGGCGCACCCACCTGGTCTCGCCGGAAGTCGCCGCCGCCACCGCCGTGACCGGCCACCTGGCCGCACCTGCTGACCTGTAACCGGCCGATCTGTAGAGGAGTCTCCCGATGGAACCGTTCGTCTCGCACTCCGGCCGCGCGGTGCCGCTGCGCCGCAGCAACGTCGACACCGACCAGATCATCCCGGCCGAGTACCTCAAGCAGGTGAGCCGCACCGGCTTCGGTAAGGGCCTGTTCGCTGCCTGGCGCGAGGACCCCTCATTCGTGCTCAACCAGCCGCAGTACGAAGGCGCGACGATCCTGGTCGCGGGCACCGACTTCGGCACCGGCTCGTCCCGCGAGCACGCGGTGTGGGCGCTCACCGACTACGGCTTCCGCGCCGTGATCGCGCCCAGGTTCGGCGACATCTTCCGCGGCAACGCGACCAAGGCCGGCCTGTTGCCGGTCGTGCTGCCCGAGGCCACCGTGGCCGCCCTGCAGGACCTGCTGGAGGCCGAACCCGCCTCCGAGCTCGTCGTGGATCTCGACAACCGCGTGGTGGTGGCCGAGGCCGCCGGGATCAAGGCGCCCTTCGAGATCGACGACTACACCCGCTGGCGGCTGATGGAGGGCCTGGACGACATCGGCCTGACCCTCCGCCACGTCGACGACATCACCGCCTTCGAGCACTCCCGTCCCGCATTCCTCCCCGTCACCGCCTAACCCACCCGCCCCCACCCACCGCACCGCACCGCACCGACCGCACCTGCTGCACCTCCCGCACCTCCCGCACCTCCCGCACCTCACCGCCCCATCCGTCCCTAGCCGGAGGCGCCCCCGCGGACGGGTGGGCAGTGCGGTCATCATCGGCGGTAACTCTTGGTGCTCCTGTGCTTCTAGCGTTCTTCCGTTGCTGGTGATTTCTGCCGGCCACCCCACCTGCCCTCGCGGATACGGCGTGAATGTCCCAGCCATGTCGTTCCAGCTGCATGAATGGGACATTCACATCGAATGATTTGGTACGGCTGGAGCCAAAGTGACGGAAAGCCGTTCTAGCGCCCGCGGGCTGCCATCCGCACCATAGGGCCCTTCACGCGAGGTACAGGTGTGACTGAAGTAGCTTTCCGCCCACGCGGAGCCGGGTCGCGGTAAGCCGGGGGCGCGGTAACCGGGTCGCGCAGGCCAAGCCGACCGTCGACCGCCGGGCGTCGGGCGCAGGCCGCCGGGCGCCGGGCGCCGGGCCGCTACCCGCGACGAGCCCCTAGGGCGCGCGTGGTTACGTTTCTGCTCTCGGGCGTGAGCGGACGGTTGCTGAGGCGCGTGAGGTTAGCCGACACGCGGGTCAATGTGGCCGAAGTTATTGTGCAACGGCGCCGGATCGCCTACTTTCGGGCAGGTCAGAGGTCGCGAAGCCATAATCGGAGCCCACGCGACCTGTGGGGGAAGCACAGGAGTGAAACCATGAACAAGCGTGATCTGATCGACGCGATCTCCGTCCGGCTGGGGGACAAGAAATCCGCGACCGAAGCCGTTAACGCGGTGCTCGAGACCATCCAGTCCGCCGTGGCGAGCGGTGACAAGGTAGCCATCACCGGATTCGGCGTCTTCGAGAAGAGCGAGCGCCCCGCTCGCACGGCCCGTAACCCCGCCACCGGCGCGACCATCCAGGTGCCGAAGTCCTCCGTGCCCAAGTTCCGGGCCGGCGCGGACTTCAAGGCGCTCGTCAACGGCGAGAAGCCGAAGAAGTAGCGACCAGCCGCGGGCGGTCTCTTGGGAGTACCCGGCGGCCGCCCGCGGCCTGTATCAAGGCGACGGCAGGGGCTAACCGCAGCCCGGGACGCTTGCGCAGCGCGGTCTGGATGATCCGGTCGACGAGCTGGGGCAGCGGCAGGCCGGATGCGGCCCACATCATCGGGAACCCCGAGGCCGGGGTCATGCCCGGCATCGTGTTGATCTCGTTGACCAGGATCTGCCCGGCCGGTGTGTAGAAGAAGTCGACCCGGGCCAGCCCCTCGCAGGAGATCGCGTCAAAGGCCGCGCAGGCCAGGCGCCTGATCTCGGAGGCCGCCTGCACCGGCACCGGGGCCGGGATCCGCATCGTAGTGGCCGACGCGAAATACTTCGCCTCGTAGTCATAGAACGACGAGCCCGGGTCCACCACGACCTGACCGGGCACGCTCGCCTCCGGCGGGCCGCCGTCGATGCCCTCGAGCACCGCGCACTCCACCTCGATCCCGTCCACCGCCGCCTCGACCAGCACCTTGGGGTCATGCTCCCGGGCCGCCTCGATGGCCGGCTCCAGGTCCTCGGCTACCGAAACCCGGGTGATCCCGATGCTCGAGCCGCCGCGGGCCGGCTTGACGAAGACCGGCCAGCCCAGCTCGGCGATCTCGTCCAGGATCCGCTTGCGTTCCGAAACAGCCCGCCAATCCCGCTCGCGTACCACCACGTACCGGCCGACCGGCAGGCCGCGCGCTGACATGAGCAGCTTCATGTACTCCTTGTCCATGCCGGCCGCGCTGGCGAACACGCCCGCGCCGACGTACCGGGTGCCGGTCATCTCGAGCAGGCCCTGCAGGGTGCCGTCCTCGCCGTAGGAGCCGTGCAGCAGCGGCAGCACCACGTCCACCGCGCCGAGGTCCTGCGGGACCGAATCGGGACGCCTTACCTGCAAGACCGAGCCGCCAGGCCCGGTCCGCGGCGTGACCTCGGAGCCCGGGAAAGCCACCGACTCGACCGACGGCACCGACCCGGAGGACAGCGCCAGCCGGGCCGGGTCGTCCGAGGTGAGCACCCAGCGCCCGTCTGTGGCGATTCCGATGGGCAGCACCTCGTACCGGTCGCGGTCGATGGCCGACAGGATCAGGCCCGCGCTCGCGCACGACACGGCATGCTCGGTGCTGCGGCCGCCGAACACCACGGCGACCCGGATCTTAGGCTGCCCCACGCATCCTCCCGTCCCGTCCCGAAGCCCGAAGCCCGAAGCCCGAAGGCCAAAGCCCGAAGCCAGAGCTCAAAGCCCGAAGGCCGAAGCCCGAAGGCGAACCACCAGGCTACGGCCTGCCGACAGACTCCAGGGCGACATACGCGTCAGAAATGAGATCCTCGGCGTCCTCCAGGCCGATGGAGAAGCGTACCGCTCCCGGGTCGATGCCGCCGGCCGCCAGCGCCCGGTGGTCCAACTGCCGGTGCGTGGTGGAGGCGACGTGGCTGACCACGGTGTGCGTCCCGCCCAGCGACGTGGCGAGCTGGGAGAGCCGCAGCTTGTCGGCGAACGCCATGCCCGCATCGCGCCCGCCGTGCGGGGTGACGGTCACGATGGCGCCGAACCGCACTCCCTCCGGGCCGGCGTCGAAAAGACGCCGCGCCACCTGGTGCCCGGGGTGCTCGGGCAGCCCGGGGTAGTCGATCCGCAGCACGGCCGGGTGCCGGGACAGCGCCGCGGCGAACACCGAAGCGGTCGCGCAGGCCCGCCGCACCCGCAGCGGCAATGTCTCGAGGCCGCGACGAAGCAAGAACGCCTCGTCCGGGGACAGCGACCCGCCGGTGTCCACCCGGACGCCGCGGATGCTGCTGATCAGCTCGATGCGCCCGGTGACCACGCCGCCGGTGGCGTCGGAGTGACCGCCGATGTACTTGGTGGCCGAGTGGATGACCAGGTCGGCGCCGTGCTCGAGCGGGCGGCAGATGACCGGAGGGGCCAGCGTGGAGTCCACCACCAGCAGGGCGCCGCCGTCGTGGGCGATCTCGGCCAGTTTGTGCAGGTCGGCCACTGCCGTGGTTGGGTTGGCGATCGTCTCGGCGTAGATGATCCGCGTCGTCGGGCGGATGGCCGCCTGGACCTGATCCAGGTCGGTGATGTCAACGAAGTCGGTCTCGACCCCGAAGCGCGACAAGACGTTCCGCAGGAAGGAGTACGTACCACCGTAGACAGCGCCAGAGGCCACCACGTGCGCGCCGGCCCGGGCAAAGGTCCAGAACACGCCGCTGACCGCGGCCATCCCGGAGGCGAACGCCTGCGCCGCGGGCCACCGCGGCAGGTTCACTCCCTCCAGCGCCGCCACCGCCCGGGCGAACGCGTCCACGGTGGGGTTGTCGATCCGGCTGTACGTGTAGCCGGGCATCTCGTCGTTCAGTACGGCCCGGTACTCCTCGGCCGTGCCGAACGAGAACGACGCGGTGCGGAACACCGGCGTGCCGAGCGGCTGCTGCGCGGGCGCCGGCGGGGCCGGCAGGTGAACCGCGCGGGTGTTCTCGCCGGCCTGCTTGCGCACTATGTCCACGAGGTCATTCCGCCGATCTAAGCATCAAGAGCATCAGGGACCGTACCACTCGGGCTTGGCTGAGCGTGACGCTAGCATCGACGCGGCCTGCGCGACGGGCAGTCCGTCGCTCGTGACGGCGGCGACGACCTCGGTGATCGGCATCTCCACCTGATGCTCCCGGGCCAGCGTGAGCACCGGGCCGCAGGACGCCACCCCCTCCGCGGTCTGGTTCATAGCGGCGGTGGCCTCGGCCACCGTCATGCCCCGCCCCAGGTACTCGCCGAACGTCCGGTTCCTGGACAGCGGCGAGCTGCAGGTGGCCACCAGGTCGCCCATCCCGGCCAGCCCGGCGGACGTCTGCGGCTGCGCGCCCAGCGCCGAACCCAGCCGGGCGATCTCGGCCAGTCCCCGGGTGATCAGCGTGGCCCTGGTGTTGTCCCCCAGCCCCAGGGCCACCGCGATGCCCACCGCGATGGCGATCACGTTCTTCACCGCGCCGCCCAGCTCGCAGCCGATCACGTCGGTGTTCGTGTACGGCCGGAAGTACGGGGTGTGGCACGCGCCCTGCAACGCCAGCGCTCCGGCCTCGGAACGGCACGCCACCACGGTCGCGGTGACCTGCCGCCGGACGACCTCTCCCGCCAGGTTAGGTCCGGAGACCACGGCGACCCGGGACGCGTCCGCGCCGGCCACCTCGGCGATGACCTCGCTCATCCGCAGGCAGGTGCCGAGCTCAATCCCCTTCATGAGGCTGACCAGCAGCGCCTCCGGCGGGAGGAGCGGCGCCCAGTCCGCCAGGTTGGCGCGCAGCGTCTGCGCGGGCACGGCGAAGGCGACCAGGTCCGCGCCGGCCAGCGCCTCGGCCTGATCCCCGGTCGCGTCGAGCGCCGGGTTCAGTGCGATCCCCGGCAGGTAGTCCGGGTTCTCGTGCATCCCGGAGATCGCCTTGGCCACGTTCGGCTCCCGGCTGAACAAGACCGTCGGGGTCCCGGCGTCGCAGAGCACCTGGGCGAACGTGGTGCCCCAGGACCCGGCCCCCATCACCGCAGCTTTCATGATCCGCCGGAGGCGGACGAGTCCGCCTGCGCCTCCCCGGCCCGGCCCCCGGCCGGCGCTGACTCCGGACCGCCGTCCGTTCGGCCCGAGGAACGGGGGAGGGGAGGTGGGTGGGGGCCGCCCGTGGCGGGGTCCCAGGGTACGGCGGGCGGCGTCTCGTGCCTGATCTTGGCCAGCAGGGCGGTGATGTCGGCCATGATGTCGGCGGTCGCGGCCCGCAACGTCGAAGCGCCGAGCCGCTGGCCGGCGTAGGCGGACAGGTCCACCGGCGGCCCGGCCGCCATGCGTACCGTCTTGCGCGGGAACAGGTGAACGTTCTTGCTGCCGTAGGGGAGGATGTCCTGCGCGCCCCAGTGCGCGATCGGGATCACCGGCGCCCCGGTGGTCAGCCCCAGCCGGGCGGCGCCCGTCTTGCCCACCATCGGCCACAGGTCCGGGTCCCTGGACGCGGTCCCCTCCGGGTAGACGATCACGCAGGCGCCGGCCGCCAGCGCCTGCTCGGCCTGCTTGAGCACCAGGCCGGCGTCGCCGCGGCCACGGTACACGGGCAGCTGCCCGAGCTTGAACATGATCGGCCCGAGGACCTTGACCTCGAACACCGCCGACTTGATCATGAACACCGGGTACCGGTGCCCGTACACGTAGCTGAACAGGGCGACGGTGGCCCAGTCGGCGTAGGACAGGTGGTTGGGGGCCAGGATCACGCCGCCGGTTCGCGGGAAATTCTCCTTGCCCTGCCACCGGTGCTTCATCAGCAGCCGGAGCAGCGGGCGCAAGATGATCACCGAGAGCAGCCGCCAGCCCCGGGAGTAGCTGTAGGACGTAGGCTGGCCAGCGCGTTCGCTCATAACGTCAAGTCTCCTGGTTCAGGTGGTCCGGTGTCGAGACAGGTTCAATCCCATGACCGATAAGGGCTGCTGCTGGTCGGTGCTGATGCCCGTCAAGGTGCTCGCCGAGGCCAAGTCGCGGCTCGCCGGGCTGGCCGGGCCCCGGCGCGCCGAACTCGCCCTCGCCCTCGCCTCCGACACCGTGACGGCCGTACTGGGGTCCGGCGCGGTCGCCCGGGTCGTCGTCATCACCGACGACCAGGTCGCGGCGGTGGCGCTGGCCGCCCTGGGCGCGCTGGTGGTGCCGGACGAGCCGCGCGCCGGGCTCAACGCGGCCCTGCGGCACGGCGCCGCGTACGCGGCCGCGCGGTGGCCCGGCGATGGGACCGCCGCGCTGTCCGCCGACCTGCCCGCGCTGCGCCCCGGGCAGCTGAGCCGGGCGCTGCGCGCCGCCGCGGCCTGGCCGACCGCCTTCGTGGCCGACGCGGCGGGCGACGGCACGACGCTGTACACCGCGGCGCCGGGAGCGGTGTTCCGGCCCGAGTTCGGCCTGGCCTCGCGGGCCCGGCACGCCGCGGGCGGCGCCGTCGAGCTCGGCCTGGACGGTATTCCCGGGCTGCGCCGGGACGTCGACACGCCGTCCGACCTGCGCGACGCGGCCGTCCTGGGGCTCGGCCCGCACAGCGCGCTGCTCGGCGCCGAACTGCTCAGATGTGCACCACGGGGCAGGTGAGCGTCCGGGTGATCCCGGGCACCGACTGGACGTAAGCGGTGACGAGACGGCCGAGCTCGTCGACGTTGTCCGCCTGAGCGCGCACGATGACGTCGTAGGGGCCGGTGACGTCCTCCGCTTGGGTAACACCGCTGATCTTCGCGATCTGCCTGGCCACGTCGGCAGCCTTGCCGACTTCTGTCTGGACGAGGATGTAAGCCTCCACCATGAGGTCCTCCCAGTGCATGACGGGACGGGTGCCCCTTGTGCCTCACGCTACCGTAGAGGTCCAGACCTATGACACGCGCGTCATCGGGGCGGAGGTGAGTTATCACCAGGCAAGAAGATCAGACACTAGCTGGGGTCGGGGAGTTCGGGCTGATCACGGCGTTGTCCGCGTGGCTGCCTCCCGGCCGGGGGACGCTGGTCGGCATCGGCGACGACGCGGCCGTGCTGGCCACCCCGGACGGCCGGGTGGTGGCTACCACGGATTTCCTGCTCGAGGGCAGGCACTTCCGCCGGGACTGGTCCGCCGCCGTCGACGTCGGGCACAAGGCCGCGGCCCGCAGCCTAGCCGACGTCGCGGCCATGGGCGCCGAGCCGTCCGCCCTGCTGGTGGCGCTGGCGGCGCCGCCCGGGCTGCCGGTCAGCTGGGCCCGTGAGCTGGCCGTCGGGCTGGCCGCCGAGTGCGCCCGGGCCTCAGCGGGGGGCGCCAGCGTGATCGGCGGCGACACCGCCCGCGCTGATCAGGTGGTGCTGGCCGTGACCGGTCTGGGCGACCTGGCCGGGCGTAGCCCGGTGCTCCGCTCCGGCGCGGCGCCCGGCGACCTGGTCGCGGTGGCGGGCGTGCTCGGCCACGCCGCGGCCGGCTTGGCCCTGCTGATCGCTGGCGTCACTGCGGACCCGCTCCTAGCCCCGCTAATCACTGGGCACGTGCGGCCCGCGCCGCCGTATGACGCCGGCCCCGAGGCGGGGGACCTGGGTGCCACGGCGATGATCGACGTCAGCGACGGCCTGCTCGCCGACCTAGGCCACGTCGCGACGGCCAGCGGCGTGCTCATCGACCTGGATTCGGCCGCGCTGCGCCCAGGTGACCGGCTGATCACCGCGGCGGGCGCCGCAGCCGGATCCCGCCCTGACTTGGCCCGAACGGGCCAGGCTGCGCGCTCAGCCGACGACCTCGCGCTGAGCTGGGTCCTGACCGGCGGCGAGGACCACTCGCTCGTGGCCACGTTCCCGCTGGGCACGCGGCTGCCGCCGCGGTGGACGGTGATAGGCGCGGTGCGCGCGGGAAGTGGCGTCCTCGTCGACGGCCATCCGCAGCCGGATGCTCCCGGCTGGGATCACTTTGCGGGGGGTCCGGGGGCTGAGGGGTTCGTCCCCCACGGGGCCAGCCCTGCTAACGGCTGATCTTGCCGGCCTTGATGCAGGAGGTGCACACGTTCACGCGCTTGGACGTGCCGCCGACCGTGATGCGGCGGCGCTGGACGTTCGGGTTCCAGCGGCGACGGGTACGGCGGTGCGAGAACGAGACGTTGTTGCCGAAGACCGGCCCCTTGCCGCATACGTCGCAGACGGCAGCCACAGTTCGCTCCATTTGACTAGGTTCCGGAAGGGCCGCGTCCGCCGCTCGGGGCGGATCAGGCAGCCGTCGAAGCTTACCCGATGGCCTCGCCGAGCGCGAACTCATGGCCAGCATTGTCGTCCTGCCCTTCTATGCTGCCAGGTGTGACCGCGCTCAGCGAACCGCTGACCCGCGCGCTAGGGCCGAAGACGTCCCGGGCGCTGGAGGGCGCCTTCGGCATGCACACGGTCGGCGACCTGCTCCGGCACTACCCGCGCCGCTACTACACCCGCGGCGAGCTGACCGACCTGTCCTCGCTCCGCGAAGGCGACCACGTCACCGTGCTGGCCCGGGTCGAGCACGTCGGCATGCACAAGATGCCCTCGAAGGGGCAGCAGGCCGGCCGGGCCGAGGTGATCATCACCGACGACCGGGCCAAGCTGGTGCTGACCTTCTTCTGGCGGCACCGCGGCGGACAGTACGTGGTCAAGCCGCTGGTACCCGGCATGGTCGGCATGTTCGCGGGCACCGTGTCCCGCTTCCGCACCCGGCTGCAGCTGGTTCACCCGGAGTACGAGATGCTGCCCGGCGCACCGCCGAACGCCGACCTCACGCCGGAGCTGGCGGCCGAATTCGCCGCCGAGATGATCCCGGTCTACCCGGCCAGCGCCAAGGCCAGCTCGTGGATGATCGCCCGCGCGGTCAAGACCGTGCTGGACCCGCTGGACGCGGGGGAGGACCCGCTCCCCGCCGAGCTCAGGGAGCGGCACGGGCTGACCGGGAGGGCCGAGGCGATCCGCGCCATCCACCGCCCGCTCGACCAGGCCGACCTGAAACGGGCCAGGGACCGGCTCAAGTGGGACGAGGCGTTCCTGCTGCAGGCAGCGCTGGCGCAGCGGCGGCTGGCCGCGGCCGCCATGCCTGCCATGCCGCGGCCGCACGTGGACGGCGGCATCGCCGACGAGTTCGACGCCAGGCTGCCGTTCACCCTGACCGCCGGCCAGGTCGCGGTGGGCGAGACGATCGCCGGCGAGCTCGCCTGCGCCTACCCGATGCACCGGCTGCTACAGGGCGAGGTCGGCTCGGGCAAGACGGTGATCGCGATCCGGGCCATGCTCCAGGTGGTGGACGCGGGCGGCCAGGCGGCCCTGCTCGCGCCGACCGAGGTGCTCGCCCAGCAGCACTACCGCTCGATCACCGGCATGCTCGGTCCGCTGGCCCGGGCCGGCCAGCTCGGCGCGGCCGAGCACGCCACCGGCGTGACCCTGCTCACCGGGTCGGTCGGGGCGGCCGCCCGGCGCTCGGCGTTGTCCGACGTGTTCACCGGCGACGCCGGGATCGTGATCGGCACCCACGCCCTGCTCGAGGAGCAGGTTCAGTTCTCCGACCTGGGCCTGGTGGTGATCGACGAGCAGCATAGGTTCGGCGTGGAGCAGCGGGACGCACTGCGCGCCAAGGCCGCCGACAACCGGCCGCACGTCCTGGTCATGACCGCCACGCCGATCCCGCGGACGGTGGCCATGACCGTCTACGGCGACCTGGAGACCTCCACGCTGACCGAGCTGCCCGCGGGCCGTTCGGCCATCGCCACCCACGTGGTCCCCGCCGCGGACAAGCCACGGTACCTGGAGCGGGCCTGGGAGCGTGTCCGGGAGGAGGTCGCCCGCGGCCAGCAGGCCTACGTGGTGTGCCCGCGCATCGGCGACGGCGACGATTCCGACGCCGATCCGGGCGAAGATGACTACGCCCGGGTGGACCTGGAGGGCTCCATCCCGCGCGGCATCGGCGAGACCGGCCGGCGCCAGCCGCTGGCGGTCCTCGACGTGGCCGCGACGCTGGACGCGGGCCCGCTGGCCGGGCTCCGCCTCGGCATCCTGCACGGCAGGCTGCACCCGGACGAGAAGGACCGGGTGATGCGCGAGTTCTCCGCGGGCGAGATCGACGTCCTGGTCGCGACCACGGTGATCGAGGTCGGCGTGGACGTGCCGAACGCTACCGTGATGGTCATCATGGACGCCGAGCGCTTCGGCGTGTCCCAGCTCCATCAGCTCCGCGGCCGCGTCGGCCGCGGGACCGCGGCGGGCCTGTGCCTGCTGGTCACCGAGGCCCCGCCGGCCAGCCCGTCACGCGAGCGGCTCGATGCGGTGGCGGCCACCCTGGACGGCTTCAAGCTGTCCCGGCTCGACCTCGAGCAGCGCCGCGAAGGCGATGTCCTTGGCGCCGCCCAGGCCGGCCGCCACTCCAGCCTGCGGCTGCTCCGGCTGCTCGCCGACGAGGACCTGATCGGCCTGGCCCGCGAGGAAGCCACCACGCTGGTCACCGCCGACCCGCAGCTCGCCGCCCACCCCGCCCTCCGCACCGGCATCGACGAGCTCCTCGGCATCCAAGCCGAATACCTCGACAAGACCTAGCCTCACCCCCCGCCGCCCTCGCGCCCGCCGTGACGTCTCCATGTTCGAAAAGATCTTGGAAGAAAGGGGTTATGCGGAGGATTTGGAGCCCTATAAGGTACCAAATCCTCCGCATAACCCGGATCCTCCACATCAAATTCGCCTCCTCCGCATCCGTGAGCGAATCAGGATGCGGAGCAGGCTGACACACGCTCCCGCGGGGCGGGCATGCACACTTATTGGTGTGGCACGCGTTATCGCTGGCGAGGCGGGCGGGCGGCGGCTGGTGGTTCCCCACGGCCGGGATACCAGGCCGACCGGCGACCGGGCCAGGGAAGGGCTGTTCGGCACGATCTCATCGATGGTGGGATCGCTGGCCGGAAGGCGGGTCCTCGACCTGTACGCGGGGTCGGGCGCGGTCGGCCTCGAGGCGTTGTCCCGCGGCGCGGAGCACGTGCTCCTGATCGAGCACGGCGCGCGGGCCGCGCGCGTGATCAGGGAGAACATCGAGGCGATCGGCCTGCCTGGCGCCGTGCTCGCCGCCGATAAGGTGGAGCGCGTGCTGGCTCGCGGACCGGAAGGAGGCCCCTACGACGTGGTGTTCGCCGACCCGCCGTACGCGCTGGCCGGCGCCGCCGTGTCGCGGGTCCTGTCGATGCTCGCCGGGCTGGGCTGGCTGGCGCCGGATGCCCTGGTAGTCGTGGAGCGCGCCACCAGATCAGGCCCGGTGAACTGGCCCGACGGGTTCGTGCCCGATAGAGCGCGCCGGTACGGGGAAGCAACCTTCTGGTATGGCCTAGTCCCGCCGACAAGCAGGAGGGGAGTCTCTGCGTGCAACGAGTAGTCTGTCCGGGTTCCTTTGATCCGGTCACCAACGGCCATCTCGATATCATCAGCCGCGCGGCCGGCCTGTACGACGAGGTGATCGTCGCGGTCCTGATCAACGTCACCAAGAGCGGCCTGTTCACGGTCGACGAGCGCGTCGAGATGCTGAGCCAGGTCACCAGCCGCTACGGCAACGTCAGGATCGAGCGGTTCCATGGCCTGCTGGTGGACTTCTGCGCGGCCAACGGGATCACCGCGGTGATCAAGGGCCTGCGGGCCGTCAGCGACTTCGAGTACGAGATGCAGATGGCGCAGATGAACTACCGGATGGCCAAGGTCGAGACGCTGTTCATGACCACCAACCCGCTCTACTCCTTCCTGAGCTCCAGCCTGGTCAAGGAGATAGCCAGGTACGGCGGGGATGTCAGCGGCCTGGTTCCGGAGATCGTCCTGTCCCGGCTGCGCGAGCGCCTGGCCGAGGAGTTAGGCCGGGAGATAGCGCCGGACCGGAATACCGGCCCGGTACGCCAAGTTGGGAATACCGCGCACCGCCGGTAGGCTATGCGCTCGGTTCCCATTAGCTCAGACGAGTACACTGTCATGCCCAGCACACGCACGCACGCACCCCGGGGGGCGCTCGTCTTCGACATGCGCCAGCTCGGGCGTCAGGCGGGGTCCGCCCTGACCCAGGCGCGGACGGTCCCCGCCCCGGACGACCTGCGCCTAGAGCTTATCCGGGTCCCGGTCGGGACTGACGTCGCGCTCGAGGTCAGGTTCGAGGCGGTCTCCGAGGGCGTCCTCGCCACCGGGACCGCGATCGCGCCGCTCGCGGGCGAGTGCGCGCGTTGCCTGGCCCCGCTCAGCTCATCGGTGACCGCCGGTTTCCAGGAGCTCTACCTATACGCCGACGGCCGCCACGACAAACACGATAAGCATGAGAAGCACGACAAACACGAGAAGCACGACGAGCAGGAGGAGCAGGACGCCGAGGAGCTCTACTACCTCGACGGCGACCTGCTCGACCTGGAGCCCGCCCTCCGTGACGCGGTAGTGCTCGCGCTGCCGATGTCACCGCTGTGCCGGGAGGATTGCCCCGGGCTCTGCGCCGAGTGCGGTGTGCCGCTCGCCGACGCGGGTCCCGGCCACCGGCACGAGGCGGCGGCCGACCCGAGGTGGGCGGCCCTGCGGCAGTTCGGTGACACCGGAGATGACAACCATCAGGACCGGCGCGCCCGCGCCATCGACCTACAGGAGGGCTGACGTGGCGGTTCCAAAGCGGAGGATGTCCCGCAGCAACACCCGATCACGACGTTCGAACTGGAAGGCCACCGCGCCCGCGCTGGTGAGCTGCCCGCAGTGCCACGAGCCGAAGCTGCCGCACGTGGCCTGCCCGACCTGCGGCACCTACCGGCGGCGCCAGGTCCTCAATCCATCCTGAGAATGCTGCGCCGGCTTGGCCGCGGTGCGGCGCGGCATGCCTGGCCGCTGCCGCGGCTCTGCTGGCCTGGCCGCTGCCGCGGCTCTGCTGGCCTGGCCGCTGCCGCGGCGGGCCGGTCCCGAGGCTGGATGCGGGGGTTAGATTTCGCGCCCGGCCGGGCATCATCAGCGAGTGCTAGGAGGAGGACGCAGTGGGCGTCGTGAGCCGGTCCTGGGACGGCGGTGTGAACGCCGGAAGAGATCCCGCTGAGCTCAGGCACGCCCTCGGCGTGCCTATCATGCCCGCCTCGCTCGAGCGTGCCCTGACGCACCGCTCCTATGCCTACGAGAACGACAACCCGCCCACAAACGAGCGGCTGGAGTTTCTCGGCGACTCGGTGCTCGGCCTGGTCGTGACCGACACCCTGTACCGCGGCTACCCGAACCTGCCCGAGGGCCAGCTGGCCAAGCTCCGCGCCGCGGTGGTCCAGATGGGCGCGCTGGCCGAGGTGGCGCGGGAGCTCAGCCTGGGCGCCTACGTCAGGCTCGGCCGCGGCGAGCAGGTCACGGGAGGCCGGAACAAGCCCTCGATCCTGGCCGACACGCTCGAGGCGGTGATCGGCGCGGTGTACATCGACTGCGGCCTGGACGAGGCGAGGGCGCTGGTGCACCGCCTGTTCAACCCGGTCATCGCCAGGTCGGCCCGGCTCGGCGCGGGCCTGGACTGGAAGACCTCACTGCAGGAGCTCACCGCGGTCAAGGTGCTCGGGGTGCCCGACTACCAGGTCGAGGAGAGCGGCCCGGACCACCAGAAGTCGTTCCGCGCCACGGTCAGGGTCGGCGGCCAGGTGCTCGGCTCCGGTCAGGGGCGCACCAAGAAGGCGGCCGAGCAGCAGGCCGCCGAGGCGGCCTGGCGGGCCATCACCGCCGAGTCGGATGGCGGCCCGGCCGCGGGGAACGGAGACCTGCGCGACGGCGGTCCCGGCGGCAAGCCGGCTGACGGGCCGGCTGACGGGGGAGCAGCGGAGCGCTGAGGCGTGCCTGAGCTGCCCGAGGTCGAGACGGTCCGGCGTGGCCTCGACCACCATGTCGTGGGACGCACCGTCGATACCGTCCGCGTCCTGCACCCGCGCGCCGTGCGCCGGCAGCCGGGCGGCCAGGCCGAGTTCGAGACCGGCCTGACCGGGCGCAGCCTCGACGGCGCCCGGCGGCGCGGCAAGTACCTGTGGCTGTCCGTCGGCGAGGACGCCCTGCTCGCCCACCTGGGGATGAGCGGGCAACTGCTCATGATCGACCCGGACCAGCCGCTCTCGCCGCACGTCAGGATCTGGTTCACGTTCAAAGACGGCGGCCCGGACCTGCGCTTCACCGACCAGAGGACGTTCGGCCACATGTGCGTGGTGCGCGACGGGGCCGAACTTCCCGCGCCGATCGCGCACATCGCCCCCGACCCGTTCGAGGCCGCCTACGACGCGGCCGCCCTGGCTCGGCGGCTGCGCGCCCGCCATACCGGGGTCAAGCGCGCGCTGCTGGATCAGTCGCTGATCAGCGGCGTCGGCAACATCTACGCCGACGAGGCGCTGTGGCGGGCCCGGCTGCACTGGGCCCGCCCCACCGAGACGCTGAACGGCCCGGAGGTGAGCCGCCTGCTCGCCGCGGTCCGCGAGGTGCTCGGCGAGGCCCTGGTCGCCGGGGGCACCTCGTTCGACGACCTCTACGTCGATGTCAACGGGGAGAGCGGCTACTTCGAGCGGTCGCTCGCCGTGTACGGCCGGGAGGGCTTCGGATGCCTGCGCTGCGGCACGCCGGTCCGGCGCGATCCCTTCATGAACCGGTCCGCCTACAGCTGCCCGCGTTGCCAGCCCCGCCCTCGCCGCGGTCGCTTCTGACGTCCGCCCCGCCCCGCCGCGGCCGCGTGTCGTGTGTCCCGTCCGGTCCCCGCTACCAGGGCGTACCGTTACGGCCCGTTAATCTCGTGCCGTGGAATCGGTTCGTTATGGCGGATACCGCATATAACGGGCATCCGCTACCCCCTCAACTTGACCAGCAAACGCCTGGATGGGACACTGGTTGCTGTTGGTTGCGCGCGCGGATTCGCGCGTGTTAAGTATGTGCCCACTCTGGTCACTCAGCGTGGAGGACCTTTAACAATGGCGAAGGCTCTATTCGGCCACGTCGGCGGTCCCGATCCCCGCATGGTTTCCGAGATGCGCCGCCTCCAGCAGCGAGTACGCGACCTGGAAGCCGAGCTTGTGCGGCTTCAGGAAGAGAACGAATCGCTCATGGTTGAGGCTGGCCACGAGGACGTGCTGGTGCCGGATCGCGAGCCCGCGTACGTCTGACGAGCGCTGGCGGACGCGGCCACAAACGACAGCGGTCGAAAAACCGAGGTTGAACAAACTGGGAACGGATCAGGGGGCGCCTTTTGGCGGCGCCCCTCTTCGTTGTACACCTGGCGGTTGTATACCTGCCCGTTATATGTCAATAGTCACACGGGCATCAGCGTTACAGCCGCATTAGCGACACGCAGCCGGGCACCTCCGGCCAGTTCAGCATGCCCCGGGCCATCCCCCGTCCTCGCGCGTCGGCACGCGAGCCGACCTGCAATTGCCTGTCTGCGACGCCGCGGAGCGGTAAGGTGCGGGGAGCGAGAGGAGGGGCTGGCACGTGTACCTGAAGAGCCTCACTCTGCGCGGCTTCAAGTCCTTCGCCTCCGCCACCACCCTCCGCCTCGAGCCCGGCATAACCTGCGTGGTGGGGCCGAACGGCTCGGGCAAGTCCAACGTCGTCGACGCCCTGTCCTGGGTGATGGGCGAGCAGGGCGCCAAGTCACTGCGCGGCGGCAAGATGGAGGACGTCGTCTTCGCGGGCACCACCTCGCGGCCGCCGCTGGGCCGGGCCGAGGTGACGCTGACCATCGACAACACCGACGGCGCGCTGCCCATTGACTATTCCGAGGTCACGCTCAGCCGGCTGATGTTCAGGTCCGGGCAGAGCGAGTACGCCATCAACGGGAACCACTGCCGCCTGCTCGACGTGCAGGAACTGCTGTCCGACTCCGGCCTCGGCCGGGAGATGCACGTGATCGTCGGGCAGGGCCATCTCGACGACGTCCTGCACGCGGGCCCGGAGGCCAGGCGCGCCCTGATCGAGGAAGCGGCCGGCGTGCTCAAGCACCGCAAGCGCAAGGAGAAGGCGCTGCGCAAGCTGGAGGCGATGCAGGCCAACCTGACCCGGCTGGTCGACCTCACCGCCGAGCTGAGCCGCCGCCTCAAGCCGCTGGGCCGGCAGGCCGAGGTGGCCAGGAAGGCCGCCGTCATCCAGGCCGAGCTGCGCGACGCACGGCTGCGGCTGCTCGCCGACGACTACGTGACGCTCGCCGCCGACCTGCAACGGGACGAAGCGGACGAGGCCGCCGTGCTGGCCAGGCGGTGCGCCCTGGAGCAGCAGCTGGCCGAGGCCAGGGCCAGGGAGAACGAGCTCGACCAGGCCGCCCAGCAGGCCTCGGCCGTGCTGGCCAGGTCGCAGGAGACCTGGTTCGCGCTGTCCTCGCTGACCGAACGTCTCCGCTCCACCCAGCACCTGGCCGCCCAGCGGCACGCGCTGCTGACCGAGCCTGGTGAGCCGGAGCGGGCCGGCCGCGACCCCGACGAGCTCGACCGCCAGGCCGGTGAGCTGCGCGAGGAAGAAGAGGGCCTGAACGAGCGGCTGGCGGCGGGGCGCGAGGTCCTCGCCGTCGCGACCGCCGAGCGGACCGCCGCCGAACGTGAGCTGGCCGCGGCCGAGCGCCGCCTGGCCGAGGGCGCCAGGGCCGCCGCCGCCAGGGCCGGCCGGGTGGCGCGGCTGCGCGAGCAGGTCGGCGCGGCCGAGAGCCGCACCGTGGCCGCGCAGGAGGAGATGGACCGGCTGGAGGTCTCCGCCGCCGAGGCCAGGGAGCGCGCCGCCCTGGCCCAGGACGAGTACGAGCACATGCGGGACGTGGCCGGGCCGGAGGAAGACCGTAGCGAGCTGGCCGCCGCGCACGAGCAGGCCGCCGCGACGCTCGCCGGGCAGGCCGAACGGACCAAGGTTCTCCGTACCGCCGAACGTGACTCAGTCCGCGACCTGGCCGCCCGGCGGGCCCGGGCCGAGACGCTGGCCGAGGCCGCCCGCCGCGGCGCGGACGCCTCCGCGGCGGTGCTCGCGGACCCGGCCAGGTTCGGCGGCGTGGTCGGCTCGTTCGCCGCGCGGCTCCGGGTGGCCGAGGGTTACGAGGTGGCGATCGCCGCCGCCCTGGGCGCCGCCGCCGAGGCCGTGGCGGTGACCGGCCTGGACGCGGCCGCCGAGATCCTGGCCACGCTGCGCCGTGATGACGCGGGCAGTGCCGGTCTGGTCATCGCCCAGGCCACGCCCGCAGCAACCTCACCCGCCCCGGCCGCCCCGCGCGCCCCGCACGGCCCGGGTCCGGTTCCCGCTAACGAGCTGGTGGGCGCGCCCGACGGGCTAGCGGAGGCCGCGGCCGAGCTTCTCTGCGACGTAATGGTGACCGCGGACCTGGAGCAAGCCCGCCGGTTCGTTCGGGAAAATCCTGGTCTTAAGGCCGTGACCAGGGACGGTGACCTGCTCGGGGCGTACTGGGCGCAGGGCGGCGGCGCCCGGCCGCAGAGCCTGCTCGAGATGCGGGCCGTCGCCGACGAGGCGGCCGCGGGCCTGGCCGAGGCCGAGCTGCGGTGCGAGGAGGCGGCCCGTCAGCTGGCGGTCGCGGCCGACGCCGAGGAGGACGCCCGGCAAGCGGTAGCGCAGACGCTGGCCCGCAGGCACGAGGCCGACGCGGCCGCGGCCGAGATCTCCGGCCGGCTCGGCCGTCTGGCCGGCGCGGCCCGCGCCGCGGGGGAGGAAGCCGCGCGGCTCGATGACACCATCACCTCGGCCCGGCAGGCGGCCGAGAAGGACCTGGCCCGGCTGGAGCAGCTCCGCGCCGAGCTCACCGAGGCGGAAGAGTTCACCGACGAGCCGGATGAGCCCCAAGACGAGGCGGGCCGTGAGGGCCTCGCGGAACGCTGCACCGTGGCGCGTAACGCCGAGATGGAGGCCAGGCTCGAGGTCAGGACCGCGGAGGAGCGGCTGCGGGCCATCGGCGGCCGCGCCGAGTCCCTGGCCGCCGCCGCAGCGGCCGAGCGCGCCACCCGCCAGCGGGCCGCCGAGCGTCGCCAGCGCCGGGCCGCCCAGGCCGCCGTGGCCCGGGCCGTCGCGCTGGGCGCGCGGCACGCGGTCGAGGCGGCCGAGCAGTCGGTCAGCCAGGCCCTGGCCCGGCGGGCCGAGGCCGAGGCGGCCAGCAGCGGCGGTGCCGCCGAGCTCAAGGCGGTCCGCGTCCGGGTCCGCGATCTGGCCGCCGACCTGGACACCGTGGTGAACACGGCGCACGGCACCGAGATCGCCCGGGCCGAGCACCGGCTGCGGCTGCAGCAGCTGGCCGAGCACGCGCTGGAGGAGTTCGGCGTCGAGGCCGACATCCTGGTGGCCGAGTACGGCCCCGAGGTCCCGGTGCCGGTGATCGGTGACGAGGCGGCCCCGCCTACGCGCTTCGAGCGGGCCGCGGCCGAACGCCGCGCTGCCGACGCGCAGCGACAGCTGGACCGGCTGGGCAAGGTCAACCCGCTCGCCCTGGAGGAGTTCGAGGCCCTCACCGAGCGGCACAACTTCCTGGCTACCCAGCTCGAGGATCTCCGCAAGACCCGGCGCGACCTGCTCACCGTGGTCAAGGAGGTCGACGACCGGGTGCAGGAGGTGTTCGCGTCCGCCTACGCCGATACCGCCCGCGAGTTCGAGCACCTGTTCAGCCGGCTGTTCCCGGGCGGCCAGGGCAACCTGGTGCTGACCGAACCCGACGACATGCTCGCTACCGGCATCGAGATCGAGGCGCGTCCGCCGGGCAAGAAGGTCAAGCGGCTGTCGCTGCTATCCGGCGGCGAGCGGTCGCTGACCGCCATCGCCTACCTGCTCGCGATCTTCAAGGCCCGCCCCTCGCCGTTCTACGTACTCGACGAAGTGGAAGCCGCCCTGGACGACACCAACCTGCAGCGGCTGCTCCTGGTCTTCGAGGAGCTCAGGGAGAGTTCCCAGCTCATCGTCATTACCCACCAGCGCCGCACGATGGAGGCCGCTGACGCCCTCTACGGCATCACCATGCGTGGCGACGGCGTCTCCGCCGTCATCAGCCAGCAGATAGCCGCCCCCCAGCCCGCCTGACCCTGCCCCTGCCCCTGCCCCCGCGCCGCTTGACGCCACGCCTGTCGTGCCGCGCGACCGCGCCGCTTGACGCCACGCCTGTCGTGCCGCGCGACGCCGCGCCTCTCGCGCCGCCTGACCCCGCGCGGGCACCCGGCCGCTTCCCTGCATCTCCCTATCGTCCCGGGCGCCCCAGGCACAAACGCAAGCCCCACGTTTCACGTGCGCCGTGATTCGCGTTCCACGTCCTCGTCACAGCATTAGGCTTGACCGCCGAAAAATCGGACTTTAGTAACATTTGCTCCACCCGTACCAGATCATACGATGTGAATGTCCCATTCATGCAGCTGGAGCGACATGAATGGGACATTCACGCCTTATCCGCGGAGCCTGCCGAGCCGAACGCCAGCGATCACCTGTCACAGAAATACTTCAGGAACCAGGAGTACCAAAGGGCTGCGGCTGAGGACCACGCGCCATCCGCCCAGGATTGCGTCTGAACGACATGAAAGCGACATCCACGCCTTACGGCCCGGCCCAGCCGATACCAGAACGAAGCAGGCCTGCTTCCATGCCCGCGCAGCCACCTGCCCGCCCGCCTAACCGGCCCACCTAGCCCGCCTGACCCGCCGGCACCCTCGGCCCCCGATCGGCCGGAAAACAATTAGCGCTCTGAACCCGGGATCTCATAGCGTTAAAACGCGCTGAAAGACCGGTTTCCCGGCGCTGCCGGGGGGCCCGGGAGCCGGGCTCCGGCGTCACGGGGAAGTCGAGCCGGGCGTGCGCAACTCTCATGCGCCTCGCCAGCCCCGACCGTCCCACCGAACGAGACAGCCGGGCCGCAGGGGTGACCTGCGGATCCGGAAAGCCGGCGTTAGCGCCACTAATTAAGTTGACGGCATTAACTCAAACGCGAAATACTCGTCGTAGTAAACGGGGTAAACAGATCATTACGGGGACTTCAGATGATCGACACACAGCTCTTCCATGACGTACTTCTGGTGCTGGCGGTGCTCATCGCCATCACGATGGCGTTCACCGCCGCGATGATGCTGGCGCCGTCTTCCGCGCCCAGGCCCGGTCGGCCGCCGCGCGGCGGGAACCGGCGTGACCTGCCACGGGACCCGCAGCCCGAGCCCGACGGCATCAGCGAGCTGGTACCGGACGATATCAGCGAGCTCATACCCGACGATATCCGCGAGCTCGTACCCGACGACGCCCGCGAGCTCGTGCTGCGCTGACGACACTCAGCGAACCGGATCAGGCGAGGCGGCGTCTGCCGCCGCTTCGATGACCAACCGTCGGGCATAGCGGTACGGACGGAGCCGGTGTCCGGCCACGGCCCGGTGGCCACGGCAGGACGCGGGGTCTGGAAGACTGGAGGCCTGATGGAATACGTGATCCTGATCATTGTCATCGCCGTGCTTGCGCTCGGCACGGGCGGCTGGCTGCTGTTCGTCCGCCCTGGCCGGGGCCGCACCCTCGAAGCGCCGCGCCCCCAGGCGCCGGTGCCGCCCCCGACCGAGACCGCGACGGGACCCGGGAGCGGGGAAGCCGAGAGCGGCGCGGCACCGGAAACCGCCGCGGCCGCGACCGGGGTGCTCGAGGTCGAGCGGCCGCCGCCGTCGGCGGGCCGGCTGGTCCGGCTGCGCGCCCGGCTGGCCAGATCGCAGAGCTCGGTGGGCTCGGCCCTGCTCAGCCTGCTGTCCAGGGACCGGCTCGACGACGATACCTGGGACGAGATCGAAGAGGTGCTGATCACGGCCGACGTGGGCGTGGCGCCCGCCCGGCTGATGGTCGACGAGCTGAAGACCAAGGTCAAGGTGCTGGGCACGCGGAGCCCGGACGCGGTGCGCGGCCTGCTCAAAACCGAGCTCGTCACCCAGCTCGGCGAGGACATCGACCGGTCGCTGCACACCTCGCCGCACAACGGCGTGCCCGCCGTCGTGCTCATGGTGGGCGTGAACGGCACCGGCAAGACCACGACCTGCGGCAAGCTCGCGCGGGTGCTGATCGGGGACGGCCAGACCGTGCTGCTCGGCGCGGCCGACACGTTCCGAGCGGCCGCAGCCGATCAGCTGCAGACGTGGGGCCAGCGGGTCGGCGCCGAGACGGTGCGGGCGGACCGGGAGGGTGCCGACCCAGCCAGCGTCGCCTTCGAGGCGGTCAGCGAGGGCACAGAAAAGAGCGTCAACGTCGTCCTCATCGACACCGCCGGCCGGCTGCACACCAAGGTCGGGCTGATGGACGAGCTCGGCAAGGTCAAGCGCGTGGTGGAAAAGAAGACCACGGTCGACGAGGTACTGCTGGTGCTCGACGCGACCACCGGGCAGAACGGGCTCCGCCAGGCCCGGGTGTTCGCCGAGGTGGTCGACGTCACCGGCATCGTGCTGACCAAGCTGGACGGCACGGCCAAGGGCGGCATCGTCATCGCGGTCCAGCGTGAGCTGGGCGTTCCGGTCAAGCTCGTCGGCCTCGGCGAGGGCCCGGACGACCTGGCCCCCTTCGATCCCGGCGCGTTCGTCGACGCCATCCTGGGCTGAGCGCCGCCCAGGAAACATGTCCGTAACAAGCGACCCTGGTGTTTCACGCGGCTGACACACGTCGGCCGGCCGGATGAAACGTCGGCATCGGAACCTCGGTACAGGCTGCCGAAAGGGACACCAGATGAAGCTCATCACCGCTGTCATCAAGCCGTTCAAGCTGGACGACGTCAAGGCCGCGTTGCAGGCGTTCGGCGTCCACGGCCTGACAATCACCGAAGCAAGCGGGTACGGCAGGCAGCGCGGGCACACGGAGGTGTACCGCGGGGCTGAGTACCAGGTCGACCTGGTGCCGAAGGTCCGCGTCGATGTCCTCTGCGAGGACGAGGACGCCGACGACCTGATCGGCGTCGTGGTCAAGGCGGCGCAGACCGGGCGGATCGGCGACGGTAAGGTCTGGTCGGTCCCGGTCGAGACGGTGGTCAGGGTGCGTACCGGAGAGCGCGGGCCAGACGCCATCTGACGGTGGCTCACACCGGCCGCGCGTGGAAGCCATGACATCGTTCGCCGCTGACCGGGCCCGCCGGACCACGCAGGTCGACCGGTGGCTGGCCGAACTCCTCGGCGCCGAGGCCGACGTGGCCCTGGTGGCGGTCGGCGGGTACGGGCGCCGGGAGCTGCTGCCACGCAGCGACCTGGACGTGCTGCTGCTGCACGGCGGGCGGGACAACATCGCGGGCATCGCGGACCGCATCTGGTACCCGGTCTGGGACTCCGGCGCCGAACTCGACCACGCGGTGCGCACGGTGCCGCAGGCCAGGCGGGTGGCCAGGACCGACCTGAAGGTCGCGCTCGGGCTCCTTTCCGCTCGGCACGTGGCCGGTGACCCCGATCTCACCGAACGACTGCGGGCGGGTGCCCTGGAAGACTGGCGCGCCGCGGCGCCCGCACGCCTGGCCGAGCTGCACGAAGCGCACGACGAGCGGACCAGGACCAGCGGCGAGCTCGCCTTCCTGCTCGAGCCCGACCTCAAGGAGGCCAGGGGCGGCCTGCGGGACGTGCACGCCATCCAGGCGGTGGCGGCCGCCTGGGTGGCGCCCGCGCCCGGCCCCAAGGTCCGTACCGCGTACGAGCAGATTCTCGACGCCCGGCACGCGCTGCACGAGGTCACCGGGCGCCGGCTGGACCGGCTGGTGCTCGAGGAGCAGGACGAGGTGGCCAGGGCGCTCGGGCTGCTCGACGGGGACGTGCTGCTCCGGATGCTGGCCGGCGCCGCCCGGACCGTCGCCTACGCGGTCGATCACGCCTTCCGCCAGGCCGACCGCCTCCCCAGCCGCTCGGGCGCCGGGAATAGGCAGGGTCGGCGGCTCCGCCGCCGCCAGGCCGAACGGCGGCCGCTCGCGGACGGCGTGGTCGAGCAGGATGGCGAGGTGGTGCTGGCCCGGGCGGCCGATCCGGCCAGCGACCCGCCGCTGGTGCTGCGCGCGGCCGCCGCGGCCGCCCAGGCCGGGCTGCCGCTGGCGCCGCGCACCCTGGACCGGCTCACCGAATGTCCGCCGCTGCCCGTGCCCTGGCCGGCCGCCGCCAGGGACGCCATGCTCTCGCTGCTCGGGGCGGGCCACGCCGCGGTCGGCGTGTGGGAGGCGCTCGACACCGAGGGCCTGGTGACGGCGCTGATCCCGGACTGGGAGCGGGTCAGGAACCGGCCGCAGCGCAACCCGCTGCACACCTACACGGTGGACCGGCACCTGGCCGAGGCGGCCGCGCGCGCCGCCGCGCTGACCCGGGAGGTGGCCCGGCCCGACCTGCTGCTGCTCGCCGCGCTGCTGCACGACATGGGCAAGGGCTGGCCGGGGGATCACAGCGTCACCGGCGAGGTGGTGGCGCGGGACGTCGTGCGGCGGATGGGGCTGCCCGCCCCGGACGCGGACCTCGTCGCCGGGGCGGTCCGGCTGCACCTGCTGCTGCCCATGGTCGCGACCCGCCGCGACCTCGACGACCCGGTGACGGTCAAGCAGGTCGCCGCGGCGGTCCGCACCCGCGCCCTGCTCGAGCTGCTGCACGCGCTGGCCATCGCGGACGGGCTGGCGACCGGGCCCGCCGCGTGGAACGACTGGAAGGCGACCTTGGTCGCGGACCTGGTGCGGCGGGTCGAGGCCGTGCTGGACGGCGAGCCGACGCCACGGCCCGCGCCGCTGCGCGAGGACCAGCTGGCGCTGGCCGCAGAGGGCGGCCCGGCGGCGACCGTACGCGGCTCGGAGGTGACCGTCGTCGCGCCCGACCGGCCCGGCCTGCTGTGGCGCGCCGCGGGCGTGCTGGCCTCGCACCGGCTCGCGGTGCGCAGCGCCAACGCGACCTCGGTCGGCAGCACCGCGGTCAGCGTGTTCGACGTGGAGCCCGAGTTCGGCGAGCCGCCCGACGCCACGCTGGTGGCCGCGGACCTGCGCCGGATGCTGCAGGGACGGCTGGACGTCGAGAACCGGCTCGACCGCCGCGCCCGCGCGCTCCGGCCGCGCGCGGTCACGATTCCTGCGCCCCGGGTGAGCCTGGTCGATGACGCGTCAGACACCGCCACCGTGGTGGAGGTGCGCGCCCACGACGCGCCCGGCCTGCTCTGGCGGGTCGGCCGGGCGCTGGGGGAGTGCGGCCTGGACGTGCGAGCGGCCCGGGTGGAGACGCTCGGCGCCGAGGCGGTCGACGTGTTTTACGTGACCGACGGCGACGGCAAGCCGCTGGGCGATCGTGACCTGCGCCGCACCATCGTGCACTCGGTGCTGGCCGCGCTGGGTGATTAGCGGGCCGAACGGCCTACGCGCCGCGCTTAACCCGCAGCGGACCCGGATACCCACGGCCGTTCGGTAGCCTAGGGTTGTGTTTGAGACCCTTTCTGACCGGCTGACGCAGGTTTTTTCCGCGCTGCGCGGCCGCGGCCGGTTGTCCCCTGCCGACATCGACGCGACGGCCCGTGAGATCCGCATCGCCCTGCTCGAGGCGGACGTCGCGCTCCCGGTCGTCAGGCAGTTCATTGCCCGGGTCAAGGAGCGAGCCAACGGCGAGGAGGTCTCCGCCGCGCTGAACCCGGCCCAGCAGGTCATCAAGATCGTCAACGAGGAGCTCATCGGCATCCTCGGCGGCGAGGAGCGGCGGCTGCGGTTCGCCAAGACGCCGCCGACCGTGATCCTGCTGGCCGGCCTGCAGGGTTCGGGTAAGACCACGCTGGCGGCCAAGCTGGCGCTGTGGCTGAAGGAGCAGGGCAACACCCCGATGCTGGTCGCGGCCGACCTGCAGCGCCCGAACGCGGTGGAGCAGCTCCAGGTGCTCGGCGAGCGGGTAGGCGTCCCCGTCTACGCGCCGCAGCCCGGCAGCGGCGTCGGCGACCCGGTGCAGGTCGCCCGGGACTCGCTGGACGAGGCCGGGCGCCGCCAGCAGAACATGGTCATCGTCGACACCGCGGGCCGCCTGGGCGTGGACGCGGAGATGATGGCGCAGGCCATCGCGATCAGGGACGCCACCCAGCCGGATGAGATCCTGTTCGTGGTCGACGCGATGATCGGCCAGGACGCGGTGGCCACCGCGCAGGCGTTCCTGGACGGGGTCGGCTACGACGGCGTGGTGCTGACCAAGCTCGACGGCGACGCGCGCGGTGGCGCCGCGCTGTCGATCGTGCAGCTGACCGGGCGCCCGATCATGTTCGCCTCCTCGGGGGAGAAGCTCGAGGACTTCGACCTGTTCCATCCGGATCGGATGGCGTCGCGCATCCTCGACCTGGGCGACATCCTCACCCTGATCGAGCAGGCCGAGAAGAATTTCGACGCCGAGCAGACCGCGAACCTGGCCGGGCTTGCCTCCGGCGAGGGCTTCACGCTCGAGGACTTCGTCGAGCAGCTGTCCATGGTGCGCAAGCTCGGCCCGATCGGGAACCTGCTCGGCATGCTGCCCGGCGCGGGCCGGTACCGGGAGCAGATCGAGCAGGTCAACGACAAGGACCTGGACCGGGCCGAGGCCATCGTCCGGTCCATGACGCCGGAGGAACGGCGCAACCCGAAGATCATCAACGGCTCCCGGCGGGCGCGCATCGCCAAGGGTTCCGGCGTCGCCGTCGGCGAGGTTTCCCAGCTGGTCACGAACTTCTTCGAGGGCCAGAAGCAGATGAAGGCCATGTTCAGCGGCGGCATCCCCGGCATGCCGGCGATGCCGGGCATGCCCGGCGCGGCCCGGCGGACGAGCAAGTCGGCGCGCAAGAAGACCAAGAAGAAGGGGCCGCGCAGCGGCGACCCGCGCCGCGCCGCCGAGCTGGCCCGCGGCGGCGGAGCTGGCCAGGACCCACAGGCCCCCGGGAGCTCCGGTCAGGCCCCCGCCGGGCGGCCGGACCTGGGCGACGGCCTGCCCGAAGGTTTCCCGGAGAACCTGGCCGAACAGCTGTCCAAGATGCCGTCCGGCCTGAACTTCCCGCCCGCGCCGCCAGGCCCGCAGGGCAACATCCCGGCCGCTTTCCGCGGCGGCGCCAAGCGCAAGAAAAAGTAGACCGCGGGCCCCATTACTCAGGGCCGCATTACTCAGGGCTGAGCGCGCGCACGGTGTCGATCGTGTCCGCCTCGGCCGCCGTCTTGTCCTCGCGGTAGCGCAGCACGCGGGCGAACCGCAGCGCCAGGCCGCCCGGGTAGCGGGGGCTGCGCTGCACGCCGTCGAAGGCGATCTCGACGACCAGTTCGGGGCGGACGTAGACGGTGTAGGAGTCCCGGCGCTCTTCCAGGGCCAGCAGCCGCGAAGTCTGCCAGGTCAGCAGTTCGTCGGTCAGTCCCTTGAACGTCTTGCCGAGCATGACGAAACCGCCGGTGGCCGGGTCGCGGGCGCCCAGGTGCAGGTTGGACAGCCAGCCGCGGCGCCGCCCGTGGCCCCATTCGACCGCCAGCACCACCAGGTCGAGGGTGTGCCGCGGCTTGACCTTGATCCACCCGGTGCCGCGCCGGCCCGCCGCGTACGGGGCGGTGAGCGACTTGACCACGACGCCCTCGTGGCCGCGCGCCAGCGCCTCGGAGAAGAACGCGGTCGCCTCCTCGGCCGAGGCGGTAACCAGCCGCGGCATGAGCAGCTCAGGCGGCACCGAACGGGCGAGCGCCGCGTGCCGCTGCCGGTCTTCCACGTCGATCAGGTCGGCGCCATCCAGGTGCAGGACGTCGAACAGGAACACCGACAGCGGGACCGTGGGCCCGGCGTCCTGCGTGGCGGTGCGTGACGCGGTGTCCTGGAACGGCAGCGGCCGGCCGTCCTTGCGCAACGCGATCAGCTCGCCATCGAACACCGCGGCCGTCACCGGCAGCTTCGCCAGTACGGAAACCACCTCGGGCAGCCGTCCCGTGATGTCGTCGAGGGTCCGGGTGAACAGGCGGACGTCCCCGCCGGACAGGTGCGCCTGGATCCTGATTCCGTCGAGCTTCCACTCCACCGCCGCCGGGCTCCCGGCCTTGGCCAGGGCGTCCTCGATGCTGGGCGCGCTGGCCGCCAGCATCGGCCGGACCGGGCGGCCGACCTCAAGGCCGAACGCGGCCAGCGCCGCGCTGCCGCCGGACAGCGCGGCGGCGGCTACCACGCCCAGCGAGCCGCGCAGCATCATGGCCCGGCGGACCTCCGCCACCGGCACGTCAGCCGCCCGCGCGACGGCCTCGGTCATCACCCCCTCCAGCGCCCCCTGTCGCAGCTCGCCGGAGAGCAGGCCGACCAGGAACCGCTGCTCGTCCGGAGTGGCGCGGCCGAACAGCTCGCCGACCAGCGCCTTGCGCGCGGCGGCCGAACCCTTTCCCGACACCGCGCCGATCGCGCTGAACCCCGCGTCCACCTCGGACAGCGTCAACGTCGGCGTGGCCGCCGGCGCGAACCCGTCCCGCGGTGCCAGCCCGGGGGGACCACCCCCCGCAACCCCCCGCAGGGCCGCCCAGCCCACGCCGATCTGCCGCTGCGGCAGCTCACCCGACAGGTAGGCCACGGCGATCGGCACCTCGAGCGGCCCGGCCTCGCGCAGCGCGGCGGCCAGCGTCCCGATCTTCGCCAGCCGGGCGCTGGTCCCCGCCACCGTTCGCGACACCTCGGCGATCTCACTCAGCAGCACGCGCCCATTCTTCTCCCCGCGCGCATGCCGCTCCACACGTTATTTGCGCCAGAGCCCGCTATTTGTCGCAAACTGCTCACGATCATGAAAGCGTGCTCAGCTGTGGCGGCCTGCGCGGCGTGAGCCGGTGCCGCGCCGGCCGGGCCCGCGGCGGCCGGGGGTCTCCGGCGTCCAGAGCCAGTATCCGACCGGGAACAGCCGGATGTGGAGGTGATCGTCGATCAGGCCCCACAGCCCGCGGCGCGCGAACAGCGCGACGACGATCGCGACCAGTCCGAGGATGATCAGGTACCAGGCGTTGTACGAGGCCAGCGTCTGCTGCAGCACGATGTACACGATGGTGCCGAGGATCGGTCCCTCGATCGTGCCCAGCCCTCCGATGATCACCACGAACGCCATGATGGCGGTCCACTGCACGCTGAACACGGCGGCCGGCTGCACCTGCAGCTGGCTGATGGCCAGCACCGCCCCGGCCGCGCCGCAGCCCACCCCGGCGACCACGAAGACCAGCATCCGGGCCAGGCCCACCCGCGCCCCGGAACTGCGCGCGGCCACCTCGTCGTCGCGGATGGCGGTGAGCACCAGGCCGAGCCGGCCGCGCAGCAGCAGGTACGTGCCGGCCAGCGCGATGACCGTGACGGCCAGCCCGGCCCAGTAGGTATAGGCGGTGAGCAGTGTGGGGTCCCAGCCGGAAAACCCGGGCAGCGGCAAGCCCGTGCCGCCGCCGATCGAGGAGAACCGCTCGATGATGAGCATGACGGTCGCGGCCAGCACCCAGGTGGCGATGGCGAAGTACCCGCTGCGCAGCCGGGAGACCAGCCACCACAGCGGCAGCGAGGCGACCCCGCAGCCGACCGCCGCGACCGGGAGCGCGGCGAACGGCGAAACCCCGTTGATGGCCAGGATCAGCACGAAGTATGCGCCGAGTCCCACGAACGCCTGCTGTCCCACCGATACCAGGCCCGCGTAGCCGGCCAGCAGGTTCCACATGCTAGACATGGTGAGCACGATGAAGGCCTGGACCATGATGGTGGTGGTGCCGGAGTACACGATGTAGGGGAACAGCGCGAGCACCACGATGATGACGAGGGCGCCGAGGCCGGTCCAGGCCACGTTTCTCCGTGACCGGGTCACCCGGAATTTTTCTTCCGAACGGACCTGGGTATCAGTCACCACGCTCATGATTCCGCCTTCCGGGCGGTCAGGCCCTGCGGCCGGAACACGAGCACCGCGAGCAGCACGAGGTACCCGGCCAGCACCTCGTAGGAGATGTTGATCTGGGCGCCAACCTGCTGGGCCACGCCGAGCACTACCCCGCCGAGCAGGGTTCCCCACAGCGAGCCGAGCCCGCCGATCACCACCGCGGCGAACGCGAACAGCAGGATGGTGTCGGTGCCCGTGGTGGGCGCGAACTGGGAGTACATGCCGTACGCGATGCCGGCCAGCGCCACCGTGCCGAACGCGATCGCCGCCGCGATGCCGAACACGTGCCGGTAGTCGACGCCGGAGAGCTGGGCGGCCTCCCGGTCGTCGGCCACCGCCCGGATCATCCGGCCGTACCTGGACGAGGAAAGGAAGTACTGCAAGCCGAGCAGGACCACCACGGCCACCGCGAAGATCAGCACCAGCAGGTAGGCGATCTGGATCTGCGAGCCGATCGAGAACGACTTCGTGATGATGGAGTTGCCGATCCCGAGTGAGTGGCTGTCGGCGTTGACGAACTGCAGCATCCCGTTCTCGATCACCACCGAGAGCCCGAACGTCACGAGCAGCGTGGTCAGCACGCTCCGGTCCAGGGACGCCTGGATCATGGTCCGCTGCATCGCGTAGCCGAGCACGGCCATGATCGGCACCACGATCAGGAACGACCAGAGCACCGGGACGTGGGTGACCGTGATGACGCCGAGCGCGATGTAGCCGCCGAGGATGGCGAGATCACCGTGCGCGAGGTTGACCACCTTCATGACCCCGAACATGAGCGATAGCCCGCAGGCGAACAGGGCATACAGGCCGCCGGTCAGGATCCCCTGGATGATGGCGTTGACCCAGGCCATTACGGCTCGCTCCCTTCCTCGTCCTGCTCCGGCGCCTCCGGGCCCAGGCCGAAATAGGCCGCCTCGACCTGGGCCGGGGTGACGTCCGACGGACGGCCCTCCAGGGTGGTATGCCCCTCGAGCAGGCACTGCAAATGCGACGCCACCCGCAGCGCCTGGCTCACGTCCTGTTCGACCAGCAGCACGGTCAGCCCGGTGGCCAGGATCTGCGGCAGCATGGCGTAGATGCGCTGCACCACGACCGGAGCCAGGCCGAGGGAGAGCTCGTCGAGCAGCAGCACGCGCGGGTTGGCGACCAGCGCCCGGCCGATCGCGACCGACTGCTGCTCGCCGCCGGACAGCTGGGCCGTGCGCTGCGTCCTGCGCTCGCTCATCCAGCCGAACAGCTCGTAGACGCGCTCGATCGTCCACGGTCCTTTCCGCGCGTAGGTGGCGCCGACCTGCAGGTTCTCCTCGACCGTGAGCGAGCCGAACAGGCGCCTCCCCTCCGGCACCATGACGATCCCGGCGGTGGCGCGGCGCTCCGGCCGGACCTTGGTCATGTCCTTGCCGTCGTACCGGATCGTGCCCTCGGTCGGCTGGTGCAGGCCGGCGATCGTGCGCAGCAGAGTCGACTTGCCCGCGCCGTTCGCGCCGATGATCGCGTACACCTCGCCGGGGAACACCCGCAGCGAGACGCCGTCCAGCGCCCTCAGCTGACCGTGATGGACGACGAGGTCCCTGACCTCGAGCAGCGGCGTCTCGTCTTCCTGCCGGGTGGAGCTCATGGCGCCTCCCCCGGGCCGAGGTCCTCGGTCAGGCTGCCCCCGGTCAGTGAGGCGGTGACGTCCGAGCCGAGGAAGACCTCGCGGACGGCCGGGGTGGAGAGTACCTCGGCGGGAGTGCCATCGCCGACGAACCGGCCTCCGGACAGGCAGAGGAGCCGGCCCACCACCGCGGTGAGCGCGCGCACCACGTGCTCGATCCAGATCACCGCGATGCCCTCGGCGTTGACCGCGCGGACGATCTCGACGAGCTGGGCCACCTCGGGGTCGGTCAGGCCGCCGGCCACCTCGTCGAGCAGCAGCAGCCTGGGCTGGGACGTGAGGGCGCGGGCCAGTTCCAGCCGCTTGCGCTGGAGCAGGCCGAGCCGCGCGGCGGGCAGGTTGGCCTGGCCGGTCATGCCGCTCCGGTCCAGTGCCTCCACCGCCGCCGCGTAGCTGGCCCGGCGCCGCAGCCCGCCGCCCTGCTGCGCGGCGACCAGCAGGTTCTCGAACACGGTCATGTCCGTGAACGGGCGCGGCACCTGGTACGTGCGCCCGATGCCCAGCCTGCACCGCGCCGCCGGATCCAGCTTGGTGACCGTGCGGCCGTCGAAAGAGATCTCCCCGGCGCCGGGCGCCAGATCGCCGGAGATGAGGCCGAACAGGCTGGTCTTGCCAGCTCCGTTCGGCCCCACGATCCCGACGGTGTCGCCGGCTCCGACGCTGAGCGAGAGCTCCTCCGCGATGACGACCTGGCCGAACCGTTTCGTCACCTGGTCGAGCTGGAGCAGCGGGCTGGTCATCCGGTCACTGGTTGGTCGGCTTGAGGTCGCCCGTGATCTTGGCCTGCGGCTGCAGCGTGTTGTCGACCACCACGGCTTCGAGCGGATACTTGGTGCCCTTCTGCCACTGGATGCCGACCGGCGGGGTGATCGCCACGCCCGGCGCGGGCGCCTTGGGCGAGGTGAAGTCGATCGGCCCGGCCACGCCCTTGACGTTCACCTGGTGGATGGCGTTGGCCACCTCGGTCTTGTCGTGCGGGTTGTTCACCGAGGTGAACGCGGCGTGCGCGATCTCGAAGAGGGTGTAGTTGCTGATGTTGGAGTTCCACTGCCCGTGGGTGGCCTCGTACTCCTCGGCCAGCTGCTGGCACGTCTCGCCGGTGAACGAAGAAGTCCACGGCAGGGACGGGGCCCACCAGGCGTCGGTGGCGATGTTGTTCACCAGGTCGCCGAGCGCGTAGGCGTCGGTCGGGAACAGCAGCACCTTAGCCACCGTGGCCAGCTTCGGCTTGAAGCCCTGCTGCACGGACTGCTTCCACATCGTGGCGAAGTCGGGCGGCAGCGGCACGTTGGTGAAGAAGTCGGCCCCGGAGTTCTTGAACTGGGAGATCATCGAGGAGTAGTTCGTCGTCCCGTCGGTGTACGGAGATGACAGGACCATCGAGTACCCGGCCGACTTGGCGATGGGCGGGAACACCGCGCGGAAGGCGTTGCCGTCGGAGTCGTTGGGGAACGCGGCCGCGACTATCTTGTTGGTCTTGAGCTGAGAGTGGATCCTGTTCCACATCGGGATGAAGCACTCGACCAGGTGCTCGGCGCCCAGGAAGTACATCACGACGTACGTGGCCTTCTCCGTCGCGTGCTGCGGGTTGCCCTTCGGGAACAGGTTGAGGTACCACGACTCCCACGGGATGTTCGAGCAGACCAGCGGCGTGCCGAGGGTTTCCGCCGTGCTGGCGACCGCGTTCACCGTCTCCGGGGTGCTCGAGGCCAGCAGCATGTCAACGTGGTCGCCGTTGATGGCCTGCTGGGCCAGCTGGCCGGCCCGGGTCGGGCTGGACTGGGTGTCGTAGGAGTTGATCTGGACGTCGTAGGTCTTGCCGCCGATCTTGAAACCGTTCTTGAACTGCGAGGTCGCCCGGATCTTCGAGAGCACGAAGCCGTCCGGCGCGCCGAACCCGGCCAGCGCGCCCGTGAGCGGGTGGATCCAGCCGATGGTGATCTTCCCGGTCGAGGATCCGGCGGTGGAGCTCGAGGTGGCGCCCTTGATGCTGGAGCTGCAGGCCTCGAGCAGCCCGCCGCCCCCCAGTACCACCGCGCTGGCGCCGGCCGCGCGCAGCACGCCCCGCCGGCTGAGCACTCCTGGCCCCTCAGGGTGCTCCTCCACGGCTCCCTTTGCCCCCCGCAAAGGCCTCGTGCTGCCCGGTTGCGCAGTCTGGTCACTCATTTGCCATCGATCTCCTTTGAGGTCGCGCCGTGGGCGCGGGGCCGCGTCTGAACGACACCGGCGACCCCTGCGGAACGGGACTCAGGGTGCTGCGGCGTCATGAGGCTAACATCACCTAAATCCCGATGAGGGGGCGCTGCGATCCGAAGCGATGTGCGCTCGGACTCACCGGGTTCGGCGGGCCTCGGTGCGGAATGCCTAATATGCGGGCTCCTATCATCTAGTGAGAGTTCGCCGCCTTCACGCCGGTGAATTCGTGCGCTCTGCGAACGAACGTGCAGATATAGAACAGTATGGCAACGCTAGGATGCCCGTTTGGCGCTAGTCAACGTACGTTATGTAACTGTTTCAATCTGTTAGATTGCGAGGTAGGGACGCTTCGGGCCGTCCGTTAGGCGCCTCATCCGTATCGCCCGTACGCCTTACCCGCCCCACCCCGCTGTCCGGCCGATCCCGGCCCACGCGCCGGCACCCTGCCTCCCGCATATCCCAACACCGCACGTACATCTCTGGAATCAATCTGCCCGGCTCGTCTCATCTGTTCCTGGGCCCCGCACCGATGATTACTAATCAACGGCGGTTGTCTGGCACAATGTGACCCTGACCGCTAGGCCATGCGACGCCCTCTACTCGTTCGCCGGGCCTGGCTCATCTGTGCGGGCTCGTCGGCTGTTCCCCCGGTCGGCGCGGGTCCGCCGCTTCGCATCTAAAACGCTGGGAGAAGACCACAGCCGTGGCTGTCAAGATCAAGCTGAAGCGCCTGGGCAAGATCCGCGAGCCCTACTACCGGATCGTCGTCGCGGACGCACGCACCAAGCGCGACGGGCGCGCTATCGAGGAGATCGGCAAGTATCACCCGAAGGCCGAGCCCTCGCTCATCGAAGTGAACTCCGAGCGGGTGCAGCACTGGCTCTCGGTAGGCGCGCAGCCCACCAACCCGGTCCGGGTCCTGCTCAAGATCACCGGGGACTGGCAGAAGTTCACCGGGGAACCGGGGACCGAGGGGACCCTCCGCACCGCCGAGCCGCGCGCGGACAAGAAGGAGCGCTTCGCGGCCGCGGCCAAGGAGAGCCAGACCAGCAAGGAAACCAAGGACGCCAAGGAAGGCGCCAAGGAGAGCCCAGCCGGCCAGAGCCGGGCCAGGTCGGCCAAGCCCGCCAGGAGCAAGGCCCCGGCCGAGGCAGCGGACGCGGATGCCGCGAGCGAGGCGCCCGCCGACGCGAAGGCCACCGCCGACGCGAAGGCCACCGCCGACGCGAAGGCCACCGCCGACGCGAAGGCCACCGCTGACGCGGCGGCCGATGAGCCGGGGAGCGGAGCCTGACGTGCTTGAGGAAGCCCTCGAGCACCTGGTCCGGGGCATCGTCCAGTATCCGGACGACGTTCAGGTCGCCAGCAGGTCGCTGCGCCGGGGCAGCGTCCTCGAGGTGCGGGTGCATCCCGACGACCTCGGCAAGGTCATCGGCAGGGGCGGGCGCACCGCCCGGGCGCTGCGTACCGTGATCGGTGCCCTGGCGGCGGGCCGCTACGTCCGGATCGACCTGCTGGACGCCAACGAGGTCCGCTGACCCCGATGCGGATCGTCGTCGGCCGGGTCGGCCGTCCGCACGGAATCCGCGGCGAGGTCGTGATCGGGGTCAGGACCGACGAGCCTGACCTCCGGTTCGCCGTGGGCGCCACTCTTGACGCGCGGAGTTCCGCCGAGCACGTCTCCGATGACGACAGCGCCGGCCAGCCGCTGAAGGTCGCCTCGGTGCGCTGGCACTCGGGACAGCTGCTGGTCGCGTTCGCCGGTATCACCGACCGGACCGCGGCTGCCGGGCTGACCGGCAGCTGGCTGAGCGTGGACTCCAGCCAGCTGCCGGAAACCGGTGACCCCGACGAGTTCCGCGACCACGAGCTGATCGGCCTGTCCGTGCGAACCCGCGCCGGGGATCCGGTGGGCGTGATCATCGACGTGCTGCACTACGGCCAGGATCTCCTGGTGGTACGGCGCGCGGACGGCCCCGGCGACGAGTGCCTGGTGCCATTCGTGAAGGCGATCGTGCCCGAGGTCGACGTGCGGGGCGGTGTCGTGGTCATCGACCCGCCCCCCGGGTTGCTCGACCCCGCCCAGGCGCAGTAACCGGGCAGGAAGAAGGAGACGGCGTGGGCCGGGAAAAAGCACTGCGCATCGACATCGTGACGATCTTCCCTGAGTACTTCGGCAGCCCGCTCGGGGTCTCGCTGATCGGGAAGGCGGCGGGCCGGGGCGACATCGAGTTCCGCGTACACGACCTGCGCCGGTGGGCGAGGGACATTCATCACACCGTGGACGACGTGCCGTTCGGCGGCGGCCCGGGCATGGTGATGAAGCCCGACGTCTGGGGCGACGCACTCGACGAGATCATCCCCGCGGACGGCGAGCCCGCCCGGCTGATCGTGCCGACACCGAGCGGACGGCCGTTCTCCCAGGACATGGCGACCGGCTATGCGGCCGGACCTCGGCTGGTGTTCGCCTGCGGCCGTTACGAGGGCATCGACGGGCGGGTCGTCGAGGCCATGCGGGCCCGGATGCCGGTAGACGAGGTCAGCATCGGCGACTACGTGCTGGCCGGCGGGGAGGCCGCTGCTCTGGTCATGATCGAGGCGGTGGGACGGCTGCTGCCGGGCGTCCTCGGCAACGCGTCCTCGGCCGGTGACGACTCGTTCGGCGGTGACGGCGACCCGGAGGGCGCCATGCGCGGGCTGCTCGAGGGACCGGTCTACACCCGGCCGCGGGCCTGGCGCGAGCGCGAGGTGCCCGAGGTGCTGCTGTCGGGCAACCACGCCGCGATCGCGCGCTGGCGCCGCGACATGGCGCTTCGCCGGACCGCCGCGCACCGGCCCGATCTCATCGCCCGGCTGCGCGGCCTGGATCGCCGCGACCGGGAGGTGCTGGCCGAGGCTGGCTTTCCGGTTAGTGCCGAAGATATGGCACACTGAAGTCCGCTGTCTTTTTCAGGCACCGGGCCCGGGACCCCAAGAGGTTCCGCTGGCGCAGCCGGCCGCCGCGTGCCCGCAACGACCACCACCGAGGAAACCGCTGTCATGCATACCGCGATCGCCGAAATCGAGCAGGCCCAAACCCGGTCTGACATCCCGGACTTCCGGCCCGGGGACACCCTCAAGGTCCATGTCCGGGTCACCGAGGGAAACCGCTCACGGATCCAGGTGTTCCAGGGCGTGGTGATCAGGCGCCAGGGCAGCGGAGCCCGGGAGACGTTCACCGTCCGCAAGGTCAGCTACGGCGTGGGCGTCGAGCGGACCTTCCCGGTGCACAGCCCGTCGATCGAAAAGATCGAGCCCGTCACCCGGGGCCGGGTGCGCCGCGCCAAGCTGTACTACCTCAGGGAGCTGCGCGGCAAGGCCGCTCGTATCAAGGAGCGTCGCGACTAGTCCGGCGGCTGACGTCAGGTGACGGACGACCAGGAGGATCCTGGCTCGCTCGCCTCGGCTCGCACCTCAGCTGAGCCGGCCGGCAATTCCGGCCCCCCGGAGCCGGGCCGGAGCGCTCGCGCGCCCAAGGCCAAGAAGAAGAGCTTCGGCCGCGAGCTCCTGACCATCGTCGTGGCCGCCGCCGTCCTCACGCTGCTGGTGAAGGCGTTCGTCGTCCAGGTGTACCGGATCCCGTCCGCGTCGATGGAGAACACCCTTCAGATCGGCGACCGGGTGCTGGTGAACAAGGTCGTCTATCACGTTCGCGGCATCGCCCGCGGCGATGTCATCGTGTTCAGCGGGCAGGACTCGTGGGGTCCTGACGCCCCGCCGCCGTCCGGCAATCCGGTGGTCCGGGTCTTCGATGACGTGCTGTCCGGCCTCGGGCTGCACAGCGACCAGACGTACTACATCAAGCGGGTGATCGGACTGCCCGGTGATCACGTGGCCTGCTGCACCGACGGGAAGGTCACGGTCAATGGCGTCCGGCTGGACGAGGGCCAGTACCTGTTCCCCGGCAACCCGCCCTCCACCTTCAAGTTCAGCGTGGTAGTCCCGCCCGGGCACGTGTGGGTCATGGGAGACCATCGCAGCGACTCCGATGACTCCCGCTACCATTCCGATGACCCGGGCGGCGGCGCCATCCCGGAGAACCAGGTCGTCGGCCGGGCATTCCTGATCATCTGGCCGCCGTCGCAGGTCCGCGACCTGCCCATCCCGACGACCTTCCAGCAGGCCGCGCTGCACGCCGGAGCCGCGGGCGCCGCCGTGCTCAACGTCGGCAGGCCCGCCCTGGCTGTCGCCCCGGTCGCCGGAGCCGCCGGGATCCTCGCGGCCCCCGTCCTCCTGCTCCGCCGGCGCCGCCGGGATCCTCGCGGCCCCCGTCCTCCTGCTCCGCCGGCGCCGCCGGGATCCTCGCGGCCCCCGTCCTCCTGCTCCGCCGGCGGCATCGGGATCCTCGGCCCTATGCTCCGGCTCCGCCGCCGCCGTCGGCGTCAGGGTGACATGGCCCGGCCGCCCAACCGGTACGCCCGGTCGGCGTGCCATCGTAACCCGGATACCGCCGGGGAAAGCGGACTCCAGTAACTCTGACACCGCCCGTACCAGAACATACGATGTGAATGTCCCATTCATGCAGCTGGTACGACATGGCTGGGACATCCACGCCGTATCCCCGGAGCCAGCCTGGGCGACGGCCAGGGATCACCGGTCATAAAAACATCCCGTGAACGCAAGAGCACCAAAGATCACAATCGCCGGGCCAGCCGCCTGTTGATGCTGACGGGATTGGGCCAGGCCCACGGCGATGCGAGATCGTCGTGGGCCTTCCCTGCGCACGCGCGCCGGCTCGATGATGCCCGTGCGTCCCGCGGTGTCCGCGTGAGCCATGGTGCGAGGCAAGCAAGCCGCCCGTTCGGCCCGCTCTAGCCCGTCGCCCGCCGGCACCAACTCGGCCACCGAGACGATCTAACGGGGCCCGCTCTAATCCTGTGACGTGCGGAAATGTGATCAAGGCTGGCTGGCGCCCGGCTTATCCGCCGGGCCGCGATGGCCCGGGCGAGCGATCCGGCGGCCGGGATTTGGCGCTAAGCTCGACTCGATGACGGTAAACCCCGACGAGGGGCGTGGGTCTGCGTGAGCCGTCTGGATCCGGTGCCCGCGAGGGTCGGCCTGCCGAGGTCGCGGCCCGGGCACGCGGTGCGTGCGAGCGGAAGGGGCGCGGATGAGCGGCGCTGGCCGTGGTGTGACGCCGGGAGCCGAGCCAGAGGCCGGCCAGGGCGGGAGTGCCGCGTCGTCCGGACCTGGCCAGGACCGGCCGGCCAGCGCGGATCCCACTGTGGACCCCGGTATGGACCATGACGCCGAGACGCCGGGTCCGGGCCAGGCCGATTCCGGCGCTACGGCCGAGGCCAGCGGTCGCGCCGAGGATGGCGCCGAGGCACCCGGCGCGCCGCCGTCCGGCACATCCGGCCAGCCCGGCCAGTCCGGCCAGCCCGCGGCCCGCGGGCGGCGGAAGCGGTCGTTCTGGCGCGAGTTCCCCGTCCTGGTGGTCGTCGCCCTGCTGCTCGCGGTCGTCATCAAGACGTACGCGATCCAGGCCTTCTTCATCCCGTCCGGGTCGATGGAGAACACGCTCGAGATCAACGACCGGGTGCTGGTCAACAAGCTCGTCTACGATGTCCGCGGCATCCACCGCGGCGACATCGTGGTCTTCAACGGGGACGGCTCGTGGGACCCGGGCACACCGCCCAGGAACACGAACTTCGTGGTGAAGTTCGGCCAGGGATTTGCCAGCATGTTCGGCTTCGGCCACCCGGGAGACATCCTGATCAAGCGGGTCATCGGGCTCCCCGGCGACAAGGTGGCCTGCTGCGACGCCCAGGGCCGGGTCACGGTCAACGGCGTCCCGCTCAGCGAGCAGTCATACCTGTACCCCGGCGATTCCCCCTCCGAGATCAGGTTCAACATCGTCGTCCCGCCCGGACGGCTGTGGGTCATGGGAGACCACCGGCTCATTTCCGACGATTCCAGGAATCACCTCGGCGAACCCGGCGGCGGCACGGTCCCGGAAAACGCCGTGATCGGCCGGGCCTTCGTCATCATCTGGCCGCCCAGCCGGTGGCGGGTCCTGCCGATTCCCGCCACCTTCGAGCAGCCGAAGCTGAACGTCACGGCCGCCGCCCCTCCAGCGGCCCGGGACACCGCAGGCCTCCTATCGACCCGGCTCGAGCCCTCCAGCCCCGCTCTGCCGCTGGTCCTCGGCTTCGCCGCGGCCGTCCCGGTCACCTGGCTGCAACGCCGGGCGCGGCTGCGGTTCGTCCGCCGCCGTACGGCTCGCCGCGCCCCGCCGGACCGTTCGGCGTGAGGCCAGCAACTGGCGTACCCTTCGCAGTGTCATGACCCGCCATCCTGGCGCGCCGCCCGCCAGCAACCCGGCCTCGCGGGCCGCCATGAGCCCGTCGGCCCTTTCCGGCCCGCCGGTCTCGTTCCGGAACCTGTATCCCAGGTACCCGGCCTATACCCCCCGGCGCGACGGCGGGCTCGGCGCGTACGAAACCGTGCTCGGCCGGGCCGGGTTCGCGCCCGTCGCCGGCATCGACAAGGCCGGCCGGGGGGCCTGCGCGGGGCCGCTGGTGGTGGCGGCCGTGGTGCTCGATCCGGCCAGCATCCGGCGGATGACCGGGCTGGCCGATTCCAAGCTCCTCACCGCCCAGGCCAGGGAGGAGGCCTACGCCGAGGTGCTCCGCCGGGCCATCGACTGGCACGTCGTGGTGATCGGCGCGGACCAGATCGACGCCACCGGGCTGCACGTGTGCAACGTCTCCGGCATGCGTCGCGCCTTCGCGGGCCTGCGCAGCAAGCCCGGATACGTGCTGACCGACGGCTTCCCGGTGCACGGCCTCGGCGTGCCCGGGCTCGCGATCTGGAAGGGCGACCAGGTGACCGCCTCGGTCGCGGCGGCCTCCGTGGTAGCCAAGGTCAGCCGGGACAGGATGATGCGGGACCTGCATGAACGTTATCCACGGTACGGCTTCGACCGGCACAAGGGATACGTCACCGATGACCACGTCGCGGCCCTGGCTGAACACGGGCCGAGCCCGGTGCACCGGTATTCGTTCGTGAACGTGAACCGGGCGGCAGCCCAGCTGAATCCGGTGGACCCGCCGGAACTGCTGGAGCCCTCCGGCTTGCTGGCCGACACCGATCCCGCCATCGCCGGCCCGGCCGGGGCCCTGGTGACCGCCGGGTTCGGCCCGGCGGCTGCGCCCGGGGAGAACGAGAGGAGAATGGACTCATGAGCGCGGAGGACCTCGAAAAGTACGAGGCGGAAATGGAGCTTCAGCTCTACCGCGAGTACCGCGATGTTGTCGGGTTGTTCACGCATGTCGTTGAGACTGAGCGGCGTTTCTATCTCACGAATGACGTCGAGTTGAATGTCCGGTCAAGTGACAACGGTGAGGTCTTCTTCGAGGTTACGATGCGGGATGCCTGGGTCTGGGATATGTACCGCCCGGCCAGGTTCGTCAAGAACGTGCGCGTGGTCACCTTCAAGGACGTCAACATCGAGGAACTGGCCAAGGCCGACCTTGAGGTGATAGAGGACAAGCCGGACTTCCCGGCGTAGCTTGCGTGGGGCGGAGGGACGATGTTCGGGCTTCCCGGCGGGGTTTCAGCCTGCCTGTTCGACATGGATGGCGTGGTCACCCAGACCGCGACCGTGCACGCGGCGGCGTGGAAGGAGATGTTCGACGAATTCCTCAGCGCCCGCGCCAGGAGCACAGGAACCGAGTTCGTCCCGTTCGACGCGCACGCCGAATACGACGCCTACGTCGACGGCAAGCCGCGGCTGGACGGCACCAGGTCCTTCCTCGAATCCCGGGGCATCCAGCTGCCCGAGGGCACGTCGGATGACCCGCCGGGCACGTCCACCATCCACGACCTGAGCAACCGCAAGAACGATCTGGTCCTGGCCAAACTGGCTGCCGGGGGGGTTCAGGTCTACGAGGGGACCGTCACCTACATCCGTTCGGTACGGGACAAGGGAATATCGACGGCGATCGTGTCGTCCAGTGCCAACACCAAGCAGATCCTCGATTCCGCCGGGCTGGCCGGCCTGTTCGACGTGCGGGTGGACGGCCTGACCGCACAGGAGCGCGGGCTGCGCGGCAAGCCGGCGCCCGACACGTTCCTGGCCGCGGCGACCGACCTCCACGTGCCGGCGGCCGCCGCGGCCGTCTTCGAGGACGCGCTGGCCGGGGTCGAGGCGGGCCGGGCGGGGCACTTCGCCCTGGTGGTGGGCGTGGACCGGGTCGGCCAGGCCGAGGAGCTCGCCAAGCACGGAGCCGACATCGTGGTGCGTGACCTCGCGGAACTCCTCGAGGAGGACGCCAGATGATCAGGCAGTCGGCGTACGGGACGGAACCCTGGCGGCTGGTCGAGAAGGAACTCGACCTCGATCTGCTGGCGCAGAGCGAGTCGATCTTCGCCCTGTCCAACGGGCACATCGGGCTGCGCGGCAACCTCGACGAAGGAGACCCGCACGGGCTGCCGGGCAGCTACCTGAACTCGATGTACGAGGTCCGCCCGCTGCCGTACGCGGAGGCAGGGTACGGCTTCCCCGACGACGGGCAGACCGTCATCAACGTCACGAACGGCAAGATCATCCGGTTGCTCGTGGACGACGAGCCGTTCGACATCAGGTACGGCACGCTGCACTCGCACGAGCGGGCCCTGGATCTGCGCGCGGGCACGCTGACCCGTGAGGTGGACTGGTCGTCCCCGGCCGGGGCCAGGATCAAGGTCACGTCGGTGCGGATGGTGTCGCTGACCCAGCGCGCCATCGCCGCGATCAGCTACACGGTCGAGCCGGTAGACGCCAAGCTGCGGCTCGTGCTGCAGTCCGAGATCGTCACGAACGAGGAACTGCCGAGGCGGGGCAAGGACCCCCGGCTGTCCGCCGTCCTGGAGAATCCGCTGGTCAGCGAGGAGAACCAGTGCTCCACCGACGGCGGGCCCGCCCGGGCGCTGCTGGTGCACAGGACCCGCGTCAGCGGACTGCGGATGGCGGCCGGGATGTCCCACGTGGTCACCGGCCCGGAGAAGATGGGGAACCGGGTCGAGTCCTATCCCGATCTGGCCCGGTTCACGGTGGCGACAGAGGTCGCCCCCGGCGAGCAGGTGCACATCGTCAAGTTCATCGGCTACGGCTGGTCGAGCACGCGGACCAGACCCGCCCTCATCGACCAGGTGGTCGGGGCGCTTGCCGCCGCCCACCTGGCGGGCTGGGACGGCTTGCTGGCCGAGCAGCGAGCCTACCTGGACAAGTTCTGGGAGGGCGCCGACGTCGAGCTGGACGGCGACGCCGAGATCCAGCAGGCGGTGCGCTTCGGGCTGTTCCACATCCTGCAGGCCGGGGCCCGGGCCGAGTACCGGCCGATCGCGGCGAAGGGCCTGACCGGGACCGGCTATGACGGGCACACGTTCTGGGATACCGAATCCTTCGTGCTGCCGGTACTCACGTACACGCAGCCGTCCGCCGCGGCCGACGCGCTGCGCTGGCGGCACCTGCTGCTGGGCGAGGCCAAGAAGCACGCCGCCGATCTAGGCCTGGCCGGAGCCGCGTTCCCGTGGCGGACGATCCGCGGCCAGGAATGCTCCGGCTACTGGCCCGCCGGGACCGCGGCGTTCCACATCAACGCCGACATCGCCGACGCGGTCCTCCGCTACCTGGACGCGACCGAGGACACCGAGTTCGAGCAGGAGATCTGCCTCGAGCTGCTGGTCGAGACCGCGCGCCTGTGGCGCTCGCTCGGCCAGCACGACGCCGCGGGCCGGTTCAGGATCGACGGCGTGACCGGGCCGGATGAGTACAGCGCGATCAAGGACAACAACATCTACACCAACCTGATGGCGCAGCAGAACCTGGCCAGTGCCGCCGACCTGGCGGTCAAGCTGCCCGATGCGGCGACCAAGCTCGGGGTGACGACCGAGGAGGCCGCGTCCTGGCGTGACGCGGCGGCGGCGATGTACATCCCGTTCGACGAGCGCCTCAACGTGCACCCGCAGCACGAGGGTTTCACCAACTACGCCCGGTGGGACTTCATGAACACCCCCGAGGACCACTACCCGCTGCTGCTGCACTACCCCTACTTCCAGCTCTACCGCAAGCAGGTCGTCAAGCAGGCCGACCTGGTGCTGGCCATGTACATGCGCCCGGATGCGTTCACGCCCGAGGAGAAGGCCAGGAACTTCGCCTACTACGAACCGCTCACCGTGCGCGACTCCTCCCTGTCGGCCTGCACGCAGGCGGTGATAGCCGCCGAGGTCGGCCAGCTCGACCTCGCCCACGACTACCTGGCCGAGGCGGCCCTCATGGACCTGAGGGACGTCGAGCACAACACCTCTGACGGCGTGCACATGGCGTCGCTCGCCGGCGCGTGGATAGCGCTGGTGGCCGGGTTCGGGGGGATGCGAGCGGGCACCGGGTCGCTGGCGTTCAGCCCGCGCCTGCCCGGCGGGATCACCGAGCTGAGGTTCCGGCTTCGCTACCGCGGCCGGACGCTGCGCGTGACGATCAGCTCCAGCCACGCCAGGTACGAGCTGCTCGATGGCGAGCCGCTGCCCGTGGTGCACCACGGCAAGGAATTCGAACTGGGCGAGAAGACCGTGTCACGGGAGATCCCGCCGGTGACCGCCGCGCCCCGCCCGGAGCAGCCGCCAGGCCGCGCCCCGTACAACCGCGCCGCCACCTGACCCGCCGCCACCCGATCCGCTCGTCCCCGCCCGCCACCCGACCGCCGCGACCTGACCCGCCGCCACTCGACCCGCCCGTCCCCGCCCGCCACCCGACCGCCGCGACCTGACCCGCAGCCACCCGATCCGCCCGTCCCCGATCACATCGTCGTGCACCTGACCACGGCGATGTCACATCGTCGTGGTTCGGCAGCTAGTCGTGGTTCGGCAGCTAGTCGTGGTTCGGCAGCTAGTCGTGGTTCGGCGCTAGTCGGTTCGGCAGCGCGGGCCGCTGGCACCGGTCCTTCCACGCCGGGTCTGACAGTGCCCCAGACGGATTAAATCACCAGGCACTGACAATTCCGGGCCGGTTGTCCACCAACACGGACCAGCGCACCGGTTTTTCCACAGCGACCGATGCCGCCCCTGCGGGCCGCCCCGGTTCCGGCAAAGGTCAGAGCCGGAGGTGATGGCGATGCACGCCAAGGACGTGCTCGGCAAGTCCGGTGAGCAAGCGGCGGCCGAGTACCTCGAATCGTCTGGCCTGCGGATCCTGGACCGGAATTGGCGCTGTGCCATCGGCGAGATCGACATCGTGGCTGTCGAGCGGCACACGCTGGTGATCGTCGAGGTCAAGGCGAGGACCGGGACGCGGTACGGCAGCCCGCTAGAGGCCGTCAGCCGGGCCAAACGGGCCAGGCTGCGCCGGCTGGCCGTACAGTGGCTGAACGCCCACGGTGTCCGGTTCGATCAGGTCCGCGTCAACGTGGTCGGGCTGGTGTATGACGGCACCGGCGGGTTCTCCATCGAGCACATCCGCGGGGTCGGGTAGGGGGTAGCCGTGGCGCTGGCCCGTACCTATTCGGTGGCCCTGATCGGGGTGACGGGACACGTGGTCGAGGTCGAAGCCGACATCGCGAACGGACTGGTCGGCATGATCCTGGTGGGTCTGCCCGACACCGCACTGCGGGAAGCGCGGGACCGGATCAGGGCCGCGATCTCCAACAGCGGCGAGGAGTGGCCGCAGCGGAGGATCACGGTCGGGCTCTCCCCGGCCAGCCTGCCCAAGCGAGGCAGCTGGTTCGACCTGGCCATCGCCATCGGGATTCTCGCCGCGGCGGGCAGGGTGCCAAGGGCGGCGGCGTCGCAGGTGATGTTCTTCGGCGAGCTGGGCCTCGACGGCCGACTCCGGCCGGTCCGCGGCGTGCTGCCCGCTGTGGCCAGGGCGGTGGAGAACGGGTTCGGCAAGGTCATGGTGGCCGAGCCGAACGCGGCGGAAGCCGCGCTGGTGCCCGGCGTGCGGGTGATTGCGGCGGACAGCCTGACCGCGGCGGCCGACTGGCTTCGCGGCCTGCCGGGCCGCGATGGCCGTCCCGCCGCGGTCGAGTATCAGGGCGGCCAGGACCTGCCCGGTCATCGCGGGTCCGGCGGCGTCGGGCGCGCCAACGGCCGGCCCGGCTCCGGCGGGAGCGCTCGAGCGGCAGGCTCGGGTGCCGCGATGACGCTCGATCTCGACGAGATGCTCGGCCAGTCGATGGCACGGCGGGCCGCCGAGGTCTGCGCGGCCGGCGGTCACCACCTGTCGCTGCTCGGGCCGCCCGGCGCGGGCAAGACCATGCTGGCCGAGCGGATTCCCACCATCTTGCCCAGGCTCGACCGGGCCGCGGCGTTCGAGGTCACGGCCATCCATTCGGTGGCCGGAACCCTGCCCCCGCAGGTCCCGCTGCTGGAAGACCCGCCCTATCTGGCACCGCACCACACGGCGACCAAAGCGGCCATCGTCGGCGGCGGCAGCGGGGTGATCCGCCCCGGATCGGCCTCGCTGGCGCATCGGGGTGTGCTATTCCTCGACGAGGCGCCCGAGTTCGCCAGGGACGTGCTGGACGCGCTGCGCCAGCCGCTGGAAGCGGGCGAGGTGGTAGTGGCTCGTTCGGGTGTCACGACCAAGTTCCCAGCCAGGTTCACGCTGGTCCTGGCGTCAAACCCGTGTCCGTGTGCCCGGGTAGCTGGTCCGGGCGAGGGCTGCAGCTGCAGCCCGGCCGCGCGCCGGAGGTACCTGGGGCGAATCTCGGGCCCGCTGCTCGACCGGGTTGACGTGAAGATCGAGCTCGAGCCGGTAAGCCGCAAGGAGTTGCTAAGCGACCGAGGCTTCTCCGAGCCGAGCCGGACCGTGGCGCGCCGCGTGCTTCAGGCCAGGGAGCGTGCCGCCATCCGGCTTCGGGACACCCCGTGGCGGCTCAACGGCGAGGTGCCCGGATCGGAACTGCGCCGCACCTGGCCGCCCGCCCCCGGTGCCCTGGCCGGGCTCGAGCGTTCCCTGGAACGGGGCCTGATCACCGCCCGGGGCGTGGTCAAGATCGTCCGGGTCGCCTGGACGCTCGCAGACCTGGCCGGCCGGCCGCGGCCCACCCGTGACGATTGCGACGCGGCACTCGGCCTGTGGCTCGGGGTCCGGCGGTGAGCAGCGCCCGGCTGCCGCGCGTGCCGCTCGATGAGGAGAAACTCGCCCGGGCCGCGCTCACCTACTTGGCCGAGCCTGCCGATCCCGCGCTCGGCGCTCTGCTTTCGATCTGCTCACCCGCCGAGGTGCTGGCCGCGATCAAGGCGGACATGCTCCCCGGGACCGGCCCGGGATGCGGCGACACCCCGGCCAGCCGGGCCGCGCTCGACCGCGCGCTCGGCCGCTGGCGCACCCGGCTCCCCAGTCTGCCCGATGACGACCGGATCGCCGGCGCCCGCCGCGACGGCATCAGGCTGACCTGCCCCGGTGACGCCGAATGGCCTGGCGCGCTCGACCAGCTCGCCCAGGACCGCCCGTACGCGCTGTGGCTGCGCGGGAACGCAGACCTGCGCTTTGCCAGCTCGCGGTCGGTGTCCATGGTGGGGTCGCGGGCCGCCACCGGCTACGGCGGGCACGTGGCCGGCGAGATGGCCGCCGACCTCGGCGAACGGGGCTGGGCGCTCGTCTCGGGCGGGGCCTACGGCATCGACGCCGCTGCGCATCGCGGCGCGCTGGCCGCGGAGGCGGTCACGATCGCGGTGCTGGCCTGCGGCGTCGACTATCCCTACCCGGCGGGCCACGCGGACCTGTTCGGCGCGATCGCCGCCCAGGGCCTGGTGATCAGCGAGTGGCCGCCGGGCCGCCACCCGGCCAGGATGCGGTTCCTGGTTCGCAACCGGGTCATCGCCGCGCTCGGCTGCGGCACCGTGATCGTGGAGGCGGGCGACCGCAGCGGCGCCCTGAACACCGCACGGCACGCCGCCAACCTGGGGAAGCCGCTAATGGCCGTGCCCGGGCCGGTGACCTCGGCCCAGTCGGCCGGGTGCCACCGGATCATCAGGGAGTGGGGCGCGAGCTGCGTGACCCGTGCCGCCGACATCATCGAATTGCTCTCGCCGCTCGGTACCCCGGACGCACTGGCGTCGGCCGGCGGCCCGGACCGGGCCTGGCGGCCGGATCAGGGTGCCGGCCGCGCGCCGTGCCGCGACGACCTCGATCCGGACAGCGCCCGGGTGCTCGATGCGCTGCCCGCCCGCGGTGGCGCGGGAACCTCGACGATCGCGGTCGAGGCGGGCGTTGACCTCGATACCGTGCTGCGCTGCCTGGGGAGGCTGGCCGGTTACGGCTTCATCGAACGCTGCGATCGCGGCTGGCGTCTGCGCAGACCCTGACCACCTACCGCGGCCGCTGAGGCCCATGTGGCCTGCTACCGTTCGTGCTCAGGGCAGCCCCTCTTACCGGAAGTGCTTGTGATGCGGGCTTATGACCCGGCCGTTTGGGTGCCGTTTTTCACCGCGATGATCGCCGCCGCGGCCGGGCTCACCGGCCTATTGTTCGTCGCGGTCTCGATCAACCTCGACGGATACTCAAGGCCGCCAGGTTCCTCCCGGCCCGGGCCGCCGAGACGCTGGCCACGCTGCTGCTCGTAGTGGTCAGCTCAGCTCTCGCGCTGATACCGCAGAGCACCCGCCTGCTCGGCCTGGAGATCCTGATCGTGCTCGTGCCGATGCTGGTGCTCACCGTCCGGAGCCAGCTCAGCTACCGGCGCCAGAACCGTGCCGACCCGCTGCTGTGGACCGTCTCCCGGATGGGGGGCACCGCGGCGGCCACCGTTCCGTGCACCGTGGCCGGTTTCTCGTTCATCCTGCACGGTGGCGGCGGGTTCTACTTGCTTGCCGCGACTGCGCTGCTCGGAACGGTCGGCGCGGTCTGCAACGCCTGGGTTCTGCTGGTCGAGATCGTCCGGTGACGCCGCTGACTGGGCTGACCGCCGCTGACCGGGCTGACCGCCCCGGCTGGCTAACCGGGGCCGAGCCGGGGCGGCGGGCAATACGAGTGGTGGCGTCACGCCACCTTGGCGTCCACCCTGGTCTCGATGCCGGCCTCCTCGCTGAACCCGAACTCGAGCTCCAGGTTTCGCTCCCTGGCCAGGTCCTGCAGGCTGTACCGCTCGACATGCTCTGGATCGGTGAGGCTGATCATCCGGAGCCCCTGCCCGGCCAGGCGGTCGTTGATCTCGTCGAGATGGTCGCGTACCAGCTGCTTCTCGGTGTCGGTGATCTTGCCCTTGTGCGGCTTACCCGCGTGCTCACGGGTGGCGTAGTCGAGGCGGTCCGCGCGCGAGCCGCCGGCCCCCGATGACCTCGCGTTGCGCCTGACCGGGCGGGCGGCGGTGAGCAGCTCGGCCATGGAGCTGTGCGTGGCCAGCTTGTCGAAGGCATCGGCCTCCATGACGATGCGGCGCGGCTCGATATCGTCTGGCAGGTAGAGGTCGATGACCGCGACCCGCAGCGCGGCCTCCTCCATGGCCTCGGCTTCGTCGGTGAGTACCTCGATCTCGACCGGGCCGTCGCCGAGCTCAGGGTGCTCGTGGACCACGATGCGTGCGAGTGCGTCGTCATGCATGATGAGCTGGCCGCTCAGGTCGCTGAACCGGACAGTCTTCTGACCCATGCTCGATCCCTCTCTAGGCGCTGCTGCAAGCGCGTTCGGCGGCCTTGGCTGGCATTGCCGTCGCGATGCCGGAGACCTCGGTGGTGAACGCATGGATCACCCTGCCGCAAGTAATTCCTCGTGTCAAACTTCAGTTCGATCGGAGTGTCGGTATGCGAAAGTACTCGCGATTAGCGTGTCACCTGGCTTTTCCTGTCTCGCGGGGAGCCGGAGGTGCACACTGAAATTGATGAAGGATGCCGACCAAGCCGCCGGGCCGCCCGGCGCGCTGCCGCCCGGCGCGCTGGTGCCCGGCGCGCTGCCGCCCGGCGCGCTGGCCCCCGCACTGGCCGCGGTGCTGGCTGCCTTCGAGCGCCATCTTCGATCCGAGCGCTCGCTGTCGCCGCATACCGTCCGCGCCTATGCCGGCGATGTCGCCTCGCTGCTCGGATACGCCAGCGCCCAGGGCATCGGCACACTCGAAGAGCTGGGCGTGGCCGAACTTCGCGGCTGGCTGGCGGTCCAGCACGAGTCGGGCGCGGCGCGGTCCACGCTGGCCCGGCGCGGTGCCGCGGCCCGGGCGTTCACGGCCTTCGCGCACCGCCGAGGCTGGCTGGCCAGCGATCCGGGCCCGCAGCTCGGAACGCTGAAGACCGGCCGTACCCTGCCGCATGTGCTGCCTCAGGAGGAGATGGCCAATGTGCTGACTGGCCTGGACCAGGCCGCGGGCCGGGCCTCCTCGGCCCGCCTCCCATCCGGCGAGCCCGGCGCGCCCGGGCCGCCGGCCGAGATCGAGGCGGCGGTAGCCCTCCGCGACTCCGCTGTGCTTGAGCTGCTGTACGCGACCGGGATCCGGGTCAGCGAGCTGTGCGGACTGGATATAAGCCACCTCGACCAGGGCCGCCGCACCGTCCGGGTCAGGGGCAAGGGCGACAAGGAACGCACCGTGCCCGTCGGCGTGCCCGCGCTCCGTGCGGTGACCCGTTGGCTGGACGCGGGCCGCCCCGCCCTCGTCACCGCGGCGAGCGGGCCCGCCCTGTTCCTCGGTTTCCGTGGCGGTCGGCTCGGCCCGCGCACGGCGCGCCGCGTCGTGCACGAGCGGCTGCGCGAGGCCGGAACGACCCGGGACGCGGGTCCGCACGGCATCCGCCACAGCACAGCGACCCACCTCCTCGAGGGCGGTGCCGACCTGCGCAGCGTCCAGGAGATCCTCGGCCACTCCTCGCCCGCAACCACCCAGATCTACACCCACGTCTCGATCGACCGCCTCAAGTCCAGCTACCGTCAGGCCCACCCCCGCGCCTAGCGGCCGTCCCTTAGGGTGGCCGGACGCTCACCGTTGGTGTTTCTGCGCTCGCGATGCACTTTCGTGACTAGTGATACCAACTCGCTCGTCCCGCTCCACCCCGCGCATACGGCGTGAATGTCCCAGCCATGTCGTTCCAGCTGCATGAATGGGACATCCACATCGAATGATCTGGTGCGGGTGATACCAGAGTGCCTGGTGTCCACTTTATGCCCGCTCTCGCGCCGGGCTGTCCGCTCTCGCGCCGGACTGTCCGCTCTCGCGCCATATTGCCCGCTCCGCGTCAGGCCGTCAGCCCGCAAGCCCGAAGCCGCCGTCAGCCATGCCCCGTCCAGGACCGCTCCGCGCCCGGCTGCCGGCTCCGCGCCCGGCCGTCAGCCCGGCGGAGCGCAAGGACGCCAGGACGCCTGGACGTCTGGACGCCAAAGCCCAGGGAATGCGCGGCGAGGTGACAGCGTCCAGTATTCTTAGCAACGGTCGCTAGAGCCGCGCCACGATGGTGCGTGCCCGGCGGCCGAAATCGCGTGCCCGCTTGCTCTCCGGGATGACGGATAAGCATCCCGGCGGGACGCGCCGCTCGGTCCGTCGGCCGCCAGGCCGACCGCAGGCGCGTCATGTCACGGGCACCAGGAAGCAACCGAGCAGCGTCGTGCGCCCGAGCGCGCGGCGCACGAAGGAAAGGGACCGTGCCCCATGGCTCAGGTCGTCACCATGAAGCAGCTCCTCGAGAGCGGCGTCCACTTCGGTCACCAGACCAGGCGCTGGAACCCGAAGATGAAGCGGTATATCTTCACCGAGCGCAATGGCATCTACATCATCGACTTGCAGCAGTCGCTGGATTACATCGACCGCGCGTACGAGTTCATCAAGGAGACCGTCGCGCACGGCGGCACCATCCTCTACGTCGGCACCAAGAAGCAGGCGCAGGAGGCGATCGCCGAACAGGCGCGCCGGGTCGGGATGCCGTTCGTGAACCAGCGCTGGCTGGGCGGGATGCTGACCAACTTCTCGACCGTGTACAAGCGACTGCAGCGGCTCAAGGAGCTCGAGGAGATCGACTTCGGCGACGTGGCTGCCTCTGGTATGACCAAGAAGGAACTCCTTCAGTTGCGCCGCGAGCACGACAAGCTCGACCGGACGCTGGGCGGGATCAGGGACATGTCCCGGGTGCCGAGCGCGATCTGGGTGGTGGACACCAAGAAGGAGCACATCGCGGTCAGCGAGGCGCGCAAGCTGGGCATCCCGGTGGTGGCGATCCTCGACACCAACTGCGATCCCGACGAGGTCAACTACCCGATCCCGGGCAATGACGACGCGATCCGCAGTGTCGCGCTGCTGACCAGGGTGGTGGCCGACGCGGTCGCCGAGGGCCTGATCGCCCGCGCGGGTGCGGCCTCGGGCGACGAGAAGCCGACTGGCGACCAGCTGGGCACCGAGGAGCCGCTGGCCGAGTGGGAGCGCGAGTTGCTGGAGGGCTCCGCCCCCGCGGCCGCCCCGGCTGAGGCGGCTGAGGAGGTCACTCTGGCTGACACGCCGGAGGTGGCCGCGGCTGTGGCCGAGGCCACCCCGGAGATCAACGCCGAGTCCGCGATTACCACCGACGAGGCCGCGGCTGCCGACGAGGCCGACGACCTGACGGACATTGCGGAAACCGCCGAGGCCGCCCAGGCCGTCGAGCCGACCGTAGAGGCCGCCCAGGCCGCAGAGCCTACCGCCGAGGTCGTAGAGCCGACCGCCCAGGCCGCAGAGCCGACCGCCGAGGCCGCGGAGCCGACCACAGAGGCCGCGGAGGCGACCACAGAGGCCGCAGAGCCGACGGCCGAGGCAGCCAAGCCCGGCGAGACCTCCGCCGAGTAGAGGCGAATCAGGACGTCGAACTTAGGACATAGCGAGAGACGAGGACATGGCGAATTTTTCCGCCGCTGACGTGAAGCGGCTCCGCGAGCAGACCGGCGCCGGCATGATGGATTGCAAGAACGCACTCACCGAAGCCGGCGGCGACCTCGACGCCGCGGTCGAGCTGCTCCGGCTCAAGGGTGCCAAGGACGTGAACAAGCGCGCCACCCGCACCGCGGCCAACGGCCTGGTAGCGGCCGAACTCGACGGCACCCAGGCCGGCGTGCTGGTCGAGCTGAACTGCGAGACCGACTTCGTCGCGAAGACCGACCTGTTCCAGCAGACCGCTGCCACGATTGCAAAGACCGCTATCGACACCAAGGTCGCCGACCGCCTGACGCTGCTGACCACCGAGGTCCGCCCAGGCACCACCATCGAGCAGTTCATCGACAATGCCAGCGCGAGCCTGAAGGAGAAGCTCGAGCTCGGCCGGTTCGCCCGGCTCGACGGCGGCTACGTGAAGTCGTACCTACACCGCAGCGACGCGGCGCTGCCGCCGACCCTCGGCGTGCTCGTCCAGCTGGACCAGGAGAACGCAGAGGTCGGCACGGACATGGCCCAGCAGATCGCCGCGATGCGGCCGCTCTACACCCAGCGCGAGGACGTCCCGGCCGACGTCGTGGAAAAGGAGCGCCGGATCGCGGAGCAGATCACCCGCGACGAGGGCAAGCCGGAGCAGGCCATCCCGAAGATCGTAGAGGGCAGGCTGAACGCCTACTTCAAGGACGTGGTGCTCACCGAGCAGGCGTTCGTGAAGGACCAGAAGATCGCGATCAAGCAGGTCCTGGCGCGCAGCGGCGTCACCGTCACCGGCTTCGCCAGGTTCCAGGTCGGCCAGGTCTGAAACCAGGCCTGAGACCAGGCCGAAGCAGCCTGGCCAGCCCGGAGCCAGGCACACCACAACAGAAGGGGCCTGATGCCGGAATCCGGACCACCGGGGGTGCTCCATCCGAGCTGGCGCCGGGTGGTGCTGAAGCTGTCCGGCGGGCTGTTTGCGGGGGCCGAGCCCCTGGGCATCTCGCCGGACGTGGTGGCCCACCTGGCGGCGGAGATCATCGCTGCGGTGAAGGACGGCGTGCAGGTCGCCGCCGTGGTCGGCGGCGGCAACATGTTCCGCGGCGCGGCCCTGGCCGAACGGGGCATCGACCGGGCTCGCGCCGACTACATGGGCATGCTCAGCACGGTCATCAACTGCCTGGCCCTGCAGGACGTGCTGGAGCAACGCGGCGTCGAGACCCGGGTGCAGACCGCCATCACGATGGGCCAGGTGGCCGAGCCCTATATCCCGAGAAGGGCGGTCAGGCACCTCGAGAAGGGCCGGGTGGTGATCTTCGGGGCAGGCCTGGGCGCCCCGTACTTCTCCACCGACACCGCCGCCGCGCAGCGAGCTCTCGAGATCGGCGCCGACGCCGTTCTCAAGGGCACCAAGGTCGACGGCGTTTACAACGCGGATCCGCACACCACGCCGGACGCGGTCCGGTTCAAGCGGCTGGACTACGGTGAGTACCTGAGCCGTGGGCTGAAGGTGATGGACACCACGGCGGTCAGCCTGTGCATGGACAACGGGTTGCCGGTCGTGGTGTTCGCCCTCATGGGCGAGAGAAACGTCGTCCGGGCCATCCGCGGCGAAGAGGTCGGCACGCTGATCTGCCGCCTCGATGATGACGAAAAGGACGAATAGCACGAGGATCATGCGGGCCGAGGCCGGCGGACAGCTAAGCTCGCTAGAGCATGGCGAGTACAACGGAGCCGAACAATGATCGATGACACCCTCTTCGAAGCCGAGGAGAAGATGGACAAGGCGGTTTCGGTCGCCAAGGAAGAGTTCAGCGTCATCCGCACCGGCCGCGCGCACCCGGCGATGTTCAGCAAGATCACCGTCGAGTACTACGGCACGCAGACCCCGGTGAACCAGCTGGCCTCGTTCCATGTGCCCGAGCCGCGGATGGTGATCATCCAGCCGTTCGACAAGAACTCGCTGGCGGCCATCGAGCGGGCCATCAGGAACAGCGACCTGAGCGTGAACCCGGCGAACGACGGCACGATCATCAGGATCGTGCTGCCCGAGCTGACCGAGGAGCGCCGTCGCGCGTACATCAAGACCGCGCGGCACAAGGCCGAGGACGGCCGCGTCGCGATCAGGAACATCCGGCGGCACGCCAAGGACACGCTGAACAAGATGATCAAGAACGGGGACGCGGGCGAGGACGACGTGCGCCGGGCCGAGCGCGAGCTCGACGAGCTCACCCACACCTACGAGGCGCAGGTGGACGAGCTGCTCAAGCACAAGGAAGCCGAGCTCCTCGAGGTCTAGGTGGCCACCGATCCAGGCGGACCGTCCGAGACCGGTCAGGGCCCGCAGGTACCGAACGGGCCTGGGATTCCCGCGCCGCCGCCCTTGGGGGACGACCCCCCCCAAACCCCCCCCGATCATGGGGGGGCTCCCGGCCCCCCCATCCCCCCCGGGGGAGGGGCTGCCCGCCCCCCCGTAGCCCCCCAGCCCGGGCCCCCCCGGCCCGGGCGAACGGGACGCAACCTCCCGGTGGCGATCGGCGTGGGCGCGGGCCTGGGCGGACTGGTGCTGCTCACCCTGCTCACCGTCAAGGCGACGTTCCTGATCTACATGGGAGCGGCCATCATCGTGGCCCTGACCGAACTAGCCGGGGCCTTCGGCAAGCGCGCCATCGCCATCCCGGTGATTCCGATCGTCGCCGGCGGCGCCGCGATGGTGACCTGCATGTACTGGATCGGGGCCCAGGCCGCGCTGGCCGCGCTCGCGCTGACCCTGGTCGTCATCCTCGCCTGGCGGCTGCCCGGCGGCCCCTCCGGCTACGTCAAGGACGTGACCGCGGGCGTCTTCGCGGTGATCTACCTGCCGTTCCTCGCCACGTTCGTGTCCGCCATGCTGTCTCCCGCCGACGGCGCGCGGCGGGTGCTGACCTTCATCATCCTGACCATCTGCAGTGACATCGGCGGCTACTTCGCCGGGATCACGCTCGGCCGCGGCGGCCGCCATCTGATGGCCCCGGTCATCAGCCCGAAGAAGACCTGGGAGGGTTTCGCGGGCTCCGTCGTCGCCTGCCTTATCGCGGGATGGCTGTGCCTCACGCTCCTGTTGCACGGCCACGCCTGGCAGGGGCTGCTCACCGGGGCCGCGGCGGTGCTCGCGGCGATCCTCGGCGACCTGGTGGAATCCATGATCAAGCGGGACCTGGACATCAAGGACATGGGCACCCTGCTGCCTGGCCACGGCGGCATCCTGGAACGCCTCGACTCGCTCCTGCTCGTCGCCCCGGTGGTATGGCTGCTGCTCTACCTCTTCATTCCCGTCGGCTAGTTTGGCCGCCCCGCCCGGGGCAGCTTATGGCGGCAAGTCCTGGCTCATGTCATAGGAGTGACCATGTGGCGGCTCAGGCACCTGTTCATCGTGATCTACATCCTCATCGGTCTGGTCGTGGCCTGGGATCGCGGTTACGCGTCCTTCGGCTGGCTCAAGATCCTCGCCAGCGCGCTGCTGGCGGTCTTCCTCTGGTGGCTGGTGCTCCTCGGCGTTAACGTGCACGTGCACGGAGTCAACCCGCGACCCAGCTCCGTTGCTGGGCGGCGAGCCGGCTGACCAGGCTGACCGAGCCGTGCTCCTTGGCTAGCTGGCGGTCCCGTTCCGAGATCGGGACGATCCAGAGCCACCGGACCGGGTCTCCGCCGAAGGTGAAGCCGGACAGGTCAGGCGGCTGCGGGCCGGGCAGCGAGCCGGGCGAGTCGAGCAACAGCACCGCGTCGTAGCCCTGGTTCCCGCCCAGCGGGAACGTCGCGGGCTGGTGGTACCAGCGGACGCTGTGCCCGGGGCCGAACCAGGTCACCGCGCGCCACGGATAGGTCGCGAGCCAACCGAACACCCGGGCCGCCTGCGCGCCGGGCAGCGTGGTCGCGAGCGCAAGCTCGATCCTGGCGTATCCGCTCGGGTCGTCGAGCACCTGCTCGACGGCGGGCATCCGCTGGCAGCTCATGCCCACCGTGGACAGGATGGTGTACGGGCGGTTGGGCTCCGGGGGCCGTTCGGTCACGCCGGCTGGCGGCTGCTGACCAGCCGACGCGTCCCAGTAGTGCCCGCCCGGCCCGATCCTGACCTGCAGGTGGCCGAGCAGGGCCTGCTGGAATTGATCCCACCCGTCGGCCGACTGCCGCCAGCGCCAGTACGCCCGGGACCGCTCCAGCCGGGGTGCAAGCCCCTCCATGGCCTCGTCAAGCGGCCAGCCGAACGGCGTCTGGCCGACCACGTCGCGACTGTAGCCGGGCATGCCGCGGTCCATGTCGGACCAGCCCGCGATGACCGCGACCGGCTGGCCGTTCTCCAGGATCGCGACCCCGTCCCCCTCCTCGAACCACAGGGCGTGCAGCGCGGAGCCCTGCAGCGAACCGCGGCCGCCGGGGTGCTTGACCAGGGCGGCCGGCATCAGCGGCACCCGCCCGGCGTCCAGCCGGGCCTGGTCGAGGGACTCAGCTGCGGGCCGGTGGTTGGCGATCCAGGTCGCCGATACCACCGAGGTGTCATCGTGCAGGTAGGCGGCCGTGGTCAGCCCGTCGTACTCGACGGTCACCCGGCGGCTCCCGTACGGGCTGGAACTTTCCAGCAGCGTGACCGGCGTGCCCATGACATGAAATGTACTGACTCCGGCCCGCCGCACAAGCCAGACCATCCAGCGCCGCGAAACCGCAGCGGCTCTACCTGCGCCCTATCCTGGTTTGGTGTCCGCCACCTCACCGGCGCCAGATCCCGCTGCCCCAGATGGGGCCGCCGGGCCGGTGCCCCTTGTCCTAGCCGGCCGCCGGCCGTCCGGCGGCCGCGGACGGCCGCCACGTCACCTGGCTGACCTGCCGCTGGCCGAGCGCCGTGCCGTGGTCACCGGGCTCGGCCAGCCGCCGTTCCGGGCCAGCCAGCTGTCCCGGCATTTCTTCGGCCGGTACACCGACCGGACCGACCAGATGAGCGATCTGCCGCGGGCCGCCCGCGACCCGCTGGCTCAGGCGCTGCTGCCCCAGCTACTGACCGCCGAACGCGAGCTGTCCTGTGACGGCGGGACCACCCGCAAGACGCTGTGGCGCACGTTCGACGGGGCGCTAGTCGAGTCGGTGCTGATGCGTTACCCGGAGCGGGTCACGATGTGCGTGTCCTCGCAGGCGGGCTGCGGGATGGCCTGCCCGTTCTGCGCCACCGGGCAGGCGGGCCTGACCCGCAACCTGTCCACGGCCGAGATCGTCGCGCAGGTAGTCGCCGGCGCTCGGCTGCTCGCGGACGGCGAGATCCCCGGGGGACCGGGCCGCGTGTCCAACATCGTGTTCATGGGCATGGGGGAGCCACTGGCCAACTACTCAAGTGTCCTAGCCGCCGTCCGCAGGCTGACCGACCCCGTACCCGAGGGTATGGGCATCTCCCAGCGCTCGGTCACCGTCTCCACCGTGGGCCTGGTCCCGGCCATCGCACGCCTGGCCGCCGAACGTCTCTCGGTCACCCTGGCCGTGTCCCTGCACGCCCCGGACGACGAACTGCGCGACACGCTGGTGCCGGTCAACCGGCGGTGGAAGGTCGCCGAGGTACTGGACGCCGCCTGGGCCTATGCCGCCACCACCGGCCGCCGGGTCTCCATCGAGTACGCCCTGATCAGGGACATCAACGATCAAGCCAGGCGGGCCGATCTGCTGGGCTCGCTGCTGGCCGGGCGGCTCGCCCACGTCAACTTGATCCCGCTCAACCCGACGCCCGGGTCGAAGTGGACCGCCTCGCGCCCCGCCGCCCAGCGCGAGTTCGTCCGCCGCCTCGAGGCGCATGGTGTCCCGGTCACGGTCCGGGACACCCGGGGCCGCGAGATCGACGGCGCCTGCGGCCAGCTGGCCGCCTCAGCCTCGGCAGGCACCGCGTCGTCCCCGCTTCCGGCCAGCAGATGAGCGGCGGGTCCTGGCTCCGCGAGCTCCGCTGGCGGGCGGTGCACTGGAGCTGGGAAACGGCGCAGCGGTCCGGCGTGGTGACCACGGACACCCCGGCCGGGCGGAAGTTCGCCGCGTTCGGCCGCGGTACGGTGGCAGCCTTCCCGCAGGGTACGGTGTTCGGCGAGCGCTGGATCACGATAGGCGAGGACACCATCATGGGCGCCCAGGTGAGCCTGTCCGCCGGCATGGTGCCCGGCCAGGACCTCGGCCCGCTGCCGGTGCTGCGGATCGGGGACCGCTGCGTGATCGGCCGCGGCAGCCACATCGTCGCGCACCACTCGCTGGTCATCGGGGACGACGTGTTCACCGGCCCGTACGTCTACATCACCGACCAGAATCACGGCTACGCTGACCCGGACATCCCGATCGGCAGGCAGATGCCGCTGAACGCCGCCGTCCGCATCGGCTCGGGCAGCTGGCTCGGGGCCGGCGCGGTGGTGCTGCCCGGCGCCTGCGTCGGTCGCAACGTGGTCATCGCGGCCGGCTCGGTGGTGCGCGGCACGGTGCCGGACCAGTGCGTGGCGGCGGGCGTCCCGGCCCGGGTGGTCAGGTCCTACGCGCCGCGCGACGGCTGGTCACCACTAGCCAGGCTGCCCGGCGCCGAGAGCGTCGCAGGCGTCTCGCAGCCGGTCGACCCGCCCGGCTAGCCGCGCGGCCAGCTGCGTGGCCTCGGCGTCCCGGTTCACCGCCGGCAGCGAGCACAGCGCGGCCAGCGTCTCCTCGACCTCCCCGAGCCGGCCGCCCAGCAGCTCGGCCTGTTCGCGAAGCTGGCTGGCCTTCAGGTAGAGGTCCACGAAGGCCGATACCTTGGCCTGGAGCACCCCGGGATCGAACGGCTTGGCCAGGTAGTCGACCGCGCCAGCGGCGTAGCTGAGAAAGGTCTGCTCGGGCTGGGCGACCGCCGCAGTCAGGAAGATGATCGGCACGTCCCGGGTCCTGACGTCGCTCTTGATCTGGGTGGCGGTCTGGTGGCCGCTCATCCCCGGCATGAGGATGTCGAGCAGCACGACCGCGAACTCATCCTGGCGCAACGCCTCGAGCGCCGCCTGGCCCGACTGCACCGATACCAGGATCTGGTCCAGCGGGGACAAGATGGCGTCCAGCGCGATCAGGTTCTCGATCCGGTCGTCAACCAGAAGGATCCGGGCTTGCCGTGGCACCTGGCTCACCACCCTCATGCTGCTCACATATCCAGCAGCCCCGCCCCCGGCTGGCCTGGTGTCATCGTCTCACGTCCTGGCCAGATCGCTCCTCCCGCGCCCGGCCGAATTCCGGCGCGTCCCGGCCCGTCCCCGCTCCGCCTCGCCCCCGGCCCCCCCGGCCGCCTTCGCCGCGCCCGGCTTCTGCTCCGCCGTCGCCGCGCCGGGCTTCTGCTCCGCCGTTTTGGCCGCGCCCGGCTTCTGCTCCGCCGCCTTGCGCCCGGCCGCTTTGCGCTCCGCCACCTTCGGCTCGGCGCCCGGCGCTCCCGTGTCCTCCGGTCCTGCCGCGGCCGGCGGCTCGCCCAACTTCGGCGTGAACACCTCGCCGCGCAGCGCTCGCTCCACCACGTCGACGGCGCGGGCAGTCTCGGCAAGCCGGGCGCCCTCCTTGCGGTACGCGGCCAGGACGGTATCGATCGCGTGCGGCGGCAGCACGCCCGCGAGCTCGGTCCTGGCGGTGCGGTATCCCTCCCGTGCCCCCTCGACACACGCCTTCGAGTGATGCCTGGCCATAGTCGCCAGGGCGATCGGATACCGGCGCAAGACCCCATGCAGGCGATAGTCCGGCGGCACCACGTCGAGCAGCCAGCCGACCGCGGTGGACTCGAACTCCTCGCTGCCGGGCGGATGCACCCCGGCCGGCCACCCCGGCGGAATATATGTGCCCATCCTGACAGCCTATCAGAATATCGAACTCAAATTCTATCTCGGAGTCTACGCCAGCCCGCGCGTTACGTCTACGGCCGGGGCACCTAGGGAGTCGTCCGGGCTCTGACCGACCGACCCGGGTTTTCGGGAGCGCAACACCAGATACCTGCAATCCCGTTTCGGTGGCAGTTCCTCATATTGCCTGGTCGTCCAGGTGACAGTTGACAACAACAAAACCATGACGCCCGACTGGACCGATGACCGGACGAGACTCTTCGAGTGGTCAGGATCTGTGGATGGTTGATAACGACTGAGAAAGCATCATCACGAAAATCATCAACGACTACTGTGTGTGCCCGGCAACAACCACCGTCCGCTCCTCGCTGCGCTGCTCACCATCGCGGCCTGTGCTGCCGTAGCCGCGATCAGTTCCCCGCCGCCGCTCCGCGTTCAATCCGGTCAACTGGGCCCGCACGTGGACATCCACGAGATCCAGGCCGCCAGCGGCGGCGGCTCAAGAGGGCCATACGATGAGAGCCATGCCCGAGATTCCCGCATCCCACCGTGACCTGCTCGAGGGCGACTTCGCCACGCTGGCCACCGTCGGCCCTGACGGCCTTCCCCAGCTGTCGGAGGTCTGGTTTCTCGCCGAGGGCGACACCGTCGTCACCTCCCTCAACACGTCCCGGCAGAAGACGAAGAACCTGCGGGCGAACCCGGCCGTGACGGTGTTCCTCCTCGACCTGGCCGTGCCCTACCGCTACCTCGAGATCCGCGGCGACGCCGAGATCACGCCGGATGACGACTACGCGTTCGCCGACAAGCTCGGCGCCAAATACCAGGCCGACCTGCGCGCCCACGATCAGCCCGGCCAGTCCCGGGTCAAAGTCACCATCCGCCCGGTCCGGATCAACGCCGTCGACATGCGCGGCTGACTGGCGCGATCGCGCCCGGATCACTCCGCCCGGATCACCCGGGCCGGACGATGTCGCGCGGGAGCCGCGGCCGCCACCCTCCGCCCGGCTGGTCGGGTTCGCTGCCCGCGGGCGTCGCCGCGGTGGCCGCCCCGACGCCCACCGTGTGGATCATCGGGCGGACCCAGACCAACGGGCCGGCCGACTACGAGGCGGTGCATCAGGTCCAGGCCGGTTTCGCCGTCACCCCGCTGGCGCAGTGGGGCCAGCCGCCCGCGCCGCCGCCGCCGTTCGAGGCCGACCCGGCGGTGGACATGACCACATCCCCGCTGGACCAGGTGGAGGCGATGCCCGCCACCGGCTTCTTCACCCTGGCGGCCGAACTGATGAAGGTCCATCCGCCGCACCCGACCGACTTCTCGGTACTGAACCGCATCGCCCGGAGCGGGCTGCGGCCCGGTGACAGCTTCGACCCGGCGCGGCTGGACGCGTCCGCCCGCTCCGCACTCGACGATGCCCCCAAGGCCGCGCAGGAGCTGATGACCCAGAACATGCCGCGGCTGGGCCGGGTGACCAACGGCTGGGGGATGAATACCGACACGACGGGCGTGTACGGCAACTTCTACCTCAAGCGCGCTATCGTGGCCCGGGCCGGTCTCGGCGCCAACCCGCCCGAGGATGCCATCTACCCGCTCCTGGTCGCCGACGCCGACGGCGCACCGCTGAGCGGGGACTACGACTACCTGTGCCACTTCCCGGCCGGCGAGCTGCCACCAGCGGACGCGTTCTGGTCCATCACCATGTACGACGCGCACGGCTTCCAGGCCGCCAACGCCATCAACCGCTTCGCCATCGGCGACCGGGACGCGCTGGCCTACAACAGCGACGGCTCGCTGGACATCTACATCCAGCACGCCTCGCCCGGCCCCGACCGGAAACCAACTGGTTGCCCGCCCCGCCCGGCCCACTCGGCATCACCATGCGCATCTACGCCCCCCGGGCCGAGGTGCTCGACGGCCGCTGGAACCCCCCGCCCGTCCGCCGCCTCCGCTAACCCCCTCAGAACCCGCCGGACCTAACCCGCAGGATTCCGGCCAGGATCCGCGGATACGGCGTGAATGTCCCAGCCATGTTGTTCCAGCTGCATGAATGGGACATTCACGCCGTATGTTTTGGTACGGGAAGGGCCAGAGTGACGGAAGCGGCTCCGGAGCCGGCGCGACGACCTGCCGGGCCCGGGGAACCAGCCCGAGCCCGGGGAACCAGCCCGAGCCCGGGGAACCAGCCCGAGCCCGGGGAACCAGCCCGGCCCGCGAACCAGTCCGGGCCCGCGGACCAGCCCGGGCCCGGGAGGGGAGTTACGCGCCGGCTGCGGGGTCGAACAGGCGGAAGGAGTGGGCCTTGGCGGCGGCCTCGCCGCGGCTGGCCACGCCCAGCTTGCCGAGGATGTTCGATACGTGCACGCTGGCCGTCTTGGGCGAGATGAACAGCTCGCCGGCGATCTCCCGGTTGCTGCGCCCCTCCGCGACCAGCCGGAGCACCTCGAGCTCGCGCTCGGTGAGCCCGAACTCGCCGTCGCCCGCAGGATCGCCCCAGGCCACGTCGGAGGACCCGGCCGCCAGCGGGATCCTGGCGCGCCGCGCCAGGATGGCGATCTGCTCGCCGAGCGGCTGCGCGCCGAGCGCCGCGGCCAGCGGGGCCGCGCGCTGCAGCCGCTCCGCCGCGCCGTCGCGGTCACCGCAGGCCAGCGCGGCCTCGGCCGCGTGCAGCAGCGTCTCGCCGAGCGGATAGGGCTCGCCGAGCCCGGCCCAGGCCAGGGCGGCTTCATCCCAGGCCGTGAGCATCCCGCCGTCCGAGCCAGGGCCAGAGCCAAGAACAGAGCCAGAGCCCGGGCCGCCGGGGAAGGCGGCGATCAGCCTCGCGGAGGAAGCGTCGGCCGCCGCGACGGTCAGCGAAAAAGCCCGCTGCAACGGGCCGAACGTCTCCAGCTTCTCCGCTACCGTCCGCAGCCGGTCGGCCATCCCGGCGGAATCGTCACGCAGTCGCTCGTCGTGCGAGAGCCCGGCCAGCCGGACGCCGGCTAGCACCGCGGCGGCGCCCGCGACCACCACCGGCCAGTCGTATCGCGGGCTGCTGGCGCTCAGCTCGAAACGGTTCAGGGTCTGCGAGGTGGCCGTGAGCGCGGCGGCCGGGCCGTCCTTGGCCAGCACGTACAGGATCTCCAGCCGGGCCAGCGGAAGCTGGTGCTGATCCTCGTAGCGGGCCGGACGCAGTGCGTCCCGCGCCGTCATCAGGCTCTGCGCCGCTGCGGCCAGGTCACCCCGGGCCAGCCGGATGGAGCCGGTGATGACGTGCAGCAGCGCCCGGTTCATCGGCCCGGGTGCGAGGTAGCGGTCCATGGCCTGACTGGCGATCGCCTGCGCCTCGTCCCAGCGGCCGAGCGCGAACAGCGGCTCGGCCTGGTTGACCGCGAGCACGCTGCCCGAGGTGCGGGACAGCACCTGCAGGTCTGCGCTCTCGGTGCCGCGGCGGGCCGCCTCGGCTGCGAGTTCGTGCTCGCCGGCCCCTTCGAGCAGGTGCGATTCGGCGACCTCGGCGCGCAGCAGCACGCCCTGTGCCTCGCGGTGCCCGGCCAGGTCACGGGCCTGCGCCACCAGTTCGAGCGGACCGCTGCCCGAGGCGGCCTGCTGGCCCGGGTTGGCGCTGAAGAAGGCCAGCGTCAGCAGCGCGTCCGCCTCGCTCGCCTCGTCGCCGGCCTGCCGGGCCAAGGCCAGCGCCTCCTCGGCGTAGGAGCGCTCGATGGTGATCTTGCGCGGGCAGTGGGCGAGCGCGAGCAGGACCTCGATCCGGGTCATCGCCGAGACGTCGGCGGGCACGTACTCCAGGGCGTCTTCCAGGTCCTTGGCGTAGTCATTGCGGCCCAGCTTCGTCCTGAAGTGGCTGCGGCGGACGAGAAGTTTCGCCACCCGCACCGGGTCGGCCGCAGGGTCAAGCTCACGCAGCGCCGAGGTTGCCAGCGCGATACCGCGCTCGTACTCCCCGGCGTCGTGAGCGGCCGAGACGGCCTCCTCGATCACCCCCACGTGGTCTGCGTCGATCCGCTCCGCGGCGTCCGGCACCTTATCCCACAGCTCGAGCACGCGAGCCAGCAGCGAGAGCCGCTCGGCCGCCGCGACCGCCCGGCCCGCCTGCGCGGCCGCGCGCCAGGCGCCAATCAGCGCCCAGGGCGAGTCATGCGCCGCGTGCCAGTGGTGAGCCATCTCGATGGCGGCCCGTCCGGGAGGAACCAGCGCCGGGTCGGCATCGATGGCTTCGGCGAAGCGGCTGTGCAGGCGGCCGTGCTCGCCGGGCAGCAGGTCCTCGTGCACGGCCTCACGGATCAGCTCGTGCCGGAACGCGTAGCCGTCACCCCGTGGGTGCAGCACGTTGGCGATCACCGCCGGCCGCACCGCGCGGGTCAGCGCGGCATCGTCCAGGCCGGTCACCGTGCCGAGCAGCGCGTGCCCGGTTGCCTCGCCGCCGGCGCTGGCCACCCGGAGCACCTCCTGGGTGTCCTCCGGCAACCTGCGGACGCTCTCCAGCAGCAGGTCGCGGAGGGATTCCGGCAGCTCGGGGCTCAGTTCGCCGTCACAGCAGAGCAGGGCCTCGACGAACAGCGGGTTGCCCTCGGACCGGTGGTAGAGCGCTTCCGCCAGCTCCCCGGCCGGCTCGCGGCCGAGGATGCGGGTTGTCAGCTCGCTGGTGTCCCGCCGGGTCAGCCGCGGCACCTCGATCCGCTCCACCCAGGCGATGCGGTCCAGCGAGGCTAGCAGCGGGCGCAGCGGATGGGTGCGGTGCAGCTCGTCGGAGCGGTACGTGACCACGATGAGCAGGCCGCTGAGCGACCGCTGGTTCCCGATCAGGAACGTGAGCAGATCCCGGCTGGACCGGTCGGCCCAGTGCGCGTCCTCGATCACCAGCATGACCGGCGAGTGCCCGGTCAGGTGCTCCAGCGCCCTGAGCACCTCCTCGAACAGCCGCGCCCTGGCCTCGGCTGGGTCACCGCCGGTGTCCGGCTCGCCGAGTTCGGGCAGCAACCGGGCCAGCCCCCGCGTGGTCCGGCCGGGCAGCATCGAGGCCACCGCGTCTGCGCCCATCTCGTGCACCAGGTCCCGCAGCACCGCGGTGAACGGCGCGAACGGCAGCCCGTCGGTGCCCAGCTCCAGGCAGCCACCGGTCAGCACCCGGGCGCCCGCCGACACTGCGGTCCGGCCGAAGTCGCTGACCAGCCTGGACTTACCTACACCCGCTTCCCCGCCCAGCAGCACGGCCGACGCGCCGCCCTGGCGCACGCTGGCGAAGGCGGCTTCCAGGGCGGCCATCTGCTCACCCCGCCCGACCAGGACGGGACTGGACGCTCGCCCGCTCATCTCTGGAGTCAGCGTCCCACGAGCGTCTGACATTCCGGAGAGATCGCCGGCGACGGACCGGGCGGTCACGGCCGCCTCAGGCGGCGTGATGGGCGACGGGCTCCTGGCCCGCCTCGGCGGCCACCTGATCGACGGCCGGTTCGGTCCGGAACGATCCGTCCACGTAGTCGGGGATGGCGGGTATGACGATCTCCTGGTCGGGCGGCAGGTCACGCCCGTGCCGGCTTTTCCGGATCATCCGGACGAGCCTGGCCCGGTGGGCCCGCTCCCGCATCTCGCGGCCACGTTGGACGTTCAGTTCACGGAGAAAATCGGGATGCATGGTTCCTCCTTGGCCCCCGGGGAACCTTCTGGTTCCCCACATCCTCAAGATTCGCCGTAAGGCCCCACCCCCGGCATCGGGCGAATGCCTTATCTTCGGCACCCAGCCGGGCCTACCGCCGCTAAGCCTCCCGGTAACCGGCCTAAGACGTCTTAGCCCAGGTCAGAGGGGGTGAAATTGAGTCCGAACGAGCCCGGGTACCCGCCCCGCCGCCGCCCGCGTGCCATCCTTATGGCGTGGCAACGGTGTATGAGGCGGCCGGCGGTATCGGCGGCTTGCGGCGGCTGGCGCAGGCGTGGCATGCGCGGGTCATGGCGGACGACGAGGTGAGCCACGCGTTCAGTCACGGCTACCGCCCGGACCACTCCGAGCGGCTGGCGGCGTACTGGGCGGAGGCTCTCGGCGGGCCGCCGATGTACTCGCGGCGCTACGGCGACGAGACCTCGGTCGTGCGGATTCACAGCGGCAACGGCCCGCACGAGGAGATGGACCGCCGGGCCATCGCCTGCTTCGATCAGGCGATGGAAGACGCCGGGCTGGCCGCCGACGCCCGGCTGGGGCAGGTGCTGCACGACTATTTCGCCTGGGCGACCACCACCACGATGGCCCGCTATCACCGGTCCGCGGACGACGTGCCTGATGGCCTGCGCATTCCGCGCTGGTCCTGGGACGGGCGTCAGCGCGATCCTGAGTGAGCCAGCTCACCAGCGCGCCCCGGGTCTGAGTGACCTGGATCACCAGCCGGTCAGGGTGAGGTCGAAGCGGTACCGCGACGCCCGGTAGACGTGCTGGCCGTGCTCCGCCGCCCGCCCCTGCTCGTCATAGGCCGAACGGTCCATGACCAGCAGCGGCGCCCCCTTACGCTCGCCCAGCGCCCGGGCCTCGGCCGCGGTCGCGGCCCGCGCCCCGATGGCCTGCTTGGCGATCCGCAGGCTGATGCCGTTCGCCCGGAACAGGGTGTAGAGCCCCTGCCTCTCGAGGTCCGCCGCGGTCAGCCGCATCAGCTGCTCCGGGACGTGGTTGCGCATCAGCGCGAGCGGCTCGCCGTCGGCGTAGCGCAGCCGCTCGAAGACGTACACCGCCGCCCCGGCCGGGATGCCGAGCCTGGCCGCGAGTGCGTCGGAGGCCGGCTCGGTGCCGAAGCTGACCACGGTGGTGGTCGGGTCCCGGCCGGTCTTGGCCAGGTCGTCGTACAGGCTGGTCAGCTCGACCTCTCGGGTGATCTTGGCCTGCACGACCTGGGTCCCGATCCCGCGCCTGCGGACCAGCAGCCCGCGGCCCACCAGGTACTCGATCGCCCGCCGCATGGTGGGCTTGGACAGGCCGAGCTGGCCGGCCAGGTCGGCCTCGTTGTCGAGCCGCGTTCCCATCGGCAGATCGCCGGACTCGATCATCTGCTCCAGGTGCTGCGCCACCTGGAAATAGAGGGGGACCGGGCTGCTCCGGTCGACCTGGATGGGCATGGCGGCACGGCTCACGGACAACTCGCAGGGGTCGATTCGGTAACGATCCCATTATGTCCCAAGCTCAGCCAGTTGCTAGCAGATGATGAAGTAATTATGTTAAGACATACTCTTGACCTGACTGAAACGCAGGCGTAAAACCGTAGACATACGGCGCCTACGGGCGCGCCGGGCCGAGCGAGAGACAACGCATGAGCGCATTCGAGGTGCTCACGATGGGGCGGATCGGCGTGGACCTGTATCCGCAGCAGGTCGGCGTCGGCCTGGATGAGGTGGAGAGCTTCGGCAAGTACCTGGGCGGCAGCGCGTCCAACGTCGCGGTCGCGGCGGCCAGGTACGGAAGACGCACGGCCGTCATCACCCGCACCGGGGATGACCCGTTCGGCACCTTCCTGCACACGGCGCTACGCGGCTACGGCGTCGACGACCGCTTCGTCACCCCGGTCAAGGACCTGCCCACGCCGGTGACGTTCTGCGAGATCTTCCCGCCGGACGACTTCCCGCTCTACTTCTACCGCCTGCCCAAGGCGCCGGACCTCGAGATCCACCGCGAGGAACTGGACCTGGCCGCCATCCGCGAGGCGGGGGTGTTCTGGGGGACGGTCACCGGCCTGTCCGAGGAGCCGAGCCGCACCGCCACGCTGGCCGCCCTCCAGGCCCGCGCCCGCAACGACATCACCGTCCTCGACCTGGACTACCGGCCGATGTTCTGGTCGTCCCGGGAGGAGGCCAGGCGCTGGGTCCAGCAGGCACTGCCGCACGTGACCGTGGCCGTGGGCAACCTCGAAGAGTGCGAGACCGCGGTGGGGGAGCGGGAGCCGCTGGCCGCGGCGCAGGCCCTGCACGGATTCGGAGTCAAGCTCGCGGTCGTCAAGCAGGGCCCGAAAGGTGTGCTCGCCAGTGACGCAAGGGGGGTCTGGGGGGATGGGTCCCCCCTGATCAGCACAGTGCCGCCGGTCCCGGTCACCGTCATGAACGGCCTCGGCGCCGGCGACGCGTTCGGCGGGGCGCTGTGCCACGGGCTGCTGGCCGGCTGGGACATCGAGCGCGTCATGCGCTTCGCGAACGCCGCCGGCGCCATCGTGGCGTCCCGGCTCGCCTGCTCCGACGCCATGCCCACGGCGGCCGAGGTGGACGGGCTCCTGGCTGAGGGACCACGGGAGGCTACCAGTGCGTGACCAGCTCAAGGCCATCCTGGAGGCGCGCACGCGCCGCCCGCAGGCCATCGCGGAGGCCGCGTCCCGGCGCCGGCGCCGGGACTCCCTGCTCGGTGCGGACGACCAGATCTTCATCATCGCCGCCGACCATCCGGCCCGCGGCGCGCTGCGGGCCGGGGACCGGCCGATGGCCATGGCCGACCGGGCCGACCTGCTGAGGCGGATGTCGCTGGCGCTGTCGCGGCCCGGCGTGGACGGCGTGCTCGGCACCGCCGACATCATCGAGGACCTGCTGCTGCTCGGTGCGCTGGACGACAAGGTGGTCATCGGCTCGATGAACCGCGGCGGCCTGGCCGGCACCTCCTTCGAGATGGACGACCGGTTCACCGGGTACGACGCGGACAGCATCGCCCGGATGGGGTTCGACGGCGGCAAGATGCTGTTCCGCATCGACGCCGATGATCCCGCCACCGTGGTGACCATGGAGGCCTGCGCCCGGGCGGTCAGCGGCCTGGCCTCGAACGCCCTGATGGCGATGGTCGAGCCGTTCATCTCGCACCGGGTCGACGGCCGGGTCCGCAACGACCTGTCGCCGGAGGCGGTGATCCGCTCCATCACGGTGGCGGCCGGGCTGGGCACCACCTCGGCCTACACCTGGCTCAAGCTGCCGGTAGTGGAGGACATGGAACGGGTCCTGGCCGCCTCGATGCTGCCGGTTCTGCTGCTCGGCGGCGAGGTCAGCGCCGACCAGGACGCCGCCTACGAGCGCTGGCGCAAGGCCCTGCAGATTCCCTCGGTACACGGGCTCGTCATCGGCCGGTCGGTGCTCTTCCCGCCCGACGACGACGTGGCCGGCGCGGTGGACGCCGTGCTTTCCCTGGTCCGGGGGTGAGGTAGGAGATTGGACGACAAGCTCTACCTGAGGCAGGGCACGAGCACCGACGGCGCCTTCTCCCTCGTGGTAACCCCCGAACAGGCCGGCTGGACCTACAGCGGCCTCAAGGTGCTGACCCTGCCGCCCGGCGGGACGCACACCTGGGCCACCGGAGAGGACGAGATCCTGGTCCTGCCGCTGTCCGGGTCCGCGGAGGTGACCTGCGAGGGGCAGATTTTCCGGCTGCAGGGCAGGCGCAGCGTGTTCTCGCGGGTCAGCGACTTCTGCTACGTGCCGCGCGACGCCATCGTCACCGTGTCCAGCCAGGACGGCGGCGCGTTCGCCATCCCGAGCGCCCGCTGCGCGCGCCGCCTGCCACCCCGGTACGGGCCCGCCGAGGACGTGCCGGTCGAGTTGCGCGGCGCGGGCCAGGCCAGCCGTCAGGTCAACAACTTCTGCTCGCCCGGTGCGTTCGAGTGCGACAAGCTCATCGCGGTCGAGGTGCTCACTCCGGGCGGGAACTGGTCCTCCTATCCGCCGCACAAGCACGACGAGACCCGCGAGGACGAGGCCGAACTCGAGGAGATCTACTACTTCGAGACCCAGGGCCTCGCGTACCAGCGGGTCTACGGCACCCCGGCCCGCCCGATCGACGTGCTGGCCGAGGTCGGCACGGGCGACGTGATCCTGGTCCCGCACGGCTGGCACGGGCCCTCGATGGCCCCACCGGGCTACCACCTGTACTACCTCAACGTCATGGCCGGCCCCGAGCCGGAGCGCGCCTGGCGGTTCTGCGACGACCCGGCGCACGCTTGGATCCGAGGCACCTGGGCAGACCAGGCGATCGACCCGCGGCTGCCCCTGACCTCAGCGACGGAGAACAACGGATGACCGTGCGCCTCACCGTGGCCCAGGCCCTGGTTCGCTTCCTGGCCCGCCAGTACACCGAGCGCGACGGCGAGCGGCAGCGGCTGGTCGAGGGCTGCTGGGGCATCTTCGGCCACGGCAACGTGGCCGGCGTCGGCCAGGCCCTGCTCCAGGCCCAGCAGACGGGCGAGGCGGACCTGAAGTACTACCTGGCCCGCAATGAGCAGGCGATGGTGCACGCGTCGGTCGGCTTCGCCCGGATGCGGAACCGCCTGCAGACCTTCGCCTGCACCGCCTCGATCGGCCCCGGCTCCACCAACATGGTGACCGGGGCCGCGCTCGCCACCATCAACCGCATCCCGGTCCTGCTGCTGCCCAGCGACTTCTTCGCCACCCGGGCCGCCAGCCCGCTGCTGCAGGAGCTCGAGGACCCGCGCTCGTACGACGTGAGCGTGAACGACGCGTTCCGGCCGGTGTCGCGGTTCTGGGACCGGATCAGCCGGCCCGAGCAGCTCCCGTCGGCGCTGCTGGCCGCGATGCGGGTGCTGACCGATCCGGCCGAGACCGGCGCGGTGACCCTGGCGCTCCCGCAGGACGTGCAGGCCGAGGCCCACGACTGGCCCGAGGATCTTTTTACCGAACGGACCTGGTTCGTGCCCCGCCCACTGCCCGAGCCTGCCGCGCTGCGGCGCGCCGTCCAGGTGCTCCGTAACGCCCGCAGGCCGCTCGTCATCGCGGGCGGCGGCGTCGTCTACTCCGAGGCCGGCCCGGCCCTGCGCGCGTTCGCCGAGGCGACCGGGATCCCGGTGTCCGACACCCAGGCGGGCAAGGGCGCCCTGTGCTGGGATCACCCGCTGGCCGTCGGCGGGGTGGGTTCGACCGGCTCACCCGTTGCCAACGCGCTCGCCCGCGAGGCGGACGTCGTGCTCGGGATCGGCACCCGGTACAGCGACTTCACCACGGCCTCCCGCACAGCCTTCGCCGATCCTGACGTGCGGTTCGTCAACCTCAACGTCGCGGCCTTCGACGCGGGCAAGCACGCGGGCGTCAGCCTGGTCGCCGACGCGCGGGCCGGGCTCGAGGCGCTGACCGAGGCGCTGTCCATTCCCGGGGCGGGCTATCACACCGATGAGGCGTACCGCGCCGGGATCGAGGCCGCGGACGCGGACTGGCGGCAGGTCGTGGAGCAGGCCTACCACCTGGGGCACCAGCCGCTGCCGGCCCAGACCGAGATCCTCGGCGCGCTGAACGAGTTCATGGACGAGCGGGACGTGGTGGTGCAGGCGGCCGGCAGCATGCCGGGCGACCTGCAGATGCTGTGGCGCGCCCGGGACCCCAAGCAGTACCACGTCGAGTACGGCTACTCGTGCATGGGCTATGAGATCGCCGGCGGGCTGGGGGCCAAGATGGCCGCCCCGGACCGCGAGGTCTTCGTGCTGGTCGGCGACGGGTCCTACCTGATGATGGCCCAGGAGATCGTCACGGCGGTCTCCGAGGGCATCAAGCTGAACGTGGTCCTGGTGCAGAACCAGGGGTTCGGCTCGATCGGCGCGCTGTCGGAGTCGCTCGGCTCGCAGCGGTTCGGCACCCGCTACCGCTACCGTGACCCGTCCTCCGGACTGCTCGACGGCGACGTTCTCCCGGTCGACCTGGCCGCCAACGCGGCCAGCCTCGGCGCCGACGTGATCAGGACCGCGACGGTGAAGGAGTTCACCGCCGCCCTTGAGCAAGCCCGCGCGTCGGACCGGACCACCGTCATCTACATCGAGACCGACCCGCTCGCCCCAGTGCCCTCCTCCGAGAGCTGGTGGGACGTGCCGGTATCGCAGACCTCCGCGCTGACCAGCACGCAGCAGGCCCAGGCGGCCTACCAGGCGGCCAAGGCGCGCCAGCGGATTTACCTGTAGGAAAGGCTGAAATCACGGATGCCCACTAGCCAGCCCCGCACAATCCAGCACTGGATCGCCGGCTCGGAGACGACCGGCGCGTCGACCCGCTACGGGCCGGTCTGGAACCCCGCCACCGGTGAGCAGCAGGCCCAGGTCGCGCTGGCCGAGCCGGCCGACGTCGACGCCGCGGTGGCCGCGGCGGCCAAGGCCTTCACCGAGTGGCGCAACGTGTCGGTGATCCGCCGCGCGCGGATCATGTTCGCGCTGCGCGACCTGATCGAGCGGCACCTGGACGAGCTGTCGGTGCTGGTGGCGGACGAGCACGGCAAGGTCGTCTCTGACGCCAAGGGCGAGGTCATCCGCGGCCTGGAGGTCGTGGAGTACGCGTGCGGCATCCCGACCCTGCTCAAGGGCGAGTTCTCCGAGCAGGTCTCCACCGACGTGGACGCCTACTCGTTCCGCCAGCCGCTCGGCGTCTGCGCCGGGATCACCCCGTTCAACTTCCCGGTCATGGTGCCGATGTGGATGCACCCGATCGCGATCGCGGCCGGCAACACGTTCGTGCTCAAGCCGAGTGAGCGCGACCCGTCCGCGTCGAACTTCATCGCCCGGCTGTACGCCGAGGCCGGGCTGCCCGAGGGCGTCTTCAACGTGGTGCACGGCGACAAGGTGGCTGTGGACGCGATCCTGGACCACCCGGACATCGCCGCGGTCAGCTTTGTCGGGTCCACGCCGATCGCCAAGTACGTGCACCAGCGCGCCTCCGAGGCCGGCAAGCGCGTGCAGGCCCTCGGCGGCGCGAAGAACCACGCCGTGGTGCTGCCCGACGCGGACATGGAGTTCGCCGCCAACCACATCACCGCGGCCGGCTACGGGTCGGCCGGGGAGCGCTGCATGGCCATCTCCGCGGTGGTCGCGGTCGGCGACGCCGGCGACGCCCTGGTCGCGAAGCTGAAGGCCAAGGCCGAGGAGGTCACCGTCGGGCCGGGCCGGGACGCGGCCTCGGACATGGGCCCGGTCATCACGCCCCAGGCCCGGGACCGCATCATCGGCTACGTCGACCGCGGCGAGCAGGCCGGTGCCACCCTGGTGGTGGACGGCCGCGGGCTGACGGTCAAGGACCACGAGAACGGGTTCTTCGTCGGCCCGACCCTGTTCGACCGGGTCACCACCGGCATGGACATCTACACCGACGAGATCTTCGGACCGGTGCTGGTCGTGCTGCGGGCCGGCAGCTTCGCCGAGGCCATCAACATCGTCAACGCCAACCCCTACGGCAACGGCACCGCGATCTTCACCTCGAGCGGCCAGGCGGCCAGGACGTTCCAGCGCAACGTCCAGGTCGGGATGATCGGCATCAACGTCCCGATCCCGGTGCCGATGGCCTTCTACTCCTTCGGCGGCTGGAAGGACTCCCTGTTCGGCGACACCCACGTGCACGGCCCGGAAGGCATCCGGTTCTACACCCGCGCCAAGGCCATCACCAGCCGCTGGCCCGACAACGAGTACCAAGAGCACCACCGTACGCACATGCATTTCCCGACCGCTACCTAGAAGTCATCCTCACCGGAGGTATCGAAGATGTTCAGATCCAGAAGACGGGCCATCGCCATCGCCCTGTTCATGGTCCTCCCGCTCGTCCTGGCCGCGTGCTCCGCGACCGGCGGCAAGAAGGCCGCCGAGTCGCCGAGGGCAAGGCGGCACGGCCGTCGCGGCCGGCCACGCCAACACGAAGCACTACACGATCGCGATGATCACCCACGCCTCGGCGGGCGACACGTTCTGGGACATCATCCGGAACGGCGCGACCGCGGCGGCGGCCAAGGACAACATCACGCTGAAGTACTCCAACAACGACGACCCGACCCAGCAGGCCCAGCTGATCACGGACGCGATCAACAGCCACGTCAACGGCCTCGCGGTCACCGACCCGAACCCCGGCGCGCTGTGCCCGACCATCCAGAAGGCCAAGCAGGCCGGCATCCCCGTGGTCATGTTCAACGCGGGCTACTCCAACTACCAGACGTGCGGCGGGATGGAGTACTTCGGCCAGGACGAGGCCATCGCGGGCGTCGCGGCGGGCAAGCGCCTGGCCGCCGCGGGCAAGAAGAACGTGCTCTGCGTGGTGCAGATGCAGGGACAGGCCCAGCTCGAGGCCCGGTGCGCGGGCGTGAAGCAGGGCCTCGGCTCCGAGGGCACGATGAGCAAGCTCTACGTGAAGGGCACCGACAGCTCGGCCGTGCTGTCCTCGCTGTCGGCCGAGCTCACCAGGAACAAGAGCATCGACGCGGTCATCACGCTCGGCGCGCAGTTCGCGCTCATCGCCATCCAGTCCCTCCAGCAGGCGCACAGCAGCGCCAAGCTCTACACCTTCGACACCAGCGCGGCCGAGATCGCCAAGATCAAGTCGGGCCAGGTGCAGTGGGCCGTGGACCAGCAGCCTTACCTGCAGGGCTATGAGTCGGTCGACGGGCTGTGGCTGTACCTGACCAACGCCAACATCATCGGCGGCGGCCAGGTCGTGCTGACCGGCCCGTCGTTCGTCGACGCCAGCAACGTGGACCAGGTGGCCAAGTACGCCGCAGCGGGCACCCGCTAAGGACTGCGCTGGGGTCGCCCGCGCCCTCGGGTGACCCCGCGCCCCTGAGCCGCACAGAAAGGGAATGATTCATGGCTCAGACAGCCGAAGCCCCGGTCGCCCCGCCGCCTAGAGCCGACGAGCGGATCGGGCGCAAGTCGCCCATGGCGCGGATGCTCGCCCGCCCCGAGGCGGGCGCGATCGCCGGCGCCATCGTCATCTACGTCTTCTTCTTCATCATCGCGCCGCCGTTCCGGAACGCCAGCTCGTTCTCGTCGGTGCTGTACGTCACCTCGACCTACGGCCTGATGGCCACGCCGGTGGCGCTGCTGATGATCGGCGGCGAGTTCGACCTGTCGGCGGGCGTCGCGGTGATCTCCTCGTCGCTGTGCGCCTCGCTGTTCAGCTACGAGTTCACCACCAACGCCTGGGTCGGGGTGCTGGTCGCGCTGGCCCTGTCGCTGTTGATCGGGTTCCTGAACGGCTGGATCGTGGTCAAGACCGGGATCCCGAGCTTCCTGGTCACGCTGGGCACGTTCTTCATGCTCCAGGGCATGAACATCGCGCTCACCCAGACCATCACCAACCAGGTGTCCAGCCCGGACATCTCCACCCTGCAGGGCTTCAACTCGGCGCGCGAGGTGTTCTCGGCCAGCTGGACCATCGGCGGGGTGAACATCAGGACCAGCGTCGTGTACTGGATCGTCTTCGTCATCATCGCGACCTGGATCCTGCTGCGCACCCACATCGGCAACTGGATCTTCTCCGTCGGCGGCAACCCGGCGTCGGCCCGGGCGGTCGGCGTGCCGGTCGGCCGGATGAAGATCGGCCTGTTCATGGCGGTCGGGTTCATGGCCTGGTTCACCGGCATGCACACCCTGTTCCTGTTCAACACCATCCAGTCCGGACAGGGCATCGGCAACGAGTTCGTCTACATCATCGCGGCGGTCGTCGGCGGCTGCCTGCTGACCGGCGGCTACGGCTCGGCGGTCGGCGCGGCCATCGGCGCGCTGATCTTCGGCATGGTCAACCAGGGCATCGTCTACGCCGGCTGGAACCCGGACTGGTTCCAGTTCTTCGTCGGCGCGCTGCTGCTCGGCGCGATCCTGCTGAATACCTACATCCGTCGCCGTGCGGAGGCATCGATATGAGTACCCCCCAAGACGCTCCGGCGGGCAAGCACCACGCCCCCCCGGAGGTCCCCCAGGCCGGCAACGGCCGGAGCGGCGTGCCGCTGGTCAAGCTGGTCAACGCCGGGAAACGCTACGGCGCGGTGATCGCGCTGCACGACATCAACATGGAGGTGGGCGCCGGCGAGGTCACCTGCGTGCTGGGTGACAACGGGGCGGGCAAGTCCACCCTGATCAAGATCATCGGCGGGCTGCACGAGCCGTCCTCGGGCACGTATGAGGTGGAGGGCACGCCGGTCCATTTCTCCTCGCCCCGCGAGGCGCTCGAGCGCGGCATCGCCACCGTCTACCAGGATCTGGCCGTGGTGGCGCTGATGCCGGTCTGGCGCAACTTCTTCCTGGGTAACGAGGTCCGCAAGCGCGGCCGGATGGACATACCGGCCATGAAGAAGATGTGCAAGGACGAGCTGCTGGCGATGGGCATCGACCTGCGCGACGTGGACCAGCCCATCGGCACCTTGTCCGGCGGGGAGCGCCAGTGCGTGGCGATCTCCCGCGCCGTCCACTTCGGCGCCAAGGTGCTGATCCTGGACGAGCCGACCGCCGCCCTCGGCGTCAAGCAGTCCGGGGTGGTGCTGAAGTACATCGTCCAGGCCCGCGAACGCGGCCTGGGTGTCATCTTCATCACCCACAACCCGCACCACGCCTATCCGGTAGGGGACCGGTTCCTGCTGCTGAACCGCGGCGCGTCCATCGGCAACTACGAGAAGAGCCAGGTCACCAGGGACGAGCTCACCGGCCTCATGGCCGGGGGCAGCGAGCTCGAGCAGCTGTCCCACGAGCTGGAAAGCGCGGGCGGTGCCGTCGCCGACCTCGGCCGTTCCATGGAAGCCGACGTAGAAGAACTCGGCATCAGCCAACCCGTCCACCAGTACCGAATCAGACGCCCGATGAGCATAGGAGACAGGCCGGAGGCGCGCGGTTCGGCGCGCCTCCGGCTGGGGACCTGCCCTGACTCCTGGGGCGTATGGTTCGCCGACGACCCGCTGCAAACCCCCTGGGAGCGCTTCCTCGACGAGGTGGCCGAGGTGGGGTACCGATGGCTGGAGCTGGGCCCGTTCGGCTACCTGCCCAGCGACAAGGCGCGGCTGGCCGACGAACTCGGCCAGCGCGGCCTGGCCGTGGCCGGCGGCACCGTCCACGGGTTCAGCGGGCTGCACCGGCCGGGCGACTGGCCGGACATCGAGCGGATCACCAGGCAGGTATCCGAGCTCACCGCCGCGGTCGGCGGGCGGCACGTGATCTTCGTGCCGGTGCCCGGCTACCGCGACGACTCCAGCGGCGCGTTCCTTGAAGCCGCCGAGCTTGACGACGATCAGTGGCGGACCATGGTCCGGGCCGCCGGCGAGCTGGGCCGGATCGTGGCCGACGAGTACGGCCTGGCGCTGCAGTTCCACCCGCACGCGGACAGCCACGTGGAGACCCAGGCCCAGGCCGAGCGGTTCCTGGACGACACCGACCCGCGCTGGGTCAACCTCTGCCTGGACACCGGCCACCTGGCCTACCGGCACGCGGACAACGTGGCCATCATCAACCGCTACCCCGACCGCATCGGCTACGTGCACATCAAGCAGATGGACCCGGCCATCGTGGCCCAGGCCGACCGCGAAGGCCTCGCCTTCGGCCAGGCCGTGGCCATGGGCGCGAGCTGCGAGCCGCCCACCGGGGAACCCGTCGTCGAGGACGTGGCCAAGACGCTGCACGACCTTGACCGCGAGCTGTTCGTGGTCGTCGAGCAGGACATGTACCCGTGCGACTTCGGCCAGCCCAAGCCGATCGCCCAGCGCACCTACGCCTACCTGCGCGGCCTCGGCATCGGAGAGGAGTAACCATGAACGTCCGCGTCGGCGTCATCGGAGTGGGGATGATCGGCCAGGATCACATCCGCCGGATCACCCAGGTGCTCACCGGCGGGTCAGTGACCGCGGTCAACGACGTCGACGCGGCGCGCGCCGGGCAGGTCGCGGCGGTCCTGCCCGGCGCGTCAGTCCATGCCACCGCCCAGGACCTCATCGCGGACGCCAATGTGGACGCCGTACTCGTCGCGTCCTGGGGCCCGGCCCACCAGGAGCAGGTCGTCGCCGCGATCGCCGCGGCCAAGCCGGTGTTCTGCGAGAAGCCGCTCGCTCCGTCCAGCGACGCCTGCCAGCGCATCATGGACGCCGAGATGACCGCGGGCCGCCGCCTGGTCCAGGTCGGCTTCATGCGCCGTTACGACGCGGGCTACCGGGCCATGAAGGCCACGCTGGACGACGGCGGCCTCGGCGCGCCGCTGCTGATGCACTGCGCGCACCGCAACGCCTCGGTGCCTGACTACGGCTTCACCACCGACATGATCGTCAGCGACTCGGCCGTGCACGAGATGGACCTCGTCCGCTGGCTGTTCGGCGAGGAGATCGTGGCGGCCCGCGTGCTGACGCCGCGCCGCTCCGGCCAGGCCCCGGACGGCCTGCAGGATCCGCTGATCCTGCTGCTCGAGATGGCCGGCGGCGCGCTCGTCGACGACGAGCTGTTCGTCAGCGCCAGGTACGGCTACGACGTACGCGGCGAGGTGGTCTGCGAGACCGGCACCGTCGCCCTGGCCGACGTCAGCGAGGTGACTGTGCGCAGCGCGAACCGGTACGGCGGCCGCGTCCCGGTGGACTGGCGCGACCGGTTCATCCGGGCCTACGACACCGAACTGCAGGAATGGCTGAACGCGGTGGCCGGGGGCACCGCGACCGGCCCCAGTTCGTGGGACGGCTACGCCGCCGCGGCGGTCACCGACGCCGCCCTGGAGGCCCTGCGCACGGGCCAGCGCACCGCGGTCTCCATGACCGAACGACCGGAGTTCTACGCCAAATGAAGATCGCGCTCGACCCCTACATGTTCCGCCGGGTACCGCTGACCGACCTGCCCGGCCTGGTGGCCGACCTCGGGTATCAGTACATCGAGCTGTCCCCGCGGGAGGACTTCATGCCGTTCTTCCTGCACCCGCGGGCCGATAAGGCGCAGATCGCCGCGTTCTCCAAGGCCCTGGACGCGGCCGGGGTCCAGGTCGCCTCGGTGCTGCCGCTGTACCGCTGGTCCGGCCCGGACGAGGACGAGCGCCAGGCCGCGATGTGCTACTGGAAACGGGCCATCCAGATCACCGCGGACCTCGGGGCGGGCGTGATGAACTCCGAGCTCAACGGCAGGCCCGAGGCCGCCTCGGCCAGCGAGGCCCAGTTCTGGCGCTCGATGGAAGACCTCCTGCCGGTTTTCGAGCGCGAGGGAATCCGGCTGGTGCTCGAACCGCATCCGGACGACTTCATCGAGGACGGGCGGGAGGCTATCGACCTCATCCGCGGCATCGACCAGGACTGGGTCTCGTTCCTGTACTGCGCGCCGCACACCTTCCACCAGGGCGGCGACATCGAAGGAATCATGAAGTACGCCGGCCCGCTGCTCACCCACCTGCATATCGCCGATTCCTTCGACCACCGGGCCTCCTCCGGCCTGCGCTACATCGTCAATCCGCCCGGCTCGGCCGCCCGGATCCACCAGCACCTGGACATCGGGCAGGGGGAGGTCGACTGGGAGGTCTTCTTCCGCACCCTGGCCGAGGTCGGCTTCGACGGCATCGCCACCGTGTGCGTCTTCGCCTGGGAAGAACGGGCCCGCGAATCCTCGGTGTACAACCTGGAGCAGGTCCGGCGGTACCTGGCCAAGTACGGCCCTGCCTAACCGGCCGGTCCCCGGAGGCACGTAGATGAGGCGCTCCGCCCCGCACGGTGCCAGACTGGTGGTGAGGAGCCGGATCGCGCCCAGAGGAGGCCCACGTGACAGTCCCGCCCGACTACGGAGGCCAAGAAACCGAAGAGGACCTGCTGGCAGACCTCGGGGGCCCGCATGCGAAGCACCCGCTGCCCCACGACGACGACTCTGAGGACGAGTGGGACGGCAACGAGCTGCACGCCACAGGCCGAGTCTGCGCCCGCTGCGGTGCGCCCATCCAGCCCGGCCAAGACGCGCGGCACCGCGCTGACGGCACGTGGGTGCATGAGATCTGCCCCCTGCCCGCCTGACCCGGGCCGGGGCTGGAGGAATGAGCCTCAGCAGCTCCCATGTCAGCAGTTCCCATGTCAGCAGTTCCCATGTCAGCAGCGGTCAATTGGGCAGCGCCCAATTCCTATTATTTTGGTTGGTTAACTTGACTAAGTCGGCATCCGTTGCGATGCTCGGGTTATGGCGAGTTATCAGGGCACCCGGCGTCGCCACGTCGACTTCCTCACGATCATCAGCTCGGGCTGTCGCGCCCGCTGACTATCCGGATACCCGCGCCCCTGATGCGCACGCTCAAAGGTCCGCTCGCCCCGCGCTAAGTTCTGCTTCCCCCACTCTCCTGAACTGAAAGGCGTTTCATCATGCCCGAAACCCTCACCGCGACCACGCACGTGGGAGTCACCAGGCTGGCTGGCCACATCGGTGCCGAGATCACCGGCGCGGACACCGGCACGCCCCTGAGCGACGAGGTGATCGCCAGGATCCGCCAGGCCCTGCTGGACCACAAGGTGGTGTTCCTGCGCGGCCAGAGCCTGAACTACCGCAGGCAGGTCGCGTTCGCCGAGCGGCTCGGCCCGCTGACGCTGGGCCACCCGACGCTGGCCTCGCCCCCTGGTCAGCCGCTGCTGGAGGAGATCGACTCGCTCAAGGGCGGCAAGGCCAACTACTGGCACACCGACGTCACCTTCGTCGACCGGCCGCCTGCCTTCACCCTGCTGCACGCCGTGGTGATCCCGCCGGTCGGCGGCGACACGCAGTGGGCCAACACCGTCTCCGCCTACCAGAGCCTGCCGCCGGAACTGCGCGACTTGGCCGACCGGCTCCGAATCCTGCACACCAACGACTTCGACTACGCGCACACCTTCAACCGCGGCGAGCGGGTCGACCCGGCGCTGGCGGCGGCACACGAGGAGTTCGTCTCTACCGTCTACGAGACCGAGCATCCGCTGGTGCGGGTACACCCGGAGACCAGCGAGCGGTCACTCGTGCTCGGCGGGTTCGCCCGCACCGTGCTGGGCTTCACTCCGCAGGCGTCGCGGGATCTGATCCGCCTGCTGCAGGACTACGTCACCCGGCCCGAGCACACGGTCCGCTGGCGCTGGCGTCAGGGCGACCTGGCCATCTGGGACAACCGCGCCACCCAGCATTACGCGATCGCGGACTACGGCACCGCGCACCGGCGCGGCGAGCGCGTCACCGTGGCCGGGCCGGTGCCGGTCGGGGTGGACGGCCGGCCGAGCGTCGCGATCCGGGGCGACGCCTCGGCCTACTATGCCGGCTGCGTGAACCACTGAAGGGCACGACATCATGAGTACCTCAGCAGAAACCAGCACCCCCGCCCGGAAGGGCCTGCCCGTATACAAACGCAGACGGCGGCGGATCTACGGGGTGGTCGCGCTGGTCCTGGCCGTGATCGTCGGCGTGGTCGTCTGGGCGACCACCGGCGGCAGCTCGGGACCGGCCGCGCTGCCCGGCTTCACCATCTCGGTCAGCCAGGGCTCGGTGGCCAGCCCCGACAGCATCATCGAGAGCCAGGCCTCGCTGGCCAAGCTGATCCCCGCCCACCTGCACTACGTGCCGTTCGAGGCGGGCGTGACCGCGATCGCCGAGATGAAAAGCGGCGCGGTCCAGGCCATCAGCGGAGTGGGCAATCCCCCCGTCACCGAGGCCATCGGCAGCGGCACCGGCGTGACCGTCGTCATGGGTTGGGGCTTCGACGACGACCAGCTGCTCGTGCCCGCCTCGGTGACATCGCCTGCCCAGCTGGCCGGCAAGTCCGTCGCCGTGCTTGTCGGCTCGTCCGAGGACTACGAGCTGCTGGGCTACCTCGCGTTGCAGCACCTGACTGGCCAGGTAACGGTGGTGCCGTTCTCCGACGAGACCGCGGCGGGCGCGGCCGTGCTGTCCGGGGCGGTCGACGCCGCGTACGTCTATGGCAGCCCGGCCACCGCGCTGCTGAAGAAGGGCTACCACTCGCTGGTCAACGCCCAGCAGATCGCCAAGCTCGGCGTCCCCGGCCTGGACGTGATCGCGGTCGCGACCAGCGTGATCAAGAGCGACCCGGCGCTGGTGCAGGCCTACGTATGCGCCGAGCTCCAGGGCAGCCGGGACATGACCGGGCCGCAGGCGGCGAAGTACCTGGCGGCGAGTTCGGCCGTGCAGGGGGTGCCCGGCGACCAGATCGTGGCGGCGACCAGGGACTACCCGTTCATCGCGCCCGGCGACCAGCTGTACTGGCTCGGCTCCACCCCGCATGACCCGGATAGCCGCATCGTGCGGGCGTACCAGCAGACGGGCACGTTCCTCGTCTCGCAGGGACGGCTGACCTCGGCGCCGTCGGCGGCGCAGATCGCCGCGCACGTCGACATCACGTTCGTCAAGAAGGCGCTGGCCGGTGGCTGCCCCGGCTAAGACCAACGGAGCTGAGGCCAACGGAACGGCCGCGCCCGCGGCCCCCCCGGTGGCCGCCCCAGGCGCCGAGGTCGTCGTCGAACTCGGTCGGCAAGACGTTCCGCCGGGGCGGCCGCCGGACGGTGGCGATGGCCGGGGTGGGCCTGAGGGTCCGGGCCGGCGAGCTGGTCTGCCTGCTCGGCCCGTCAGGCTGCGGTAAGTCGACCCTGCTGCGGATCATCGCGGGCGCCCTGCCCGCCGACGAGGGCATCGTCACGGTCGGGGGACGGCCGGTCACCGGCCCGTCCGCCGACCGGGGCATGCTCTTCCAGACCCCGATGCTGTTCGGCTGGCTGACCACGAGGAACAACGTCCTGTTCGGCCCGCGCGCCCAGCGGGCCGCCGGGCGGCACGAGCGGGACGACCCCGAACTCGAGGACGAGGCCACCGCGCTCCTGCACCGGGTCGGCCTGGGCGGGTTCGGCGAGGCGTTCCCGCACGAGTTGTCCGGCGGCATGCAGCACCGCGCGGCGTTCGCCCGGGCCCTGGCGTCCCGGCCGTCCGTGCTGCTGATGGACGAGCCGTTCGGCGCTCTCGACGCGATCACCCGGGAGCGGATGCACGAGTTCCTGCTCGACATCTGGGACCAGCATCGCACCACGATCATCTTCGTGACCCACGACATCGAGGAGGCCATCCTGCTCGGGGACCGGGTCGCCGTGATGGGCGGACGGCCGCCGGGAATCCGGGAGGTCATCGACATACCGCTGGGCCGGCCCCGGCATGCCCTTGACACCGACACCGAGGTCTTCCTGAACGGCAGACGGCGGATCCGCGCCGCGCTGAGGAGCTGACTGATGTCCCTGTGGAGCACCCTCCCGCCCGGCGAGCAGGTCGTCACCGAGCCCGCGGGCGACGTGGACCTCGCGCTCGCCCGCGGCCTCGCCCCGGACCAGGACGAGCGGGCCGACCTGGCCGCCTACCGGCGCGCCCGGCGCCGGGCCCGGATCCGCCGCCTGGGCACCGGCGCGCTCGGCCTGGTCATCCTCGCGGCGCTCTGGCAGCTGATCGCCACGCTGATCAACGACCCGGTATTCCTGCCGTCGGTGTCCCGGACCGCGGCCAGCTTCGCCCACTACCTCGGCCGGCCCTACCCGGCTCAGGGCAAGCCGCTCTGGTACGACGCGCTGACCAGCCTGCGCCGGATCCTGATCGGCTTCACCGCCGGCACCGTGATCGGCGTGGCCCTGGGGGCCGGCATGTCCGCCAGCCGGATCGCCCGGCACGCGATCGACCCGGTCATCGAGGTGCTCAGGCCGCTGCCTCCGCTCGCCTTCATCCCGTTGTTCATCATCTGGCTCGGCATCGGCGAAGTGCCCAAGGAAGTCCTCATCATGATCGGCGTGATCCCGATCATGGCGGTCACCACGGTCGCCGCGCTTGACGAGGTTCCCGAGGACCTGCGGCTGTGCGCCCGGACGCTCGGCGCATCACCCCGTTACACCCTGCTGCGGGTGCAGATCCGGTCCGCACTGCCCGGCATCCTGACCGGGATGCGGATCTCCATGGCCGGCGCCTGGACCAGCATCGTCGCCGCCGAGCTGATCGCGGCCACGTCCGGGCTCGGCTACCTGATCATGCAGGCGGGTGATTACCTGAACACGGCCCTGGTCTTCTCCGGCGTCATCATGATCGCGATCCTGGGGCTGATCCTGGATGCTTGCCTGCGCGGCTTGCTCCTGCTGGCCGACCCGGGCAGGCGGCGCTGAAGCCAGGCCGGCTACGAGGAGCTCACCCCGAGCAGTTCGGCCAACCGCTGCACCATCATGTCCCGGCCCTTGAGCTGGGCCACCGCCTCGGCGGGAGATCCTCGCTGCCCGCCCGCTGCCCGGCGCCGCCGTCGGGGCCGATCGGCACGATGATGCTCGCTGCGGGCGGCTGGTAGCGCGCCAGCTCGCCCTGGCCGGTAATGAGCGCGCGGATGTTGCCGGCCACGATAGGCGCCTGACGGCCAGCCGCGCCAGCTCCCTTGTTCCGGTCCGCGGCCGACACGTCGCCGAGCGCGAACACCCTTTCCTGCCCGGCGACCAGCAGCTCCGGCGTCACCTCGACGAAGCCGTCCAGGCGGCGCGCGGCGGCTAGGCCGCCGGCCAGGTAGTCGCTGGCCGGGACGACGCCGTAGCAGCGGAACCAGATGTCGGCGGTCACCTCGGTGCCGGCCTGCGTGGTCACCGTGAACGTGCCCAGCTCGCCGGCCGCGGTCGGCGGCTCAGCCCGCAGCGGGCTGCCCAGCAGCAGCTCGGTGCCCAGGCCGGTGAGCTGCCGGCGGAGTTCGGCGTTCAGGTCCGGGCGGTACCGCTCGCCGAGCACGTCACTGGCCATATCGATCAGCGTCACCTGCTTGCCCGGCCAGACGGCCTTAGGGGGAGGAGGGCCGGCGAGCAGCAGCAGTGGGGCGCCGCGTGGGCGCTGCGCACCTTGCCGTGCGCCGCCTCGGTAACGGGCAGGTCGCTCTTGGCCGGGAACGGGTAGCCGGACCCGGTGGCCAGCACCAGGTAGTCGGGGGACAGTTCGGCACCCGAGGCAAGCACCACCCGGTCGGCGTCGGCCTTGACGGCCCGGTCCCGGATAACCCGGCTGCGGCCGAGCAGGCCGGTGTAGGGGAGGTAGATCCGCTCCAGCCAGGACGGGTCGACCAGGGCGCGTAGCGCCGCCACGTTGTGAACGAAATCATCCTTGGGCTCCACCAGCACCACATCGGCCAGGTCGTCAAGCGGCCGGGCGACCTGGATGCCTGCGCCGGCGAGTAGCCGCCGACCCGTCACCTCGCCACCCGCATTCAGGTCACCCCGCCACCCGCATTCATACGGCGTGGATGTCCCAGCCATGTCGCTGGAGCTGCATGAATGGGACATTCACATCGTAAGGTCTGGTACAGGCGGTGCCAGAGTGGCGGAAGTCCGCTTATTGCTCCGGCTAACCTGCCGCCGCGGTGGCAGGTCGGCCGGATACCTGCCGCCGCCCAGCGCGTGAGGCTTGTCCGCGGCTGGTTCTCAGTCGAAGCCGCCCAGCACGTTCTGGTCCCAGTCAATGACCGAACCGGTCACCACGCCGGAGCGGTCCGAGAGCAGAAACACCACGAGGTCGGCGATCTCGTCCGGCTGTCCCAGCTTGCCCATGGGCAGCGACGCGCTGGCCTGCTCCCGCCAGTCGTCGCCCGCGCCGTGGAACCGGCGCTGGGTGGCGTCCTCACCCTCGGTGTCGGTCCAGCCGATGTTCACGGCGTTGATCCGGATCCGGTCCCAGCGGTGGGCGTGCGCTGCGTTGCGGGTCAGCCCGGCCAGGCCGGCCTTGGCCGCCACGTACGGCGCCAGATACGGCTGCCCGCCGTGCGCGGACATGGACAGTACGTTCACGATCGTGCCGGGCGCCTTGCGTGCTAGCAGGTCGGCCACCACGGCCTGCATGAGGAAGAACGGCGCCTTCAGGTTGACCGCGATGTGCGCGTCGAACAGCTCGGGCGTGGTGTCGAGCAGGGTGCCCCGGCTGGTCAGCCCGGCCGCGTTGACCAGGCTGTCGACCCGGCCGAACCCGGCCACGGCCGCCGTCACGCTGGCCCGGGCCTGCTCGACCTCGCCGAGGTCGGCTTGGATGAACAGCGCCTTAGCGCCGGCCGCCCCGTTCTGGCTGGCCCCGTTCTGGGTGGCCCCGTTCTGGCTGGCCCCGTACTGGCTGGCCCCGTTCTGGCTGGCACTGAGCTCGGTGGCCAGCGCCTCGCCCGGCTCGCGCCGCCGGCCGGTGACCGCGAGCAGGGCGCCCTCGCGGGCCGCCGCCCGGGCGATCGCGGCGCCTAGACCCGAGGTGCCGCCGCTGACCAGTACCACCCGGTCCTGCAGGAGAGGCATCACCATCCCAGCCTAGAGATACCGGTGCCGGGGCACGCGCCCGGACCCGTTCGGCGAAAGTTCACTAGACTGGACGCGGTCACCAGCTCTGGTGACACACCCCAACCCGAACGAGCGAGAATCACGCATGCCCACCCAGCACCAGACCGCCACCGCGACCAGGGACGACCTGCGCAACGTGGCCATCGTCGCGCACGTCGACCACGGCAAGACCACGCTCGTGGACGCCATGCTGTGGCAATCCGGCGCGTTCCGAGCCAACGCCAACGTGGCCGAGCGGGTGATGGACTCCGGCGACCTGGAGCGGGAGAAGGGCATCACGATCCTGGCCAAGAACACGGCGGTGAGCCACGGCGGGCTGACCATCAACATTATCGATACGCCCGGCCACGCGGACTTCGGCGGCGAGGTGGAGCGCGGCCTGTCTATGGTCGACGGCGTGCTGCTGCTCGTGGACGCCAGCGAGGGACCGCTGCCGCAGACCAGGTTCGTGCTGCGCAAGACGCTGGAGGCCGGGCTGCCGGTGATCCTCGTGGTCAACAAGGTGGACCGGTCCGACGCGCGTATCGCCGAGGTGGTGGATGCCTGCTACGAGCTGTTCATCGACCTGGACGCGACCGAGGAGCAGATCGAGTTCCCCATCGTGTACGCCTCGGCGCGGGCGGGCCGGGCCTCGCTGACCCGCCCCGCGGACGGCGAGATGCCCGGCTCACCGGACCTGGAGCCCCTGTTCGACGTGCTGCGCGAGACCGTGCCGCCGCCCCGCTACGAGCCCGGCGCGCCGCTACAGGCGCACGTGACCAACCTGGACGCCTCGTCCTACCTGGGCCGGATCGCGCTGTGCCGGATCCGCAACGGCACTATTTCGCGCGGCCAGCAGGCCGCCTGGTGCCGCCGCGACGGGTCCATCGAGCGCGTGAAGATCTCCGAGCTCTACCTCACCGAGGCCCTGGAGCGGGTGCAGGCCGACTCGGCCGGCCCCGGCGACATCGTGGCCATCGCCGGTATCCCGGACATCATGATCGGCGAGACGCTGGCCGACGTGGACGATCCCCGCCCGCTCCCGCTGATCACCGTGGACGAGCCGGCCATCTCGATGACGATCGGCGTGAACACCTCGCCGCTGGCCGGGCAGACGGCCGGGGCCAAGGTGACCGCCCGGCTGGTTCGCGACCGGCTCGACCGCGAGCTGGTCGGCAACGTGTCGCTGGCCGTGCTGCCGACCGAGCGCCCAGACACCTGGGAGGTCCGCGGCCGCGGCGAGCTGGCGCTGGCCGTCCTGGTGGAGACGATGCGGCGGGAGGGCTACGAGCTGACCGTCGGGCGGCCCGCCGCGGTCACCCGCGAGGTGGACGGCGCCATCTACGAGCCGGTCGAGCGGCTCTCGGTGGACGTGCCCGAGGAGTACCTGGGCACCGTGACCTCGCTGGTCTCGGTGCGCCGCGGCCGGATGGAGTCGATGACCAACCACGGCACCGGCTGGGTCAGGCTCGAGTTCGTAGTCCCCGCCCGCGGCCTGATCGGCTTCCGCACGCAGTTCCTGACCGAGACCCGCGGCACCGGGATCATGCACCACGTCTTCGAGCGGTACGAGCCATGGTCGGGCGCCCTGCGCGGCCGGGCGACCGGCTCCCTGGTCGCCGACCGGTCCGGCAGCGCGACCCCCTACGCCATGTTCAACCTGCAGGAGCGCGGGTCGCTGTTCGTCCCCCCGGGCACCGAGGTGTACGAGGGGATGATCGTCGGCGAGAACTCCAGGCCCGACGACATGGACGTGAACATCACCCGCGAGCGCAAGGTCACCAACGTGCGCCAGTCCACCGGCGAGGAGCTCGAGCGGCTGGTGCCGCCGCGGCTGCTCAGCCTGGAGCAGGCGCTCGAGTTCTGCGCCGACGACGAGTGCGTCGAGGTGACCGCCCCGGCGGTGCGCCTGCGCAAGACCATCCTCGACGCCAAGAACCGCGCCCGCGCCCGCGCCCGCGCCTCCCGCGCCACCTGACCCGGCGCCTCCCGCCCCGCGCTAGCCGCCCATGTCGTCACGACCGGCTGCAGCAGCAATTAGCGTGGTTGATCAGGGCTTCGTGGTTGATTTGGGGGTCAAAATAGATTTTGGTGTTTGGCCTGCTAGAACAGGGTTTATGGCGCACAGGTACCTTCCGGTGGACCGGGATGAGCGGGCCTTTCTGCCCCTGAATATGCGTGACTGGGTGCCGAAGGACCATGTTGTCTGGCTGGTCATCGACACGGTTGAGCAGCTGGGCACCCCGGAGCTGGCGGCGCGGCTGGCGGGCGGGACGCGGAAGAGCGCGCGGGGCGGCGGGCGTATCACCCGGTGATGCTGCTGACCTTGCTGGCGTACGCGTATTTGTCCGGGGTGCTGTCGACCCGGGCGGTCGAGGCGCGGTGCCGGGTGGATGCCACTTCCGGCTGGCGTGCGCCGGGCTGGTGCCCGATCATACGACGATCTCCCGGTTCCGGCAGCGGGCCTGCGGGGAGGGCGGGCCGATGGAGGACGTGTTTTACGCGGTGCTGCGGGTGTGCGCGACGGCCGGGCTGGGCCGGCTGAGCGTGGTGGCGGCGGACGGGGTCAAGATCGGGGCGAATGCGTCGAAGGAGGCGAACCGGACCGAGGCCGGGTTGCGCAAGCTGGCCGCGGCGGTCATGGCCGGGGCCGCGGCCGCCGATGAGCCGGACGCGGCGGAGACCGGCGAGGACCTGTTCGGCGGGCAGGCGCTGCCGCCGGGGTGGGCCGATCGGCGGTCGCGGCTGGCCCGGGTGCGGGCGTGCCTGGCGGACTTCGCCGCGCAGCGGGAGGCCGCCGAGGCGGCGCGGCGGGCGGCAGGCCAGGCGTGGCTGGACGCGCAGGCCGCCGGTAAGCCGGTGACCAGGCCGCCGGTGGCCGTGGCGGTGGAGGCGGCGCGGATCGCCCTGGAGGCCGAGGTGGCCCGGCAGCAGGCGCTGGTCGATGAGTGGGACCGCAAGCGGGCCGCGGGGGGCCGGGCGGGCAAGAAGCCGGTGCGGCCGAGGCGTCCGCCGGGTGGCCCGGCAGCGGGAACGGCTGGCCCGCGCCGAGGCCGCAGCCGCCGCCGCGCGGCAGGAGGAAGAGGAGGACGAGGCCGGGGGCGGTGAGCCGGACGGGACGGGGAAGAAGAAGGACAAGCCCAGGCCGGTGCGCAACGTCACCGACCCGGATTCGGCGCTGATGCCGGTCCGCGGCGGCGGGCTGAAGCAGGGGTACAACTGCCAGGACGCCGCCGCCGATGACCGGCTGATGCTGGGCGGGTTCGCCTCCTCCTGCGCCGCCGACACCGTGCACGCCGCCCGCCTGGAACAGGTCGCGGTCAAAGGCGCGCAGGTCGTCGCCGCCGCGCACGCCGATCCCGGGCACCCCGTCGCCGGCTGCCACGCCCGGATGTGCACCGCGGAAGATGCCGCCGATCCCGGCCACGACGTCACCGCCTGCCACGCGCGGATGACCGGGGGGATCGGCGTGCTGGTGGAAGACGCCGGGTACTGCTCCGAGGCCAACCTCACCGCCGGCGGCAGCGTGGACCGGCTTATCGCCACCGGCAACCGCGCCAGCATGGGCAAGGCCGCCCGGGACAATCCCGCGGCCGGGCCGCCGCCCGAAGACGCCACCGCGACCGAGAAGATGGACCACCGGCTGCGCACTCCCCAGGGCCGCGCCGCCTACAAGCGCCGCGCCCCCGACATCGAGGGCGTGCACGCCAGCATCGAGGACCTCATCGGGCTGCGCCGGTTCTCCATGCGCGGCCTGACCCTGGCCACCGGCGAGTTCCTGCTCGCCGGGCTGTGCCACAACCTGCTGCTGCTGTCCCGCCTGCCCTAACCCGGGCCCGGGCGCGGAAACTTTCCCCACAGCCGGCGCCAGCACGCCCGGAAACTATCCACAGCCCCTCGAACCGGCCTCCACCAGGCCAGACCCGGGCCACAGCAGCCTGCCGAGGCACCTGGAACTCGCTAATGTAAAGGAATGAGCCCAGGCCACGCGGAAATCGCAACAGGCCCTATCGTGCACCGGATCAACCATGTAACCCGGATCGACCACGATATTTTCGGGCTTGGCCGCATCACCCTGCGACGTGCGTCACGGCGCCACATCGACCACAAGGAAGCCGACCAGCCAGCCAAACACCGCGCTCTCCCCGCGCGTCCACCGGGCCGCGCTGGCCCTGGGGCCCCCCGCGTCGCGCGTTCGTTAATGGTCGCGGTCGCGGCGCAGCCGGTCGATCACGTCGTCGGGGTTATCCGCCGCCACCCGGATCATCGCCCGCACTGCGTCCGCCAGCGATACCCGGGGCACGTCGAGCGTCACGGCGGCCGAATCCGCCCACGCCGTCAGCTGCCGGTACAGTTCGGGGCTCAGGTCAAGGGTGATCCTGACCGGCTTGGACCGGATCGCCGTCCGGCCGGCGGGGTGCGCGTCGGGCACTGCGCGCCGGGCCGCCGCGGCGGCCATCTGCGCCTTCCGTTGCTCTCGCTGGCTTGTCATGACCGCACTGAGCACAGGGGAGTGCATCGGTCGGTCAGTTCCCTGGCCACCTGCCGCCAGATCTCGCTGCCGGTGTTCTTGATCGGCATGCCGAAGCTCTGCGCATACACCTCGCGGCGCGGCACCGCCGTGCCCAGCACGTCGTAGCCGAGATGCTCGAGCGCCTCGCGGGCGTCGACGGTGGAGTGCGCCCGCGCGATGCAACGGTTCAGCAGGATGGCCGAACGGGCCGGCTCGACGCGGACCGAAGCTATCTCCGCTATCTCGTCCCGTACCGGGGTCGTGCGGTTGATCTCGATAGGGCTCGGCGCGCACGGGATCAGGATCTCGTCCGCATAACGCAGCGCCGACCTGGCGATGGCCGCGTGGTCCTCGAGCTGGGGCGTGTCGATGATCACCACATCGTCCTCTTTGGCGATCTCGGGCAGCCTGCGGTGCAGTTCGCGCGACGGCAATGCCACGATCCGGAACGGGAAGGCAGCGTCGGGCGCCGACAGGTGCGGATCCATGGCCGCGAGGTCAGACCACTCCAGCGCACTGCCCGATGGATCCGCGTCCACCAGCAGTACGCTGTTCCCGGCCTGTGCGAAAACGTGTGCCAGCCAGACCGCTGAAGTGGTCTTACCCGTCCCCGGCTTTAGATTGGCCAAGGCGAGGCTCAGCCCTGTCATCCAGGCATTATCGCAGCGTCTGCGGATTTCCGGTAGCCGAACGCCGACCTGGAGGTTAACGAGGCTAGGCACCACACGACGTGCGGTAGTTACGGTCCAGTTCCGCGGTGCCCCGTTGTGGACATCGTCACGCGTGTATCCAGCACTGCTTAACGTTATCCCGTTGTTATTCACAGCATGTTGATAACTACGTAGAGTAAACGCCGGCCCGGGCAGATGCGTCCCGCGTCCCGCCCGCGGCTCACTGTCTCGTGCCAGTTCGCCGGGCCTGCCTGTCGCCCCCCCCTCTCCCCCCCGTCGGTTCGCCGGGCCCTGTCCGTCGCCCCCGTCGGTTCGCCGGGCCTGCCTGTCGCCCCCGTCGGTTCGCCGGGCCCTGTCCGTCGCCCCCGTCGGTTCGCCGGGCCCTGTCCGTCGCCCCCGTCGGTTCGCCGGGCCCTGTCCGTCGCCCCCGAACTCGCCTCCTGGTGTTCCTGAGTTCCTGGGACATTCCCGTGACGCTGATTCCTGCTCTCCGCCCGCCCTGGCCGCCGGTTTATACGGCGTGGATGTCCCAGCCATGTCGTCCCAGCTGCATGAATGGGACATTCACATCGTATGATCTGGTGCGAGCGGTTTCAGAGTGACTGAAGTCCGTTTCGGGTCGTCCAGCGCGGCTCGGCGCCGCCCGGTATGACACAGTGCCGCCCGGTATGACACGGTACGCCCGATATGACACGGTGCCGCCGGTATGACACGGTACGCCCGATATGACACGGTGCCGCCCGGTGCGACACGCCGCGGCCCGGCGTGACACGGCGGCCCGGCGTGGCCCGGCCCGGCCAGGCGCGCTCCGGCTCCGGCTCCGGCTCTGGCTCCGGTCCCCGGCGGCACGCGACGCTAGCTGATCGTGGTGCGGCGAGCGGCGAAGCGCTCGTGGCGAGCGTGCTCGCGCTGGCCGAGGAAGGCCTTGAAGCTGCCCAGCCGGTAGGCCAGCCCCTCGCCGGAGCCAGAGTCGGTCACCTCGAGCTCGAAGTCCTGGCCGAGGTGGCGCAGCCGGCCGAGCACGGCGGCCTGGCTCAACCTGGCAGCCCCGGCCCCGGCCCCAGCTCGGACCCCGGTCTTGGCCCCGGCTTCGGCCCCGGCCTTGGCCCCGGCTTCGGCCCCGGCCTTGGCCCCGGCTTCGGCCCCGGCCTTGGCCCCAGCTTCGGCCCCGGCCACGTCGCCGCCCAGCGCTGCCAGCTGGGCGATCTGCCGGGCGGTCAGGAAATCGGCCCGGGAGCGCAGAACCCGGAACACCGGGTCGTGCACGTGCGCGCCGTCACCAGAGGCCGAATCCGTCTCAGGCACATCCGCATGCTCGAGCGCACGGCGGATGGCCGAACCCACCGCCTCCGCCACCGGTGGCGGGAACGCGTTGCCGATCTGCCGGTAGCGTGCGGTCTTACGGCCGCTGAACCGCCAGCCCCAGTCGTCCTGCCAGCCCTGCAGCCTGGTCACCATCTCGCAGGTCAGCCGCGGGCGCAAAGCCGGCGAATCGGACGGTCCGGGCGCGTAATCCGCCACCCCGATGCCGTCCACGCCGAGCTCGGCCCAGGCGCGCTTGGCCCGGGTCGGGCCCAGGTCAGCGCCGCCGTGCTTCTTGGAGCCGCCCACGATCGTCGGCGCGATCCGGTCGGCGCGGCGCGCCCAGCCGGCCGCTCCAGCCCAGCCCCTTTCGGCCATCAGGTCGCCCAGAGTCTCGCCCACCGTCGCCGGCGGCCGCGCAAACGGCGTCGGCCAGCGGAACCACGGCGCGTCCTCCGAACGCACCGCGACCAGCACGAAGCGCGGCCGCAGTTGCGGCACGCCGAAATCCGACGCGTGCAGCAGCCGCCAGCCCGGGACATAGCCCAGGTCCCGCAGCCGGTCCAGCACGTGCTGCCGGTACGCGCTGAACCTGCTCGTGCTCAGCCCCCTGACGTTCTCCAGCAGCAGGGCGCGCGGCCGGATGATCCCGCAGAGTTCCACCGCCCAGGCGAACAGGTCCCGCTCGTCGGTGGCGCCGAGCTGCCGTCCCGCCACGGTGAACGGCGGGCAGGGTACCCCGCCAGCCAGCAGCGCCACGTCCCGGTAGTCCCGCGGCCGCCACAGTGCCTGGTCGGCCACGTCGCCTTCGGCGACCTTCCAGCCGGGCCGGTTGGCGCGCAGCGTGGCGCAGGCCGTCCCGTCGAGTTCCACAGCCAGGGCGTGTTCGAAACCGGCTCGTTCCAGCCCGAGGGCCTGCCCGCCCGCCCCAGCACAGATCTCGACAACGTTGAGTTCTGCCACCTAGGCCTCCTTAGCTCCAGCCGCCGATCCATCTTCCCGCAGCCCGGCCAGCTGGTCATGGAACGTGACCAACGTGTCGGAAGTTGCTTGATGGGCTCCCCCGCGGACCATCTGCCAGGACTCTAGCGCCCGCCCCCGTCAAAGTGGCGCGTGCCAGCCGGCAGTGCGTACTAGCCGACAGTGCGTGCCAGCCGACAGTGCGTGCCAGCCGGCAGTGCGTGCCAGCCGGCAGTGCGTACTAGCCGACAGTGCCTGCTAGCCGATGGCGCGCGCTAGCCGGCGGTGCGCGCGTGACGCGGCGAGCCGCCGCGCCTGCTCGCCGCCGACCTGCCAGCCTTGGTCGGACCGGCGGACGACAATCCCGTCCGTTTCCCCGCTCACGCATCCCACCTGTCTTGATCCCGAACGAGCCCGGGTTATCCGCCTAACCGGACGGCTTTAGCCCGCCAGGGCGGCGAGCTGGGCTTTGACCTGCGCCGCCGACGGATTGGTCAGCGCGGTGCCGTCCGGGAACAGGACGGTCGGCACGGTCTGGTTGCCGCCGTTCACCGACATCACGAACTCGGCCGCGACCGCGTCCCGCTCGATGTCGATCTCGACCATCTCGATCCCGTCCCGGGCCAGCTGCCTCTTCAGGTTGCGGCAGAAGCCGCACCATGGGGTGGTGTACATCGTCAGCTGGCCGGACACCCGCCGCCTCCTTGAGTTCGCTCCAGTAGGTCCAGGTGCTGTAACACCGGGGGAGGCGGTTGCGTTCCCGGATAGGGGAGGATGAGCCGGTGGCAGATGTGATGCCCGGCACATCGGAAGCGCTGCTGGCCGGGCTGGACCCGGAACAGCGCGAGGTGGCCCTGGCCACCCGCGGGCCGGTCTGCGTGCTGGCCGGGGCGGGCACCGGCAAGACCCGCGCGATCACCTACCGGATCGCCTACGCGGCCCTGTCGGGCACGGTGGACCCGGCGCACGTGCTGGCGCTCACCTTCACCGTGCGGGCCGCCGGGGAACTTCGCGGCAGGCTCAGGCAGCTGGGTGCCGGACAGGTGCGGGCGTCCACGTTCCACGCGGCCGCGCTGCGCCAGCTCAACTACTTCTGGCCGCGAGTGGTCGGCGGGCGGCCGCCGCAGCTGATCGACTCCAAGGGCGGCCTGGTCCGGGAGGCGGCCAGGCGGGTACAGATCCGGCTCGAGGGCTCTCCCGGAGCCGTCGCCGACGCTGCCGCCGAGATCGAGTGGGCCAAGGTCGTCCAGGTCCGCCCGGACGGGTACGCGCGCGCGGCGGCCGCCGCGGGCCGGTCGGCCGCGGCCGGGGCGGACAACCTGGCCGCGGTTTACGCCGCCTATGAGGACTTGCGGCGGGAACGGCACCTGATCGACTTCGAGTCCGTGCTCGAGCTGACCGCCGCCATCCTGATCGACAGCCGGGCCGCGGCGGACCAGGTGCGCGACATCTTCAGGCACTTCGTCGTGGACGAGTACCAGGACGTGAACCCGCTGCAGAAGCTGCTGCTCGACGCGTGGCTCGGCGACCGCGACGACCTCTGCGTGGTCGGCGACCCGAATCAGGTGATCTATTCCTTCACCGGAGCGACCTCGTCCTACCTGACCGGATTCGCTGCGGAGTTCCCCGGCGCGACCGTGGTGCGGCTGGTACGCGACTACCGGTCCACGCCGCAGGTGGTCGCGGTGGCCAACCAGCTGATCAAGCCCGTCTCGCCGCTGGCCGCACAGCGCCCGCCGGGCCCTCGGCCGGTGCTCACCGAGTACCCAGACGACACCGCGGAGGCGGCTGGGCTGGCCGACCGGGTCCGGGCGCTCCTGGCGGCGGGCGTGCCGGCCAGGGAGATCGCGGTCCTGGTCCGGGTCAACGCGGACACCGAGCGGTTCGAGGTGGCGCTGGCCGAAGCCGGCCTGCCGTATGTGATCCGCGGGGCCGAGCGTTTCTACGAACGGCCCGTAGTCCGCCAGGCGCTGGTGCTGCTGCGCGGTGCCGCCAGGGGAGTAGCGGCGGCCGGGAGCGAGGCGGCCGGGAGCGAGGCGGCCGCCGAGTCCGGCGATCCGCTCCCCGACTCAGTCCGGCACGTGCTGACCGGCATCGGCCTTACCACAACGCCGCCCTCGGGCCTGGGCGGCCGCGCAACGGCGCGTGAGAACTGGGAGTCGCTGGCCGCGATCGCCCAGCTCGCCGACGAGATGCACGCGGCCAGCCCGCAGGCCACGCTCGCCCACTTCTCGGCCGAACTGACCCAGCGGGCCGACCTCGGCCACGCGCCTGCCGCCGACGGCGTGACGCTGGCGTCCATGCACTCGGCCAAGGGGCTCGAGTGGGACGCGGTGCTGCTACCCGGCTTGGTCGAGGGGCTCATGCCCATCGTGCACGCCAGGACGGCGGAGGCGGTCGAGGAGGAAAGACGGCTACTGTATGTGGCGGTGACCAGGGCGCGCGAGCACCTGTACCTGTCCTGGTCGTCGGCCCGCGCGACCGGAGGACGCGGCGGGCGGCCGCGGTCGCGTTTCCTCGATGGCGTGCGCCTGGGAAGGTGAGGGCTCATGGGTAAGGCGCTCGACCGGCTCATCGAGCTGCTGGATCTCGAGCAGATCGAGGTCAACATCTTCCGCGGCCGCAGCCCGGACGAGAACAGGCAGCGGGTGTTCGGCGGCCAGGTGGCCGGGCAGGCGCTGGTAGCGGCGGGCCGGACCGTGCCCGCAGACCGCTCGGTGCACTCCTTGCACGCGTACTTCATCCGGCCGGGCGACACGACGGTGCCGATCGTGTACCTGGTGGACCGGGTGCGGGACGGGCGCTCCTTCACTACCCGCCGGGTGTCGGCGGTCCAGCACGGCGAGGCGATCTTCACCTTGTCCGCGTCCTTCCACCGCCCCGAACCCGGTGCCGAGCACGCCGACCCGATGCCGGACGTACCGCCGCCGGAGCAGGTCGAGCGGAACTCGGACCGCCTGGCCCGGCTCCTCGATCAGTCGCCCAGGCAGCCGTTCGATAACCCCATCGACCTGCGTTCGGTCGGCCCGATGTCGGCCGAGGCGGCCGGCGATCCGTCGCTGCGGACCACGCAGAACCTCATCTGGCTGCGGGTGGACGGCGAGCTGCCCGACGACCCGCTGCTGCACGTGTGCCTGATGACCTACGCGTCCGACATGACGCTACTCGACTCGGTGTTGCTCGGGCACGGCCTGACCTGGCTGGACGGCTCGACCTCGGGCGCCAGCCTGGACCACGCCATGTGGTTCCACCGGCCGTTCCGGGCCGACCGGTGGCTGCTGTACGCGCAGGACTCGCCGGTCGCATCCGGCGCCCGGGGGCTGGCCCACGGAGAGGTGTTCACCGCCGAGGGCGAGCTCGTGGTCTCGGTCATGCAGGAAGGGCTCATCCGATCCCGCCCCAGGTCGGCCCGGACGACTCAACAATCCTGAAAATCGCAGGTCAAAAAAGTGTTGCCCCCTGTAGGGGGCAACACTTAGGCTTCCTACATGTCCGTGGGCTAGTTGCCGAACACTCCGGAGGGAGGTGCCCGACGTGACGAACTTCTACTCAGCCGCTCTGCCTGAGCCGAATTGGGCTTCGTGCCTGGGTGCTTCCTGCCTGCCGTCGGTCAGCTACCTCGGGACGAGTGTGCCTGTTGCCGGGCCGGTCACCATCGCTCCGCCGGCGCTTCCGCGTCTGCGGAGCGGCGCTGCGGCCGGGGTCTCGCGGGCACAGAAGGTCGCCGTTACGGCGCTGGTTGGCCAGACGAATATCCACAACTACATGACCAGCATCTTCACCGTTGGTGAGGGCGCATCGGGTCCACCTCGAGCTAGAGGGCCGGTCTAAAGAGCCAGACCGGCCGAGAGCCAAAAGCTCCTCTCGAGGCCGCGGATCCGAACACCGGGTCCGCGGCCTAGTTATTTGAAGGCCTAGGTCCCAAGACGGGCGAGAAATCGCGCGACGACAACAGGACCGGCATAGCGAGAGGGGATGGCACCGATGCAATGGCGCGATGCCACCATCAGCGAGACGGGCGCGACGGGGTTCCAGGCGCCCGCATCCGTGATGGCGCGGCAGGAGCCAGACGTCAGGCAGGAATTCGATCAGGTCAGCATCATAGCGGTGGCTGGTTCGGTCACCGCGCTCCCGGTGGGCGTGGATCTTCCGTGCACGGAGGACCCAGAGCTGTTCTTCGCCGAGTCTCCCGAGGACGTGGAGACCGCCAAGGCGATGTGCCGGGGATGTGAGGCCAGGCTGGCTTGCCTGACCGGTGCGCTCGAGCGCAGGGAGCCGTGGGGTGTCTGGGGCGGCGAGTTGCTGATACGCGGCGCGATCGTGCCGCGCAAGCGCCCGCGCGGGCGTCCTCGCAAGACCGAAGTGGCCGCGTAAACCGGGGTCACGCAGCCAGAGGCGGGCGCGCGGCGAACATGAGCCGCGCGACCGCGTACCGCACCCAATGCACACAATGGAGTGGTCAGACATGCGTCCCGAACTGCTGGCGCGCGAACGAACGCGCAGCTACCTAGAAGAAGCCCAGCGACTGCGCTACGCCCGCAGGCTGCGGGCGCTCCGCCGGGCCAGGCGGCTCGAGAGCAGGGCCGAGCGCCGGATGGTCGCGGCGTGGCGCCGCGCCGCGGAGCTCCGCAGCGCCCTGGAGATAGCCGACTAGTGCGCGGGCCGGTATCCGCCCGGCCCGCGCTTGCCGACCGTAACGATCGTGGCCGGTCCGTCCCGGACCGGCCACGATCGCGCGTTCCCAGGCGGCCAGCGATGATCGTGGATCCTCATGGCCCCTATAAGGGCCGTAATTATCCACGATCGTGAGCATTACCCGGCGAGTCGCATCAGCGCCCGCCGGCTGAACGCTAGGCCTGGCCGTAGACCGGGATGGCGGCCCCGGAGATGAGGATGGCGTCGTCGGAGACGAGGAAGGCGAGCACGGCGGCCAGCTGTGTCGGCTTGGGCCACCGGTGGTGCTTGGCGTCCGGCAGCGCCGCCCGGTTGGCCGGGGTGTCGATGATGCTCGGCATGATGCAGTTGACCCGCACCCCCTGCTCGCGGCCCTCCGCCGCCGCCGCCTCGACCAGGCGCACCACCCCCAGCTTGCTCACGCTGTAGGCGAACCCGTTCTCGCCCTTCTCCACCGCCACCCGGCTGGACACGTGCACCAGCGCCCCGCCGTCCTGCGCGGCCAGCACCGGCATGGCGTGCTTGGTGACGATCGCGGCGGTCACCAGGTTCAGCTCGAGCTGCTGGCGCAGCACGGAGACGTCGAGCCCGGACAGCGGCTGCGGCGGGGTGTACCCGCCGATCAGGTTGACGATGGCCTGCGGCGGCGGGGATGTCGCGAACGCCGCCGCCACGCTGGCCTCGTCGAGCACGTCCACGGTGACGTATTCCACGCCCTCGTGGCGGCTTCCCTCGCGCGGCTCCCTGGCGTCGGCCACCAGGACCGACGCGCCGTCATCCCGGAACCGCGCGGTGACGGCGTGGCCGAGCCCGCCGGTCCCGCCTAGCACGACGATCCTGCGGCCCGATAGTGCCTGTCCCGTCATCCGCCCTCCCTCGGCTTTTACCTAACGCTCAGGCCGTTCATTGTGCCCGACTCCGGTCCGGGGGCTGGTCACCGGCCCGGTTCTGGCCTGATCATGGTGGGCATGCGAATCGCGGTACTCGGCGCCGGGTCGTGGGGAACGACCGTCGCGTCCCTGATGGCCGGACATAACGACTGCACTGTCTGGGCCCGCGACCCCGAGCTGGCCAGGGAGATCTACGAGCGGGACGCCAACTCGCGCTACCTGCCCGGGTTCGCGCTGCCGCCCAACCTGAAGGCCACGGCGGACCTGGAGAAGGCCGTGCACGACACCGACCTGCTCGTCGTCGGGGTGCCCACGCGCGGATTCCGGGCCATCCTGGCCGACGTCCGCCCGTACCTGCGGCCGTGGATCCCGGTAGTCAGCCTGGCCAAGGGGTTCGAGCGCGGCTCGCTGCTGCGGATGACCCAGCTCATCAGGGAGGAGCTGCCCGGCCACCCGGCCGCCGCCCTGACCGGGCCGAACCTGGCCAAGGAGATCATGGCCGGCCAGGCCGCGGCCAGCGTCATCGCGACCGAGGACCTCGCGGTGGCGCGCGCCCTGCAGTCGGTCATGCAGCGCGGGCTGTTCCGGATCTACACCAACCACGACGTGATCGGCTGCGAGCTCGGCGGGGCGATGAAGAACGTTGTGGCCATCGCCACCGGCATCGCCCAGGGCCTCGGCGTCGGCGACAACACCCGGGCGGCGGTGGTCAGCCGCGGCCTGGCCGAACTCACCCGGCTGGGCGTCGCGATGGGCGGCGAGGCGGCGACCTTCGCCGGCCTGGCCGGCATGGGCGACCTCATCGCCACCTGCATGAGCCCGCTGAGCCGTAACCGCACGCTCGGCGAGCAGCTCGGCGCGGGCCAGACGCTGGACGAGATCCTCGGCGCGACCCGGACCGTGGCCGAGGGCGTCGGCACTGCCTTCACAGTGCACGAGCTGGCCGAACGGCACAGCGTGCAGATGCCCGTATGCCGGGAGGTGTACCGGGTGCTGAACGGCGAGATCCCCGCCTCCGAGGCTTACCGCGGCCTGCGCATCCGGGCCGGCCACGAGCGCGAGCCGGGGTAAGCGCGCAGATGCCCGGCGCTGTGTCAGCATGGGGCTATGGCTGACTGGTGGCCCTTTGACCGATCCTGGGTCGATGAGTGGCGGCGTAGCGTCGCCGGGATGCTCTCCGCGTCCTCGTCGGCGGCCGCCTCGCTCGGCCTGCCGCAGCCGCGGACGCTGCCCGGCGACCCGTTCGGCGTGCTGGTGGACGCGGCCAGGACCTGGCTGACCGGCAAGAAGCGGACGTTCCGGTTCCCCGAGGGCGACCTGACCCTGGTCCTGGAGGACATCTCGGTGGAGGGTTCGGACCTCGCCCGGATCATCGGCCAGTACGGCCAGGCCCGCATCCTGGCCCGGGAGGTCGAATGGGCCGGCTACCAGTTCGAGCGGATGGAGATAACGGTCAAGAACGTGCACCTGCGGCCGGGCACGCGGCCGGTGCTCGTGGCCGCCCCGGTGCTCTGCGAGGGGTTCATGCCGGCCGCCGCCGCGTCCCGTTGGCTGGCCGCCGTGTCGCACCAGCTCGAGATGGTGCTGCGCGATGGCTTCCCGCAAGTCGGCGTGATCGGCGCGCCGTGGGCCCGGCTCGAGGTGGAGACGGGCGCGGAAGGCCGGTCCATCCACATCCGGCCGCGCGCCCTTCGCCTGGGCGACCTGCGCCTGGCCCTGTGGTCGCCGACCTTCAACATGTCCCTGCCCGCGCTGCCCGGCGGGGCCGTCGTCACCTCGGTGGAACCTGTGGCCGGCGGGTTCGTGGTGCGTGGCACGCTCAGCGAATGGCAGCGCTCGCTATCCCGGGAAGGCGTCGAGCGCCTGCTGGCCGGCATGCGCGCGGGAAGGGAACGCCTCGACATCTGACGATCCCCCCGCATTTCCGCCGAACTCCTTGCTCACCCTGCGTATCCTGGCCCTCAGTGGTCATCGGGATGAACGCGGCGGACATGGCCGTCCAGTTAGCTGAGGAGCGAAATGAGCAGCACCGACACGACGACGATCGCCGTACATCGCGCTCTGCACGAAGCGCTTAACTCGGCGAGGGAAGCCCGGCATCACCTCGAGAACGGGGACGCCACCCCGGACCTGGACGATCTTGTGGAGCTAGGAAAGCTGCTGGCGGGGCTGTCCGAGAGCATCATGGCGATCAACTCTGAAATGGTGGCGAAGGCGCGCCCGGCGCGAGACGCGAGCACGTGAAAACGGTGCGAGTCGTCGCTGGTGCGAACCCTCTGATCGCCGGGCTGGTCGACGAGCTCGTGCTCATGATCGAGCCGATCACGTTGGGTGGCGGCAAAACCTTGTTCCCGGACGATGGTGAGGCACGCGAGTTCGAGCTCATGTCAGCGAGGACCGCGCGCACCGGCGTACAGGCCTGTCGCTACCAGCGCGCCGGCTAACCGCAGCCTCAACCGCTGGCCCCGTTGCCTCACAGTCTGTGCGCTGTTTCGTCGTACTGGATGGGGTCAGATGCGCCAAGGGAGGCGCGATGAGCACTCGATCCGGGCCAGCGGGCGGCCGGCCTGATCCGGGCCTGAGCGCGGTCATCAGCGAGCGGCGCCGGCTGATCAACCTGGCCTACCGGCTGCTGGGCTCGCTGGCCGAGGCCGAGGATGTGGTGCAGGAGACCTACGCCCGCTGGTACGCCATGTCCCGGGAGCAGCAGGACGCCATCGAATCCCCCGGCGCCTGGCTGACCACGGTCGCCAGCCGCATCTGCCTGGACCTGCTCGGCTCGGCCCGGGCCCGGCGCGAGCGTTACGTGGGCGAGTGGATCCCCGAGCCGCTGCCCGACCACGCCGAACGGCCGGGCGCCCCCGCCGACCCGGCCGACCGGGTCACCCTGGATGAGTCGGTCAGCATGGCCTTCCTGGTCGTGCTCGACTCGATGACCCCGGCCCAGCGGGTCGCGTTCATCTTGCACGACGTCTTCGGCTACGCCTTCGCTGAGGTGGCTCAGATCGTCGGCCGGACCCCGGCGGCTTGCCGCCAGCTGGCTTCCTCGGCCCGCCATCGCGTCCGCGCCGCGCAGGCTCCCGCGGCCCCGGCGGCCCGGCAGGCCCGCCTGGTCCGGGAGTTCAAGGCGGCCTGGGAAGCCAGGGACATCAGCGCCCTCATCGGCCTGCTCGACCCGGACGCCACCGTGGTCGCCGACGGCGGCGGCCTGGTCAGCGCCGCGCTCCACCCGATCGAAGGCGCCGGGCAGATCGCGCGCTACCTGGCCGATCTCGCCAGTCAGGCCCTCGGCGACCTGACGCTCATAGAGCGTACGGTCAACGGCCAGCCCGGCCTGGTCGGCCAGCAAGACGGGGTCACCGTGACGGTGTTCGCATTCGAGGTTGCAGGTGATCGGATCACGCGCGTCTGGGCCGTTCGCAACCCCGACAAACTCCGCCCCTGGACGGCGCGCTGACCCGATCCGGGGAAGGACGCCGGCGCTCCATCCGTGCTCGGCCGGCTGCGGCCCGCCTAAGTCGGGCTAAGCCGGTTCCGGGGCGGCTAAGGCGTGTCTCCGCAGGCAGAATAGGGATTTCCTCCGATGCGCGGGGCGGGGTCTTAGGGCCAGACTCAATAGTGACCGGCGAACAGATGGCCGGAAACCGAGGAGGAATGATGAACCACCACGTGACGCAGGACGTGCGGGGTCCGCTGGCTCGCATTGGCCGGCGCGTCGCCGCTATCGTCGCCGAGTGCAACTACGCCCAGACGCGCATGACCAGCTTGCGGGACACCCCGGCGCGTTTCTGACCTAGCAGAGCCAGCCGCTGGCCGGCCGGGCCCCGGGCCCGGCCGGCCAGCGCGCTTCTGCGCCACTTCCTGATCTAGAGATCGTCAACGCCGGAAGCTACCGGCCCAGGTGCGGCGGATGGCGCGGCGGTTCGTCCGCTGCTGTCCCGCCTGCCCCGCTGGCATCATCCGTACCGCGGCATACGATGTGGATGTCCCATTCATGCAGCTGGAACAACATGGCTGGGACATCCACGCCGTTACCGCTGCATCGGCGGCCAGCGGCTATCTGATGCGGCAGGCGGACGGTGTTCTGCGCGGCTGCGCCGCTACGTGCTCAGCTACGGCCCGGTGATCATGCCTGGTTCGGGCCCGGCGGGCGGGCGGGTAATGCCGGGGACATGCGGCATCGAGCTGCGCAGCGCAGGCGGCGAGATACTGATCCCAGCCGCACCTGCTGTCCCCGGCCTCGGGGCCACCCGGCTGACCGTTCTAGAGTGACCCGGTGAGCTTCTTCGTGCCGGATGACACGGTGCTGGTAGCCGACGGCGGGCTGGCGACCGAGCTTGAGGCGCGGGGGAGCGACCTGTCGGACTCGCTCTGGTCGGCGCGGTTGCTGATGGACGCGCCCGAGAAGATCAAGGACGCGCACCTGGCGTTCTTCCGGGCGGGGGCGGTGATCGCGACATCGGCGAGCTATCAGGCCTCGTTCGAGGGGTTCGCGCGCCGGGGCCTCGACCGCCGCGGCGCGGCCGGGTTGATGCGGCGCAGCGTCGATCTGGCCCGGGCCGCGCGCGCCGAACTGGCCGGGGACGGGCGGGTACGGTGGGTGGCGGCCTCGGTCGGGCCGTACGGCGCGGCGCTGGCTGACGGGTCTGAGTACCGGGGTCGTTACGGGCGCAGCGTGCGGGAACTGGAGACGTGGCACCGGCCGCGGCTGGAGGTGCTGGCCGAGGCTGGGCCCGATGTGCTCGCGCTGGAGACGGTGCCCGATATTGACGAGGCTGAGGCGCTGATGGCCACGGTCGCCGGGCTGGGCATCCCGGCCTGGCTGAGCTACAGCATCGCCGCCGGGCGCACCCGCGCCGGGCAGTCGCTGTCCGAGGCGTTCGCGATCGCCGTCGGCGTGCCGGAAGTCGTGGCCGTGGGGGTCAACTGCTGCGCGCCGGCTGACGTGCCCACGGCCATCGCTGTCGCCCGGGAGGTGACGGGCATGCCGGTGATCGTGTATCCCAACCGCGGTGAGGAGTGGGACGCCCGGCGGCGTGCCTGGACGGGACGGTCCCGCTACTCCGCCGCGCAGCCGCGGCGGTGGATGACGGCGGGAGCGAATATCGTCGGCGGGTGCTGCCGGGTCCAGCCCGCTGACATCGCGGTGATCGCCCGGACTGCGGCGGGCGGCGGCCGGGCCTCGGCCAGCTGAGGCCGCCAAGGCATGTCGATGCGGACGCCAGCCTGGCCGACGTCGTGCTGGTTGGTAGCCTGGCGAGGTCCGCTCCGCTCGCTCGTGGGCGCGCAGGACCAGGCATGGTTCGTTCCTGCTGGCCCATGAACCTGCTGAGCCGCGTCGGCCGGAATCGGAGCGGGCTGGCCCGGCCGGCGAGCGAGGAGGTGCCGTGAGCGAAGTGGACCGGCTGGAAGCGGCAGTGAGCGAGTGCCGGGAGATGATCCGCGAGGCCCATGCCGCGACGAAGGATCTGCGGGCCGCGGTGCGTGAGGCCAGGCAGGAGGCGCGCACCCTGGCCAGGGACGAGGTAGCGGCCCAGATCCGGCTGGAGGTGTCCCGGCAGCTGGCCGAGCTGGCCGAACGGACCGGCGAGGCCGTCACCGTGGCGACGCAGAAGGTCATTGCCGAGTTCGACCGGTTCGGCGAGTCGTTGCTGGGCAAGGAGACCTACTGGCAGAAGGCCAGTGGCCGTCGCGCCGCCGCGCGCCCCGACACCGATGTGGTGCCGCCCGGCATCCTGCCAGGCGAGGAGAAGGGCTGATCGAGCCGGGCGCGGTGACGGCCCACCACCCGTTCGGCCTCAGGGACCGGCACCAGCACGGCGCTCTGCGTCACCATGCCGGGAGGATAGCCAATGATCCCGAACGGGCCGGGTACCCGCCCCCGGAGCGGCCCTGGCGCCTCGCCCAGCCGATTGTTAGTCTTAATAAGTAAACTGTTTATGCCAGGAGGGTCTGCATGTCTGCACGCGACGCCGTCATCGTCGACGCGGTACGGACGCCGGTCGGCAAGCGGAACGGCTCACTCGCCGCGATCCACGCCGTGGATCTTTCGGCTCATGTGCTGAACGCGCTGGTGGCGCGGAACGGCTTCGACCCCGCCGTGGTCGACGACGTGGTCTGGGGCTGCGTGCAGCAGGTCGGCCAGCAGGCCGGCAACGTGGGCCGGATGGCCGTCCTGGCCGCGGGCTGGCCGGAATCGGTGCCGGGCACCACCGTGGACCGCCAGTGCGGCTCGTCCCAGCAGACCATCCACTTCGCCGCGGCCGGGCTGGTCTCCGGCCAGTACGACGTGGCCATCGCGGGCGGCGTCGAGATGATGAGCGCGGTGCCCCTCGGGGCGATGGCCATGTTCAAGGACCTGGGCCGCCCAGGCGGCCCGAAGGTACGCGAGCGCTACGGCGTCACCTTCAACCAGGGCGTCGGCGCCGAGATGATGGCCGAGAAGTGGGGCCTGTCTCGCAACCAGCTCGACGAGTTCTCCAGCGCCTCGCACGCCAAGCTGGCCGCCGCGACCGACGAGGGCCGGCTGGCCGGCCAGATCGCCCCGGTCGAGCTGCCGGACGGCCGGGTGCTGTCCGCGGACGAAGGCCTGCGCCGGGAGACCAGCCCGGAGAAGCTGGCCGGGCTCAAGCCCGTCTTCAAGGAGGGCGGCGTCATCCACGCGGGCAACTCCTCGCAGATCAGCGACGGGGCCGCCGCGGTGCTGATGATGACGTCGGACAAGGCCCGCGAGCTCGGACTGACCCCGCTGGCCCGGGTACACACCGCGGTCCTGGCCGGCGACGACCCGGTGATCATGCTGACGGCTCCCATCCCGGCCACCCTCAAGGCGCTGCAGAAGTCCGGCCTGTCCGTCGGCGACATCGGCGCGTTCGAGGTCAACGAGGCGTTCGCTCCGGTACCGCTGGCCTGGCTGGCCGAGACCGGCGCCGACCCGGCCCGGCTCAACCCGGGCGGCGGGGCCATCGCCATCGGTCACCCGCTCGGCGCCTCCGGCGCCAGGCTGATGACCGCGCTCGTCCACCACATGACGGCCCAGGGTATTCAGTACGGCCTGCAGACCATGTGCGAGGGCGGCGGCATGGCCAACGCCACCATCATCGAGCGCATCGCCTGATCCTGGCGCCCGTGCCGCCCGGCTGGATCGTGGCCCGTGGTGGTTATGCGCTCCCGATGGACGTACGTGACTGGTGGTATGTGCCCGCTTCCTCAGGCTTATGGCGTGAATGTCCCATTCATGTCGTTCTATGTGCATGAATGGGACATCCACATCGAATGATCTGGTACGGATGGTGCCGGAGTTACGGGAGTACGCTCTGGCGTTCCGCACCGCCCCTCACGGCGCCAGCAGGCGAAGCGGCATGTCGCTGGAGCTGCATGAACGGGACATCCACATGGAATGCCCTGGTACGGGCGGTGTCAGAGTGATTAGAGTCCGCTTACCGCTCGGCGATGCCCGGCCGCGGCGACAAGCTGACCGGGAACACGCGATCGGGTGGCGGGGAGCCAGGCCTCAGCTCGTGATTTGTTGCACTCTTGTGCCGTGTTCGGTGTATCTGCGGCGGGGTTCTTGTCTCTACCGTGTCAGGTAGGCGCAAAAGTACTTGGCAGGGGGGGAACCAATGCCCGTACTTACCTCATGCCGGCGCCAGGCCGGGCCGGCCTGGTGGCCTGCCCCCAGGACAGGTGATATCCGCCGGGGCGACAGTGAACCCGCCCGGCCCCAGGCTGCGTAGGACGGGATATGAGACGTAATACCCCGCTGATCACGTTGCTGACCGGTGCCGCCCTCGGCGTGGTCCTGCTGATCGCCAGCATGCTGTCGACACCTTCCAAGGCGGGGACGGGCTACGGCGCGGCCGCCACGCCCCCTCCGGCTTCCAGCGCCGCCGCTTCCAGCGCCGCCGCTTCCAGCGCCGCCGGTCAGACGTCACCGGCATCGGCTACGGCCACGCCGTCTCAGGTTTCCCCCTCGGCGACGGCCCCGGCGGTGGTGACCGCGCCGGTCAAGGCCGACTACGCGGGCCGGGTGCAGGGCGACGGCGCCTCGGTCGCGATCTCGATCCACAACGGCCAGGCGATCGCGTACGTCTGCAATGGCTCGGCCATCGAAGCGTGGTACAAGGGCACCGCGGTCAACGGGGTGCTGATCATGACCGGCAAGAACAATGCTCACCTCAGCGCGATCTACGATTTCGGGAAGGCGACCGGCGACCTCCTCGCCCACAACACCGATTACAGGTTCACGGTGGGCGTCGTACACAAGCCATCGGGCCTGTACCAGGCCACCGCGGTCGTGCGTGGCGCCACGGTCAAGGCCGGCTGGATCGTTCTGCCCGGCGGCATAAAGGTCGGCTCGCTGGAATCTGACGCCAACTCGGCGGCACCGTCGGCGACCCAGGCGCCGGACCTCGACGTAGCGACCGGTACCGCGCAGGACGGCAACGTCGTCCTGCACGCCAACCCGGTCAGCGGCGTCACGGGCAGCGGATTCTGACCAGCAATAACGTCCGGCCAGCACAACGGAGACGATCATGACGACACGGCAAGACGCGTTGCCACCGGCCCGCGCCAACTCGGGCGTGGGCAAGCTGGTGGTGCCCTGCCTGATCGGCGCGCTGGTCGCGCTGACCCTGGGCATCTACGGGCGCCTCCATAGCCCGACCGGCGTCGCGATCAACATCGCGGGCTTCTCCAGCCCCGGCTCGGTGAAATCGTGGCTTGCCACCGGCGCGACGGTGTTCGCGATCATCCAGGTGGGTTCGGCGCTGGTGATGTACGGGAAGGTCCCGCGGGTCACCGCGCCCTCCTGGATCGGCGGGTTGCACCGCTGGTCGGGCCGGATCGCGTTCTTCCTGGCCGTGCCGGTCGCGATCCACTGCCTCTATGCGCTGGGTTTCCAGCACTACAGCATCCGCGTGCTGATCCACTCGCTGGCCGGCTGCGCGTTTTTCGGCGCGTTCACCATCAAGATGCTGATCCTGCCCAGGAAGGGCGTGCCCGGATGGGTGCTGCCGGTCGTGGGCGCCGTGGTGTTCACCCTGCTGGTCGTCCTCTGGTTCACATCAGCTTTCTGGTTCTTTTCCACGTTCGGTGTCAAGCGCTGAGGAGTCTTCCGAATGGCCGAGCCCAGCGTCCCCGCGTCCAGCCGGCGCACTGTGCTGGCCTGCGCCGGCGCGGCATGCGCCGCCGTGCTGGCCGGATGCAGCAAGTACAACTCCAACACCGGCGGGATAGCCGGCAGCCAGCCCGAACCGCCCAGCTCCTCGCAGGCCGTCGCACCGGCGGGCTCGGGCTCCGGTGCGGCGGCCGGGCCCGCCGCGCTGACGACCACGTCCGCCGTGCCCGTCGGCGGCGGCAAGATCTTCGCCGCCCAGAAGATCGTAATCACCCAGCCGCAGTCGGGCGAGTTCCGCGGGTTCAGCGCGGTGTGCACCCATCAAGGGTGCATCGTCGGCGCCGTGTCAGGTGGCACGATCAACTGCCCGTGCCACGGGAGCAGGTTCAGCATCACGAACGGCTCGGTCGTCAACGGCCCGGCCGCCTCCCCGCTGCCCGCGGTCGGCATCAAGGTTCAGGGCACCTCGATCTTCCAGGCCTGATATCCCGAACGGGCGGCGTTCCCCGCTCCCGCGCCGGCCGGGAGCTGCCCCGGGTAACCTGGCTGCGTGAAGGCCGGAGGAGCCCTGGTCCTGACCGCGGACGCCGAGACGGCGGCGCGTCGGGCCGTCCGGGAGGCGCGAGCGTCGCTCGGGGCATTGCCTGAATCGTTCGCCGTGCTGTTCGCCTCGGCGCATTTCTCCGGCTCGGCCCCGGCCCTGGTCGCGGCCGTGGCCGAACAGACCGGCGGCGTTCCGCTGATCGGATGCGTGGCGGCGGCGGTGGCGGGCGGCGCCCGCGAGGTTGAGTCCAAGCCCGCGGTCGCGCTCTGGCTCGCCGCTGACTTCGGCCCGGTCGAGACGTTCGCGATGGAGTTCGTCCGGACCCCGAGCGGCGGCGCGTTCGGCGGCTACCGGTTCACGCCCGACCTTCACCTGATGGTCTGCGACCCGTTCACGTTCCCGGCCGGCGACCTGCTGGCTCACCTGAACCAGCACGTGCCAGGGGCAACGGTCATGGGCGGGATGGCCAGCGGCGGGCTGCGGTCGGGGCAGAGCCTGCTGTTCCTGGACGACCGGGTGGTCACGCACGGCGCCGTCGGCGCTCATCTGCCGCGGGCCAGCTGCGACACGAGGTCGCACGTTGTGAGTAGTCCGTCGATTGGAGGTTCGACTTGATGTCGAAGACGTGACTCCGGTCAGTGTCCAGGACCGGTCCCCGCCCCGGCGTGCGTGGTCAGTAATGACCGGGTGCGAAGCCCGGGGGAAAGCTCAAGGGCGCCCGCTCCGACCGGGGGCTACAGGTGAGGGGAAGACCGAAAGGGTGAATACCAGTGAACTACCGCGGATGCCTCGTTACGGCAACTCCCCGCGTCGGGTCGTGCTGGCGGAGATGATAAGGAGCGAGCCGCTGAGAATCGGCAGGCGGCGACCGAGGACTGTCCGACGGTCGTGTGGACACCGCCGCTCCCGGGGTACAGGTGGCACCCGACCCGGTCGTATCTCATGCGTGTGGAACGTGGAAACCCCGTCAGGTCCATCACGCCCGCACCGGCGTGGTGGTAGGCCAACCGCAAGGGAGGCGGAATCCCGGGGCGGGAACAGGACACCCAAGAAGCGAATGCCGGCAGCCGAAAGGAAACAGGAAAGCGGAGCCATCTGTCACCGGTATCTCCAGCCGGCGGGCATCTGTATAACTGGCCGGATACCGGGCCTGGTGCCCGGCCGCGAAAGCGGGCTGACGTGTGGTGGGTGAGCCTTTGAAGAAGAACGTGCTGGAACCACCGGAACCGAAGGGCAAGTTGGACGCCGAGACGGTGAACGGACCGGAGGACGAGACCCTCGGCTGGGACGCCATCGTGTGGCCCGTGCATGAGGAGAACGTACGGCGGCTACGGCAAAGAATCTTCAAGGCGACGAAGGAGCAGGATCTGGCCACGGTCAGGAACCTGCAGAGGATGATGCTGCGGAGCTGGTCGAACACGCTGGTCAGCGTGCGGCAGGTAACGCAGCGCAACGCTGGTCGCGGAACCCCGGGGGTAGACGGGCAGGTCGCGCTGACCGCCCGGGCCAGGATGGGCCTGGCCGTGCAGGTGCACCGCACAGCACGGTCCTTCCAGCCCCTGCCAGTCCGCCGAGTGTACATACCGAAGGCCAATGGAAAACAAAGGCCGCTCGGAATTCCCGCGATAACTGATCGCGCTCACCAGGCGCGCTGCCGGAATGCGCTGGAACCCGAGTGGGAGGCCCGGTTCGCGCCCAGAACGTATGGGTTCCGGCCGGGCCGGAGTTGTCAGGACGCGATCGCAGTCATCCACGTCATGGGCTGCGGGAAAAACCCGCGGCGCCGGTGGATTCTAGACGCAGACCTGACCGCGGCATTCGACAAGATCGACCACGACCACCTCCTCGCCAAGCTCGGATCCTTTCCCGGGAAGGGAATGATCCGCGGCTGGCTGAAGGCGGGCGTGTTCGAGAAAGGCAAGGGATTCGCACCCACAGATGAGGGGACCCCTCAAGGCGGCGTGATTTCACCGTGCCTTCTGAATATCGCGCTCCATGGGCTGGAGGAAGCGGCCGGAGTCCGTTACGAGGCGAGCGATCCTGCTCGCACGAAACGCGGCTGCCCGGCCCTGGTGGTCTACGCCGACGACATGATCGCCCTGTGCCACACCAGGCAGGAGGCCGAGCGGGTCAAGGCGCGCATGGCCGGGTGGCTGGCCCCGCGGGGCCTGTCCTTCAACGAGGCCAAGACACGCATCGTGACGCTCGAGGACGGCTTCGACTTCCTCGGGTTCACGGTGCGCCGGGCACTCCGGCAAGCTGATCACCAGGCCGAGCAAGGCCGCTGTCAAGCGGGTCAAGCACCGCCTGGCCGCCGAGATGCGCGCCCTGCGCGGCGGCAACGCGGCGGCCGTCCTCGCGACGATCAACCCGATCGTGCGGGGATGGGCGAACTACTACCGGGGAGCGGCGTCGTCCAGGACCTTCGCGGCCCTGGACCACTACCTGTGGCAGCTCACTTACAAGTGGGCCTGCTACAGCCACGCGAACAAGCCGAAGCCCTGGATCGTCTCCAGGTACTACGGCCGGTTCAACCCCGCCAGCCAGGATCGATGGGTGTTCGGCAACCGCGACAACGGGGCCTACCTACCGAGGCTCGGCTGGACCAAGATCGTCCGGCATAGCCTGGTCCTCGGCGCGGCGTCCCCGGACGACCCCGCCCTGACCGGCTACTGGGCCCAGCGACGAGGCAAGAACGCACCCCTGCTCGACCGCAGCGTCCTGATCCTGCTCGCCAGGCAGAAAGGCCGCTGCCCCCTGTGCAGGGACCTGCTCTTGCACGCAGACCACGAGCCATCCAGCCCCACCGAGTGGGAACAGTGGCACCGGGTCACCCGCAAAGCGATCACCAGGCAGTACGTGACCACCCAGCGGGACACGGGCACACCGGGCGGCACCCGCCTCGTCCACTCGCACTGCCAGCGCCGGGCAACCGGCGCCTCGAAAGAACCAGCACACCTCTACACCTGAGCGCCCTAGGGCTTGCTTGAGCCGTATGCCGCGACAAGTGGCACGTACGGATCTGAGGGGGCCCCGGTGCAGCAATGCATCGGGGCTACCCGGCGATCCATCCGCTGGTGGCGCAGGGGTGCCGTCCGGTCGGAGACCCTTATACCGTCACCCAGGCCGACGGCAACCTGATCATCGAGCTCGGCGGGCGCCCGCCGCTGGCCCGGCTGCGGGAGCTGGCCGCGGCGCTGCCGGTCCCGGAACAGGAGCTGCTCGCCCGGGGCGCGCACCTGGGCATCGTCATCGACGAGTACCGGGCCGAACCCGGCCAGGGAGACTTCCTGGTCCGCGGCATCGCCGGCGCCGATCCCGAGTCCGGAGCCATCGTGGTGGGCGGCGAGCTCGAGGTGGGCCAGACCGTGCAGTTCCACGTCAGGGACGCCCGTTCGGCCGATGAGGACCTGCGGCGCATCCTGGTGCGGGAGACCGCCGCGCTGGGCGGCCGCCCGCTCGCCGGGGCGCTGCTGTTCACCTGCACCGGCCGCGGCACGCGCATGTTCGCCGAGCCGGACCACGACACCGGGCTGCTGGCGCAGGCGCTGGGCCAGATCCCGCTGGCGGGATTCTTCTGCGACGGGGAACTGGGACCGGTGGGCGGGCAGAACTTCCTGCACACCTTCACCGCGTCCATCGCCCTATTCCCGGAGACCGGGCCTTCGGACGGCTCGGTCAGCGCGGAGCCATCCTGATCGCGCCGTCCAGCCGGATCGTCTCGCCGTTGAGCATCGGGTTCTCCACGATGTGCGCGGCCAGCGCGGCGTACTCGGCCGGCTGGCCGAGCCGGGCCGGATGCGGCACCTGCGCGCCTATCGACTGGATCTGCTCCTCCGACAGGCCGCCGAGCAGCGGCGTCTGGAACAGGCCCGGTGCGATCGTCATCACCCGGATCTTCAGCCGGGCCAGGTCCCGGGCGATCGGCAGCGTCATGCCGACGATGCCGCCCTTGGACGCGGAGTAGGCGGCCTGACCGATCTGGCCGTCGAACGCCGCCACCGACGCGGTGTTCACGATCACGCCCCGCTCGCCGTCTATTTCTGAGGCCTGGCTCATCCTGGACGCGGTCAGCCGGATCGCGTTGAAGGTCCCGATGAGGTTGACCTGGATGACCCGGATAAAGGCATCCAGCGGGAACGGGCCGTCCCGGCCCGCGGTCCGCGCGGCGTTGCCGATGCCGGCGCAGTTGACCAGGATCCGGGGCGGTCCGCCGGCCAGGGCCTCCGCCGCGTCGAGCGCCGCGTCCACGTCGTCCGGGCTGGTCACGTCGCCGGCCACGAACGCGGCCCGGGCGCCGAGTTCCTTCGCGATCGCCGTGCCGTTCGACCGGGGCAGGTCGAGGATGACCACCGGCGCGCCGGCGTCGTGCAGCCTCCTCACGGTGGCGAGTCCGAGCCCGGACGCACCGCCGGTGACCAGGGCGACGCTTCCCGCGATTTTCATCGATCCTCCTGTCGTAAGTGCCGTACCGGACCCTTAGGAGAACAGGTCGACCACCGAACGGCTCTGCAGGTCCTCGCGCAGCAGGCGCTGGCCGGCCGCCTCCATGTGAGCGCGCCAGTGCTGTTCGGCCCCTGGCCCGTCCCGCTCGTCGACCAGCGCGACCAGCTTTTCGTAGCTGCGCACGTTCCGGCGGAAGTTGACGAGCTCGTCATCTCTGGCGTGATCACGCGACAGCGCCAAGGCGAGATGGGTGGCCACGATGTCCTGCAGCACGCCGCCCTGCACGGCCAGCGTCTTGCTGCCGGAGCGCTGCATGATCAGCTCGTGGAACCGGGCGGCCTGACTGGACCACAGCGCGGGTTCGGGCGCATTGAGCGGTACCGTCCCGGGCTGGGCCCTCCCCGGCTGGCCTGCCTCGACGGCCCCGCGCAGTTCGTCGATGCACGCGTTCAGGTCGGCCAGATCCTGCTTGGTCCGGCGCCTGGCCAGCAGCCGGGCGCAGGCCGGCTCGAGTACCATCCGCGCCTCGTAGACGTCGGCGATCGTGGTGCCCTGGACCTGCAGCAGCAGTCCCACGTACCGGGCCGCCACGGACAGGCTGGGCCGGGTCACCCGGGCGCCGCCGCGGGAGCCGCGCTTGACGCTGATCAGGTCCTCCGCTTCCAGGATCCGGAACGCCTCGCGCAGCGTCGGCCTGGACACCCCGAACTGCTCCATGAGCTGCTGCTCGGACGGTAGCGTGTCGCCGGGATGCAGCTCGCCGCGGACGATCTGGCGCCGGTACAAGGTGGCGATGAGCTCGGCGGTCTTAGGCGCCCTGACGACCTGGCCGACGTACCGCTGAGCGCCCAGACCCGCTTCCCGGCCCGCGAGACTGGACACGGTTCCTCCTGGCGGCGGATGTTTCAAATAGTGTACTGGGTTAGACGACTGACGGCACTCGCGTCACACGGAGGTATTGCCATGGCGCCGGAACCAACGCGCCGCGGGCCGCTGGCCGGCCTGCGGGTGCTCGAGCTGGCGGGCATCGGGCCCGGGCCGTTCTGCGCCATGCTGCTCGCCGACCAGGGCGCCACCGTGCTGCGTATTGACCGGCCCGGCATCGACCGGCCTGGCGCGGCGTCGTCCCGTCAATCCCGGCCCGCCCATCCCGAGCGTGAGTTCCTGAACCGCGGCCGCCGGTCCGCCGTACTGGACCTGAAGCACCCGCGCGCGGTGGACGCGCTGCTCCGGCTGGCCGACCACGCCGACGTGCTGCTCGAGGGCCTGCGCCCGGGGGTGACTGAGCGCCTCGGCGTGGGACCCGAGGTCTGCCTGCAGCGCAACCCGCGGCTGGTCTACGCCCGGATGACTGGCTGGGGGCAGGACGGCCCGCTGGCCTCCACGGTGGGCCACGACATCGGCTACATCGCCCGCGCCGGCGCCCTGCACGCCCTGGGCCGGGCCGGCGGCCCGCCGCAGTTCCCGGCGAACCTGCTCGGCGACTTCGGCGGCGGCGGGATGCTGATGGCCTACGGGATCTGCGCGGCTCTGGTCGAGCGGGCCACCTCAGGCCAGGGCCAGGTGGTGGACGCGGCCATCGTGGACGGCGTGGCGTCGCTGCTGGCCATGCCGCTGATGTTCCTGGCCCAGGGCATATGGCGGGACGAGCGCGGGGTGAACCTGCTGGACGGGGGAGTGCCCTGGTACGACGTGTACGAGACGGCGGACGGCAAGTGGATGGCCGTGGGGGCGCTGGAGCCGCGCTTCTACGCCGCGCTGCTGGCCGGGCTCGGCCTGACCGAGGCACCCGACCGCGCCGATCCGCGGAACTGGCCGGAGCTGCGCGCGCTGTTCGCCGCGCGGTTCGCCGAGCGGACCAGGGACGAGTGGGCGGCCGCCTTCGCCGGCAGCGAGGCCTGCGTCGAGCCGGTGCTGTCGCTGCGCGAGGCCTCGTCGGACGAGCACCTCGCCGCCCGGGAGACCTACGTCGCCAGGGATGGCGTCGTCCAGCCGGCGCCCGCGCCGCGTTTTTCCAGGACCCCGGGGCAGCTGTCCGGGCCGGCTCCCGTGCCCGGCCAGCACACCACCGAGGAGCTCACCGCCTGGGGCCTGCCCGACGCGGCCGAACTGGTCGCCTGCGGCGCCGCCCTCCAGGCCTGAGCCGGCTCCGCCCACCACGCCCGCGGCTACCGCCCCCACCCCGCTCGCCGCCGGCCCCGGCTACCGCCCCCCACCCCGCTCGCCGCGGGCCCCGGCTACCGGCCCCACCCCGCCCCGGCTAGCGGTAGGTGATCAGAGCCCGATCGGTCTCGAGGTGAGCGTGGTCGTTGAACGTCACCAGGCTTGTTCCCGTGTGTCCGCTGATGACCTTGGTGATGCTGGCGTTGACCAGCAGCCGGGCCAGGCTGGGCCAGCGCTCTTCGGGTAGTCCGAGCGCCTGGGCGCAGAAGGCGGCGATGACCCCGCCGGAGGTCACCGCGACGGTCCCGCCCGGCTCGGCGACCAGATGGCCAACCGCAGCCAGGACCCGGTCGATGAAGGCGGCGTGACTCTCCGCGTAACCTTCCTCCCCGGAGATCCAGCGGCCGATTGCCTCTTCCAGCGTGGACTGCAGCGCCCGCCCGACCTCGCCCTCCGCGGTCGCCGTGACGAAGGTGACCTCGGCCGTGTGCTGGGCCATGACCTCAACGTGGTCGTACTCGTCCAGCCGCTCGTCGATCCCGAGCCGGGATACGGGCCAGCCGAGTGCGTCCAGCACCGCCTGGGCGGTATCGCGCTGCCGGGTGAGGCCGCCGGACACCACGCGGTCGATGACCAGGTCGGCTCGGGCCAGCCGGGCCGCCGTGACCTGCGCCTGGCGCCGGCCGATGTCCGAGAGCCGGTCGTAGTCCGCCGTCCCGAGCGACGCCTGACCGTGTCGCACCAGCAAGAGCACACCCATACGCCTCAACCTAGCCGCCGCCGTCCGCTCCCAGCGATCCGGCACGTGGTAGAGCATGTGCGCGGCCAGCACGACGTCAAACACCCCGCCGCGGACCGGGTAGCCCGTACGTGCGCGCAGGTAGTGTTCCGCACCCTCTACGACCTGGACCACCGTGCCCGGCGGGCCGGCGCGACGATCATGCCGGGGTCGGGTTAGGCAGCGGCACGCCGTCCGATACTTCCTATCGGCCCCTATGTCCTCGCGGGCGAGCAGGCCACCGGAAGCACCAGGACGTAGTAGACCATCAGGCAGGAGATCAAGAACGACAGGGCATCGGTCAGGAACGCGCCGTAGGTGACGGTGGCGCGGCCGACGTGGAAAGCCAGGCTCCCGAAGTCGAGCTTGCCGCCGGCCAGCGACAGCAGCGGATCGACAAACGACTGGACGAACTGCTTGACCAGGTCGCTGAACTGCGTGCCGATCACCACCGCGACGGCCAGCTGCACCAGGTTCCCGCGCATGATGAAGTTCTTGAAGCCGCTCATGGTGAGTGAGCTTCCCCGCACGGCCGAGTAATTCGTCTCCCCCGGGGCCTTCGCCGCCTGGACCGCGTTAGACGGGCGGCCGGCCGGGTAGGCGCGGCTTCAACGCAGCGGAAGGACGGACATCATGGATCGTGTTGCCGGGGTGGAGCAGCAGCCTTCTGCTCCAGACCGCTCCGCAGGAGAACTGGTCAAGCAGCTGTCGGAGCAGGTTTCGGTGCTTGTCCGCGACGAGTTGAAGCTCGCCCAGCTGGAGATGTCCCGTAAGGGCAAGCAGGCGGGATTGGGCGTCGGGATGCTGGGCGGCAGTGCTCTGATCGCCTTGTACGGGGTGGGCTGCCTGATCGCTTGCATGATTATCGCGATCAGCGGGGTGGTGGCAGGCTGGCTGGCGGCGCTGATCGTGGGCGCTGCCCTGCTGGCTGGCGCCGGGATAGCGGCTCTGTTGGGGAAGGGCCGCCTGCAGAAGGCCGCTCCTGCGGTCCCTGAGCAAGCGGTGGGCGGCATCAAGGCCGACATCGAGGAGATCAAGGAGGGGGTGCGGCGATGACTACCAGCGGCCCGGTGGGAAAGTCCGCGGGACGACACGCTGCGGACCCGGAACCGTCGCCGGTTACCGGCCTGCCCGAACCCGCGCCGGATGACGGTGCGCCGCAGACGGCCTTGCCTGCCGATGCGAAGACCAGGCCGCCCGATGACGTGGCGGAGTTGCAGCAGGAGATCGAGCAGGCCCGTGAGCAACTCGGCGAGACGGTCGAGCAGCTGGTGGCCAAGGCAGATGTCAAGGCGCGAGCACAAGATAAGGCAAGCGAGCTGGCGGGCCGGGTCAAAGGCAAGGCAAGCCAGGCCCGGGCGCAGGCTGCTGATGGCGCGGGCAGCGCCCGCGACCAGGTGGCCAGCAAGGCCGCAGAGGTAAGCCAGAAGGCGAAGTCGGCGGGGACCGCGGTCACAGAGCAGCTTCCGGGCCGGGTAGCGGCGGCGGCAGGCCACGCCAGGCAGCGCCGCGTGCCGCTGGCGGTGGCCGCCGCTGTGCTCATCGCCGGCTATCTGGTTGTGAGGCGGTGGCGGACGCGATGATCAAGCTGGTGTATAAACCGCTGGGCATGCTGGTCAGCGTGCTGGGCATGCTCATCCGCCTTGGCCCGCAACCCCTGGTGCTCTTGTGTTCCCGTAATCTTCCTGCGACCGGTGATCCCTGGCCGCCATCCAGTCGTGCGCCGCGGATACGATGTGGATGTCCCAGCCATGTCGTTCCAGCTGCATGAATGCGACATTCACATCGTATGATCTGGTACGGGCGGTACCAGAGTGACTGATGTCGCTTTTCACACTCAAGCGACACTGGCCCGCGACGTCCATGCCCAAGAGCGCCACAATCACACCGGCCAACCAGGGCCGGCAAGCCTGCATTTCCGCAGACTGGGCTCTCCATTTAGCCGGAGTATGGCAGATACGCAGCACGCCACGGACGCCCGGCGGTGACTCGGTCCAGGCTCGGCGGATGCCCGCGCCCAGCGGGCGGCACTGGTGCGGTCTTCCGTGGTTTGTTCCCGGCAGTGATGTGGCGGTAGCGCACCGGCTCGTGACCGGCCGCAAGCTCGAGCACACGGTAGAAGACCATGCCGCGGCTGCGCGAACGCCGGCGGTTGAAGCGGAACACGAACTCATCGAGGTAGCTCTGCAGGTGGGCGGGCTCGACCGCCCCCTGGTGAGTGCTCAGCAGCCACCGCTTGGCCAGCGAAGCGACGCGGTGCACGGCCGGCAGCAGCGCGGCCGGGTCCTCGCCACGGGCCCGCGCAGCCCGCTGACTGCGCCGCTGATGGGCGTAGCCGAGCCCGGCGAGCCCGTGATACCCCATCCAGGCATCGGTGATCACGGTCGCTGCCGGGGCGACATGATCAGTGACGAAGGGAAGCAACGACGCGGCTGACCCGTCCTCGAGCAGCGCCATCCGGCACCGGCCGATCCCCTTGGGCTCGCGGACTTCGACCGCGATGCCGGTCAGGACCTTCTTGCCCTGAGCACGCCCGCCAGCCAGCCCGGGCTCTTCGCCGCCGATGTAGGTCTCATCCACCTCCACCATGCCGCTCAGCCGCTTGCGGCTCGGGTGGGCCAGCACCGAGCGGAACCGGGCCAGCATCGCCCACGCCGTCTGGTAGGAGCCGATATCCAGCGACCGCTGCAAGCTGAGCGCCGAGATCCCGTCCTTAGCCGTGGCGAACGACCAGCAGGCCGTGAACCACACGGTCAGCGGCGTGCGCGTCTTGTCGAAGATCGTGCCGGCCGTCACCGAGGTCCGGTGCCCGCAGGCGGCGCACATGATCCGGCGATCACCCGTCCGCCAGCCTCCAACGCCGTCGCACCTGGCGCATTCGAACCCGTGTGGCCAGCGCAGCCACTCCAGATAGTCCAGGCAGTCGGCATCGGTGCGGAACCAGGCCTGGAACTCGCCGATCGAGCGTGGGTAATGCAGCCCGCCACGGACCTCAGCCACGGTCTCAGCTTACTCCGGCTAAATGGAGAGCCCAGTCCGCAGAAATGCCCCGCGCAATTGCGCCAAGACGTTTCCGCGGAAACGCGTCAAGCAAAACCCCAGCCGCGCCCTCAGTCCGCGGGCATCGCGTTGACCGCGTCCGTGATGTAGCGCCTGATGGCCAGGTTCTCGATCTGGTCGAGCCTGCGCACCAGGTCGCGCAGCTCGGCCAGGAACGCCGCTCGCCGCTCCGCCAGGTCAGGGCCAGCCTCGAGCAGTCCCCGGTTCCTGGCTAGCTGGAGCGCGGTCTGGAACAGCAGCGCCGAGACCGATTCCGAGCTGCGCAGGCGGTGCTGCGCCACGTACTGCTGCCCGAGCCCCAGCGCCTGGCGGACCACCTCGGAATCGGACACCACCGCGTCGTCGTGCACTAGCACGTCGGCGACGAGCCGGTACGCCTCAACGAACGGCCGGACGACGACCTGGGACACCAGCGGCCGCATCCTGGCCAGCATCCCGTCCGCCGCCGTGGGCCCGGAACCCAAGAGCGACTCCCACGACGGATCGTGCCTGGTCATCTCGGCCGCTATCTCGCGCCGGTGCTCGTCGCGCTCGCGAAAGTAGAACTCGAACTTCAGCAGGTCGCGGAGCCTGGCGATCTCGTCCCAGAACGCCCTCACCGGATCGGTGGCGGATTCGCCCGCGCGCAGTACGGCCAGCTCGCACAGCGCCGTGTCGAGCAGGAAGTGGATCAGCGAGTTCCGGTAGAAGGTGGCGGCGAGCTGGTGCTCGGGCCCGATCAGCCAGACCGGATCGCGACCCTCCGCGACGTAGCTGACCACACCGCCAGAAACTAGAGCGTCCAGCGTGACCCGTATCGCCCCGGCCCCAGAGGCACCGGAGGCACCAGAAGCCTCAGAGGTCCCAGCGGCTCCCGACAGCGCCAAGGCGCTCGCTGTCCGTGGCACCGAACGGCTCTCCAAGTAGTCCATCCCGTCGGCCAGCCCCAGCCGGATCTGGTCGAACGTCAGCGCGACCCCCTGCATGGCCAGCAGCACGGTGGTGACCAGGGCCGTCGCGGTCACCGGCATACCCTGGTTGACCCGCCACGCCACTTCGAACGCCATCTTCTGCAGCGCCAGCCGCCGCGCCGCCGGATCAAGAGCCACCGTGCCATCGCCGGAACCAGAAACCGGCCCGAGGAACGACGACATCGCCACCGGCTCGCCGAACCGCACGTAGACCTTGCCGTAGTGCCGCGCACCCTGCGCCTTGATGAAGCCGTACAGCCAGCCGAACCCCTCCGGCTTCTTCGCCCCGCCCCGCGCGTAGTCCGCATACTCGGTGATCTCGTGCAGCTGGTCGAATGTGATCGAGACCGGCAGCAGCAGGATGTCGTCCACCCGCCCGGACAGGTAGACGTCGGCGGCGTAGGACAGCAGGCCGAGCCGCGGCGGCAGCATCTTCCCGGTCCGCGACCGGGTGCCCTCGATGGACCACGAAAGGTTGAACCGCTTCTCCAGCACGTACCCGACGTACTCGTGCAGCACGTACCGGTACAGCGGGTCCTCGCCGGTCGAGCGCCGGATGAAGATGACCCCGGTCCGCCGCAGCAGCACTCCCATCGGCCCGAAGGCCATGTTAATCCCGGCGAACAGGTGCGCCGGCGGCAGCCCTTTCTCCTGCATGGCCGCGGCGAGCACGAGCGTGTCCAGGTTGGACCGGTGCGACCAGAGGAAGATGCCCGGGTGGCGCTCCATCGCCGCGCGCAGCCGCTCCACCTGGGACTCGTCGTAGTCGATCCGCGGGTCGAAGCCGCGCTGGAAGATCAGCCGGCCGACGGTCGGGAAGATGTCGATGAGCCGGCGGCTCCAGCCCGCCGCGAGCTCGTCCAGGATCTCGCCGGCCTCCTCCAGCGACGGCGAAGACCCGGAAGACCCGGAAGACCCAGAAGCCCCATCAGCGTCCCGCCGGAACTCCTCCAGCCCGGACCGGAACCGGCGCGAGGACAGGATCTCGTCCTTGACCAGGCTGGGCGTCTTGTACCGGGGACCGCGCAGCCGGTACTCGGCCCGGTCAAGCGCGAGCGTGGCCCGGCGGGTCACGTAGGAGCCGAAGTCGTCACCGTCCGCGCTCTCGGTCCAGTGCTGCCGCAGCGAGCCGATCGTCGCGGGCTCCCCGGCCAGCACCACCGCCCGCCCCGGCTGGCGCGCCAGGATCCGCTGCTGCTGACGTTCGCTCGGGTTGTACGGGTCACGCCCCGGCAGGAGGTCGGCCACCCGGGCCGCACGCCGGCCCGCGTGCTCCTCCGGCAGCCAGGCGACCCGCACCGGGACCAGCCGGACGTTCTCGTCGCCGTCCAGCAGTGACGGGGGGAGACCGCCCGGCGCCCCGAGGCTGACCGGCGGACGAAGGGCCCGCCCGGCGCCGCCGGACGCGGCGATCCGGTCCGCGATCAGCCGCGCTTCGGTCGACGTGGCCGCCTCGGTGAGCACCACGGTGTCCGATCCGTCGGCCAGCAGCCCGGCGAGGTCGGGCCCCGCGGTCACGACGCCGCCCTCCCGCCGTCCGGCCCGGCCGCGGGCCCGGCCGCGGGTCCGGCGGCGGGCCAGTCAGCGAGCAGCCCCACGTACGCCGAACGGATCTCCTCGATCTGTTCCCGCAGATCCCGGACCGTCCAGTCCGCGGTGCTGACCGGCGGCAGCACCATGACGTCCACCGTGCCCGGGTTGAGCGTGGTGGAGTTGCGGCCGGCCACCGATTCGGAGTTCCTGATGACGATCGGGACGACCGGCAGGCCGGACGCCATCGCGATCCGGAAGGCGCCCTTCTTGAACGGTCCGACCGACTGGGTGTCCAGCCGGGTCCCCTCCGGCGCGACCACGATCGACAGGCCCTTGCGCGCTGCCTCCTCGATCGGCTCCAGGGCGGCCACCGCCGAGGCGGTGTCGGCCCGGTCGATGAACGCGGCGTCCATCAGCTTGCCCAGCGGGCCGACGAGCGGGTTGGACTCGAGCTCCTTCTTGGCGATCCCGGTCCAGTTGTCCTTGACCAGCGCGGCCACGATGAAGATGTCGAAGTTGTTCCTGTGGTTGAACAGGAACACGGCCTGCTGCTGGGCGGTGAGGTTCTCCGCCCCGGTGACGTTCAGCTTCACCCCGGTCAGCGCGAGCAGGACCTGGGGCCAGTACGTGGTCAGGACGTTGACGCCGGTGCGCTTGTTCCTGGTGAGCAGGCCCAGGCTCAGCGCGGCCGCGGCCACCGGGCCGAGCGAGCCGAGCGCGGCCAGGTTGCGCGCCCGGCCCAGCGGCCCGCCGCCGCCCCGGCTGCTGAACCGCAGGACGGGCCAGCCGCGCCGTTCGGCCACCTTGGTCAGCTGCGGCCCGGGGTTGACCGGCCGCGGGTTGCCGACCAGGTGCATCAGGGCGAGGTCCTCGTCGCCGTCCGCGTAAAAGTAGCTGGACCGCATGTCGAGGAGGTGCTCGGCGGCGAACCGCTGGACGCTGGTGGCCTTGCTGGGGCCCCAGATCACCGGACGCTGGACCTCGCCGGTCAGTACGCCGTGCTCGTCGACGACGAACCTGTTGCACACCACGTGGTCGATGCCGAGGTAGCGGGCCACCGGCTCGGCCTGCATGGTAAGCGCCGACGAGCTCAGCACTACGGTGTGGCCGCGGCGCTGGTGGGCCCGGACCAGCTCGCGCATCTCCGGGTAGATCAGGTCCACCACCGACTGCTGGAAGATCCGCTCGCCCACCTCGTCGACGTCCTCGGCCAGCCGTCCCTTGGACGTCTGCACCGCGCCCGCGATCACGTTCTCGAACTGGTGCCGGCCGAGCCGGTATTCCAGCGCGAGCTGCATCATGTGCAGGAACTCGCCCGCGCCGACCTCCCGGTGGCGTAGCCGGTCCCTGGTGACGGCCGCGACGGTGAACCCGGCCACCAGCGTCCCGTCCAGGTCGAAGAACGCACCGACCTGTGGTCCCTCCGGGCTGGCGTCGACTTCGGCCACGGACCCGGGCAGCCGCAGCGGGGTAGTCATGAGGTCCCCTCGGGCGGGCGCACGTTAGCGGCCGAACGGGCGGGCGATCGTCCCAGCTCAACGATCTCGTCGAACCCGGCCTGGAGGCACTTTTCGAGTTGGGCCGCGGCGGTGAACGACGCGGTGTCATAGCGGAACGCCATCGTGCAGGTACCCGCCCGGGAGATGAGGATCGCCATCATGCCCACCCGCGGCAGCGGGCCGAGCCCGTACTGCCGGTCCACTCGCGCCCCGGCCAGGAACGTCTCCTGGGCGTAGCCGGGCACGTTGCTGGCCTGCACGTCCGCCGGCGTGATCCGCTCGAAGACCTCGTACACCGCCTCGTCGGGGAGCAGGGACAGGACCGGCGCCAGCCGGCCGATCACGTCGATGGCCGGCTCGCTCCGCCGCGCGATCACCTGCTCGCGGACCTGCCTCATCCGCTCGACCGGGTCAGATTCGCCGACCGGCGCGGCGATGGTAACCCCGGTGAACCGGTTGCCCGACGCCGGGTCATCCCCGGAACGCAGGCTGACCGGCAGCGCCAGCGGGAGGGCGTCGACCGGCACCCCGAGCACCTCGTGGTACCGGCCCAGGGCGCCGCACAGCGCGGCGAGGTAGGCGTCATTGACCGACGCCCTGCGGCCCCCTTGTACCGCGACCGCCTTGGCCGCCGCGCGCAGGTCCGCGAGCGGAAGTTCGAGCACCACCGTCCGGCTGGCCAGGCTCCGGCGGCGCAGCAGCGGCGACGGAGTGGCCGGCGGCGGGCTGAGCATCCGGCGGGCCGAATCGGCGAACCTGACCGCCTCGGCGGCCGTCGCGCCCGGCTGCGCGATCAGCCGGGCCGCGGTACTCGCCGTGCGGCCGAGCAGCCTCTGCGCGGCCGCGAACGTCGTCTCCGGCAGCTGCCGCAGGCTGCCGCGCAGCAGGTCGTTGCCGCTCAGGTCGCGGGGGACCGGCACCGGCGGCATCGGCCGCGGCGGCGCGTCCCGCTCGGTGTCGTAGACCTGCTCGAACAGGGCGATCCCGCCCAGCCCGTCGGTGATCGCGTGGCTGAGCTTGGTCAGCAGCGCGGCCCGGTCGCCCTCCAGGCCCTCGACGTATATCGCCTCCCACAGCGCACGCGAGGTGTCCAGCGGCGACTGGAGGGTCACCTCGGCTAGGTCGAGGAGCTGGCGCAGCGTGCCCGGGGCCGGCAGCGCGACCCGGCGCAGGTGGTAATCGAGGTCGAAGTCGGGATCGACCACCCAGCGCGGGGGAGTGGTCGGCAGCGGCGGGATCACCACTCGCTGCCGCATCCGGATGACCACCCGGCTGGCCCGGTCCATCGCCTCGCGCAGCCGGCCCAGTCGGCCGGCTGGTCGAGGATCTCCAGGTTCAGGAACGCCGATCGCGTGGACGGGTGCGACTCGCCCCGGTGCAACAGGTAGTCCAGCGGGCTGAGCTCGTCGGGCTGGGCGACGGGCGGTGGCGAGTCGGCCATGATGCCCCCTCCGGACGCAGACAGTACGGTGCAGGAGTTCCCTGCCGGAAGCCCTCTTACGCGGGCGGCCTGGATACGCACTGGGCGAGATACAGCTGCTCGCCGAGTGAGTTCATCAGCTCCAGCTGGGTCTCCAGGTAGTCGATGTGGTGTTCCTCGTCAGCCATTATCGTCTCAAGCAAGATGGCGCTGGTGGAGTCCTGGTGCTCCCGGCAGAGCGCGATGCCCGGCCGGAGCCGCTCGACCACCTCCACCTCGATGGCGAGATCGCTCTCGAACTGCTCGCGCACGGTCTGCCCGATGCGCACCGAGAACAGCCGCTGGTAGTTCGGCAGCCCGTCCAGCAGCAGGATCCGGTCGGTGAGGGCCTCCGCGTGCCGCATCTCCTCGAACGACTCGGCTCTGGTGTGCGCAGCCAGCTCGGTGAACCCCCAGTTGTCCTGCATCTTCGAGTGCAGGAAGTACTGGTTGATCGCGGTCAGCTCACTAGTGAGCTGCTCGTTGAGCAATTGCAGGATCTCGGCGTCCCCGCGCATCTGCGTCCCTCCGCTGCTGCGGTCCGGAACCTATACCGTACAGTCATCCGTACCTTCGCCACCTGAAGGGCGACGCCGCGATGTCCCTGGTCCTTGCCGCTGACTACCGGGTGCCCGACTTCGACCACTGGTGGGCCAGGCTCATCGCAGACCTGCCTCGGTTGCCGGGCCTGGGTGCGCACCACATCGTGGTCTACCGCTCGCTCGACGACGCTAGCCGCATCTTCGTGACCATCGGGGTCCGGGAGCGCGGACCGATCGACGCCCTGCTCAGGTCGCCGGTCATGTTCTCCTGGTTCGATTCGGCCGGGGTGGATGAGATCCCGCCGCTGTTCGCCGGCGAGGTCGTGGAAAAGCTCGACCTGGCGGCGGAGGCCGATGCCCCGGTGGCAGCACGTGCCGTGATCGTGGCCGCGATCGCGCCCGTCGGCCGGTTGGACCAGCTCCGCGCCAGCGTCCACGCCGCCGCCGAGCGGCTCGCGACGTCGGGCGTGCGGCGCTTCTGGATCTACCGTGCCCTGGACGACCAGGCCGAGGTGATGATCCTGCAGGAGATTGCCACCGAACGGCAGGCGGAGCAGTGGATCCGCCGCCCCGACGCCGCGGCCGCATTCATGGCGGAGGCGGGGGCGGGCGCGTACCCGCCGCTGTTCGTCGGCCGCCTGGTGCAGGCCATCGAGGTCCCCGGGAACTGATTTGTACATCTGTCTCTGCCTCGGCGTGACCACCAGCACCGTCCAGCAGGTCATCGACGCCGGCGCGCGCTCCACCAAGCAGGTCGCGGAGGCCTGCGGGGCTGGCTCGGTCTGCGGCCGCTGCGGGCACACCATCCGGACCATGATCGAGGCCGCGGCCCCCGACCCGCCCAGCCGCAAGCCCGACCGCCTCCGCCGCCGCTGGGGCCGCCGCTAGCCTCCCCCTGCTCCGCCCGCCGAATGCCCCACGCCCCGCCGAGCGTCCACCCGCCCGGCTGCGCCCCCGCCCGCCAGGAACCGCGTGTCCGCCCGCCCCGTTCGGCCCCTCCAGCCCCTACGCCACCCCAGCCCGCGTGCTTTCATGATCGTGAGCGGTTTGGCACAAATAACGCCCAAAACTGCTCACGATCATGGTGTCAGTCCCCGGGAGGGTGCGATGCGAGAGCAGAGGCGCAGTCGGGTGATCGCGATGAGCGAGCAGGAGCGGGACGCGTTCCTCGGCGAGCAGCGGACCTGCCGGCTGGCGACGCTCGGGCCCGGCGGCCCGCACGTCTCGCCGGTCTGGTTCGTCTGGGACGGCGGGGTCCTGTGGGTCTACTCGCTGACCCGCAGCCAGCGGTGGACCGACCTGCAACGCGACCCCCGGGTGGCGGTGGTGATCGACGCGGGGGAGCACTACCACGAGCTGCACGGCGTCGAGATCGAGGGCGAGGCCGCTGTCGTCGGCCCGGTCCCGCGAGTCCCCGACCAGGATCCCCAGACCCCCGAGCTGGCCGAGCCCGAGCGCCTCATGGCCGTCAAATACGAGCACCCGGGGTCCATGGTCCACGACGGCCGGCACGCCTGGCTGCGCATCACGCCGGCCAAGATCACCAGCTGGGACTTCCGCAAGCTCGCGAGCCTGCCCGGGCGGAGCTAGCCGGGCCTACGCAGGCGGCGGCCCATTCGATACAATCATCGAACTATATCCGGAGCGAGGCTTACGGGATGGAGGCGGGATGAGCGACGAGGTGCTGGTCGAGCGCCATGGCGCGGTGCAGGTCATCACCATCAACCGGCCGGAGGCTCGCAATGCCCTGAACGGGGCGGTCGCGGCCGGGATCCGTGACGCGGCCGACGAACTCGACGCGGACGGGGCGCTGCAGGTGGGCGTGCTTACCGGGGCGGGCGGCACGTTTTCCGCGGGCATGGACCTCAAGGCGTTCCTCAAGGGCGAGACCCCCTCGTTCCCCGGCCGCGGCCTGTGCGGCATCACTCAGACCCCGCCGCGCAAGCCGATGATCGGCGCGGCCGAGGGCTGGGCCCTGGCCGGCGGCTTCGAGCTGCTGCTCGCCTGCGACCTCGTGGTCGCGGGCGCCTCGGCCCGGTTCGGCGTGCCCGAGGTCAAGCGCGGGCTGGTGGCCGGGGCCGGCGGGGCCCTGCTGCTAGCCCAGCGGATCCCGCGGGCGCTCGCGCTGGAGATGATGCTCACCGGCGACCCGGTCGACGCCCGCCGGGCCGCCGAGATCGGCCTGGTCAACCGGGTCGTGGACGATGGCAAGGCGCTGGAGGCGGCGCTGGAGCTGGCGGAGAAGATCGCGGCCAACGGGCCGCTGGCGCTGATCGCCAGCAAGGAGATCTCGAACGGCGGCGGTGACTGGACCGCGGCCGAGCGCTGGGGCGAGATGGCCAGGATCATGGCGCCCGTGTTTACCTCGCAGGACGCGCGGGAGGGGGCGCGGGCGTTCGCCGAGAAGCGCGCGCCGGTATGGAAGGGCCAGTAAGACATGCGCAGGGACCTCTACGAGGCTGATCACGAGGCGTTCCGCGAGGTCGTCCAGGCGTACGTCAAGCGCGAGGTCATACCGAACCAGCAGCGCTGGGAGCAGGAACGCAACGTCGACCGGCAGGCCTGGCTCGCCGCGGGCAAGCAGTCCATTATCGGGCTGGGCATCCCGGAACGGTTCGGCGGCGCGGAGACTGGGGACTTCCGCTACCGCTGCGTGGTGATGGAAGAACTTGCCGAGGTGTGCGCGGCGTCGCTCAGCTCAGGTTTCGGCCTGCAGGACGACATCGCCGTCCCCTACCTCGTTGACCTGGGCACCGAGGAGCAGCAGGCGCGCTGGCTGCCGCCGATGGCGGCCGGCGAGCGCATCGGCGCGATCGCCATGACCGAACCCGGCGCGGGCAGCGACCTGCAGGGCATCCGCACCACCGCGGCCAGGGACGGCGACGCCTGGATGGTCAACGGCGCCAAGACATTCATCACCAACGGGATCAACTCCGACCTGGTGATCGTGGTGGCGCGCACCGACCCCGACGCGGGCGCGCACGGCATCAGCCTGCTCGTGGTGGAGCGCGGCATGCCCGGCTTCACCCGCGGCCGCAAGCTGGACAAGATCGGCCTGCATGCGCAGGACACCGCCGAGCTGTTCTTCGACGACGTTCCGGGTGCCCGCGGCCAACCTGCTCGGCCGCGAGGGCGGGGGCTTCGTGCACCTGATGGAGCGGCTGCCGCGGGAGCGGATGTCGATCGCCATGCTGGCGCTGACCTCGGCCCGGGCCGCGCTCGGCTGGACCGTGGACTACACCACGGCCCGGACCGCCTTCGGCCAGCCCCTGGCCGCGTTCCAGAACACCGCGTTCGAGCTGGCCTCGGCGGTCACCGAAGTGGACGTGCTTGAGGCCTACCTGGACAAGGCGGTACTGGCGCTGAACTCCGGCGAGCTGACGGCGGTGGACGCGGCCAAGGCCAAGCTCTGGGCCACCGAGGTCCAGCACCGCGTGCTGGACCGGTGCCTGCAGTTGTTCGGCGGCTACGGGTACATGGCCGAGTACCCGATCGCGCGGGCCTACGCCGACGCCCGGGTGCAGACGATCTACGGCGGCACGTCCGAGATCATGAAGACGATCATCGCCCGCGACCTGACCGGCCTGCGGGCCTGAGCCGACCTTCATGAGGTACCGGGTTGTTAGCGCGTGACGGCGTGGATCGCCTGCCGGATCACGTCGGTTACGGCCTGCGGCTGGGAGATCATGATCACGTGGGATCCCTCGACCTCGGTGATGGTCGCTCTGGCGCGCTGGGCCATGGATCGGACGACGTCGCTGCCGGCGGCCTTGTCGCCGGTGGCGACGACGGCCCACGATGGCAGGTTCTTCCAGCCTGGCGTCCCGGTGGATTCGGCGAATGCGGCGGCGGCGACGGGGCGCTGGGTGGCGGCCATGACGGCGGCTTGTTTCTCGGGTAGGTCGGCGGCGAAGGCGTCGTGGAACTTGGCGGGGTCGATGGCGAGTTCCACCGCGGTGCCGGTGCCCGGCCCGGCCGGGTACTCCAGCTGGAGCAGGGCGGTATTCAGAACGCTGTCCTTGGAGTCACCTTCGATGTCCCCGAGGGTCTCGCCTTCGTCGGGGGCGAAGGCAGCGACGTAGACCAGGCCGACGACGTTGCCGGCCTGAGGTGCGGCGTTGGTGATGATCGCACCGCCGTAGGAGTGACCGACGGCCAGCACCGGTCCGGGGATCTGCCGGATGGCGCTGGCGACGTACGCGGCGTCGGCGCTGATGCCGCGCAGCGGGTTGGAGATGGCCTGCACCGCGATCCCGGCGGCTTGCAGCTGTCCGACCACGTCGTTCCAGCTGGAGCTGTCGGCGAACGCGCCGTGGACGAGGGCGACGGTAAGGGGGGAGCTGGCAGCGGTACTGGCAGCGGTACTGGCGTCGGTCATGAGGGTTCCTCCTGGGTGGCGATGACGGCGTTCGGGCTGGGCTCTTCCTGCTAGGTCCGGATGCAGCAATGCCCCTCCGGCAGGCGTGGCGCCCGCGCTGATGCAGCAGCAACATGCATCCTGCAATGTCGACCGCATCCGCCGTAAACCTGGTAGACGAAACTCAGCTGGAGTGAACGAGCTGGGCCTGCAGCGCCTGGCACCGGCTTTCTGGGACGCTGCGCATACCGGGAAACTGTACGATCACATTCCAGTTATGGTACTGGGGCAGGCTGCCGAATATTCCGGCCAGTTGCTGCTCCATCTCGTTCTTTCCGCACCCGAAGATCTCGGCGGGGTCGGCCTTTTGGCTGACGGTATTCTCGGCATCCTGAAGCTCGCCTGAAATGTTCACGCTCACGATCGGCTGATGCAGTATCGCGGCAAACACTGCTTTCACCGCCGTCCCGAGAGCATTGAGCGGGCCTTCCGAGAAACTAACATCGCCGACAGAGTAGACGTAAGTTTTAACAGCTGGCGCTGGCAGGTCAACCGCAATGGTGTGGCTACCCCGATCGATCGTGGCCGTGGCGGAACGCGCGGTTGCGAAGTCAAGATAGCCGTACTCAGCTATCTGGACGTCCACATTTTCATTTTCGTGAACAATGTTCTTAGCTAGCTGATTAATAAAGTTAGCGGCCGATGAATCGCCAGGCAGCCTGTAATACACAGTCGTGCTGACGGTCGTCCGGTACACCTCGGCCTCCGTGCGAAGACCAGCCTCACTGATGGTACGGCCTTGATCCGCAATAGCCCCGATAGTCGTCCGGGAAACCCGGGTTTGCCCGATGAACCAGGCGACGCTGCCGAAAAGCAAGGCGATCACCAGCACGCATGATGGCGCGCTGATCAGCAGCCGTGCGCGGCGGTTACGGCTGGCGTACAGCTGATCCGCCGAGATACGGTAGTTACGGTAAGCCCGGAAAACCAGCCACAGCACGGCCAAGGCCCCCGCGACCACGCTCCCGATCATGAGTGCACGAGCGGCGCTATACAGCACAAACACGACGCCTCCCGCTTCCTATGCAACTGGCCACCGGCCCACTCCGTCCGGGCCCGCCCGGACTCGCAGGAACAGCACAAGCTACCCCGGGTCACGAAGCCCAAACCAGTCGCCTTCCGCCAATCTGTCGCGCCGCGGATCAGCTATCCGTACAGGGCGTAGGTACAGCCATCGTGCCAGTTCTCGCTTATTGACACTTGCGTGTCACGAGCACGAACACACCAACCTTTTGATCACAGGCGCGAGTTGCAACTCAAGTTGCAGTGCACACGCGTCTAGCGCAGTCCATAGCCGCCTACTAAACCGCTCAACCTGCCGCGAGAGACGGTCCTGGACCTACAGGGAGGGTTAATCGAAACCCCGTAAATGATATTTGATTATATCCGCTCCAGCACCGTTCCACCCAACTTGCCGGACAACGGCGTGTCGAGTTAACAACGGCTTCCCCGATCGCTATAAAAGGAGGTTCTCACACGACCTTCACAGCGAGGAGAAGCCGTTGCGCTACCAGCGTACTCTCGGGCTGGAGCAATGCCATTAGAAGAGCTCTTCTGGGTGTGTGGTGTGGGGGGGGGGTGTGGGGAGGAGCGCTCAGGGTTTGTGTCGAACATCCTGATAGGCCAGGGAGCTTCGCCTGGTCAGTCTGGCATAACGGGGTGCCTGCCGGCCAGCGTCGGCGAGCCGGGCGGGCAGGCGGGGCTTGAGCTGCTCGGGCGGGTGGGCATGGTCGCTGTCGGGGTCGCGGACCTGGCGTCCCCGGCCCGGAAGGGCCTGGGGAAAGATGGCCGGACGGCGCTGGTGGCGGCAGGCGCGGGGCCGGTCCGGACCGGGGATCTGGTGGTGTTCTGCAAGCCGGTCGCGGTCGCGGCGGCGGTAGTCCGCCGCGACGGCCGGGTGCAGGCCGCCGGCCATCCCGCTGATCACGTGCGGCTGGGGGTGGCCGAGGAGCGGCTGGACGCGCTGTGCGGCGAGCCCGGCATCATCGATAAGGTCGCGGCCGGCGCTACTCTGGAAGGCCGGGTAAAGGGCACCGCGCGGCGGGCGATGACGGCCGCGCTGACGATCCGGCTGGTGCTGCTGATGACCTTGATGCCCGGCTCGTGCTACGCGGAGGCGATCGCCGCGCTGCTGGGCGACCTGCCGCTGGTGCCGTGGCACCGGCCGTACCGGGTGCCCACTGACGCGGTGGCCTGCACCTGGCGGGACGCGGCAGGCCCGGCGCCGCTGGAGCAGCTGCGGGACCGGGCGCTGGCCGGCATCGACGCCGAGCACCGCGAGCACGGCTACCGCGCGGTGACCGTGGGGGATCTGGACGTGGGCTCGATCGACGGCTCGCTGACCCGGGTGCCGGACACGCCAGAGAACCGGGACGCGTTCGGGTCCGCGGGCACCGCCGACGGGTCCGCGCCCTACCCGCAGGTCCGGGAGCTGCGTTGCTCGGTCGCCTCCACCCGCGCCACCGTGGGCGTGGTCACCGGGCCGTCCGGCGCCGGCGGCGGCCGGGACAAGGGCGAGGCCGAGCAGAAGCTGCTGGACGGCGCGCTGGCCAGATACCCGGCCATCTTCACCCCGGACCGGATATGGGTAATGGATCGCAACTTTCCCGGCGTGCCGCGGATCAAGGCCATGCTCGCCGCCGGGACGCACGTGCTGATCCGGATCAAGGACGGCATTACGCTCACCCGCACCGGGGACTTCCTGCCCGACGGGTCCTATCCCGCACTCATCTGCGGCGGCGGCCAGCAACTGGCCATCCGGGTGATCGAATACCAGGTCAGCGTCGCCGGGCACGACAGCCCGGAGCTGTTCTGCCTCATCACCGATCTGGACGACTGGCAGGCCTACCCGGCCGGGATGCTCGCGGAGGCCTACCACTGGCGGTGGATCGGCTCCGAGACCACCCTGAAAGAGGCCAAGTCCGCGATCCGGGAATCCGGGCCATCTGCCGGGCCGATGCTCCGCTCCGCAACCCCGCAGCTGATCGCCCAGGAACACGCCGCCTGGGTCATCTCCGCCGAGCTGTCCCGCGCCATGGCGCGGGACGCCGCCGCGGTCGCCGCTCCGGCCCGCAAGGGCCGCCGCGCCGGGCTGCCCGTCCACCCGCGGGAAATCTCGTTCACCGCCGCCCGCCGCGCCATCATCGCCACCACCCAGTCCGGCGCGGCCGCCGCCAGCTTGCCTGCGGGCCTGATCAGCGCGAACCGGGCCCGCATCCTGGCCAGCCTGGCCCGGTGCCGGATCACCGTGGACCGGAACCGGCACCGCGACCGCAAGACCAAGGCCCGGCTCGGCTTCCCGCACGGCGGCCCGCGCATCCCCACGCTCACCGCACCCGCCCAGATCAGCGTCTGCGGCACCGCAGCCTGACCCCGCACCCGTCACGATCCTGCCCAGCCACGCGCACGCCGACCGTGGAACCGGCCGCCGACCCGGAGCGCCGTCCGGGACATCGCCCTGAGCTCACCCAGTGTCACCATGGCCGATCCGCGCCAGTACAGGCACCCTCAACCGTAAACATGCTCTTCTAAATGGCATTGGGGCTGGACGCCGAACAACTCGAAGAACTCCGTACGCGTGTCGAGGAAATCTTGGCAGAGCCCTGGGACAAGAGAATCGGGCGCCCGAGGAAACTTACGCTCCATGAGGCCGTCGAGGTCACGCTGATGTATGAACGGCAGAATATTCCCGAGGAAGTTATCGGTGATATATTCGGCGTTTCGCAGAGCGTCGTCTCGAACGTGATTACCAAGCTCACGCCGCTGATCGCCGATGCCACCGAGGGGTTCCGACCCGGTATCGAGGAGGCCGTGCAGGTGGCGAAGGGACGCCTGGCGCTGGTAGATGGCACGTTGTGGCCATCCTGGTCCTGGGAGCCCGCACGGGAACTGTGGGCGGGGAAATATAGCACGACCGGCCATGGAGGGATCGTTATCAGCGATGAATACGGGAACATCATCTTCGTGACGGAACCAGCCCCCGGATGCGATCATGATATGGCGAAGCTGGAAGGTCCCGCGAAGGAAAGCCTAGACGTTGCCGGCGCGGTTGTGGCCGATAAGGGTTTCCAGGGTTCGGGGTATGTAACGCCGGCGAAGAAGCCAGCGGGCCAGGAACTCTATGTCCGGGAGCACGAGTACAATGCACAGGTAAGCTCGATCCGCGCTCCTATTGAGCGGGCGGTTGCGCATCTCAAGACCTGGAAGATCCTCTTCACGGATTACCGCCGGCCGCTCCGCACTTTCTCCGACTCATTTAGAGCCGTGATCGGCCTGTATTTCTTCGAGTTGAGTTTCAGATAACCCTCAAATAACGTCATCGAGCCAACGAGCTAAGGCTGTCGAGTTCAAGTCTCACGGCCGATGGGATATTGCACGAGCTCCATCGTATTCTCATGGCCACTGATGTGAGGACGGGAACTGTCTAAATCTCTTCGAGAGCATCTGCGAGGCTGGTGTCGCGCTCATCGAGGATCGCGGCGTACCGGGACGTGACCTCGAGGCTGCCGAGTCCGGCACGCTGACGCACCTTCTGCAGGTCCCCCTTGTCGATCGCCCGGCTGATCCGCGCGTGGCGGGCGTTGTAGGGAGTGAAGTCCTCGGGTAGCCCGGCCGCGTCCCTCGCCGCATCCAGAAGCGCAACCAGACTTCGGCCATGGAATTCAGTGCCGTCACGCGCCAGGTGTCGGCTTTGATCAGCCACGGGCGCACGGGCACGTGCGGCCCGCTCGTCAACGGGCCAGCCGATGCCATCAGCGTCCATACTGCCAACGGCATCATCACCGTGCCCACGCAGGCCATCTCCCAAGTCAGCCCGGTTGGGCAGTGCCCGTAAGCGCCGCGCACCGGCAGCTGACCTCACTCTGCGTCGCCCGGACTCGGACTCCGCGGCGGCGCCCCATATTGCCGAAATGAGTGGTTATCCCGCCCGGATATCTATGCACGGAGTGGAAGACTAACTCAGGCTATCTCAACCTTGTCGACGATCGCCGTAGCGTATTTTCCATCGTTCTGGCCGGAAATCAGATCGCCGACTCCGTCGTGCGCAGACTCATATGCTGGTCAAGCTCCGGGCTTGCCCATATAGACATTTCAGGAGCACGCTCATAGAGGGACAGGCCGCCCGGTGAGCCCGCAGAAGGCGGCGGGAACCTTGACGACCGTGCCGCCCGCGGCTCAGTCTGGCCACAGGCACTCAGATCCACGGCGGGCGCCAGTCCCTGCCGAGTCACCGGAGGTGCGCGATGACCGGCACGTGCCCCATGCACCAGCGCTTCGACCCGCTGGGCCTGGACTATCTCGCTGACCCCTACCCGACCCTGGCCGCCGTCCGCGCGGAGACGGCCGCGTTCTACGCGCCGAGCCTAGATATGTGGGTCGTCACCCGGCACGCCGACATTGACGCCATCTTCAAAGATCCGGCGACATACTCGGCCGCCATCACCCAGGCCCCGGTCTTCCCGCTCGCCGCGCGAGCCCAGGAGATCCTGGCGCAGGGTTTCGGTGCCACCCCGACCATGTCCAACTGCGACCCTCCCAAGCACACCCGGATCCGGGTGCACAACGTCAAGGCCTTCTCCGCCCGCCGGATCGCGGTGCTGGAACCCAGGGTCCGGGCTAAGGCCGACGATCTTGTCGCCGCGATCACGCCGGGCCGCACCGACCTGGTCCCGGCTCTGACCTACCCGTTGCCGGCCTACATGATCTTCACCCTCATCGGGTTTCCCGACCAGGACATGGACATGCTCAAGAGCTGGTGCGGCAACCGGATGGCCTTCAGCTGGGGCCGGCCCGAGCCGGACGAGCAAGCCGAGATCGCGGCGAACATGGTGCGCTACTGGCGTTACTGCGAGGACTTCGTAGCCCGGCGGGCCCGCGACCCGCGCGACGATTTCACCAGCGACCTGATCCGGGTACACCTGGCCGATCCAGCCGCTCTGTCCCGCGAGGAGATCACGAACATTGCCTACGGGCTCAGCTTCGCCGGGCACGAGACAACCACCAACCTGACCGGGAACACCCTGCTCCGGCTGCTCGGCGACCGGGCTGTGTGGGACGAGCTGTGCGCCGACCGGCAAGCCATTCCCGGCGCCATCGAAGAAGTCCTGCGGTACGACACCAGCGTGATCACCTGGCGCCGGGTCACCACTCGCCCAACGGCGATCGGCCAGGTGGAGCTACCCGCGGGCGCCAAGGTCCTACTGCTGCTCGGGTCGGCCGGGCGGGACCCGGGACGGTTCGGCGAACCGGAGACGTTCGACATCCACCGCCGCGACGCGCGCGCCCATCTGGCCTTCGGAAAGGGCATCCACTACTGCTTCGGCGCGCCGCTGGCCCGGATGGAAGTCAGGATCGTGCTCGAGCTCCTGACCTCCCGAGCCCCCGGACTCCGCTTGTCCGCCGGACCTGACCCTGCCTTCCCGGCCAACGTCTCCTTCCGCGGCCCCCGCCAGCTGTGGGTCGACTGGCCGAGCGGAACACCGGGCCGGCCAGGCGCGCCGGAAGAGCTTGCTGGTTTATGGCCGGGCCGCCGTGATGGCGCGCGCTGTGGCGCGTGCCCGCTGGGCCGCGGCGCGGGCGATGCCGGCCGACAGGCCGGTGTAGCCGGCCGGGTCCAGGAGGCGGTCGATAGTCTCGGCGTCGAGGTGGGCGGTGACCCGCGGGTCGCGTTTGAGAGCGTCGGCGAACGTGACGCCCTCGGCGCGGGCGGCGTCGTAGACGACCTCATGCGCGGTTGGCCGGCCGATGGCCCGGCCCAGCCCGAGCATGACCGCCTCGGAGCTGATCATGCCGCCGGACAGGGCGAGGTTGGCGCGCATCCGGGCCGGGTCCACCTCCAGCCCGGACACGATCACCTCCAGCCGGGCGAGCAGGTCACCGGTCAGCACGCAGGCGCGCTCCAGGGCGTCATCGAGGATCGCCGAGTGCGCGCCGTCGACCTCGTGGTCGTGCAGCATTCCCTCCAGGGCCAGCGGCACCAGCGCGCGGAGCTGGGCGCCGATGGTGATGCAGTCGTCGGAGAGCTGCGGGTTGCGCTTGTGCGGCATCGTGGAACTGCCGACCGTGCCTGGCGGGGCCGGTTCGCTCGCCTCAGCCAGCTCGGTCTTCATCAGCTGGTATACCTCCTGGGCGATGCGTGTTCCGGTCGCGCCGAGCAGGCCGAGCAGGCACACGTACTCGGCGAAGCCGTCGGCGATCGCGCGGGACGGCACCGCCATCGGTGCCAGTCCCAGCCGGGCCGCGACGGCATCCTGCACCCGGGGACCAGCCTGGCCGAGTGAGGCGAAGGTGCCGACCGCGCCGCCGGTCATCGCGGTGAACACCCTCCCCTGCGCCGACCGCAGCCGCGTGACGTGCCGGTCGAGTTCGTCGATCCACCCGGCCGGCTTGAACCCGAAGGTGATCGGGACCGCGTGCTGGCCGTGCGTGCGGCCCGCGGCCAGCAGGACGGCCGTGCGCTCGGCCAGGTCCGCGGCGGCGCTGAGCACCCCGGCGAGCAGCCGCAGGATCCTCAAGTGAGCCTCACGCAAGACCAGGACGTCGCCGGTCTGCGTGATGTTCTGCGTGGTCGCTCCCGAGTGCACCCACCCGCCGTGCTCGCCCGCGCCCGCGCTCAGCTCCGTGATCAGCGCCATCAGCGGGTGACTGGACTCGGCGATGCCCCGCTCGATGCGGGCCACGTCCAGCGCCGCCAGCCGGGCGGCCGACTCGATGGCCGACGCGGCCGCAGCCGGGATGACCCCGCATTCGGCCTCGGCCACGGCCAGGGCGGCCTCCACATCCAGCCAGCACTGCCAGCGGTGCTGCCTGGTGAACAGCACCCGCACACCAGGATCCGGGACCCGGGCATCGGTAAAGCGGTCAGCCATCCGCCCAATCAACCACCAGTCCCGGCCGCTGGCAAAGGCACCCCAGCTGCACCGAGATTCCGCGGCATGCGATGGCATCGGTCGCTGCGCGTCAATTCTCGGCGATTTTGGCCCTGACTTCGTTGGCGACGGCGGCCAGCTCGGCGACCAGGCCGGTGTCTTGGGGCCACCAGGCGAAGGCCACCGAGCATGGTGGCAGGTCACGAATTGGCACGAACGTCACGCCGGGGCGTTTGTACCACTGGCCGACTGCTTCGGAGGTGATGCTCAGGCTCGCGCCCGTTGAGACGAGATGAGTCTCCGGGTCCAGGGTGGGCGCCTCGGCGACGACCGGCGCCGGGCCGGCCCGGTAGTCGCTGAGCAGCCAGTAGTCTCGCCAGGGGCCCGGAGAGGCAGGCGCGGCGATGATGGGTTCGGGCAGCACGTCGGCCACGCCGAGTGAGGCCCGGGCGGCTAGCGGGTGATTGTCTGGCAGGCAGGCGACGAGGCGCTCGGCGGCAAGCTCGACTGACACCAGGCCCGGCAGCCCGAGAGGCGGCCGCACGACGGCGGCGTTGACGAGGTTGTCGCGCAATCCGGCGGAGGGATCGGTGAAGTCGAACTCCTCGGTCTCGATGGCTGCGCTGGGTTGTCGTTCGCGGTAAGTGCGCAGCAGGCTGGGGACTATCTCCAGGCCGGCGCCAATCGTGTAGCCCAGCTTCAGCGTCTGTTGCGGCGTGGTGCCCATGATCCGCACGGTCTTGATAGCCGAGTCCAGTTCGGTGAGGACCTGGCTGGCCAGGCCGGCGAACACCCGGGATCAATCTGCTATCGGCGAGTCGCCGCCAACGTCGTCCTTGTGGCCCACATTTCGTGATGGTAACGGCGCATCCGATCCGCCGGAACATGACAAACCGGATATCAGCAGCGCCGTCTCAATGATTGCGTGACGTTACACCCCTCATGGGGGGTGTTCTGACACGCAATCCTCAGGCGACGCGATGCGCGGCAGTGGCCCGCCCGGTGATCAGGCGATGCGTTCACGGTATTTGCGCCAGAGCCAACGTCGTATCAATTTGCAGCGTCGCCTATTACTTCATCTCCTCGCTCACCGTCGGCGGGGCCATCTATGCGTACCGGAAGAAGAGGATGCCTGCTCACCGTCAGGGCGACTTCTCCCTGGGCCGGTGGTTCGTCCCCGTCGCGGTCGCGGCCTTCGTCTACGCGCCGGCCGTCATTGTTATCGCTTTGACGCCGCACCAGGGCCACACGGCAGCCATGTACCTACTCGCGGCCGAGGTCGTCGGGGTCCTGTGGTACCTGCTGTACCTGTACCTGCGCCGCCGGCTCACAAATCGGTCTGCAGGCGTCGTGCGCAAAGAGGTCGTAGAACTGGAAAGGTCGGCAGAGGTTTCCGCGTCCATCCGCTGAGATGCTCACGCAACCGGCCTGAGCCTGCAGAAACGCAGGACCTGGGTACCGCGATCACCGGCATCGCAGGTACCCAGGTCCGGCCGCGTTGCTGGCCGGGTTCCTGGGAGCTTGCATTCTCTGATCGACAAAATGTTGTCTATGCGGCTGCTGGCTGCGTCTCGATGCCGACGTGCTGGAACAGGGTTTGCATGCTGATGCGCAGGGTCTCGTGGTCGCGGTCGGCGGCGGTCCAGATTGCGGGCTTGCGGCCCAGCCGGGGACTGCGGATTCCGGCCATGATCGGGCGATGACATGGTCGCGGAGGGTGAGCAAGGCGCTGATGGTGCGGACGGCGGGTGGCGGGACATGGTAGCGGCGGGTCCTGCCGGGTTTGCCCGCGAGCTGCTTGCCGCGGAGCTTGCGCAGGTCATAAGCCGCCTGCCGGATGGTATAGCCGTCGTGGCCGGTGATCTGGCGGACCCGGGCGGCATGCTCGGCGGCGGTGAATCCGCCCGGGGCTGGGGCCAGGGCGAGCGCGGCGGCCAGGGCGGCGCGGATCCGCGGCTTGTTCAGGTCGATCCCGGCGATCCGGCTGGTCCCGGCCTGGGCGGGCAGCGGCAGCTCACCCAGTATCCCGTCGGGCAGAAGCCGGTATCGGCGCAGTCCAGGGCGGCGGCGAACCGGTCCGCCATCCCGGCTAGCCGGGTGACGATCTGGCCGGAGTTGTCCAGGCTGCGGCGGCAGCGCAGCTCCCTGGCATTGTGCACGGTGGCCTCGAAGCGCAGCACGTGCTCGCCCTTGGTGCAGGCCTTCAGCTGCAGCCGCCCGAAGCTGATGCGGAACCAGCTGAGCCCGTACCGTGGTTTCCCGAGCACGATCTCCTGCGCCGGCGGGCCGGCCTTGCGGGTGCGGTGCGGCCGCGTCTTGAGCCCGGACAGGGTCCGGATCGCCGGGATGTCCAGCCGGGACCGGGTCCGGTCCAGGATCCGGCCGGACAGGTCCTCCATCTGCCCGCCGGACTTAAAGAGCAGGTTGCGGGAGTATTCGGCCTGGTAGACCGTTTAGTCGTAGCGGAACCCGCTGCGTTCCTGCTCATCGAGGTCCAGGCCGAAGCACAGGCAGGCCGAACCCGATCCCCTCGGCCAGCGCGGCGACCGCGACGTACTCGTGCCCGTTCAGGATCACCTGCGCGCCGAACGGCGGGTGCCCGGACATCTTGATTACCAGGTGCCCGAAGGCCGGGTCCATGATGTGGAAGCTGTCGTGGCAGACGTGCTCCCGCTTCTTCTCCAGCCGGGTGATGACCCCGCGCGCCGAGCGGTGCACCTACTGCACGCTCGCCGGCGCCTTCGCGGCCAGGACCAGGAACACCCCGGGCGGCACGGAGTTCTCCTCCAGGTACTGCTCCGCGATCAGGTGCTTGCGCTCCCCGGCCGTGCAGAAGATCACCGGGACCCCGTTCGCCGCCGCCCAGGCCATGACCCGCCGGGCGAACCGGCCCGCCATCCGCATCAGGTGCGTGTCATCGAGCTGGTCGTCGCTGCCGCCGACCGTAACGCTCACCGGCATCTCAGGTCAGCCGGACTGCCCCGAAGGGGCCACTTCTTCCGGGCGAAGTCCCGGACGGAGATTAGAGATCTTTGGCGAACTCCTGGTAATGCCGGCTGATCCGTTCGCTGGTGCCGTAGTAGGCGTGCCGACTCATATCCGCGCTGAACCGGCTGGCCGGCGGCGTGCGGCCGAGTGCCTCGGCCATCGCGCGGACGTGGTGGGGTGCGCAGCCGCAGCAGATGCCGAAGTAGTTGACTCCGAGCGCAGCCGCTGCCGTCGTGAACGCGCCCACGTCGTAGCGGGTGGCGAGGAATGGGTCCAGCGCGGTCGGGAATGGCCGCCCGTTGGGGGCCTGTGCGTGATCTGGGTCGGTGAGCGACTGGAAGGTCGGCTCGGCCTCGGTCGTCCGGTACGGCACCGGCAAGGCGGCGATGTAGCCGTCGCAGGCGGCGCGGATTTCACCGAGTAGCGGCAGCATGGTGGCGAGCCCGCGGATGCAGTTCAGCCCGACCACATCGGCCCCGGCGTCTTGCAGGAGACGGCAGGCCTCGCCGATCGGCTGGCCCCCGCGGACGACGGGCTGGCGATGAATGGTGAGCGTGACCACCGCATCGAGGTCGTGCGCCTTGATTGCTTCCAGCGCGAGCAGTGCCTCGCCGGGATAGTCGATGGTCTCGGCGATCACGAAGTCGACGCCAGCTTCAGCCGCCCACCCGACTTGCTCGGTGAACATGTCGCGGACGACCTTGTGCGTCGCGGGATCGTCCGGCTCATAGACGTTGGTGTTGCAGATATTGCCGGCCACCAGGGAGTCGTGCTCGGCGCCGACCTCCTTGGCGATACGCAGCGCCTGCCTGTTCATCGGCTCGAGGTCGCCCTCACGGCCGATCACCGCCAGCTTCTCGCGGTGGGCGTAGTAGGTGAAGGCCTCAACCACGTCCGAGCCGGCATGCACGAATTCCCGGTGCAGCCCGGCCACCATCTCAGGCTCCTCAAGCACCACCTCGGGGACGAACGCCCCCGCCTGCAAGTAGCCGCGGCGCTCGAACTCGAACAAATATCCCTCGGCGCAGATCACCGGTCCGGCGGCTAGCCGATCGAGAAGCCTACCCATGCACAACACCTCCATGGTCTTATAGTCGGAACGACTGTACCGGGAAAACTTACACGTAGGGATGCCTGGATGAAAGCTTCCGCGCAGGTAGTCGTCATCGGCGGTGGTGTGATCGGTGCCTCGGTCCTGTACCACCTCACCGAACTCGGCTGGACCGATGTCGTGCTCGTCGAGCGCAAGGAGCTCACTGCCGGCTCGACCTGGCACGCTGCCGGCGGCATGCACACGCTCAACGGTGACCCCAATGTCGCGAAGCTGCAGCAGTACACCGTCGAGCTGTACCGCAAGATCGAAGAGCGCTCCGGCCAGAACTGTTCCATCCACATGCCGGGCGGACTGATGCTGGCCGGCGACCGGGAGCGGATGGACTGGCTGCGGATGACCCAGGCCCGCGGCCGCTACCTCGGCATGGATCTGGAGATCATCTCGGCGGCCGAGGCCAAGCGGATGTTCCCGCTCCTCGAAGAGAAGTACTTTGTCGGCGCGCTCTTCGACCCGGCCGAGGGTCACGTCGACCCGACCGGGGTCACCCGGGCCTATGCCGCCTGCGCGCGGCAGGCCGGCGCCGAGATCTACCAGCACATCTGGGTGAGCGACCTTCGCCAGCGCCCCGACGGCACCTGGGACGTCATCACCGACTCCGGCGAGATCCACGCCGAGCACATCGTCAACGCCGGCGGGCTGTGGGCCCGCGAGGTGGGCCGGATGATCGGCCTGGAACTACCGGTGCTCGCGATGGAGCACATGTACTTGATCACCGAGGACATGACCGAGGTGGCCGAGTACAACGCGGCCACCGGGCACGAGCTGCCGATGGGTCTGGACTTCGACGGCGAGATCTACATCCGCCAGGAGGGCGGCGCGATGCTGCTCGGCACCTACGAGCAGGCGTGCGTGCCGTGGTCACCGCGCGAGGCGCCGTGGACCTTCGACAAGCAGTTGCTGACCCCCGATCTCGACCGGATCGCCCCGTCGCTGGAGATCGCGTTCAAGCACTACCCGGCGATGGCCGAGGCGGGGATCAAGAACGTGATCAACGGACCGTTCACCTTCGCGCCGGACGGCAATCCGCTAGTCGGCCCGGTGCCCGGTGTCCGCAACTGCTGGGTGGCCTGCGCCGTGATGGCCGGTTTCTCGCAGGGCGGCGGGGTCGGCCTCACCCTCGCGCGCTGGATGGTCGACGGCGATCCGGGTGAAGACATCTGGGCGATGGACGTGGCCCGTTACGGCAACTGGGCGAGCCTCGCCTACACCAATGCCAAGGTGCGGGAGAACTACAGCCGCCGGTTCCGCATCACCTTCCCCAACGAGGAACTCCCGGCCGGCCGGCCGCTGCACACCACGCCGGTCTATGACCGGCTCACCGCCCACAACGCGGTATGGGGTGCGGGCTTCGGGCTCGAGCATCCCCTGTGGTTCCAGCGGCCCGGGGAGGAGCCGCACGAGGACGTGACGTTCCGCCGTTCCAACGCCTTCCCGGTCGTCGCGGAGGAATGCACCACGGTGCGCGAGCGCGTCGGGCTCACCGAGTGCTCCAACTTCGCCAAGTACCGGGTGACCGGCGCCGGCAGCGCCGGCTGGCTGCAGCGGCTGTTCACCAACCGGCTGCCGCGAGTAGGCCGGATCAACCTCACCGCCGCCCTGGATCCTAACGGTCACATCGTCGGGGAGTTTTCCGTGGCGCGGGTCGGCACCGATGATTTCTTCCTGTTCGGCTCGCAGATCGCCGAGGCGCATCACTCGCGCTGGTTCACTGGCCACCTCGCCGATGGTGTGCGGTTCGACGTGCTGGGTTTGTCCCTTGTCGGCCTCTCGCTGGCCGGCCCGCACGCCCGCGACGTGCTCCAATCGGTCACCGACGTATCTTTGGCCACCGAGGATTACCCGTTCATGACGTTCCGCCGGATCGACGTGGGGATGATCCCCGCCTACGTCGGCCGGATGACTTACACAGGTGATCTTGGCTATGAGATCTGGGTCGCACCGGAGTACCAGCGAGCACTGTTCGATCTGCTGTGGCAGGCCGGGCAGCGCCACGGCATCGGCCTGTTCGGGTTCCGGGCGCTGATGTCGCTGCGCATGGAGAAGATGTTCGGTACCTGGTTCCGCGAGTACCGGCCGATCTACACGCCGGTAGAGGCGCAGATGCACCGATCGCTCAAGCTCAATCATGACTTCATCGGCCGCGTCGCGGTGGAGGCGGAGCTGGCGCGCGGCCCGGCTCGAACGCTCGGCTACTTCGACATCACCCCCGATCCGGCGGAACCGGCTGACGTCGTCGGCGACGAGCCGATCTGGCATGGCGGGGCGGTGGTGGGCTGGGTGACGTCCGGCGCGTATGCGCATTACAGCCGCCGCTCGCTAGCGTTCGGCTACGTGCCGAGCGAGCTCGCCGTGCCCGGCGCGATGTTCGAGGTGGAGATCATCGGCCAGCGCCGTCCGGCCAGACTGCTCCCCGAACCCGTGCTCGACCCGGCGGGCCAGCGCATGCGCGCCTGATGGGACGACACTGATGGGACGCCATCCCGACCTCGAACGACGGGCCGAGCTGCTGGACGAGGTGGTCCGCTACCTCGGCCGGCACGGCGTCGCCGGAGTGTCGCTGCGGCCAGTTGCCCGGGCACTGGGTGTGTCGGTCAACGCACTGGTGCATCACTTCGGCAGCAAGGACGAACTGGTGGTCGCCGCATTGCGGCGGGCCGCTGAGATTCAGCGAGGAGTCGAAGGGCGGTGGCGGCGGCAGGTACCTCACCTCTCCACGGCGGAGCTGCAGCGGCGCTGGTGGCGGTGGATTAACCGCAGCCCGGAGCACTTGGCGCTGGTGCGACTCGGTCTCGAAGCCGCCACGCTGGACGCCACCGTCAGCGGCCTGCCCGGTGATGTGCGGGCGGAGCAGATCTCGTTTTGGCGCGAGGGCATCGCCGACGGCCTGATCGCTGACGGCATCAAGCCCGAGGACGCCGAACGCGAGGCATCGCTGGTAAAGGCAACGTTCACCGGCCTGGTACTTGACCTGCTGGCCACCGGCCAGCGCAAGCGGCTCACCGACGCGCTTGAATGCGCCCTCAGTCGCCTCGACGACCTAAGGCAGACGGCCCCGTGAGGGCGGCCGCAGGCCGAATCAAGCGGCACACTCGCCTCGGCCAGTGACGCCGGTCAGAGGCGGCGTTGCGCTATTCGTTCCTGGATCTTGGTCAGCAGGCTGATGAGCTGGTCTTGTCCGGCCTGGCTGAGGGCGGACATGCAGTCGGCCTCGATATCGATGAGCGGGGGCAGATCCCGAGGCGGTCCTGCTCGCTGAGTTCCGCCCGCCAGGACAGGCCCAGAGCTTCTTCGAGACCTTCCGCGGCTGGCCTCCCAAGGGCGCTGCAACGCCCAGGGCAGCCCGCCGTTCCTCCAGATTGCCGCGTCAGCCCGGTCGTGGGACATGTACCTGGTCGGCCCGCCCATCGCCTTGCAGCGGGCACTGTCCGCCGCCCTCGGCCCGCTCGCCAGGCTCCGCGGATACCGCGCCAGCTACCACTGCTTTTCGGCCGGCTGAACCGAGCCACCCGCAGCCGATCTGCCCGCGCATTGCTGACGCCCAGAACACCCAGGACCACGACGCAACGGACGGGGACTCATCGAAGGCTGGCACCGAACGGGCCGGGCTGCGCGTTCTCCTCGACCCTCCCGCATCACGGAGTGACAGACCCAATCGCTATGCCGGTCATCACGAAGGGATATGGGTGGCTTTCAGGATTTCAGTGACCGGCCATCAGGGTACGCTCGCGGTATTTGGGGCTGCCTGGGATGTAGGAGGCAGAGGCCCAGTGAGCGCTGTGGGTCTGGAGTTGCAGCGGCTGAGCGTCGGTAGCTTGCTGCATGGCGGCCCGGAAGCGGTAGTGGTCGACAAGCTGGATCGCCTCGATCGCGAATTTGGTGGCGATGCCACCGTCGGCGAAGCATACGAGGTTGTCGCCGTTTTGCTCTTCGCCGCCCGCCGCGAGGTTATATGAGCCGGCGAACACGAGCGGGTTGTCGCCGTTGAAGTCCGTGACGACGAATTTGTGGTGAATGACCTGGCCTACTCCCCCGTCCCATTCGGCTTTGAACGTCGCCTTGGCCGGGTCGCCTGACTTCTGGACCTGAGCGAGCCGTCGAGTCGCTGGGTGGTACCGAACGCATAGAGCTCGGGCCGTGATGGCAGGGCCCGGATGGCGTCGAGTAGGACACCGCTGCCGGTGCCGATCTCCATGATCGCGAAAAGGACGGAGCTCGTGGCGCCGGTGACGGCACTGGCGACACGGTCAAGCGAGACGGAGGCGTTGTGGTGGGGGCTTAGGCAGATCGAGTAGCTGGGCAGGCCGTCACGTCCGCCGCAGTCGTGCCAGCTGGCCGCGAGCTGGCTGGCGGCAAAGGCAGACGGGGAATCCTAGGATTGCTGGAAAGCCTGTTCATAAAGAGCCGCGGTTGCCGGGTCGTCAAACGTGAAGACATTGTTGGAGACTTATGCAAAACCCTGCTATTACTAGCGGGTGGATCGCTGCCCGGAATGTGTAGAAAGCTCGTGACGCGCCGTATCAAGTAATAGGCAACGGCTTCTCAGAACGATAGAAAGGAGGTTCCTAGGCCAAACCTTTCACGACGGAGAAGCCGTTGCGATTCGATCGTATGTCAGGACTAGATGCTGAGCAACTTGACGAGCTGGAATATCGCGTGACCGGACTGCTCGAAGAACCATGGGATAAGGCAGAAGGACGACCGCGTGAGCTGACTTTGCGGGAGGCGCTGATCGTTACCTGCGGATACCTGCGGCAGAACATTATCGAAGATGTATGGGCGGACATCTTCGACGTCGACCAGTCGACAATATCGCGGTACATCACGTTCCTGACGCCATTCGTCGAAAAAGCAACAGAAGAAGACCGGCCGTCGGAAGAAGATGCAGCAGAGGCCACCAGAGGAGCGATCGCGCTGGTAGATGGCACGCTGTGGCCGTGCTGGTCCTGGGACGGCGAGAACAAGCTGTGGTCCGGGAAATACAAGACCACGGGACACGGTTCCCTGGTCGTCACAAATCTTCAGGGCCGCATAACATTCGTTTCCGAGCCCGTTACCGGCAACCATCACGACATGGCAAAACTGAAGGGGCCAGTCGTCGGAAAGATCCTGAAGAAGGCAGGCGGAGTGTTCGGCGACAAGGGATTCATCGGCACTGATTACATCACTACCCCCATCCGCAAGCCGGAATGCCGTGAGCTTTTGCAATGGGAACACGAGTGGAACAACCAAGTGAGTTCTTTCCGCGCGCCAGTCGAACGAGCCGTCGCCACCTTGAAGACATGGCGGATTCTCTTCACCGACTACCGTCGGCCGCTGAAGACCTTCAAGTCATCATTCCGCGCTGCAATGGGACTCTACTTCTTCAAGGAGAGTTTTGCATAACCCTCTTGGACTGCACGTAAAGGCCGCGGACGGAAAAGTTCGCTGAGCCGCTCAGCACCTTCAGACCCGTGTCGCCCCGTTTCTGGATCAGCACCTTATCGTGAGAGAAGCGCTGGAAATGACCCACCTTGATCTGCGCGCCCTGCGCGGTGAGCCAATCATGCGCTTTCGGCTCCCGGGCGGTGTCACCGATGTGGCTCGCGGAATTATCGAGGTACAGGCGCAAGCGCGGACCGAGCTGGCCGAGTTGCCGGATGATATCGGGCTCATCGAAATCGTACGCGAACACATCGAGACTGAGGCCCTGATCGACGTCGAAGGCGAGCAGGACAGCACCATCGCCCGGATAGGCGGCGAATGTCAGGCCCTCCGCCTGCTGCGTGGCTGGGCTAGTCATCGTTACGTCCCCCCTCAGAGATCAACGATCGCAGGAATCTCCCGCTGGCCCCGCTCGCAACGGGAAGCAATCGGCCTGCACACCCCTTGTTATGCTCGCATGTAACAGTCGGCCTTTCCAACCAGTAGCTCGGAGAAGCTGAGCGACGCCGAGGACTCAGATTGCCGAGGCGGCCGGGTGCTGAGGCGCGCAGATCGCAAAACCGAGGAGACGACTGACCGAGCGCGACCCCTACCGGCGACCGTAAAAAAATGCGGACGACCCGCGGGCTCGTCGCGCATTCCGTGGTTGTAACGACGCATCCAACCGCCAGACCATGACGAATCGGACATCGGCAATGCCGTCACGATGATTGCGTGACGTTACACCCCTCATTGGGGGTGTTCTGACACGCAGTCCTGACACGACGCGATGCGCGGCGGTCGCCCAGCCCTGATCCAGGCGATGCGTTCACGTTATTTGCGCCAGAGCCAACCTGCGCTCACATCGCCAATGCCGGACTTCTTTCGCGAGCGTGCGCCGGACCCAGCTCTGCCTGGTGCTGGTCTGCCTAGGATGGTCTGATGAGCGGGGACCGTGAGCTGGACGTGGTGGTGTTCGGCGCCACCGGTTTCGTCGGGCGACTGGTGGCCGGGTACCTGGCCGGGCATGCGCCGGGCGGCGTCCGCGTGGGGCTGGCCGGGCGGTCCGGGCGGCGGCTGGCCGATGTCCGGGCGGGGCTGGGCGCTGCCGCGTCGGCCTGGCCGCTGCTGGTGGCCGATTCGGCCGATCCGCCCTCGCTGGCGGCGCTGGCCCAGGCGGCCCGGGTGGTGGTCAGCACGGTGGGGCCCTACCGGGCCCAGGGGCTGGCGCTGGTCCAGGCTTGCGCCGAGGCGGGCACCGACTACGCGGACCTGACCGGTGAGGTGCTCTTCGTACGGGACAGCATCGACCGCTGCCATGACGTGGCCGCTCGTTCCGGCGCGCGGATCGTGCACTGCTGCGGGTTCGACTCGGTTCCGTCCGATCTGGGCGTGCTGCTGCTGCACCTGGCCGCCCGTGACGATGACGCCGGCGACCTGCACGACACCACGCTGGTGGTGACGGCGCTGCGCGGCGGAATCAGCGGCGGGACGCTGGCGTCGCTGATCGGGCAGCAAGATGAGGTCCGGGCCAGCGCGGTGCGCCGCCGGATGGTCCAGGACCCCTACGCGCTGAGCCCCGATCGCGCTGCCGAACCCGACCTGGGCGACGAGCATGATCTGGACCGGGGTACATACGACGGCGGTCTGCGGATGTGGACGGCCCCGTTCGCCATGGCCGGGATCAACACCCGCGTGGTGCGCCGCAGCAACGCGCTGCAGGGCTGGGCCTATGGCCGCCGGTTCCGCTACCGGGAGGTGACCGGGTTCGGTACCAGCCCGGCCGCGCCGCTGCTGGCCGTCGTAACCGGCGCCGGGCTGAAGGCCGCGCAGGCGGGGCTGGAGTTCGGGCCGTCCCGGGCGCTGCTTGGCCGGCTGCTGCCGGCACCGGGCCAGGGCCCTAGCGAGAAGACGCGCCGCACTGGCTATTTCCGCATCCAGATCCACACCCGGACCTCGGCCGGGGTGCGGTACCTGGCTGCGATCGAGGCCCAGGGCGACCCGGGATACGCCGCCACCTCGGTGATGCTCGGCGAAGCCGCGCTGTGCCTCGCGCTGGACAGGGACCGGCTGCCGGGCCAGGCTGGCGTCCTGACACCGGCCACCGCGATGGGCGCCGCATTCGCCGCCCGGCTCAGAGCGGCGGGCCACACCCTGGCCACCCGTCAGGTCATTCAGTAATCCAGGAAGGCTCCCGCGTCCTGGCCGGTCAGCGTGGCCATTGCGCGTTCGTCGCCGCTGCAGTGTGATCAAAGAGCGTTAACGGCACGTCACGCCACCAGGCTTACCACCGGAGCGATGGGACCGCCCGATCAGCGGCAATTGCGGACGTTCATCTCAAGCCCGGCGATGTATGAATATACGGCTGGTTGCCCGTCGCAGCCGGGACTGGCGAGGGCGGTCGACGGTACGAAGATCGCCTGATAACCGCGCGCCGACTCGCCGACATGCATGGCCGTCGGCGCGCTGGGGCGGGCATTATGCAGCCTGGCGGCGCTGGCGGCTGCGGGCAATCCAATGTGGTGCAATACCGTGCAATCGGTAACCTGCCGAGTCCTCCGGGTGGCGGCCAGGATAAGGAAGGGGAGTATGGTCTGGCGTTCCTGTGCTGGCGCCGTACTCGTGGCCGCGGTCCTGCCCTGCGCCTTCGCAGTATCTTCCCGGGAATGTGTTCTCATGCCGATGTTCGGGCGCGCGGCAATGACCGTCCGGGCCATGGTGGCCTGGTATGCCGCGCTGGCGCGCCCGGCCGCATTGCCCGAGACCCATTTGAGCAGGCGCGGAAGCAGGATGGCCGGGAATACCAGTGGCAGGAGCATCCTGAGCCAGTCCCATAGGGTGTGTCCGGGATAGCCGGTCCACCTCCACCGCAGGGCGTAACCGCCGATCACGGTCACGATCCACCCGGCGGCGACGGCGGCGATGATGGCCTTCTGATACGGGCGCAGGCAGGCGTCGGGCCGCCGGGCCCGCGTGCTGGTCAGCGCCATCACGGTCGTGACCGCCGCCGGCAGCATGAGCAGGTTAAGCCAGCCCCATAGGGTCTGATCACGGAAGCCGGTCCAGTTGAGCGGGATCAGGTAGCCGACCATCACCAATCCGGTCCAGCCGGTAATGGCGACTGCGTGGATGATGCGCCTGCCCTTCCCGATGTATTCCTTGTCCTGGATCCACAGCGGGATAGTGCCGAGGACGACAGGGAGCAGCAGGAGGGTGAGCCAATCCCACAACTGGCCGTTGACCTGGAAACCCGTCCACTGCCATCCCCGGACGTAGCCGCCCCACAGCGCGGCCACGAGGGCGGCAGCTGCGACATACGCGGCGCATTTGCGCGCCTTCCCGTTTCCCGTGAGCCCGCGCAGGGCGCTAGCCGGGCACGCGGCCTCGGCGGCGCGCTTGTTGGCTGCTTCCGCCGACGGAGCCCAGGGTGGGCCGGCTTGCTCCAGCTTGTCCGCCAGCGCCGTGCGCATCAGCGCCTTCGCCTCGCTTAGGGCGCCGGTGCCGGAGTCAGGATCGCCGCCATCGGCCGCCCTGGCCAGTTCGACGAGGGCGCCAAGCCCCAGGAGCTCATCCGGCTCGATGGTGAATGTCAAGGAAGCCATATCGCGGTTCCTTCCACACCGGCCGCCTCTGGCCTGCGGTCAGGCTGCCCGCTTGGCTGGCAGGGCAGCGATGTGAGCGCAACGGCGTAACGCAATCGGACGCGCCGCTGCGGGCGGCCAGGGCGGGAGGTTCTGCGCCGGCTCCCAGCGCTGCCCGTCGAAGCTGAACGGCCGGTGCCGGTTAGCATTCGGCACCAAGGTGGCGAAGTCGCCGGCGAGCCGACTGGCCTCCCGGGACATCATCATGGTCTTCTCCTGTCTGCTTGGACCTGGTTCTGGCGTGGTGCACGAGCCGGGCGGGTGGTCAGGCGGCCGGCCGGGGGCGATCAGGGTGATCTGCCAGCCCGCTATGCCGCCGGTGGTAACCAGGTGGGCGATGCTGGGCGGGACCCGCGCAGGGCGGACGGGCCGGTATTGCCCGCCCGGGTCTGGGACGACCATCGCGAAGGCGGCCGGGATGGCGGCCGCCCAGGCGAGCAGCCAGCGCGCCGTAGAAGGAGACGGGGAACGGTGGGCCGTTCGGCAGCATGATCTCGACTCGGCCGCCGGGGGCGATGGCGTGCGAAGCCAGCGGCGTGGTGGCTACCTCAGCGGTCATGATCTGGTTCTTCCAGCAAGTGCCGGCCCGCCGACCGGGGCCGGTGATCAGGAGCCGGATCCATACCGCGATCCGCACCCGGGGACGCCGCGGGCTGCCAGCGCAGGCCACGCTTGTCACAGCTGGGGTACCGCGCAGACCAGCGGCTGCTTGCAGGGCACCGCGGAGGCGCTGCCAGGGTTGCTTACGGTGCTGGGCTGTTCCGGACCCGGTGTAAAGCCGCCGCGCCAGGCGCTGGCACTGGGCCTGAGCCAGCATGTCGCGGTGCCGCTCACGGACGAGTTCCCTGCTGATGTAGGGGGTGCATGAACATGGTCGTCTCCTGTCTACTTAGACCTTGGGTCTTGGCTATCTGGACGATCCGTCACACGGTTCCGGCCTGGTGCACGAGCCGGCGGGGCGGGTCAGGCGGCCGGCGACGGGACGGCGCGTTGGCCGGCCCGGGCCCGGGCCAGCACCATGGTCACGGCGGCCGCGACAAGCACGGCGCTGACGGTGATCAGGATGATCTGCCAGCCCGGCACGCCGGTGGCGGCCGTGTGTGAGGTGGTCGCACAGGCGGTGGCGCGATGCGCTCGGCCAGCTGGCGATCGACGTGACACCCGAGCCCGACTACGACGACCGCATCGCGACCGTCCTGAACCATCTGCGCACCACGCCGTCACCACCACCGTCGATCGAGGACCTCACGCGCATCGCGCACTGTCCGAGAGCCGGCTCCAGCACCTGTTCCGCGACCAGGTAGGCGTCCCGATCCGCCGGTACCTGCTATGGCACCGGTACCTGACCGCGATGAGCCTGCTCGCCGATGGCGCGTCCGTGACACACGCCGCGCACGCAGCCGGCTTCGCCGACAGCGCGCACCTGACACGGACCGCTATCCAGATGAACGGCTTCACGCCGACGAAGATGCCATTCCGTATGTGGCTGACGGACTGCCGCTGGCGGGGGGCGGGGAGGTGCCGCAGGTCGCGGCAGGTGAAGTCGGCGGGCTGGAGCGCGAGCGCGCAGCAGGCCGAGAGGAGCGCCTGGGTGCGGAAGGTACCGGGGGGCCGGAACTTGCAGCGCTGACGGATGGTCCGGACGAAGACAATGCTCACCTTGTCCGGGCAACCGATGTCCAGGTTGTCGCGGATGAGCTGCTCGAAGAAAGACGCGCCCGGCCAGGGGGCCGGTCCAGGGCCATGGTGGTGGAGAACTCGGCCTGCTTGACCGACAGCTGCCAGCGGTAGTCGGCGTCCTCGTCGGCGCGGGTGAACAGCTGCGGCAGCATTCTGCGCGCGTCCGTGTCCGGGCGCCGGGGTCCGGGGCATGCTAAGGGCATGACTGATCGCGACGAATTCCTGGCCTGGGTCAGGACAGCGCTTTACGAGGCGGAACTGGCGCTGCACAAGGGCGACGCCGCCCCCCGCCGGGCGCTCTGGTCCCGCAACGAGCCCGTGAGCGTGCTGGGTGCGGCGCACAACGCCTATGGCCAGCAGGAGATCGACAAGCTGTTCACCGCCCTGGGCAGCAGCTTCTCTGATTGCACGTCATACGCCTTCGACCTGCAGGCCTGCGATGTAGCAGGCGACATGGCCTACACGGCCAGCCTGGAGCACACCTCTGTCTCGGTAGACGGCCAGCCGCGCACCTACACGCTGCGAGCCACCCAGGTATACCGCCGCGAATCCGGCGAATGGAGGGTCGCCCACCGCCATGGCGACACGGCAACCAGATGACAGTCACCAACCCAGCCATTGGTCGCGCGCTCCGCGGCAGATGCGCACTCCCTTACTCGCCGCTCGCAGGTTAACGTTCGCGTTTCAGTTTGCGCCAGCCGCCGGCGCGGTTATTGGCAATGATGTGCTTGAACATAGCGCTGAGGGCAGGTGCATTGATGGCCTCGCCCTGGCGGATAGCAACGGTCCGGGCCGTTTTGTTGTCGTGCCCAGCGGTGATGATGCCCTCGGGATCAGGGACGATGCCGCCGTCGTAGACGAATACGTTCACGTGGTCCCTCGTCGCTAGCAGCGCGCAGACGTTGCCCTGGAGCACGAAGTACGGCTGCCGGCTCCGCTTGATGGTTTCGGATACCTCCGGGTCGGCAGCATGCACCAGGTCGCGGACTTGCCGGCAGATGGCCTGCTGCCAGTCCGGCAGGGCGTCGATGTAGGCATCGACGCGCTCGTCGGCGGCGTATGTCATGGTGAATCCTTCCCCAGGCTGGCCTGCGGCCGGTGACGTCACCGATTATCGGGTAGCAGCCGCAGACTCGCATTCTTACCGGGGCCGCACGGCCTCGTATCCACCTCGGCTCTACTAGGACCCTGAGAGCGCGCAACACCGGTAGGCCGCTGGCGAGGTGCCCGCTATTGGCGGGTCCTTTTCCAGCGACCCCCGGTCCGAACCCGCGGGCTAGTTTCCCAGCACGAGGCTCTCCAGCGATTACGCCGTGAGGGCGATAGGGTGCCCGTGGTGGATGGCCTGGTGGCAGGGAGTGCAGACCATGAGGGTTTTTCTGCGCATCCGGGCCATGAGCTGCGCCCATCCGGGCTGCGGCCGTCCTGTCCTGGCGAGGTCGGCGAGTTTGCGGACCTGGTGGATTTCCACGCTGGCCGTCGTGTCGCACCATTCGCACCGCCGGGCCCGGAGCCGGATGGTCAGCTCCTTGCGGCGGGTGGGCAGGTCGGGAAGGCGGTCGGTGATGACTGCTTTCTTCTGCCGTTTCAGCGGAATGCCGCCGAACCTGGTGACCAGTGGTTTCCTGCCCGGCCGTTCGGCGGTGGCCTGGAAGCAGACGCGCGGCCCGTGCGGGGTGGTGATGGTCGCCCGGTGTTTGCGGGCCACCGCCGTCACGGTCGAGCGCGGCCAGCGTCTTGAGCAGCGAAGTCTCGGCTGCCCAGCGGAGCCGGTTCAGCCGGAAGACGTCGCTGGCGAGCAGGTAGTACTGGACGATGCCCCGGTACTCGGCGCCGTAAGTGCTGATGATCAGGCTATCGGGCAGGTTCATCAGCTCGGCGCGCCGCTCGGGTTTGCCGTGCTTGAGGTAGGGGGCGCACTTGGCCGCGATCACCGGCCGGGGGACGCGCAGCCGGACCACGCCGTTGACAGACGGCCGGTCGCGGCTGTGCTGGACGGTGACCTGGTAGCCGAGGAAGGACGCCGCCTGGGTGCGGGCGTGCGTGACCAGTGTCTTGTCCTGGTTGAGTTCCAGCTTGAGGTCATCGCGCAGGAACGCCGCCAGGCGCTGCTTGATCTGCTCGGCTTCGGCCCTGGGTCCGGTGAACCCGGATGCCGGCGGTTCCGGCGAGGTGCCGCAGGCGGCGGGCGGCCGCGTGGCGGTCCATCCGGGCGCTGCGGGTGTTCAGCAGGATCGGCCCACGGACCCTGGAGGCTACCTCCCGGTCGATGGCCCGGCCGACCGCGGGCGGCAGCGGGACCAGGACGATCTTGGTGCCCTTGCCGCAGACGCGCAGCACCCGGTGGCCGTGTTCCTCGCCGAGGTCGGCGATGTCCGCGCTGGTGGCCTCGAAGATCCGCAAGCCGAGCAGGCCGAGCATGGCCACCAGCGCGAAGTCGTACCGGTTCGCCGATTCACGGGCGGCGGTGAGCAGGGCCTCGAACTGCAGGTGGGTGAACCCCAGGGTGGGTGATTCGGCAGGTACTGCGGGACGGCGGACATGCTCGGCAGGTGAGTGCTCGATGACGCCGTCCAGGGCGCAGGTCCGGTAGAACCCGGCGGCGACGGAGAACCGGCGGGAGACGGTGGAGGGCTTGAACCGGCGGATCTCCTGCATCACCGGATGTAGAGCTCGAGGTGCGGGCGCTGGGCGGCGAGCGGGTCCAGGCCGTGCTCGGCGCACCAGGCCAGGTAGCAGCGCAGGTCGGATTCGGTGTGCTGACGGGAGGCGCCCTTGAAGCGGGCCAGGTTGGCGGCCACTGCCAGCCGCAGCCGGTCAGTGAACGGCGCCAGGGGATGAGGGGGCACTGAGGTCAGGTCGGTGAAGTTCGGCATGTGCTGACAGTGCGGCAGTTCCCGATCGCCGTGAAGCTTACGCAAGCGCACCCGACGGGGGGTGCGCCCTGACGGGATGGTCTACGCCGGGCGGCCGGCCGGAGAGAGTGCATGCTCTGGCCCCATATCGCTCATCTGCGGGAGATTACCGTGTGTCAGTTGCCCGGGCCGTGTTAGATAGCTATCGTGCGCAGGTGGCTGGCATATCGTGCTATGGAGGTCAGCTAGTCGAATGACCCGTCTTCAGATTCCGGATTTCGCGGGGTTGTTTACTGTTTGCCGCTGCAGGAAAGCGTCCTGCAGCGCCTGTGCCGGATTTCAGCTGACGCCGAGGACGGCGGCGGTCTTGTGGTCAGTGGCTCAGGTTCTCGCCGACCATGGCTATGACGACGTCGGGGAACACGGGAGCGATCTCCTGCCAGAGCGCACCGGGTGGTTCCTCTTCGACCGGTATCCGCGGCTGACGTGGGGCCAGGATGCCGCATGGCGGCGCCGTGCCGCCCGCGCCTACGATGACCTGGCCGCCGATCTTGCGGCTGGCGAGTGGCCTTTGCCGACGTGCCCGGCGGAGGAGATGGCGCTGCACCTGATCCTGGAGGACGCGCCATCTGCCGCCGGGCACGGATGGACCGGGCTGGATGAGGCGACCTTCGACTCGCTGCCCGGGCATCCCGATGACCTCGACTGGGACGCGTTGCCTGATGTCTTGTTCCAGGACACCGACATCCTTCATCTGTTCGAGCCAGGCCTGGACGGAATCGACGACCCGCACGACGCGCTCAATGCCGAAATGGCCATCGGCGACTACAGGCCGGCAGCATGGTTTGAGAACTTCGCCAACATGCAGCCGCGAGACGAGCTAAGGGGCTTCCGCCGATAGGCAGCGGCCAGGGTAAGCTCCCGGCGGGCTGCGCAGGCCTCGTTACAGCCAGCGGGCCGGCCATGCTGAGGTCCGCAGATGTGCCGCGCCCCGTGGTGCGGGCCACCCCGCCTTCGGGCACTTCCGCAGAGCGACCGAACGCCACATTACGGCTGCTCAGAGGTCACAACTCAAGCGACTCATGCCTCCTTGCCCAAGCTCACCGGGCAATACGCGGCATGAGAGTGCCCTCGATTGGAACCAAATCAGCGTGTCCCATCATCGGAAGCTCGATCCAGTCTTCCGGACCACTGATTCTCGTATTGAAGTCCCGAATTGATCTGCCGAGTTCAGGGAACGCTCGTCTCTCCGGGGTCGTTCCGAAAACTATGCGACGGACCACTACGCATGTCATCATTAGTGCGGATTTATTCCGATATATACTGATTCACGCGGCATCTCTGACCAGTATCCCTAAGTCTTCTAAGTCCCTCGCTGCGGTACCGCAACGCAACCGCTAGTAGGCACGGTCCCAAACATGAGCACACACGTCGTCAGCCTGGCGGATGCATGCGTCGTTAGTACCGGCTCGTCGTCATAAACCTCCAACTTGCTCACCCGTGAGATGCTGACGCTCCTGACAAGCAGTTGGTACATCGAGCGGGACCACACGCTTGCGGCCATCACCACGCTGACGTAAGGTATCAATATCGTCGCTGAAAGATGTATCGTCTGTGACTTTACTGAGCTAAAATCCGTATTTCTTGCAGTACTAGACGGAGGCCCGGTCATTGCCGGTGGGGGAATTGAATAAAAGTTCAAACATGGCCGCGAATCGGCTCTTGATGCGGGTGACGCGCCGCGCAGAAAAAGCTACACCTGAGTACCTTGCCCGTACGTTTGTCCCGGTCGAGCCTGTACCGAGCCTTCTGGAATCCCTAGATAATCAAGTCATCTATGGACGACGTGGGACAGGAAAAACTCATCTTCTGAAATATTTGGCCGAAACCAAGAAGCAGGAAGGTGATGTCGCTCTATACGTCGACCTTCGTACAATAGGGTCGAGTGGTGGACTCTACGCAGACGCGTCTCAACCCCTGGGTCTACGTGCGACGAACCTCCTGGTAGATTTGATCGAGGAACTCCACAATCAAATCCGCGAACTTGTCGAGAACAGCGACACTTTCGATGAAGTGTTGGACACCTTGATTCCCAGCCTTGACGACATTGGTTTGGCTGCAACGCAAGTCCGGGTAGTTGGTAACACTGAAAGCTCCGTTACCATTAGTGCGGGAGCCGAGACTAGCAGTGAGTCGGACATTTCGGTGGGGCTTCATGGTTCCCGACCGTCCGTCGGTGTCTCAACGGCTAGGCGGCGCAAGCGTAGCGGGCAGCTAACTGAGTCGCGGAAGCAATCCGGTCACGAGGTTCTCACCGTGCAATTCGGAACGCTCGGCCGGGCGCTATCGTCGCTCCTCAAAGCGATGGCAGGCAGGCAGCTCTGGCTTCTTCTCGACGAGTGGTCCAGCATTCCAAGGGAGCTCCAGCCTTATCTGGCTGACCTACTTCGTCGAAGCTTCTTTCCTGTAACAGGAATATGCGTAAAGATAGGTGCATTGGAGCGGCAGTCACATTTCATTGAGATTACCGGCCAAGGGTCTGAGTATGTAGGCATCGACTTGGGAGCGGATACAGCGGCCAGTCTGGACTTGGATGACTTTCTCGTCTTCCGGGCGGACAGATCGCATGCTCTGACGTTCTTTTCGCAGCTCCTATACCAGCATCTCGTCGTCCTGATGTCAGGACTCGGCTATGAGTTCATTGTCAAAACGGCAACAGAATTCCGCGACTTTTGTTTCGTCAGCCAAGCATTTGACGAGCTCGTTAGAGCTTCAGAAGGAGTTCCCCGTGACGCATTGAATGTAGCAGGGCTGGCCGCAGCTATCGCCGTCGACGAACCTATTACCGTCCGGAATGTACAAGTGGCGGCAAGGGACTACTTTCTCAGAGATAAAGAAGGGAAAATATCCGATAAGGCGCAGAAGCTGCTTAATAAGATAGTTGGTAATTGTGTCGAGCGTGAGACGCGCGTATTGGTTCTTAGGCGCCCTCATGAGTCTGATAATTACCTAGTTCAGACTCTATACGATAACCGACTTATTCACCGAATCGAACAAGGCGTGATGATGGGCAACGATTATTCTACTAAATATGATCTCTACCTTGTTGATTTCGGATGCTTTGTGAATGTGCTTTCTCGAGGAGAAACTCGAGCTGTGAACGACGGCACAGATATTGTTTCAAGAAGACTGCTGGACGGCTCGCGAGCGATGGAGAAATTGCGTAGTGGCTCTGTGATTCTACTACCAGCTGGAGCGGCGCGCTAGATCCGTAGAATTCGCCGGAACTGGACCTGTACCCGTTATTATCATGAGCTACTTCTTGCTTGATGAGTACACACTAATTTCGGCAGAAGAATGCGCTCGGCCAGGTGGTGATGGCGTATAGGCCCTGGGCCTTGTCCATCAGGCAGGAGGCGATGATATTGTCTCAGCCGCTCTGACCGGCTGGCGCTCCGTGGCTGGGTGTGCCGGACCCGGCCGGGGAGCCGGCTGCCGGCAGGGTGAGCATCCGCCCGGCGATGAGGATCTCAGCGCTCAGCGCAAGCGTGATCGCGATCCGCTGCACTACGCCGTTGTATGGCCCGGCGATCCGGGACGCGAAGAGCCCCAGGGCCGCGGCGCTGACCAGCGTGAGAACCTGGACCGGGCGGCTCAGCGGCGCCCAGTCCGGATCGTCACGCCAGCGTCGCGCTAGTACCAGCGGCGCTGCGAGCATCGCCCCGTAGGCGACACCGCTGACCACGTCGTGTACCTGGTTGTGCCACGATTCACCGGCGAATCCCGGGCCGGTCAGCAGCATGTGATCGCGCCGGAACAACCCGGCGGCAATGCTCGCCGCACCCGCCGCCAGGACCAGCCACGGGCCGGCCGATCTGGGGGCGGCGACCCGGCCGAGCCCGGCGCCGAACACCACCGTCCCGGCGCCGAGCAGCACGAAGCCGGCCATCATAATCTGCGGATCCCGGGCATCCTCGGCGGCCAGGCCGCTGAGCTGCACTTCGGCCACGGAGTGACCAGCCTGGCGCAGCGAGCTGGCCACCCAGGCCACGGTGAACAGCACCGGACCCGTGAGACCGCCCGCCGCCGCCAGCCTGCTGAGCTTCACCGGGTCAGTATCACCCTCCCGGCCGATCCCGCCAGTGCCTGCCCCCATGCTCCGCATGTCACTGAATCGACATGACCCCTCAACCTGCACGCCACGTCCACCATTGGCCCCTACCGCCAGCGCGCGCCATAACACACCAGCGAACCGCAAACGCGGCATGAGCGAACGTTTCGAGAAACCATGCCGATGCACAAAGATGCGATCCAGACCAGTGCCATCGGCTCGTAGCCCCGGCCCTTAGCCGGGGGACTGTGAACCATACGGGGAATGGCGAAATCGTGCAACCAACATAGCCCACAGACGTCCGAACGTACATTAATAGAGTGTGCTGTACATGTACTATATAGAGCTCATATCCCATCCCTAAGCGTAGGATACCAATCTCCGAAGGCTGGCGGATGCACATGCGCACCGGCGCAAGCCTGGGCGAGCTCGCCGAGCCGATCAACCCGATCGTGGCGGGCTGGATTAACTACTATGGCCTCTTCGGCCGGGGAGTGCTGAATCAGCTCCTCCGCCGCGTCAACACCTACCTGACGCGGTGGGCTCGCAGGAAGTACAAACGGCTGCGCGGCTACAAACGGTTCCGCAAATGGTGGACCGGGCTCATCGATCGAGAGCCCGGGCTGTTCGTTCACTGGAGCCGGGCGCGCGCGTTCGACTGGAGAGAATGAGAAGAGCGGAATGAAGGGAGACTTTCACGTTCCGTTCCGTGGGCGCCCGGGGGTGAGATTCCCCCGGGCGACCCGACAACCCGGCTGTTAACCCATCTACGGGCTCCAGGGCTCCTGACATGGAGTGAAATTTGGTGTGATGTGGATAACTCTGAGGGGTTTAGATCGAGCTGCAGCCGCCACGTTTCCCAAGGTCACAGGCTTAAAAGTGTTGCAGCTTTACATAATCTCCTTGCATTTATTTTCACTGCTCCGGGCGTGACGGCATAGAGAGATACGTCGGGAAACGCCAGAAAGAACCAGGTCACGAGACTCGTGACAGTTCGTCACCGGTCGACTATGTCAGGAGCCCTGGGGCTCCCGCGCCAGACTTTACGAAAGTGCCCGACACGCCTCACCAATACGAGGCAACGGTTTCTCCGGCCGGTAGAAAGGAGGTTTCCACGCCAAACCTTTCCTAGCAGGAGAAGCCGTTGCGGTTCGAGCGTATGTCAGGACTGGACGAAGAGCAACTCAGCGAACTTGAATGCCGCGTGAGCGAACTACTCGAAGAACCGTGGGATAAAGAGGAAGGACGCCCGCGAGAACTGACCTTGCGGGAAGCGCTAATCGTTACCTGCGGATATATGCGGCAGAACATCATCGAGGATGTATGGGCCGACATCTTCGACGTCGCCCAGTCGACGATATCGCGGTATATCACATTTCTCACGCCATTCGCCGAGAAGGCAACAGAAGAAGACCGGCCGACGGCAGAGGACGCAGCCGAGGCCGCCAGGAACGTGATCGCACTGGCAGACGGTACGCTGTGGCCGTGCTGGTCCTGGGACGGCGAGAGCAAGCTGTGGTCCGGGAAATACAAGACCACCGGACACGGCTCGCTAATCGTCACGAATCTTCAGGGCCACATAACATTCGTTTCCGAGCCTGTTACCGGCAACCTGCATGACATGGCGAAACTGAAGGGATCAGATGTCGAGAAGATCCTGAAGAAAGGCAGGCGGAGTGTTTGGCGACAAGGGATTCATCGGGACTGATTACATCACCACCCCTATCCGCAAGCCAGAATGCCGTGATCTATTGCAATGGGAACACGGGTGGAACAATCAGGTGAGCTCGTTCCGTGCGCCGGTCGAGCAGGCTGTCGCGACCTTGAAGACCTGGCGGATTCTCTTCACCGACTATCGGCGGCCGCTGAAGACCTTCAAGTCATCGTTCAGAGCCGCAATCGGACTTTACTTCTTCAAGGAACGTTTTGCATAACCCTCATAACCTATGCCGTCAAATTCTTGTGAGCATGCCCGGATCGCATACTCACATCGGCATGAGGGTGGGCTGGCCTGTGTCTAATCTGCGCCTGGTACGGCCTGGCCAGCGCTCGGCGGCAGTCAGCAGTCCGGTGATGGATGGGTGCTGCCTGGCGGCAGCTCGAGCGTGGTACCGGGGTTTGTCCTGCGTACTGGCACGTCCATGAGGGTGGAGGGCGTTCATAGTCACGACGATGGCAGGTGGCCCGTAGGATCGCTATCGCGTTGATCTACGTCGTCATCGCCGCGAGCATCTTCTGGGCGACGGCTACCAATGCGCAGGCGTCAGGCCGCGCCATAGCCCAGTACGCGGCAAAACATTTCGATGACCTGCCGAGCGTAATACTCGACGCCAAGGAACGATTGTTCCTGCACGACCCGGACATCGAAGAAACCGTGCTGCCATCGTCGGGAGGCCAGACGTTTCACTACCGGTACCGGGGCCTGCGCCTGCTCACAGAGGGTCAGGACCGAATGTTCCTCGTCCCGGATCGGTGGTCTGCAAGCGACTCCACGCTGATCGTGCCGCTGGACAGTTCGGTACGGGTACAGTTCCAATTTCAGAACCAGCCGCCGTGACGTGCGGTCTCGGCTTACGCCCCGGCCACCTCCGCCAGCACCCTCCAGCTCTGATCATGCGGCGATAAACAGTGCAGGGCCTGGTCAAGCAGTCACCGCCCTTGTCCTGGCTCACCGCGGGTGATCAGGTGGCCGGCCTGCTCAGCCAGGGCTCGGGCCCGGCCTTACTCCAACGGACACTCCGGCAGGACCCGGCCGAGGTGACCGTCTTGCGCCCAGAGCTGGATGCCTCCGGGGTGATCCGCCCAGGCCCGGCCGCACTCGGGGCAGGTGCTGGTCAGCTCCTGATCCCATCGGATCCAACGATCGCGGCCATATGGAAGGTCAGCCACATCACTAAGGCTAGGCCAGGCGTCTCTCCGCCCTTAGTAGCGACGGCGAGACGCGAGGCACCCCCGACGATCTCCTTGCTGTCCCGGGGGTGCCCACGTCGTGGCTTAACCGTTTCCGTTGCCGGTGCCTACACGCACGCTTAGCCCTGCAACGGCACTTCTGCTGGAGTGGGCTCAGGCGATTTGTTGGCTCGCCCTCATGCGTGACGTGAGATTGCGCAGCGTGGCGGACTCGCCATAGCGGCCGCCGGTCTTCCGGGAAGATCGCTGCCGGTCAGTCGTCGAACTCCACGAGCGCCGTCAGGGCAGGACGGGCGCCGGCTGGCCCGGTGACTGTCAAGGACGCCGCATGGTCGCCCGACGTAAGCTGCTTAATTGTCGTACGCCCCACCCCGATGGACAGGGTCTCGGACAGGGTGACCGTTCCCTGCCCGTTGATAACGCGGACGCTCACATTAACCGTTGCCGGTCCGGTTCCGAAGTTGTCGTACGCCAGGGACAGCCAGCCGTTGTTGAAGCTGATCCCTCCTTGATGATTGACCGGAATCAGCGGGATGACCCGCTGAATCGCCGCGTTTGGCCCGGCACCAGCAGGCTGGTCGACGAAAAGTGCGTAAGCGCCAGAACTCATCTTTCCCCCTTGGATCTTGCGATCTCGGATCATCCTGTGAATGTGATCCATCTAGTTCAGAGCGCATCACGTCGGTTGTGATACATAGGATCGGGTCATGCTTTCCGGCGCGGCGGCGCAGGCTGGCCATCTTCTCTTCTGGCAACTACCGGGCCGCCGATCAGCTGCAGCGCCAGCCGCAGTTCTGCTATCGAGCGGGCCACCGGCCCGGCCTGGTCAGCACCCCTCGGCATCGAGCGTGACCACCGCCCCCAGCTCCGCGCTAGCCGTACGATGCGTTCGAGATGCTCGGCGAGCACCTCAGCCGCCGACACCTGCCTGCTGCGGCTCGCCGCCGCGATCTGCGCCGCGCTGGCCCGGCCGAACCCGGCCACCGCCCCCACCTCCCTAAGCGCCTAGCGCAAACCTAAAGGCGAGCACCCGGACGCGGCCATACCCCGGCTGGAATCAAGACCGTCTGCTGCAAATGCTCCTCCATCTCGCCACGCCCCTTACACACGCAGAACATCCCGGGTACGAACGCCGCCGTGGCCGATATCAAAACATTACTGCGGACGCCGACAGCTATTCGGCATGAGCGAGTTGCATGATCACCGCTACCGGAGGGAGACGTGCCACATGCCACCATCGCGGCGCCCGCGGGATTAAGGATGCCTGGAACCGGCGGGTACCGGCGGCTGGCTTATGGTGTCCTGGGCATGGGCTGGAGGCAGGTGCTGCGGCAAAAAGCGGGTCAGCGAGTCAAGCAGGAGATGCCCGGCGCGGAAGTAAGCCGCGGTAGACCGGACGCGCCCGCAGGGGATGAGCTCCAAGGCAGTCGACGATGAGGACCAGCGGTCGAGGTCCAGTCTCATGCGCACAAGCGGACGCAGCGGTCCCCGGGCTAGGCGGACCTCGATCCGACGTGTTCCCGAATCGCGATCGTGTTCCATCGGCCCGAGCAACTGGTTCCTGCCGAACCGGAGTTCGCCGCCGTGCCCCGTGCGCTGCCGGCTGTCCAGTGCGGCCAGGCATGTCTCGAACGGGACGTCCACGATGCGACGGAATGACAGTGATCCCATCGTAGAGCCCGCGTTCACGCTCATGCTTGCCTGACCGGCCAGTTCGCGCGCGTGGCCGCGCGGGACCGGTGGCAGGTCGGCCTCGGCTTGGTGATCTTGAGCACATACTGATTCGCAGCCACTGCTTTCCCCCGTTCCTCCGGCCTTCCGCTGGATGTTTCATTCCAGCGGTCCTGGCCGTTCACCTGCACAGAGGAGCGGCAGGCCCTGCCTGATACGTGCCGGAACCGGCTGACTTCCGCTTGCCGGCCGCCGGTGACGGTATCGAGCCATGACAAGGTGATCTTCGATGCCCCGCGGCGCACAGCTCCAGGCGCTGCCGCATAGCGACGCGCGATGGTCCGATACCAGACGTGTGCGTGCAAGTCCCGGCTGAGCCAGCCCCGTCACCCCGCTGCAGGCCTGGCCGGAATGCGACATCCAATGCCTCGCCGAAACGCTTGTTGGTGTCGTAATGCACGTCTCCTGCGTGCGTGTCGCTGGCCACCGCGGACGGGCTGGAGGGCCTGCCGGTCGTGAATCTGGCCGCGGGCGATCGGCACAACCACGAGCGGCTGGTGCGCGCACTTCGGCTTCGCAGGCAGGAACTCTAGCTGGCCGGCCGTACGTTTACCGATTGCGAATGACCGTGCTAACGAAGTCGGCAGGCCTGGCCGACCTGGCCTGCCGCAGTGGGACCGGACCAGAGGGGGGCCAGTCATGGCAGCAAAGGCAGTGATCAGTCTCAGCACCGGCCTGGAGGACCGGGATAGGGTGACCGTGGCATTCCCGGTCGCGGTCGGCGCCGCCCAATCCGGGCGGCCCACCCTGATGGTCCAGCATGAGGAAGCCGTCCGGCTCGAGCTGCGGGAGTGGATCGGCGGCGAGGGAGCGACAACCTTCAGCTACTGAGACCTGCACCCGCGATCAGGCAACCGGTGCGTCCCGGACCGCCCGCGGAAGGCACGAGCAGCTCACGGGTCGAATTGCGACTCGCGGGGGAATTTGGCGTCGTTCTCGCTGGCCGGGAGCTGGCGCCCGGCGAGGTTGGCAGCCGCAAGGCCCGGACGCTGCTGAAGCTGCTCGCGGTGGAACGGCGCCGCCTGCTCTCTGCCGACCGGATCGCCGACGTGCTGTGGGACGCGGCTGGAGGGCTGCCGGCCGAGCCGGGACAGGCCGTGGCCACGCTGGTCAGCAGGCTGCGCGCCGTGCTCGGGCCGGGGGTGATCCGCGGCGGCAGGGACGGGTACCGACTGGCGGGTGAGCCGGAGGTCGGCGTGGATCTCGATGCCGCCGCGAGGTACTGCGAGCATGCGGAACTCAGGCTGTCGGCCGTCGCGGCGGCGGCGCTGGCCGCCGCCGGGCACGCCGCCGAGCTGCTTGCCGCTGGGACGGCGCTAGCTGACGAGCCCTACGCGGCCTGGGCGGAACCGGCCCGGGCTGAGCTACGCGCCTTGCTAAGGCGGGTCCGCCTCACCGCGGCGCAGGCCGCGCTCGCCGCTAGCGACCCGGACGCCGCCGCACGCTACGCCGAAGCGGCCATGACCGACGATCCGCTGGACGAAGCGGCCTGCCGCTTGTCCATGTCGGCGGCCGCCCTGGCGGGCGAGCCCGCCAGGGCGCTGCTCGCCTACGGGGCGCTCCGCGCCCGGTTGGGCGAGGAACTGGGCGCCGACCCCGCGCTTCAGACGCGGGAACTGCACCTGGCGATCCTGCGCGCGCAGTCACCTCCCCGTGGGACGGCCCCTCACACCGCCCGAGGCACATCCGGTGACCGCGCCATCCCGCAACGGCCAAGGCTGGCCGGGCGGGACGCGGAGATCGGGGCGCTGCGCGAGGCCTGGGCCCGCGCCGCGGTCGGCGGGCCCAGCCTGGTCGTGATCACCGGGGAAGCGGGGATCGGCAAGACGGCTCTCGCCGCGCACCTCCAGGCCGAGGCGCAGCAGGACGGCGCGACCGTGCTTCGCGCCCGCTGCTACGAGGCGGAGCAGTCGCTGTTCCTCCAGCCGATCGTGGACGCCGTTACGCCGGCCGTCTCCCGGATGACAGCCGCCGCGCTGCGGGACCTGCTCGGCGAGCACGCGTCGGTGCTCGCCGCGCTGCTGCCGGACGCAGCGGCCGTGCTTGGCCCCCCGCCGTCCTGGCGGGGCAGCCCCGAGATGGAACGGCGCCGCTCCTTCGAGGCGGTGACCGCGTTCCTGTCGACGCTGGCCGGGCGCAACCCGGTTCTGCTTGTCTTGGACGACCTCCAGTATGCGGGGAAGTCCACGGTCGAGTTCACGCACTACCTGAGCCGCCACCTGTCCGGCGGCTGGCTGCTGGTCGTGGTCACCGTCCGCGCCGAGGACCACGAGCAGGCCGGTGCCGTGCTCGCGCCGGTAGCGACCAGGCTCGAACTTGGCCCGCTCGGCCCAGCCGCGGTCGCGCAGCTGTCCCGCGAGGCCGGGCAGGAAGGGCTCACGGAGACTATCTTGCGGCGGACCCGCGGCCACACCCTGTTCGTCGTGGAGGTCGTGCGCGCGCTCGCCGCCGGGGATGCGGGAGTGCCGGAATCGCTGCGCAGCGCGGTCCAGGCGCGGATGCGGCGCACCGGCGCGGCCGCCGAGTCGGTGTTGCGCGCCGGAGCCGTGCTCGGCGCGGCGTTCGACCCCCTGGTACTTGCCGATCTACTCGACCTGGCGCCCGCCGCCGTGCTCGATCTATGCGAGCAGGCACTCCAGGCCAGGCTGCTCACCGTCAGCGGCCGCGACTACGAGTTCGCCAATGATCTCATCCGCGAGGTCATTTACGCGACCACGCCGGAACCGGCCAGGCTCGCCCACCATCGCCGCGCCGCCGACCTGCTGACCAGCCAGCCCGAGGTGCTTGCCAGGCACGCCTCGGCCGCCGGCGACTGGCCCAGGGCAGGGCGAGCCTGGGCGCTCGCCGCCGAGGACGCCATGCGGCGGTACGCGACGAGCGACGCGATCGCGCTGAGCACGCAGGCGCTGAGGGCTGCCGAACGCGGCGGAGACGAGGAGCTGCGCGTCAGGACGCTGGTGCTGCGCGGCTGCGCGCAGGAGGCGACCGGAGCGTATGACGCCGCGTTCGGTGACCTCACGCTTGGCGCCGCGGCCGCACGCGCAGTCGGCGATCCCCGGCTTGAGCTGCGCGCGATCAGCGAGCTCGGCCGGTCCCGGCCGTGGAGCGTCAAGGCCGGCGCCGCCGCGGCGCCCGCCGTCCCTGGTGGCGCGCCGATTGACTACTACATGGCCAACCTGGCCAGCGGGCTGCGTATCGCCGAGTCGCTCGGCGACCGGGCCAGCGAGGCCGACCTACTGTCCCAGATGGCGGTCGCGTCCGCCAACCGGCTGCGGCTGGCGGACGCGCTTGAGTACGGCACGCGCGCGGTGAGCGCGGCACGAGCGTCGGGCGACGAACAGGCGCTCGCGGCGGGCCTGGACGGGCTCAAGATCGCCTACCTGAACGTCGGCAACCTCCGCGGGCTGGCCGGGGTGCTCGTCGAGTTGCGTCCGCTGCTGCGCCACCTAGGCGACCTATTCCGGTTGCAGTGGGCGGAGTTCGAGAGCGCCTACCTGTCCATCGCCCCCGGCGACCTGGACAAGGCCGCCGAGGCGATGCGGGCGGGCCTCGAGGTCAACCGCCGCGGTGGCTACCCGCACTTCGCCGCCTATTACACCGCGCACCTCGGCCGGCTGGCCCGGCTCCGCGGCAACGACGAGGAGGCGATGGCGCTGGGGCGGCGGGCCGTTGACATCGCCGAGCAGCACGAACAGCCCTGGTGGCAGGCCACGGCATGCGCCCTGCTCGGTGGCACGCTGCTGCAGGCAGGCGACAGGGCCGCGGCGACCGTGCTGTTCGAACGCGGCCTTACCGCCGCTCAGCAGGCCGGCGCGGAGGCCTACCTGCTGCACTGTACCGCCCGGCTGGCCGCCGCCGCCGGCTCGCCTGCCATGCTCGCCGACGCCGACCGGCTGCTCGAGCAGGCTGACATCCCGGCGGACAGCGCGTGGCTGCTCGGGGAGGACGCCTATCTCGCCTTGGCGCAGGCCTGGCTGGATCGCGACGAGCCGGAACGCGGCCAGGCGGTACTCGCTCCGCTGCTCGCGCTCGCCGAGCAGGTGCCGTGGACGCCGACGCTTGCCGCGACGCTCGCCGCCAACGCGCGTACGCTCATCCGGCTGGGCGAGCGAGAGCGGGCGCAGGCGCAGCTGCTGCGGGCCGGGCGGCTGGCCGCCGCGCATGGCCTGGTGCACGTCCAGCAGGAGGCACGGCAGGCCATCCGCTGCCTCGATGGCGGCCTCACAGCAGCTCGGCCAGGCACGCCGCGGCCCGCGCCGCGCCGTCTGTCTCCACCGGCAGGTAGCTGACCGGACGCGCTATCTCTTCGGCCATAGCCGCTGCCAGCGCGTCCGGCGTGGTGTCCGCGTAGTCCAGGCAGCGCCCAGCGCCGTATTGCGCCAGCCGCTGCCGGACATGGAAATTCTGCTCGAAGTGATGGTGCAGCGGAACGTAGATGAACGGCCGCCTGGCGGCGGTCAGCTCCATCGTCGTGGTTAGCCCGCCCTGGACCACCGCCAGGTCGCAGGCGGTCAGGTGCCGGTACAAGTCCGGGACGTAGCCGCGCACGTCCAGGCCGTCCGCCGACGGCAAGGACGCGGGGTCGATGCGCGGCCCGGTCACGATGACCATCCGCAGCCCGGGGATGAGGCGGCTGGCCGCAGGGAACGCCGCCGCCGCCCGGCGAAGCAGGCTGGTCCCGACACCCGAGCCGCCAACCGTGACCACACAGACCCGCTCGCCGGGCCGGTAGCCGAGCTCGGCACGCAGCGCGTCCCGGTCGCCCAGGCCGTCAGGCAGGCCAGGCACGTATCCGCAGAACTGGAAGTTCCGCTCCGCCCAGTCTCTGATCAGTGGCAGTCCGTCGCCGAACGCGTCGGGGACCAGGTCCCCCGGGTTGCCGACAAACACCGCCCGGTCGCGCAGGCTGGGGAACCGGGCGATCTGCTCGATCATCTCCGCGTTGTAATCGGCGGTCAGCGCCCGCTCCGCCGCGCCGCCGTCGGGCATCGGCAGCCAGCCGACGAAGTCGGTCATCCACGCGTATGGCGCCCGCTTCAGCTCCGGGTTCTCGTGCAGGAAGTAGTCGATGTCCCAGCCCTCGTCGGCGACCCACAGGTCGTACGGCTCGTCGCGGACCAGGTCATGGAAGACCATGAAGTTCGCCACCAGGACCTCGTCCATGCGGCGGAGCGCCTGGAACACGTCCAGGTCATGTTCGCCCGCCTCGGATTCGATGTGCGAGCTCTCGCTCGCCAGCGCGCGGGATGCCGGGTGCACCCGCTCGCCGCGCTCCTCCAGCACCCCGGTGACCGGAGGCTGGGCGAGCCAGTCGATCAGCAGGTCCGGGTGCCTGGCCCGCAGCTCGCTGGCGATCGCCAGGTCGCGGCGCACATGGCCGAGCCCGATCGGCGAGCTGACGTACAGCACCCGCTTGCGCCGGTCGCGGGCCCTGGTCCAGGCGCGCGGCGTCGCCGTCGTCCGCGGCCACAGGCCCAGCGACTCGGTGAAATCCCGGATGAGCAGGTTCATCTGTACCGGGTCCCGCATCGTCGGCGCGTGGCCCCCGCCGCGGATGGTCACCAGCTGCCCGCCGGTCATCCGCGCCAGCGTCACCCCCGTCTCATGCGGCACGACCATGTCGCCCTCGCCGTGCACGACCAGCACCGGGCAGCGCACCTGACGGCAGACCGCCTCGGCGGCGGCGCCGCCGCCGTCGGCGTCCGCCGCCCGCGCGGTCAGCACGAGCGTCTCCGCGCTGGTCTCCATGCCCCAGGCCACACCGTCTTCCCGCTGCTTGGTGGAGTGCGGCTCGGTGAATACCAGCGACATGAAGAACTGCACCCAGCCGCGGTAGTCCGCCAGCCAGTAGTGCGAGTTCACCTTGTCCGCGCCCTCGTAGCGGGGTTTCTGCTCGTCGAAGTCCGGCGGCAGCGGCCACGGCAGCGCCGCGCCGATCGCGACCACTCCGGCCACCCGGTCCGGGTACCAGGCGGCCAGCTGCAGGGCATGACGGCCGCCGAGAGACACTCCGACAGCGACCACCCGGTCAACTCCGACCGCGTCGAGGACGGCCACCGCGTCGTCTACATACTCCCTGTCCCGGTAGGGCCCGGGCTCCGCGGGCCGGTCGGCCCGCCCGTTGCCCCGCCCCTCGACGGCGATCACCCGGAAGTGCCTGGCCAGGTACGGGATCTGCGCCTTCCACTGCCTGGCGTGCACGATCGCCCACGAGGTGAACAGCAGGATCACCGCCTCGCCCGCGCCGAACACCTCGTAGCCGACCTTGACGCCGCCGCGTTCCACGAAACCTTCGGCGTCCGGATACATCGCCCGCATGACCGCCCCCTATCAGCAGAAGCTGGGAGAACCCTCTTCCCCAGTTCTACCGGCCCCCATTGCAATGCCATTGCAACGCGGGTGCGACGCCGCCGCGCAGCGTGGGTCTCAGTGACACCAGCCACTGCGACACCCGAAGGAGGGTCATCAGCACCATGAACGAAGACAAGCTGAACGAATTCCTCGGCAAGTTCGTGACAGACCTGGGAGCGACGGTCGCCGCGGGGAACGTGGTCATCGGGCACCGGCTGGGCCTGTACCGCGCGCTCGCCCGCGGCCCCGCCACCCCCGAGCAATTCGCCGAGCGCACCGGCACCACACGCCGCTACATCGCCGAATGGCTACGCGGCCAGGCAGCGGGCGGCTACGTCACGTGGGATGCCGCGCAGGACCGCTACTCGCTGACCGAAGAGCAGGCGTTCGTCCTGGCCAACCCGGACGGTGCCGTGTATGCGCCCGGTGCGTTCGTGCTCGCCCTCGGCGCCCTGCGGGCCGAGGAGCGGATCGCTGACGCGTTCCGTTCCGGCGCTGGCCTAGGCTGGCATGAGCATGACGAGAGCGTCTTTACCGGCTGCGAGCAGTTCTTCCGCCCCGGCTACATCGCCAACCTCGTTCCCGCCTGGATTCCCGCGCTTGACGGCGTGGACGGCAAGCTGCGGGCCGGAGCGGTCGTCGCGGACATCGGCTGCGGTCTTGGCGCCTCCACCATCCTGCTCGCCCAGCACTACCCGAACTCGCGGATCGCCGGCTCTGACTACCACGACCGGTCCATCGAGCTGGCCCGCAAGCGGGCCACGGACGCCGGGATCGCTGACCGGGTTACGTTCGAGGTCGCCGGCGCGGGGTCCTTCTCCGGGTCCGGCTACGACCTGGCTACGACCTTCGACTGCCTGCACGACATGGGAGACCCGCTCAGGGCGGCCAGGCACATCCGCCAGGCCCTCAAGCCGGACGGCAGCTGGCTGGTCGTCGAGCCGTACGCCGCCGACGAGCCCGCGGCCAACATGAACCCGGTCGGCCGGGTCTACTACAACTTCTCCACGCTGCTGTGCGTGCCGAACGCAATGTCCCAGCCCGGCGGCTACGCCCTCGGCGCCCAGGCCGGCGAGGCCGCCATCCGGCGCCTGGTGACAGAGGCGGGCTTCACCAGGTTCCGCCGCGCCGCCGAGACCCCGTTCAACCTGGTCTACGAGGTGCGACCATGACCACCGTAATCCGTCGTACCGCCGCAGGCCAGCTCGTCGCGAGGCTGCCGGCGATCACGCGCCGCCTTGGCTGGCCATCGCGGCCGCCGGGGCCAGGTTACCTATCAATGCGTCGACGTCACCCAGCCCGAGGACCTGCGCCCTGGTGGGGTTGGCCACGAAGCGGTTCGGGCGCCTTGATGTCCTGGCAGTATCGCCGGCATGGCCGTCAATGCTCCCCTTCAGTCGGGTGAGCTCAATGACTGGAACACGATGATTGACGTCAACCTGCGCGGCGTGCTCCGCTAGTGACATGCGGCTGCCTTACCGGTCGTCTGGGTGGTGAGCCTGGAGTGCGAGTATCAGGCCGTCCAGGGCCAGTTCGAAAATCCGGCCGGGATCGTGGACGATGTTGGCCTGCCGTACGCGTGACAACGCGGGGTAGCGCGCCGCGGCCAGGGCAACCTGCGCCTGGCGGTGTTCCTCCTCGCCGCCGCCGACGTCGCCGCCTGGGGGCTGGCCAGCTTCGGCAAGTGCATGGCCGATGAGGAGCCGGCCGAGGCAGTCAGCCCCGTCCGCGGCTTGCTCCTCGCTCAGGTCTCCGTCGAGCAGGATGGAAGTCAGCGATTCCCACAGAGTGAACGCTGGCTGGGTCACAGGGGGCCGGGTGCCGAGCAGCGGGATGAGGTGGGGATGAGCCAGCAGTGTGGCTCGCGCCGCGTGCGCGGTCGCGCGAAAGTCGTGGGCCCACTCACCGGTGCGCCCGGGGAGCGTGACCTCGGCGAGGACGAGTTCGACAAGGCCGTCGAACAGCGCGGTCTTGTCCGGGACGTGCCCGTAGATCGTCATCGGGTCGACGCCTAGCTCGGCGCCCAGCCGGCGCATGGTGAGCTGTTCGAGACCGTTCGCGTCAACGATTCTCAGCGCGGCGGCGAGGATCTTATCGCGCGAGACGCGTGGAGGGCGACCGCGTAGGCGGGGAGCCGGGTTGACTGGCATGGTTAATTAATCTACATTGTAGAAATAGTTCAGGATACCTAGAAACAGATCTTGCCATCCGCGTTACCGCGGAGTGACCTGCATGGTCACGTCAGCAGCCAGATGCCAGGCATCGGGCTCGGCCTTACCCATGCTGGCCCGCACTCAGCCGCACCACCGTCATATTCACTACGGGGGAGACACAATGAAGCTGTATTTTGATGACGAGGATTTCGACGGCCAGCTCCAGCGCAGTGTCGGTAAGGCCGATTCGGGCATGACTAACGTGGGCGAGTGCCTGGCCATCGCTGAGCAGATTACTCCCGGCGATCGCGACAGCTGGTACCGGGCCTGGTCCGGCTTCGCGACGCATCTGGCCGAGCACGGCCGGGCAGCGATCGCGGCAGGCCACCGGGTCAGCGCCCGCGGCGCCCTGCTGCGGGCTGCTGAGTACTTCCGGCAGGCGTTCTTCTATCACCGGGACAACCTGGATGGCGCCGAACTCCGGACCGCCTATGCATCGAGCGTGCAAGCCTTCCGGGATGCCCTGCCGCTGCTCGACCACCGGGCCGAGGTGCTCGCCGACGGCCTGTCGGGTTACCTGTTCACGCCACGTCACGCCGATGACCGGTTGCCGGCCGTCCTCCATGTCGGCGGGTATGACGCGACCGCCGAGGAGCTGTTCGCCTCGGCGGGACCGGCGCTTGAGCGCCGCTATGTCTTCGCCGCCGTGGACGGCCCGGGCCAGGGATCGGTGCTGTATGACCAGCGGGTCCCCATGCGCCCGGACTGGGAGGCGGTGGTTCCCGGGATGGTCGATGCGCTGATCAAGCACCCGCAGGTGGATCCCAGCCGGATCGTGCTCGTCGGACGGTCGTTCGGCGGCCTGATCGCCCCGAGAGGCGCGTTCGGAGAGAATCGCCTGGCCGCGATGGTCGTGGACCCAGGTCAGCTGGAGATGGGAAGCGCGATCGTGAACCGGCTGGGCGAGCTCGGCCAGCACCTGGACGATCCGGCGGCAGACTCCCAGTTCGAGGCGATGCTCACTGTCCCGGCTCTGCGGGCGTTCCTGGCGCCCCGGATGGTCACCCACGGCCTGACCAGCGTCCGCAGGTACTTCCGTGACCTGCTCCGCTACACCAACGAAGACACGGCTCCGGCGATCACCTGCCCGAGCTACGTGACCGACAACGAGACCGACACGGTCTCGGCCGGCCAGGGAAAGGTGCTGTTCGACCGGCTGACCTGCCCCAAAGAATTCCGGCTGTTCACCAAAGCCGAAGGCGCAGAAGGCCACTGCGAAGGCATGGCGCCCATCATCTTCTGGACCGCCGCCTTCGACTGGTTGGACCACCTGCTCGCCTGAACGGATGTGCAGCTTCGGCCAGCACTCGGCCGGGGCGTCGCCGGCCCGGAATGCCGTCCGGGCGGTTCGCGTTGACGCGCGGGTGAAGAAGATTGGCTTCCTCTCGTTCGGGCACTGGTCGGCCTCACCCGGCTCGCGTACCCGGTCGGCGTCAGACGCACTGTTGCAGTCGATCGACCTGGCCGTGGCCGCCGAGGAGATGGGCGCCGACGGCGCGTACTTCCGGGTGCACCATTTCGCGCGGCAGCTGGGATCTCCGTTCCCGCTGCTCGCGGCGATCGGCGCGCGTACCAGCCGGATCGAGATCGGCACGGCAGTCATCGACATGCGTTATGAGAACCCGCTGTACATGGCTGAGGACGCCGGCGCGGCCGACCTCATCTCCGGCGGCCGGCTCCAGCTGGGGATCAGCCGCGGCTCGCCGGAGCAGGTGATCGACGGCTGGCGGTACTTCGGCTACCAGCCGCACGAGGGGCAGACGGACGCGGACATGGCCCGCGGGCACGCCCAAGTGCTGCTCGAGGTGCTGCGCGGCGAGGGCTTCGCCCAGCCTAATCCCCGCCCGATGTTTCCGAACCCGCCTGGCTTGCTGCGTCCCGAACCGCACTCGGAAGGGCTGCGGGAGCGCATCTGGTGGGGCGCCGCATCCCAGCAGACCGCCATCTGGGCGGCAGCGCTGCGTCTGAACCTGCAGAGCTCGACGCTGATCACTAACGAGTCGGGCGAACCCTTTCACCTGCAGCAGGCTGAGCAGATCCAGGCCTATCGTGACGCCTGGCGCAACGCTGGCCACCAGCGGGAGCCGCGGATTTCGGTCAGCCGGAGCATCTTCGCCCTCGTCGATGACCGGGACCGGGCCTACTTCGGCCGCCAGAACCAGGACACCGACCAGATCGGGTTCATCGACGCGCAGACCGAAGCGATCTTCGGCCGCACCTACGCCGCCGAGCCCGACGTGCTGATCCAGCAGCTCAAGGAGGACGAGGCGATCGCAGCCGCCGACACGCTGCTGCTCACCGTGCCCAGCCAGCTCGGCGTCGACTACAACGCCCACGTCATCGACACCATCCTCACTCACGTGGCACCCGCGCTCGGCTGGCGATAAGCCAGCCGGCGGCCAGCACGATGCAGATGACCGCGGAACCTATGTCACGCGCCGCGCAGTACCGCCGGACGGGTGGTCCGAACGATCGGCTCCGCGGCGGGGCCGGGTCAGACGCTGGCGGCCGTGCCGGAGGGCGCGGTGACCGCCGTGTCGGTGGTGCTGGCGGTCTGGGCGTGGTCGTCGTCGGAGGGCTCGTGCTCTGGCTGGCGCCCGGTGATGACGGCGCCGATGGCCGCGACGGCCGGCAGCAGCAAGGGCAGCGAGTCGACCCAGGTCGCGGTGCTGCCGGTGAGCGTGTAGTTGATGATCATCAGCACGATGCCGATGACCAGGCCGATCCCGCCCAGAGCCGGGGCGATGATCGCGCCCCAGGCCGATTCCCCGTGGCGGTGCCGCAGGAAGTACCCGACGATCGCGGCGGCCGATGGCCTGCAGCAGCACGATGCCGAGCACGCCCAGGCCGTACAGGCTGGTGCCCATGCCGAGGTAGGGGTTCTGGCCGGCGAGGGTGAAGCCGATCACCACGGCGGCGAGCAGGCCGAGCTGCGCGGCGCTGGCCACGACCGGCGACCCGTACTTGGGGTGGGTCCGGCTCATCGCCCGCGGCAGCAGCCCGTCGCGGGACAGCGCCAGATGGTACCGCGCGGTGTTGCAGCAGAACGCCAGGAACGCGGCGAACAGGCTGGTCACGACCAGGATCTGCATCGCGTCGGTGGTGAATCCGCCGACGTACCTGGCGTTCGCGGCGAAGATGAACACCGACGGGTTCGCCGCGGCGGCGGCCTGGGCGTGGTGCACGCCGTAGGACGAGATGGCGGCCCAGCTGGTGACCAGGTAGAACACCGTGATCAGGGCGAGGGAGATGTAGGTGACGCGGGGCACCGACCGGTGCGGGTTGCGGCTCTCCTCGCCGTACAGGGCGGTCGCCTCGAAGCCGACGAACGAGCCGAAGGCGAGCATCAAGCTGAGCCCGAAGCCCCCGGCGAAGACCACGCTGGGCTTGAAGACATCCAGGGAGAAGCCGTGGAAGCCGTTGCGGGCCAGGACCGCGACGTCGAACACGAGCAGGGTCAGCACCTCGGCGGCCAGGGCGAGCCCGAGCACCTTGGCGCTCAGCGTCACCTCGAAGTAGGCCAGGACGGCGACGATCGCGTAGGCGATCAGCGCCCGTTACCTGCCAGGAGATGTGCACCCCGAAGCTGGCGCCGGTCTGGCTGGCGAAGTAGGCCAGCGCGCCGAAGATGCCGATCGTGGCCGCGTTGTAGCCCAGCAGCGCGATGTAGGCGGTGGCACCGCCGGCCCGGCGGCGCAGGCCCTGCCGGGCGTAGGTGTAAAAACCGCCCACGTTGGTGATCCTGCGGCTCATCCGCACGTAGCCGGCGGAGAACAGCGCCAGCACCACCCCGGCGATCAGGTAGGTGCCGGGCACGCCGGCGCCGTTGCCGCGCCGTGGCAGACCCCCGGCGCCGGGGAACTTGACCGGCAGACCGTGGATACCTGGATCGCCGCCAACACCGGCGACACGATCGCCCGGCGCTTCCTGCGTGTGCTCATCCCGGCACTGTTCTCCGCCGAGGCCGCGGAGATGTCGGTGCTGCACTTCCTGTTTTACGTCAAGTCCGGCAATGGCCTGACCCGCCTGGTCTCCACCACCGGCGGCGCGCAGGAGGCCCGCGTCGCCGGCGGCACCCACCAGATATCGGAGCGGATGGCCGCCCAGCTCAGCGACCGGGTCCGCCTCGGCGCCGTGGTCCGCACCATCGCCCAGGACGCCGCCGGCGTCCGTGTCGCCTGCGAGGGCGGCGAGGTCACCGCCCGCCACGTCATCGTCGCGCTGCCGCCCACGCTGGCCGGCCGCATCCGCTACCTGCCCGCGCTGCCCGCCCGTCGCGACGGCCTGACCCAGCAGATCCCGGCCGGGTCGGTGATCAAGTTCCAGGTCGGTTACGAGACGCCGTTCTGGCGCGAGCAGGGCCTCAACGGCTTCGTGCTCAGCCTCGACGACGAGTTCAACGTCGTGCTCGACAATTCACCGCCCGACGCCTCCTGCGGCGTGCTGGTCGGCTTCCTTGAGGGAGCCCACGCCCGCGCGGCCGCCGACATGACCCCCGGACAGCGCCGCGAGCTGATCACCAGCACCCTGGTGAAATACTTCGGCGACCAGGCCGCCGCGCCCTTCGACGTCGCTGAGCAGGATTGGATGGCCGAAGAATTCACCCGCGGCTGCTACGGAGGCCGCCTCGGGGCGGGCGTGTGGACCCAGTACGGCAAGGCGCTCGCCGCGCCCGTCGGCCGCATCCACTGGGCCGGCGCCGAAACCTCCGACATCTGGAACGGCTACATGGACGGTGCCATCCGCTCCGGCCGTCGCGCCGCCGCCGAAATCCTGGAGAGCATTAACTGAACACAGCGAGCATCACCGACGTCGGCGCCTCCAGCAACAACGCCGTCCGGGCACCGGACAGCAGGCCGGGCGCCATGTCAGCCGCGCCCGGCAAGCCGGTGAAGGGTTGCCCGAGCGGGACGAGCCGACACCGGCTGGCGCCAGGGTTGACCTGCCCGGCGAATGGCGCATCCTGGTCGTGATGAACATGGCGGATGACGAGACGGGAGAGCCGGGCGTTTGAGCTACGATGGTGCGGCTGCCGAGCGGGTGCGGCACTTGCTGTCCGGCCGGAACGATGTGGTCGAAAAGAAGATGGTGGGCGGCCTGTCGTTCCTGGTTAACGGCAATATGTGCTGTGGCATCACCGGTACGGCGCTGATGGTCCGGGTGGGCGCTGAAAGCCGCGGGCAGGCACTGCGCGAGCCGCATGTGCGGCCGATGCTGTTCGCCGGCCGGGCCTTGTCCGGCTTCATCTGCATCGAGCCGGAAGGCTACGCGGCAGATGATGCGCTTGCCAGCTGGGTGCAGCGAGGGCTCGACTTCGTCTCCGGGCTCCCGGCGAAGCCGGTCCGCGCGAGCAGCTGACCGGCTGGGTCCCAGCCCGGCCAGCATCGCGGCGGATGGCAACCGGGACCGGGCCGGCGCGTGTTACGGTTCGCGGGCGCCGACATACCATCGCGATTGTGGCCGAGTGGTGGTCGATCGAGGTGCTGCACGATGAGGTTTCTGCCTTCCGGTGGCAGGAACAGCATGACTCGGCCCTGATTGAGGCGGCGCTGACCAACGGGATCCGCGACGGAGCGTGGCATGCGGACCGATGGGGCGTGGTGTTCGAGGTGCTCTTCGATACCGAACAGCAGTGGGAAGCGTTCCGCAGCTTTCCTGTCGTGCGGGCGGCCCTGGATGCCGTCCCGGGTCCGGTCAATGGCCTGCTCATCTACTGTGGTCGCGGCGGCGGGGCAGGGGCGCGGGGGCGCGCAGGCCGAAACCCGCGCCGGACTCGGCCGCCGTCTCGCTGCCTGGGCCCGCGGACGAACCGTATCTGGATCTGGCGGCTGCCTCCACCGCGGGCGCGACGCACATCCGGCCGGCCACGGCAGGGGCGTGACAGCGGCCGCCGGATACACGATGGCCGGCCTAGCCGGGATTATGCTGACGCGCGCCCGTCCTGCCCCACCCGCCCGCGATACGGAAAAACCGACTCCCACCGGCAGATCTGTCACAACAGGTGATCTGCGGAGATCGTCTGGCACTTCCGGTGAGCAGACCGCTAGCCAGCATCCGTGGTAGACCAGACCCATGCAGCACCTGCAGCAGCGACCGGAGATCTGACGATGAAATGGCTGCGGCGAATCAGCGGCATTATATGGATATTCACCTGGCGCACCATCTACCTTGAGATTTTCCGCTGGCATCACATGACGAAATCGCTCCGTTTCAACCCGCCGCCACCACCTCCCGGAACAGATATCCGGCCTCGACCGGGCAACCCGCTCATAGCGGTATGCGTGAGTGCCGTGGCGGCCCCGCTGGCCTTCGTCGCGGCCACGGTGGTGGAACGATTGCGCGGCAAGTCCGCGCGGACTCCGTTCTCGGAGGAACTGACGTGTGCCTGGACCCGAACGTCTGTCCCCGGTAAAAGATGACTTCAAGTCGCTGCCATCACTGCTCAGGAGGACCAGCTCATGACCCCGGACTTCTCACTGAGCGGTGGTGTCGCGCTCGTTACCGGCGCCGGAAGCGGGATCGGCCGCGCGCTAGCGATTGGGCTCGCCGCCGCGGGCGCGCACGTCGGCTGCGTCGACCGGGCCGCGCAGAACGCCGAGGCCACAGCCGCGGAGATCCTCGCCGCGGGCCGCCGGGCCGTGCCGGTGGCTGCGGACGTGACCGATACGGCCGCCATGGCCGCAGCCGTTACACGCATCGAGTCGGCGCTCGGGCCGCTGACGCTGGGGGTTAACGCGGCCGGCATCGCCAGCGCGGCTCCCGCCGAGACCATGCCGGAACAGCAGTGGCGGCAGGTCATCGACATCGACCTCACCGGCGTCTTCCTGTCCTGCCAGGCCGAGGGACAGGCGATGATCCGCAACGGCGGCGGGTCCATCGTCAACGTCGCCTCGATGTCGGCCACCATCGCGAACCGCGGCCTGCACCAGGCTCACTACAACGCAGCCAAGGCCGGGGTGGTGCACCTGGGCCGGAGCCTGGCCTGGGAATGGGCCGCTTCCGGCGTCCGGGTCAACAGCATCAGCCCCGGCTACACCTACACCCCGATGACCCAGCGACCTGAGCAGCGCGACGCGATGGAGGGATACGCCAAAGACACCCCCCTGGGCAGGAACGCCCAGCCGGAGGATATGGTCGGTCCCGTCATCTTCCTGCTCAGCAGAGCGGCATCATTCGTGACCGGCGTCGACCTCCTCGTCGACGGAGGCCACGTCATCTGGTAATCCCGCGGCGTGCCGGATCCGAGATCCCGGACCGGGAATCCCGCAAGCGCACAGACTTCGCGTCAGGGGTCTCATGTAATTCCGCTTCTCCCTCTGACGATCGAACGCCAGTTCACCCGGCTCGGCTACGCGGTTCACGATGACGGCGGGCGGGCGCACTCGGGAGTACCGGATGAAGGTCGCCGAGCCTGAGCCGGGCCGGGTCCGGACTGTGTGGTGAGCGCAGCGGCGAAGGAATCACCCGCTCGGGGTTACGCGGTCGGCAGTTCCGTGTACTCGAATGGAACATGAATCGACGGTGAACGGAGAATGTAGATGGCGGACGCCAGGGCTAAGGTGCTGGCCCAGTTCATCGAGCCCTGCGGGTGGAGCCGGGGTCGAAGGTCAAGCTGGCGAAGGAACTTCGACCCGGGTTACAAGGCGAGCTTCCTGAAGAAGAAGGACGGCGCCGCCATCCTCCAGGCCGGCGTGGAGGTGCTGGCGGAGTATCAGGCCCGGCTCGCGGCCCAGGACACCTGGGGTGTGCTGGTGTGCCTGCAGGCGCTGGATGCGGCGGGCAAGGACGGCACCATCCGGCATGTGATGCGCGGCGTCAACCCGCAGGGCGTGCGGGTGAGCAGCTTCAAGGTGCCGTCGGCGGAGGAACTTGACCACGACTACCTGTGGCGTTATGCGCGGCGTCTGCCCGGCCGGGGCGAGATCGGCATCTTCAACCGGTCGCATTACGAGGAGGTCCTGGTGGTGCGGGTCCACCCTGAGCTGCTGGCCGGGCAGAAGCTCCCGGCGGCCGCCCGCGGCAAGGGGGTGTGGGCCCGCCGATACGCCGAGATCAACGACTGGGAGCGTTTCCTGGCCGATAACGGGTTCAAGGTCGTCAAGCTGTTCCTGAACTTGTCGAAGGAGGAGCAGCGCATCCGGTTCCTGCGGCGGGTGGACCTGCCGGAGAAGAACTGGAAGTTCTCGGCCGCCGACGCCAGGGAACGCAAGTACTGGGGTGACTACCAGGCGGCGTTCTCGGAGATGCTGTCGAACACCAGCACGGAGTGGGCGCCGTGGTACGTGATCCCGGCCGATCACAAGTGGTTTGCCCGGGTCTGCGTGTCCGCCGTGCTAGCGCAGACCTTGATGGAGATTGACCCCCGGTACCCGAAGGTCGATGCGGCCAGACAGCAGGACCTGGCCGAGACCAAGGGACTGCTGGAAGCCGAGGCGCCCAAGGGCGCGGCGCCGGATCCCGCCCACGCCGAGCTCACCGAGCGGGCCAAGGAGGAGCAGGCGGCCAACGAGAGCAAGCAGCGCAAGCGGATGAAGCGGATCGCGGAAAAGCTGGCCCAGGCGAAGCGGTCCGGCCGGTAGGCGCGCGGCCGGGTTACCAGGATGTGAGGGACACGAGGTCATGGCTATCAGCGACCAGGTTCAGGCGCCCGAAGGCCGTGCGGTTGCGGCATGGTACGCGCTGTCGGCGGAGGAGGTCACCACCAGGCTGGGCGTCGACCCGGCCACCGGTCTGAGCGCGGCGCGCGCCGCCGAGCTACTCGCCAGGCCCGAACGCGCTTCCGGTGGAGCAACCGCCGTCGGCCATCCGCCGCCTCGTAGCCGAGTACACGAGCTACATGCAGATCATCCTGGTCGGGGCGGTGATCGTCTCGCTGGTGATCCAGCAGTGGGCCACGGCCATCGTGCTGTTCGTGATCCCGCTCTTCAACGCCCTGGTCGGGCTGCGCCAGGCCGGTAAGGCAGAGAGCGCGATGAACGCGCTCCAGTCGATGATGAAGGCCACGGCCCGAAGAACCACGATGGCAGCGTCAAGACCGGCCAGTCGATGGGCCTGGTCGCCTTCTCCCTCATGCTCGTGGTCGCCGCCTTCGAGGCGCGCAGCGAGACCGTGACCGCCTTCGACACGGACGTCTTTAACAGCTCCAGGATGAACCTGATCGCGGCGGCCGAGGTCGCCGGGGCGTTCCTCATCTCCCAGGTCGCCGCGAAGTGCTCCGCGAGCAGCGCCGCCACCTGGTCGGCGGCCCGTTCGGGCAGCCAGTGCGAGGCGCCGTCGAGTTCGGTGAAGCGATAGGGCCCGGTGACGTAGCGCCCGCACAGCTCGGCCGCGGCCCGCGAGACGAACTGGTCGCGGTTACCCCAGGCGAACATTGTCGGCACCTCGATCGGCCCGGCCGCCTCGCGGAGGCTGAATGGCATGGCCCGGTACCAGTTGAGCGGACCGCGCAGCACGGCCGGGTCCCGGGCCCGGGCGGCGTAGCGGTCCGCGCTGGCCGGATCGAGCCCGGTGCGCGCCAGGGTGTCGCGGAAGGCCTGGCCGCCACGGCGGCCGAGCGCGCGCTCGGGCAGCCAGGGGAGCTGCCAGGCGGCCATGTACCATGAGCGGGCCGCCTGGCTGCTGGTGATCAAGGCCTGGGCGAACGCCTGCGGGTGCGGCACGGACAACGCGGCCAGCGAGGTCACCCGCCCCGGATGGCGGCCGGCCACGTACCAGGCCAGGGCAGCGCCCCAGTCGTGCCCGGCTAGGTGGAACCGTTCGGTTCCGGCCGCGTCGGCCAGGGCGAGCACGTCCGCTGCCAGCTGAGAGTTCCGGTATGCGGACCGGGCGGTCGGCCGGGCCCCGGGGGAGTAGCCGCGCAGGTCGGGCGCCAGGACCCGGTAGCCGCCCCCGGCGAGCGCGGACGTCACCCGGTCCCAGCAACGGCGGTCCTGCGGAAAGCCGTGCAACAGGATGGCGACGCTTTCCGGCCCGTCCCCGCCGGCCGCGGCGGTGTCTGTGACGTCAAAGCTGAACGCCGCGTTCGTAAAGCGCTCCATGCCGCCATCGTCCTCCTGCGGGGCGCGCCGTCCGGCGCCTGGACCTGGATTCAGCAGCGCCGCGTGGTGCCGTGCCCGGCGCGTCCGGCGGTGACCGGCTTAGTCGCAGTGGCGGCGGACAGTGCGACTCCGGGGCCATGGCGAACGCGATTGACCTGACCGGCCTCGGCTGGCCCCCCCGCTCGGATAATCTTCAGGATTGGGAGGTGGCATGCGGATCGGGGTGGTCTTCCCGCAGACCGAACTGGGCGGCGACGCCGGCGCGGTGCGCGCCTGGGGCCAGCGAGCCGAGGAACTCGGGTTCACTCACGTGCTGGCCTACGACCACGTGGTGGGCGCGGACCCCGCGGTCCACAAGGGCTGGGACGGCCCCTATGACGTGCGCACCACGTTTCACGAGCCGATGGTCCTGTACGGGTACCTGGCCGCGGTGACCTCCATGGAACTGGTCACCGGAATCATCATCCTGCCGCAGCGGCAGACCGCGCTGGTCGCCAAGCAGGCGGCCGAGGTGGACCTGCTGACCGGCGGGAAGTTCCGGCTGGGCGTGGGCATCGGCTGGAACCGCGTCGAGTACGAGGCCCTCGGCCAGGACTTCAGCACGCGCGGCAAGCGCCTGGAGGAGCAGATCATCCTGTTGCGCCGACTGTGGACTGAGCAGAGCGTGATGTTCAGCGGGACCTTCGACCAGATCACCGGGGCGGGCCTGGCGCCGATGCCGGTGCAGCGGCCGATCCCGGTATGGTTCGGCGCCCAGTCGCCGCGCGCCTACCGCCGCGCCGGGCGCCTGGCGGATGGCTGGTTCCCGCAGATGGCCCCGGGCCCGCAACTCGACGAGGCCCGCCGCATCGTGGCGGAGGCAGCCGCGGAAGCCGGACGCGACCCGGCCAGCCTCGGCATGGAAGGACGCCTCAGCTGGCAGCAGGACCGGGACAAGCTGGCGGCGGCGATGCGGCAGTGGCAGGACGCGGACGCCACGCACCTGTCGGTCAACACGATGGGCGCAGGCCTGAGGACCGTCGATGACCACCTGGCCGCCCTTGCTACGGCGGCCGAGGCAGCCAAGACGATCGGCGGCTGAGGGCATCTGATGGTTCCCGCACCGGGACCTCGTGCTCCACGCCAAACCCGGGTCCTGGAACGCCGGCTCCCGACCGCATGCGCCGATGGTTTCCGCGCAAAGGCGCGGGTGAGGGCTTCGCCCGGCCGGCGGCAAACGCGGATGTTCATCCTCAGGGTGCCGAGGTACATATACGGTTATTCGCTCGCACGCCGGACCATTACCGACGGCCCAGCTACGCAAGCGCCGTTGATAACCGCGCACAGTTACTGCGGGAGAATTACTTAGGATCGTTGGCGTGCAGCACTTCCTGGAGGCTCGCCAGGCCCGCACCGACGGCGGCACCAAGGATTACTCCAGCTAGAAATGTGTGGTAATTGTCTTTAGATACGATTCACTAGGTTGGTCATGGTATACAACTATCCCGCGAAATCGGATACGATGTTCCTGGCCGATTTAGAAGAGCGTGCCATTTTTAGCTACTAACAGTAGTACCCGGTATCGCCGACGCTCGTTAGCGGACAGTTCCACATCAAAGGCAGAGTGCTTAGTGCCGAATGCAGATACAGCCAAAGGCTCTTTGGCATCAGGAACCTTGACCACAACTGAGCTTCTTCGGGAGTGGGTCCTAGTATGTAGCCGGGCATGCTTAATAGCGCGGTTCCGCGCTTTGAGCGCCCTTAACCGCAGGAAATCCAGCAGTAGCGCGTTGACCTGGTCCGGTGCGTCCAACTGCATCCAGTGGCGTGGTCCGTCCAGACGCTCGTAGCGCCACGGACCCGCCACGTTCTCCGCGGAGTCGGTCATCTGGATCTCGGTGAGGGCGGGGTCTCCCGTGCTCCAGACGCCCATGGTGGGGGCCTGCACCGGCGGGAGCTGCAGCGGCGGGCCGACCCACGATTCGGGCGGGACGTTGGCCCGGTACCAATTGAGGCCCGGCGTCAGCGAACCGGTCGCCTCCAGCTCAGCGATCACCTGGTCGGCGTCGGGGTGCCCGGCCCAGGTCCGGAAGTTGGACCAGTCGTCCTCGGTCAGCCAGCGCTCGGCGATGCCAGGAAACTGGAACAGCAGCATGTACCACGACTTCTCCCGCTGGCGCGCTGTGCGGCGGAAGGTGGCCGGGTGGCCGACCGACAGGGCTACCAGGTGGTCGACCGTGTCGGGCGCGAAGGAGGCGAGCGCCCAGGCCAGCGCGGCGCCCCAGTCATGGCCTACCACATGGGCTCTGGCCGCCTGGAGCTCGGCCATGATCGCCATGACATCCCCGGCCAGGTGCAGGAGCGAGTAAGCCTCGATGGCTTCGGGCTTACCTGAGCGCCCGTATCCGCGCAGGTCCGGGACGATGACCTGGAATCCGGCCTCGGCGAGGGCCGGCACCTGGTGCCGCCATAGCCGACCGGAGTCCGGGAAGCCGTGCAGCAGCACGACCCGCGGCCCATCCCCCGTGACGTCGTACTCGATGCCGACCCCGTCGACGTCCACCCGGCCCAATGTGGCCTCCTCCTACCCGCTCGTGGTCCAGCATGTGCGATGAAGGTCTACGGGCCAGACGCCAGTGCGAGGAGCTGTTCCCGGCTGGGGCCCAGCGGCTCCACGTCGCGCCAGCCAGATCCTAGCTGGAGGATCTTGTCGCGCAGCCCTGGCCGGGCGAAGACCTCCCCAGGTGTCCGCAGGACCAGCCAGATGTCCAGGTAGGCCCGCAGGCAGTCAGGGTCCTGCACGGCCGCGGCGCCGAGAGCCTTTCCCAGCTGGTACTGAGAGTCCTGCGGGTCATACGTACCGCCGCGGACGCCGGACTCTATCTCGGCCAGGCGGTACCGGTCGGTGGCGAGGGTCGCGCGGTACCACGGCTCCACGGTTCTCGCGGTCGCCGTGTGGAACGCTTCGGCGAATGCCGCCGGATCGTCCAGGCCGACCTCGCGGAGCTGGTCTCGCAGCGTCACGGCGTGCAGCATGCCGATCGACGCGCCGCGCCCGTTGGCCGGGTTGGAGCATGCCCACGAATCAGCCACGGCCACCACGCCGGTGGCGACCGGCCAGCCGTCGGCGACGAAGCCGCGGTAGCGGTCCTCCAGGTGGGCCATCACCTGGACGCCATCTTCGATCGGGGTTCCGTCCAGCCAGTGGGCTATCAGCGGAAGGCCGCGCACCACCGCTTCCCAGCGGCCCGTCTCGCGCAGCGGCCGGAGCGCCGTGTCCTTCGAGCTGGTCACCAGCGCGATCGCCCACGTCCCGTTGTCCGCGGGCAGGGTGAGCGAGGTGATCGTGCCCCAGTCCATCACGTTGGGCCCGATGGCGGGGGGCACCGACCCGTCCACCGACCGGAAGTGCCGCCCGTAGTACACGAACCCGCTGTCCTCCAGCTCCTCGGCCGGGTCGCGGGCGCCGATCTCGCTGAGCCAGTCCGGCAGCGCAGACCGGCGGCCGCTCATGTCCACCACCAGGTCGGCCGGGATAGACTCGCCGTCCTTCGTCCGCACTCCGGTCACATGCGGCACACCGGGCAGCGCCGGCGCTCCGCTGACCATGCCGGTGACGGCCGTGCCGCGGCGGACTTCGACTCCCCGGGTCGCAGCGGCCTGCGTGGCGATCACGGCTTCCACCACCGGGCGGCGGCCGGTCAGCAGCTCGTAGCAATCGTCGCCGTGCCGCCAGCCGCCGGTCATTTCCCTGGGCGCGTCGCCGATGACGTCCAGCCGCAGCGCGCCGGGCAGCCCGCAGAGCCCCGGAAATCTCAGGCAACTCAGCGTCGACGACCGAGCGGAACCCGGCCAGGAAGAAGTGCGGCAGCCGGAACTGATTCAGCCCCGGCCGCTGCCACCGCTCCCACGCCTCAACCGGCTCGGGCGGCGAGATGGGGTCCCGCTCCAGCACGGTGACCTGATGACCGTCACCGGCCAGCAGCATTGCTGTCCCCAGCCCCACCACCCCGGCCCCGATGATCACGATCTGAGCCATGATCAGAGCCTAGACCGCCGCGTCTGCCCGTGTCAGCTAGCCAAGCTGGGGATGTGGCCGCTCCGTACATCGGGCGCATGAGGCGCGCACACCGCCAGGAAGCTCATCAGCGAGCCGGGAACCGGCAGCGTGGCATCCGGGAGCATTAGCGTGAATCCGTTGCATCGTTCCGGCACCGGCCCGCGCCCCGCCTACAGCAAAATTGCGAAAGTTGAGAATTCTCGAAGCGTAAAGAAATCAGCGCTTTTAAGCGAAGCCCGCATGTCGAATGGACATGCGCTTATCTCGGCAGATTCGGGCGCTGCCGACCATCGGGTCGCGCGTGGCGTATGCAGATCACCCAGTTCGGTGCGACACGGTCGGAAGCTCCGGCTGCTGAATGCCGAGAATATCGGAGGCTTCTCGCGTGACAGCGCGATGTTTCTTAGTGCTCTGTGTAGTCGGTTCTGCTTATCGAGGGCGTCTGAGAACCGTCCGAACCGGAATCAGATCCTGGTACGAAAGAGACGAGGCGCTGCCGAGCCAGCTGGATTACCGTGTCCACGCATCCGGGGAAGTAGGGGTCTTCGAAGTACCCGGAGTGACCCAGCGTTTGCGGGTACGCCGTGTTGCCGTCGGCCCGGTTGAAGGGGGGATCGAGGAACTGGCGGTCCACGTCGGCGTTGTCGCCGCCGGGCGGCTGGCCGTTGGCGAGGGCGGCGATGACGTCAGGATCATAGAGCGTTTCGTCGGCCATGTACCGGTGGCGGACTGGGCCGCCGATGGGGTCGCTAGCGCGGAACAGGTTCCGCCACGGCCAGCGGGAGCGGTCAGGGGCCTGGTCCCCGGCGGTTCCGGTCAGCGCCTCTCCGATCTGGCTGAGGACCCTGGCGCCGAAGTAGGCGGGGAAAAACCGGGAGTAGAGTCGTTGCAACGGGCTGCCATAGGTGATGAACGCGGTTCTGGCCTGCTGTGACGGGTCCAGTTGCAGCACCAGGGCGGCGCCGATCACGGTGCCCTGGCTGTGCGTGGACAGGACCACCAGATCCTGGTCGCGTGGTGCTAGCCAGGTCATCCGGTAGATGAGGTCGGGCAGGGTCCGTTCGCAGTAGCACGGAGGAGCCAGCGGGTGCGTGGCCCGGGGCCAGAAAGTCCCCAGGTCCCACAGGATGCCGACGGTGCGGCGCGTCGCCGGGTCGCTGTACGCGCGGCGGCCGAGCGCGATGAGCGCCACGGCCATGGCAGCGACCGCCCAGCTCCCTGCGGTCGCGAGCCAGGAGGCATGCTGCCAGAGCCACAGGCCGCGGACCACGGTGCCGTTCACCGTGCTGGTAGCGAGGTATCCCGCGACGCTGGCGGCGACGGCGACGGCCAGCACGCTGGCCAGGATGGTGAGCAGCAGCGGTGATTTGTCGGTCAGGTAGGCCCGGGCCCACGCGCCGGCGATCATGCGGGCCCGCGCCTGGACTGAGGCGGGGAGACCGCCCGGCCCGGACAGCTCGGCTTTGTAGGTCCGCGCGACCAGGCCTTTTTCCCGTTTACCTGTCTCGCGCCAGACGAGCACGAACACGACGGCGGCTACCAGGCCGGCCACCACCACCAGGCAGAACGCGGCTGCGGCCGCCCAGTAGTAGACGCCGGGGACGAGCAGCACCGCCGGCCCTGATGGCGGCCTTCCGACCGGCGCCGGCGTGCCGAGGAAGTCGGCGGAGCGCACGACAAGCCCGGCGGCGAAGCTCACCGCGAGTAGCCAGGACAGCAGCAGCATCACCGGTGCGCCCAGGCCAGCCAGGGCGCGCCCGGGCAGCTCGGCCCGGCTGGGCGCGCCGTCCCGGGTTCCGCGTGAGGAGGCGGCGACTGTTGCGACGACCGCCACGATCAGGATGAGCAGCGCTATCTGGGCCGCGAACATCCAGCCGAGAAAGCTGCTGAGCCGGGGTAGCGAGCCGGCCGAGATCGCTGGTCCTACATTCGGGAACAGCGCCGCGATGACAGCCGCCGTGACCAGGGCCAGCGCGGCCCATGGAAGCCATCCCCAGAGATCATGCCGGTCCGGCGACAGCCTGGGCTCCTCGTCGGCCGTCCCGTCAGCCGGGTCCTGCCGTCGCCACAGCCAGGGCAGCAGCAGCGCGATCACCGGGCCTGCCAGCGCCACGATCATCAGGGCGAGGAACGTCTGACCCACGCCGCGGTGCGGGCCTGACGTCAACGGCACCGCCAGGAAAAGGCCGGCAGTGGCGAACCCGGCGCAGACATGCAGTGAACGCATCCGCCGCACCGGCTCCGCGCCATTCCACATCCGGCGCCGCCCGATCGGCGGGCCAAAGGGACCGGCCGCGGGAGGCATTCCGCCGAGACTATCCCCGCCGGAGACCTCAGCTGGCGCAGCCGGCTGCAGCCGCTCGTACGCGTTCCATGACTTGTTCCCGAGCAGCCACAACAAAGCCACCACGGCCACCGGGACCACCGTGGCCAGGGCAAGCCGTCGGCCCGGCTGGTTGAAAAAGCCCAGGGCCAGGAAATGAAGAAAACTATTCTGCGCCACACATGCCCGGGAGCCGCCGCATTGCCAGCCGGCTAGGTCGGTCGCCACGTTGACCGCGGAAAGGGTAAGCGCCACCGTCAGGCTGAGCGAAAACAGGCGCTGCAAGGCGGCGGCGCAATCGCGGGCTTGCGAGCGCCACCGCGGCTCATCCGGACGCGTGGCCGCTGGATACATCCAGAAGGCGACATTGGCCAGCATGAACGGCAGCAGCAGCATCCACAATGCGCGGCTGCCAGCACCCGAGGTCAGCCCGCCCCACGCATACGCCTCCCGGCGGCGCTCACCCGGGATGTCCGCATAGGCAAGAGACGGCGACGGCGGTCCGCTGAGCCATATCCGCCGGTAAAACCCTGCGGTCGAATCACCCGACACCAGCGTGACATGCGGGTTCTCCAGCATGCTGTCGGGCGGCGTGCCGGAGACACCGTGCACTCTCAGCTCGGTGAGGCCACCCCTGCTGTCATCGATAAAGCCATCCACAAGCCGCCACCCCGTCAGATACTGCCATTACCGCGTAAATAGATTATGGATCTCCGGCGACAATCGCACAAGATGTATTACCGCTATTTCTGTTACTGCCGCCATGGCGTGGCGCCGAATGACGCTCTCGTCAGGACCCGGAAATTGCTCCTCCCCAGCCGGGTTAACATAATGCACCTGATTCATGTCCTAGCACAGCCGGACGAATTCGGAGTGCACAATCTTCCTGATTAGCCCTCGGCGCTGTAGGGCCGGGATCACAAGCCAGATCGCGGAAGTGAGTTCTGGGTCCTGCGCAGCCGCGGCACACCGAATCCTGCGTGCTCTCCAGCCGGAGTTCCCGGGCTCCTGGCCCGGTAGGAGCCGCGGAACGACCAGCTCGGTGACCGCGGAGCGCCAGTCTCACTAACAGCCACGACGTCACTCTCAGCCCGCCACCGCAGATGTCTCCCCGGCGAGCCCTGCACCTCAATTCTCGGAAGAAGTCCGCGAGGCGGTGTCGGATCGGGACGGAGGTGTTCGTGGCAGGGGTGGGAGGCCGCCCGCGAGGGGCGCCCCAAGGAGAAGGGAACCGCGATCATGAAGCTGACGACCATGACGCAGGTCACCGTCGATGGAGTAATGCAGGGAAACGGCGGCGCGTCGGATGAGGACCGCAGGAACGGATTCGAGCGCGGCGGGTGGGCCATGGGGGTGTTCGACAGCGAGACCATGACGTTCATCAACCAGACCTACCAGCGCGCCGACGCATTCCTGTTCGGCCGGCGGACCTACGAGCTCTTCGCCGGCGTACTGGGGGGCAATGCGAGGAAGACGGCGCACCCACCCGATCGGCGTGGCCTTGAATCAGGCGCCCAAGTACGTCGCGTCGAACACGCTCACCGACGCACAATGGGCGGAGACCACCGTCCTGTCCGGTGATCTTGCGGCGGTGATCGGCGAGCTGAAGGCCGAACGGGCGGGTGAGCTGCAGGTGCACGGCAGCGGTACCTTGATCCGGTGGTTGCTCGAGAACGACCTCGTGGACGAGATGACCCTGCTCATCGTCCCGGTGGTCCTGGGCCAGGGCACCCGGCTGTTCCCCGCCGACGGCCCGGACATGGCGCTTGACCTGGTCGAATCGCGAGCCGACTCGAAGGGCGTAACGATCCAGGTCTACCGGCCGGCCGGACGCCCGCGGTACGCGCCGGCCCGCTGACCCCGGGCACGTGACGCAGGTGCCGCACGAGGCGACCGACCGGTTCTAGACGCATGCCAAGAGCCGCCCACGCTGGAAACGAGAAGTACCTCGGCGCCTACGCTGCGAAAGCCGCCGACCGCGCCCACGGTCGGCGCAGGTGTCCAGCGGGGGCTTCGAGGAGTCAATCGCCCGCCGTCCGGCGTACCGGAAAGTCCTTGAAAAAGTTCCGCGAGGCGGTGTCGGATCGAGGCAGAGGTGTTCGTTGCAGGGGTAGCAGGCGGTCGGCGAGGAGCGCCCGATGCAGAGGAGATGATCCGAGATGCAGTACATGGTTTCCGTGATCTTTGAGGAGGGCGGCCTGGCTACCCCAGAGGAGCAGGCTGCGATCGACGTGTTCAACGACGGCCTCGTGGCGGAGGGCCACTGGGTCTTCGCCGGCGGCCTCGCGGCGCCTGGCTCGGCCACCGTCGTCGACAACCGAGGCGGGGAGGCGATGGTCACCGACGGGCCCTTCCTGGAGTCCAAGGAGTATCTGGCCGGCTTCTGGATCATCGAGGCCGCCGACCTTGACGTGGCGCTCAAGCTCGCCGCCGCGGGGTCGAAGGCCTGCAACCGGAAGGTCGAGGTGCGGCCGTTCCTGTGAACGGGGCCGACGTACGGGAGGCGATCACCCGGGCCCACCACGAGGAGTGGGCGCGGGTGGTCGCCTCCCTGACCAGGCGCTTCGGTGACCTCGACATTGCCGAGGAGGCCGCCGCCGAGGCGTTCGCGGCCGCCGTCGAGCGCTGGCCGGCCGACGGCGTGCCCCCCAACCCCGGCGCCTGGCTGACCACCACCGCCAACCGCAAGGCCATCGACCGGATCCGCCGCGAGAACAAGCGTGGCAATAAGCAGCAGGAGGCTCAGCTGTTGCAGACGACGACCCGCCCGAGCCGGCCGGCGCCATCGAGGACGAGCGGCTCCGGCTGATCTTCACCTGCTGTCACCCGGCGCTGGCGATGCCGGCTCGGGTGGCGCTGACGCTGCGCCTGGTCGCCGGCCTGACCGTGCCCGAGATCGCGCGTGCCTTCCTGGTCCCGGAGACCACCGTGGGGCAGCGGATTACCCGCGCGAAGGCCAAGATCAAGGCGGCTCGCATCCCTTACCGAGTGCCGTCCGGGGAGGATCTCCCGGCCCGGGTCTCGCGGCGTACTCACCGTCCTCTTCCTCGTCTTCAATGAGGGCTACCTGGCCACCGGCCCGGGTACCGATCCCGTACGCCACGACCTGACCGCCGAGGCGATCCGGCTCACCCGCCTGATCCGCGCCCTCATGCCGGACGACGGTGAGGTGGCGGGGCTGCTGGCGCTGATGCTCCTGGCCGAGGCCCGCCGCGCCGCCCGGGTCTCGGCCAGCGGCGAACTGGTCACCCTCGACGAGCAGGACCGCCGGACCTGGGACGCGGCGCTGATCGCCGAGGGTCACCAGCTGGTCCGCGAGCGCCTGGCCACCCGGGCAGCTCCGGGCCGCTACCAGATCCTCGCCGCGATCAGCGCCGTGCACACCTCCGTCGGCCACGTACGCGACACCGACTGGTCGCAGGTCGTCGCCCTCTACGACCAGCTCATCCGCCTCTACCCCACGCCGGTTGTCGCCCTCAACCGGGCCATCGCGGTCGCCGAGCTCGACGGCCCGGAGGTGGCCCTGGCGGCCGTCGACCGTCTAGAGCCCCGGCTGGCCGGCTACCACGCCTACTATGCGACCCGCGCCGACCTGCTACGCCGCCTGGGCCGCACCGGTGAATCGCGCGCGGCGTACGACACAGCCATCGAACTGGCGGGCAACACCGCCGAGACCGCCTCCCTGACACGTCGCCGCGATCAGCTGGGATAGCGCCCGTGGATCCCGATCGAAACCCCGGCCTGGCGGCCGCTGCCCCCGCCGTTCATACGGCGTGGATGTCCCAGTCATGTCGTTCCAGCTGCATGAATGGGACATTCACATCGTATGCCCTGGTACGGATGGTGCCGACGGGGCAGGTGGTGGCACGGCCGCAGCAGCGGACGATCCGCCGTTCCCAGGTCGGCAACTTCCGCCAGTGAAGATCTCGAGAGCGGGACGGCCGCGCCGGGTGGCCTAGGGCTAGGCTGAAACACCGTGACCACTGCCGCATCACCCGCAGCGTTCCTGCACATCGTCGTCGGGTACGACGGTTCTCCTCCTGCGAGCCGGGCGCTCGACGGCGCAGTCGCCCTGCTCCAGGGCCGGACCGGCCTCATCGACGTGGTGTGGGTGGCTCACCTGACCACCACCGTCATGATGTCGCCCGGCGCCATCGCCGAAATGGAGGAAGGATTCGACGAGCTCGAGCCGGAACTCCGCGCCCAGGCGGCCGGGCAACTGGACGGCCGCGGGGCGGCCTGGGAATTCCAGCGGCGCCAAGGGCTGATCGCGGACGAGCTGATCGACGTGGCTACCGGCCTTCGTGATGCGAACCCCGACCAGACCGTGGTGATCGTGGTCGGGAGCTCGTCCCATGCCACTCACCGTATGGTCGGTTCGGTCGCCGTCAGCTTGGCCCGCCATTCACCGGTCCCGCTCGTGATCGTGCCGTAGACGCGATCGCGCGCCCGTTCGGCCCGACCTCCCGCCGGGCGCGCGGCATCACGCCGGGCGCGCGGTCAGCCGTCCTTCGGCCAGGGCACTGGTGTCGACGTCGTCGAGCGTGGTGACCACGAGATCGGCGTCGGCCCCGGCCAGCAGGTCGGCGTCGTCCGCCCGTGCGACGCCGATCGCGGCCATGCCGCCCGCTTTGGCGGCTTGGACGCCGGCCGACGCGTCTTCGGTCACGATGGCGTGACGTGGCTCGACGCCGAGCTCGTGGGCCGCGGTCAGGAAGATCTCGGGGTCGGGCTTGCCGTGCGCGAAATCGCGTCCGGAGACGTCAACGTCGAAGTAGTCCAGCAGCGTCAGGCCCGGCCGCAGCGTCGGCGACGAGATTCCCTGCTCTTGCGCGAAGGTGTCGAGCCGGATCTGACGCAGGAACAACGCCGCATTCTTCGACGAGGATGCGTCTGCTATCCGCATCCCGGCGTCCTTGGTTGCGATGACGAAACGCAGGGCGTCGGGATAGGCGGTGAAGTCACCGGCCTGGATGAGGCGCACGACCATTTCCTGCTTCAGCTGCGCGTACTCGGCGACGTGTTGGTCGGCATCGGGTACCCGGAAGTAGTCGAGGGCGGCGCGGGCGCCGCTCGCGCGCGGCTTGCCAGAGACGTACTGCTGGTAGACGTGGGCGGTGAACGCGTCCGGCGTCCATGTCGTGCGGTCGCGGATGTCGCTCCAGCTGGACTCCATCAGCTCGCGCAGTGACTCGCGCCACGCCTTCTCGTGCGGCGAGTCGACCAGTACCCCGTCGACGTCGAAGATCACTCCTTGAAACTTCGGCATACTGCCTCCTTCAATCCTCAGGGCGGGCACGTCAACCCCCCGAACCCCCGGCGGAGGGCGCGGTGCCCGCCGCGTTCACGGTGAGCTCGAATACGGTCTGGTCGCCCACGCTCAGCTCGCGGACATCGTCGTCCACCGCGACCCTGACCGAACGGCTCCCGCCCTCGGCGTGCAGGGCTACCGTCAGGCGATCACGGGTGAGCGTCACCTGGATCGGGGTTTCCCGGAACTGCATCGAGAATGACAGGTCATTCAGCCGGCTCGGGAGCCGGGGATCGAAGCACAGCACATCGTCGTGAATATATGTGCCTGCGTAGCTGCGCTGCATGAGGTCGAGCGTCCCGGCCATGACACCCAGGTGAATTCCTTCCTTGGTCGTGCCGCCCTGAATGTCTCCGGCATCGCTATCCAGCGCGACCAGGAAGCGATCCCACGAGCTCTCCGGGTCGATGGCGGCGAGTGCTCCGGCATGGGTGATAAAGCTCAACGTCGAGCCATGCGACGTACGCCGGTCGTAGTAGGCGAGGTTCCGCCTGGCCGTGTCCGTACCGTAGCCATACCCGAGCCGCCGGAAGATCTTGCCTAGCTCCTCGTCCTTGAACAGGAAGAACAGCATCACGGTGTCGGCCTGCTTGGTGACCTTGTACCGGTTCGGATCCTTGCCCTCCGCGCGCAGGATGCGGTCGAGCCGCTGGATGTTGCCGTATTTCGCCCGGTACGCGTCCCAGTCCAGCTCCTCGAGATCCTCGTAACCCTCGAACTGGCTGATGATGCCGTCGCCGTGGAATGGGACGAACATACGGCGGCTCATGTCCTGCCAGACCGCGAGCTCGTCGTCGCCGATGCCCAGCCGATCCCGCAGCTCCTCGGCGCGGCTCGCGGGAAGCAACGACATCAGCTGGCCGGCGATGTCGCACAGCCACGCCACCATGACATTGGTGTACGCATTGTTGCGCAGGCCGCCCTGCACTGCATCCGGGTACTTGTCGTGGAACTCGTCCGGGCCCATCACGCCGTGAATCTCATAGCGCTCGCGTTCCGGATTGAAATGGGCGATCGACGCCCAGAAGCGCGCGATCTCCAGCATCAGCTCCGCTCCGTAGTCACGCAAAAACGCCTGGTCATAGGTGGTCAGGAAGTACTGCGAGACGTTCCAGAAGATCGCCGCGTTCACGTGCCGCTGGTTGCGGCTGAGATCAGGCTCCCAGTGACCGGAGAGCGGGTTCAGGTGGACCCGCTGAGTCTCCTCTGTTCCCTCGCTTCCGCTCTGCCACGGGAACATCGCGCCCCGGAATCCCATCTCCCGGGCCGCCGCCCGGGCTTCGCCTATCCGGCGGTAGCGGTACATCAGCAACCCGTGCGTGACCTCGGGCAGCCGGACATTGAAGAAAGGAAACGCGTAGAGCTCGTCCCAGAACACGTGCCCGCGATAGGCCTCGCCGTTGAGGCCGCGGGCGGGCAGGCCCGCGTCGAGGTCAGCGGTGTTCCGGGAGCAGACCTGCAGGACGTGGGCGATATGCAGCCGCAGCAGCAGCTGAACGTGTTCATTGCCAGCCACGTGCACGTCGCACGCCCGCCACAGGTCCTCCCAGGCCGCGGCATGCCGCTCGAACGAGGCGGCGAAGTCCGTGTGACGGGCCACCGATGTGGCCGCCTTTACCAGCGTGTCACTGACCGCCGGGTCCCGCGACGTGTAGAACGTCACCAGTTTCTCCACCCGCGTCGCCTCGCCCTGGTGCACGTCAAAGGCCAGGGTCTGCTGGATATAGTCCTCCATCTGGTAGAGCAGCCGTACGGCCTGGAGGGGCTGATCGCCGCGGAACAAACGGGTCCGGGCCGCGTGGCTGATGTAGAGATTCGACTGCCGGGTCTCGGCCTTCAGCGCGATGACCTCCGGCCCGAGCGTCCGCGGGCCCACGGGTTTCAGGTGGCGGCCTTCCAGCTCGCGGTAGCGGGCGACCCCGGCATTGCTTACCCGGCCGTCGATCGCCGTGACTACTTCGACACGCCCCGACCAGTTCTCCGGGACGAGCGTCCACTCGATCCCGCCGTGGTGCGTGTCCGCCATGCTGACGAACCGGCGGCTCAGCAACGCGGTCGTGCGATCGTCGCTGTCCCGGAACCGGAGCCGGCGGATCACGGCGGCGTGCCGGATGTCCAGTTCGTGGCGGTATTCGAGCAACTCGACGTCGGCGAGCCGGATGGCGTCCCCGCCCTCGATGCGCAGCTGGAGAACCAGCCAGTTCGGCAGGTTGACCAAGTCCTCGTTGAGCACGGGCAGGCCGCTCAGGATCGTCGTCTCGCGGTTGTAACCGCCGTGGACGTAGGTGCCGGGATAATGCACGCCGTCGGCATCTTCCCACTCCGCCGTGCCGCGCGCGCACAGGTAGCCGTTGCCGGTCGAGGTCAGCGCTTCCCGGAGCCCTTCGGACGCGGGATCAAAACCGTCATAGCTGAGCAAGAAACCATCCATAGCGCACGCCGACGTCAGGAGAACAGGGCACTGTAGGCGTTGAGCGCGGGCTGGCCGCCGAGGTGGGCGTAGAGCACGGTGGAGGCGGGCTCTATCTCTCGGCGGCTGATCAGGTCGATCAGCCCGGCCATGGACTTGCCTTCGTAGACCGGGTCGGTGATCATGCCTTCGGTGCGGGCGGCGAGCCGCATCGCGTCCAGGGTGGCGTCGTCGGGGATGCCGTAGGTGCCCGCATGGTAGCGCTCGTCCAGCTCGATCTCCTCCACGTCCAGCTCGCGCTCCAGGCCGATGAGCCGGGCGGTGTGCCGGGCGATCCGGGTGACCTGATCGCGGGTTTCCGCGGGCTTGGCCGAGGCGTCGATGCCGATAATGCGGCGCGGCTGGGCGCCGGAGGCGGCCAGCGTAGCGAACCCGGCGACCATGCCCGCCTGGGTGCTGCCGGTCACCGAGCACACCACGATGGTGTCGAAGAACACGCCGAGCTCGCGTTCCTGGGCGGCGACCTCGAACGCCCAGTTAGCGAACCCGAGGCCGCCCAGGGGATGGTCGGAGGCGCCGGCCGGGATGGGATACGGCCGGCCGCCGGATTCCTCGATCTCCCGCAGCGTCTGCTCCCAGCTCTTCTTGATGCCGATGCCGAACTCCGCGGTCACCAGCCGCACGTCCGCCCCGGCAAGCCGGCTGACCAGGATGTTGCCCACCTTGTCGTAAACCGGATCGGGCCAGTTCACCCAGCTTTCCTGGATGAGCACGCATCCCAGGCCGGCCCGGGCCGCGACCGCCGCGACCTGGCGGGTGTGGTTGGATTGTACGCCGCCGATGGACACCAGCGTGTCGCACCCCCTGGCCAGGGCCTCGGCGACCAGGTACTCCAGCTTGCGCGTCTTGTTACCGCCATAGCCGATCCCGGAGTTGCAGTCCTCGCGCTTGGCCCACACCAGCGCGCCGCCCAGATGAGCGGACAGCCGTTCCAGCGGGTGCACCGGAGACGGGCCGAACAGCAGCGGATACCGCTCAAACGAGCCGATCGACATCGCATCCTCCCAGGATCAGGGCGCAGCCGGGCCTCCGCCGTAAGCACGCTGACGCGGCCCGCCTCAACAGCATCGCCGGCCGCGCGCATCACATCAACAGACGGCTTCTCGCGCAGCACCTGTGGAGGGTTCGCCGCCGAAGGCATGTCCGCGGCCGGGCCGGGTAGCCGGATCGCACGATACCGACTGACCGGTTGGGAACAGGACGATGACGACTGTGACTGAGGTACAACTCACCTGTGACGTATGCGGCGGCGCGAACGACGTCAAGACCAGGACGTTCGGGCTCGATGGCAAGGCATACGAGATTGATCTCTGCCGGAAAGACGGTAACGCCCTGGGCCGGGTGGCCGCCCGGTACACGGCGAAGGCCCGGAAGGTCACCGCTAAGCGGAGTCGCCGGGGGCACGGCGGCAGGCCGCGGGCGCGAACGACAACCAGCCGCGCGCAACGGCCGAACGCGGAGGGTCCCTCGACCAAGGCCGCGAAGGAGACGGGCGCGCGACAGCGCAAGGGCATCTTTGTCTACGGGATCCTCCCCGCGGACATCGAGGTGGCGGCCGGCATACCCGGCGTCGGCGAGCATCCCGGCCTGCTGCGCGACGTCCGCTGCGACGGCCTGGCCGCCTTGATCAGCGAGGTGGACTCGTCCGGGCCGCTGGGCTCGCCCGATGATCTGCGCGCCCACCGGGAGATCCTGGACGCCACCGCCGCCGAAGTGCCCGTCCTGCCGCTCCGCTTCGGAACGGTCCTGGCCAGTGAGGACGCGGTGGCCAAGGACTTGCTAGCGGCCCATCACGACGAGTTCGCTGCCGCGCTGAATCAGCTTGAGGGCCGCGCCGAATTCCAGGTCAGGGGCCGCTACGTCAGCGACGCCGCCGGGCACGGCAAGGGCGACGGCAAGGGCGACGGCAAGGCCATCCGGGACGAGAACACACGAACCTTGCGGCAGGCCATGGAAGGGCTGAGCGTGGCCAGCGTCGCGCGGGAGCCGGCCCACGAGCTGGATGCAGTTAATGTCGCGTTCCTCGTGGCGGTCGACCAGGAGCCTGACGTGGAGCGGGTGATCGAGGATCTGGCCCGTAAGTGGGACGGGCGGATCGACGTACAGTTGCTCGGGCCGATGGCCGCCTACGACTTCGCCGGGACTGCGCCACTGGATAACTGACACCGGCCGCCGGTCCGGGTCAGGATTCACGGACGGGACAGCGGTAGATCGTGAATAGCGCGCTGGCGGACTCGGCCCGCATGAAGCCGCCGTCGTCGCCGGTTACCCACGGTTCCAGCGTGACGCCCCTGTCGTGCGCCGCGATGGCTGCCCTGTCCTTAGCGCGTACCTCGGCGGCGAACGCTTCGGGCTTGTCGATGTCGTCGCTGATCTGGAGCACGTAGACAACCTGCATGGCACGTCCTCCTCCCCGGCAGGGCGCGGGTCTAATCACGTTCAGACCCGCGCCGACCGGGTAGAGCACGGCCTTCAGCGAGCCTGGCCGCCGTGATCATCTTCCTGATCTGGATGTGGATCTCCAACACCGCGGTGCTGATCGGCGCGGAGTTCAACGCCGAACTCGAGCGGGGCGCGCCATTGCCGACGGGCTTCCGCCCGACGCCGAACCGTTCACCGAATTGCGCGACACGCGCAAGCTGCCCGCGGTCGCCCCGGACGGCCCCGGGGAACAGGGGAACATGCACCAGGCCCGTTCGGGGTAAAATGGGCCGAACGTGACGGGCTGCCTGCCGCCGCACCGCAGGGGGCAGCCGCGAGGAGCCCGACATCGAACTTTCGTCACTCTAACATCGTCCGCCACACATCACAAGGCGTCGATGTCCCATTCGTGCAGCTCCAGCGACATGGCTGGGACATCACGCCGTATCTTCGCGACCGGACCGAAACCGTATCCAGGATCACAGTCAGACGAATGCTTCGAGAACGCGGGCGTACCAGGGGGCGGAGCGAGACGCGCACCGCCCCGCCGAGGTCGCGCGACCCCACATGGCAGCGGAGTGCCGTCACGTGGCGTGAGCAAACCTATTCCTCCTGACATGAACGCAGCGTGTCATCGGGAATCTCGTGAGCTTGAACGAAAAACCGAGCCCGGCCTGGACGGGCTGACCTGGTACTACGCGGCGAGACGCGGGCCGGGAGCCGATGGGCCCGCAATCGCCCGCGTCATTACTCGTCACTTCTTGTTTTGGCCGAGCTGACCAGGGGTAGGCGGTGGGCTGGGTTCGCGGAGCCATCGCGGACGGAAGACATAGGGGGACAAAATCGACCCGCAGGAAGGGGTTCTGTGATGAAAGGCGGCGCAGGAACCGCGCTAGCGCTCGGTGTGGGCTACATCCTCGGTCGGCATCGCAAGATGCGCCTGGCCACGATGCTGGCTGTCGGAGCGGCAACTGGAGGCGCGGCCAAGTTCGGGCCGGCTGCGCTTCGGCAGGGAACCAAGTACCTCGGCAAGACCGATATCGCCGGCGCGCTCGGCCCCCAGGTAACCGAGATCGTCAATACCGTTCGCGGGGAATTGCTCGACGCGGCCAAGGGCGCCGCCACCGCGGCGGTGACCAGCCGGATCGACTCGCTGAGCGACAACCTGCACGATCGGGCCGAAACCCTGAGGAACCCCGAGGCCGCTGTGGGCAAGGCCGGTGAGGCCGCCGGTGAGACCGTGGGCCGCGCCGGTGAGACCGTGGGCCGCGCCGGCGAGACCGTGGGCCGGGTCAGCGGGAAGCGGCGCCGGCGCCGGGAAGCCGACATCGAGGACGAGCCGGACGGCGAGGAGCGGAGCAACGGCCGGGCCCGCCGCGGGAGGTCCCGGGCCAGCGACGAGCCGGACGAGTATGACGAGCCTGCCGACGAGTACGAGGACGAGGACCTGGACGAGGCACCGGCCGATGAGGCCGATGAGGCCGATGAGGCCGATGAGGCCGATGAGGCCGATGAGGCCGATGAGGCCGATGAAGCCGACGAACCGGAGGACGAAACCGAGGAGCCCGCGCCGCGGCGTCGCCGGAGCACTCGCTCGCCGGTCGTCCGGACCAGGAGGTAACGGCATGGCGCAAGAAGAATCGAAGACCCGCAACGGGCCGATGGACCGGCTCAAGGGCGGAGTCGGCGAACTGGCCGGCGCGCTCGGCACCAAGGCCGTGACGTCGCTGCTCGATAAGGTCGAGGGTACGACCGGCCGCCTGCACGATTACGTCGAAGGCGGCGCCGGCCCGGGTCTCATGGCCGCCGTCACCGGGGCGAAAGACCTGGCTGAAGGCAAGTCTCCGGCCCGGTCCATGCTCGGCGCCGGGATGACAGGCGTCAAGGAAAAAATCTCCGGCCTGTTCCGGCGGGGCGGTAAGGGCGGCGGGAGCAAGAAGCTCAAGCTGACCAACATCGTCGAGTCGATCGACGTAGGGGTCCCCGTCACGCTCGCCTACAACCAGTGGACCCAGTACAACGACTTCCCCAAGTTCACGAAGAAGGTCGAGAGCGCCGAGAAGAACAAGAACGAAGAGCAGAAGGTGAACTGGAAGGCTCAGGTCTTCTGGTCGCACCGCACCTGGGAAGCCACCATCATCGAGCAGGTGCCCGACGAGAGGATCGTCTGGCGCTCCAAGGGCCAGAAGGGCCACGTCGACGGCGCGGTGACCTTCCACGAGCTCGGCCCCAGCCTGACCCGCATCCTGCTCATCCTCGAGTATCACCCGCAGGGCATGTTCGAGCGCACCGGGAACCTCTGGCGGGCGCAGGGCAGGCGGGCCCGCCTCGAACTCAAGCACGTCGGGCGGCACATGATGACCCAGACCGTGCTGCATCCCGACGACGCCGAAGGCTGGCGCGGCACCATCCACGACGGTGAGGTCGTCGAGAGCCACGAAGACGCGCTCGAGCGGGAAGAGCAGGAAAGCCCCGAACAGGAGGAGTCCCGGCAGGCTGGGAACGGTCAGGTCGACGACGAGGCCCGTGATCACGCGCGAAGAGAGCGGCGAAGAGAGCGGCGAAGAGAGCGGCGAAGAGAGCGGCGAAGAGAGCAGCCCCCGGCGCCGTGCCGCCAAGGCCACGACGGGCGAAGGCGAGGACGAAGAGGGCGAAGGCGAAGACGAAGAGGGCGAAGGCGAGGAATCCGGCAACGGCCGGGCCACCGCCGCCAGGGGCCGGGCTCGCAGCTCGAGCCGCAGCCGCTCATCCAGCTCGAGGTCGTCCGGCGACGCCGGCAGCGGTAACGGACGGCGGCAGCGAGCGAGTGCTACGGCACGGCGAGGAGGTAGCAAATGAGCGTGACAACGCAGCCCGGCGGCGGCGCGTCGACGAGGCCGCAACCTTCCGGCCTCGGTCGACGTCATTGACACGATCCTGGACAAGGGCCTGGTGATCGATGCTTACGTGCGGGTGTCGCTGGTCGGAATCGAGCTACTCACCATCGACGCGCGTGTCGTGATAGCGAGCGTCGACACGTATCTACGCTTCGCGGAAGCGGTCAACCGGCTGGATATCTCGCAGGACAAAGAAACCCTGCCGGAACTGGTAGGCGATATGGAGCAGGGCGGCGCCCGCCGCAAGACCCAAGGCGCGCTGGAAGGCGCCGGGCAGAAGATTCGTGATCTGGTCGGTGGCGGCGACGACGATGAGGAAGAGCGACAGCCCTCACGCCGGAGCCGCCGCGGGGAGGATTGATATGTCATCAGCGTCACCGGAAACGGAATCAAGCACCGGCGCTGGCCAGCAGACCGGTTACTACGTGTACGGAATCCTGCCTGGAGACGTGGAGCTGACCGAGGAGATCAAGGGGGTCGGAGACCGTGAGGTAACGCTGGTACACGATGGTGATCTGGCGGCCCTGGTCAGCGAGGTCGAACTCCTCGGCCCGCTGGGCACGGCAGACGACCTGCAGGCGCATAAGGAGATCCTCGATTCGGTCGCCGCGGGCGTACCCGTCCTGCCGCTGCGCTTCGGCGCGGTCGTGGCCAGCGAGGACGCTGTCGTCTCCGAACTCCTCGAACCAAACCGGGATGAGTTCGCCGCGGCACTGGAAGAACTCGAGGGACGGACCGAGTACGTGGTCAAGGGCCAGTACGTCGAATCCGCCATCCTGGAGGAGATCTTGTCGGAGGACTCCGAGGCCGCCCGGCTCCGGGAGCAGATAACCGGGCAGGACGCCGAGGCCACCCGGGAGGAAAGGATCCAGCTCGGCGAGATAATCAACAACGCGGTCGCGGCGAAGCGGGAAGGTGACACGCAGCAGCTTCTGTCCGCCCTGGAGGGCCACGCCGTGGCCAGCGTCGTCCGGGATCCGACGGACGAACTCGAAGCGATGAACGTCGCCTTCCTCGTGGAGGAGGACAAGGCCGACGAACTGGACCAGGAAGTCGAGGACCTGGGCGCCGACTGGGAGGGGCGTGTGGAATTGCGGGTCCTCGGCCCGATGGCACCGTACGACTTCGTCGGCGCCGGTCAGGAAGACCAGGGCTGACATGGGACTGCTGAGCCTCCCATTCCGGCTGCCGTTTCTTCCGGTCCAAGCAGTAGTGCGGCTAGCGGAGGTCATCCAGGAAGAGGCGGAGCGGACGTACTACGACCCGGCCACGATCCGGCGCGAACTAGCGGAGATCGAGCGGGCCCGGGCGGCTGGTGACATATCGGAGAAGGACGCAGCGCAGCTGCAGAACGAGGTCGTCGCCCGGCTGACCCAGGTCCGGGTGATCGGGGCGGCGGCCGCAGACGGTGATGAGGCCTGACTGCCATGGCGGAGAGACCCAGAACTACCAGGACCAGGCCAACCCGCCCCCGGGCGCGGCGGCCTGCCGACCGGGACGAGCGGGAAGTCGTCGATGAGTTCGATGAGGACGTGACCGAACCCGAGAGCCCGGACGAGCCGGGAGCCGACGAGGAAGACGAGTCAGAGGCGGCCGGCCACGACGGATCCTTCGCCGGCAACGGAGGGAATGGAAACCGGCGTGCTGCACAGCAGGACGACGGCTCATCCCTCACCGCCAGGCAGGCGGCCAGGGTCGCCCTGCGCCAGATCCTGGAACTGACGGATAAGCAAGCGGAGAGCATCACCGGCATCGAGCGCAGAGAGGACGGCTGGACAGTCAACATCGAGGTCGTGGAAGACCGCCGCATTCCCTCCTCGGCCGACATCCTTGCGACATACGAGACCAGAATCGACGGGGATGGAGAGCTGATGTCGTACCGCAGGGTCAGGAGGTATTCACGCGGCCGCGGTGATAGCAGTTAGGGATCATGACATGACCTATGGAAACCTGGCCACTCCTTCCTCGGGGACCGTGCGCCGCTCCGGCGTCGCCGGCGGCCCCCAGACCGCCAACCTCGCCGACATCCTGGAGCGGGTGCTGGACAAGGGCCTCGTGATCGCCGGCGACATCCGAGTCAACCTGCTCGACATCGAGCTGCTGACCATCAAGCTGCGCCTGGTGATCGCGTCGCTCGACACGGCCAGGCAAGTCGGCATCAACTGGTGGGAGAGCGATCCGTGGCTTAACGCCCAGGCCGCGGACCGGGCCGTGGAAAAGTCCCGCGACCAGCAGGAACTCGAAGACGAGAATCGTCAGTTGCGCAGCAGGATCGAGGCCCTGGAATCAGGGGAGGGCCACGGCGGGACCCGTGGTGACTGAAAGCCCCTGCGTGTGGATCTACGCGATAGCGGACGAAGCCGCGCCTGTGTTCACCGGCGGGCCGATCGGTGTCGGCGGGGGTGCGGCGCGTCCGCTCAGTGCGGCCGGGCTCGTGGCTATCGTCGGCAGCGTGGCCCAGTCCGAGTTCGGTGAAGCCGCGTTGCGCGAGAACCTGGAGGACCTGGACTGGCTGGAGCGAACAGCACGCGCGCACCACGAGGTCATCGAGACGGTCGCCAAGGAACGCCCCGTGGTTCCCATGCGGCTCGCCACCGTGTACAGCTCCGACGAGGCAGCGGCCGGGATGCTGCGGAAGCGAGCCGATGACCTCCGCCAGGCCCTGACCAGGATCACCGGGCGCAGCGAATGGGGAGTCAAGGGCCATGTGGCCAAGCCAGCCGATCCGGCCGGCGAACCTGAACGTCCGGTGGCCGGGCGGGCAGGCCCGGCCACCGGGCCGGGGGCCGCTTACCTGAGGCGGCGCCGCGCTCAGCTGGCGGCACGCCAGGACGCTCGCCAGGAAGCGGTGACCGGCGCCCAGGCCGTGCACGCGGAGCTGAGCCGGCTCTCGGCCTCCGCCCGGGTGTACCCACCCCGGTCACCGGAGATAGCCGGCTCTGCTGGCGTGATGGTCCTCAATGCCGCGTACCTGGTGGCGGACGAGCGGGCCGAGGAGTTCGGAGCCGCGGTAACGGGGCTTGCCGCCGGGCACAGGGCGCTCCAGCTCACCCTGACCGGGCCGTGGCCCGCCTATTCCTTTGTCGGCCAGGACGGAACCGAGGACGCGCGATGAGCGAGATATCATCCACCACCGCGCCGTACCACCCGGCGATCAGGGAAGAACGCGTCGCACTGGTTGACCTGCTGGACCGGGTGCTGGCCGGCGGCGTGGTCATCATGGGCGATGTGACGCTGTCCATCGCGGACGTGGATCTGGTCACCGTCTCACTGCGCGCGCTCGTGTCGTCGGTCAGCGCCATGGTGGAAGGCATGGACGACTCGCGGGAGAACAGCTGATGGCTAATGGCATGGTCAAGACGGATCAGCGCAAAGCGGTAGACCGCCTCCGGATCGACGCCGACCCGGAATCGGTGGAGAAGGGGCTGGTGACCCTGGTTCTGACCCTCGTCGAATTGCTGCGCCAGCTGATGGAGCGTCAGGCCCTGCGCCGGGTGGAACAGGGGTCGCTCACCGACGACCAGATCGAGAAGGTCGGATCGACTCTGATGGCCCTCGAAGACCGGATGGCCGAACTGCGGGACCACTTCGGCCTTACCGTCGAAGACCTCAACCTGGATCTGGGGCCGCTCGGCCCGCTCCTGCCCCGCGAAGGACGCTGAGCCCATCCGCAACGGATTTCTGGCCGCGGCGAGCTTACCGACCGGACCTCGGGGGAACGAGGCTACGACAGGGAGCAGTTCGCTGCGTCTGCGGAATCGAGGAGGATACCGTGAGCGTGTACCGGGTCATCGACGTCATCGGCACCAGCACCCAGTCCTGGGAGGACGCCGCGGTTACCGCGGTGAACACGGCCCGCAAGTCGCTGCGTGACGTGCGCGTCGCCGAAGTGGTGGAGCAGGACCTGCACGTCGAGGACGGCGGCGAGGTCGTGTTCCGGTCCAAGCTGCGGCTGTCCTTCAAGTACGAGGATCCGGCGTAGGCAGCTCCGTCCGGTATTCTCGGCCAGGCCTTCGCCCCCCGCGACCTGGCCGCCGCCCTCGCCTCGCTACTGGAGGAGGGTCCGCGCAAGGCCGTATCCGAGGACCGCTAGCCCCGGAACCGGGCTGGTAGATCCGGTAAGCTCGGTTCGCTCAATAACTCTTTGAGTGAGGACGGGCTCCGGGGTGCTGCCGAATCGTGATCCGGCCGGGCCGGTCCTGCGCGCGCCCAAGACGGCCGAGCTGATCGCGTCCTACATCCGCGGCCAGATCGTTCGCGGCGACCTGAAGACCGGCGACGCGCTGCCGTCGGAAACCGTGCTGATGGAGATGTTCGGCGTATCACGGCCGACGCTGCGCGAGGCGTTCCGGATCCTGGAGGCCGAATCCCTCATCAGCATCCGCCGCGGCGCCCGCGGCGGGGCGCGGGTGGTGTCTCCGGACATCGCCGTGGCGGCCAGGTACGTGGGCCTGCTGCTCCAGGTGAGCGGGACGACTATCGCCGACGTGTACGAGGCGCGCATGGTGACCGAGCCCGCCGCCGCGGGGCTGCTGGCGTCCAGGCGCTGCCAGCGGGACCTGGACGACCTGACCGCCTGCGTGGAGTACCTGGTCGGCCTGGTGGAAAGCGATGACCACTTCCGGGACGCCGACGCCTGGTCGCAGGCCACGCAGCGGTTCCATGACCTCATCTTGGAGCGGGCCGGGAACCGCACCCTGGCCGTCCAGGCGGGGGTGCTGCGCGAGGTCGTCGCCATGCACCTGTCCACCGTCGTCATGCGCACCTTCGACCACCCGGACACCCAGGACCAGTTCAGGATGCTGGTCCGCTCCTACCGCAAGCTGGTGCTGCTGATCGAGGCGGGCGACGCCGAAGGGGCCGAACGGCACTGGAGAACTCACATGGAAGTCGTAGGCCGCAAGCTCCTCCGCGGTGACCTGAGCGCCAAGGCGGTCGTCGATCTGTTCGGCTAACCGCCTCCGCTGAGCCAGGGCCAGAGGCCGCCGTCCCGGGGTCGCGGCGGCCGAGCGCCCGGTGGTCCCGATCGCGCCGGTCATCAGATGTTGGCGAACTGTTATCCGAAAAATTACCTCTAGTTAGAAACCTTTTAATCAGCTTACTATTTTGCCAAAGGCCCCGGACGGGTATCCGCCGTCCCCAGTTCACCTGTCCGGCCCCGACGAGACGTGACGAGACGTGACGAGAGGGGATTGCAGTGGCAGCAGAGAACGCCATGCCGCTCGAGACGCTAGCCGACAGCTCCCGCCAGCGGCCGTCTGGCAGCTTCGAGGAGTTCTCGCCGTACCCGCCGATCGCGGACTATGCGTTCCTGTCCGATTGCGAGGTCACGGCGCTGGTCGCGCCGAGCGGCTCGGTCGAGTGGATGTGCCTGCCGAAGATGGACGGCCCGAGCGTCTTCGGCGCGATGCTGGACCGGGACGCGGGCTGGTTCAGGTTCGGCCCGGACGACGTGAATGTGCCGAGCGACCGGCGCTACCTGCCCGGGACCATGGTGCTCGAGACCAGCTGGGACTGCGGCCAGGGCTGGCTCGTGGTGCGCGAGTGCCTGGTCATGGGGCCGTGGCAGCATGACCATCCGCACGGAAGCACGCACATCAGGCCCCCCACCGACTACGACGCCGAGCACATGCTGCTGCGCACCGTCCGCTGCGTGGACGGCCAGGCCCAGCTCACCCTGGACTGCGTGCCCGCCTTCGACTACGGACGCCAGCACGCCCGCTGGCGGCACACCGAGCGCGGCTACACCCAGGCCGTCGTGGAGCCGGAGGGCCTGGACCTGACCCTCACCCTGACCTCCGACATCCGCCTCGGCCTGGAGGAATCCAGCGCCCGGGGCCGGACGCTGCTGAAGGAGGGCGAGACCCGCTTCTGCGCGCTGTCCTGGGGTCGCCGGGTCCCGGAAAGCTACGAGGACGCCTACCGGCGGCTGGTCTGGACCGCGCACCACTGGCAGCACTGGCTGGCCCACGGCCGCTTCCCCGACCACCGCTGGCGCGGCCACCTGGCCCGGAGCGCCCTGACCCTCAAGGGCCTGACGTTCGCGCCCACCGGCGCAATCGCCGCGGCCGCCACCACCTCGCTGCCCGAGACGCCGGGCGGCGAGCGCAACTGGGACTATCGGTACACCTGGATGCGCGACGCGACGTTCGCGCTGTGGGGCCTGTACACGCTCGGCTTCGAGTGGGAGGCCAGCGACTACTTCGCGTTCCTTCGCGACCTGGTCGAACGTGACCGCGGTGACCTGCAGATCGTCTATGGCATCGACGGCCGGGGTGACCTCGACGAGCACGTGCTCGACCACCTGAACGGCTACCAGGGCGCCCGGCCGGTGCGCATCGGCAACGGCGCGTACCAGCAGGCCCAGCACGACGTCTGGGGCGTCGTGCTCGATTCCATCTACCTGCACACCAAGTCACGCGACCGGCTCGATGACCGGGTCTGGAAGATGGCCAGGCAGCAGGTGGAGCGGGCCCTGGAACGCTGGCGCGAGCCGGACCGGGGCATCTGGGAGGTCCGCGGCGAGCCCAAGCACTTCACCTCCTCCAAGATGATGTGCTGGGTCGCGGCCGACCGCGGCGCGCGGCTGGCCATGCTGCGCGAGGACAAGGACCTGGCCCGCACCTGGCGCAAGGCCGCGGACGAGATCCACGCCGACATCTGCGCGAACGCGCTCGACCACCGCGGCGTGTTCTGCCAGCACTACGAGACCACGGCGCTGGACGCCTCGCTGCTGCTGATGCCGCTGCTGCGGTTCCTGCCGCCGGACGACCCGCGGATCCGCGCCACCGTGCTGGCCATCGCCGACGAGCTGACCCAGGACGGCCTGGTGCTGCGCTACCAGGTCGACGAGACCGACGACGGGCTCTCCGGTGAGGAAGGCACCTTCACCATCTGCTCGTTCTGGCTGGTCTCGGCGCTCACCGAGATCGGCGAGCACCAGCGGGCCCGGGACATCTGCGAGAAGATCCTGTCCTACGCTAGCCCGTTGCTGCTCTACGGCGAGGAGATCGACCCCCGCTCGGGTCGGCAGCTGGGCAACTTCCCGCAGGCGTTCACGCACCTGGCGCTGATCAACGCCGTCATGCACGTGATCCGCAAGGAGCAGGCCGCGCACCGGCGGGCCATGGGCCGCGAGGTCCCGGAAGAAGCGCAAGGATAGGCCCCCGGCGACCGGGCCGGGAACTACCTGCTGTCCTCCGGGGCGCCGGGAGCGGGATCGAAGTAGCCGGGTACCCAGGTGAGCACCTCGGCCCGGAACTCTCCCTCGCACTCGAGCTGGCACAGCACCCCGATACCCGCCGTGGACACCCGGTGGATGAGCACGTAAGACGGTGGCACGTTGAACTGGCGGCTGATGTTACTGGCCCGCATGTCGGTGACCCGGCTGGCCTCTTCGCGCATCCACTCCCGGGTGAACTTGAACGAGTCCACCTTGGATGGCTCGGCGAGCGGTGCCAGGAAGGCCTGCAGCGCCTCCAGGTCCACATGGATCCCCGGCCGCAGGAACCCGTTCGCGCGCAGTTCGCGCTCGATCTCCTCGATGTCCGCGTCATCGTCGTGCATGATCCGCAGCAGCCGGCCGAAGAACCGCGGCAGCCCGGCCGGCAGCCGGTCCACCGCGCCGAAGTCGAGCACGCCGAGGCGTCCGTCGTCGAGCAGGCGGAAGTTTCCCGGATGCGGGTCCGCGTGCAGGAGCCCGGCCCGCGTCGGTCCCGAGAATAGGAACCGGACGAGCAGGATTCCCGCTCTATCGCGATCGTCCTTGCTTCCGTCCTTGATGATCCTCGACAGCGGGGTGCCGTCCATCCACTCGGAGACCAGCACCTGCTTGGTGCCCATGACCACGTTGGGCACGTAGATGTCCGGGTCGCCCTCGTATGCGTCGGCGAACATCTGCTGGGACATCGCCTCGAGCTCGTAGTCGAGCTCCTCGCTGATCCGGTCCTTCAGCTCGTCAAGCAGCGGCTTGACCTCCAGCCCCGGCATGAGCATGCCGAACAGCCGCCCGGCCCGGCTCAGCTGGTTGAAGTCGCCGATCAGCGCGCGTCCCGCGCCCGGGTACTGGATCTTCACCGCGACCCGCCGGCCGTCGCGCCAGATGGCCTCGTGCACCTGGCCGATGGAGGCCGCGGCGGCGGGCGTGTCGTTGAACTCGGCGAAGAAATTCCGCCAGTCCTCCCCGAGTTCCCTGGCCAGCACCTGGTGTACCGTGCGCGTCGGCAGCGGTGGCGCGGCTTCCTGCAGCTTGGTCAGCGTGGCCCGGTACGGGCTGGCGATCTCCGGCGGCAGCGCCGCCTCGAAGATGGACAGCGCCTGGCCCAGCTTCATGGCGCCGCCCTTGAGCTCACCCAGGACGCGGAAGATCTGGTCGGCCGTGCGCTGCTGGATTTCCTGCGCCACGATCTCGGCCGGCCGCCCGCCGATCCGCTTGCCCACCCCGATGGCCGTGCGGCCCGCCAGCCCGATCGGCAGCCTGGCCATCTTCGCGGCCCGGGCCACCGGGTTCATGGGCACGTCGTTCACACTCAACATTGTCCCGTATCGCCCGAGCGGACGGGTACAACCAGCGCGCCCTGATGCGCACCTGTCACAAAGGTCAGAGGTCAATCAGGCACCATGCTGGAGCCCGGCTCCGCGTTGGCGCTGGAAGTCACCAACGTCCTCAGCGTCGGCGACCAGGTCATCGCCGAGTGGACCTCCCGCGCCACCGCCCGGGGCGGTGCCACCTACCACAATCGCAACATCGGCATCTTCACCGTCCGCGACCGCAAGATCGCCGCCGTCCGCGAGTACACCGAGAACACCGCGCACGTGCTGTTGTAACCGACGCATCCGATCCGCCGGAACATGACAAACCGGACATCGGCAGCGCCGTCTCAATGATTGCGTGACATTACACCCCCCATGAGGGGTGTTCTGACACGCAATCCTTATGTGACGCGATGCGCGGCAGTGGCCCTCCGAGATCCAGGCGTTGCGTTCACGTTATTTGTGCCAGAGCCTGCTCAGACTCAAATCTTTCGCGATCATGGAACGGGCCGTTTTCGGCGGGAGGCGGTCGGCCGGCGTCTGCGACGGAGCATTGTAGTGACCTGTGGGGCGCCTGAGACGAAGAGGCGGCATGCTCGGCATCGTCGCCTCGGAAATCATGCGTTAGCGCATGGTGGGGCGGGCCTGGGCGAACGTCCAGCGGTTGCCCTCGAGGTCGCCAGCGGCGTAGAAGGGCAGCCCCCACGGGCTGGCTAGCTCGGTGACGATCGTCGCCCCGGCGGCCCTGGCCCGCCGGTAGTGCGCGTCGATATCGTCGACGTAGACCCAGGGCGCGTGGACCGCAGACCCGGCCGTTGATTCCGAATCCAGCTTGAAGATCATCAGCGAGCTGTTGCCCAGGCGGAACTCGATCCACGGGTGCCCGTGGCCGGTCTCCGGCAGCGGATCGGCGCCCTCCGGCAGCGGATCGGGCGAGCTGAAGCCGAACGCGCTCGCCAGCCACCGGGCGGCCGCGGCCGGCCTGGCGTAGGACACGCCCAGCGCCAGCCGGGCCAGGTCACGCACCTCGTGCGGGGCGCTGTCGCGCCGGGCGCACCACGGCCCGAACCACTTCGGCGTCACCCGCACCCACGCCGTCCCGCCCCGGTCCTGGCCGCCGGCCGGGATGCTGGCCTCCACCCGGACCAGGCAGCCTGCCCCGGCGGGGGAGAAGCTGACGTCGATGTTCACGTCGTCCAGCGAGCTGCGCCAGGCCAGCCGCTGGCCCGGTTCCCAGGCCGTGATCCGGCCCAGCTCCAGCGCGTCTTCCTGGTACACCTCGAGCAGCCTGCCGCCGACGCCCGGCTCGCACCGCATGGCCACCGCGCGCCCGCCCGCGAAGTGGTTGATCGGCCCGCGCACCCACCACAGGTCGAGTTCCTGGGTGAACGCGGTGAACGCCGTGTCCGGGTCCACCGCCACCTCGATTTCCGACGACACCATCGTTTCCGCTGATCCGCTCATCGCCCGCCCTCCCGTTCGACGTGGGCCTTGAACGCCTTCAGCTGCTCGTCCCAGTGGGCCTGCACCTGGTCCAGCCAGGCCCGCACGGCCACCACCGATTCGCGGCGCAGCCGGAAGACCCGCACCCGGGCGTCCTTGGGGCTCCGCTCGTCGGTCACGATTCCCGCGGCCAGCAGCACCCGCAGGTGCTTGCTCATGGTCGGCGCGGGCACGCCCGCCGCCGCGGCCAGATCGCCGGCCCGCCGCGGCGACTGGCTGAGCGTCTCAACCACCCGCAACCGTGCCGGATCCGCCAGTGCCTGCAGCACCACCGCCAGCTCGCTCCCGTCGGTGCCAGCGCCCGCCATCCCGGCCGCGGCGATATCCCCGGCCGCGGCGATATCCCCGGCCGCGGCGATATCCTCACCCATGCCGCAATAATTTCTAAATTCGGCAATTATTGTCAATGCCGCTAACCTACACCATGGCCGCGCCGCAGCCGCACGCCGGGTGCGGTCGCCAGGTCCGGCGGCGCCACTGCCAGTCGGGCAGCACCAGCTCGAGCGTGCCGTCCGCGGTCACCGGGACCGAACCGGGCCGGTCGATGAACGCCAGCGCCTGCGCCGCGGCCAGCGTGGCCGTCATCGCCGCGAGCACCGTGTCGCAGGCCTGCGGCCGGGACCGGGCGAAGGTGACCTGGGCCAGGATCTTGGGCCACTGCGGATCGGCTTCGGTCTTGCGCATGTCCACGCAGCTCAGGCAGGCCGAACGTCCCGGCCGGACCAGCGGTCCCACCACGCCGATCGCCTCCCCGGTCCGCAGCGCCAGGTGCGGCACTCGGTCGCGCCGCAGCTGGCGGGCCAGGTCCGGCAGCGTCGGGCCGGTGAGGATCACCAGGTCCGGCACGCTGCCGTCGTCGCCCGTCCTGACCTCGGGCGCAACCCGCTTGACCGCGCGGGCGGCGCCTTCCTGCCGGGGCGCGCCCAGGTCGGTCAGGATCAGCCCGGCGGGCGCGAGGTCGGCGGGCTCGGCGGGCTCAGGGTCTGCGCAGCTGACGTGCCCGACGCCGGAGGCGGCCAGGAAGCTGGCCACGCACGCACCGGTCCGGCCCGCGCCGTGCACCCGGACGTAGGCGGTCCGGCGCCGCGCCAGCGTCCGCGCCCCGCCGTCCCCGTCCGCGTAGGCCAGCGAGGCGGTGGCCAGTTCGGGAGCCAGCCGGGCGCGCAGCTGCGCGGGGAGCGAGGCGTGCAGCCGGGCCGGGAAGTCGTCGAGCACGCCCGCCGCGGCCAGCACCGCCAGCACGCGGCCGGCCGCCTCTGGCGGCACGCCGTACGCCTGCGCGGCGGTGATCACGCCGTCGCGGTCACGGCTCCCGTCGAGCAGGCTGAGCACGGCCGCGGTCTGGCCGAGGCCGGCCACCGCCACCGCCCGCCGCGGATCCACCCCGAACTGCAGCGTCTCGCGGTCCCGCCACACCGGCAGCAGCCCGGCCTTCAAAGCTGGCCTCATGCCGGCATGCTGCCACCGCCCAGTGACATTCCGCCGCAGCTAGCCTTCGCGCACCGGCACGGCAGACAGCACCAGGACACTGATCACCGCGGCCAGTGGCAGCGCCGGGACAACGCGAGGCGCGGTCGCCACCAGCACCCCGCACAGCAGCGCGCCGGTCACGAGCCCGATCAGCACGCCGATCCTCCGTCCCCCGTACTGCGCGTTCTGCCCCGGTCTGGCCAGCGAACTGACCAGCCCGGTCAGGGTGCCGGTGAGGAACGTGGTGGACACGTGGGCGAGCCCCATCTCGTTGACCGACGACGACTGCACGCCCATCGCCGCCGCGGTCACCGCGAGCAGCGCGAACTCCGCCCACCCGGCCGGCCGGGCGCCGGTGATCTCCCAGCCGACGGTGAACCCGGCCAGCAGGATGAACTCGGTGAACAGCGCCCAGCTGAGATGGGCGGGCAGCACGCCGTCCCGGTCCGTCTCGTCCGCCTTGCCGTTGCCATGGACCTTGAAGCCGTGCGCGACCCAGGTGCCGCCGGCCACTCCGACGATGTAGCCGGCGATCGAGACCGCGGTATGGCTGAACAGCGACACCGACCGTTCGGCCGCGGACAGGCCCCACAGCACGATATTGCCGGTCATGACGCTGGTGAAGACGCCGCCCAGCCGGGTGAAGCTGGCCACGTCGGTGGCCCCGGACCCGAACGTGAGGGCGATCGCGATCAGCGTCATGATCAGATGTCGTGGCCTGGTGTCCATCCTTAAGGTTCTACACGCACGGACCGCATCCACGCGGGCGCCTCCGGCGCCTGATGGCCGAGCAGGCCGGCCACCACCCGCATGCCCTTCGGGGCGGCCGCGGGCCACGGCGTGTACCCGTCGGTGAGCACGACCGTGACGGCGGGCCTGGGCCGCAGCGCGGCCGCCGCGTTGATGCCCGCGCCCATGTCCGTCCCGCCGCCGCCGACCAGCTGCACCTGGCGCGCCGAACTCACCCGCTGCACGGGCGCCACCGCGGTGTCGCACGCCAGCACGCGGACCTGCCGGGCCAGCCCAAGCGCCCGCAGCAGCCCCTCCACCTCGGCCAGCACCATCGCGAGCAGGTCCTCGGTCATGCTGCCCGAGGTGTCACAGACCACCGCCACCTCCGGCACCGGCCGCCGCAGCGCCGGCAGCACGACCGGTCCGGCCACGGCGGACCGGCGTGACGGCCGCCGGTAGGAGTAGTCGACCGCCCCGGAGACCTCGGCGATGGCCCGGCGCAGCTCGGCGCCGAGCACCGCCCGCCAGTTGACCGTGGGGCCGAGGACCTCCTCGGCCCAGCGCAGCAGGCCGGCCGGCACGGTTCCGGCCCGCTTGCCGTGCGCGACGACCTCCTGCGCGACCTGCCGCCGCAGCAGGTCGGCTTGCCAGCGGGGCAGGCCGCCGTCGTCCCTTCGTCCCTGGCCGGGCCGGGGGATCCCGTCCGCGCCGGATCCGCAGTCGAGCCATGGGCCCGAACGGGCCTGGCTATCCCCGCTCCTGGCGGCGTGGCGGCGCATCCCCTCGAAGTACTGCTCGGCCAGCAGGCCGTCCTCGGCCCGCAGATCGCGGGGGAGCACCGGGTGGCCGGGCAGGTCGAGCCCGGCCGGCACCAGGTCGTCGTTGATCTCGGCGTCGGCGGCGCGGATCCAGTCGGCGGCCTCGTCCGGCCGCACGCCAGTTCCCTGCGCCCGCTCGCCGTGGGTCCGCAGCAGATGGCAGACGTGGTGAATCAGGACGGATCCCAGCTGCGCCGCCGTCCAGCCCGCGGTCAGCTCCGGGTCGGCGTGCATCCGCCAGCTCTCGTCCACCGACACGGTGCCGCTGTCCCGGTCGGCGATCACCTCGGCGCCGAACACCCCGGTGGCCAGGTAGGGGAAGCGCGTCGCGGCCCACAGCCGCGCCGCCGAGAGGTTTCCCCCCGGGGGGGCGACCCCCCCGGTGACCCCCCCGCTCATGGGGGGGCTACCTGCCCCCCCATACCCCCCTGGCCCCCCTGGAGCAGCCCCGCGTCGCGCAGGACGGGGGCGAACAAGTGGATCTCGGCGGGCGGATCCGCGTCGGGCGGGCGGCACTTGGCCAGCACGCGGGCGGCGACGGCGGCTACGTCCGGCGCGGTGTCGGCGGCCAGGCCGAGGACCTGCCAGCCGGCCGTCCAGCGCGCCGGCGTCGGGTCCGCGGCCACCGCGGCCGCGATCGCGGCCAGGGCGGCGTAGGCCCGGTCGCCCCGCTCCGGGAGCCGGAACGAGGCCGGGTCGGCCAGCACCCGCTCCGGATCGGGCAGGTCCATCTCCACCAGCCACGCGAGGAACTCCACCCCCGCCCCGTCGCCGATGGCGCCCCTGATCAGCGCGGACCTGGCCTCGTCCCCGGTTCCTGCGGCGCCCGCGGCGGCCATCAGCCGGGCCGCCATCTCCCAGGTCCGCGGCGACGGCCAGCCGCGCCCCGCGGCCGCCGCGTTGGACGGCGGCGCGCAGGCCAGCCCCGGCCGGACGTGCAGGAAGGCGGCGACCAGGCCGCGGGACAAGATCTCCTCCGCCTGCCACCCTTCGGGCAGCACCGGAACCACGGGCGCCGACCAGCCGCCCGCCAGCCCGTCCGCCACCGAACGCGGTTCGGTCCGCCACGCCAGGTGGCAGAGGCGATTGGCGAGCGGCGCGGACAGGTCCCAGCCGTCGGCGGCCTGCTCCGGCGGGTTAGCCGCGGCCACCACGGCCACCTCGTCGGGCAGCGTGAGGTCGCCGACGGCCCGCTCGAGCACCACCCGGAGCAGAGCGGCCTGGACAGCCGGCGGGGCGGTGGACAGCTCGTCGAGGAAGAGCAGCCCGCGTCCGGCCTCGGCCAGCCGCCGGGCCCAGGCCGGCGGCGCGAACCGGACCTCAGCCCCGACCACGATGGGCAGCCCGGCGAAATCGGAGGGCTCCCGGATCGAGGCGATCACCGTCTCACAGGGCAGTCCCATGGCCCCCGCCATCGCGCGGATCGCGGACGTCTTCCCGGTGCCCGGCGCGCCCCAGAGCAGCACCGGCACCCGGGCCGCGACCGCGACTCCGAGCGCTTCGACCGCCGGATTCTGCGCGCTCATATTGTCCAGTGTGGCGCATCGGGCGTACCCGGCGGGCCGTCGCTGGCGTGCGCGCTGAGCGAAACCGGCTCGGCGCCCGGCCCGCGCAGCGCCAGCACCTGCGCGTCCGGCCAGCCCGCGCGTTCGACCGCGACGACCAGGTGGCGCCCGGTCAGCGCCAGCCCGCAGGCCCATACCCGGGCCAGCCACCAGACGGGCAGGCTGACCCGCAGCCGCCGCTGCTCGCCACGCCCGGTCAGCTCGACCGATCCCCACCCGTTGTCCCGCTGAGGCGACACCTCCACCTGGTCCGGGTCGATGCCCAGCCACCGCTCGGCTACCAGCGCGAACCGGCCGGCCAGGGCGGCCTTCAGCGCGGGCCTTATGCTGGGCCCGTGCTCGTCCGGCCGGTCGGCGTGGGCCGCGATCACGTGCCCGATCAGCCGGACCTGGAACCCTGCCCCCAGCGCGAGCAGCGACAGCATGTCCAGCCTGCGCTGGCTGGCCTCATCGGCTTCCTGCCGGTGCTGCCGCTGCCTGCTGGCGGCCCGGGCCATCGCCGCGGCCGGGGGGCTGGCCAGCCGCCTCGCCACGGCCACGCCGCTACCCCAGCCGCCCTGGCTGGCCTGCGCGGCCGCGTCGACGTCATCCCAGCTCACCGCCACCTTGTCCGCTGCGCCGCGGGGACCGATGCCCAGCACGGTGAGGTCGCCGAGATGCCGGCGCCAGGTCCGGGCGATCTCGACGCACCGGGCCTTCTCCCCGCCGAGGGCGGCCAGCACCAGCTCGGCCTCGGGGTCGGAGTGGTTCGGCAGCCGGAGCTCGCCGGCCTCCCAGCGGATCACATGCCTGCCCTGGCCGCACGGCACCGTCGCCTCGCACGGAGGCAGCGGCGCATACCACGGTTCGTTCGGCGCATCCGTCACGACGGGTACCTCCAGCAGAGCGGCAGCGTGGCGCGGACCTCGGCCGACCGGCCCCCGGCCAGCACCTCGACCCAGTCCGCGGGGCGGGTCAGCGGCGGCACCAGCCGCAGCCGGATCGCGCTCTCCAGGCCGGCCCGGTGGCAGCGATCCCGGCGGGCGGCGTGCCACCGGCCGCCGCTGTCCCTGAGCCAGAGCGAGAGCGGGAAGCTCATGTCGATGTCGAGCGGCCCGGGCCGGGGCTCCGGCGTCTGGCCCTGGGCCAGCACGTGCAGGGCCGAACCTCCCTGGGTGTGCTGCAGGCCGAGCAGGGTCAGCCGGATGCCGTCCAGTTCGGGCAGGCTGGCCGCCAGGGCTGCGTAGCCGTCGCGCATCTGGGGTGGGTGCGGTTTCCTGCGCTGGTAGTGCGCCAGCAGGCTCAGCCAGGGTTCCGGCAGGTCGTGCGCTGGCGGCACGGTGATGCCGTGGCCGTTCAGGTCCAGGCTGGCGCACAGCGTGGCGAGCCGGGCCGGGACCGGGCTGAGCGGCGACAGCGCGTCGGCCGCCTCGAGGGCGCCGATGATGTCGCCGAACCCGGCCGCCATGGTCCGCCACGGCCCGGCGGGCGGGCCGGCCGGCATCCCGCCGCGCGGGAACCCGGGCGTCCAGGTGAGCAGCCGCTCCGCCAGCATGACCAGCAGATGCTCGCCCGGGCTGAGCTTGGTGTCACCGACGCTGACGTGGGTGGCACCGCCTCTCCCCAGGGAGCCGCCCGGACGCAGGTCGACGCGGACCGCCTGGCGGTACGGCGGGGCGACGTCGAGCCAGCGGATGCTCTCCGGCGGTGCGGGGCTCAGGCTGATCAGGTTCGGCCACTCCATGTCGCTGCCGGGGGTGTGGTCGAGCTGGTACCGGACGCCGCGGTCGTCGGTGACGGTGAACTCCTCGAACGGGATCAGGCCGGGGTGCTGGTAGCCCAGCTGGGGCTCCAGGGACGGCGCCCGTACCCCCCACGCAGCGACGAACCGCGCGCCGGCGCTGGTCTGCGCGAACGACATGAGGTACAGCTCGCCGCTGACGGCGCCCGCGCGGAACGGGACCGTCAGCCCGACCGGGACGAACCGGTCGGCTCTGTCCTGGCCGGCGTCATCCCCGGGCGGCCCTGCCTCAACCGATGCCGCCTCGACGGATACCGCCTCGACCGATACCGCCCCGGCCGGTGCCGTCGGCGGCGGCGGGGCCTGGTGCGGCTTCCTGCGCATGACGGCCCGGCCCTGGCTGAGCCACTGGGCCACGGTCACCGCCTGGCCGGGGCCCAGGCCAGGGTCGCTGTGCAGATGCCGTACCGACACGGCCAGCCTGAAGTCGGTCAGGATCTCCTCGGTGACGACCGGATCGAGGGCTCCCACCGCGGTCAGCGCGTGCCCCACCACCATCATCCTGCTCGCGCCGGGCGGTCCGGGCTCGACGGCAGGCGTCAGCGATCCGCGCATCGCGGCCTCGGCCAGCAACCGCAGATAGGTTTCCGCGCCTTCGCGGTCCATGGCCTAAGTGTCCGCCATCGCCGGAGCACCCCGTACCGGCCCTGTCGCCCGGACACCCAGCTGATCCACGCTGACCAGCACGTCGATCGCTATCGGCGTAACGGTCTCCGCCCGTTCGTCACCCAGACGCGGCTCCCTCGCTGTTCCCAGGTCATCCGGCTCACGCGGACGTGGTCGCCGGCTGCGGCTTGGCTCCCTCCGGCGACGTCCAGCAGCGGACGATGTCACGCATGGACAGGAGCCCGGCCACGTCATTGCCGTCGACCACCACGAGGTGCCTGAACCCGCCCTTGATCATCGCCGCGGCGGCTTGCTCCAGCGTCCAGTCGGGCGAGGCGTAGGTGAGGTCTTCGGTGCGGTGCTGCGCGGCCAGCTCGGCATCTGGGTCCTCGCCCGCCGCCACCGAGTCGAGGATGTCACGCTCGGTCAGGATGCCGATGCCGGCGTGCTCCTGGTCGATCACGACGGCGGCGCCGATCCGCCGCTGCGACATCATGCGCGCCGCCTGCCGCAGCGTGTGCGCTGGCCCGATCGTAAGGACTAGGTGGGACATGCCGTCTCGTACTTTCACGAGTAACACCCCCTGGTTCCGGCGCTTGTGCAATTGTGACGTTCACCAAGCATCGGTTAATTCACCCCGGAGGGCAAGCCCTCGACTACTCGGCCGCGCGCAGCTGCGCCATCACCTCGTCGTGCAGATGACCGTTGGTGCACACCACGCTTCCGCCGCCTGGCGTGGTCTCGCCCTCGAGTGAAGTGAACCGGCCGCCGGCCTCGGTGACGATGACCTGCAGCGCGGCCAGATCCCACAGGTTCACCTCGGGTTCGGCCGAGATGTCGCAGGCACCCTCCGCGACCAGCATGTGCGACCAGAAGTCCCCGTACGCCCGCGTCCGCCACACCGACCGGGTCAGACCGAGGAAGTTGTCCAGCAGCCCGCGTTCGGCCCAGCCGCCGAGGCTGGAGTAGGACAGCGAGGCGTCGCCCAGCTTGGTAACCCCGGACACCCGGCACGCTGACGCCTTGGTCAGGCTGCGCCCGGTCCACGCGCCGCCGCCCAGGGCGGCCCACCAGCGGCGGCCGAGTGCGGGCGCGGATACCACCCCGACCACGACGTCCGGGCCGTCCATCAGCCCGATCAGCGTGGCCCAGACTGGGACGCCGCGCACGTAGTTCTTGGTCCCGTCGATCGGGTCGATGATCCAGCAGCGCGGGCCCGAACCACTCCGCCCGGTCTCCTCGCCCAGCACCGCGTCGCGCGGACGGGACCGGCGCAGCACATTGCGCAGCGACTCCTCGGCCGCCTGGTCGGCGTCGGATACCGGCGTGAGGTCGGGCTTGGTGTCGACCCGCAGGTCGAGTGCCCGGAACCTGCGCGTCGTGATGTCGTCGGCGTTGTCCGCGAGAACATGCGCGAAGCGCAGGTCATCGTCATAGCGTGCCACTCCGGAACGGTACCGCCTGGGGTATCGCGCTGGCCAGGTCTGCCGCGCCCGCGTCATACTAGCTTGAGATGGACCAGAACGCTGACGGCCTCCTCGCCGACCCGCCGGATCAGCTGCGGGCGTTCATCAGCCGCGGCAGGATCACCGCGATGCCGGCCAAGCGCACCCGCCGCCGCCTGCTGCTCAACCAGGTGGCCCAGGCGTTCGAGCCCGGCCGCAGGTACCCGGAAGCCACGGTCGACGAGATCCTCAAGCAGGTCTTCGACGACCACTGCGCGCTGCGCCGGTACCTGGTCGACGAGCAGTTCTTGTCCCGGACCGCGGCCGGCGTCTACTGGCGGGCCGGCGGCACTGTAGGCTGGCACCGTGTTGGCTGGCACCGTGTTGGCTGGCACCGTTTGCTGGCACCGTGTTGGCTGGCACCGTCAGCTGACGACGCGCCGCCGTATCTGCCAATCTCCCGAAAATCGTCCGCGGATCCTCTAGTGTCACGCCCACATGGATTGTGGTGATTCCTGGACACTAGGGGACAGCTGCGGACGGTCCGGCCGGTACCCGGAGACGGGCGGCTGACGTGCCGCCCGGAGCACCCGCGCGCCATCGCGCCCCGGCCGGCCGGCCCAGCCATGACCTGCCGCCGGACGGCGGCCTGCCTCGCCGCGCCTGGCCCTCCGTCCGCGTCCGGTACCTGCTCTGCGGCCTGCTGGTGCTGCCCGTGCTCGCGGCCGCCGGCGTCTACCTGACCCGCGGTTCTGCCCCGGCGCCCGCATCCGCGGCAGGCCAGGCCACCGCCGCGCCCCAGGTGTCATCCGCGTGCGACCCGTTGGCCGCCGGATCCACCGGGTCCTGCGCCGGACAGCCCTTCCACGCCGCCATCGCCCGCGTGCCGGCCTCGCTCTCGCCAGGACCATCAGCCGCCCGGACCAGGCACCGCCTGCCCACGCCGTCACCATCAGCATCCGCGTCAGCCAGGCCCGCGCCCGCGACAAACCCGGTCGGCGCCTCCTCGGGCCGCGGCTCCTCGGGCAGCGCCGCCGCCCAGGTCCTCGCGCTCATCAACCAAGCGCGTTCGGCCGCGGGCCTGCCCGCGCTGACCATCACCGCGGGCCTGAATTCCAGCGCGGCGGCGCACAACTCGACGATGGCCGGCGGCTGCGGCCTGTCGCACCAGTGCCCCGGGGAACCGGATCTCGGCGTCCGCGAGACCGCCGCCGGGGTCCACTGGACGGACGCTGGAGAGAACATAGGTGAAGGCGGCCCGGTGGCCAGCGACACGGCGGCCATTGCCCAGATGGCGGTCAGCCTCACCCAGGGCATGCTCAACGAGAAGCCGCCCGACGACGGTCACCGCAAGAACATCCTCAGTAGTTCCTTCACCCGCATCGGCGTCGCCGTCTTCAGGGATTCCTCCGGCACCGTCTGGCTCACCCAGGACTTCTCGAACTAGTGCCCCGCCCGAACCAGGAGCCCCCGGGAATCCGACCGCGGCCACCTCAGCCTGGCCCTCATTCTTGATGCCCCTGCGCCCATAGCAAACTGACGTAACTATCGTGACCCGTGATACGCCACCAGGCCACCCCGCCACCCCATTTCATAAGGCGTGAATGTCCCATTCATGCAGCTCTGACTGCATGAATGGGACATTCACATCGTATGGTTCGGTGCTGCCGGTGCCAGCGTGACTGAAGTCCGCTTTCTCCGGCGCAACGCGAGACGCCCGTCATCAAGCCGAGTGGGAGCACAAGATTCGGCGCCAACATGACGCTCCGGACCGGGATTGCCGCGAAATTTAAGCACCACTGACACTAATGTGACCAATGGGATTACGACCTCACGCCGCGCGCCGCCCCACGCCGCGGCGCCCAAGCGGGCTCCGCCGCGCTGCCGCGCCCACGCCGCGCGCCGCCCCACGCCGCGCCAAGCGCAAACCGCGGGCCGAACTAGTCCGGGCTCGTCCCCTCGCGGCTACGCAGCAGGCGGCGCAGCGAATCCAGACGCGCCTCGGCATGATGCTCACGCGCCCACGAATCCAGGGCGCAACCGGGGGAGAGGTGATCGCAGCCCGGCGGACACAAGGCCGTACCCTCGGCCAAGTCCCCGAACGCCTCCACCACCCGTTCCGTGCTCACGTGCCCGAGGCCGAACCCGCGCAGGCCCGGCGTGTCGATGAGCCACCCGTCGCCGAGCGGGATCGCCACTACGGACGACGACGTGTGCCTGCCCCGGCCCGTCACCGGGTTCACCGAGCCCACGGACCGCGACGCCTCCGGCACCAGGGTGTTCATCAGCGTGGACTTGCCGACGCCTGATGGCCCGATGAGCACGCTGATCCGCCCGGTCAGCGCTGAACGCACCCGGGCCAGCGTGCGCGGCGCCAGCGGCCGGCGCGTCGTCAGCATCGGTATGCCGAGCGGCCGGTAGAAGGCCCGTACCCGGCGCGGCGACGCCAGGTCGGCCTTGGTCAGCAGGAGCAGCGGGTCGAGCCCGGCGTCGTACGCGGCGACCAGGCAGCGGTCGACGAAGCGGAGATTAGGCGGCGGCGAGGCCAGCGAGCAGACGATCACCAGCTGGTCGGCGTTGGCCACGATGATCCGCTCGGCCGGGTCGGTGTCGTCGGCGGATCGGCGCAGCGCGCTGGTCCGCGGCTCCACCCGGACGATCCGGGCCAGCGTGCCCTCGGCCCCCGAGGTGTCGCCCGCCAGCGCCACCCGGTCGCCTACCACCACAGACCCCCGGCCCAGCTCCCGTGCCTTCATGGCCACGACCAGGCCGTCGTCGGTCATGCACCCGTACCGGCCGCGGTCCACGCTGGTCACGAAGCCCTGCACGGCCGTCTCGTGCGCCGGGCGCCGCCTGGTGCGCGGCCGCGAGCCGCGGCCGGGCCGGACCCGGACGTCGTCCTCGTCCAGCCGCGAGTAACCGGGCGGCGGGCTCACCGGACCCTCAGGGTTCCGGCCCGAGCATCGACTCCCAGACGTCCATGAAGTCGGGGAAGGTCTTGGCCACGGTCTGCGCGCCGGCCACCCGCAGGCCGGGCACGGCTAGGCCTAGGACGGCCGCGGCCATCACCATCCGGTGGTCGTCATAGGTGCCGAACGGGCCGGGTGAATCCTCAGCCCGCAGCGGGCGCGGCCTGATCTGCAGCCCGTCCGGCAGCTCGGTGATGTCGCCGCCGAGCGCGTTGATCTCCTTGGCCAGCGCGGCCAGCCGGTCGGTCTCGTGCGTGCGGGTGTGGGCCAGGCCGGTGAAGACCGACGGGGAATCGGCCACCGCCGCCGCCGCGGTGAGCACCGGCGCGAGCTCGTTGACGTCGCGCAGGTCGGCGGTGACGCCGCAGATGCTCCCGCCGCCCCGCACCGTCAGCCCGTCCGGGCCCACCGAGGACCGCGCGCCCATCCGGCCGAGCACCTCCAGGATCGGCCCGGCCGCCTGCAGGCTGTCCCGCGGCCAATCCGGGATGCTGACCGTACCCCCGGTGACCAGCGCCGCGGCCAGGAACGGGCCGGCGTTGGACAGGTCGGGCTCCACCGTGACCGAGCCGAGGTCGAGCCGTCCCGGCCGCACCCGCCACGACTCTGGGCGGCCTGAGGAACCGGAGACCTCGTCCACCGAAGCCCCGGCCGCACGCAGCATGCGCACGGTCATCGCGATGTGCGGTGCCGAAGGTACCGGCGGTCCCTCGTGCCGCACCTCGACGCCCTCGTCGAACCTGGGCGCCGCCAGCAGCAGGCCCGAGACCAGCTGTGATGACCCCGAAGCATCCACCTCCACGCGGCCGCCGCGGACCGCGCCCCGCCCGCGCACGGTGAACGGGGCCGCGCCCCGTCCGCCGTCCTCGATCTCCGCGCCGAGCTGCCGGAGCGCCGCCAGGACCGGGCCGATCGGGCGCAGCCTTATCCGCTCATCCCCGTCGAAGGAAACGACAGCCGAGGTCAGCGCGGCCAGCGCGGGCAGGAACCGCATCACGGTGCCCGCGTTTCCCAGGTCCACGCTCACCGAGGAGCCCGGAGCCGGCTGGCCGGGCGTGACCACCCAGTCCGTTCGGGACTCAATGATCTCGGAGCCCAGCGCCCGCAGCGCCCCGGCGGCCAGGGTGGTGTCCCTAGCCCGCAACGGGTTGCCGATCACAGCCTGACCGTCGCTGAGCGCGGCCAGGACCAGGGCCCGGTTGGTGATGGACTTGGAGGCCGGCAGCCGGACGCGCGCGCTGACCGGCCCGGCGGCGGCCGGGGAAGCCCAGGTCCGGTCCTGGTTGTTAACCGAGTGCATGCCGTTGAGCCTATGTGCTAGCCCGGGGGGGCGACCCCCCGGAACCCCCCGATCCTGGGGGGACCCATCCCCCCAGACCCCCCTTGCGGGGGTTTGGTCCGCCCGGATTCTGGTTATGAACTGCCAATCCAGGCTTAACGGGGCCTGTCCAGGTAGCAACCAGTTGAGGAAGATTGCATGTGCGGTCGTTTTGTGTCGGCGCGTAAGCGCCTTGAGCTCCTCGAGGAGTTCGGCGTGGAGCGCGACAGCGTGGCTGCCTCGCCTGACCCGGAGCCTGCCCCCGACTACAACGTTGCCCCCACCAAGAGGATCTTCGCGGTCCTCGAACGGCCACCCCGCGAGGACCAGCCGCAGGCCCGTGAGCTGCGGGTGGTCCGCTGGGGCCTGGTGCCCTCCTGGGCCAAGGAGGCCTCGATCGGCGGCCGGATGATCAACGCCAGGGCCGAGACGGTGGCGGTCAAGCCGGCCTACCGGCGGGCCTTCGCCAAGCGCCGGTGCATCCTCCCGGCCGACGGCTACTACGAGTGGCTGGCCGTCTCTGACGGGGGTAAGAAGCGCAAGCAGCCGTACTTTATCTACCGAACGGACGGGGGAACCCTCGCCTTCGCCGGAATCTACGAGCTCTGGCGGGACGAGTCGGTGCCCGACGATGCTCTGTCGCCCGACACTGGGCGCGCCTGGCTGTGGACGGCCGCGATAATCACGACCCAGGCAACCGACGATGTCGGCCAGATCCACGATCGCATGCCCATGGTGATCACGCGTGAGCACTGGGCAGACTGGCTCGACCCGGCCACCACCGAGCCCGGCCAGCTTCACGCGGCGATGCTGCCCGCGATGGCAGGCGGCTTGACGTCGCATCCCGTATCCATGGCCGTCAATACTGTGCGGAACAACGGACCGGAGCTCATCAAGCCGCTCGAGAGCGCCGATGGGTCAGCCGAGGCTTCCGCCGGCAACCGGAGGCCACCCGGCGAGTTGTTCTGAGTCCGCGGCCCCGCAGCCTGGCTCGGCGTCGATCCGAGCCTGCGCTGCCTACCGGACGCGGACGGGAGGCGAGGACACCAGTGGAGACTACCGTCGCCCGAAAGCGCCTAGAGGAGATGCGCGACGACCTGGACCGGACGATAGCCATCCTGCAGGGCGAGGGCCCCGGTCCGGTGGCGGGCACGGGGTACCCGCAGGATTCGGCCGACGCGGGGTCCAGCCTCTCCGAGGCCGACCGCACGGAGGCGATTCTCCACTCCGCCCGCAACCAGCGCGACGAAGTAGTCGCCGCACTGTCCCGGATCGACGAGAGCAGCTACGGGAAGTGCATCGACTGCGGTCACAAGATACCCGAGGGCAGGCTCGATGCCCGGCCCGACGCCGCCCGCTGCGTCGGCTGCCAGGGCAAGTGGGCCAAGCGGAATCGGTAGCTGTGTTAGCCCGGGGGGGACGACCCCCCCAGACCCCCCCGGTCACGGGGGGCTGCCCGCCCCCCGTACTCCCCGGGGAGGGGCTGGCGCCCCTCCATAGCCGCCCGGCCCGCCGGGCGGGGCTTGCTGGCCGAGATCACCAGCTGCGCGCCGAGCGATTCGTCAGACCGGGCCGCGAGTTCGGCCCGTACCAGCTTGGGCAGGCCGCCGGGGTCGCGCCGCAGCCAGTGCGTGACCACCGACTCGGAGAACACGGTCCGCGACCGGATCCAGTTGACCCGCAGCCCGGCCCCGGTAAAGAGCTCGCGGGCCTGGTCCGGGCCGTAGCACCGGGTGATCATGCCGTCCGGCCAGGGCACCAGCACCACCTCGGCGTGCGGCAGGTCGACCAGGTGCGCCCAGTGGTGCTGGTCGGCCAGTACGGCCATGCCGAGCACCAGGGAGTCGACGCAGGCGATCACCCGGCCGGCCGGGCGCAGCACCCGGGCGATCTCGGCGATCATTGCCTCGGCGGCCAGGTGCACCGACAGCGCCCGGTCGTCCGCGATGACCCCGTCCGCGCAGCCGTCGCCGAGGAAGGTGAGCCGTGACGAGTCGGCGATCACCGGGATGATTTTGCCCTGCTTGCCCCGGGGGGGCGACCCCCCGGGATCCCCCCGCTCGTGGGGGGAAGCCTTTCCCCCCAGACCCCCTCGGCCCCCCTGGGCCCCCCCGGCCCGGCCGGGGCCGGGGTCCAGGACGCGCAGGACCGTGTGCCCGGCCTTGGCGGCCAGTTCGGCGGCCGGAGCGCGCGGGCCCGACACGTCGACGAGCAGGTGCCGGCCGGTGGGGAGCCACTCGGTCAGCTGCGCGCGGGTCACCGCCTCGTGGAACTGCCAGTAAACAGGGAGCTGACCGGTGTCCGGCGCGGTGATCGCGCTGGCCGCATACTGCACGAGCCCAAGACTCCTGACTCGGCGCCGCTGCCTCGGGGCCTGTCGTGGGGTCCTGTCACGGGCGCCTAGTATGTAATCCTTCCCGGCTTGGCCGGCCTTATGCTAGCCAGCAGCGCCGTTGCGGAATGACCGGGTGCACCATCGTGTTGAACGCGGCATGGCAGTCGCTTCGCCACCTCGTGGCATGCTGACGGAACCTCGTGACCCCGGCGCGGTATCCTCCCGCACATACGGTCTGCACCCCCGCAGCCCGGCGCCGCATTACCTCAAGGAGGTGGGTCTCGTTCCGGACGAGTCCTTGACTCTCGAAGAGCGCGGTGAGCGCTTCGAGCAGGAGGTGCTGCCCTTCCTCGATCAGCTGTACTCCGCGGCGCTTCGGATGACCCGCAACCCGGCGGATGCGGAAGACCTGGTCCAGGAGACCTTCGCCAAGGCCTACGCGTCCTTCCACCAGTTCCAGCAGGGCACGAACCTGAAGGCGTGGCTGTTCCGGATCCTGACCAACACCTTCATCAATACCTACCGTAAGCGGCAGCGCGAGCCGCAGCGGTCGGGCGCCGAAGAGGTCGAGGACTGGCAGCTCGCGCGGGCGGCGTCGCATACCTCCGGGGGACTGAAGTCGGCCGAGGCCGAGGCGCTCGAGCGCCTGCCGGATTCTGACATCAAGGAGGCGCTGCAGGCGCTGCCCGAAGAGTTCAGGATCGCGGTCTACCTGGCCGACGTGGAGGGGTTCGCGTACAAGGAGATCGCCGACATCATGGAGACGCCGATCGGGACCGTGATGTCGCGGTTGCACCGCGGTCGCCGCCAGCTACGGGAACTGCTCCAGGACTACGCCTCGGAGCGCGGGCTGGCCCGGGCCGCTTCTGACGCCTCAGTATCCGGTGAGGAGGGGCGATGAGCTGCGGGAACCCCCACGAGACGCCGTGTACCGAGGTGCTCGATCGGGTCTACGGCTACCTGGACGGCGAGCTGGACGACATGGACTGCGCCAAGATCCGCCAGCACCTGCACGAGTGCGGGCCCTGCCTGCGCGAGTACGGCCTGGAGGAGGCGGTTAAGCGGGTGGTGCAAAAACACTGCGGCTGCGATCCCGCGCCGGCCGAGCTGCGCGCCAAGATTCTCGTCCGCATCCGGGAAGTCCGCGCCTCCATCGAGTTCGCTGAGTAACGACCCCGGGGATCCCGCGTTCCGATGTGCCAGGAGTGTGGCAATTGCGCCACATGTGCCGGCCTTGATTGCGCATCGTGACGATGAGATTTAGGCCTGCGCGAACGTCTGCGCTCGCGTTATCCTGTGGTTGAACGATTACACGACGAGTGCGGCGAAGCCATTTCGCCCCTAGGGAGGTCCACCTCATGCATACAGGCGGTGATGTCAGAGCAGGCTGGCGCGCGCTCCTCGCGGGCGGGCACGGCGAGCTGTGCGACCGCGGCGTGGCTTGGGGCTGACGTTACCGATCCAGGTTCACGGCGTACATACTCCTGACTGCGAGGGGGACATTTGGGCAAGCTCTCGCGGGTCGCACTGATCTACATCGGTGCGGTAGTGGTCACCGCCGTCGTGCTGGTGGCCATGGGGCCGTTCAGCAGCCTGAGGTGGCAGTATGTCGTATTTCTCGGAATCCTGGTAATCGTCTCTGAATCGAGGGCGACGCAACTCCGCAAAGGACAGATCACGTGGTCCTCGAGTTCGGCCGCCATGCTTGCCTCGGTTGTCCTGGTCGGACCCGTCGGCGCCGCTATTGTGGGGGCCTGTACCGCATTGGGGCTGCGCCGCGGTCCGCACCTGCTGCAGCGCGTTTTCAATACGGCGATGTACGCGCTTAGCGCGTACCTAGCCGGCCGCGCATTTCTCGCCTTCGGCGGCCAGGTCGGGCTGCCGGGCGAAAAGTCTTTTCCGGCCATCATCGCGCCGTTCGCCGCCGCGGCATTGATTCTTGTCGCGGCCAATCACGGCCTGCTCGGCGGCGTGCTCTGGCTGACCCGGCGGCGGGACGGGATGTCCTCGGGGACTTCCGGAGGTCAAGGGGCAGGCGTCGGCCTGAGCGCGCGGCTGCTGCTTTCCGACCTCGGCTACGCGGCCTACGGCCTGCTCATCGCCGCACTGTGGAGTGTGGTCGGGTTCTTCGCGCCGCTGCTGGTGCTGATCCCGCTGTTCGTCGCCCGCTGGGCGGTGACGCAGTTCGCCGAGCAGCAGAAGGCCTACGAGGCCACGGTGGGCGCGCTGTGCCAGGCGGTTGAGACCAAGGACTTTTACACCCGCGGCCACAGTGACCGGGTGTCCCGGGGTTCGGTCATGATCGCGCGCGAGATCGGCATGCGGGCTGAGCGCGTCGAGGCGATCAGATACGCAGGGATGCTGCACGACGTCGGCAAGCTCGGCGTGCCGACCAAGGTGCTGCAGAAGACGGGAAAGCTGACCGAGGAGGAGTACGAGGCCATCCAGCTACATCCGATGCGCGGGCTCGACATCGTCCGGGAGATCGGGTTCCTTGACGAGGCGCTGGCCGGGATCATGCACCACCACGAGCGGATCGACGGGCGCGGCTACCCGATGGGTCTGGCCGGCGGTGAGATCCCCGAGTTCGCGCGGGTGCTGGCGGTCGCCGACGCGTTCGACTCGATGACTTCGACCCGCTCCTACCGGGGCGCGCGCCCGGTCAGCGAGGCGATCGAGGAGCTGAGGAAGTGGTCAGGCACCCAATTCGACCCGGCCTTCGTGGACGCCTTCGTCGCCGCGCTCAAGCGCGAAGGCTGGCAGCTCACCGCGCCATCGGTGATCGCGGCCGATGACCTGGCCACCGTCACCGCGCAAGATCACGACGACCCAGGCGCCCCCATCCGGGTCATCGACAGCCTGTAGGGACTGCGATGACCGATTCAGCGGGGCGAACCCCGGCCCACCCCCGCGAGCTGCGCAGGTATCCCTGGCACGTACGGGACTCCGGTCAGCTGCTGCTGGTGGTGGCCGCCGGGGTGTGGCTGGTAGCCGCGGTGGCGAAGACCGCTGCGGTGGGCCTGAAGGACCCCCGGATCGCGATCGCGTTCGGCGCGCTGATCGCGTTCGGGGAGCTGCTCCGCCTCAACCTGCCGGGCGACCGGGAGACCGCCCCGATCGGGTTCGCGGGCGCGCTCGCCTACGCCTTGCTCATCAGGGTCGGCACACACCTCGTCCAGTACAGCGCCGAGCAGGTGGTGACCGTCGCCACTATCGGCATGATCATCGGCGCGCTACCGCACCTAGCCGTCGGCCGCCCGGCCCGGGTCAGCGGCATGGCCACGCGCTTGCTCTGCGTCGCCTGCGTCGCCTATGTCTTCCGGCCGCTGGCCGGGAACAGCGCCGTGGAAAAGCACTGGGGCCTCGCCGTCACCCTGATGACCGCGCTGACCGTGCTCGCTCTGCTGCTCGAGGCGGTGCTGACCGCCTTGCTCCGGGTCGACGAGCAGCGGGCCAGGTTCCGGGTCGCGCTGGTGGACGAGATGCGCGTCCAGCTGCCGCTGGGCGCGGCGGTTGGCGCCTCGGCGCTGCTGATCGCGTTCGCGGCGGAGGTAATGGGGCTGGCCGCGCTGGCCGTGTTCACCGCGCCGCTGCTCGTCACCCAGGTGGCGTTCCGCCGGTACGCCGGGATCCGGGCCACCTACCTGCAGACCGTACGGGCGCTGGCCAAGGTGACCGAGATCGGCGGGTACGTCGAAGCCGGTCATTCCGAACGAGTCAGCAGGCTCGCGGTCGCGATCGGCCGGGAGCTCGGCATCCACGAGCCCGAGTTGCTCGAGCTCGAGTACGCCGCGCTCATGCACGACATCGGCCAGTTGTCGCTGCGCGATCCGATTCCCGGCGGGGCCACCGTGCTGGTATCCCGGCAGGACCAGCAGCGGATCGCCGAACTCGGCGCCGACGTGATCCAGCAGGCCCAGGTGCTCGGCTCCGTCGCCGAGATCGTGCGCCGGCAGAATGATCCCTACCGTGACCCCGAGGCGGCGGCCGCCGGCCGCGCCGGCTTCTCCGAGCCGCCGCTGAGCAGCCGCATCATCAAGGCGGCCAACGCCTTCGACGACCTGGTGGGCAGCTCGCTTGACCCGGGCCACGCCGCGGCCGCGGTGCAGCGGCTCCGGTTGGACACGGCCAGCGAGTACGACCCGGCCACGGTCGAGGCCCTCAGCCGGGTGGTGAGCCGCCGCTCCGTCATCCAGATGTGATGGCAATTCCGTCACCCTTATTCGCAGCCCGCCATCCGCGTCCCGTCTCGCGCGTCTGAGCCATGGCAGCGCGGCGGGCGCCGCCTGGGCCGCAGGCCACTAGGCTGGGCGGATGCTTGATTCGGTGCTGGTCGCCAACCGGGGGGAGATCGCCAGCCGGGTGCTGAGGACCGCCAGGCGAGTCGGGATCCGGACGGTCGCCGTCTACTCTGACGCCGACGCCGGCCTGCCGTATGTACGCGAGGCCGACCAGGCCGTGCACATCGGCCCATCTCAGCCGGCCCGCAGCTACATGGACGCCGCGGCGCTCATCGAGGCGGCCCGCAAGACCGGAGCGGCGGCGGTGCACCCGGGCTATGGCTTCCTGGCCGAGAACGCGGACTTCGCCCGCCAGGTGATCACGGCCGGGCTGACCTGGGTCGGGCCCGATCCCGAGGCCATCGAGCAGATGGGGGACAAAATCCGGGCGAGGAATCTGATGGAGCGGGCGGGCGTGCCGGTCTCGCCGGGTACCAGGGAGCCCGTCACGGACGTGGTCACGGCGGTTGCGGAGGCGGACCGGATCGGCTATCCCGTCATGGTCAAGGCGGCCGCCGGGGGCGGCGGCATCGGCATGGGCGTGGCGGCGGACGAGGCGGGGCTGCGGGCGGCGTTCGAGACCGCCACGTCGCGCGCGACGAGATTCTTCGGCTCACCGGAGATCCTGCTCGAACGGTTCGTGACGCAAGCCAGGCACGTCGAGGTGCAGATCCTCGGCCTGGCCGACGGCCGGGTGCTCGCGCTCGGCGAGCGTGACTGCTCGGTGCAGCGACGGCACCAGAAGGTCGCCGAGGAGACTCCGTCGCCAGGCGTCTCCGCCGGGCTGCGCGAGCGGATGCTGGCCGCCGCGGTCCAGGCCGGGGAGGCCGTGGGCTACCGCGGCGCCGGGACGGTCGAGTGCCTGGTGGACGTCGGCGCCGGCGCGTTCGTCTTCCTCGAGATGAACACTCGGCTGCAGGTCGAGCACCCCGTCACCGAACTGGTCACCGGCATCGACCTGGTGGAGCAGCAGTTCCTTGTCGCCGCGGGCGAGCCGCCGTCCTTCGACCCGGCCGCCATCCGGGCCGTCGGGCACGCGCTCGAGCTGCGGGTATACGCCGAGGACCCGGTCCGGTTCCTGCCCGGCCCCGGCACGATCACCGAGTGGGCCGAACCCGCGGGCGACGGCATCCGGGTGGACGCCGGCTACCAGGCCGGCAACACCGTGACGCCGTTCTACGATCCGCTGCTGGCCAAGCTCTGCGTCCACGGCGCCGACCGGGCCCAAGCCCTGGAACGCGCGCGGGAGGCGGTGGCGGCCTTCCGCATCACGGGGCCGAAAACCAACCTGGCGTTCCACGCAGACCTGCTCACCAGCCCGGAGTTCGTCAGCGGGGACTACGATACGTCCCTGGTGAGCAAGCTGCGTCCTAGGTAACGACAAGAGGAGTCACCGGTGGCTGAGGTCCGCGCGGAGATGGTAGCGAACGTGTGGAAGGTAGTCGCGGCGGAGGGCGATCACGTCGATGACGGTGACACCCTGGTAATCCTCGAGTCGATGAAGATGGAGATCCCGGTTCTGGCCGAAGGCCCCGGCGTGATCGCCAAGATGCACGTCGCGGAGGGCGACGTGGTGCAGGAAGGCGACCTGATCGCCACGATCGGCTAACCGGGCTCCGCCGCTGACCGGGCCAGACCGTCAGTCAGCACGGCCGCCTACACGCCGGTGGTCGAGCGCGGGTACGCGATCTCCGGGTCGGTGACCACGTTGACCAGGTAGGGAACCCCGGCGGCGAAGGCGCGCGCGAGCGCGGGACCGATGTCCGCGGCCTTGGTGACGAGCTCGCCGGCGCCGCCGAGGGCGCGCACCACCTCGTCGTAGCGGCAGCCCGGCTGCAGGTCCGCGGCCACGTCGTAGCCGTAGAGCGCGCGCATCGGATGCCGCTCCAGGCCCCAGCCCGCGTTGTTCCCGCACACGATGACCACGGGCAGCCGGTGCCGGACCAGCGTGTCCGCGTCCATCAGCGAGAAGCCGGCCGCGCCGTCGCCGAGCAGCAGGACGACCTGCGCGGCCGGGCGTGCGGCCCGGGCCGCGATGGCGTAGCCGAGCCCCGTTCCCAGGCAGCCGAACGGGCCGGGATCGAGCCACCCGCCGGGCCTAGCCGGCTCGACGTACTTGCCGGCGAACGAGAACGAAGTCGCCGCCGTCGCCGATGACCACCGCGTCGTCGTCCAGGACCTTGAGCAGTTCACCGTAGATCCGGGCCGGGTGCACCGGATCGGCGTCGCTGGCCAGCAGCGGCCCGTCGGCGGCCAGCGCGGCCTTGACCGCCTCGGTCAGGCCCGGCACCCACTCCGGGTCCGCCGGTCCAGCCGCAGTGAGCCGCTGGAGGCTGCCAGCCGCTGGGCCAGCCGCAGTGCCAGCCGCTGGGCCAGCCGCTGGGCCAGCCGCTGGGCCGGCTGCCGCCAGCGCGGTGAAGAACGCGGCCAGGTCGCCCGTGGCCGAGGCGGCCAGCGGGACGTGCGTCGCGATCCCACCCGGCGCGTCGGCCACGTGAACCACCCGGGCCGGGGCGTCCTTCGGGCCGAACGATCCGTACCCGAGCCGGAAGTCCAGCGGCGTCCCGGCCACGATGACCAGGTCGGCCTGGCGCAGCGCCGCGGACCTGGCCCGGGTCACCAGCAGCTCGTGACCGCGCGGCAGCACTCCCCGGGCCTGGCCGTTGGCGATCACCGGCAGGCGCAGCTCCTGGGCGGCCTGCCGGGCCGCGTCCTCGGCGCCGCCCAGCCAAACATCGGAGCCGAGCACGAGCACAGGACGCCGGGCCGTTCGGAGCAATAGGGCGATCCGCTCCACCTGCCCGTCGTCGGGCGGCTGTATCACCGCCGATGGGCCGGACGCCGGCCAGTCCGTCTCGGCCTGGCCGTAGAGCGCCTCGAGCGAGACGTCGAGAAACACCGGCCCGCGGTGCGGGCTTGTCGCCAGCCGGAAGGCCTCGTCCACCGACCCCGCCAGCCGCGCCGTGTGGTGCTCGGTCCAGGCCTTTTTGGTGACCGGCGCGAGCAGCGGCGGATGATCCATCTCCTGCAGACCGCCCGCGCCCCAGCGGTAGTCGGGGGCGCGCCCGGCCAGCACGACCACCGGGGCGCCGTTGAACCACGCGGTGGTCACCGCGCTGACCGAGTTCGTCACGCCCGGGCCCGCCGTGACCACGGCCAGCCCCGGCGTCCGGGTCAGCCGTGCGGTCGCCTCCGCCGCGAACACCGCGGTCTGCTCGTGCCGCACGTCCACCAGGCGCATCGGAGGGCCAGCGTCGTCCTTGACCACCGCGTCGTAGAGCGGGAACACGTGCCCGCCGGACAGCGTGAACATCACCGATACGCCGTACCGCCGCGCGACCGCCACCGCGTGCGCACCGCCATGACCAGATAGCCGCACCACGTCAGCGACGTTACCAGCTAGTAGGCCCAGCTAGCAGGCCCAGCTAGCTCGCAGGGCCGCGCGCGGGCCCTAGCGGTAGCCCCGCACCCGCTGGGCCATCCCGGGCATGAGGTCGGACTGCCGCCAGTCCTTGCCGGTTACCGGCCGCCACTGCGCCGACGCGACCGACAGCCGCATCGGGGGTTCCGCCAGGGATGTCCGCGACCGGTTCGCCGACGGCAGCGGCGCCGTCCGGTGCGGGCTGGCCAGGATCATGATCACCATGACCGCGTCCGCGGCGAACAGGTACGTCGGGTAGATCACCCCGGCGAGGACCCGGAAGTCGGCGACGAGAAGCACCGGGCCAGCGGCAGCGCCGAACATCGCGTAGGGAAGCCAGGGCTCCTCGCTGTGCCTGCGCCACGCGTGGTGGAACGTCGGCAGGTAGGCCAGGAAGTCGGTCGCCACGGACACGGCGACCGCCCATGACATCGGAATCAGCCGGGGCATCCACGAGGCCACCGCGAGCAGCGCCACGCCTTCGGCAGCCAGGGTCACGCACACCGCGTCCAGCCGCCCGAACTCCCTGCTCCCGTGCCGCCACCCCAGGAAGATCACGGCGCGCAGCCCGCCGCGCAAAGCAGGGTGTAACACGCTCCAGGCAGCTGGCCGGCGGCGAACGCGGAAGCGGCCCCGATAGCCTGCACGACAGTCCAGATGCCCCAGGACGCGATCCTGGGCCTGGCCCGCCCGCGCCCGATATCGAGGATGTACGGCAGCGCGGCCGCGGCGGTGAGCATGCTGCTCAGGAGGGTTACCGCCGCCTTCACGGCGCGTCCTTCACAGTGCGTCCCTCACGGTGCCGCCTTCACGGTGCCGCCTTCACGGTGCCGCCGCCACGGACAGGCAGCCCCCGCCCGCGCCGGGCAGGGCCGGCCGCCGGTCACCGGCCGCGGTGACGGCCCACCGCGGGTCCGCCCGGGTGCAGGCGACCAGCTTCTCCGGGGCGACACTGCTCATCCAGTCGAGTTCGAGGAAGCGGCCGCGGCGGGCGCGCTCCACCACTGCCGCTTCCAGCCGCCGCCCCGGGGAGTACAGCCGCCACTTCGGCGCGAACCGCCCGTCGAATACCCGGTACGCGGGCGAGTCAACGAGCGCGACGACGTAGGCGGCCAGGTGCCCGTCCAGGCGCAGCGTGGCGACCTCCAGCTCGCCGAGGGCGGCGTGCCCGTCGTACGCCGAACGCCAGAACGCCAGGCCGGTCCGGTCATCCAGGTCGCTCACCCGCCCGGCGTCATGGTCGCGGGCCTGGTGCACGGCCTCGATCTCGTCGCGCAGCCGCCTCAGCCGGCCCGCCTGGCGTTCGAAGCGGATCGTCTCGGTCAGCGCGTGCCGCCGGATCCGGCCGGACCGAGGTTATCCGCGGGTCTCCGTCCTCGTCGCGCAGCGCGACCAGCGTGGCAGCAGTTATCGTGCCGCCGTGCCCGCGCAACGCCAGCAGCAGGGGGACGGCGCCGGGGTCGGCCGCGACCGCCGCGCGCCACCAGGCCAGCCGGGCCGTCACGGGGGTGGCGGCGGTCCGGTGGAGCGCCTCCAGGGCGGGTTCAAGCGGGCGCACGGCAGACCAGCCGCGCCGGGTCGTGACCCGTGCGGGGGCGGTCGCCGGTTCATGCCGCGTCCCAGGCATTCCGGACCCCTCTTGCTCGGACCGCCCGCATTCACGGTTAATGCGAGCCAGTTAGTACTTAGAGTAATCTTTTCAACGCATATTATGAATAGCCATTCACCTGCAAACTTTCGCTTTCTGTAATGTCAATAACACATTTAGTGACAGTTTAGGGTCCGCCTGCCGCTCGCGCCCAGACGAGCACGGTGAAGTCGCATGGTCCTGACCACGGCGATGTCACATCGTCGTGGCGCTCCTGCCGTTATGTGCGGTCTGGCCGGGATCGTTCGGCTTACGTTGGTGGCTAGGGGCTATCCGCGGGCCGGCCGGGGCTCGCCTTCCGAGGCCGGGCATCGGCGGAGCGATCGCTGTGGCGGTGGTGGCGCGTGATCCGGCCCGGCGGCCGCTGCCCCGGCGGTTCATACGGCGTGGATGTCCCAGCCATGTCGTCCCAGCTGCATGAATGGGACATTCACATCGTATGCCGCGGTACGGACGATGCCAGCGGGACAGGTGACACAGCAGCAGTAGCGCACGATCCGCAGCACCAGGCCGGGTGAGCTCGTACTGCCGCCGCTTATCTCGGCGCGCTCTCGCGCGGGATCCGGAAGAACCACGATCGCAGGCCGTAGCGGGCGATGAGCATCAGGATGAGTCCCGCGACGACGATGCCGAACAGCGACCACCGCTGCGACGCGGGCGCGTTCTGCCAGGACCTGATCACGATCCAGACGAGGAAACCGGCGGCGGCCAGGGGAAGAATGCCGAGGAGCACGGCGTCCCACGCATCGCTGAAGATGCGCCGCCGGTGGTACACGATGGCGGAGAACGAGGTCAGGATGTAGAAGCTGGCGTACAGCACGCCGGTCACGTCGATCAGCTGGGTGAAGGCGTTCGCGATCGAGCCGGAGAGCAGGTAGATCCAGGTGACCGCGACCAGGATCACGCCGACGACGACGCTGGCGAAGGCCGGGGTGGCGAAGCGGGGGCTCACGTTGCCCAGGATCGAGGGCAGCACCCGGTGGCTCGCCATCCCGTAGATCATCCGGGCGAGGATGACGATGCTGACGCCGCCGGTGCTTCACCTCCTCGTTGACGTAGACCGTGGCGTCCCAGCCGGCCAGCATGAACACCGCGATGAGCAGGCCCGACGCCAGGCTGCCGTGCCCGCCGATCCCGCTGAGGTTCAACCACTCACGGGTGATCGGGAAGGTGCCGGGGTGGTGTGGCTGAATGCCACCACGAGACCCCAGACCGAGAAGCCGATGAGGATCACGTACTCGATCACGCCCATGGCGACCTGGGTACGCGCGGTGAGGCGGATGCCGGCCACCGCGATCACCAGCAGGACCACGATGACGGAGGTGCTGATGAAGATGTTCGGCCAGGTGCTCAGCGCGCTGCCGCCGACGATGGCCAGGAGCGACGGCGCCAGCACCACCACGCCCGCCACCGCCGCGATGAGGCTGGCGGCGATCATCAGCCACCCGGTAAGAAACCCGAGGTACGGGTCGATCGCCCGGCCGACCCACTCGAACGATGCGCCGCAGTTGGCGCTCCACAGGTTCAGCCGGCGGTAAGCGTTGGCGATGACCAGCATGGGGATACCGCACAGGATGATGACCGGCCCGCTGCCGTAGGCCGCCGCCGCGGCCAGCCCGGCCAGCGATAGCCGATTGCCACCGTCGGCGCGGAGTTGGCCATTCCGATGATCGTGTCCTGGGCGGCCCCGATCGCGTCGGGCTCCAGCCGGGCGGGCACGATCTGAGTCGTTTCCGGGGCAGCCGTCACCAGTCTTTCCGTCATTTTCCTTCCTCTCGGCCTCGCGCTAGCCCCGGCCTACAGCCTTCCCGCGCTCATGCTCGCGGCTTTTGGCTGCCTTCCAAACGATACGGTCAGGTTCCGCGCCGCGTGATAAGGATGCTGAATCTCGCGATAGCGGCTACATCACCAGCAGCGGAAATGGGGAATCATAGGTCGTGCCGCAACATACGTACCCCGGTTGATAATGAATAGCTGATGAATAGCTAACCAGAACTAACCGGAAGTCTGCTTGCCGTAGTCATGCGAGAAACCGCTGTTACCGCCGTGAGCAGTGCGGCGAGGCAGCGCTTGAGATGCGTAATTCGTTGCGGCCCGCATCCGCCTTCTGGCCGAACCGCGGCCGGGCCGAAAGCGCTGGCGAAATTTCCGGGTAAATGTAAAACCCGCAAATGTTTCCCGGGTACCGGCTAGAGTTGCCATTGGCGCGCCGGGCGTCTCGCTCGCACGATACTGCAGGAAGGGATGCCGTGCCGGTTCCAGCGCTGCGTCGGCTCCCGGCCGTTGACCGGGTGACCAGAAATGCATAGTGAAGTCGTCCTGGCGGCCCTGGTGCTCGCGGTCGCCGTCCTCGTGGCCGCCGATTTCTTCTGGCGGGCCGATGACGGCCCGCACGAGTCGGCGGAGGGCCATGCGCACGACGCCGGGCGGGAGGTCGTCGTGGCCTCCCGAGCCGGATCCGCCGCCGCCTCCTCCTCCTCCTCCTCCTCCTCCTCCTTCGCGCGGCCGAACTGGCTCGTCGGTACCCGCCTGTGCCTGCTGGCGGCCGTTTCGGCCGCCGCCGCCGCCCTCGCGGCCGTCGGCGTCGTCGGCGCGGTCGGCGCCTTCCAGCGCGCTTCGGCTCACGCACATGTCAGTTCGATGCACGACGGGGCCGTCGTGTCGGGCATCCTGGGCCTGGTCTTCGCGGGTACGGTCCTGGCGCTGGGGCTGTGGTCTGCGATGACCTTGATCAGGTCGGTAACACGGCCGCTGCACCAGGTGCGGGCTGGCGCCGTCGAGCTGGCCGAGCTCTGGCTGCCCGAGGCGCTCCGCACCATCAGGACGGCCGACGACGGGCAGGGCAGGCCTCTAGCCGTCAAGGCCGTCGGCGTCTCCGCTCTCGATGAGATAGGCGACGTCGCGCGCGCCTTCGCCCAGGTGCAAGGGGACGTGCTGCGGCTAGCCAGCCACGAGGCCGGGCTTCGCTGGAAGCTCAGCGAGATGTTCGCCGAGCTGTCCGGCCGCGGTCAGTCGCTGATGGAGTATCAGCTCCGGCTCATCGACGAGCTCGGCCGGGACGAGCACGACGCCGGGCGCCGGGCGAGCCTGGCCACCATGAACCGCCTGGCGACCCGGATGCACCGCTATTCCCAGAACCTGCTCGTCCTGGCCGGTCAGGAGCTGCCCGGGCGGTGGGACCGGTCGGCCACGCTGGTGGACGTGATCGGGGCCGCGGTCGCGCAGACCGGGGGGCACGAGCGCGTCTCGGTCAGCATGCAGCCGGACATCGCGGTATCCGGCCCCGCCGTCAACGACCTGGTGCACCTGGTCGCCGAACTGGCCGAGAACGCGGCGTCGCTGTCGGCCACCGATACCCCGGTCGACATCTCCGGCGGCACGCTGGCCGCCGGCGGCGTCCTGATCGAGGTCGCCGACCAGGGCGTCGGCATGAACCCGGAGAAGATGGCGAAGGTCAACTGGTGGCTGGAGCACCCGCCGCCGGTCGACGTCGCGGTCTCCAGGAACATCGGCCTGTTCGTGGTGGGCAGGCTCGCGGCCCGGCACGGCATCAAAGTCCGGCTGCAGCCGGCCGCCTCCGGCGGGCTCACCGCGCTGGTATGGCTGCCTGACCCCATCATCGTGCTGCCGGAGGCCGCCGGGCCGACCAGCTTCGCCTCGCCGGAGCCGGAAGCCCAGGCCCGCCCGACCGAGGCGGTAAGCGGCCCGCGGGTCGCCTGGCGGCTGCGAGCGCTCACGCCATCCCGGGCGAATAGCCGGTCTGGGCCATCACCGCACCAGTCCCAGCCGAGCCCGGCGGAGGATCCCGCGGGCGAGCGGCGGCTGCCTATCTACGAGGCGGTCGAGTCGGACTGGTTCAGCACTCGCCGCACGCTGTCCGGTGCTGCCACGGCGGCCGGGTGCAGCTGGGAGGCGCCCGCCGACAACGGCTGGGACGCCGCCAGGACCGTCCCCGCACCGGCCGCGAGCGGCGTGACAGCGGCTGGCCTGCCGGTGCGAGCACCGCGGGCGAACCTGGTGCCCGGCGCTATCGGCCGCCCGCGACCGGACGCCGCCGGGCCGGTCCGGTCGGCCGACGCGGCCAGGACCCGGCTGGCCGGGTTCCAGCGCGGCGCCAGCCGGGGACGCGCGGCGTACGGCCACGGCGGCCAGGACCCGGCCCCCTGAGCCCGTCCGGCCCGCTTGACCAGCGCCTGCCCGGCTGGTTACGCTCGAATCCCTATGTATGGCTTCAAGCTTAGATATGCAAAAACAGCAATACTGCTACTCGCGATATTGGTCATTATTTCTATGGCCTGGTATTACCTGCCCCATGCTTACGTCATAGTATTCGGCGCAATTGCGGCCGTTCTTGGAATGATAACGGCTCTCGCCCGCAACGCATGGTCGCAGACCGGTGCTGACGATTCCCAGCCATCCCAGGCGGGCGTCGCGCGGCCAAAGCACGACCGGACGTCCCGGGCCAGCCGGCGTGTCGAGGTGCTACACCCCGAGGCGACCGTCAGCCTCTCCGACGAGCGCCGGGATGCGGACATCGAACAGATCTTCACCGCCCTGGACAATCAGCTGGTCGGTCTCATGCCGGTGAAGAAGAAGGTGGAGGAGATCGCCTCGCTCCTGCTGGTCGACCGGGTCCGGCACCGGTTCGGCCTGGACGCTCCCCGGCCCAACCTGCACATGTGCTTTACCGGCGACCCGGGAACCGGGAAGACCACCGTGGCGCTGCAGATGGCCGATCTGCTGTACCGGCTCGGCTACCTGGAAAAGGGACACCTCGTCCACGCTATGCGCGACAACCTGGTCGGAGAATTCATCGGGCATACCGCGCCGAAAACGAAGCGCACGCTCGAACGGGCCATGGGCGGGGTCCTTTTCATTGACGAGGCGTATTACCTGTACCGGCCCGGTGATTCAAAGGACTACGGGCAGGAGTGCATCGACATCCTGCTCCAGGTGATGGAGAACAACCGCGACAAGCTGGTGGTGATCCTGGCGGGCTACAAGGACCGCATGGACGTGTTCTTCGAGAGCAATCCCGGCATGAGCTCGCGGATCGCGCATCACCTCGACTTCGCCCCGTACAAGCTGGATGAGCTGGCGGCCATCGGCCGGGCCATGCTCGACCGTTCGGCCTATTACCTGTCCCCCGAGGCGGAGCTGGCGTTCGGCGAGTACCTGACCCTGCGGATGGGGCAGCCGCGATTCGCCAACGCCCGCAGCGTCCGGAACGAACTGGAGCGGGCCAGGCTCCGGCACGCGTTCCGGCTGGCCGCCGAGCCGGAGCTGGACCGGAGCAGGGACGACCTCATGCGCCTCGAAGCGGCCGATATCCTGGCCAGCCCGCTCTTCTCCCTGGCCGAGTCCATGTCGGCCATCGAGGAGTCGGCTCGGCGCCTTGAGGCTGGCGAGCCGACTCGTCGCTTGAGGTTAGTCCCCGCCCCCGCCGGATACGTCGCTGCCCAGGACGGCCGCGGCCGGGGCCGGCGTCGGCGCCTCGACGGGATCGGCGGTGTACTGCTGCCGCAGGGTCTCGTCGGCGCCCGCCGGGACCCTGGTGGCCCGCAGGACGAGGGTCAGGATCGCTGAGACCGCGAGGTTGAGGATGACCGCGGTCAGGCCGATGTAGTAGGTGTGACCCCACCAGGTGTTCACCGACCCGCCCCAGTGAGCGGCGGTCGGAGTCGACACGTTGTACGCGGCGATCGTGCCGTAGATCATTCCGGCCAGCCAGCCCGCGAGCAGGGCGTAGCGGTGGAACCACCGGGTGAACAGGCCGAACACGATCGCCGGTTCCGCGAGGCCCGGTTCGGCCGGCCAGGCGCCGATGATCACCCCGGCCGTCGCCAGCCGCCGGGGCCGCGACGGCCGCGGTGACCACGGTCTTGCCAACCTCGGTGCCAGTGCCGCTGACGATCAGGACCGGTGGCAGGACCACTGGCCGGGGCGGCGCGGGGGCGGGCCCGGGTGCGGCTGCCTCACCGGCGGAGCCTGGTCACGAACTTATACCTGTCGCCCCGATACCACGACTGCGCCCACTCCACCGGCTCGCCGGTGACGTCGTACGCGTGCCTGGACAGCAAAAGCAACGGCAGCCCGGCGTCCACCTCGAGCAGCTGGGCGTCATGCGGGTCCGCAAGTACCGTCTCGATCGTCTCCTCCGCCTCGGCCAGCTGGATGCCGTACGCCGAGCGCAGCGTCTCGTACAGCGACCGGTGCCGCTCCAGTTGCTTGCGCAGCCCGGGGAAGCGCCGGGCGGGCAGGTGCGAGGTGTCGATCGACATCGGCTCACCGTCGGCCAGCCGCAGCCGGTGGATGCGCAGCGCGCGGCCGCCCGGGCGGATGCCGAGCAGCTCGGCCAGCGGCTCGTCCACCGTGACATACCCGATGTCGAGGATCTTGGTCTGCGGGTGCAGGCCGTGCGCGCGCATGCCCTCGGTGTAGCTGGCCAGCTCGAGTGGCTGCGCCACCTTGGGCTTGGCCACGAAGGTGCCCTTGCCCTGCATCCGCAGCAGCCGGCCCTCGATGACCAGCTCGGCGAGCGCCTGCCTGACCGTGGTCCGCGAGGTCCCGTACGAGCGAGCAAGCTCTCGCTCCGGCGGAACCGGGCTGCCGGCGTCCAGCGCGGCAGTGAGCTCCAGCAGCTGGCGCTTCACCTGGTAGTACTTGGGCAGCCGCGGCCCAGTGCTCACCCCTTGGCCCGCGCCGGGAACCTCGGGCGTGTCGTCGGCCGGGAGCAGAGAAGCGGTCATCCGGAATGATTGCCTTAATGGAGGGTGAACGTCAATTCTTATCATCCTCGCGCAACCGCGGCCACCGCGCGCGGCGGCCGCAAAGTCGTGCCCGTCCGCCCGTCCGCCCATCCGCCGCGGGAGCCGAAGCGGGTGTGATCGATCGCGCATCGCTTCGCGGGGAATGATCTGCGGCCCGGGATGCGATGATGATGCTGTGCCCACGCTGAACGACCTGGCCAGGAGCCATACCAGCCTCGGTGAGGCTGATGTCGAGTACCTGCACTCGCTGGTGTCGGACTGGCAGCTCCTCGCCGACCTGTCCTTCGCCGACTTGATCCTGTGGGCGCCGGCCAAGGACGGCACCGGCTGGCTGGCCATCGCCCAGATGCGCCCCACCACCGGGCCGACCTCGCTTCACGACGACGTGGTCGGCACCTTCGCCGGGCCGGAGGACCAGCGGGTGCTCGACGTAGCCAGGGACGAGCGGCGTATCTGGCGGGAGAGCGACCCGGAGTGGGCGAACGGGGTCCCGGTGCGCACCGAGGGGATCCCGGTGACCCGGGCCAACCGGGTGATCGCCGTCATCGAGCGGTGCACCAACCTGAACTCGGCCCGGACCCCCAGCCGGCTCGAGCTCACCTATCTGCAGGGCGCGGATGACCTGGCCCGGATGGTGGCCGAGGGGACGTTCCCGTACCCCGGTGCCGACGCCATGCTGGTCCGGTCGCCGCGCGTCGGCGACGGGCTGCTCAGGCTGGGCAGGTCCGGGCGGGTCACCTACGCGAGCCCGAACGCGCAGTCGGCCTACCGCCGCCTCGGCGTGGCCGCCGACTTGATCGGCGCCGAGCTCAGCCTGGTCACGGCCGGCCTGGTCGCCTCGGACGAGCCGCTCGACGAGTCGCTGATGGTAGTGGCCGCGGGCCGCGCTCCGCGCGAGGCCGAGGTGGACGGCAACGGCTCGGTGGTCCAGCTGCGCTCGATCCCGCTGATCGTGGGCGGCAGCCGGACCGGCGCCCTGGTGCTGGTGCGGGACGTCACCGAACTGCGCCGCCGCGAGCGCGAGCTGATGACCAAGGACGCCACGATCAGGGAGATCCACCACCGGGTGAAGAACAACCTGCAGACGGTGGCCGCCCTGCTCCGGCTGCAGGCCAGGCGGCTGCGAGCGCCCGAGGCGCGCGCCGCGCTCGACGAGGCGGTCCGCCGGGTCGGCTCGATCGCGGTGGTGCACGAGACGCTGTCCCATGCGCCCGAGGAGGCCGTCGACTTTGACGACATCGCCGACCGGGTGGCCATGATGGCCGGCGAGGTGTCCGCCGCCGAGGTCCCGGTGATCCCGAAGATCACCGGGTCGTTCGGCCAGTTGTCCGCGGCGGTGGCGACCCCGCTGGCCATGGTCCTGACCGAGTTGCTGCAGAACGCGCTGCAGCACGGCTTCTCCGGGCGGCAGGCCACCAGGGAGCAGGGGCTGATCGAGGTCGTCGTGGTGCGCGAACCGGAGCGGCTGACGGTGACGGTATCGGACACCGGCGTGGGCCTGCCCGAGGGGTTCGAGCTGGACTCGGCCACCAGCCTCGGCCTGCAGATCGTCCGCACGCTGGTGGTGGGGGAACTTGGCGGGCGGCTGCGGATCACCCCCAGGCCCGGCGGCGGCACCGAGGCGCTGGTGGACCTGCCCGTGGGTAACGAGGCCGCGGGAGGCGGGCAGCTTAATGCCGGTTAAACACGTGCCGGTCACACGTGCGCGCGGGCCCGCAGCCGGATCGTCCGGCGCTTGAGCGCGCGCCGCTCGTCCTCACTCATCCCGCCCCACACGCCGGCATCCTGGCCGGAGTCGATCGCCCAGCGCAGGCACTCGTCCATTACCGAGCAGCGGCGGCAGACTTGTTTCGCTTCCTCGATCTGGAGCAGCGCCGGACCGCTGTTCCCAATGGGGAAAAACAGTTCCGGGTCCACCTCACGGCAGGCGGCTTCGTGGCGCCAGTCCATGATGTCCACTCCTTCTCGGCTACCGGGCGACGGCGGATGCGTCCGGTTTGCGCGTCTATCTATAGCTTGTGAAGCTTTTCACGAGCATTGCCGTCTTTCAGCGTCGTCCCGGCTTTCCGAGACCACTGTGATGCCAAGCATTAACCCGGTCAGGCCACTAGGTCGGCCCTACCGCGCCCCGAAGGCGGTGCAGGCCTCATCAGCGCTGATGTGGACCTGCGAGACGCCCCCGTTACCAGGCATCGCGTCAAGCCTTTCAAGGTAGATTGACAAGCGCAAGAGGCCACGACGGACCTTCAGCCGAATTTAATGTCAGATCGATCACATTTTGCTTTCGGTGCGTCAGCAAGGCCCGTTCAGGTCGCTGTGATCACGCCACGACGTGCAGCGCGTGCGGCACGAACTGGAATTTCACCGCCTCGGTCTCGCCGAGATATTCCCCGTCGGCCTGCAGCGCGATCGGCCGGGCCGAGCGCAGCGTGAGGGATTCCGAACCCAGTACGGACAGCATGTCCCGCCCGCGCGGCGGGCGGCTCCTGACGTACAGCATCTGGCCGACCGCATTGACGATGGTGGTCAGCCTGATCCGGCGCAGCGCCAGCAGGTCGAGCCCGGAGTTGAAATCCGGATTAGGAACGGGCAGCAGCGGGCGACCGCGGAAGTAGGTCCACGGCGAGCGGTTGGTGACGATGGTCATGAACACGCCGCTGATCGGCGGCTCGCCGTCCCGTTCCACCGTCAGGGCCGGCCGGTGGCGGTCGGTGCCGCGGTAATACTGGCGCACTATCGTCCGCAGGAAGAGCGGCACGGTCTCCCGGCGGCCCTGGGCGCGCATCTGGTCCACTTCCCGCACCACCTCGGCGTCCATGCCCAAGCCCGCGCTGAACGTGAAATACCGGTCCGCGGCCAGGCCGAGCCCGATCGTCCGGTGCCGGCCCGTCGTGATGGCGTCCCGTAGCTGGCGGATCGCCGCAGCGGCGTCGAGCGGTACCCCTAGCGCCCGCGCCAGCACATTGGCGCCCCCGCCCGGTATCATCGCGACCGCGGCTTGCCGCCACAGGCGGCAAGGTCGCCCCCTCCGGGGGCCCAGGGGGGCATGGGGGGGCGGGCGGGCCCCCCGTGAGCAGGGGGGGTCTGGGGGCGATCGTTCCCCCCGGGGCTAAAGGAGTCCAGCCGGCTCATGGCGCCGTTGACGGCCTCGTTGATCGAGCCGTCCCCGCCGTGCACGATGACGAGATCCGCGTCCGATGCCGCGGCCAGCTCACGCGCGTGGCCGCGGTACTGGGTCCGTTCGACCTCCAGGTCCACCAGCCCAGCCAGCGCACGGACCGCGAGGTCGGTGACGGTTGCTGTCATCGACGTCGCATGCCGGTTGACGATCAGCAGGCCGCGCACCCGCTTAGGCTAACCGCCGCCTAAGCTGGAAACCTGCGCGACCCCCTGGACACGGACGCGACCCTGGACCCGGATAGGTGTGACGACATGACGACGCGACCGGCGAAGGCGACCGGGAAACCCGCTGCCTCACGTCCCCGGCGCGCCCAGGGTCCCGGCCAGCCCGCCCCGGCCAAGGCACCAGCGTCGGCACCTGCGCCGCGCGGAGCGGAGGGCGCACCTGCGGCGGAGGGCGCACCTGCGGCGGAGGGCGCGCCTGCGGCGGAGGTCGCGGCGCCCGGCGAGCGCCCGCGCGCGCTCCGCCTGGCCGCGGCCCTGCAGGCCCTCGAGGCCGTCGGCATGAGCGTGGCGGCCGGCTTCGCCGCCGACGCGACCGCGGACGGGCAGTCTTATCAGCGGGCCAGCGGCGTCGCGCTGACGCTGATCGCCGTCGGTGTGGCCGTGGTGTTCGCGCTGTTCGCCGTGGGCCTGGCCAAGGCCAGGCCGTGGACCAGGACGCCGGTCGTCATGACCCAGCTGGCCATCGGCGCCTGGGGAATCTACCTGCTGAAGGACCACCGGCTCGACTGGGGTGTGCCCATGCTGCTGGTTGCGGCTTGCTGCCTGGTCGCTCTGTTCACCCCCGCCAGCCTGCGCGCCCTCAACCGCTCCTAGACGCTCTCGAGATGCCGCATTCCGCTGCTCGAGCCCCGTAGGTCACTCCTCGGTGGTCAGGCCCTCCCGAAGCTGAGTCAGGGTCCTGGCCAGCAGCCGGGACACGTGCATCTGGGAGATGCCGAGCTCGGCAGCGATCTGGGACTGGGTCATGTTGCCGAAGAACCGGAGCAGCAGGATCTTCTTCTCCCGCGGCGGCAGCTGCTCGAGCAGCGGCTTGAGCGATTCCCGGTATTCCACTCCCTCCAGCGCGTCGTCGACCATGCCGAGCGAGTCGGCGACGGCAGGCGCGTCCTCGTCGCCAGAGTCCGGGGCGTCCAGAGACACGGTGGAGTAGGCGTTGGCCGACTCCAGGCCCTCCAGCACCTCTTCCTCGCTCATCTGCAGGTGCGCGGCGAGCTCACTGACCGTCGGCGCGCGTCCCTCGCGCTGGGCCAGGTCGCCGATGGCCTTGGTCAGCGAGAGCTTGAGCTCCTGCAGGCGGCGTGGCACCCGGACCGCCCAGCCCTTGTCCCTGAAGTGCCGCTTGATCTCGCCCACGATGGTGGGCGTGGCGTAGGTGGAGAACTCCACGCCGCGCTCCAGGTCGAACCGGTCGATCGACTTGATCAGCCCGATCGTGGCGACCTGGGTGAGGTCGTCGAGCCATTCGCCGCGGTTGCGGAACCGGCGCGCGAGGTACTCCACCAGCGGCAGGTGCAGTTCCACCAGGTAGCCGCGGATCCGGGCCCGTTCGGGATCGTCCGGCGCGAGCACGGCTAGTCGCTCGAACAGCTCGCGGGCGCGCGCCCGGTCGGGCGAGGAGTGCTCGATCCGCACGGTTTCAGTGGTGGCCTGGGCGACCTCGAAATCCTCAGTCACCTGGACCTCGAACTCGCTGCTCACCCGGACCTCGACCCGGAGTTCCCGACGGTACCGGTGGCCCCCGGGTTCACGTTCTCCCGCCGCTTGCGGAGCACGATGGACACCTGGTCGTCCGGGCCGAGCCGGGAGTCGACCGTCCCGGCCAGCGCGGAGAGCACGGTCCAGGCGAAGGTGTCCCTGGCGGGTATCCGCGGCTCGGCCGCGGTCACCGAGACGGTGATCGTCATCTCCTCGGCGCCGAGATCGAAGGCGCACTCCAGGTTGGTGCCCGGTATGGCCTGGGAGAGCAGCATCGCGCAGGCCTCGTCTACGGCGATGCGCAGGTCCTCGATCTCGTCCAGCGTGAAGTCGAGCCGGGCCGCCAGGCCCGCCGTCGCCGTCCGCAGCACGGACAGGTAGGCGCCCTCGGCGGGCATGCAGACCGCCACGTGGTCTTGCGTCGTGTCGCGATCCGCCTGTGCCGCGGCGGGGTCCCGCTGGCCCGGCACGGCCGTGGTCGCGGCGGTGTCTTCGGTCACGTCTCTCCTCCGGGGCAGGTATCCAGTCGCTGCCCCAATGCAAGCAACCTACCGCCCGCGGGCCGCGACGAGAAACACGGCACGCCGCCAGCTAACTGGCCCCGCGCTCACCCTCCACCCCACAAGCCTCCCGAGCCGCCCCGGCACCCCACGATGCCGCCTAGCTTGCGGTCGCGGCGGACCGCCGCACGGCGCGCAAGCAGCTCCGTCACTCCCGCACCACGTCGAAAAGGCGTGGATGTCGCGGCCACGTCGTGGCCGCGACATCCACGCCTCCAGAACGGGCTGGCGGGCGCGTAGCGCGCTGTATCGCGGCAAGACAGCGCCCGCAGCGCCGGTTAGGCCTGCTTGGTCTCCCAGAAGATCTTGTTGATCTCCTCGATCTTGGCCAGGAGCTCGTCCGCCTTGGCCACGTCCATGCTGCCCTTGGTACCCGCGGCCCCCGCAAGCTTGGTGGCCTCGTTGAACAGCTGGTGCAGCTGCGGGTACTTCTCGAAGTGCGGTGGCTTGAAGTAGTCGGTCCACAGCACCCACAGGTGGTGCTTGACCAGCTCGGAGCGCTGCTCCTTGATGAAGATCGCGCGGGCCCGGAACTCCGGGTCCGTGTTCTGCGCGTACTTTTCCGCGATGGCCTTGACCGATTCCGCCTCGATCCGGGCCTGCGCCGGGTCATAGACTCCGCACGGCAGGTCGCAGTGGGCGTGGGCGATGACTTTCGGCTCGAGCAAGCGTGTGAGCAGCCTCATCGATTCCCTCTCTCCGACTTGTTAGCTTGCAGACCCGACACTACCGTTACCTTTCCAGTGAGCTTGAGGCGGGATCTCGCTGTTAGGCAGCCCGTGCCTTGCGGCTCGGGCGCTGGCCATCCCTGGTGGCGGGGACGGTCTTCCCGTGGCGGTACCCGGTGCCCGCGGCGCGGGTCTTCTCCGGGTTTCCAGCGGGCTCGTTTATCGTCGCCCCGCGACTCGGGGAGGACGCGCCGCCGGCCAGGGCGGCCAGGTTACGGGCGGCGTTGAGATCCCGGTCCATGACCAGGCCGCACCGCTCGCACCGGAACATCCGCTCGGACAGGCGCAGCTTGGCTTTCATTGCGCCGCAACCCGAGCAGGTCTTCGAGGACGGGTAGAACCGGTCGGCGGTCACCAGCCGCCCGCCGTGCCATGTGGTCTTGTAGCCGAGCTGGCGGCGAATCTGGCCGAACCCGGCGTCAGCGAGATGCCGGGCCAGCCGGCGGTTACGCAGCATTCCCGCCACGTGCAGGTCCTCGACCACGACTGTGCCGTAGGCGGTGGCCAGCCGCGTGGTTTCCGGTTAGCAGAATTATATTCTGTTAGTAAATCACTGACAAGAGTAAATCGATAATAAATTCTATTTGCCTGACACAGCCCGTCCCCTAGGGCTGTCCGGCAGCAGGCCAGCCTGATTTCCCAACTTCACCGAATGTACTAAGACATACTCAAGCGCCAACAGCCGTTACTCTCTGCTGCCTGCGCCGACACCTGGAGAGATGTATGCACTGGCCCATCCTGCGGGTCAAGGTGGCCGAACGGTCCATGGAACCCGCCCTGCGTCCCGGCGACTGGCTGCTGATCCGCCGTACCCGCCGGGTCCGCCCCGGCCAGGTCGTGCTGGCCCGGAACCCGGAGCGGCCGGAGATGCTCATCGTCAAGCGCGCCGCCCGCCGGGCCGGCGGCGGCTGGTGGCTGGAGTCGGACAATCCGGAGGCCGGCGCCGTGGACAGCCGGCGGTTCGGGGCGGTGCCGGTCCCGCTGATCGAGGGCCGGGTCCTCGCCCGCTACTGGCGGCCCCGCCGCCCGGCGTAAAAAACGAACGGCCCCGCCTGAGCGGCGGGGCCGTTCGCGGTTTGTGCTTGAACTCAGTGGTGGATGCCGGTGTCGGGCAGTTCCTCCTCGCCGGACTGCCGGTTGACCAGTTTGAGCATCTCATCGCGCGGCAGCTTGGTCGCCATCGCCCAGTAGTAGATGGCCACGCTGAATACGGCCACGATCAGCATGTCCCACCAGAACGGGATGTGCTTGGTGTTGCCCGGTCCGTACTGGCCCTGCCAGGAGATGATGCCCAGGCCGATCAGCCACACCGGCAGCCACACCGCCGACTTCCAGTCCAGCGGTGGCCGCTGCGGGTCGAACGCCATCGAGATGCCGATCAGCACGTACCCGATCACCAGCACGATGCCGAGCTTCCAGACCACCAGCCAGCCCGACCAATAGATGAGCAGGTCGGCGATCACGAACGAGACTGGGGCGAGGACCGCGGCGGCCGGCATGCGGTACGGCCGGTTCGCATCCGGCACCTGCCCGCGGAAGGCACCCACGGACAGTGGTGCGCCCGCGTACATCAGCACGCTCGCGCCGACGATGATGCCGACGATCGAGCGCCAGCTCGGGAACGGCAGCAGGAAGAGCAACCCGAACAGGAACGCGAAGATCAGCCCGACCCACGGGATGCCGTTGCCGCTGATCCTGCCGAAGGCCTGCGGGGCGTACCGGTTCCTGGCCAGGCCGTAGCTGATCCGCGAGGTTCCGGTCGTGTAGATGAGACCGGTGCCGGACGGGGAGATGAACGCGTCGATCCGCAGGATGTGCCCCAGCCAGGCGAGCCCGGACAGGGCCGCAACAGCAGCGAACGGCCCCGAGATGATGAGGGGGTTAGTGATGTGCTGGAGCCCATGGGTCACCTGGTTCGGGGGCAGCGCGCCGATGAATACGACCTGCAGCAGGGTGTAGATCACGGTGCCGATCAGGACCGAGATGATGATCGCCCGCGGCAGGTTGCGCCCCGGGTTCTTGATCTCGCCGGCCAGTTGGTCGCACTGCTCGAAGCCTGAGTAGGCGAAGATTATACCGGACAATGGGAGCGCCGCGGTCAGGCCCCTGATCCCGCCCGGGAAGAAGCCTGCTCCCCCGGCGGTGAAGTTGGCGGGGTGGAACTTGAACGCCAACACGATGATGGCCAGGACCGGGACCGCGACCTTCCACCACGTGATGGCGTTGTTGACCCTGGCGAAGTGGCGCATGGCCAGGAAGTTGACCGCGACGAAGACCGCCATCAGGATGACGGTTACAATCAGGCCGGCCCCGGTGATCTTGCCGGTATGGGCGTTGAAGAGACCAGGCCAGTAGTACGAGGCGTAGGTCACGAACGCGTAGCATTCGATCGGGGCGATCGTGACCGCCTGCATATACGCGAAGAAGCCGAACCCGATGCCGGCCACGCTGCCGAACGCGAAGTGCGGGAACCTGGCCGTTCCGCCTGAGACCGGGTACATCGCGCCGAGCTCGGCGTGGGCTAGGGCCAAGACGATAACCACGATTCCGGCGACAACCCAGTCCACGACGGCGCCCCCGCCTATCAGCAGCGCGGCGGTCAGCGGGGCGAACAGCCAGCCCGAGCCGATGATCGACGTCTCGGACGCCCAGGTGGCCCCGATCAGCCCAAGCTCCCGTTTAAGGCCGACATCTGTCGGTGTTGTTACGGCGACCCCTGCAGTTTCAGCTGCCATGTGCCATCCCTTTTCCCATCGTGCCCGTTGGGCTAGCCACCCGCGGCGCGAGATCCCCGCCCCAACCGGATGAGCGTCTCGTATGCGTCGAGTGAGATCATCGTAGAGATCATCGACATAACTGAGAAGTGTTCGCTCGGATTCGTTTTGATAACGCAGGTCACGGCCCATATGACGGAACTAATGGCGCTCCGCGGCCCTTGCCTCACATGCCGTGCCGATAGCCAGCTGAATAACTCGATGTTACGTTTCGCAATCGGTATGTGATGCCTATCACAGGTCAAGATGCCCGGAAAGGGACGATCTGAAACTCGCGGCCTACACCGTGGCACTGGGCGTCTTGGCCTCGCCGTCGTCCTCGCCGCGCTTGCGGGCCCGGAACGCGGACACGTTGGCCCGGTTCATGCACCGCTCGGAGCAGTAACGCCTGGTGTTGCTGGTGCTGGTGTCGATGAACACCCCCTGGCAGCCGGCCGCCTGGCAGATGCCGAACCGGTCGATGCCCACGTCGGTGAGCCGGACGGCGAGGCCCATCACGGCGCCGGCCGCGTACTTGTCCGCGACCGAGCCGCTCTCGGTGTAGTGCACGTGCCAGGGCTGGCCGTCGTGCCCGGATAGCTGCGGATGGACCGGGTGCTGGATCAGCAGCGCGTTGAGCTGGGCGGCGGCGTCCTCCCCGTCGCCCTCGGAACACGCGACGAAAAAGGCACGGAGCTCGGTGCGCAGCCCTCGCAGCGAGTCGAGATCATTGCGGGTGACGCCGGCGTTCAGGTGCTCGCGGTCGGCGACCAGGGCCCGCAACCCGTCGAGGTTGGCGAGCCGGTCACCGTCCTGGCCCCCGGCACCGGCCGTATTCACGAGCCGTACCGCGAGCTCAGCGTAGGAGTTGAGATCCACTCCCGTATCCCTAGCTGCCCGTCCCCGAGTTGCGGGGAGGTTGGTGTGTAATGGCCTGTTGCCGGTACCGAGTATTACACCAACGGCCGGGCAGATGCCAGCAGCACGCCGGCGTTCTGTGGTCCAACGGCTACACGGGCTACTCCGCGCCCGCCCCACGGGGTCGGGGGCCGGGTGGGGCGCGGACTCCGGCCACCCGTTTTGTAGGGTGTGGGGCATGTTTGCTGCGACTGCTGCGCGTATTGACGCTGATGATCCGCTGTCCGGGCTCGAGCTGGGCGAGCGCCCGGAGCCGGCCGCCCCGGACGGCTGGACCACGGTCACCGTGAAGGCGGCCGCGCTCAACCACCACGACGTCTGGACGCTGCGCGGGGTGGGCATCTCCGAGGACCGGCTCCCCATCGTGCTCGGCTGCGACGCCGCCGGGCTCGACGAGGACGGCCACGAGGTCATGGTGCACGCGGTCATCGCCGACCCCGATGCCGGCGGCGGTGACGAAACCCTCGATCCGCGCCGCTCGCTGCTGTCCGAGCGCCACGACGGCGTCTTCGCCGAGCGCGTCTGCGTACCGCGGCGCAACCTGGTGCCGAAACCACCGGCGCTGTCCTTCGAGGAGGCCGCCTGCCTGCCGACGGCCTACCTGACCGCGTACAAGATGCTGTTCCAGAAGTCCGGTGTCCAGCCGGGCGCGACCGTGCTCGTGCAGGGCGCGGGCGGCGGCGTGGCGACCGCGCTCATCGTGCTCGGCCGCGCGGCCGGCTACCGGATCTGGGCGACCAGCCGCAGCGAGGCCAAGCGCGAGCGGGCCCTCAAGCTCGGCGCCGACCAGGTCTTCGAGAACGGGGCCAGGCTGCCGGAACGGGTCGACGTGGTGATGGAGACCGTTGGGCAGGCCACCTGGGCGCACTCCGTCCGGTCGCTTAAGCCCGGCGGCCGGATCGTCATTTCCGGTGCCACCAGCGGCGATGCCCCGTCGGCCGAACTGACCCGGGTGTTCTTCACCCAGCTGTCCGTGACCGGCTCGACCATGGGGTCGCGCGATCAGCTCGGCCGGCTGGCCAGGTTCTGCGAGCAGACCGGGGCCCGCCCGGTGATCGACCGGGTGCTGCCGCTGGCCCAGGCCCGCGATGGCTTCCAGGCCATGATCACCGGCGACCTGTTCGGCAAGATCGTCTTCACCCTCTAACGGGGAAGGGCTCTCAGTCCTGCCCGGTCGGCTTCCCGGCGCCGCCCGCGGGGGGAGTGTCTCCGCCGGGAGGTTCGGCGGGCGCCGCGGCCTCGGCGTTGTCACGGCTCTCCTGCTCCGCTTCCTCCTGGCCCGAGCCGAAGATCTCGGACTTGATCCGGTCCAGCGCGTCTTCCAGGATCGTGCGCAGGTCGCTGATCACGTTCTCGCCGGCCGTCGTGGACTGCATGGCCAGCCTGCGCAGGTCGGAGGTGAACTGCACGGCTACCCGTTCCAGGTCGCGCAGGGTGCCGAAGTCGAGCGAGCCGGGCCAGCCGGGCCGCCCGCGCATCCGCGTCCAGTCTTCCCAGCCGCGCCGTCCGGGCCAGTCCGTCCAGCCGGGGCCCTCGCTCCACCCGGCCCCGCCCGGATCCCAGTCGTGCTCACCGGCCTGGAACCGGGCGCCGACGGGATCGCCCAGCCGGCCGCCGCCCATGGCCTCCTCGCTGGCCCGCTTGGCCTCCTCGCGCAGCCGCCGGGCCTGCTCGTGCACTCGCCGGGCCGCCTCGGGGCCTGCTCCCTCGCCGGCGAAGGCCGCGCCGCGCTCGTCGTCGCGGGACCGCGGGGACTCACGGGTCTCCCGCGCCCGGTCCCGGTCCTGACGGGCACCGTCGCGGGCCTGTCGCGCATCGTCCTTGGCCTGCCGGGCCTGCTCGCGCGCCTCGTCGCGGGCCTGTCTGGCCTGCTCACGGGCCTCGTCGCGGGCCTGCTTGGCCTGCTCGCGCACGTCGGAGGCCATCTCCCGGCCCATCCGGCGGGACTCACGAGCCGCCCAGGTCAGCTCCTCGCGGAGGCTGCGTACGGTCTGCCTGACGTCTTCCCTGACCTCGCGGACGATGTCGCTGACCGACGCGGACAGTTCTTCCTCGAGCTCGTCAAGCTCGTCGCTACGGCTGCGCAGCTCCTCCCGGCCGGCTTCGGTGATCCGGTAGACCTTGCGGCCGTCGACCTCGTCGTGGGTGACCAGGCCCTCTTCCTCAAGCCGGGCCAGCCGGGGGTAAATCGTGCCGGGGGAGGGCGAGTAGACGCCCATGAACCGGTCGCGAAGCAGCCGGATGACCTCATAGCCGTGCCTGGGCTCCTCGTCGAGGAGCCTCAGCAGGTACAGCCGGAGGCTGCCATGGCGGAATACCGGACTCAACTGGCCTCGCCTTCCATCTCATTCTTATTATCGGGCTGCTCATCAGCCCGTGCATCCTGCGGGCCGCGCCCGGCGCGTCGCAGCAGCATGACCCGGCCGGACATGGTGGTCACGGACACCTGCCCCGAGCCGGCGCCCAGGCTTCCGCTAACGCTACGAGACGCCGGGGCCGAGGATCGTCTGAGCTCGGCAAATTCGCTCCGGACGTCACCCGAGACCGAGTGCAGGTTCACCCGGGCGTCGGCTTCGGCCGGGAGCCTGAGCATGACCTCGCCGGATACCGTGGTGACCTGCATCCCGCCCAGCGGGTCCAGGTCGAGGTCGGCGGTCACGTCGCCACTCACCCCGTTCACGTCTAGGCGCTCTAGCCAGCCGTCGGCCAGCGTCAGGTCTCCGGACACCGTGTTGAAGTTGAGCTTGCCGTTGATGCCCTGCGCCTCGACCGCCCCGGAGACGGTGTTGGCGTCGACGTGGCCGGTGACGCCGTCCAGCGTGATCCCGCCGGAGACGCTCTTGACCGAGGCCCGCGCCCTGATGCCGGACATGACGGCGGTCGCGCTGACCACGCCGACCTGCGCCCGGCATTTCCGCGGCACGCTCACCGTCACCGTGGCCGCATGCCGCTGCGGGCGCAGCCACTTCAGCAGCCCCTCCCAGTTGAGGTTCTCGTGCGCGACGGTCAGCACCCCGTCCTCGTAGGTCACGGTGATCGGGTCGCCCTCGATGCTGGATACCTCGAGCGAAGGCTTCCCGGTGGTGGCGAGCACCGCCACCGAGCCGGCGATGAGCCTGACCCGCAGCTCGGTCACGTCGTCGAATTCCAGGCTCGCGGGAGCCTCGATGGTCCACTCACTCGCCGGCATTCCACCCGTCCTTCCCGTCGGACCGCCCGGTACACCTAACGATATATCTCATCTCGTCAAAGTCAAGATGTATCGCGTATCAGTGCCTGAGGTTACGACAGGCCCCGGGCGGGGACGGCCGGGGGGCAGGCCGGCCGCCGCGGCCGCCATGAGGATACCGAACGGGCCTGGTCAGGCGCCCTAGCGGCCACCCGGGAGCCTAACCTGGCCAGTCAGTCCTCGTCGTCGGCGAGCCGGGCCAGCCAGCTGGCCAGCCGGTCCACGGCGACGTCGAAGCCGGGGTTGAGGTCGACAAAGTCGCGGAGCCGCTCGGCGAGCCAGGCCACCGAGACCTGCTCCTCGCCGCGCCGGTCCTCGAGCTCCTCGATGCCGCGGTCGGTGAAGTACATCAGCTCCCCTGCGGGATAGCCGTCTCGATGATCTCCCGGTGAGTGGTCGCATGCAGCTTGGCCGAACCGGACGCGGGCGCGGAGCTGGCCGGCAGCGACACCACGCCGACCGGGCGGCTGAGCACCCGCGGGAGCTTCAGCGCAAAGGAGGGCCAGGCGCCCATGTTGGCCGGCTCTTCCTGCACCCAGGTGACGGACTCCGCCTCTGGGTAGCGGGCCAGCTCAGCGCACAGCTCGGAGACCGGTAGCGGGTACAGCCGCTCGACCCGGACGATGGCGGTGTCCGTCGCGTGGCCGGTGTCGGCTAGCAGGGCCCGGCGCCGGGCGGCCAGGTCGTAGTACACCTTGCCGGAGCACAACACCACCCGGCGGACATCGGCATCCGCCTCCTGCACCGAACCGATCAGCGGCCTGAACGACCCGGTGGTGAAGTCGGTGACCGGCGAGGCGGCCGCCTTCAGCCGCAGCATGGACTTCGGGGTGAACACGATCAGCGGCTTGTGCCGGCCGGACAGGCACTGCCAGCGCAGCAGGTGGAAGTAGTTGCCCGGCGAGGTCGGCATGACCACGGTCATGTTGTCCTGCGCGCACAGGGACAGGAAGCGCTCCACCCGGGCGGAGGAGTGGTCGGGTCCCTGGCCGTCGTAGCCGTGCGGCAGCAGCAGCACGACGCCGGAGCGCTGGCCCCACTTCTGCTCGCCGGAGCTGATGAACTCGTCCACGATCGTCTGCCCGCCGTTGAAGAAGTCCCCGAACTGGGCCTCCCAGCAGACCAGCGCGTCCGGGCGGGCCACCGAGTAGCCGTATTCGAAGCCCATCGCGGCGAACTCAGACAGCAGCGAGTCGTGCACGAAGAACTTGGCCGCGCCCGACTCGAGCTGCTTCAGCGGGGTGTACTCGGCGCCGGTGTGCCGGTCCACCAGCACCGCGTGCCGCTGGCCGAACGTGCCGCGCCGGCTGTCCTGGCCGACCAGCCGTACCGGGTGACCGTCCAGGACCACCGCGCCGAACGCCAGCAGCTCGCCGGTCGCCCAGTCGATGGCGTCCTCCTCGCGCATGGCGGCGCGCCGGTCGAGCAGCGGCTTGAGCCGCGGGTGCGGGGTGAAGTCCGCGGGCAGGTTGACCTGGGTGTCGATGATCCGCTTCACGGTCTCGGCGGTCACCGCGGTCGGCACGGCCTCGTGGTTGACCGGGCGGTCCTCGGGCTCGGGCCGCAGCACGCTGCCCGGCTCGGCCGGGCGGTCCGCCGCGTCCCTGGTCTCGGTGAAGACCCGCTCGAGCTGCTGCTGGTAGTCGCGCAGCGCGGCCTCGGCCTCCTCCATGGTGATGTCGCCGCGGGCGATCAGCGACTCGGTGTACACCTTCCTGGTCGACCGCTTGGCCTCGACCAGGTCGTACATGAGCGGCTGGGTGAACGACGGGTTGTCGGTCTCGTTGTGTCCCCGCTTGCGGTAGCAGATCATGTCGACGACGATGTCCTTCTTGAACGCCTGCCGGTAGGCGAAGGCCAGCCGGGCCGTCCGCACCACGGCCTCGGGGTCGTCCCCGTTGACGTGGAAGATGGGCGCCTGGATCATCCGGGCGATGTCGGTCGCGTACACGCTGGACCGTGAGTACTGCGGCGCGGTGGTGAAGCCGACCTGGTTGTTCACGATGATGTGCATGGTGCCGCCGGTCCGGTACCCGCGCAGCAGCGACAGGTTCAGCGTCTCGGCCACCACGCCCTGCCCGGCGAACGCGGCGTCGCCGTGGATGAGCACGGGCAGCACCGTGAAGCCGGGCTCGCCCTTGTCGATGACGTCCTGCTTGGCCCGGACCACGCCTTCGAGCACCGGGTCGACCGCCTCCAGGTGGCTCGGATTGGCCACCAGGGAGGTCTTGATCTGGCCGCCTTCGGGCGCGTGGAAGGTCCCCTCCGCGCCGAGGTGGTACTTGACGTCACCGGAGCCCTGGGCGCTGGCGGGGTCCAGGTTGCCCTCGAACTCCTTGAAGATCTGCGCGTAGGACTTGCCGACGATGTTGGCCAGCACGTTCAGCCGGCCGCGGTGGGCCATGCCGACGACGGCCTCGTCCAGGTGCGCCGCGGCTGCCTCGGTGAGCACCGTGTCGATCAGCGGGATGAGCGCCTCGGCGCCTTCCAGCGAGAACCGGCGCTGGCCGACGAACTTGGTCTGCAGGAACATCTCGAACGCCTCGGCCACGTTGAGCCGGGACAAGATGGCCATCTGCTCGTCGTGCTCGGCGCGGGGGTGCGGGACCTCGATCCGGTCCTGCAGCCAGCGACGCTCCTCGGGGTCCTGGATGTGCATGTACTCGGTGCCGACGGTGCGGCAGTACGAGTCGCGCAGCACGCCGAGGATGTCCCGCAGCTTCATCCGCGGCTTGCCGCCGAACCCGCCGGTGGGGAACTCGCGCTCCAGGTCCCACAGGGTCAGCCCGTGCAGGTTGATGTCCAGGTCGGGGTGCTTGCGCTGGGTGACCTCGAGCGGATTGGTGTCGGCCATCAGGTGGCCGCGTACCCGGTAGGCGTGGATCAGCTCCTGCACCCGGGCCGACCTGGCGACGTCGTCTTCGTGGCCGTAGGGGAAGTCCTTGACCCAGCGGACCGGCTCGTACGGGATGCGCAGCGCGGCGAAGATCTCGTCGTAGAAGGCGTCCTCGCCGAGCAGCAGCTCGTGGATCTTCTTCAGGAACTCCCCGGACTGCGCGCCCTGGATGATCCGGTGATCGTAGGTCGAGGTGAGCGTGACCGACTTGCTGATGGCCAGCCGGGCCAGGGTCTCCTCGGACGCCCCGGCGTAGGAGGCCGGGTACTCCATGGCACCCACGCCGACGATGCAGCCCTGGCCGGCCATGAGCCGCGGCACCGAGTGCTCGGTGCCGATCGTGCCGGGGTTGGTGATCGTCGCGGTGGTGCCCTGGAAGTCCGCGACCGTGAGCTTGCCGGCCCGCGCCCGGCGCACGGTGTCCTCGTAGGACGTCCAGAACTGGCGGAAGTCCATCTCTTCCGCCGCCTTGATGTTCGGCACGAGCAGCTGCCTGCCGCCGTCGCCGGTGCGCACGTCGATGGCCAGGCCCAGGTTGACGTGGTCCGGCCGGGCAATGGCGGGCTTGCCGTTCTCCTCGGCGTAGGCGAGGTTCATCTCCGGCCGCGCCACCAGCGCCTTGACCACCGCGAACCCGATCAGGTGGGTGAACGACACCTTGCCGCCGCGGCCGCGGCGCAGGTGGTTGTTGATGACGATCCTGTTGTCCGCCAGCAGCTTGGCCGGGACGGCACGGACGCTGGTCGCGGTGGGCACGGCCAGGCTGGCCGTCATGTTGGTCACGGTCCGGGCCGCCGCGCCGCGCAGCCTGCTGACCTCAGTGCCCTCCGAGGGCACAGGCGGGGGAGCGGCCGGAGGAGCGGCCGCGGGAGCGGCCGGGGAAGCGGAACGTGCCTGCGGGGCCGGAGCGGCGGTCCGCTGAGCCGGGGGAGCCGGCGCGGCCGGAGGGCTCGGCGGCGCGGGCGGCTGCGCTCTAGTTGGGGGCGGCACCGGAGCCTTAGCGGGCGCCGCGGGAGCAGCGGACTGGCGGCCGATGACCGGCTGAGGACCCGTCCCGTTAGGGAGAGTGGGCTGGTAGTCGGCGAAGAAGCTCCACCACGCCCGGTCAACGGAACCAGGGTCAGCGAGGTAGCGCTGGTACAGCTCCTCGACCAGCCATTCGTTGGCGCCGAAATCGGCTTGCCCGGCGGCGGGCTCCGGTGCGGCGGCCCCACCCCTGTGACCCGGCTCGCTAGCTGGCTCGTGTGACTCAGAAGACACGGCGGACATCGTCCGAAAACCTTCTTCCGAAGATTCGTGAGTATAAATCGTTTGATCGTTCCTGCCCATCAAGGCTACCTGCCGCCATCCAGGCCAGCGCCTGGAGAATGGCAGGCGGATGTGGGCTGGATCACTCGTCGTCTCCTCCCGGCCATGGCGTCGGGGAAAGTCCCTGTCACGTCCGGTGCCGGCCGGTACCATCGGCGGCATTGGCATGTGGCTTCCCGGTTCGACCCCGCTGGCTGCGCGTCCCACCGGGAGCCATCCGATCGACGGCAAGGCACAGGTGACAAGGGAACCGACCGGTCATCCCGCGGCTGACGGCGCCTGGGGCCCTCCGGGTCCCCCGCGTCCCCGGCCGTCGCGTGCCGGAAGCGGTCCCTTCCCCGGGGCCGCCACCGGACCCATGCCGCGCCGCCGGCCGGCCACGGTCAGCCCGACGACGATCCGTGGAGCGGGACGGCGCCCGGGTTCGAGTTCGAGCGCCGCCGCCCCCGGCCGTCCCGCGCGCGCCTGCCGCGGACGCACCCCGGCTCGGAGACCGCCGGACCGCACCGGTTCCGGTACACGCCGACCATGGGCCGGCCGCCTTCCGGGCCCGCGCAGGCCTGGCCCGAGGACGAGGTGTCCACGTCGTCCGGCTTCGAATTCGGCGGGACGCCCCCGCCCGGCGCCGCGTTCGCGCCGCCGTCCCGCCCGCCACGCCCGCCAGCCCCGTCCAGCCCGCCTCCCGGCCCGGCCGGCGCCGAGTGGGCCAGGCTGCTCCGCTCGCTGCTGCCGCAGCCGGTCAAGCGCCGCTGGTCCCGGGAGTTCCTGGCCGGCTTGGAGTTCCGCGGCTGGGGGATCAAGGTGGCGATCCCGATCCTGGCCATGGTGGTCTTCGGCGTCGCCGTCGTGGTGATCGCCGACGCGAACAGCGGCCACGCCGGGCCTGCCCCGTCCGCGGCCTCGCTCGGCTTCCCGCCCGCGACCCTGGCCGGCCACGACTTCACCGCCGCGGCCAGCGCCCGCGGCATCACCCAGACGCTGGGCCGGATGACGAGCGTCGGCGACCAGATCGTGGCGGTCGGGTCGCAGTCCGGCGCGCGCATCGCCCGGGCGCAGTTCTTCGTGTCCGGCGACGGCGGGCGTACCTGGACGATGGGAGCGGTCAAGTCGGCGGCCGGCGGCGTGCCGCCGCCCGGGCACGCCGCCATTTTCGTGGCCGGCGGCCAGGGCGGGTGGGTCGCCCTCGGTCCCGGCTCGATCTGGACCAGCACGGACGGCAAGACGTGGACGCTGGCTCCGGGCACCGGGATGCCGCTGCGCCCCGGCGACAGGATCAACGCGGTAACCAGGACGGCGCACGGGTTCATCGCCGTGGGCGCCAACGTGCCCCGCGGCCAGGCGGCCAGGTCCACCCCGTTGATCTTCCTGTCGGCCGACGGGATCGCCTGGGAGCGGCTCGACGCGGCGCGGCTACGGCTGACCGCGGCCGGCGCCCGCGCGCTCGACCTCAGGTACGTGGCGGCGGCTGGCCAGCTGATCCTGATCGGCGGGGACGTCGTCACCACCAGGGTCAGCGGCCAGCCCAAGCGGACGGTGATGGTCCGGGCCGGCGCCGCCTGGCTAACCGGCGACGGCGGCGCGACCTGGACGTCGACCTCGGGTGGGCCTGGGGGAGAAGGCAGAGCTGGGGCCGGCGGGCACGGCGCGCAGCCGCAGCTGGCCGGGGTGGCGGCGGCCGGCCACGGGTTCGTCCTGCTCCGGCCGGCCACGGTGGCCAGGCGACCGGCCGTGGACGCCTTTTATTCGCCGAACGGCCTGGCCTGGACGTTCCGGGTCACCTTGAGCGCGGCGACTGGGTTCACCGCCCTGATGGCCAACGGCGGTCCGGACGGCGTCGCCGTCACCGGCCGGGCGGGCCGGAACCTGACCGCGTTCGCCTCCGCCGACGGCCAGACCTGGCACAAGGTCCGCGCCTTCGGCACCGCCGCGTCCGAGGACGTCTCCGGCGTGGCGCTGGCTCCCGGCGGCGCGGTGATCACCGCGGGCGTCAGCGACACCCCTGACGGCCGCCAGCCCGTGCTCGCCCTGACCGGGCTCAACGCCGCGGCGCAGCGGGTCGACATCGCCAAGATCCCGGGTGCGGTCGAGCTGCAGGTGGCCGTCAACAGCATCGCCGCGCAGGGCAGCACGCAGGTGGCGGTGGGCAGCGCCAACGGCTACCCGGCCGCGTGGACCTCGGGCAACGGCGGCGGCACCTGGACCCGCGCCGCCGGCGCCCTCCCGGCCGTGCTCAGCAGGCCGGGGTCGCAGCGGCTGACCAGCGTGGTCCATGGCCCGATGGGCTGGCTGGCGGTGGGCGACGTCACGGCCGCCGCCCCCGAGCACCCGGTCGTCGTCGTCTCGACCGACGGCACCAGCTGGCAGGCGGCCGACAGCGAGCGCGTCTTCGGCGCGCCCGGGCTGTTCACCGAGCAGGCGGCCGCGAACGCCCGGGGCTACGTCATCATCGGCCACCAGGACATCGAGCAGGTACGCGCCGGAAATGGGCAGGGCCGGGTCGTCTCGGACCGCACCGAAGCCGCGGTCTGGTGGTCGGCCGCCCTGGCCGGCTGGCAGCGCGCCGGCGACGCCACCGCCGGCGCGCTCGACGGGACCGGTGACCGGCAGATGACCGCCGTCACCGCCCTGTCCATTTCCGGCGGGTCCGGCTTCGTCGCGGTGGGCTCACACGGCAACCAGCCGTCGGCCTGGACCTCCGCCGACGCCGGGCGGACCTGGCGCCAGGCCGACCTGACCCTGCCGGTCGGCTCCAGCCGGGCCGTGCTCGAGCACGTCGCGAGCACCGGCCGCGTCGTGGTCGCCGTGGGCACCGCGGTCACCACCGACGGCCGGTCGGTGCCGTTCGCGGCCAGCTCGGCCAACGGCGGGGCCAGCTGGGCCGAGTCGGCGCTCCCGGTGCCCGCGGGCCTGACCTCGGTTACCGCCCTGGCCGCGGCGGGCGGCAGCTTCACCGCCACCGGGACCTACGGCAGCACCCCGGGCCATCAGGACGTGGTGGTGTGGACGTCGGCTGACGGCTCGGCCTGGCGAGCGGCCGAACCCGCCGGGCTGGGCCTGACCGGGCCGGGCATCCAGGCCATCACCGGCCTCGCCGTGGCCGGCAGCACGCTGGCCGGCGTCGGCTATACCGCCTCCCCCGGCAGCGAGCAGCCCGTCTTCTGGCAGTCCCCCGTCAGGTAGCAGTGACGGCGGGCGGCGGGCCGAACACGTCGTCACGGCGGTTGGCCAGGCTGGGCAGGCTGGCCCGTACCGTCCTGATCAGGTCCGCTCTCGACCTCGGCGACCGTCACCGAGGGCGCGGGCCCGAGGTCGGCCCGGACCACGCCGAGCGGGTCGACGAGCATGCTGCGCCCGATGCCGGTCGCGGCCCGGGTTGGCCGCTCGTCCGGATCAGGCACCTGGCCGACGGCGGCGACCCAGATGGTGTTCTCGATCGCGCGCGCCCGGACCAGCGTGACCCAGTGCTCCTCCTTGAACAGCCCGGCAGCCCAGGCCGCGGGCAGCACCAGGAGTTCGGCGCCGGCCACCGCCAGCGCCCGGAAGAGCTCGCCGAACCGCACGTCGTAACAGATCGCCAGGCCCGTCCGCACCCCGGCGAGCGTGCAGGCCACCGGGGCCGAGCCCGGCGCGACCTGATCGGACTCGCGGTGGCCGAACGCGTCGAACAGGTGCAGCTTGCGGTAGGAGGCGACCAGCTCTCCGCTGCCGTCGTAGGCGACCGCGGTGTTGTACACCCGGCCGTCGGCCGCGGGCTCGAACACCCCGGCTACCAGCGCCACCCCGGTCTGCTTGGCCGCGGCGGCCAGCCCGGAGCAGAACGGCCCGTCCAGCGGTTCGGCCGCGGCGCGCAGGTCCGAGCCGAACCTGACCTGGGTGGCCTCGGGGAACACGGCCAGGTCCGCGCCCTGGTCGGCGGCCTGCGCCAGGGCGTCCCTGACCCGCCCGGAGTTGACCTCGGGCCGTGAGCTGACCGGTATCTGGCACAGTGCGAGACGCATACCCTGCAGCCTAACCCCCGGCCGCGTGATGTCATGGGGGCCATGAGCCGACCACTACTCAACCGGCGCCTGGAGGGCCTCGGCACGACGATCTTCGCCGAGATGTCCGCGCGCGCGGTCGCGACCGGATCGGTCAACCTGGGCCAGGGGTTCCCCGACCGGGACGGCCCGGCCAAGATCGCCCAGGTCGCGGCCGACGCGATCCTGGCCGGCCGCGGCAACCAGTACCCGCCCGGCCCGGGCGTTCCTGAGCTGCGCCAGGCCATCGCCGTCCACGACGAGCGGTTCTGGGGGCTCCGCTACGACCCCGGCACCGAGATCCTGGTCACCGCGGGCGCGACCGAGGCGATCGCGGCCGCCATGCTCGCCCTGGTCGAGCCGGGCGACGAGGTGATCGCGTTCGAGCCCTACTACGACTCCTACGCGGCGAACATCGCCATGGCCGGCGGCGTCCGCGTCCCGGTCACGCTACGCCCGCCGGATTTCCGTCCCGACCTGGACGAGCTCGCCAAAGCCATCACCGGTCGCACCCGCCTCATCCTGCTCAACAGCCCTCATAACCCCACCGGTTCGGTGTTCACCCGCGACGAGCTCGCCGCCATCGCGGCCCTGGCCGTCGAGCGCGACCTGCTCGTGGTCACCGACGAGGTCTACGAGCACCTGGTCTTCGACGGCGAGCACGTGCCGATCGCGCAGTTCCCCGGCCTGCGCGAGCGCACGGTATCGGTCAGCTCGGCGGGCAAGACGTTCTCCTTCACCGGCTGGAAGATCGGCTGGGTCAAGGCGGCGCCCGAGCTGGTGACCGCGGTGAAGACGGCCAAGCAGTTCCTCACCTTCGTCAGCGGCGGCCCGTTCCAGTACGCGGTGGCCGAGGCGCTCGCCCTGCCCGGCGAGTACTACGCCAGGCTCCGCGACGACCTGATGGCCCAGCGTGACCTGCTGTGCGCCGGGCTGAGCGAGATCGGCTTCGAGGTCTACGAACCGCAAGGCACCTACTTCGTCACCGCTGACATCAGGCGCCTGGGCTACCAGGACGGCGTGGAGTTCTGCCGGGCCCTGCCGGACCGCGTCGGCGTGGTCGCCATCCCCACCGCCATCTTCTACGACCACCCCGAAGCGGCCCGCAGCCACGTCCGCTTCGCCTTCTGCAAGCAGCCCGAGGTGCTGACCGAGGCCCTGAACCGGCTGTCCCGCCTGTCCAGGCCGGCCAGAACGTCCGGCAAAAGGCCGGGCTGAACCGGGCGATCATGCGGTCGGGCTGGGGACTGCTCGCGCGTCGGCTGGAGGACAAGGCACCCGGCCGAGTGGAGAAGATCAGACCCGCGTTCACGAGCCAGCGGTGCTCGGCGTGCGGGCACCTGGATGCGGAGTCGCGTGAGAGCCAAGCGCGTTTCGTGTGCACGGCCTGCGGGTTCGCCTGCCACGCTGATGTGAATGCGGCCATGAACATCGCGGCGGGGCACGCCGTGACTGCGCGGGGAGGCGACGGGGTTACCCGGCCGATGAACCGCGAACCTCAACTGCTGCTCCAATCGGCGTAGTAGCTGGAATCCCCGCCTTCAGTCAGGGGAGGATGTCAGCGAGGTACCGTGCGCGTCGGTCAGCGGATGAGGAAAATGAACCCCGAACTGCGACGAGCGGCCGAGGCGGCCACCGGCTTCATGCCTGCCGCGGAAGGCCTGGCCCTGTACGAGGCCGCGGCGCGTTACGCCCGCCGCGGGCCGGTGCTCGAGGTCGGCAGCTACTGCGGCAAGTCGACCATCTACCTGGCCGCGGCGGCCCGCGAGGCCGGCCAGCTGGTGGTCACCGTGGACCATCATCGCGGCTCGGAGGAGCACCAGCCCGGCTGGGAGTACCACGACCCAGGGCTGGTGGACCCGGCGGCCGGCCGCCTCGACACGCTGCCCAGGCTACGGGCCACGCTGGCCGCGGCCGGGATCGAGGACGACGTGGTGGTCGTGGTCGGCCGGTCCGCCGACGTGGCCATGCTGTGGCGGGTCCCGCTCGGCATGGTGTTCATCGACGGCGGCCACACCGACGCCGCCGCGGTCACCGACTACGAGGGTTGGGCGCCGCGGGTCGCGCCGGGCGGCGTGCTGGCCATCCACGACGTGTTCCCCGACCCGGCCGACGGCGGCCAGGCGCCGTACCGGATCTACCAGCGGGCCCTGAAGTCCGGAGCCTTCGCCGAAGTCCCCGGCGAAGGCTCACTGCGCCTCCTGGAGCGCGCCGCCGCCGGCATCGGCTAGGCGCGGGCCGCCGGCTCGCAGCCGCAGGCGGTCCGGTCCCCGGGCTGCCCGGCCTCGTCCGCGGCGTCCCTGAAGATCCCCGCGCCGCCGCTGAAGCCGGTCAGGGCGTCGGCCGCCAGCACCACCGCGGCCGCGGTCCAGCTGGACCGCTCCCGCGGGTACGGTGCCTGGTTGGCGAACTGCCAGCCGGTCCAGTAGGAGCCGTCCCGGTGCCGCAAATGCTGAACGCTCGCGAACACGTCCCGGGCCCGGTCGTGCATCCCGCAGGCGTCAAGCGCGATGACCAGCTCGCAGGTCTCGGCCGCGGTGACCCACGGCTCGTCGCTCACGCACCGGACGCCAAGCCCGGGGATCACGAACGTGTCCCAGCCCGACGCCACGCGGCGGTCCGCGTCCTCGCCGCGGACCGCGCCGCCAAGCACCGGGTAGTACCAGTCCATGGCGAACCGGCTTTTGTCCGCGAACGCCTCCGGATGCCGGGCCACCAGGTGCCCGAGCTGGTCCGCCGCGAGCTCCCAATCAGGCCGCGGGTCGTCGGCCAGCTTGGCCAGGACCACGGCGCAGCGCAGGCTCTGGTGGATACTCGCGCACCCGGACAGCAGCGCGTACGTCCCTGGCCGGCCGGCCGCGTCCCGCTCCCAGCGGACCTCGCCGCGCGGGGTGCGCAGCTCGAGCGCCCACTCCACCGCGCGCCGGACCGTCGGCCACATGGCCAGCGCGTGCCGCTCGTCGCCGGTCACCAGGTACTCGTGCCAGGCGCCCACGGCGACGTACGCGGCGTGGTGGCTCTCGGCCGCCGGATCGGTGACCCGCCCGGATTCGACCGAACGGGCCCAGGAGCCGTCGGCGCGCTGGGCCTCGCGCAGCCACTGGTAGGCCCGCCGGGCCGGCTCGCGCAGCCCGCAGGCGCTCAGCGCCATCGCGCACTCGACGTGGTCCCAGGCGTCCACGTGCCCGTCCGGCCACGCGATCGCCCCGGACCGGTCCTGCATCCGGGCGATGGACTCACCGGTCGCGAGCACGGCCGCCCGGTCAAGAGCTTCCCCGGAATGTCCCGCCCGTCAGCCATCCGCACGCCCCGGCCGAGCCTTCACGGCGTACACCACCAGGCTCTTCCCGATCAGCGGGTTCAGCGCCTGCTCGGCGAGCCGGGTCAGGGCCGGCCTGCGCATGATGTCCCAGACCAGCAGCCGGTGATACGTGCTGGTCAGCCGGTTCTTGTCCTGGTGTACACCGACCGCGCACTTCAGCCACCAGTACGGCGAGTGCAGACCGTGGGCATGGTGGTGCCAGAGCGCGGTCAGCCCGGCCCTGGCCAGTTTGGCTTCCAGTTCGACCCGCGTGTAGATGCGCACATGCCCCCCGGGGACCTCGTGATACTCAGTGGACAACGCCCAGCAGATGCGTTCGGGCAGGAAACTCGGCACCGTGATCGCGGCCAGCCCGCCCGGCCGCAGCACCCGGCCGAGCTCGTTCATCGCCCGCTGATCGTCCAGGATGTGCTCCAGGACCTCGGCCGCGATCACCCGGTCGAACATGCCGTCGCCGAACGGCATCGCGGTGGCGTCCCCCGAGATGGCGGTCGCGTCCGCCGCCGGGCCGGCTTCGCCCGCCGCCCGCATCGCGCCGAACATCCCGGTCACCGGGGCCAGTTCGGCCGGATCCAGGTCGAAGGCCACCACGTCCGCCCCGCGGCGGTACACCTCGAACGCGTGCCGGCCGCCGCCGCAGCCCACGTCGAGCACGCGATGGCCAGGCCGGACGGGGAACCGGCGGAAGTCAACGGTCAGCACTCGGCCTGTCCTTTCCTGGTGACCGGGCCTTCCAACGCGGCCAGGTACTGCCCGACGGTGGCCTGGGCCACCGCGGGCCAGGCGAACCGCTCGCGGACCCGGCGCAGCGCCCGGTCCGCCAGCGCGACGCGCTCGGCGGGGAAGTTGTGCAGCCGCCGCAGCACGGCCGCGAGTTCCTCGTCCTCGCCGGGCGTGACCAAGGCGGCGGCGTCGCCGGTGACCTCCGGCAGTGCCCCGGTGCGGCTCGCCACCAGCGGGGTGCCCGAGGCCATGTGCTCCACCGCAGGCAGCGAGAAACCCTCGTAGAGCGAGGGCACCACCGCGATCTCCGCGCTGGCCAGCAGCGCGGAGAACGCCTCGTCGGACAGGCCGTGGGTGAACGTGACCCGGTCCGTCAGGGACAGCTGGGCGGCCAGCCGTTTGGTGGCAGGCGCGGGCTTGCCGATCATGACCAGGTGAGCGTCGGTGTCCGTGGCGAGCTTGCCCACCGCGCGCAGCAGCGGACCGGTCCCCTTCATCGGCGAGTCGGCGCTGGCCACCGCGACGATCCGGCCCGTCACCCTGGCGGCTTCCCGCGGCCGGAACACCCGGGTGTCCACGCCCAGCGGGATGATGCGCACGTGCTCGGGCCGGACCCGGAAGTCGCGGCAGATGTCATCCCTGGACGACTCCGACACGGTGATCAGCGGCCCTTGCCCGGCGAGCCGGCGGGCCACCCGGGCCTGCATCCGGACGAACCCGTACCAGCGCCGCTTGGACAGGGCGGTGAGCCTGGAGGACGACGCCAGGTCGATCCGCCGGTCCACGCTGATCGGGTGGTGGATGCTGGCCACCAGCGGCAGCCCGAGCCGCCGCACGCCGAGCATGCCGTAGCCGAGGCCCTGGTTATCGTGCACCACGTCGAAGTCCGCGGCTCGCCCGGCCAGCACCCGCAGCGCCCGGATGCTGAAGGTCAGCGGTTCGGGGAAGGCGCCGCCCCACATCATCGCGGTTTCCAGCACGTCCGCCCAGTCGCGGTACTCGCGCCAGTGCGGTGTGCGGAACGGGTCACTGTCGCGGTACAGGTCGAGGCCGGGGACCTCGCGCAGCACCGGACCCGGATCCAGCTCGGGGTACGGCTGGCCGGAGAACACCTCGACATGATGTCCCAGCTGGTGGAGTTCCCTGCTCAAGTGGCGAACGTACACGCCCTGGCCGCCGCAGTGCGGCTTGCTGCGATACGACAGAAGCGCGATGCGCAGCGGGCGGTTCAAGATAACCACGGGGCACCTTACCACTCAGTAGCCTCCCGGTTCTGGAGCAGCCCCAGCGGACCGGAGTGACCGCGCCACCCAACCTCCTGGCGTCCGCTCTCCCGCCCGGGCCGCCCGCGTCCGTTCTCCCGCCCGTGGCCGCCCGCGTCCGCTGTGCCCGCACCCACCGCCCGGGTTCGCTGTGCCCGTGTCTGCCGTCTCAGCGTCCGCCGTCCCACCGCCGCTGTGCCCGCCGCCGCCCGCTCCGCCCATGCATGCCCGTCCCCCCGCTCCCCTCTCGGCCATCCCGCCCGACCTCCCCGCCTCCGCGCGTTCCGCGCGCCCACTGGCCTAGCCTCCCACCCCGGTGCGTCCGCGGCCCTGAGCCGGCCCCATCCCTGGTTCCCCTGCGACCCCAGCGTACTGAAGTGACCGCCGATCCCTGCGCCGCTGCCCGGTCCGGCTCGGCGGTTACGGCGTGGATGTCCCAGCCATGCTGTTCCAGGAAATTGCCGAAAAATAAGGCGTAGCATCCTGGAATGCGGCATCCTGCTGTGGTATGAGCGGCAACGAGGAAACGGGGCAGGTGCTGGCGGCGAAGTTCGGGGTGATCTTCCCGCATCTGGATGAGCGGCAGCGGCGGCTGCTGATGGGGGTCGAGGCCCGGGCGCTGGGTCATGGCGGGATCCGGCTGGTGGCCCGGGCCGCCGGGGTCCGCGAGGCGACCGTGTCGCTGGGCGTTACCGAGCTGGACTCCGGCGCGGAGCCGCTGGGCCGGGCGCGGCGGCCGGGCGGGGGTCGCAAGCGGGCCGCCGACCTGGATCCCGGGCTGCGCCCGGCGCTGCTGGCGCTGGTCGAGCCGGAGGAGCGGGGCGACCCGATGTCGCCACTGCGGTGGACGGTGAAGTCCACGCGGAACCTGGCGGCCGAGCTGACCCGTCAGGGTCACCGGGTCGGCGCCGATACCGTCGCTGACCTGCTCCGGGAGGAGGGCTTCAGCCTGCAGGGCAACGCCAGGACGATCGAGGGCAGGCAGCACCCGGACCGGGACGGCCAGTTCCGGTACATCAACGAGCAGGCCCGGGCCTTCGCCGCCGCCGGCGACCCGGTGATCAGCGTGGATGCCAAGAAGAAGGAGCAGGTCGGGCAGTACGCCAGCGGCGGCCGCACCTGGCGGCCCGGAGGCGACCCGGTCAAGGTCCGCGACCACGACTTCCCCGGCCCGGGCAGCGGCACGGCCATCCCGTACGGGATCTATGACCTGGCCGCCAACGCGGGCTGGGTGAACGTGGGCACCGACCGCAACACCGCGCAGTTCGCGGTGGAATCGATCCGCCGCTGGTGGAAGGACCGCGGCAGCGCGGACTACCCCGCCGTGCGGCGGCTGCTGATCACCGCGGACGGCGGCGGGTCCAACGGCTACCGGACCCGCGCCTGGAAGGCCGGGCTGGCCGCGCTGGCCGCCGAAACCGGGCTGGAGATCACCTGCTGCCACTTCCCGCCCGGCACCTCCAAGTGGAACAAGATCGAGCACCGGCTCTTCAGCCACATCACCATGAACTGGCGCGGCCGCCCGCTGACCAGCCACGAAGTGATCGTGAACACGATCGCGGCCACCACCACCCGCACCGGGCTGAGGGTGCACGCCGAACTGGACCCCAGCCCCTACCCGGCCGGCGTCAAGATCAGCCAGGCCGAGCTGGACGCCCTGCCGGTCACCACGCACGACTGGCACGGCGAGTGGAACTACACCCTGCACCCCGCCCCGGCCACCCCGCCCCGCGCGGCCGCCGCGGCACCGCGGCCCGCCGCCCGGCCCCGCCCGGACCTGGCCTGGCTCACCCGCCCCGCCATCACCGGCCTGCCCGGCCCCGCCTTCGACGCCCTGGCCGCCGCCCTGGCCGCTCCCGCCGCCGCGCTCCGCCAAGCCGCCCTGGACCGCCGCCGCGGCCACCGCCCCCGCCAGGCACACGGCCACGGCCCCCGCCCCCGGCACACCCTCACCAGCAAGCTCACCGCCGCCATCCTGCACGACCGCCACGGCCTGCCCCAGCACGCCATCGCCGCCCTCTACCAGGCCACCCCCGCCACCATCAGCCGCCACATCGGCGACATCCGCCGCCTGCTCGCCCAGACCGGCCACACCATCCAGCCCGCCCCCCGCAAGCTCACCACCCTCGACGACCTCCACCGCTACGCGGCCGACCACGGCATCCCGGCACCAGCAAAGATCAAGACAGCGTGTTAATAATCGGCTCCTACCAGCCGCATGAATGGGACATTCACATCGAATGTTCTGGTACGGGAGGTGTCAGAGTTACTGGAGACCGCTGACCAGAGCTCCCGATCCGGCGGCCCGGCCATGCCTGCGCGCTAGCGGGCCAAGCGGCATCCACATCGGAGCTGCGCGCGACATCCCGCTAGGGACACCAGGCTGGATGGGCCGCCTTAGGAGCCGGGGCGGATTGTGCGTTACAACAGTCTGGGGTGCCCGTGGGATAGCAGTAAGGGTGGTAACGACGTGACGCACAGGTTCCGCTACGGCGCGTTCCGCGGTCCCCGGCTGCTGACCAGCGGGAAGATCATCCCCGCCCCGGCGCCGGGCGCTTCTGCGAGCAGCCGGGCACCGGGTGGGCCCACCCTGAGCAGGCCGGTCACCTGACATGGCGGTGCGGGTTCTGATGCACAGGTACGGCTTCGCCGTGGCGTACCTGGGCTGCTTCGCCGGCGTCGAGCTCGCCTACACCCTGATGAATCCGGACGCCCAGGCCCGGCTGATCGCCTGGGCCAGCACGAACGTGGCCAACCTGGAGCACGAGCCGGTCGGCCCGCTGCTGGTCTCGGCCTTCGTCACGCCCGGGTACTTCGCGACCTGGCCCGTGCTGATCGCACTGGCGCTCTTCGGTGCGAACCGGGCCCTGGGCAACGTCAGGACGGCACTGGTCTGCCTGGCCGGGCAGGTGGTCGGTTCCCTGGTCAGCGAGGGCATCGTCGCCTACCGGGTCGACGCCGGCCAGCTCTCCGTCGCGAACCGGCACCTGGCCGACGTGGGCCCTTCCTACGTAGTGGTGTCGGCTATCGTGATCGCGCTGGCCTGCGGCACCTGGCTCGCGCGCGCGCTGGCCGCCGTGGATCTCGTGCTGCTGGTGTTTCCCGGCCAGATCTTCGCCGGATTGAGCCAGCTCGACGTCTCCGCGGTCGGGCACCTGACCGCCATGCTCACTGCCGCCGCGGCCACGGCCCTGATCATCGCCCGCGGGCACCGGCGCGACCGGGCGGCGGCCGGGGCTCAGGCGGCCACGTGACCGACGGCCACGCCGATCAGGTAGGTGATCGCGACGGCGCAGGCGCCCAGGAGCAGCTGCCGGACGGCGCCCCGCCAGAACGGGCGGTCGGTCAGCCGGGCCACCATGCCCCCGCCGACGATCGCGGCGACGGCGGCGAGCCCGAGCGAGAGAGCCATGACGTGCAGGCCGGCCAGGTACGGGATGAGCGGGATGACCGCGCCGACCGCGAACGCGGCCAGCGAGGCGCCCGCGGCCACCACCGGCGAGGGCAGTTCGCTCGGGTCCACCCCCAGCTCCTCCAGCGCGTGCACGGCCAGCGCCTTGTCCGGGTGGGCCGAGATCTCCGCGGCGGCCTGCCGCGCGGTGGCGGCGCTGACGCCGCGGGCCCGGAGCATGGTGGCCAGCTCGGCCTGCTCGAAGACGGGGTTGTTCTCCAGCTCGAGCCGTTCCTTGTTGACCTCGGCCTGGATCAGCTCGTTCTGCGAGGAGACCGACACGTACTCCCCGGCCGCCATCGAGCAGGCGCCCGCGGCCAGGCCGGCCAGGCCGGTGAGCACGATGGTGTGCGCGCTCGCCCCGCCGCCGCCCACCCCGGCGATCAGCGACACGTTGGTGACCAGCCCGTCCATGGCGCCGAACACGGCCGGCCGCAGCCAGCCGCCCGACACGTCCCGGTGGTGGTGCCCGTGATCGTGTCCGTGCGTCTCGGGCCTGGCTCGCTTCTCGGTAGCCATCCGGACTGCATTCCCTTCCTGGGCTATCGCACTCGCCAAGCCCCGGAGCGCGCTAGCCCAGGCGGCCCTAGCTCTTCGCGGCGCCGTACAGGAACAGGTGGCCGATCGCGGTCGGGTACACGCCGGTCACGCCCTGCGCCGTCGCCGTCAGGTAATTGTAGAAGTAGCCGAAGATGACCGGGGTCTGGGCCAGCAGCAGCGTCTCGATCTGCCCGGCGAGGTTCTTCTGCGTGGACAGGTCGGCGGCGGCGATGTACTGCGTCACCAGCTTGTCGTACTGGGCGTTGCTGAAGTGGGCCGCGTTCCACGGGCCGGTGCCGGCCTTGGCGTTGGTCGTCTCGAGCGGCGCGGTGAGGAACACGTTCGGCACGCTGCGGTGCCCGTAGTCGACCAGGCTCATGGTGGCGTCCAGCCAGTCGGAGTTCCCGAACGTGGCCTTGCCGTAGTACTGCGTCGAGCTCTCCACCTTCAGGCTGATGTTCACTCCGATCGCCTTGGCCGATTCCGCCACGATCTGGGCGTACTGCGGGATCTCGACGAAGTTCTCAGTGACGAGCTGGGTGCTGAATCCCGAGGGGTGCCCGGCCGCCGACAGCAGCGACTTGGCCTGGCTGATGTTCTGCGTCCGCTGAGCCACGGTGGTGTTGGTGGACGGGAACACGGGTGCGAACGGGCTGTCGTTGCCCACGTCGGCGTAGCCCTTGAACAGCGCCTGGACGATCTGCGGCCGGTTCAGCGTGAGGGCTATCGCCTGCCGGACCCGCGGGTCGGTGAACGGCGCCTGGTCGTTGCGCATCGACAGCTGGCGGTGCGCGCTGGACTTCAGCTTGATGATGTTGTAGCTGCCGGTAAGCAGTTCCTCGGCGCCGGAGACGGCGAACTGCCCGACCACGTTGATGGTGCCGCCGGTCAGCGCCAGCACCATCGGGTTCTGCGTGTCGTAGAAGGTGAACTGGGTCTGCGAGGGCTTCGCCATCGTGCCCCAGTACGCCTCGTTGCGGGTGAACGTGGCCCCGGACTTCGGCGTGTACGAGCCGAGCTTGAACGGTCCGGTGCCGATGAACGTGCTCTCCCACTTGGCCGGGTCGTAGCCCTTCGGCAGGATGATCATGTTGTAGTTGTCGGAGGAGGTCAGGTACGGGAAGTTCCCGTTCGGGGCGAGCAGGTGGAACTCCACCGTGAAGTCGTCGACCTTCTTCACGCCGGACGGGACGAGCACGCCGCCGAAGGCGGACAGCGCGTTCGACTTGCCACTGGGGTTGGTCTGCAGCTGGTAGGTGTATACGACGTCGTCGGCGGTCAGCGGCTGGCCGTTGTGGAACTTGACCCCCTGGCGGATATGGAACGTCCAGACGTCGGCCTTGCTGTTCGGCGACCAGCCGATCGCCAGCACCGGCTTCAGGGTGAGCGTCTGGGTGGACAGGCACAGGTACTCGCCGGTCTGCCCGAGCATGTCCAGGCCGCCCTGGTCGGCCACGGTGACCGGGTTGATCGCCGCGGTCGGCGTGACGATGCCGGCCTTGATCACCGAGCCGGCCTTGCCCGCGGCCGAGGAGGACCCGCCGGAGGGAGCCGAGCTCGTCCCGCTGCTGCCGCAGGCCGCGAGGATCGACCCGAGCAGCGGCACCGAGATCCCGACGACCGTGCCGCGGCGGATGAAGTCGCGGCGGGACAGCCGCCCGGCGGCGAACTCGTCGATGATGTGGTTAGCGATCTCGCCTTGACCCTGGCGCAGCTGCCCGAGGCGGTTGTTATCGATTTTCCTGGTCATAAGGGTGCCTCCCTGGATGGGGCGGATTCACTCAGCTGGATGGTGCGCAGTTCGGTCAGCGGGATGTGACAGCGGATCAGGTGACCCGGCTCGCCTTCGAGCAGGGGGGGTTCGGTGGATTCGCAGATTCCGGTGGACAGCCGGCGCGGACAGCGGGTGTGGAAGACGCAGCCGCTGGGCGGATTGGCCGCGGAGGGAATCTCACCCTGCAGCCTGATCCGGTCCGTACGCTGGCCGTCCAGCGACGGCACGGCCGAGAACAGGGCCTCGGTGTACGGGTGATGCGGCCCGGTGAAGACGGTTTCGGCCGGGCCGACCTCCATCACCCGCCCGAGGTAGAGCACCACGATCCGGTCCGACAGGTACCTGACCAGGCCCAAGTCGTGCGAGATGAACAGGTAGGTGGCGTGCTCCTGCTGCTGCAGGTCGGCCAGCAGGTTGAGGATGGCCGCCTGCACCGACACGTCGAGCGCCGACGTCGGCTCGTCGCAGACCACCACGTCAGGCCGGGCGCCGAAGGCGCGCGCGATCGCCACCCGCTGCTTCAGGCCGCCGGACAGCTGGCTGGGCCGCAGCGGCAGATGGCGGTCCTCCAGCCGGACCGAGGCGATCAGCTCGGCCAGCCGGTCCTGCAACGACTTTCCCGACAGCCCGGCCAGCCGGGTCAGCGGCCGGCTGATCAGGCCGCGTACCGTGTGCCGCCGGTTCAGCGCCGAATCAGGGTTCTGGAACACGATCTGCAGCGCGCGCAGGACCTCCCGCGGCCGTCGCCGCGCGTCCGGGCTAAGCGCCTTGCCCTCCAGGGTGACGACCGAGCCCGGGTCGGGCGCGGTCAGCCCGAGCAGGACCCGGGCCAGCGTGGTCTTGCCGCTGCCCGACTCGCCGACCAGGCCGAGCGTCTCGCCGCGGTGCACCACCAGGTCCACCCCGGCTAGCGCCTGGACGCCGCCGCCGAAGGTCTTCGAGAGCTTCTCCACCTCGACCAGCGGGCCGCCGATCCCGTCGGTCGCCAGCGCCGGCGTCGAGGACGGGGTGGCCCGGGGCAGCTCGGGCGCCTGCTCGTGGAAGAAGCAGCGCGCGGTCCGCAGGTCACTGACGTCGAAGAACGGCGGTGCCTCGGACCGGCAGCGGTCCTGCGCGAGCGCACACCGCGGTGCGAAAATACATCCGGTCAGGGAGTGTCCCGGCGTGGGCAGGAAGCCGGGGATGGTGTCCAGCCGGTCGCGGTCCTTGCGCTGCCCGCGCCGCGGGATGCAGCGCAGCAGCCCGACCGTGTACGGGTGCCGCGGGTCGTCGAACACCTGCCGGGCCGGCCCCTCCTCGACCAGTTCGCCGGCGTAGAGCACCCCTACCCGGTCGCACATCTTGGCGATCACCGCCAGGTTGTGGCTGATGAACAGCACCGTGGTGTGGAACTCCTGGCGCAGCGCCGCGACCAGGTCGAGCACCTCGGCCTCCACGGTCGCGTCCAGCGCGGTGGTCGGCTCGTCCAGGATCAGCAGCGACGGCGAGGCGGCCAGCGCCATCGCGATCACCGCCCGCTGCGCCATTCCGCCGGACAGCTCGTGCGGATACCGCCGCATGACCCGGCCGGGATCGGAGATCTGGACCTTGCGCAGCATGTCTTCGGCCGACGCCGTGGCCGACTCGGACGACGCCCCGGCGACCTCGAAGACCTCGGCGATCTGCCGGCCCACCCGCAGGGAGGGGTTCAGCGCCCGCCCGGGCTCCTGGTACACCATCGAGACGGTCCTGGCCCGCAGCTGCCGCAGGGCCTTCTTGCCCATCGACAGGGGGTCCAGCCCGTTGATGCTGATCGTCCCGGCGCTCACCCGGCCGTTGCTCGGCAGGTAACGCACCAGCGCGAGCGCGGCCGTGGACTTGCCCGACCCGGACTCGCCCACCAGCCCGTATGATTCGCCGCGCCCGATGGAGAACGAGACGTCGCGCAGGGCGCGGCGATCCTGGCCCCGTACCCGGTAAGTGATGTCCATGTTCGAGACGACGAGCGCCGGCCCGGAATCCGCGAGAGCCGACGACGCCGACGACGCCTGATCAGTGGTCATGCGCTGAGCACCTGCTCAATCGAGTCCGCCAACAGGGCTACCGCGACCACCAGCGAGGCGATGGCCAGCGCCGGGAACAGCGTCTGCCACCAGTAGCCGGCCAGCAGGCCGCTGTAGTTGGCCGCGATGTCCGCGCCCCAGTCCGGTGTGGGCGGCCGGATGCCGTAGCCGAGGAAGGACAGCGTGACCAGCGCGAAGACCGCGTAGGCCAGCCGGACCGTGAACTCGACCACGATGGCGGGCATGACGTTGGGCAGGATCTCGCCGAACATGACCCGGGCCGGGCTCTCGCCGAGCAACCGGGACGCGGACACGTAGTCCTGATGTCGCTCGACCAGCACCGCCGTCCTGACCGTCCGCGCGATCAGCGGCGTGAAGACGAGGCCGATGATGACCGTAATCGACCCCACGGACGGGCCGACGGCGACGACAAAGAGAAACGCGATGATCACGAAGGGCAGCGCGAGGATGGCCTCCACGATCCGGCTGGCCACCGTGTCGAACCAGCCGCCGAAGTAGCCCATGGCCAGGCCGAGCGCGGTGCCGAGGACGGTGCCGATGATGGTGGCCAGCGGGGTGATGATCAGGATGTCCCTGGCGCCGGTGATGACCCGCGACAGCACGTCCCGGCCGAGCGGGTCGGTGCCGAACCAGTGCGCCCCCGACGGAGGCTGGTTGTTGACCAGCAGCTGCTGGGCCAGCGGGTCGTACGGCGCGAACAGGTGCCCGAAGATGGCGCAGACCACCCAGAACAGCACGATGATCGCGCCGACCCAGAACGTCGCCTTGCGCAGCAGCAGCCGCCATCGGGCCGTCGTGGCCTGGCTGGCGGCCACCACCGCGGCCGCTCCGGTCGGCCCGAGGTACCCGCCCGTGCGATCGATCGGCGCAACCGGATCGACCGGCGACGCAGCGCCCGGCTCAGCCGGCTGCGGGACGGAGCCGCTCATTGCGTGCCCCCGATGCGCAGCCGCGGGTTGAGCAAGGTCAGCAGGATGTCCGCGATCAGCGTGGCCACGACGTAGACCATGCCGATGATGAGGACCCCCGCCTCCAGCATCGCGAAATCCTTTTGTTGCGCGGCCTTGTAGATCAGGTTTCCGAGGCCCTGGTAGTTGAACAGCACCTCCACCACCACCAGCCCGCCGATCAGGTATCCAGTCTGGGTCGCGATGACCGTGATTGTCGGCAGCAGCGAGTTGCGCAGCACGTGCCGGCGGATCACGGTGGCCTGCGGCAGCCCCTTGAGCACCGCGGTCCGTGCGTAGTCCGAGTTCAGCGCCTCGATGGTCCCCACCCTGGCCATACGGGCAATGTATCCGAACAGTACAAAAACGAGCGGTATGGCCGGCAAAATCAGGTGCCGGAACTGGTTCCAGGCCCCCGCGCCCGCCCCGGCCGAGGCGGTCACCGGCAGGACCTTCAGCGTCACGCCGAACACCACGATCAGCACGATGCCGGATACGAATTCGGGCACGCTGGACAGGGAAACCCCGGTCACGGAGATGACCCGGTCCGCCGTGCGGCCCTCGTGGAGCGCGGCGATCACGCCGCCGATGATGCCGAGCGGCACCACGATGACGAACGCGAGCGCGGCCAGCTTGACCGAATTGATCAGCGCGGCCCGGACGAACGGCGCGACCGCGCTCTGGTACGCATACGACTTACCGAAATTCCCGTGCACCACCCCGCCGAGCCAGCTCAGGTACCTGGTCACCAGCGGCTTGTCCACGCCGAGCGAATGGTCGAGGGCCTGCACCGCGCTATTGGCGGCGAACGGCCCCAGGACGGCGCGGCCGGGATCACCGGGGAGGATCTGACCCGCGAAGAATATGATCAGGCTGAGAAGAAACAACGTCAGGATCATAAAGCCGAGGCGCCTCAGAAGGAACATCGCCATCGCTGGCCTCCTTGATGCTGGCCGCCTCAGGAGTCGTGAGCCGCCTCACGCGGAACCCCCCTGGAACGGCAGAGCCTAGCTCAGTTATAGATGGGTGAGCAATTAATGACGATCGCGCTCAACGGAAGTGACCTGACTGTTACGCAGGTCGTGGCGGCCGCCCGGCACGGCGAGGCGGTCACGCTGGCGCCGGAGGCGATCGCCGCCATGCGCCGGTCCCGCGCGGCCGTCCAGGATATTCTTGCCCGCCGCGAGCCGGTCTACGGCCTGACCACGGGGGTCGGCGAACGCAAGTCGTACCTGCTCGACCCGGCCGAACGGCAGCGGGCAGCTACCTGTGGCAGCCGGGCGCGGCCCGCTTCCTGCAGGACCCGCTGACCTTCCGCTGCCTCCCGCACATCCACGGCGCCGCGGTCAAGCTGCTGCAGGCGCCCTACTCCGGGCTCCCGGCCGGGCTGGCCGACATGATCGCCCTGTGCGCCCGGTCGCGGCGATCGAGTTCGTGGTCGCGGCCCAGGCCATCGACCTGCGCTCACCCGGTCAGCTCGGCCTGGGCACCGGCCGTGCCGACCGGATGATCCGCGAGCTCGTCCCGTTCACCCAGGCCGACGGCACCTTCCGGGCCGACCTGGAACCGCTGGTCGAGCTGGTTACCGGGGGTGCCCTGACCTAGCTCCGCCTTCCCCCGCATGATCGTGGACAGAGACCCGCGCCATCCGGGGGTAACGATCCACGAACCTGCTATCCTGCGCTGGCCAGCAGGGAAGTGGGAAGCTTGTGCCGTGTCCGATGAGGAGAGCACGCTGATCACCGGGATCGGTGAACTGGTCACTAACGACGGCGAGCCCGGCCACGGCGAGCCCGGTGACGGCAGGCCCGGCGCCTTCGCCGCGATGAGCGACGCGGCGCTGGTCATCGCCGGAGGCAGGGTGGCCTGGACCGGCCCGGCGGCGCGCGCGCCCGCCGCCGACGCGGTCGTGGACGCGGCCGGGCGGGCCGTGCTGCCCGGGTTCGCCGACTCGCACGCGCACCTGGTCTTCGCCGGCGAGCGCAGCGCGGAGTTCGCCGCCCGGATGGCGGGCCTGCCGTACCGCGCCGGCGGCATCCTGGTGACGGTCGAGGCGACCCGCGCCGCCTCCGACGCCGTGCTGCGCGCCAACCTGCGGCGGCTGGCGGCCGAGATGCTCCGCCAGGGCACCACCACGTTCGAGTGCAAGTCCGGGTACGGGCTCACCGTGCCGGACGAGGCGCGCGGGCTCGCGCTGGCCGCCGAGGTCACCCCCGAGGTCACCTACCTCGGCGCGCACGTCGTGCCGCCCGAGTTCGCCGCCGACCCGGACGGCTACGTCGACCTGGTGTGCGGGCCGATGCTGGACGCCTGCGCGCCGTCGGCCCGGTGGGTCGACGCGTTCTGCGAGGACGGGGCGTTCGGTGCGGACGAGGCCGCCGCGGTGCTGGCGGCGGGCCGGGCCGCGGGGCTCAGCACCCGGGTCCACGCCAACCAGCTCGGCGCGGGCCCCGGCGTCCGGGTGGCGGCCGAGGCCGGCGCCGCGTCGGCCGACCACTGCACGTTCCTGACCGACGACGACGTGGACACGCTCGTGTCCACGCCGGTGGTCGCCACCCTGCTGCCCGGCGCGGAGTTCGGCACCAGGCAGCCGTTCCCCGACGCGCGCCGGCTGATCGACGCGGGCGCCACCGTGGCCCTGGCCACCGACTGCAACCCAGGCTCCTCGTTCACGTCCAGCATGCCGTTCTGCATCGCGCTCGCCGTCCGCGAGATGCGGATGACCACGGAAGAGGCGGTCTGGTCCGCCACCGCAGGCGGCGCCAGGGCTCTGCGCCGGACTGATATCGGCCACCTCGGCATCGGCGCCCGGGCCGACCTGATCATGCTGGACGCGCCGTCCCACGCCTACCTGGCCTACCGTCCCGGCGTCCCGCAGGTCGCCGCCGTCTGGCAGGCGGGCCGCCTGGTCGCGGGCACTACGGTGAGTAATGCGGCGTAGCCGCAATCGCGCGGTCCGCGCGGGGCCTGGGGTGGGCTCGAGGGAGCAAGCGGAGCCCCTCCGGCCGCGCGATACTACGGCGGGCACCGCAGCGGGGCGCGAAGCGCACCGGGGGTTCCGCGGGGTCGTCCCCCCGGGCTAACAGGTAGCGACCGCGGAACCTGATGAGCGGCTCGCCCGAGCCGGCCACGTACACCACGTCGGCGACCCCCGCGAGGACCAGCAGGTGGTCCCCGGCGGTGACCAGCCGCTCCGCCGAGCACTCCAGCGCGGCCAGGCCGCCCTCGACGATCAGTGCCCCGGAGCCTGGGCCGCGCCGGTGCGGCACGTCGTCGAGCATCAGCCGGGCGCCGGGCCGTCCCGAGGCGGCGAACCGCCCGGCCAGCATCCTCTGCCCGGCCGAGAGCAGCGTCACCGCGAACCGCGTGACCGGTTCATCCGGGCGGCTGAACAACTCCGCCGGATAGGAGCCGGACATCAGCGAGAGCAGCACCAGCGGTGGCTCGGCCGACACCGGGCTGAACGAGCTGATCGTGGCCCCGATGTCGTCCCGGCCATCCGCCACGGTCACCAGCGTGACCGCGCCCGCCCAGGCCCCCCACGCCGCGGCGAGATCCGCCGTCGCGGGGGCGGGAAAGCCGGTCCGTTCGGTCAACTGATGGTCCACCGGCCCGGGAGGATCAGCGGTCCGTACGGCGACAGGCCGGCCTGGGCCGCGAACCGCCAGGCGGGACCCCAGGCGTCGGCGAAGCGGAGGTCCAGCGTGGCCGCGGCGGCCGGGCGGGACTCGCTCGAATCCGGCGGGCGCAGCTGGTCGAGCGGGGTCAGCCGGGGGTAGGCGCGCAGCGGCGCGTCGGCGGGCAGCCCGGCCCGGCGGCGGGCGATCCCGGCCGCGGCCGACATCCCGCCGAGCTCGTCGACCAGGCCGTTCCGCGCGGCATCGGCGCCGGTCCAGACCCGCCCCCGGGCGATCTCGTGCACCTGGTCCACCGTCATCCGGCGGCCCGAGGCCACCTTCTCGGTGAAGTCGCGGTAGATCGCGTCGAGCCAGTGGTTGATCCGCTGCCACTCGTCCTCGCTGAACGGGTGCGTGGGCGCGAACATGGTCGCCCCGCTGCCCACGGACACCGAATCGGTCGTGATGCCGATCCGCCCCAACGCCTCCTCGAACACGGGCTTGCCGGTGATCACGCCGATCGACCCGGTGAGCGTGCCCGGCTGCGCCACGATGACGTCGGCCGCCATCGAGATGTAGTACCCGCCGGAGGCGGCCACGTCGCTCATCGACACCACGACCGGCTTGCCCGTCGCGCGGGTCCTGACCACCTCGCGCCAGATGGTGTCCGACGCCACGGCGGACCCGCCGGGGCTGTTGACCCGCAGCAGCACCGCGCGAACCCGCTCGTCCGAGGTCGCCGAGCGCAGCGCGGCCGCGACCGTGTCCGAGCCGATGGAGCTCCCGCCTATCGGACTCCGGCCGCTGCGGCCCTGCTTGATCGGCCCGGACGCGTAGATCACCGCGACGAAGCGCTCGCGCGGATTGGGCAGCTTCCTGGCTCGCTGGGCCAGCGCGTGCGACCGCTGGTAGCGGCCGACATACTGCAAGATCGCGTCGGGCCCGGCCTCCTTGCGGACGTCTGCGTAGACCTCGTCCCGGTAGGCGAGAGCGTCGACCAGGCCCTCGGCCAGGGCGTCCTCGGCCAGGAACGGCCCGCGATCGAGCAGCGCCCGGGCTTGCTCGGGGGTCTTGCCGCGGCGCTCGGCGATGGCGGCGGTGATCTGCTCGACGACCGATGCGGCGAGCCGTTCGGCGACCTCCCGGGCTGGTCCGGTGAAGCCGCGCTCGGTGAGGTTGTCGGCGGCCGACTTGTATTCGTACCGTTTGGCGCTCTGGAAGGCGACGCCCGCCTTGGCCAGCGCGTCGTGCAGGAACAACTGCTCGACCGCCACCCCGGTGAGCCCGACCGAGCCGGAGGGCTGCAGGTAGATCCGGTCGAACGCGGTGGCCAGGTAGTACGGCACGTTGCCGTGGGTGAACTCGCCGAAGGTCTCGGACCAGGCCACGGAGAGCTTGCCCGATTCGCGGAACTCGCTGACCGCCTCACGCAGCTCCTGCATCCGGGCCAGCCCGATCCGGCCGCCGCCCACCTTGACCACGAGGGCGCGGACCCGGTCGTCCGTGCGCGCCCGCCGCAGGCCCTCGATGACGTCGGGCAGCCTCACCCGGCGCCGGGACATGATCGCGGAGAGCGGATCCGTGACCGGGCCTTCGCCCATGCCGTCGGTCAGGTCGAGTTCGAGGATCAGCGGCGCTGTCTGGCGCTGCCGTAGCCTGGTGACCGGTTCGGTGAGTTGCCGGGCAAGTTTCACGTCTGCCATGCGGCCAGCTTACGGTGCGGAGGAGATGGAAATCGGCGGGCAACAGGTGACAATCGTCGTCGACGTGGCCAACGTGATGGGTTCGCGTCCCGACGGCTGGTGGCGGGACCGCGCCGGCGCTGCGGTCCGGCTGCACGCCGAGATAGTCCGGCTGGCCAGGACCGGCCGCGCCATTGTGCTGCCCAGCCCAGCCCCGGACGAGCCCGGCCCGGACGAGCCCCGCCTGGCGCCCGGCTGGGTCATGGTGCTGGAAGGCGCGGCCAGGGCCGCGGCCGCCCGCCTGACGGCAGCGGAGCCCGACGCGGACGCCGACCGGACCGGGCCGGTGCAGCCGGGGGAGGTGCGCGTGCTCCAGGCCCGTGGCTCGGGGGACGACACGATCGTGGCCGTGGCGCGCGAACTGCCCGGGCGCCGCGTGGTCGTGACCGCCGATCGCGGGCTGCGCGCGAGGTGCGTGGCGGTCGGCGCGGAGATTCTCGGCCCCGGCTGGCTGCTCGGCCTGCTGCGCGGCTGAGCGAGGGCCCCGCACCATATCGCCGACGGGTGGCCCGGCCATCGAGTTGGGCACATAAGGCACATAAGTACGGTTTGGACAATCCTGCGGGCACCGGCTTAACTGGGGCTATCCCGTGGGCCGAACGCCGGAACGGATGATGCCCGTGCGAGTGCTGATCGCTGTCCTGGTCGTCCTGCTCGTCTGCCTGCTGGGCGCCGCCGTCGACCGGGCGATCAAGGTGATCAGGCGCGAGCGCCGCCGTCTGGAGGCCAGCCGCCGGCTCGCCGCCGCCGCGGAGCAGGCGGAAGCGCGGGATAGACAGCGGAAGGCGGCCGAACGGGCCAGCGGAGCCCTCACCTCGGTCATACCGACCATCCACGACATCGACATCCGCCACGTGGACGAGCCGGGGATACCACCACGACCTGACGTCGCGCCTCCCGGCCGCGCCGGCCACGGCCTCGGCTCCCGGCGCCGGTCACGGTCGGCCTTACTCGAGGTGCCCCTGCGTCCCCGCCGCACATCCGTGACCCATGATCCCGGCCCGCCGCCCTGTCCGGCTCGGCGGATACGACGTGAATGTCCCAGCCATGTCGCTCTAGCTGCATGAATGGGACATCCACATCGAATGATCTGGTACGAGCGGTGCCAGAGTGACTGAAGTCCCGCTTGAGCCGATACGCGCCACGGCCGTGCTGGAAGGATGATGCCCTCCAGGAAGAATGGTGCCGTGCAGGTGGTCGTCCTGGCTGATACTCACGCGCCGCGGCGGTGGCGGGTCTGCCCGCCCCCGGTGGCCGAACACCTGCGCCGGGCCGACCTGATCCTGCACGCGGGCGACGTCTGCACCGCCGCGGTCCTCACCGAGCTGGCGGAGTACGCCCCGGTGACCGCCGTACTCGGCAACAACGACGGCCGCGACGTGGCCGAATGGGGTGCGGCCACGACCGCGGAATTCCACCTGGACGGCCTCACGGTGGCCATGGTGCACGACAGCGGCGCGGCCGCCGGGCGGCTGACCCGGATGCGCCGCAGGTTCCCCAACGCGGACCTCGTGGTGTTCGGGCACTCCCACATCCCGGTGGACGAGTCCGCGCCCGGGCTGCGGATCTTCAACCCGGGATCACCCACCGACCGCAGGCGCCAGCCGCACGGCACGCTCGGTGTCCTGCAAGTCGCGGACGGCCGCCTGATCCAGGCCGCCATCGTCCCGGTGACCTAGCCGGTGACCTAGGCAGACCCCAGACCCCAGACCCCCAGACCCCAGACACGACGAAGGCGCGCCCCGGTCCGCCGAAGCAGCCCGGCGCGCGCCCTCGCCAAACGCGGTTACTCAGTCCACCAGTCGTCGTCGTCTTCCTTGCCGTTGGCCGACTGCTTGGCGCTGGCCTGCGCCGGGGCAGGGGTGCCGTTGGCGGGCCGCTGCTGCGCCGCGGAGGCGGCCGGCGAGGCCTGGGTGGCCTGGTGGCCGGACTGCTGGGCGGGCTGCACCGTCGTGGGGGCCACCGAGCCGCCGTTGCCGTTGCGCGGCGCGCCGGCCGGAGCGGCCGGAGCCACCTGGGTCGCAGCAGCCGGAGCCGGGTCGGCTGCGATGGCCGGCTTGGCGGCCGGCGCCTGCATCGCCTGAGCGTCCATGCCGGGCAGCTGGCCGCCGAGCAGCTGGCGCACCTGCGCCAGGTGGGTGGCGATGCTGTCCTTCTGCCTGGTGAGCTCGTCGACCTCACGCTGCGCGGCGGCGCGGCGGCGCTCGGCGTCGGCCTTGGTCTCGGCGAGCAGCTGATCGGCCTGGGTCTTGGCCCCGCTGACGATCTGGTCGGCGTTCTTCTTCGCGTTCGACACCAGCTGCCGGGCGTGCGAGTCGGCGTCTCGCCGGGTCTGGTCCGCCTGAGCCGAAGCCTTGGCCGCGCGCTGCTCGGCGGTGGAGGCACGCTGCTCGGCCTCGGAGACGAGCTTCTGCGTGGCGGACTGGGCGGCGGCGAGCCGTTCGGCTTCCTGCCGCTCGGCCTCTTCCCGGCGCGCCGCGAGCTGGATCTCGAACTCGGCCTCGGCCTGAGCCCGCTGCGCCTCGCTCTCCTCCAGGATCCGCTGCGCCTGGCTGCGCATCTCATCAGCCTGGCGCTTGGAGGTAGTCAGGATCTCATCCCGCTCGCGCTTGGCGGTGGCCTTCAACTGCGCCACCTCGCGCTCGGTACTGGTCCGCAGCTTGGCAATGTCACGCTCGGACGCGGCCCGCTTGTCCGCCACCTCGTGATCGGCGGTGGCCCGCAGCTTGGCCACCTCACGCTCGGTGGTATTGGTCAGCTCATCGGCCTCGCGCCGCGCGGTGGTCCTGATCGAGTCGGCCTCCCGCTCGGCCGCCCCCTTCAGATCGTCGGTCTCACGCTTGGCGTTGGCCCGCAGCTCGGTGGCCTCGTTCTCCGCGGCGGCCCGGAACTCCGCCGCGTCGACCTTGGCCGCGGCCTTGATCTCATTCGCCTCGGACCTGGCCGCCTGGACGAGCTCGGTGGCCTGTTCCTCGGCCAGCCGCAGCAGCTGCTCGATGCGGGCACCAAGACCGGAGTAGGTCGGGCGTTCCTGCTCCTGGATCTGGCGATGCGCATCCGCCAGCTGCTGCTTCAAGCCCTGCGTCTGCTCGCGATGGGTGCGCACCTCGGCTTCGATCTGCCGGATGTGCTCATCAACCTGATGGCGGTCATAACCCCGCATCACCGTCGCGAACTCGCGTGGCGGGGCCTCTTCGAAGAAGTTGGTCAGCTGGGCGTCAATATCCGATTGCATATGGCGTAGTCCTGGCTAGACGTGAAGGCGACGGAAGTTTTACGGCGGGTGTCAGCCATGGCGGGTACGACTCTCGCCCGGTGACAGGCAGACTACTCTTACTCGGGTGATTAGGCGGGTCCTTCGGAGTTCCCTATCCTATCCGTCCGGTTAAATCACCTTATCGCCAGTATGGGCATCTCGCTCAGGCGAGAGACTGGACGAGCTCGGTCAGCACGCCCCCCAGGTCAGCCGGGTGCAGGAAGGCGATGGACGCCCCCATGGACCCGTGCCTGGGCCGCTCGTCGACCAGCCTGACGCCGGTTCCGGCCACCGCGGCCAGCGCCTGGCCGATGTCGCTGACGCCGTATCCGACGTGGTGGAGCCCTTCGCCGCGGCGGGCGAGGAACTTGCCCACGGGCGTGTCCGGCGACAGCGGCTCGAGCAGCTGGACGTAGCCCGGCCGCAGGCCCGCCACGGACACCGCCGACGCCCCGACCCGGAGCATCGCCTCGCGCACGCCCTGCTCCTCGTTGACCTCCAGGCTCGCCACCTCGAGGCCGAACGTGGCCTGGTACAACGCCACGGCCCGGTCCAGGTCGCGGCAGGCGATGCCGACGTGGTCGAGGCGGGTCAGCAGCGTTAGCACCATATTTCCTTCCGGACACCACTAGGTATCGTTGCATACATGAGCGATTCACGTCAGCCGGTCATTGCCGGGGCGGCACGGACACCGGTAGGCCGCCTGCTCGGAGCCCTCGCCAGCAAGTCTGCCAGCCAGCTCGGCGGCGTCGCAATCGCCGCGGCGCTCGACCGGGCCGGCGTCGCACCGGGCCAGGTCGAGTACGTGATCATGGGGCAGGTGCTCCAGGCGGGCGCCGGCCAGATCACCGCCCGGCAGGCCGCGGTGACGGCCGGCATCCCGATGACCATCCCCGCGCTGACCGTCAACAAGGTGTGCCTGTCCGGCCTGGGCGCCATCGCGCTCGCGGCGCAGCTGGTCCGGCTGGGCGAGCACGACGTCGTGGTGGCCGGCGGAATGGAATCCATGACCACGGCGCCGCACCTGCTGGTGAACTCCCGGGCCGGCTACAAGTACGGGCCGGTCACGGTCGAGGACTCGATGGTGCTCGACGGCCTGACCGACGCCTTCGACCACCTGTCCATGGGCGAGTCCACCGAGCGGAGCGGGCGCCAGCTGGGCATTACCCGCGAGCAGCAGGACGAGTTCGCCGCCCGGTCCCACCAGCGCGCCGCCGCAGCGGCCAAGAACGGCCTGTTCACCGCCGAGATCATCGGCGTCCCCGTCCGGAACAAGGGCGAGACGCTCACCGTGACCGAGGACGAGGGCATCCGCCCGGGCACCACCGCCGAGACGCTGGCCAGGCTCAGGCCGGCCTTCAGCCCGGACGGCACGATCACCGCGGGCACCGCATCCCAGATCTCGGACGGTGCGGCCGCCGTCGTGGTGACGTCCGCGGAATATGCCGAACGGGCCGGGCTTTCCGTCCTCGCGGAGATCGGGGCGCACGGGAACGTGGCCGGCCCGGACAACTCGCTGCACTCCCAGCCGTCCAACGCCATCAAGCAGGCCCTGGCCAAGGCCGGCCTGTCCGTGTCCGACCTGGACCTGATCGAGATCAACGAGGCGTTCGCGGTGGTGGCCCTGCAGTCCATGCGCGAGCTGGGTGTCGGTCCTGACGTGGTGAACGTCAACGGCGGCGCGATCGCCATCGGCCACCCCATCGGGGCGTCCGGCGCCCGGCTCGCGGTGCACCTGTGCCACGAGCTCGGGCGCCGCGGCGGCGGGCTCGGCGCGGCCGGCCTGTGCGGCGGCGGCGGCCAGGGCGAGGCGCTGCTGCTCCGGGTGCGCGGCTAGCCGCTGTGGCCGACACCACCGCCGTCGAGCTCGACAAGGCACGGGCCGGGGACGTCCGCGCCCTGGCCCGGCTAATCTCGCTGGTCGAGGATGAGTCACCCCTGGTCCGTTCGGTCATTAAAGATCTTCTGCCGGACACCGGCCGGGCCCGGATCGTCGGCCTGACCGGATCCCCCGGCGTGGGCAAGTCCACGGTGACCGGCGCGCTGCTGAGCGCGTTCCGCGCCCAGGGCCACCGCATCGCCGTGCTCGCGGTCGATCCGTCGTCGCCGTTCACCGGCGGTGCGCTGCTCGGCGACCGGATCCGCATGCAGGAGCACGCCACCGACGGTCACGTGTTCATCAGGTCGATGGCGAGCCGGGGCCACCTGGGCGGCCTGGCCGCCTCGACCCCGCAGGCCATCCGGGTACTCGACGCGGCCGGGTTCGACCTGATCCTCATCGAGACGGTCGGCGTGGGACAGGCCGAGGTGGCGATCGCCTCGCTCGCGGACTCCGTACTGGTGCTGCTCGCGCCGGGGATGGGCGATGCCATCCAGGCCGCCAAGGCCGGCATCCTCGAAGCCGCCGACCTGTTCGTGGTGAACAAGGCGGACAAGCCCGATACCCAGCAGGTGGTCAGGGACCTGCGCAACATGATCGCGATGGCGGAGCGGAAGGATGGCGACTGGAAGCCGCCCATCGTCACTACCGTGGCGGTCAAGGGCGAGGGGATCGATGAGCTGGTGCGCCGCCTGGACGAGCACTGGTCCTGGCTCAACTCCGCCGGCGAGCTCAAGAAACGCAGGCAGGCCCGGGCGCGCGAGGAGCTGGCCGCGCTCGCCTTCGCCGCGCTGCGGGGGCGGCTGGCCGGGAGCAGGCTCGACCAGCTGGCCGGCCAGGTCGCCGACGGCACCCTGGACCCGTTCCAGGCCGCCGATGAACTGCTGGATCAGTGAATGGTTTGACGGGGGCCCTACGGTTGTACCCGTGGGTAAGCCGCTGGAATTGCCGTTTGACCCCATCGACCGGGCGGCGCAGATCTGGGAACGCAGGTTCGGCCCCTCGCCGTCCATGGCCGCGGTCACCTCGATCATGCGCGCTCAGCAGATCCTGCTCGGCGAGCTCGACGCGCTGCTGCGGCCGTACGGGCTGACCTTCGCGCGGTACGAGGCGCTGGTGCTCCTCACCTTCAGCCGCCGTGGCGCGCTGCCGCTCGGGGTGATCGGCGAGCGGCTGATGGTGCACCCGACCAGCGTCACCAACATCATCAGCCGCCTGGAACGGCAGCAGATGGTGGTCCGCAGGCCGAACCCGGCCGACGGCCGGGGCCGCCTCGCCGAGATCACCGACGCGGGCCGGGGCGTGGTGGCGCGGGCCACCCGGGACCTGATGGAGGCGGAGTTCGGCCTCGGCGGCTACGAACCCGGCCAGCTCAAGGAGATCTTCGACCTGTTCCGCGAGCTCCGGCTGGCGGCTGGCAACTTCGTCCCCGAGCCCGCCCGGGATCCGACCTAGGTGCCGTTGAGCCGGGAAGGCCCCCACGTCTGCCCGCCGTCGAAGGTGAACCAGACCGTGCCGCCCGCTGGGTCGGCGGGCAGCGCGATGCCCAGGTCGTCGGTGGTCATGCCCACGTAGCCGAACCCCCCGGCCGGCGCGCCCCCCTTCAGCGACGCCGGCTGCCAGCCGATCTCACCCTTGGGTAGCAGGTCGATGCCCTGGTCGGTGCCGAGGACCACGCTCTCCGACGGGCTGGCGGCCAGCGAGAAGGCTACTCCGGCGGCCGGCGCCGTGCCCATCTGCAGCCAGCTGACCCCGCCGTTCGGCGAGGAGTAGATGAACGTGTGCTGGGTCGAGACCGACGGATTCGTCCCGGTGCTGGCCGAGGCGCAGGCCAGGACGAGATCGCGGGCGCTCGCCGCGGCGAGCAGCGCCCCGGTCGGCTGTCCGTCCGCCCGGGCCGGGCCGACCGGGCACGAGGCGATCAGCGAGCTCACCTGGGTCCACGGCCCGCTGCCGTCGACGGGGCCCGCGTACAGCGCCCCGCCCGGCGCGAGCAGGTAGCCCCGGCTGCCGGTCAGCACCAGTTCGGCGGCCTCGCTGGCCTGGCCGTCGGTCAGCCCGGTCGTCGCGGCGCCCACCGGTGCCCAGGACCCGCCCGAGGCCGGCGCCGAGTAGAGCGTGAACGTGGTGCAGTCGACGGCGTAAGCCGGGCCGTTGCCGGTGCACGACGCCCACAGCGCGAACACCCGGTTGCCCACCGTCTCCAGGTCCGTCACCCGCAGCCCGCCGGTGTCGACCCGGGCCCAGGTCTTGCCGCCGGTATGGGTGGAGAACAGCTGGGGCCCGTACGCCCATCCGTCCTCCAGGTTGAGGAACCTGATCTGGCTCAGCCCCGCCGCCCCGTCCGCCACCCCGGCGGTCGGCGCGGGCATGCCGGTCCAGGTGCGGCCCGCGTTGCCGGTGCGCGCGACCGAGGTGCAGTACCGGGTGGCGCAGTGGCCCGGGGCGAGGGCCTGGCCGATCACCCAGCCGGTGCGGGTGCCGACGAAGGTGACCGAGGTGGGCCGGAAGTCACCAGGTACGGGCAGCGGGACCGGCACGGCCGAACTCGCCGCCGCCGACGCCTGACCGACGGCCGTGCTCGCATCCGGCTGGGTAGCGCGCGAGTGACCGGCCCCGGCCAGCGGGGCCGCAGCAGGGTTTTGGTGCAGCCCCGGCAGGTTGACGACCTGGGGAACGGTCACCGCCGCGGCCACGATCACCGCCGCGGTACCCGCCGTGATGGCCAGCTTGCGGTACTTGCGGCGCTTCGCCCGGCGCTTGATCAGCTCGAACGTGCCCGGCGGCGGCGGGAGCGGCTCGATCCGCTCGCCCAGCCAGGCGTCCACGTCGTCGTGGCGGTCAGCCATCGCGTTCCCTCAGCGCCGTCTTCAGCCTGGCCCGCGCCGCGAACAGGTCCGCCTTGATGGTGCCCTCGGGTCGGTGCAGCAGCGTGGCGACCTCCCGGATGCCGAACCCCCCGTAGTAATGCAACAGGAACGGATCGCGCAGCCGGGCCGGCAGGGATGCGATCAGGTGGCGCACGTCGACGTCCTGTACCGGGTAGGCCACCTGGTCGAACGCGGCGGCCGCGGTGACGCTGCGCAAGGCCCTCCGCTCCCGTTCGGTCTTGCGCCAGTGGTCGCGGATCAGGTTGGTCGCGATCATATAGAGGTAGCTCTGCGGGCGATCCACCCTGGTCCACCGGGACAGCAGCCGGACGAACGCCTCCGATGCGATCTCGTGCGCGGTTTCGTCGTCGTCGACCAGCCGCCTGACCCAGCCGGCGAGCTTCGGGTAGACGCCCTTGAACAGCTCCTCGACGGCGTCTCGGGTCAGCCTGTCGAACATCGCCAGCGGTGCCCACCGGATCTCCCTCGGTGAAGTTCCCGGCAGGTGGGAACAACGCGGTCTGGCGTCCCGCGCGTTCGGCCGGCATGAGGATCATGTCGGGGCCGGTCGGGGCGTCCTGGAGAACACCCGTGTGATACGGCAACTGTTACCACATTTCCTGCCCGGCGACGTTACTCACCGGAGCCCGCTCGCTGCCTTCGGCTCTGGTGGGTTCCTGCTGGGTGACCTGGGGTCTGGGTCGGCGATCGGCCCGGGCGCGCCCCCGTGACGTCCGGGCCCCGCTGCGCGCGAGGCCGGTTCCGGCCCCGTGCTCTTTACAGACGTCGAAACGGGCTCATCGGTTGCCTGAATTTTCTCTTCATTCCGAACGGCCCATGGTGACGGCTCCCGCCCCGGCTCACGTTACCCGCCGGCACCAGCCCGCCCCGGCTGACGTTTACCCGCCGGCACCAGCCCGCCGCGGCTGACGTTTACCCGCCGGCACCAGCCCGCCGCGGCTCACGTTACACTCAAAATAGTAGGACGTCCTACTATTTCGGCATACCCCTTCCGAAGGCAGGATCATGGACGCTCAGCAGGCCGGTCCCTCAGACACCAGCAGGGACCGCTGGCAGCGCCGCTTCGACCAGGCGGCCACCCGCGATGCGGACTACACCACGCTTTCCGGGCTCGAGGTCGACCCGGTTTACGGGCCGCCGGACGGCGCGGTGGCGCCGGACTTCGACCGGATCGGCTGGCCGGGGGAATTCCCGTTTACCCGAGGTATCCACGGCACCGGCTACCGCGGCAAGCCCTGGACGATCCGCCAGTTCTCCGGGTTCGGCAACGCGCGGCAGACCAACGAGCGGTACAAGATGCTGCTGGCCGCCGGGGGCGCGGGCCTCTCCGTGGCCTTCGACATGCCCACCCTGATGGGCCGCGACTCCGACGACCCGCGCTCGCTGGGCGAGGTGGGGCACTGCGGCGTGGCCATTGACTCCGCCGCTGACATGGACGTGCTATTCGACGGCATCCCGCTGGCCAGCACCACGACCTCCATGACGATCAGCGGTCCGGCCGTGCCCATCTTCTGCATGTACCTGGTGGCCGCCGAGCGCCAGGGCGCCGACCTGTCCAAGCTGGACGGGACCTTGCAGACCGACATCTTCAAGGAGTACATCGCGCAGAAGGAGTGGCTGTTCGAGCCGAAGCCGCATCTGCGCCTCATCGGTGACCTGATGCAGTACTGCGGCCGGAACATCTTGCGCTACAAGCCGCTCTCGGTGTCCGGGTACCACATCAGGGAGGCGGGCTCGACGGCCGCCCAGGAGCTGGCGTTCACGCTGGCCGACGGGTTCGGCTACGTGGAGCTCGGCCTGTCCCGCGGCCTGGACGTGGACGAGTTCGCGCCAGGCCTGTCCTTCTTCTTCGACGCGCACATCGACTTCTTCGAGGAGATCGCCAAGTTCCGCGCCGCCCGGCGGATCTGGGCCCGCTGGCTGCGCGACGTGTACGGCGCGCGCACCGCGCGCGCCCAGTGGCTGCGCTTCCATACCCAGACGGCGGGCGTCTCGCTGACCGCGCAGCAGCCCGACAACAACATCGTCCGCACCGCGGTCGAGGCGCTGGCCGCGGTGCTGGGCGGGACCAACTCGCTGCACACCAACGCCCTCGACGAGGTGCTCGCCCTGCCGGGCGAGGCGGCGGCCGAGACCGCGCTGCGCACCCAGCAGGTGATCATGGAAGAGACCGGCGTGCTGAACGTCTCCGACCCGCTCGGCGGGTCCTGGTACGTCGAGGCGCTGACCGACCGTCTCGAGGCCGAGGCAGAGGCGGTCTTCGCCCGGATCCGCGAGATGAGCCCGGACGGCTCGATGACCGACGGGATCCTGCAAGGCATCGAGAACGGCTGGTTTACCGGCGAGATCGCGGAGGCGTCGTTCGCCTACCAGCAGAAGCTGGAGAAGGGCGAGAAGAAGATCGTCGGCGTCAACACCCACACCGGCACGGTGGCCCAGCCGCTTGAGATCATGCGAATCAGCCCCGACGTCGAGCGCGAGCAGGTGAAGGTGCTCGCCGGCCGCCGCGCCGAACGCGATCAGCAGGCCGTCGACGCGGCCCTGGCTGCCCTACTCGCCGCGGCCCGCACCGAAGATCAGAACCTGGTCCCGCCGATGCTCGACGCGGCCCGCGCCGAAGCCACCCTCGGCGAGATATGCGGGGCCCTCCGCACCGAATGGGGCGCCTACACCGAACCCGCCGCCTTCTAACCCCGCCGGTCGCCGCCCCCCAGTCGCCAGGCCCGCGCTATCCAGCTCGCCTAGGCGAACGCGCCCTGGCCACCCCGCGCGGGCCGCGCATGCCAGCCGCCCCGCGCCAGCCAGCCGCCCCGCGCCAGCCGCTCGTCCCTGCAATCGTCCTACCTCACTGGTCGCTTTAATCTCACTCGTTGCATGAGTCCTATATTTATTCGCAATTCGGCAGGGATTTATTGTGGAGGATCCGGCCTCAATGGAGGATTTGGTACCCCAGGGGGCCTGTTGCGATTTCCGCGTGGCCTGGGCTCATTCCTTTACATTAGCGAGTTCCAGGTGCCTCGGCAGGCTGCTGTGGCCCGGGTCTGGCCTGGTGGAGGCCGGTTCGAGGGGCTGTGGATAGTTTCCGGGCGTGCTGGCGCGGGCTGTGGGGAAAGTTTCCGCGCCCGGGCCCGGGTTAGGGCAGGCGGGACAGCAGCAGCAGGTTGTGGCACAGCCCGGCGAGCAGGAACTCGCCGGTGGCCAGGGTCAGGCCGCGCATGGAGAACCGGCGCAGCCCGATGAGGTCCTCGATGCTGGCGTGCACGCCTCGATGTCGGGGGCGCGGCGCTTGTAGGCGGCGCGGCCCTGGGGAGTGCGCAGCCGGTGGTCCATCTTCTCGGTCGCGGTGGCGTCTTCGGGCGGCGGCCCGGCCGCGGGATTGTCCCGGGCGGCCTTGCCCATGCTGGCGCGGTTGCCGGTGGCGATAAGCCGGTCCACGCTGCCGCGGCGGTGAGGTTGGCCTCGGAGCAGTACCCGGCGTCTTCCACCAGCACGCCGATCCCCCCGGTCATCCGCGCGTGGCAGGCGGTGACGTCGTGGCCGGGATCGGCGGCATCTTCCGCGGTGCACATCCGGGCGTGGCAGCCGGCTACGGGGTGCCCGGGATCGGCGTGCGCGGCGGCGACGACCTGCGCGCCTTTGACCGCGACCTGTTCCAGGCGGGCGGCGTGCACGGTGTCGGCGGCGCAGGAGGAGGCGAACCCGCCCAGCATCAGCCGGTCATCGGCGGCGGCGTCCTGGCAGTTGTACCCCTGCTTCAGCCGCCGCCGCGGACGGCATCAGCGCCGAATCCGGGTCGGTGACGTTGCGCACCGGCCTGGGCTTGTCCTTCTTCTTCCCCGTCCCGTCCGGCTCACCGCCCCCGGCCTGGTCCTCCTCTTCCTCCTGCCGCGCGGCGGCGGCTGCGGCCTCGGCGCGGGCCAGCCGTTCCCGCTGCCGGGCCACCCGGCGGGACGCCTCGGCCGGCACCGGCTTCTTGCCCGCCCGGCCCCCCGCGGCCCGCTTGCGGTCCCACTCATCGACCAGCGCCTGCTGCCGGGCCACCTCGGCCTCCAGGGCGATCCGCGCCGCCTCCACCGCCACGGCCGCCGGCGGCCTGGTCACCGGCTTACCGGCGGCCTGCGCGTCCAGCCACGCCTGGCCGGCCGCCCGCCGCGCCGCCTCGGCGGCCTCCCGCTGCGCGGCGAAGTCCGCCAGGCACGCCCGCACCCGGGCCAGCCGCGACCGCCGATCGGCCCACCCCGGCGGCAGCGCCTGCCCGCCGAACAGGTCCTCGCCGGTCTCCGCCGCGTCCGGCTCATCGGCGGCCGCGGCCCCGGCCATGACCGCCGCGGCCAGCTTGCGCAACCCGGCCTCGGTCCGGTTCGCCTCCTTCGACGCATTCGCCCCGATCTTGACCCCGTCCGCCGCCACCACGCTCAGCCGGCCCAGCCCGGCCGTCGCGCACACCCGCAGCACCGCGTAAAACACGTCCTCCATCGGCCCGCCCTCCCCGCAGGCCCGCTGCCGGAACCGGGAGATCGTCGTATGATCGGGCACCAGCCCGGCGCACGCCAGCCGGAAGGTGGCATCCACCCGGCACCGCGCCTCGACCGCCCGGGTCGACAGCACCCCGGACAAATACGCGTACGCCAGCAAGGTCAGCAGCATCACCGGGTGATACGCCGCCGGCCCCGGGCGCTCTTCCGCGTCCCGCCCGCCAGCCGCGCCGCCAGCTCCGGGGTGCCTAGCTGCTCAACCGTGTCGATGACCAGCCAGACAACATGGTCCTTCGGCACCCAGTCACGCATATTCAGGGGCAGAAAAGCAGGCTGATCCCGGTCCACCGGAAGGTACCTGTGCGCCATAAACCCTGTTCTAGCAGGCCAAACACCAAAATCTATTTTGCAACACGCCCCAGGGGGTACTAAATCCTCCACGTAACCCGAATCCTCCAAGATCTTTTCGAGCCGGGCACATCACGCGTCGCTCTGGTACCATAGCGCCTCAGCCATCACCGCTGAGGCCGGGCCGCCACCGTCACCCCCGGGGCCGGGCCGCGTCCAGCTCGTCAGGCCGAACCGGGCGACGCCACCGGGAGCCCCGCATCGCGCGCCGCGGCGAGCAGGCGTTCGTCGTAGGCCACGAACGCGGTCAGGTCTCGCTTGACGGCCAGCGCCGAGGCGAGGTGGATGGCCTGGGCCGGGCTCAGTTCCTGCGGGGGCAAGGTGGCCGAGTCGTCCAGCACGTCCGTGCTCAGCGCCACCCGCGCGACGCGCTTGATCACCTTGTAGCTGCGCGGCAGTGCGCCTGGTTCGGCCTGCCAGACGGCCCGCGGCACCTCCGCGCGGTGCAGCGCGCTCGACACCAGCGGCTGGCCGGCCCGTTCGGCCAGCCAGCGCGTCAGCTCCGCCGATTCGGGTCCGGTCAGGGCCAGTCTGACCAGAGCGGAGGAGTCGAGGTAGATCACGGCCGGTCCTCCGGCCGGGAGGCGGGCGACGGATAGGGCTCGAGGTCGCCGACGCCGCCCGCCTCCTCGGCTGGCTCGATGATCCCGGCCGCGATCAGGCGTTCGAGCGGGCTGCCCGGTTCCCTGACCGGGACGAGCTGGGCCACCAGCCGCCCCCGGTTGGTGATGTCCACCGTGTAGCCCTTCTCCGCGAGGTCGACGTAGACGCTCGCGTGCTGGCGCAGTTCCCTGATCCCGATGCGGTGCCGGGCCGCGGGCCGCCCGGCGGCCTCGGCGCGCGCCGCGGGCCGGCCGGGTTCCCTGGTCCGGGCGGCTGCGCCTTGGCCCGCGGCACCGACATGCAGCTGCCCAGCGCTCACCGGCCGCGGATCCCGCTCACCTTCCGGCGTGTCACTCATCGTGTCACCGTAGCACAAGAGATGCTACCGGGGCGGGTGGTGCGTCCGGGTCAGCCAGGAGAGCCAAGCCAGCCAGGAGAGCCAAACCAGCCAGGAGAGCCAAGCCAGGAGAGCCAAGCCAGCCAGGAGAGCCAAACCAGCCGGGCCAGCTAGGCCGGGCGGCGGGCGAGAATCTGGCGTTGGGCTTCGGCGACGACGTGACCCACATCCCGGCCGAACCCCGCGTCACACGGATGCTCGGTCCGCCCGGAACGGATGTTCCCGGCGAGTTCGCTCAGCGCGGTGCGCAGCGGCGGCACGGGGTCGGGCGCCAAGCGCGGCACCACCGACCGGCCGGAATCACTCCACAGGTACGCCTCGAAGCCCGCGGCCGCCTCGCCCCCGTTCTGCGACACGGTCACGGTGCTGCTCGGCCCGCCCTGGTGGTGCAGGATCAGGTGGCTGACGTCGGCCGGGCCCGCGTCGGCGGTCACCGACGTGACCGGGCCGAGCGCGGCCCACAGCAGCGCGATCACGTGCGGGGCGAGGTCCCACAGCGCGCCCTTGTCCCGTCGCCACGGGGTATTGAACGGACTGGACTCCAGCAGCGACGACCCGAACCACGAGGCCAGCCCGCCTGCCCAGCCGCCGCGCGCCGTGACATCGGCCAGCCACGCCTGTATCTCCGCCCGGAACCTGAGGATGAAGAAGACCACCGATGCGACCTGAGCCCCGGCGACCGCCGCCGCGAGCTCGTCCGCTCCGGCGTCGGTCGTCGCGAGCGGCTTCTCCAGCAGCAGGTGCTTGCCCGCCTGGGCGGCGGCCGCGGCGATGGGCGCCTGAACGTCCGGCGGGATCGCGAACGCGACAGCGTCGACGGCGGCCAGCATCGCCTCGAGGGCCTCATACGGGGCGGCCTGATACTCCGCGGCGAGCGCGGTCGCGGCCCGCGGGTCGCGGCCCCAGACCGCGGCCAGCTCGATGCCGTCGGTGGAGGCGAGTGCGGGGGCGTGCGCGTTGTGGGCCCAGTAGCCGGTGCCTACCAGGCCGAACCTCAGCGGTGCCGATGTCATCCCTCTCCTGTTCGCCGCGCCAGAGCCAGCAAAACCCAAGGTTAACCAGCGGGCACAGCCCAGTGCCCCGCGGAGCCCCTAACGGGCCCTGCGGGGCACTGGCCCCCGGCAACGTCAGCGGGCGCTGACTGCGCGGTGCACACCGGTTACGTCGGCCGGAACCATAGTCCGCCGGCCGCGGGCGGTGGCCGACCGGGCCTTGACCGCGAGGATCCCGGTCCGGGCGAGCAGCATGGCGATGGACAGGAAGATGAGGCTGTCGGTCAGGGCGCCCACGGTGATCTGGGTGGTCTCCATCCAGCGGCCGAGCGAGACCCCGAACACGTGGCTGGCGCCGTAGGCGAAGTACAGGCGCGCACCCACCACCACGATCCAGACCAGTGCGTACGGCAGGCCCGCGTGGGAGACGGCCTGGTCGGTCTGCGCGTCGTAGCGCACCCGGATCAGTGCGGCGGCAAGAACGCCGAGGGCGATGCCCGCGGCTGCCCCGGCGATCTCAAGGGTCAGGCCGTTGCCGGAGACCGCGCCGCCCTTGATGAAGAACGGGACCACGGCCGCCGCGGTGATGAACGGGCGCAGCAACCGCAGCTGGCCGACCTTGCGCTGGCCGAGGTCGCTGAACAGGACGGCGGCCAGGATGACGAGGTTGAGGATCCAGACGCTGGCGTCCACTTCGAACTCCTTGATGAGGCGTTTAGCTGATGTCTGCCACGTTAGGAAAACAGCGGTTGGAGCCGCGTCGGCCGCGGCTTGATCAAAGGTGGAGGCGTCCGGTGCATCGCAGCCCGGGTCCACCCGGAGTCAACCCCGGGTCAACCCGCCCGGCCGGGCGCAACCCGGCCGCGGCGAGCTACCGTGATACCGGCCGGATCAGACCGGAAAGGCCAACTACAGGAGCAAAGGCGTGTTCGGTTTCGCGACGCGGACAGACCGGCCGACGGGCGCCCGCGCGGTCAACGTCACCGAGTGACCGACCTCGTCCGGAGACTGCGGCCTCGTCGTTGTGCTCATCGCGGTGATCCTGGCCAGCCCGCGTCCCGGCACCGGCGATCCCCGCCAGGATGGCGATCGCGGTCACGCTGGCCGTGTCCGCCCTCGCCTGGATCGCCTGGATGCTCTCTGATCGCATCGGCCGCGCTGACGGTCGGGAGCCTGATCGTGATGGGCGGAGCGGGCGGCGTGCTCGCCGGGCTGTCGCCGAACAGCCGGCGCTCGCCATCGGCTGCGCCGCGACCTTCAGCGCGGGCGCCGGCTACAGGACCGAGTTGTCGCTCGGAGATCGTGGCCGAGACTATCGCCGGGTTCCTGATCGCGGCGCTGGCCGTCGGGGCGCCCACCGGGGTGCTGCTGGGCTACCCGTTCGCCTTCGCCGGGTTCTGGAGCGTGAGCCTGACCCGGCGCGAGTTCCTGGTCCGGGCCGAGCAGGCCGAGCGCATGCTGGCCGAGACCGCCGCGCCCGGGAGGCCGAGACGCACGCGGCCGCGCTCGCCGAACGGGCCAGGATCGCGCGCGACATCCACGACGTGCTGGCCCATTCGCTGGCCGCGGTGTCGGTCAACCTGCAGGCCGCCGAGGGCCTGCTGGCCTCGGACTCGCTGCCGCGGACAACCCGAGCTGGCCAAGGCGGTCGAGTGCATCGACCGGGCGGGACGCTGACCCGGGAGGGCCTGGCCGCGGCCCGCCGGGCCATCCTGGCCCTGCGCGAGGACGCGGCGCCGCTGCCGGACCAGCTGGCGTCGCTGGCCGGGCAGCACCAGGCGGCCGGCGATGCGGCTGTGGACTTCACCGTTACCGGCCCGCCGCGGCCGCTGTCCGAGCAGGTCAGCCAGGTCGCGTTCCGGACGGCGCAAGAAGGGCTGACCAACGCGCGCAAGCACGCGCCCGGCCAGCCGGTGACGCTCGGCCTCGGCTTCGAGCCCGGCCAGCTCACGGTGTAGCGTGGCCAACCCGCTGCCGCCGGCCGGTAGATCAGCGCCCGCTCGCCGCCACCGGCGCCGGGGCTGGCCTGATCGGCCTGCGGGAACGCGCCGCGCTGGTCGGCGGCACGCTCGAAGCTGGGCCGGCCGATGGCGCCTGGCGGGTATGCCTGAGGATTCCGACATGACCGATACCACCGAGGCGGTGACCGTCATCGTGGCGGACGATCAGTCCGCCGTCCGCGAGGGCCTGGTGCTGCTGCTCGGCACCGTGCCCGGGATCGCCGTGATCGGCGAGGCGGAAGACGGCGAAGCCGCCGTCGAGGCCGTCGCGGCGAAGAACCCGCAGGTCGTCCTCATGGACCTGAACATGCCGCGGTGCGACGGGGTGGAGGCCACCCGGCGCATCCGGGCCAGCTACCCGCAGACCCAGGTGGTCGTGCTGACCACCTACTCCGACGACGAGTCGATCCTCGGCGCGCTGCAGGCCGGCGCGCTCGGCTATCTGACCAAGGACGCCACCCGGGCCGTGATCGGCCGGGCCGTGCTGGCCGCCGCGGCCGGCCAGGCGGTGCTCGACCCGGCGGTGCAGCAGCGGCTGCTCTCGGCCGCCGTCCGCGCGCCCGCCTCCGCCCCCGCCGGGCCAGCCGCCCCGGGTGACGCCGACCTGACCCCGCGCGAGGCGGAAGTGCTCCGCCTCATCGCGGCGGGCAAGTCCAACCGGGAGATCGCCCGGGCGCTGTTCGTCAGCGAGGCTACGGTGAAGACGCACGTCAACCGGATCTTCGCCAAGACCGGCTCGCGCGACCGCGGCCAGGCCGTGCACTACGCCTACCAGCACCGCTACGCCGACCCGTCGGATCGCTAAGACCCGGATCCCGGTACCGAACGGACGGCCATCATGTCCCCGCGCCGACCGGCCCGTCCCCCTGCATCATGACCCGCCCAGGGGCGGACGGTAACGGTAAGGAAGCCGCCGGCTACGCTTGGTCGTCTTAGGTCGCCGGTATCGCCCGAGCCCGCCGGTTTATACGGCGTGGATGTCCCAGCCATGTCGCTCCAGCTGCACGAATGGGACATTCACATCGTATGATCTGGTACGAGCGGTACCACAGTGACAGAAGTTCGCTCCGGTGTGCGCGTGCTGCCCGACGGCGCGCTTCTAGCGAGGTCCAAGCCGGTCCGCCTAGGCTCCTTTTATGGTGTTGCGGGCCCAGGGCACGGCGACGGCGCCCGGCGTCCCGGCCGGGCTGCTCGCCCGCTGGGGCATCCCGGCGGACGCCGAGCTGGTCCGGGCGGAGCGTGGCTGCAACAACCGAACCTACGCCGTGGCGCACCGGGGCCGCCGCTGGGTGCTGCGGGTCAGCCAGAACTTGTCCACGGCCCAGGCTCGCGCCGAGCACCGGCTGCTCGGCCAGGTTCGCGCCGCTGATTTGCCGTTCGGCGTCCCCGATCCGGTGCCGACGCTGGCCGGGGACACCGTGGCCGAGACGCCGGCCGGACCTGCGACGCTGTGCCGGTGGATTCCCGGGATGCGCCCCGACCTGGACACCGAGCCCGCACTCGAGCGGTTCGGCCGGGTGATAGGGCTGCTCAGCCGGGCGCTGCGGACGGTGCCGCGGTCCGATGCCCCGCAGGACTGGCGCGGCGACCCGCTACGGGCGCACCCCGATGCCCCGGAGATCGCCGAGCTGGTCCGCGCGCTGCGCGACGCCGGCCTGCCCCGGCCCGGGTGCGGCGGCTCGAGGCGGCTGCCCGTCACGTCGTCCCCGGGACGCCTGAGACCGGTGGCGGCCTGCCGGCCCAGGTCGTGCACGGTGACCTGGGCGCCTCGAACGCGCTGGTCGACGAGCGCACCGGCGAGGTCACCGGGGTACTCGACTTCGAGATGGCCGGGCCGGACGCGCGGGTGCAGGACCTGCTGGTCGGGCTGCTGCTCTCCGGCGCGCTGGCCGGGCCCGGCTGGGCCTACCGCGCCGCCGCCCTGGTCCGCGGGCACGCCGCGGTGCTGCCCCTGGCCCAGGCCGAGATCCAGGCCGTGCCGGACCTGCTCGTGCTCCGCTGCGTCGGCTCGGTGTTCTGGCGGGCCGGCCGGTGGCGCCGCGGGCAGGCGACGCTGAGCGACGTGGCCGACCGCGTGGCGGTCCTCGAGGCCGTCGCGGCCTGGCTGGCCGTGCACCGCGGTCGGCTGCTCACCGTGCTCGCCGCCGCCGGAGGCTAACGAGACCGAACCGCATCAGGGCTCCAGGGCCGCCTTGACCAGGCCCGCGAGATCCTCGTCGGCAATGACCGCCGCGTCCTGCGGCCGCAGCCTGATCGTCCCCTTGCTGGTCCGCAGCTCGGGATGGCGCTCGATGAAGCCGCCGTCGTGGCCCTGTCCCCAGCCGTAGATCGAGATTCCGTGCTGCCAGGCACCGACGTAGAGCCGCCGCTTGCCGACCTTGTAGGCGGGGATCTGGTAGGACAGCACCACGTCGGCGTCCGGGTGGGCGGCCATGATCAGCTGGTGCATCCGGTCGAACAGCGGGCGGTAGGCGGGGTCGACGGCGTCGACGTACGCCCGAACGGATTCGTCCATGGCTGTACCTCCCGGGTAATGACGCCCGGTCCGGCCGGGAATCATCGGAGCTCAATCGTCTTCTCGAACCAATGGTGCGCGTACGGCTCGTCGTTGAAGGGCGGCACCTCCCGGTAGCCCGCCGCCCGGTACAGCGAGATCGCCTCGGTCAGCGTCCGGTTGGTCTCCAGCCTCAGCACCCGGACGCCGTGCGCGGCGGCGCGGGCCTCCAGTTCGGCGAGCAGCCGGCGGCCCAGGCCGAGCCCGCGGACCGCGGGGGAGACCCACATCCGCTTGATCTCGGCGGGCGCGCCGGGGTGGAACTTCAGCGCGCCGCAGCCAGCCGGCTCCCCGTGCAGCGTCGCTACCAGGAACACGCCGGCGGGCGGCGTCATCTCGTGGTCGGCGGCGGAGATGCTCCTGGCCGGGTCGAAGCCGCCGTCGAAGCGGCCGGAGAGCTCCTCGACGTAGGCCCGCAGGCAGCGCCGGGCGTCCGGGTCCCTGGGGTCGCGCACGCCGGTCACGATGGCCGAGGCGGTCAGCAGCCGCTCTACCTCCGCCATCGCGCTGACCAGACGCCCGCGCTGACCCGAGCTGAGCGGCCCGAGCAGCGAGGCGGCCGCGTCGTCGGAGAGGCGGTCGAGCTCGGCCCGTTCGGCCTCTCCGGCGGCGGTCAGCCGGGCCGTCCTGATCCTCCCGTCCGCCTCGTTCACCTCGACGGTGACCAGCCCGTCCCGCTCTAGGGCCCGCAGCAGCCTGCTCAGGTAGCCGGAGTCGAGGTCCAGCCGGGCGCGCAGGTCCCTGACGTCGCGGCCGTCCGGGCCGATCTCCCACAGCACCCTGGCCTGCCCGAGCGGGCGGCCGCGGGCGCAGGAACGCGTCGTCGAGCGCGCCGGCCCGCTGGGTGACGGCCCGGTTGAACCGCCGGACCGTCTTGATCATCGCCTGCTCCATTCTCTGACTATAGTCAGAGAATGGCAGAGACAACAGCCTCGATCCGGCCGTACCGCGAGGCGGACCACGCCGCCGTCTACGACGTCTGCGTGCGGACCGCCGCCGCCGGCCGGGACGCCCGGGGCATGTACCACAGCGACGACCTGATGCCCGACCTGTTCGCCGGCCCCTACCTGTTCCTCGAGCCGGACTTCGCCTTCGTGCTGGACGACGGAAACCGGGCGGTCGGCTACGTGATCGGGGCACCGGACACGGCCGCGTTCGCCCGCGCCTACCGGGCCCGCTGGATTCCCCGGCTGGCCCATCGCTATCCGGTCCCGCCGGACCCGCCGGGCAACCCGGACGAGGAGATGCTCGCCCTGCACTACCGGCCGGAGCGGCTGGTGTGGGCCGGCCTCCAGGAGTACCCGGCGCACCTGCACATCGACCTGCTGCCGCCGTTCCAGGGGGCCGGCCACGGCCGCGCCCTGATGGAGACGTTCTACGCCGCCGCGGCGGGCGCCGGGGCGGCCGGCGTGCACGTCACCGTGCTCAAGGCCAACACCGGGGCCCTCGGCTTCTACGACCGCCTCGGCTTCCGGCCGCTGGAGATCGCCGAGCCGGGCGAGACCGCCGTCGCCTACCTCGGCCGCCCCCTCTGACCCTGCCCGCCTCCTCTGACCTCCCTCCCCCGGCCCCCCGCCCCCCCGCAGAGGGCATGAAACCCCGGTTCCAGTGCGTTAGAACGCCCTGGAACCCAAGTTTCATGGCGTTCCGCATCCGGGTCCGGCTCAAAGGACCGGGCCTGGATCAGCGAGTAGTGCCGATACGGCAGGATGGAATCATGCAGCCGCGAGATTTTTCGCTTTACGGAGCCGTCGATCTGGGCGCGCGGCAGGCGGCCGCGCAGCGCAGGCAGCAGGCGGCCCAGTCCCCGTCCCAGCCCGGCAGCCCTTCGGCTTCGGCCGGCGGCGGGCTCGTCATCGACGTCACCGAGGAAACCTTCAACACCGACGTCGTGGAGCGCTCCCGCAGCACGCCCGTGATCATGGATCTGTGGGCGGAGTGGTGCGGCCCGTGCAAGCAGCTCTCGCCGGTGCTTGAGAAGCTCGCCGCCGAGGCGGGCGGCCAGTGGATCCTGGCCAAGGTCGACGTGGACGCCAACCCGCAGCTGAGCGCCGCACTGCAGGTGCAAAGCATCCCGATGGTGGTGGCCGTCCTCGGCGGCCAGCTGGTAGACGGTTTCCTCGGCGCCATGCCCGAGGCCCAGGTCCGGCAGTGGATCGGGCAGGTCCTGGCCGTCGCGGAGAAGATGGGCATGCAGCTGGCGGCCCCGGCCGCCGCGGACGCGGACGAGCTGGAAGACGGTGCGGACGGCCGCGTGGCCAGCGACGCGGATCTCCCTCCCGGCTCGGGGATCGGGCCCGCCGCTGGCGGCCCGGCCAGCCGGGTCGGCCCCGGAGCCAGCCGGGCGCCCGGGATCCCGGCGGCCTACGACGAGGCCCGCGCGGCCATGGAGCGCGGCGACCTGGACGGCGCCGCGAAGGCCTTCGAGCAGGAGCTGGCGGCCAACCCTGGAGACCCGGTGGCCAAGACCGGGCTGGCCCAGGTCAACCTGATCCGCCGGGTCACCTCCTACGACCAGGCCAAGGTGCGCAGAGAGGCGGCCGAGCACCCCGGCGACGTCGCGGCCCAGGCCCGGGTGGCCGATATCGACATCGCGAGCGGGCGGATCGAGGAGGCGTTCAACCGGCTGCTCGGCGTGGTGCGCCGGACCTCGGGTGAGGAACGCGACCAGGCCCGCGCGCACCTGGTCAGCCTGTTCGAGCTCCTCCCGCCGAACGATCCGCAGGTCAAGAAGGCCCGTTCGGCCCTGTCCGCCCTGCTGTTCTGAGACCAGGTAACGTTCTGACCTGACACCAGGGAATATACAACTTCAGTTGTAAGTTGCTTGCAACTGGAGGGTACGACACCGGAGTAAATCGGCCGGATCCTCCGCAAATTTCCATTTCGGAGGTGAGGCAAGTTCTTCGTGCGTGAGCGCACGATGGGCACGTTCACCCGTCGTCTGCGGCTGCCCGAGAACCTGAACGCCGACGCGGTTGAGGCCAGCTACGCCAACGGCGTCCTCGAGGTCCGGATCCCGGTCACCGAGCAGGCGAAGCCACGCAAGATCGAGGTCCGCAAGGTCGAGATCGCCCAGGCGGACGACAAGCAGGAGATCGCTGCCTGACCTAAGTCAGCACGGCTCACTGAATAGACGAGCGGCCGGCCGGCGCGGATGCGCCCGGCCGGCCGCTTACCATCTGGGCAGGAGGTGAGAACACTATGGCTCCGTCACCGCTCGACGACGAGAACGCCCCGCTCTACACGGTCGGGCAGGTCGCCGAGATGCTCGCGGTCAAGCAGGCCTTCCTGCGCCGCGTGGACGACCTGCGGGTGGTCTCGCCGCAACGGTCGGCCGGGGGGCAGCGCCGCTACACGCGGTACGAGATCCGGGTCATCCAGCAGGTGGTCTCGATGGCGGACGAGGGCATCACGCTGCAGGCCATCCGCCGCATCATCGAACTGGAGCGGCGACTCGCCGCGGTCACCAGGGAACGTGACGAACTGGCCCGCCGCCTGGCCGAGCTACTTGAAGACGATTAATTCCGAACGGTCCGGGCGCGTGCCCCGCCGCCAGTGCTAGCTTCCTCAGGCGCGCGCCCCGGCCGGGTCGGCGCCGGGCACCTCGGCCAGCAGCTCGAGCACGGGCAGCGCCTCGGCCAGCGCGGATCGCTGCGCCGGGGTGAGCAGTGCCAGGCTCGCCGCCAGCTCCAGGTTGCTTTCGGTGCGCAGCCGCTCCAGCGTGTCGTGTCCGTGCGGGGTGATGACCAGGGTGCTGGCCCGCGCGTCGGTCGGGTCGGCGTTCCGGCGCACGTAGCCGCTCTCCTCCAGCGCGGTCACCAGCCTGGTGAGCGTGGACGGGGCGATGCCCTCGGCGGCGGCCAGGTCGCCCAGCCGCATCGGCCCGGACCGTTCGACCGTGGCCAGCGCGGCCAGCTGGGTGGGGGTCAGGCCGGCTAGTTCGTGCTTGCGCAGCCGGCGGGAAAGCCGGGCCAGCGCGACCCGGAGCCGGGTGACGTCGACCGCGGGCCCGTCCCCGTGTATCTCGTCAGGAGTCGTGACGACGACCGATTCCGTGCTCACCTCTCCAGCCTACGCGGTGCTGGCCGTACCCTGGATTCCGGCGGAAAGGCGGTAACCAACGTGGCGATGGGGCCGAGCGTCTCCTACTCGATTACCGTGCGGCTCGAGGTGGCCAGCCGCGGCCGCGCGGTGAGCGGGATCACCCGGGCGGTGGAGCAGGCCGGCGGCGTGGTGACCGCCCTGGACGTGACCGCCGGACGCGGCGACAAGCTGCGCGTCGACGTCACCTGCGCCGCGCGCGGTGAAGAGCACGCCGAGGCCCTCGTGACCGCGCTGGCCGGCATCGACGGCGTGACCGTGCACAAGGTCAGCGACCGCACGTTCCTGCTGCACCTCGGCGGGAAGATCGAGATGCGGTCCAAGGTGCCGCTGCGGAACCGGGACGACCTGTCCATGGCGTACACCCCGGGCGTGGGCCGGGTCGCGATGGCGATCGCCGGGAACCGGGAGGACGCCCGCCGCCTCACCGTCAAGCGGAACTCGGTCGCCGTGGTGACCGACGGCTCGGCCGTGCTCGGCCTGGGCAACATCGGGCCGTACGCCGCGCTGCCCGTCATGGAGGGCAAGGCCGCCCTGTTCAAGCGGTTCGCCGACATCGACGCCTGGCCGATCTGCCTGGACAGCCAGGACACCGACGAGATCGTCCGGGCGGTGCAGCTGATCGCGCCCGGGTTCGGCGGCATTAACCTCGAGGACATTAGCGCGCCGCGCTGCTTCGAGGTGGAGCGCAGGCTGCGCGGGCTGCTCGACATCCCGGTATTCCACGACGACCAGCACGGCACGGCGATCGTGGTGATGGCCGCGCTGACCAACGCGCTGCGGGTGGTGGGCAAGAAGCTGCCCGAGGTACGCGTGACCATGGCCGGTGCGGGTGCGGCGGGCACCGCCGTGCTCAAGCTGCTGCTCGGTGCGGGAGCCAGTGCCGGCGACATCGTGGTCTGCGACGACCGGGGGGCGGTGCACCCGGCGCGGCCGGGCCTAAACGACAGCCTGCGCTGGATCGCGGAGAACACCAACGCCGGTGGCTACGCCGGGGACCTGGCCGGGGCGGTCCGGGACGCCGACGTGTTCATCGGGCTGTCCGCGCCGGGCATCCTGTCCGGGGCCGACATCGCGGCCATGGCCAGCAACGCCGTCGTGTTCGCCCTGGCCAACCCCGATCCCGAGGTGGACCCCGAGGCGGCGATGGAACACGCCGCGGTCGTGGCGACCGGCCGCAGCGACTACCCGAACCAGATCAACAACGTGCTCGCCTTCCCCGGTGTGTTCCGCGGGCTGCTCGACGCGCAGAGCCGGAACGTGACCGACGAGATGCTGATCGCCGCCGCGCAGGCGCTCGCGGATGTGGTGTCAGCGGACGAGATCGGGCCGCATTACATCATCCCGTCGGTATTCCACCCGGACGGGGCTTCCTTGGTGGCCGCCGCGGTGCGCGACGCAGCCACCCAGCAGCCTGGCCGATGATAGACCTATGGACGACATGGCATCGGAAGCCTTGGCCGGCCGTCTGCTCGTGGCCACCCCGATGCTCGGCGATCCCAACTTCCGCCGCACCGTCGTCCTTGTCGTCGAGCACGAGGCCGAGCAGGGTACCCTCGGCGTGGTGCTGAACCGGCCGACCAAGGTCCCGGTCGGCCAGGTGCTCGAGCCGTGGACGGAGCTGGCCACCGATCCGTCCGTCGTCTTCACCGGTGGCCCCGTCTCGCCGAACAGCGCGCTCGCCCTGGCCCACGTGCCCGGCACCGACGAGCCGGTGGGCTGGCACCCGCTGGAGGGCAGTGCCCCCGCCGTGGCCCGGCTCGGCCTGGTCGACCTGGACGCCCCGCCCGGCCTGCTGGCCGCGGCGATCGTCTCGCTGCGGGTCTACGCGGGCTACGCGGGCTGGAGCGCCGGCCAGCTCCAGGCGGAGATCGAGGAGGGCGCCTGGTACGTGCTGCCCGCCGAGCCCTCCGACGCGTTCTGCGCCGAGCCAGAGCAGCTGTGGCCCGCCGTGCTGCGCCGCCAGGGCGGCGAGCTCGCCTACGTGGCGACGTACCCCGACGACCCGGGCCTGAACTAGACTCGCCGACGTGAGCGAAACTGAGGTTCTTCCCGAGCAGAAGACACGCGTCCAGGAGGACGTCACTCCCGACCTGTCGCACGGCGACGGCGATCACGACCGATTCGCGCACTACGTGCAGAAGGACAAGATCGTCGAGAGCTCGGTGATGGGCACGCCGCTGGTCGCGTTGTGCGGCAAGGTGTGGGTGCCCAGCCGGGACCCGAAGCGCTACCCGGTCTGCCCGGCCTGCAAGGAGATCTACGAGCAGCTGCCGCCGGGCGACGACGGCGGCGAGGACTGACACGCGCGCGGCTTTACCGGCGAATGTCGGCGTGCGCCGGTAGCATTTCGGCCTCGTGACCACCCCTCGATCTGACCGTGCTGGAACCCAGACCGTTCGGGATGATCTCCTCCCCGGCCTCCGCGGCTGGCAGAAGGATGCCTATCACGAGTACTTCAGGCTGCCGAGGCGCGACTTCCTGCTGGTCGCCACGCCAGGCGCGGGCAAGACGGCGTACGCGCTGACGGTGGCGGCCGAGCTGCTCGCCCGGCGCGAGGTCGCGTTCCTCACCATCGTCACGCCGACGGAGCACCTCAAGCACCAGTGGGCGCAGGCAGCGGGCAGGTTCGGCCTAGCGATCGACCCGGCGTACCGCAACGCCCAGGGCCGGGCCGGCGCTGGCTTCGCCGGGGTAGCCGTCACCTACGCCCAGGTCGCCGCGCACCCGGCGCTGCACCGGCAGCGCAGCCAGAACCGGCGCACGCTGGTCATCTTCGATGAGATCCACCACGCGGGCGACGCGCTGTCCTGGGGCGACGCGGTCAAGGAGGCGTTCGACCCGGCGCGGCGCAGGCTCGCGCTGACCGGCACGCCGTTCCGCAGCGACGCGAACCCGATCCCGTTCGTCACCTACCTCGACGAGCCGGGCGGCGGCAGGCGCAGCGCCTCGGACTACGTCTACGGCTACGGTCCCGCGCTCGAGGACGGCGTGGTCCGGCCGGTGATCTTCCTGGCCTATTCGGGCGAGATGCGATGGCGCACCCGGGCCGGCGACGAGATCACCGCCACCCTGGGCACGCCGATGACCACGGCCAGATCGCGCAGGCCTGGCGGACCGCGCTGGACCCGGCGGGGGAGTGGGTCAGCCGGGTGCTCGAGGCCGCCGACAAGCGGCTGACCGAGGTGCGCCGCGGCATGCCCGACGCGGGCGGCCTGGTCATCGCGGCCGACCACGAGGACGCCCGCGCGTACGCCGCGCTCCTGCGCGGGCTGACCGGCCAGCGCCCGGTGGTGGTGCTGTCCGACGACAAGGCCGCGAGCAAGAAGATCTCCGCGTTCGCTACCTCCGGCGACCGGTGGCTGGTCGCGGTGCGGATGGTGTCCGAGGGCGTGGACATCCCGCGGCTGGCCGTGGGCGTGTACGCGACCAGCGTGTCCACCGCGCTGTTCTTCGCCCAGGCGGTCGGCCGGTTCGTCCGCGCCCGCCGGCGCGGCGAGACCGCGTCCGTGTTCCTGCCGTCAGTCCCGGTCCTGCTGACGTATGCCGCCGAACTCGAGGCCGAACGCGACCACGTGCTGCGCGTCCTCGGGTCGGATGGCGCCGCGGAAGACCTGCTGCTGGCCGAGGCGCAGCGGGAGCGCGACACCCCGGACGTCCCGCTCGGCGAGCCGGCGCCTTCCAGCCGCTGAATGCGTCCGCGCACTTCGACCGCGTGCTGTACGACGGCGGAGAGTTCGGCACCGCCACGGCGGCCGGCTCGCCGGAGGAAGAGGACTTTCTCGGCCTGCCCGGCCTGCTCGACCCCGACCAGGTCCGCACCCTGCTCCGCAAGCGCCAGGACGCCCAGCTAGCCGCCCGCACCCGCGCCCCCGCAACCGCCGCTGCTCCCACCGCCTCGCCAACATCACAAACCCCTGAGGCACCTTCCGCCGCGCCCGCGGTGAGCCGCCAGGCCCTGACCGCGCTGCGGAAGGAGCTCAACGGCCTGGTCGGGGCCTGGAGCCACCGCACGGGCCAGCCGCACGGGGTCATCCATGCCGACCTGCGCCGGGCCTGCGGCGGTCCGCCGCTGCCGCAGGCGACCGCGGACCAGATCCGCGCCCGCATCGACACCATCCGCCACTGGGCCATCTCGCGCCGCTAGATCCGGTCGCCGCGCCGACTCTGACCTACGCCCACCCCTACTTACCACCTGGGACATTCACGCCTTAAAAACCAGCAGCGGGCCCGTATCACCAGCAACGACAGCGTACCCGGAGCGCAGCAGCATCAATCAGCCAAGCCCTCAGCCGACCACGCCGACCGCACTCAGGGCTCGGCCGCTGCTTATCGCCAGCTCTTCGCGCAGATCCCTGACCAGGCGCGCGCTAGGAAGCACCCGCCGGGGTGCCGGTGAGACTGACGTTAAGGGTGCGCAGGTCCTCGATGGCCTTGGCCGTCGAGTCCGGGGCTACGCCTGCGGTGAGGCCGAGCAGGACCCGGGTACCGAAGCCCGCCCGGGCCGCATCCGCGGCGGTGGCGTGCACGCAGTAGTCAGTGGCGATGCCCACCACGTCGACCTCGTCCACGTCATGAGCGCGCAGCCAGTCCGCCAGCGGCGTCCCGGACTCGTCGGCGCCCTCGAATCCGCTGTAGGCGGCCGCGTGCGCGCCCTTCAGGAAGACCGCCTCCACCGCCCCGGTGTCCAGGTCCGGGTGGAAGTCCGCCCCGGCCGTCCCGGCCACGCAATGCGGCGGCCAGGAGGCCGCGTAGTCCGGGTGGTCGGAGAAATGGGCGCCCGGGTCGACGTGGAAGTCCCTGCTCGCCACCACGTGCCCGTAGCCGGGCCCGCTCGCCACGTGCTCGCTGATCGCGCGCGCCACCGCGGCGCCGCCGGCCACCGCGAGCGAGCCGCCCTCGCAGAAGTCATTCTGTACATCGACGATGATGAGTCCGCGCATGGGGCCCACGGTATCCTCCGGACGCGGGAGGCATGATGGCACGGGCCGGTTACTGGAACCACAACGTGCATTACCAGCCCGTCATCCTCGGCGCCGTCCCGCCTGGCTGCGGTTCCGCCCTGGAGGTCGGCTGCGGCGACGGGATGCTCACCGGGCGTCTCGCCGAGCGCTGCGCCGATGTGACCGGTATCGACCGCGACCGCCGGATGATCGCGCTGGCCCGCTCCCAGTTCGGCGAAGACGCCCGGGTCAGGTTCATCGAGGCCGACTTCCTGGCCCACGACTTCCCGGCAGCCAGTTTCGATTTCGCCTGCGCGAACACCTCACTCCATCACATCGATTTCGGCGCCGCGCTGACCGCCATGGTCCGGGTGCTACGCCCCGGTGGCCGGCTCGCGGTGATCGGCCTCGCGGCGGACAAATCCATCGCGGACCGTCTCGCCGGCGCCCCGGGCGTGCCGGCCGACCTGTTCTACCGCGCCCTCTACCGCAAGGGCGGATCCGGGGCACCCGTCATGGACCCGGACATGAGCTGGCGGGAAGTCCGGGCCGCCGCATCGCGACTGCTCCCCGGCGTGCGTTACCGCCGGCACTTGCTGTGGCGCTACTCGCTGCTCTGGCGCAAGCCGCCTGACTGACACGATCAGGGGATGGCTGACCTGATCCGCTCCCGGATCAGCCTGCCGAGCTCGGCGTCCGACTGAGGGTCGCTGCGGCCGGCCTTCGGTATGAAGCCCCGCACCGTGCGCCCTTCCTGGTCCATAAGCAGGAACAGCCGGCCTGTTTCGCATGTGCCCGCCAGCGCCGACCACGGCAGGAAGACGGCCGACCCGTCTGGCGCCCGCCCGGCGACGCCGTCGTGCCTGAGTTTGTACTCGTCCGTCCCGCGCGGCCACACGCAGTTCGCAAGCGCCCGGCGGGCCTGGCGTCCGGGGGATAGCCCCCGCACCCGCAGCGCGCTCCAGCAGACCAGCCGCAGGCACAGCCCGGCACCCGCGATCAGTTCGTCCAGCAGCAGAGCACGATGCGACCCGTAGGCCGCTGCTGGCCTGGCCGCGACGAACCGCAGCAGCACCACCGACTCGGCCAGCAGGGCCGGCGGTACGACCGTGCGCGACGGGCACCGCGCCGGTCGCCGGGCGACGTGGTCGCCGCGTACCTGGCCGCCCCGGCCCGGCGCGCCTCGCTTTAACGCACGCTACTCGCCGACGTCGGCCGGGGTGCCGTTGGTGATGCGGATGAGCTCGGCGTACGAGGTGGGGAAGACGGTGTGCGGGTGGCCCCCGGCCGCCCAGATCACGTCGTACTTGTCCAGCCAGGTGTCCACCAGGGTCCGGATCGGGCTGGGGTGGCCGACCGGCGCGACGCCGCCGATAACCTGACCCGTCCACTCACGGACCGAACGGGCGTTGGCTCGTGCCACCCCGGAAGCGCCGATCAGGCTCGCTACCTTGGCCGTGTCCACGCGGTGGGCGCCGCTGGTCATGACCAGGAGCGGCGCCCCGTCCGCGCTGAACACGAGGCTGTTGGCGATCGCCCCGAGCTCACAGCCGAGCTGCGCGGCCGCCGCAGCGGCGGTCGGCGCACTTTCCGGCAGTTCCCTCACCTCGCCCGCGACGCCCAGGTCGCGGAGCACGGCTGCGAATCTCGAGGAGTCGACTGGCATGAGGTGCAGGTTAGCCGGGCGTCGCGTCCGCGGCGAACCATTATTACGACCGACGCAGCTAACCCTGTGCCATGCTCAGCCACCTCAGCGGCCGTGCCCGGCCGCCTCCAGCTCCCGATCGGCGCCGGCCGGCTCCCATACCCCGCGTCGGCGCAGCCCGGGCAGCACTCCCTCGCCGAACCAGTACGTTTCCTCCAGGTGCGGGTAGCCGGACAGGATGAACTCCGAGATGCCCAGCGACCCGTACTCCTCGATCAGGTCGGCCACCTGGGCGTGGCTGCCGACCAGCGCGGTGCCGGCGCCGCCGCTTACCAGTCCGACCCCGGCCCACAGGTGCGGGTAGACCTCCAGATCGCTGGCGACGCCGCTGCGCCGGTACGACGCGTGCAGTGCGTGCATCCGGTCCTGGCCCTCCGGTCACCACGTTGAGCAGCAGCCGGCCGCTGGAGATCCGCTGGTAACTGGCGGCCATCTGGGCGGCCAGGGTCGGCGAGATCAGCCCCGGCCGGAAGGCGACCAGGAACTTCAGGCTGCTGGTCTGCGTGATCAGCGCGGCCGTGGCCAGCCAGGCGTCCTCGCACCAGGTCCCCGTCGGGGTGAGCCCCCGTTAGGCATCACCTACCCAGCCCGACACTCTGCCTTCGCCTGGCACCACCTGCCCGGCCCGGCACTTTGCCCTCTGGTCGGCACCTGCTGGCGCCCGGCACTCTGCCCCCGCCCGGCATCACCTGCCCGCGCCAGCCATCATCCGGGCCATAAAACGGACTTTCATCACTTCAGTCACACCAGCACCCGAACATAAGGCGTGAATGTCCCATTCATGCAGCTAGAACGACATGAATGGGACATTCACATCGTATGATCGGCCGCCGGGTAGCCATCGGCGTCGTTTCGCGAACTACTCACGAGTCACTGCGATACTTCAGCGTCCCAGCATCACCAAGCGCAACGCCTGCTCAGCGTAGCAGGGCGAGATGACCGCGGCATCCGGGCCGCTTCACGACAAGCCGCCACCAAGCGCAACGCCTGCTCGCCGCGCCGGACCGAGATGAATGCGGCACCCGCGCCGCTTCGCGGCCAGCCGCCGCGGCTCCGACCGCTAGGCAGCCTCGTCCCCGTTGGGCTCGAAAACGGTCGGGATGGCAGGATAACCGCGGGATAGCTGCAGCGCGTAGGGCGGCAGCTCGGCCAGCGCCTCGCGGTGCCGCGCCCGCGCCTGCTCGGCACCCTGGCGGCCCACCACCTCGCCGTCCTCCACCAACGGCACGAGCAGCTCCCGGTCCTGCGGCCCTGGTTCCGGCGGCGACAGGCTGACCCGCTCGGACAGCGCGGTGCCCTGCTGGTCGCGGTGCCGCACCGCCCATTTGCGCCCGCCGCGGCCCGGCTTGCCCACCGAGCGCTTGGCCACCGGCTCCATGACCCCTTCCTCGGACGAGGAAGCCCGCGCCACCAGCTTGTACACCAGCGCCGCCGTCGGCGCCCCCGAACCCGTCACCAGCGACGTGCCCACCCCATAGCCGTTCACCGGGACCGCGGCGAGCGCCGCGATCGAGTACTCGTCCAGGTCACCGGTGAGCACGATCCTGGTGTCGGTCGCGCCCAGCTCATCGAGCAGCGCCCGGACCTGCCGGGCCAGCACCGGCAGGTCGCCGCTGTCGATCCGTATCGCGCCCAGCTCTTTGCCCGCCACCTCGACCGCGGTCCGCACCGCCCGCGGCACGTCGTACGTGTCCACCAGCAGCGTCGTCCCATTGCCCAGCGACTCGAGCTGGCTCGCGAACGCGTGTCGCTCGCTGTCGTGAATCAGGGTGAAGGCGTGCGCGCTAGTGCCCGCGCTGGGGATGCCGAACTCGTACCGTGCCTGCAGGTTCGAGGTGGACACGAAGCCAGCGATGTAGGCCGCCCGGGCGCTGGCCACCGCGGCCCGCTCGTGGGTCCGCCGCGAGCCCATCTCGATCAGCGGCCGGTCGCCGGCCGCGGTCACCATCCGGGACGCGGCGGACGCGATCGCGCAGTCGTGGTTGAGGATGGACAAGGTCACGGTCTCCAGCAGCACGGCCTCGGCGAACGTGCCCTCCACGACGAGGATCGGCGAGCCGGGGAAGTAACAATCCCCCTCGGAGTAACCCCAGATGTTTCCGCCGAAACGGTAGGATTCAAGGAAAGCCAGCGTCGGCTCATCCACGATGTCCGCGCCGCCGAGGAACTCTAGGTCGGCCGGGACGAAGCGGAACCGCTCAATCGCGTCGAGCAGTCGCCCGGTACCAGCTACGACGCCGTATCTGCGGCCGTGCGGCAGGTGCCTGGCGAACACCTCGAAGACGGCTCTGCGGTCGGCCGCGCCGCTGCGCAGCGACGCCTGCAACATGGTGAGCTCGTAGTGGTCGGTCAGCAGTGCCGTCCCGAGCGGGGCCGTTCCAGGACCGGGCCGGGGCTGGTGGTTCACGGGAATGGTCACAGGTGGAAGACTACGGAGTGGGAGGTGGATGGTTGTGAGCGCGGCGCCCGCTGAGGTCGAAGTTCCACGATCCGCAGACAATCCGGTGTCGGATAAGCCCTGGGTCACGATCGTCTGGAACGACCCGGTGAACCTGATGTCCTACGTCACATACGTGTTCCAGCACGTCTTCGGCTACCCGAAGAAGAAAGCCACCAAGCTGATGCTCGACGTGCACCACAAAGGCAAGGCGGTGGTCGCCGCGGGGGCCAGGGAAGCCATGGAGCGCAACGTCGAGATCCTGCACGGCTACGGCCTGTGGGCCACGGTAAAGCAGGATAAGTAGCCAGCGCGGATGGAGCCGTTCCGATCGGTCCGCGGCGGCGGAGCGCGCGCCTGGCTCGCCGCGGCTGAGGCGTCCCTGCTGCGCAGCCTGGTCGGCCAGGTGATGTCCCTGGTCGAGCCGGACGACCTCGAGGATCCCGGGCCGGGCGTGGACCCCGAACTGGCCGCGCTGGAGGCGATGGTGCACGGGCCCGGGGCGGACAAGCCGCCGGATGATCCGGTGCTGGCCCGGCTGCTTCCGGACGGCTATCGCGACGACCCGGAAGCAGCCGGGGAGTTCCGCAGGTACACCGAGCCCGCGCTGCGCAGCGCCAAGCATCAGGCCGCCCAGGAGATGCTGGACACCCTGCCCGAGGCGGGCGGCCGCATCCAGCTGACCCGGGACCAGGCCGCGAGCTGGCTCAAGGCGCTGAACGACGTCCGGCTCGCGCTCGGCGTCCGGCTCGGCGTCACCGAGGAGTTCGAAGAGCAGTGGGGCCGGCTCAAGCCCGACGACCCGCAGTGGAGCGCGTTCGAGGTGTACGCCTGGCTCGGTGCCGTCCAGGAGTCCCTCGTCCAGGCGATGCACTAGAGGTCCCCGTAAGCTCGTCTTCGTGCTCACCATCTCGCGTTCGCTGTACGACAAGATCGTGGCTCATGCTCGGGCCGATCATCCGGACGAGGCCTGCGGCGTGCTGGCCGGGCCGGCCGGGACCGACCGCCCGGAACGGTTCATCGCCATGATGAACGCCGAACGATCCCCGACCTTCTACCGCTTCGATTCGTCCGAGCAGTTCCGGGTGTGGCGCGAGATGGACGACAACGACGAGGAACCCGTCGTCATCTACCACTCGCACACCGCCACCGAGGCGTACCCGTCCCGCACCGACATCTCCTACGCCAGCGAACCGCACGCGCACTACGTGCTGGTTTCCACCAGGGACGAGGACGAGACCGAATTCCGCTCCTACCGGATCACCGAAGGCGTGGTCACCGAGGAGCCCGTCACCGTGGTGGAATGATTCCGTGCCCCGGCGAGTTGGACGCCAAGGACCGACCAGTTAACTCAGTGGAGCGTTGTTCAATGGCGATCGAGGTTCGCATCCCTACGATCCTGCGTACGTACACCGACGGTGCCAAGCAAGTCGAGGGGAGCGGATCCACGCTCGGCGAGCTGTTCACCGACCTGGACCTGCGGCACGGCGGCCTGCGCGACCGCCTGGTCGACCACGGCGGGCTGCGGCGCTTCGTGAACGTGTACCTCAATGACGAGGACGTCCGCTTCCTGTCCGGCCTGGACACGCCGGTCAAGGACGGGGACACGGTGACCGTCCTGCCCGCGGTGGCCGGCGGCGCCCGCTGACTGTCCCTTTAAATTTCCCGAACGGACCGGGGTTCATGCGCTACGAGAACCTGCTCGATTCCCTCGGCCGTACACCCCTGGTCGGACTGCCTCGCCTGTCACCCTCGGCCGAGGTGCGGTTGTGGGCCAAGCTCGAGGACAGGAACCCGACGGGTTCGGTCAAGGACCGCGCCGCGTTCTTCATGGTCGCTCAGGCGGAGAAGGAAGGCCTGCTGCAGCCGGGTTCGGTGATCCTGGAGCCCACCTCGGGGAACACCGGTATCTCCCTGGCCATGGTGGCCAGGCTGCGCGGCTACCGGCTGATCGTGGTCATGCCGGAGAACACCAGCGAGGAACGCCGACAGCTGCTGCGGATGTACGGCGCCGAGATCATCGGCTCGCCCGCCGCGGGCGGCTCCAACGAGGCGGTCCGGGTAGCCAAGCAGATCGCCGCCGAACACCCCGAACTGGGTCATGCTCTACCAGTACGGCAACGAGGCCAACGCCCGCGCGCACTACGAGACGACCGGGCCCGAGGTCCTGGCGGACCTGCCCGGGATCACCCACTTCGTGGCCGGCCTGGGCACCACCGGCACACTCATGGGTGTGGGCCGCTACCTGCGCGAGCACAAGCCGGACGTGAAGATCGTCGCGGCGGAGCCGCGCTACGGCGAGCTCGTCTACGGGCTGCGGAACGTAGACGAGGGCTTCGTCCCCGAACTCTACGACGAGTCCGTGCTGACCACCAGGTTCTCCGTGTCCGCGGCCGACGCGCTGCGCCGGACCCGGGAGTTCATCTCCGCCGAGGGCATCTTCGCGGGTATTTCGGCGGGCGCCGCGCTGCACGCCGGCCTGGGCATGGCGGCCAAGGCCGTGGCCGCGGGCGAGCGCGCCGACATCGTGATCCTGGTCGCCGACGGCGGCTGGAAGTACCTGTCCACCGGCGCCTACTCCGGCACCCTCGACGAAGCCGAAGCCCAGCTAGAAGGCCAGCTCTGGGCTTAGTCTTAGGCTCGCTCGCCTCCGGGGGCGCCTGTAGGCGTTGCCTTCCCTCGTCGCTCGTTCCTCGCTCCTCAGGCCAGGCAACACCGCGCCCCCTTTGGCTTGCTCGCGCCCGGCTCCTCCGTCGCTCCTCAGTCCAGGCGGCACCCGCGACCCTTTGGCTCGCTCGCGCCAGGTAGCCCGCCGACCGTCCCCTCCACCGTCGCCTTCCCCGGTCGCTCCTTACCTTCCCGTCCGGCTCCTCCCCTGAGGCTGACCCTTCTCCCCTGAGGCTGACCGCACTCGTTTCTCATTAGTCACTTTAAGCACTCTGTCACCACTCATACCAGAACATACGATGTGAATGTCCCATTCATGCAGCTGGAGAGCCTGTAACGCGACTGCGTGGGGTGTGTCGTCAAGTATTTCGGGGTGTGCGGCGTGTCGTCCCGTTTGGGGGCTGATGTCACGGAATAATACTATTGTGGCGAGATGGTTCCGTGCGGTGAATCACGATCAGGGCTGCCTGCTGCCGGCCGATGTCCGCTCCTGGCTGCCGCCGGACCACCTGTCCTGGCGGGTGATCGCCGTGACCGGGGAGCTGGACCTGTCGCGGTTCGCCGCGGCGTACCGGGCCGACGGGCAGGGGCAGGCGCCGTATGACCCGGCGATGATGCTGGGCCTGCTGTTCTACTGCTATCTCAAGGGGATCCGGTCGTCCCGGAAGATCAGGCAGGCGTGCGTGGATGACCTGGGCTGCCGGGTGATCTGCGGCGGGGCGGTGCCCAGCCACCGGGCGGTGGCCGAGTTCCTGCGCCGGCACCGCGGCGAGGTCAGGCGGCTGTTCGTGCAGGTGCTGGGGCTGCTGGCCGCCGAGGGCGCGGTGGAAGGGCACTGCGCGGCCATTGACGGGTCCCCGGTGTCCGGGAACGCGTCCCGGTTCGCGAACCTGGACGCCGGGCAGCTGGCCGCGAAGATCGCCGCGCTGGAGGCCGCGATCGAGGCGGAGGCGGAGGCGTGGCTGGCCGGCGCGGGGCAGGCGGACGGCGCGGGCCAGCAGCCGCTGCCGGACGATGATGATGATGATGATGACGGCGCTGGCGGGGCGGGCGGCGGGCTGCCGCGGCGGCTGGCCGCGATGGCCGCCCGGCTGGGCCGGCTGCGCGCGGCGCAGGACAAGCTGGCCGGGCGGGCGCTGGCGTCGCCGCGCAGCCCGCACGCGCAGATCGCCCGCGCGCGGCAGGCCGCGCAGGCCGCCGCCCGGCGGCTGGAGCAGGCCGAGGCCGCCCAGGACGCCGTGATGGAGAAATACCACGCCGCGGTGGCGGCCGGGACATGCTGGCGGTCCGGCAAGATCCCGGTCCCGGCGCAGCAGAACAAGCGGATCATCCAGCTGCGCGAGCGGGCCGCGAGCGCGCAGGTCCGGCTGGCCGCCGCCCGGGACCGCGCCGCCGCGCTGTCCCCGGCCAAGATCTCGGCCACCGACCCGGACTCCCGGCTGCTGCCGGCCAAGAACGGCGGCTACGTCCAGGGCTGGAACGTGCAGGCCGCCGCCGCCCGCCGGCAGGTGCTGACCGCCATCGAGCTGCACGACAACCCCGCCGACGCCGGCGCCCTGATCACCATGATCGCCGCCGCCGCGGCCAACTGCGACCTGGCCGGGCTGCGCGGGCAGATCCGGGCCTGGCTTGCCGATAACGGCTACGCCTCCGCCGCGAACTTCAAGGCCCTGGAGCACCTGATGCTGCTGGTCGCCGTCCACGGCGAGGCCACCCAGACCGGACGCCAGCCAGGCGCACCGCGCTGCCGGCCGGCTGGCAGGACATGGCCGCCCGGCTCGCCACCCCGGCCGGCAAGAGCCTGTACAAACGCCGCGCCGCCCAGGTGGAGCCGTTCTTCGCCCAGTTCTTCGCCCGGTTCGGCCGCTACCTCAGCTACCGCGGCCGCGACGCCGCCGACGCCGAGCTCAAGCTCCTCGGCGCCGTGCACAACCTCGCCAAGCTGCTGGAGCACCGGCGCCGGCAACCCGCCACCGCCTGACCAGGAACACCCCGCAGCCACCCGCCAGCCACCCCCGGCATGCCCGCAGACCCCGCGGACCCGCCAGGATCCGCCCGGGGACCCCAGCCCGCCGGCGACTAGCCGCCAAGCTGACACCCGGCGTCACCACCACCCAAGCCCCGCCACGCCAGGCACCGCCAACAGGACTCCAGGCCCTTGCCACCAGACAGTCGCGTTACAGGCTCTGGAGCGACATGGCTGGGACATTCACGCCTTATGATTTGCGGCCGACGCCGCGGGGGAAGACGTACCGCTGGTCACGGCAGTTTTCTGGGAGCGCGCGGGCACCACGGGCCATCCGTCCTGACGGTGGCGTCACGTGACCCCGGGCTTCGGGCGCCGGGACCTGGATAATGGCCGGTATGCGCGTGACCGTGGTGGGGTGTGCCGGGAGTTTTCCCGGGCCGGACAGCCCGGCGTCCTGCTACCTGCTGGAGGCCGAAGGGTTCCGGCTAGTCATCGACCTGGGCAACGGCGCGCTCGGCGTGCTCCAGCGGTACGCCGGGTTGTTCAGCATCGACGCGATCTGCCTGAGTCACCTGCACGCAGACCACTGCATCGACCTGGGCGCCTACTGGGTGGCGCGGCAGTACGCGCCGGATGGGTCCCAGCCGCCCATCCCGGTGTACGGGCCGCGGGGCACCGCCGCCCGGGTGACGCCGGACCTCGGCCCCGGTAGCGAGGCGCCCGACGGGCCGCCCCGCTTCGGCTTCCATGAACTCGAACCGGGGACGACGGAGATCGGTCCGTTCCGGATCACCAGTGATCGCATGAACCATCCGGTGGAGACGTTCGGCTTCCGGGTGCAGCACGCGGGCTGGCGGCTGGCCTACTCGGCCGACACGGGGGAGTCCGAGGCGCTGGTCCGGCTGGCCGCGGGCGCGGACGTGCTGCTCTGCGAGGCATCGTTCCTCGACGGCCAGGACACCCGGCCGGACCTGCACCTGACCGCGCGGCAGGCGGCCGCCCATGCGGCGCGGGCTGGGGTCGGCCAGCTGGTGCTCACCCACCTGGTGCCGTGGAACGACCGGAACCGGACGCTGGCCGAGGCGGACGGAATTTACCGGGGGCCGCTCTCGCTGGCCACCTCCGGTCTGGTCCTGGGGTCCGCCGCTGGCCGATAGGCTGAGTGTCATGTCACGACCCGACGGACGATCCGTCACCGAACTGCGTCCGGTGAAGCTCACCCGGGGCTGGCTCGACCACGCCGAGGGATCGGTGCTGGTGGAATTCGGCCGCACCCGCGTACTGTGCGCGGCGAGCGTCACCGAGGACGTGCCGCGCTGGCGGCGGGGCAGCGGGCTCGGCTGGGTGACCGCCGAGTACGCCATGCTCCCCCGGGCGACCAACACCCGCGGTGACCGTGAGTCGGTCAAGGGCCGCCTGGGCGGCCGCACCCAGGAGATATCCCGGCTGGTCGGGCGGTCACTGCGGGCCTGCGTGGACTACAAGGCACTGGGCGAGAACACCGTCGTCATCGACTGCGACGTGCTCCAGGCCGACGGCGGTACCCGGACCGCGGCTGTGACCGGCGGATACGTCGCGCTGGCGGACGCCGTGGCCTGGCTCAAGAAACGGAAGCGGACCAAGGGCGACCCGCTGCTCACCTCGGTGTCGGCGGTCAGCGTCGGCATCGTGGACGGAGAGCCCAGGCTAGATCTGTGCTACGAGGAGGACGTGGCCGCGCAGACCGACATGAACGTGGTCTGCACCGCCAGCGGCGACTTCGTCGAGATCCAGGGCACCGCCGAGCAGGAGCCGTTCAGCCGCGGCCTGCTCGGCCAGCTGCTCGACCTCGCCGTCGCGGGCTGCGGTGAGCTGACCAGGCTGCAGCGTGACGCCCTCGCCTGACCGCCATGGCGGCTGACACCGTCGTGCTGGCCACGCGGAACGCCGCCAAGCTGCGTGAGCTCGCCCGGATCTTGGGCGCGGCGGACCCCGCCGGCACGCAGATCAGGCTGGCCGGCCTCGATGAGTTCCCGGGCGCGCCTGACGTGCCGGAGACCGGTGCTACTTTCGAGGAGAACGCACTGCTCAAGGCGCGCGCGATCGCGAGCTACACCGGCCTGCCCTCGGTCGCCGACGACTCCGGGCTCTGCGTGGACGCGCTCAGCGGCATGCCCGGGGTGCTGTCCGCCCGCTGGGCCGGCCGTCACGGCGACGACCGGGCCAACCTGGAACTGGTCCTGACCCAGGTGGCTGACGTGCCCGACACGCGGCTGGGTGCCCAGTTCGTCTGCGCGGCCGCGCTGGTCGTGCCCGGCGCTGTGCTACCGCGGGGGAGCCGCGAGTGGGTGGTGACCGGTCGGGTCGAGGGCCGGCTGATCCGCTCGCCGCGCGGCAGTGGCGGGTTCGGCTACGACCCGATCTTCGTGCCTGATGGGTTCGGCCAGACCACCGCCGAGATGACCGCCGAAGCCAAGGACGCGATCAGCCACCGCGGCCGTGCCTTCCGTGCGCTGACCCCGTTCATCACGGCAGCGAGCCAGGCTGCGTTCGGCCGGTGACGGCCCCGGGCGGTAGCGTTGATCTCTCGTCAGCGACCTGGAGGGCATACATGACCGACAAGCGGCTCGCGCCGGGCGACCCGGCGCCCGGTTTCACCTTGCTGGACGCCGACGGCAAGGAGCTCTCGCTGTCCTCGTTCCGCGGCCAGCGGGTAATTGTGTACTTCTACCCGGCCGCGATGACACCCGGCTGCACCAAGGAAGCCTGCGACTTCCGTGACAGCCTGGCCGGCCTGAACTCCGCGGGCATCACCGTCCTGGGCATCTCTCCCGACCAGCCCGCCAAGCTGGCCAGGTTCAGGGACAAGGAGGGCCTGACCTTCCCGCTGCTCTCCGACCCCGATCACGCCGTGCTCGAGGCCTACGGCGCCTACGGCGAGAAGAAGCTGTACGGCAAGACCACCGTTGGCGTGATCAGATCCACCTTCGTGGTCGACGCGGACGGCAATATCGAGAAGGCCCTCTACGGCGTCAAGGCCACCGGCCACGTCGCCCGGCTGCGGGCCGAGGTAGGCGCCTGAGCGGGTACCGTTACAAGCGGCCAGCCCCGGGCTGGCCCCAAGGCGGGCGTGGCGAAATGGCATACGCGGCAGGTTTAGGTCCTGTTGGTGGCGACACCGTGGGGGTTCGAGTCCCCCCGCCCGCACCCCTGTGATCGCCCCTCGGCCGGCCATGCCGGATGGAGCACCTCGACGGTGCCGTTGCCGCCGTCGACCCTGACCCGATCGCCGGTGTGCAGGCGCATGGTGGCGTTGCCGCATCCGACGACGGCGGGGATGCCGAGTTCGCGGGCCACGATCGCGGCATGGGACAGTGGTGCGCCGACGTCGGTTACGACTGCGGCGGCGCGGGGGAAGATCGGCGTCCAGCCGATGTTGGTGACCGCGGTGACGAGAATCTCGCCGTCGCCGAGCTGGGTGGCCTCCTCGGGTGTGGGGAGTACGTGCGCGATGCCTTCGACCACGCCGGCGGCGCCGGGAAATCCGGTGATCGTGTCGTCCGGTTTGGTCGTCTGGGCACGCTCGTCGTAATAGTCGCTGCGCCGGTTCGGGTCGGCCGCCCAGCGAATGGGGTCGAAGCGGCCGCGGATCAGCGCGGGATAGGGCGGCAGCGCCCGATAGGCCTCATATGCGGCCCGGCGGGCGGGTACCTGAGCGAGGGGTGCCGGGTCGCCGCGGAGCAGGCCGACGGTCTCCGGCAGCTCCAGGAAGAACAGGTCATCGCCGTGACCGGTGAGCTGTCCGGCGCGCCGCACCCAGGTACGCGCTACCCAGGCGGACCTTACGACCTCGGATCTGGCCGCCTCGCGATCACGGGCGACCCGCCCCCAGCGCGCGATGAGCCTGCGTGCCGCGGCCGCCTTCTTCGGGTCGTGCCGTGCCAGCTGCTCCCAGGCCGCGGTGCGGGCTGCTTCCTGGCCGGCCAGCAACGCATCGGCGTCGCGGGCGGCGTCGTGAAGGGCGGCGACCTGGCTATCGATCCAGGCCGGATCCTCGGCGGGCCGCGGGATCGACAACTCCACCTCGTGCGGGCCGCGGTGTCCGTACTGGCGGGTAAAGGTATCCAGGTCGATCTCGCCCCGGGCGAGCCGGGCGAGGCCGGTGGCCGGGCCGAGACTGGCCAGGGAGGTGCCCCCGGCCTGCTGGCCGGAGAGCAGCAGGGCCGAGTCGGCCTCGCCGACCAGCTTCGCCAGCTTGCGGGGACCGGACAGCAGCGTGGTGCCGTGCGCCGACACGGCGGAGGCAAGCATGTCGCAGGCCTCTTCGAGCAGCGGCCCGACCTTCTCTGGCCACAGGCTGGCCAGTACCGCGGCGTCAGTAGTCTGCTCGATCTCGGCGCGCAGCCGTTCGCAGCGACCGGGCGCGTCGGCGAGGAACTGCGGCATCCGCTTGTGGCTAGCGCGGACTCTGCGCAGCACCGCGACCGCTGCGGGCACCATCAGCCGGATGGCCGTCCAGCGGGGTAGCCGCGGACGCGGGATCTCCTCGATCGGAGGGAGCTTCCCGAGGACGGGGCCGAAGAGCATTGCGAACCGGCGCGGCGGTATGCCGGCCAGGGCTTCGAGCGAGATCGACATGCTCACGTTCGCGTAGAAGCGCCCGCCGATCCGCCCGTAACCGCGGTAGCCGGGCAGGCTCGGCGGGAACAGCATCCGCGTCATGAGCAGTTCGATGAACGACCAGGTCGCGGGCGTCGTGACGTCAGGGAAGGCCTCGCCGAGGTTGCCGTTGCTCCACAGATAGTCCCCGGTCAGGCTGTCGTTCCACTGCTCACCGGGCCCGGCGGCCGGGCCGGAAGCAGCCAGCGTGATCGGCCGGGCCTGGACCACGAACAGCTCCCCGTCCGCGAGCGCCCACTCGATGTCCGCCGGCTCGTCGTACAGCTCGTCGATGGCCAGGCCGACCCGGGCCAGCTCGCTCGCCTCGCCTGGCGAGAGCACCGCCGCGGAACGCAGGTGGGGCGGCGTGCTTGCCGTCCGCGTGGCCGCGCCGTCGGCCACGGTCATCATCTCCTTGCTGCCTACCTGGTAGCTGACCAGCGCGCCCGACGCCCGGTCGATGACCGCGACGTCGGGGCTGACGTCGCCGGCGACGACGGACTCGCCGAGGCCCCAGTTCGCGCTGACCACGACCCGGTCGCGAGCGCCGCCGACCGGATCGACGGTGAACATCACGCCGGCAGCTTCCGCTGGGACGAGTTGCTGCACGACGACGGCGATGCTCACATCGCCCGGTTCCACGCCACGGCGAGCGCGGTAACCGATGGCCCGCGCCGACCATAGCGACGCCCAGCACCGCTTAACGGCGTCGAGCACGGCCGTCTCGCCGCGGACGTTGAGGTAGCTGTCGTGCTGCCCGGCAGCAGACAGCCCGGGAAGGTCCTCGGCCGTCGCCGAGGACCGCACCGCGACCGGCACGTCGTCGCCGAGGCAGGCGTAGGCCCCGGCGATCGCGGCTGCCGTCGGCGCCGGCATGGGCCGGCCGGCCAGCAGCTCACCGATGCGCTCGGCGGCCGCGTCGAACGTGGCCGGGTCGGCCACCTCGACAGCAGACATGGCCGCCAGCACCGGCTCGCGCAGGCCGCCGTGTCCGATGAAATCGACGTACGCGCTGGTCGTCACGTGGAACCCCGGCGGGACACGGAACCCGGCGCGGGCGAGGCGGGCCAGCGATGCACCCTTGCCCCCGGCTACCTCGGGGACGGCGCCCTGGTCGTCCAGAGCCATCACCAGCGGCACCTGAGCGTCCATGGGAACCTCCTGTTTCTTGCCCTGATGGTGCCGGAGCCTCCGGTTACCGCCGGACTCCGAGATCGAAGAGGCGCACGAGTTCCTCGGCGTAGGCCCCGAGGTCGGTAGCCGGGTCCTTCCGTTGCCGCATCACCATGTCGTGGGTGATGGCCGAGCGCACCACCCCGCCGACCACCTCGACGTCGAAGTCTCGGAGCTCCCCGTCGCGCTGTCCTTGGCGCAAGATGTCCTCGACCGAGGGCTCCGGTGCCTGGAGGGGCATCGTCGCGACGAGCGGCCGCCCGTCGGCCGAGGTCGCGTTGAGGGCAATCTCGACGACGGCCACGTGCAGGCTCCGGTGCTCGGCGACATAGTCCACCGTTCCTGTCAGGTAGGCCCGCAGCTTGTCGAACGCGCTCGTCGCCCCGGCCATGCGGGGCTCCATGAACGTCGCATAGGTGGCCAGGGCCGTACGGAGCACCTCGCCCATGAGCTCCGCTTTATCCGAGAAGTGATAGGACACGACGCTCTTCGCGATTCCGGCCCGCCTGGCGATCTCGGCCATCGACGCGTCGGCGTAGCCCACCTCGGCAATGGCCTCCGCCGCACACCGGGCGATCTGGGCCCGCCGCGCCAGCTCGGTGAAGGTGCGCCCGCCGTCAGACGCCTTGGTTCTCATAGCAGTCCAGCAGGTTAGAACGATCGGTCGAAACATAGTACGGCCGATCTAGAGCCAGTGAAAAGTCCATCCCGGCGGGCCATTGACGAAAGCCATGCCTCCGAACGGGCCATGGGTTCGCGGTCCGGTACGCGGTGCTCGTCGGTCGTCCGGAAATTGCCAGCCGCCCGCTGTCCCCCGGGGGCGCTCCGTTCGTCTTGGACACGACAAGATAGCTAGCAGGAGGAAGGAGCCGCAGATGCAGTACGCCTTGCTGATCTACAGCAAGCCGGGGGCCGCCGAGGCGCTCAGCCCGGACGAGCAGGAAGCCAGCCACCGCAAGTACCTGGACATCAGGAAGCTGCCCGGAGTGGTCGGCGGAGCCGCCCTGCATCCAGTCGAGACCGCTACCACGGTCCGCGTGCAGGACGGGCAGACGCTGGTCACCGACGGCCCGTTCGCGGACACCAAGGAGATCTTCGCCGGCTTCTACCTCATCGAGGCTGACGACCTGGACCAGGCGACCGAGCTCGCGGCGCGGATCCCGGCCGCCCGGATCGGTGGCTCGGTCGAGATCCGGCCTGTCGTAGCCCAGCCCGCCCAGTAGGGGTCCGCCCTGATCGAGCAGGTTTTCCGCGACGAGTGGGGCCGGGTCCTGGCCAGCCTGATCAGTTACCTCGGCGATTTCGACCTGGCCGAGGAGGCCGCCGCGGAGGCGTTCGCGATCGCGGCGCAGCGTTGGCCGGGCACCGGGATGCCTGACCATCCCGGTGCCTGGCTGGTGACCACGGCCCGCCACCGGGCCATCGACCGGCTGCGCCGTGACCGCGTGCTGGCCGCAAAGCTCCCCCTGCTCGCGCCCGAGCCACCCACCGCGGAGCCAACCGCGGAGGAGGAAAGCATGGTCGGCCCGCCGATCCCGGACGAGCGGCTCGAGCTCGTCTTCATGTGCTGCCACCCGGCGCTGGCCATCGAGGCGCAGGTGGCGCTGACCTTGCGCGCGGTGGCCGGGTTGACCACCGAGGAGATCGCCCGGGCCTTCCTGGTCCCGGCCGAGACGATGAAGCGCCGGCTGACCCGCGCCAAGTCCAAGATCAAGGTGGCCGGCATCCCGTTCGCGGTCCCGGCCGCGTCGCAGCTGCCGGAACGGCTCCTCGCGGTGCTTGCCGTCGTCTACCTCATCTTCAACGAGGGCTACAGCGAGCCGGACCGCGAGTCAAACCTGGCCGCCGAGGCGATAAGGCTCGGCCGGGTGCTGGCCGTGCTGCTCCCGTCCGAACCGGAAGTGCTCGGGCTGCTGGCGCTGATGCTGCTGCACGACGCGCGCCGTCAGGCCCGGTTCGACGGCCAGGATCTGGTGCTGCTGCCGGATCAGGACCGGTCGCGCTGGGACTGGCGGCAGATCGCCGAGGCCAGGGACCTGCTCGCCCGTGCTTGGTCAGGCCGCGCCCCGCTCGGCCGGGGTCTGCCGGGGCCGGCCGAGCGCGGCCCGTACGCGCTCCAGGCTGCCATCGCCTCCCTTCAGGCCGAAGAACCCCTCGACTGGCTGCAGATCGCCGCGCTCTACGGCGAGCTGGCTGACCGGACCGGTTCAAACGTGGTCCGGCTGAACCGGGCGGTGGCGATCGCCGAAGCCGACGGCCCGGCCGCCGCCCTGGCCATTGTGGACGGTCTGGACCTGCCCGGATACCAGTACTGGCACTCGACCCGAGCCGAACTCCTCCGCCGCCTCGGTCGCGCCGGCGAGGCCAGGGCCGCCTACCGCGAGGCGCTCGCGCTGGCCCGCGCCGTTCCCGAGCGCCGCTTCCTCGAGCGCCGCATCGCGGAAACGTAGCCGCAGCCAAACGTAGCCGCAACTAGCTGTTCAGGTGCCGGCGGAATCGCGGACCACCCGGCGCAGGGTCTTGCCCGGCCGGGGGCACCTGGAAACCCTTGTACTTGATGAGCTCCTTCAGCCGGTGGAACCGTCCCATTCAGGCAATCGGCGAAAGTCAGGCTTAACGGCTTAAGGGACGAAGACCGTGCGATGACGTAGGAGAATGTGTGATAGCGGGACAGTTGGTGTGATCTCGCCTAAATCGCGAGCTACGAGGTGTGTGAGAAGCGAGATATCGTGTGGTGGTGAAAGTGTCCCCGTTGATTTGAGGCGTCAGCTTGTCCGCGAGCGCCACCCGCCCGGCCCATCCGAATGGGCAGCAGGCGGCCCATAGCTCCCCGCCGCGTGCCGTCCGCATGGCCGGAGGGGCTCGCCAGAGAGCCTGGTGATGTAAAGGTCGTGGTGGACCTGACACAATAAGCCCTTGATCCCGAACGGGCGGGTGACTGCATCAGTACAGGAACGGAGCATTAGATGGCGGACACCGGCGCGAGGCCCGTCGACCAGAAGGCGCTGATGGCGGACATCGATCGCACCCGCGCGGAGCTCGCGCGCACCATCGACGCCATCTCCGACCGGGTGAGCCCGAAGAGGAACGTGAACCGGGCGATGGACGAGGTCCGCCAGCGCGTCAACGAGGTCGGCCAGCGCGTCAACCATGAGGTCAACCAGGTCGGCCAGCGCGTCAACCGCGAGGTCGGCCAGCGCGCCGGCCAGATCGACCCCGTCGTGGTCGGCGCGGCTGCGGCTGTCGTCCTCGTCGGCGTCACCGTGCTCTTCCTCGTGCGCCGCCGCAGGCGCTAGCCGCCCGCGGAGCCCGCCCCGCGCCCGCCGCCTCAGCCAGCGCTCTTGGTCAGCTCCTCGTACTCCACGGCCGAAAGCAGGTCGGGCGGCAGCGCGCCGTCCCCGCTGTAGTCCTGGGCGACGCGGACCCGGAACATCCAGCCGCCTGCGTACGGTTCGGCGTTGACCAGGGACGGGTCGTCCTCGAGCTCGCTGTTGACCTCGATGACCTCGCCGTCCACCGGCGAGTACAGGTCGCTCACGGACTTGACCGATTCCACCTCACCGCAGGGCTCGCCCGCGGTGACGGACGCGCCGGTGGCCGGCAGCGAGATGTAGACCACGTCTCCGAGCTGCTGGGCCGCGTATTCGGTGATGCCGACCGAGACCGTAGTCCCGTCGACCGAAATCCACTCGTGCTCGGGGGTGTAGCGCAGATGGCCTGGAATGCTCATCGTTAGTGTCTCCTCCGGTAAAACGGCAGGTCGGTCAGCTGGGCGGGCACCTCTTCACCCCTGATGCCCACGGAAAGCACGTGATCGCCCGCATCGGCCTCCGGCTCCAGGTACGCCATGGCGATCGGGACCCCGAGGGTGGGCGAGGGCGCTCCGCTCGTGACGGTCCCGCAGGTCTTCCCGCCGCCCAGAACCGGGTAGCCGTGCCGGGCTATCCGGCGAGACTGGATGGTCAGCCCGGCCAGCCGCCGGCCTGGTCCGGACGCGGCGCGGGCGGCTAGGGCCTCGCGGCCGACGAAGTCGCCCGGCTTGTCGAACTTCACCACCCGCCCTAGGCCCGCCTCGAAAGGTGTCACGTCCGGGCCGAGCTCGTTGCCGTACAGCGGCATGCCGGCCTCAAGCCGGAGCGTATCGCGGGCGGCCAGGCCGGCCGGGACGAGGCCGGCTCCAGTGCCGCCCGAAGCCAGCGCGTCCCAGATCGGGACCGCGTCCTGGTGGCGGCAGAACACCTCGAAGCCGTCCTCGCCGGTGTACCCGGTGCGTGCCACCCAGGCCCGGCGCCCGGCCACCTCGCCGAACGCCCCCGCGTAATACCTGATCGCCTCGAGGTCCAGCTGGCCGGCCAGCGGGGCGAGGATCCCGGCCGCCTCCGGGCCCTGGATGGCGACCAGCGCGTAATCATCGGTGGCGTCGGTGACCTGGGCGTCGTGCCCGGCCGCGCGGTCGCGGACCGCCCCGAACACCACGGCCGTGTTCGCCGCGTTGGCGATGACCAGGAAGTCGTTCTCGTCCAGCCGGTACACGACCAGGTCGTCGAACACGCCGCCATCTTCCGCGCAGATCATCGTGTACCTGGCCCGCCCCGGCCGCAGCGCGGACAGGTTGCCGACGAGCGCGTAGTCCAGGGCCGCCCCCGCCTCGGGGCCGGCCACCGCGATCTCGCCCATGTGCGAGAGGTCGAACAGGCCGGCCGCACGGCGCACGGCCAGGTGCTCGGCGGTCTCGCTGGCGTAGCGCAGCGGCATGTGCCAGCCCGCGAAGGAGGTCATGGTCGCGCCGAGGCGCTCGTGCACCGCGTGCAGCGGCGTCTGCCTCGACCGTTCGGCTGATGATGTCACGTGCGAATGGTATGCCGTAAGCATGAGCCTGCTTACCGAGACCCAGATCAGCGACGAGCTCGCCACGGTCCCCTCGTGGACCCGCGACGGCAACTCCATCGTCACGGTCACCGAGCGTGCCGACTTCCGCGACGCCCTGCTCTACCTCGGAGCCGTCGCCTACCTGGCCGAGACGGCCAACCACCACCCCGACGTCACCATCAACTGGAACAAGGTGACGCTGACCCTCAGCACCCACTCGGCCGGCGGTCTCACCGCGAACGACTTCGCCCTGGCCCGCCAGATCTCCGCGCTCTGAAGAACAAGCCGGGCCACCCCTCCGACGCTCATGTCAGGGCGCCGGCCCGCCCGCGCGGCCGGATGTCGGACAATGGTCCGGTGGAATCCCAGCCTCGCGAGGTCGTGATCCTCGGCTCGACCGGCTCGATCGGCACCCAGGCGCTCGATATTGTCCGGCGCAATCCCGGCCGGTTCCGCGTGGTGGCGCTGGCCGCCGGCGGCGGCCAGCCCGACGTGCTGGCCAGGCAGGCAGCCGAGTTCGGGGTGGCGGCGGTGGCCGTAGCCGGGCCGGCCGCCGCGGCCGAGATCCGCGAATTTATCTCCCGAACGGGCCGGGCTCTCGCCTCGCCGCCGCCGCAGGTGCTCTCCGGCCCGGACGCGGTCAGCGAGGTGGCGGCGTGGCCGTGCGACGTAGTGCTCAACGGCGTGACCGGCGCGGCCGGACTGCAGGCCACGCTGGCTGCGCTGGACGCTGGCCGGGTGCTCGCCCTGGCCAACAAGGAGTCGCTGATCGTGGGCGGCCCGCTGGTCACCAGCCGGGCCAAGCCGGGGCAGATCGTCCCGGTCGACTCCGAACACTCCACGATCGCGCAGTGCCTGCGCGCCGGCCGCGATACCGAGGTGCTCCGCCTGGTTCTGACCGCGAGCGGCGGCCCGTTCCGCGGCTGGAGCCGTGACCGGCTGGAGGACGTCACGCCGGAGCAGGCGCTCGCGCACCCCACCTGGAACATGGGCCCGCTCGTCACGATCAATTCCGCCACGCTGGTGAACAAGGGGCTCGAGGTGATCGAGGCCCACCTGCTGTTCGGCTTCGGGCTGGACCGGATCGACGTGGTGGTGCACCCCCAGTCGATCGTGCACTCGATGGTGGAGTTCTCCGACGGGGCGACGATCATCCAGGCGTCCCCGCCGGACATGCGGCTGCCGATCTCGCTGGGCCTGGCCTGGCCGGACCGGGTGCCAGGGGCCGCGCCCGGGCTGGACTGGTCGACGGCCGCGACCTGGACCTTCGAGCCGCTCGACGACGCGGCCTTCCCCGCGGTCGCGCTGGCCCGGGAGGCGGCCGCGACCGGCGGCACCGCGCCGGCGGTCTACAACGCGGCGAACGAGGCGTGCGTGGCGGCCTTCCAGGCGGGAAGCATCAGCTTTACCCGGATTGTTGACACCGTGGCCCGGATAGTCTCGGAGCATGACGCCGCGCGCACGGCCGTCACCACCGTGGCAGACGTGCTGGCTGTTGACGACTGGGCCCGCAGGCGGGCGCGCGAACTTAACCCCTGAGGAAAGGACGGCTGGATGGACCTGATCGGCTGGGTCATCTTCCTCGTCGCCCTCCTCTTCTCCGTGATGCTGCACGAGACCGGCCACTTCGTGACGGCCAAGAAGTTCGGCATGAAGGCCACTCGCTATTTCGTCGGCTTCGGGCCGACGATCTGGTCGACCAAGCGCGGCGAGACGGAATACGGGATCAAGGCGCTGCCGTTCGGCGGCTTCGTCAAGATCATCGGGATGCACTCGCTCGACGACGTGGACGACCCGGCCGACGAGCCGAGGTCGTTCCGCCGCCACCCGGCCTGGCAGCGGATCGTGGTGCTCTGCGCGGGCTCGTTCATGCACTTCGTGCTCGCCTTCCTGCTGATCTTCGGCCTGGCGCTCGGCATCGGCATCGAGAACGACAACACCACCCAGCTGGGCACGGTCAGCACGTGCCTGGCCGCGAACACCACCCAGCTGAATAACGGCACCTGCACCGCGTCGGACCAGGCGTCCCCGGCCAGGCTGGCCGGCCTGCTCGTCGGTGACCAGGTGACGGCGTTCAACGGCAAGCCGGTGAGCAACTGGAACCAGCTCGGCACCGCGATCCGCAAGGCCCCGGCCGGTTCGGCTGCGGACATCACGGTGAAGCGCGACGGAACGACGCTGACCCTGCACGCCACGCTGGCTACGGTCAGCGGCCGCAGCGGCGCCTACCTGGGCATCGCGCCGGCCGTGGTGTTCCAGGTGGTCAACCCGCTGCGCGCGGCCCAGTACGCCGGATCGGCGTTCGGACAGGTCGTGGTGGGCTCGGTCAAGGCGGTCGGCGCGCTGCCGGCCGCACTGCCCAAGCTGTTCAGCAAGGACCGGGGCAGCACCGCCGGCGGGCAGGTAAGCAGCGTGGTCGGCGCGGCCGAGGCCACCGGCGCCGCGGTGGCCGCCAACGTCGGCTGGCAGTACAAGGTCAGCTTCGTGCTGCTGCTGATCGCCTCGCTGAACATCTTCGTCGGCCTCTTCAACATGCTCCCGCTGCTGCCGCTGGACGGCGGGCACGTCGCGGTGATCGTCTGGGAGCGGATCCGGGCCTGGTACGCCCGGCTGCGGGGCCGGCCCGACCCCGGCCTGGTGGACATGGCTAAGCTGCTGCCGGTCAGCTTCAGCATCTTCCTGGTGCTGATGTTCTTCGGCGTCACGCTGATCCTGGCCGACATCGTGAACCCGGTGAATATCGCAGGTTAACAACGAGGGGGATACCCGACGCACCCGTCAGCGTCGGGCCCCGGCCGGTCACCCGGTAATGGTTCAATGGCGGGGTGGAAGATCCGGGGTCTGACCGGAGAAACGGATGGGGGCTATGAGTATCGACCTGGGTGTGCCGCCCGTGCCGCCGGCGCCGCTCGCCGAGCGCAGGCAGTCTCGCCAGATCATGGTGGGTCCGGTGCCGGTCGGCGGGGGAGCGCCCGTGTCCGTGCAGTCGATGACGACGACCCTCACCGCCGACGTGAACGCGACGCTGCAGCAGATCGCCGAGCTGACGGCCTCCGGCTGCCAGATCGTCCGGGTCGCGGTGCCGTCCCAGGACGACGCCGACGCGCTGCCCGCCATCGCGAAGAAGTCGCAGATCCCGGTCATCGCCGACATCCACTTCCAGCCGAAGTACGTGTTCGCCGCAATTGACGCCGGCTGCGCCGCGGTCCGGGTGAACCCAGGTAACATCAAGCAGTTCGACGACAAGGTAGCCGAGATCGCCCGCGCGGCCAGCGACGCCGGGGTCCCGATCAGGATCGGCGTCAACGCGGGCTCGCTGGACAAGCGGCTGCTGGCCAAGTACGGCAAGGCCACCCCGGAGGCGCTGGTCGAGTCGGCGCTGTGGGAGTGCTCCCTGTTCGAGGAGCACGGGTTCCGCGACATCAAGATCTCGGTGAAGCACCACGACCCGGTGGTGATGATCAATGCCTACCGGCTGCTGGCCCGGCAGTGCGACTACCCGCTGCACCTCGGCGTGACCGAGGCCGGGCCGGCCTTCCAGGGCACGGTCAAGTCCGCGGTTGCCTTCGGCGCGCTGCTGGCCGAGGGCATCGGCGACACGATCCGGGTCTCGCTGTCCGCGCCCCCGGTGGAGGAGGTCAAGGTCGGCATCTCGATCCTGGAGTCGCTCGGCATGCGCCAGCGCCGGCTGGAGATCGTTTCCTGCCCGTCCTGCGGCCGGGCTCAGGTCGACGTGTACAAGCTAGCCGAAGAGGTGACGGCCGGCCTGGAGGGCATGGAGGTACCGCTCCGGGTCGCGGTCATGGGCTGTGTCGTCAACGGCCCCGGCGAGGCCCGCGAGGCCGACCTCGGCGTCGCTTCGGGTAACGGCAAGGGCCAGATCTTCGTCCGCGGCAAGGTCATCGCCACCGTGCCCGAGTCCAAGATCGTGGAGACGCTGATCGAGGAGGCCATGCGCCTCGCCGAGCAGGGCGCTCCGCCGGCCGAGGGGGCTGAGGGTCAGCCGGTCGTCACGACCTACTGACCGCCTCCGGCCCCGTGAACCCCTCGGCTCCCGCCTCTCAGCTTCTCAGCCTCCCGGCTCCCCAACAAATTCTCGGCTCCCCGGCCGGTCGGCGCGGGCGCTTCAGGCCGACCGTCTCGTTACCTGGCTGGGCACCATGCCCTCGGCGTAGATGACCTCTCCGGCCTGTTCCTCGACCTGTTTCCGGGCGTCGGCGGGCAGCATGTCATCGGTGATGAGCACGTCCACCTCGTTCAGCCGGGCGAACGAGCTCAGGCCGACCAGGCCCCACTTGGTGTGGTCGGCCAGCACGACGACCCGGCGGGCGACCCGGATCAGGGTCCGGTTGGTCTCCGCTTCAGCCAGGTTCGGCGTAGTCAGCCCGGCGTTGACGTCGAAGCCGTAGCAGCCGAGGAAGAGCAGGTCGAAGTGGAGCGACCTGATGGTCAGGTCAGCTACCGGGCCCACCAGCGCGTCGGAGGGGGTGCGGACGCCGCCGGTCAGCACAACCGAGTCGGCCGTGCCATCGAGGCCACGGGTCCCGCTGAACAGGTTCGTTACCCGCAGCGAGTTGGTGACAATGGTGAGGCCGGGCACGTCGAGCAGGCACTGGGCCAGCGCGAACGTGGTCGTGCCCGAACCCACCGCGATCGCGGTGCCTGGCATGACCATGCTCGCGGCGGCGCGGGCGATCGCCGTCTTCTCCGGCCGCTCGAGCACCAGCTTCGCCTCGAAGCCCGGCTCATGACTGGCGGGCGTCCCCGGCAGGACCGCGCCGCCGTGTACCTTCTCGACCAGGCCATCCCGGGCGAGTACCTCGAGATCCCTGCGGATGGTCATGTCCGAGACGCCGAGCCGCTGGGTGAGGTCGCTGACACGTGCGCTGCCATCGCTCCTGACAGCCTGCAGGATGAGCGACTGGCGGTGTCTGGCAAGCATTGCGTGCATCCCCTCCTTCACGCCGGATGGCGTCGGGGGCGGGCGGTCGCCCCCGGGTTGCGTCATCCGTACCAAGTGAGACGTTTGCGAACCGTGTTCGGTTCCGGGCGCGCATGTCGGGAGAGATGTGATTTCTGTCTGCCCGCGCGTCCAGCGCGGCCCAAGTCCCATAAGTAGTCAGCCCGTGACTCAAGGCACTCACCGTCCACCCCCAGGCGGCGACCGCCTGCCGCCACCGTCTCACCCCGCCTTATATCATGCGAGCCTCCAGACCTCACCTTTCTCGCGCATAGTCTGCGCCGCGCCCACAAGACCATCGGCCATCAGGCCCCTCCGTCCCCTACGCCCATCCCGAAACTCCACCAACCACGCGCCTCCCGCAGCACCCCGGCCCGCGCCCGCGCGCCCCGCCCTGTTCGCAACTCCCACGTCCGCGCCCACACACCCGTTCGCAACTCCCATGTCCGCGCCCACCCGCAGGCCCCGCACGCGCACACCACGTGTCCGAAGCCTCACGCGCCGGCAGGCCACGCCTATCATCGGCGCTTGTGGCGACGCACGATCGGCTCATCCGGTGCCCCTGTGGCCGACGCACGATCGGCTCATCCTGGTGCCCCTGTGGCCGAAGCGCATCTCCGTGATCGCTGGTCCATATCTCTGCCGTATCTCTGCCGCCTCGCCTCCCGCCCGATAAGGCGTGAATGTCCCAGCCATGTCGTTCTAGCTGCATGAATGGGACATCCACGCCTTATGTTCTGGTACGAGACAGCGCCAGAGTGACGGAGTCTGCTTTCGCGTCCGCAAGCCGGTCGGGCCGCTAGATCAAGGCAGGCACACTGTGCTCCAACGACATCCCAATCAATAGGCCTGGAACTGGTGGTGCCGCAGTGACTGAAGTCCACTTCTCCTCCCTGCGATGCCTCGCCAGCCGCCCCCGCCCCGCCGCCCGAGCCCCTGCCCCCGCCCGAGCCCCTGCCCCGCCCGAGCCCCTGCCCCGCCCGAGCCCCTGCCCCGCCCGAGCCCCTGCCCCGCCCGAGCCCCTGCCCCGCCCGAGCCCCCTGCCCCGCCCGAGCCCCCTGCCCCGCCCGAGCCCCTGCCCCGCCCGAACCGAGCCGCCCGCCCCGCCCCGCCCGCCCCGCCTGCCCGTGCCCCGCCCGAGCGACGTCTCGAGCCGCGCCCCGCCCCGCCCGTGCCCTGCCCCAGCGACGCCCCCGAACCACCCGCCGCCCAACCCAGCGCCAACCCCGCCCACCCACCCGCCATAGCAACGACAACCCTCAGTTTTGCGGCAAACCTTTTCTCGCAGCCATTATTGCCTTCAGTGATTACGGTGAGTCATCCACGCCGAAGGCAATCCGGGAGCGTATCGAGGGTGTTTCACGTTCGTTGCCGAACAGTGACATGTTAACGCTAACATCGTCGCACATGTTCATCTCTGTGATGGCTCGATTACTGTGGTGCCGACGAGATTGTGGTTGCTGTGAGTTACCAGTGAGGCATGATCTCGTACGGCCATGGAAATGATCCGTACCAGACCGTCCGGCTGTGGCACGAGGGGGGAGGGGGCGAACAGAGGCGAGTGCTCGTTGCGCCGCGGGCATGTATGTGCTCGTGCTTGGGCCTATCGAAACATGCGTGTTCGATTTTCGGGCCTGCGTGGTGCCTTGACAGCTGATCATGAACAGACCTAACGTCAGCGGCGGTTCTCCAGTCGCGCTGAATGTCTGGTCGCATTATGGCCACAGCGCGATCACGCTGGGCGATCGCCGAACCAGACATCGGGATAATAGTTTCTTCGCGTTATCTCTCTCGCGACGAAGTCGACGGGACTCGCCGCGCACGCTGCGGGCTTGGCTCGGGAGAGTATCCCGTCCCAGGGAAAATTCCATGGAGGTCCTTAGATGAGGAAAAAGATCGACCCAGTAGTCGACGAAGCGATTGAGACCCTGAACATGAAGGACGGGCCAAGTCGCCGTCGGCTGCTCGAGGGGCCGGCCTGTTCAGCGCGACGGCGGCCGCCTCGGCGCTGATCGCCGCCTGCAGTTCGTCGAGCTCCAGCGGTGCCAGCCCGACGTCGACGGCGAAGGAAGTCGCGGGCAACTTCCCCACCACGCCCAAGTGGAAGTTCACGTTCGTCAACCACGTCACGGACAACGCGTTCTTTACCCCCACCCAGTACGGCTTCCAGGACGCGGCCGCCCTGCTCGGAATCGAGACGCCGGCCTGGACAGGCGCCCTGTCCACCCAGCCGACGAACTCCACCATGCTGTCGGCCTTCAACGCCGCGGTCACGGCCGGCTCTCCGGGTATCGCGACTACCGTGGTCTCGGCCACCGCGTTCGTCGCCCCCATCAACAGCGCGCTGCAGGCGGGCGTCCCCGTGGTCACCTACAACGCGAACGGTTCCACCGATAACCCCACCAACGGCATGGCCTACATCGGCCAGGAGCTGTTCATATCGGGCCAGGCGGTCGGCACGCGGCTCGCCTCGCTGATGAAGAAGGGCGACACCGCGGTCGGCTTCATCTCCCAGCCCGGCTCGCTGAACATCCAGCCGCGCCTGGACGGCGCGACGCAAGCCCTGGAGGCCGCGGGCATGAAGGTGCTGGCCGGCAACAAGGGCATCAACACGGGTGCCTCGGCGACGCAGGAAGCCCAGGTGCTGCCCCAGTACCTCCAGTCGCACGGGTCCCAGATCCAGGGCGCCTTCGCCGTCGACGGCGGCGACACCGCCCTGCTCGGCACCTCGCTGGCCAAGTACAACCTGGTCGGCAAGGTGCACGCCGGCGGCTTCGACCTCGAGCCGCAAACCCTGACCGCCATCTCGGCCGGCCAAATCGACTTCACCATCGACCAGCAGCCGTACCTGCAGGGCTTCCTGCCCACGCTGTACCTGTACCTGTGGCAGCTGTCCGGCGGGCTGATTGCGCCGCCGGAGACAAACACCGGGCTGAAGTTCGTCACTAAGTCCAATGTGGGCACGTACACCGCGCAGCAGACCCGGTACGAGGGCTCCACCTCGAAGCAGGTGTACATCAAGCACTCCGGGGCGATCTCGACCTGATCGCCTAACCGCGCGACACTGTAAGTGCAGGCCCGTGGTGGCTCACCAGCGGCGAAACGACGGTGAGCCACCACGGCACCTGGGTATGACTGGAGTACACAGGCATCCGGGCGACGGAGCAGGATTGGGATGAGCGACGTGAGTGACACCGCCGAAGTCAGCCCGGAGACCATGGGCTCCGCCCCTGTGGGCCGCGGCCGGAATGGAACCGGCGGCATCGTCAGCCGCGCCGCTACCTTCTTGCTGAGACAGCGCGAGGCCAGCGTCCTGATCATCGCCGTGGTGCTGTTCATCTACTTCTCGGTGACCACCACGAACTTCTTCAGCCACGGCAGCTTCGTCAACATCGCCCAGTACATGGCCCCGTACGTGATCATCGGCATCGGCCTGGTGCTGCTGATGATCTGCCTCGAGATCGACCTGTCGGTCGGGTTCGTCTGGACGCTGTCGCCGTACGTCATGCGGTTCTTCGTCGACTCCGGCATTCCCACCTTCCTCGCCATCGTGATCACGGTGCTGATCCTCGGTGCCGTCATCGGGTTCATCAACGGCTTTGTCACCACCGTGCTCGGCGTCCCATCGCTGATCACCACGCTCGCTACCGGCTACATAATCTTTGGCTACACGCTGACGATCTCCGCGGCGCAGCAGGTGAACATTCCCCCGGAATCGCTGGGGCTCGGTCACTGGTTCGGTCTCGAGGCGTGGTCGGAGATCATCTGGGCCACCGTCCTCGTCTTGATCTTCCATGTGATCCTGACCCGGACCCGGTGGGGCCTGTACACCGTCTCGGTCGGCGGTAACCTGCTCGGCGCCAAGGAAGCCGGGATCAAGGTCAACCAGATCAAGATCGGCAACTTTATGCTGTGCAGCGGGCTCGGCGCGCTGGCCGGGATCATCGAAGCCTTCAAGAACAACATCATCGACCCGAGCGCCGGCCAGCTCGCCGTGGTGCTCGTCGCGCTGGCCGGGGCAGTCATCGGCGGCACCTCCCTGGCCGGCGGCTCCGGCACGATGATCGGGCTTTGGCTCGGCATGCTCGTGCTCGGCATCCTGCAGGACGGGTTCAACCTGCGCGGCATCAGCTCGAACAAGTTCCTGATCATCCTGGGCGCCGCCATCCTGCTCGCGATGATCGCCAACACCTACCTCGCCCGGCTGCGGAACGCTGGCCGGCTGCAATCCAAGTCGTGACACCCAGCACGGAGGCGGCTAAGTGAGCACACCGGAAACCGGCGACATGGCGATGACGGCGCCCTCGGCCGACGACATCCTCCGGGTCGAGCACATCTCCAAGCGGTACGGCGCGGTGACCGCGCTGGTCGACGTGAGCCTGCGGGTGGAGCGCGGCGAGGTGCTCGCCCTGGTCGGTGACAACGGCGCGGGCAAGTCCACCCTGCTGAAGATCATCTGCGGATTCCAGCCGCCGACCAGCGGGCGGATTCTGTTCAATGGCGAGGAGGTCACGTTCAGCTCGGTGAAGCAGGCTCGCTCGATGGGCATCAACATCGTCTACCAGGACCTCGCGCTGGTCAACCAGCTCACCGTGTACGAGAACATGTTCCTGAACCGCGAGCCGGTGCGCTGGCCGCTGCTGCGCAGGAAGCTTATGCGCAAGGAGGCCAAGGAGCACCTGGACTCCATGGGGATCAAGACCCTGAGGTCGGTGGACCTGGAGGTGGCCAGCCTGTCCGGCGGCCAGCGGCAGGCCATCGCGGTGGCTCGCTCGGTGTTCTCCGACGCCAAGGTCCTGCTGCTGGACGAGCCGCTGGCCGCCATGGGCGTCAAGGAAGGCGCGATGATCCTGGACCTGGTGCGCGATCTCAAGGAGCAGGGCATGTCGATCATCATCATCGCGCACAACTACGGCCAGGTGTTCCCGGTGGTCGACCGGGTGAACCTGCTGCAAGGCGGCCAGATCACCTTCGACAAGTACAGCCGGGACACCTCGGTCGAGGAACTGACCGAGATCGTCGTGGCCGAGTACCGGAAGGCCCTCGAGGAGCGCCACCGCGCCGCGTCCTGACCATTGCCGGTACCGTCCCGAACGGGGCAGGGCACCGGATCTTGTCGGGCATGATGGGGGACATGTCGATCTCACGGGTGGCCGACCGCCGGGGTGGAGGAGGCCGAAGGGGCCGAACGGGCTGGACCACCGCGACGGTGCTAACCGTGACTGCGCTGCTCGGGGTCGGCGCCTGTTCCGCGGCTGGTACGTCTTCCAGCCAGGCCATGCCGCCGGCCGCCGGAAACGCGCGGGCTAGCGGCGCGCCCCAGGCAACCGGGCCGATTGTCCCCGAACACAGCACGCTGCACTGGCACTCCTGCGCGGGCGCGCTCGCCCAGGGCGGCGTGCCGGACTGCACGATGCTGAGCGTCCCGGTCGACTACGCCAAACCCGGCGGCAGGCACATCAGCCTCGCCCTCGACATGATCCCGGCCACCGCGCCGAAGAGCCAGCAGCAGGGGATCCTGCTGGTCAATCCGGGCGGGCCCGGCGGCTCAGGGCTCTCGCTCGCGGTTGACGTGGCGCAGGGCCTCAGCCGGGCCGTGGCCGCCCGGTATGACATCGTCGGCTTCGACCCGCGCGGCGTCGGGTCCTCGGTACCCGCGCTCAGCTGCGAGCCCGGCTTCTTCTCCGGCCTGCGGCCGAACTACATCCCGGCCAGTGCCGCCGCCGAGCAGGTACTCATCAACCGGGCGAAAACCTACGCGACCGATTGCGGCCGGAGGTTCGGCTGGCTGCTGCCCCATATGACGACCGAGGACGCGGCCCGCGACATGGACGCCATCCGGGCGGCGTTCGGGGTGTCGAAGATCAACTATTACGCGGTCTCCTACGGCACCTATCTCGGCCAGGTTTACGCAACCCTTTTCCCCGACCGGATCCGGCGGATGGTGCTGGATAGCGTCGTCGATCCCACCGGCGTCTGGTACGCCAACAATGTCCAGCAGGATTACGCCTTCCAGGCGCGCATCGAGGCGTTCTACGCCTGGGTGGCGAAATACGACGGCTTGTACCACCTCGGCGGCACCGCCGCGCAGGTGCAAGCCGCCTGGTACCGGGCCCGGGACCAGCTGCTCGCGGACCCGGTGAGCGGGACGATCAGCGCCGACCAGTTCGACGACACCTTCCAGCTGGGCGGCTACCTCGACGCCTTCTGGCCAGGGCAAGCCCAGGCGCTGGCCTCCTATGTGAACGACGGGCAGACCAGTGACCTGATCACCCAGTATCAGGTGGCCGCCGCTCAGAGCTACAACGAGAACGAGTTCGCTGTCTACAACGCGGTGCAGTGCTCCGACGTCAACTGGCCCCGCAGCTGGTCTTTCTGGACCTCGGACACCCAACAGGTCTACGCCAAGGCCCCGTTCCAGGCCTGGGACAACGCCTGGTACAACGCCGCGTGCGCGTTCTGGCCGGTGAAAGGCCCGGCCAAACCGCTGCAGATTAAGGGGGCAGGGCTGCCTGGGATCTTGATGCTGCAGGGCACGCTGGACCCGGCCACCCCGTACGCGGGTGCCCAGAATGCGCACAAGCTCCTGCCGTCCGCACGGATGGTGGTGGTCGAGGGCGGCGGCAACCACGGCCAGTCCATGGAGCAGCCCTCCGACACCTGCGTCCAGGGCTACCTGAATTCCTACCTCGCCACCGGCGCGCTGCCCACCACGCCAGGCCTAATCAACGCCACCTGCCCCCCCGTCCCCGCCCCGACGCCCTAGCGGATGGGGACGGAAGCCCCCGACCAGCGCCGGACGGGCCCCGGGCGGGACGGGAAGTCCCCCTTTCAGGGGCCCCGGGGGGACGGGAAGTCCCCCTTTTCAGGGGCCCCGGGGGGACGGGAAGTCCCCCTTTTCAGGGGCCCCGGGGGGTATGGGGGGCGGGCAGCCCCCCATGACCAGGGGGGGGTCTGGGGGGGATCGTCCCCCCGAGGAAACGCTGTAGGCTGAGCCTATGTTGCGGGTGAAGCCGCCGTGGTCCGCCTCGGTGCGCCTGCTCGACGAGCGGGATCGCGGCGCCGTGCTTGCCATCTGCGACCGTGACCCGGTGACGAACGTCTTCGTCAGCTCCCGGGTCCGCTCCCTCGGCCTCGAGCCCGGCCGGCTCGGCGCGCAGATGTGGGGCCACGTGCCCGGCGGACGGCTGGAATCGCTCTGTTACTCCGGCGCCAACCTGGTCCCGGTCGCCGCCACCCCGGATGCCGTGGTCGCCTTCGCGGACCGCGCGCTGCGGCAGGGACGGCGCTGCTCGTCCGTGGTCGGGCCGTCCGCCGAGGTCCAGGCCCTGTGGGGGCTGCTGAGGCCGCACTGGGGCCCGGCCCGGGAGGTCCGCCCGGTGCAGCCGGTCATGGTCACCTCCGGGCCGCCGCTCGTGCCGCCTGACCCGCTGGTCCGGCGGGTCAGGCCGGACGAGATCGACATCTTGTGGCCCGCCTGCGTGGCCATGTTCACCGAAGAGGTCGGCGTCTCACCGACCATCGGCGACGGCGGCGCGTCCTACCGCGCCCGGCTGGAGCAGCTCATCCGCAGCGGCCGTGCCTTCGCCCGGATCGAGGGTGGCCAGGTCATCTTCAAGGCCGAGATCGGCGCGGCTACGCCGCAGGTGTGCCAGGTGCAGGGGGTGTGGGTGCGCCCGAAGTCGCGCGGCCAGGGCCTGGCCGCGCCCGGGATGGCCGCCGTCGTGGCCGAGGCGGCCCGCTCGATCGCCCCGCTGGTGTCGCTCTACGTCAACGACTTCAACACCCCGGCGCGGGCCGCGTACCGCCGGGTCGGCTTCACCGAGACCGGCCGGCTGATGTCGGTGATGTTCTAGCCCGTCACATCCGCACCGCCAGCATCTTGCCATTCAGCCGCACATTCCGGCACCCTCACGCCGACCCCAAAGCCAGCCCTCGTCACTCCAGCACCGTCCGTACCAAATCATTCGATGTGGATGTCCCATTCATGCAGCTGGAGCGACATGGCTGGGACATCCACGCCGTATAAACGGGGGGCCAGCGCGCTAGTCGCGGTCGCGGATCTTGCGGAGATACTCGACGATGGGGGCGAAGGCGTCCCTGATCTCCTCGAGCTGGCGCGGTGACAGCCGGTCGATGAAGTGCCGCCGCACGTTCTCCACGTGATCGGGCGCGACCCGCTCGATGGCGGCCATGCCCTCGGCGGTCAGCACGGCGAACGTGCCCCGCTTGTCGCCCTCGCAGTCGTCCCGCCGGACCAGGCCGCGGTTCTCCATCCGCGAGATCTGGTGGGAAAGGCGGCTCCGCGACTGGCTGGTGGCGTCGGCGAGCTCGGTCATCCGGAGCCGGTGGTCCGGCGCCTCGGACAGCTCGACCAGGATCTCGTAATCGTGCCCGTTCAGCCCGTGCGCGTTCAGGTCCCGGTCAAGCTGGCGCATGAGCAGCTGGGACAGGTTGACGGTGGCGCGCCACGCCTGCTGCTCGTCAGGGGTCAGCCAACGTGGCTGTCCGTCGGTCCCGGGCATAACAAGAATCTACTCTCGTCGCGAGCATACGGCGACAGTGTTTCTGCTGGCCGGGCGCGGGGTCCCGGGGCGGGCTGGCGGTGCGGTGCCAAGGTCCGCGGGCCCGCCCGCCGCGTCGGCGTCACAGCGCCCCGGTCAGTTCGGCCTGGCAGTGGGCCAGCTGCTGCCGCGCGAGCGTCTCGTGCCGGGTCAGTCCCAGTTCGTGCAGCAGCGGCAGGCATGCCTCCAGGTAGCCGAGGGCATGCCAGGGCTCGCCCAGTGACAGATGGCCGTCCGCTACCTTGAACAGGCACAAGGCGTAGGAGCACTGAGCTCCCTGGGACCGGAATCCCTCCGCCGCCTGGCGGTACGCCTCGATCGCCGCGTCGTGACGGCCCAGGCCATTGTGGCTATCACCGAGCAAGTCGAGGAAGTATGCCTTGTGGTGCAGGTGCCGCCGGGCAGGCCCACCCCAGGAATCCTGCATCCCTTTCCGCATCGTCATGGCGGTCCTTCTGAGGGCGGACGCGCCCCGCCATCCACCCGGTGTCCGTAACCGATCTTGTCCACCATGCCGTTCTCGTCCCCTCCGCGAAAACAGGCATACCATAGCTGTCATATGTCGCGCTTAGTTCTCAGCCTCCGTCCATTGGCCCAGCTACAGCCAGGAGATTCAGTTATGCCGACTGGCGTGCAGGCGGCCGCGGCCTACCTGCGCGAGCTGCTTCTGCGTCCCGGCCGGTACCGGCGGAAGTGGGAGCAGTACGCCGAGCGCAGCAGGCTCGGGCAGGTGAACCAGCTCGCGGTGGCCGACGTGCTCGCGCACTACCTGTGGGAACACCCGAGATCCCAGGGCGACGTCGACGTGCTGCCCCGGCAGCTCAAGGACACCGCGTCGCGGGCGTTGTCCGGCAAGCTGCTGAGCAAGGCCACGCTGGCCTTGTTCACGGACGCGTTCGGGTTCGACGCGCTCGAGCGAGAACGGCTACTCAAGCTCTGGGAGGGCTCCGCCCACGTCCGTGTCCTGTCCGGGCCGAGGGCGATCCGCGAGGACCAGGCCAGCGCGCTCGGGCCGCCGCAGGTCAAGACGCTGGCCCTGCACGATCATCACTATCTGGGCCCGGACGGGCTGCCGCAGCGGCATCGGGTCATCCACGTTATCGAAGCCCTCGTCAACGGTGTCGACCGGCTGCCCTACCGGGCCGACACCAACGCCCTGACCATTGAGGTCGGGCAGGGGTTCAGCGGCCTGGCCGGCCCGGCGTACCAGCCCACGGCCGAACTCTTCGTCGTCGACATGCTGCTGGCCAAGCCGCTGACGGCCGGCGAAACGGCCACCCTGGAGTACTCGGCCAGCCTGCATTACCCGGCGCCACCCCCGCCCGAGTTCCGGCGCATCGTCCAGTCCTTCGTGGAGAACCTGGACATTCGCGTCGAGTTCCATCCGGGCAAGCTGCCTAGCAGCGTCGTGTGGGCGGTGTGGGACGGGATGGACGGTCCCATCATCGAGCGGGAGAACGTCGTGCTAGATAGCCAGTTCGCCGTCCACCGGTACCTGCGGCTCGCCGAGAAGACCGCCGTCGGCTTCCACTGGGACTGGTAGCCTCCGGCTGCGTGCGAAGGGAGAGCCCGGGATGAGGTTCACAGCGGGAAACCCGGGATCCGGGAGCTTTGCGGGCCCTGAGGGGCAACGTCGCGCGCCCGGCCGGGGACCGGCGTGGCACGATCGGAGTGTGCGGAAAGACGACGGCGCGGCGACCACGAGTGCCGAGTTGCGCGCGCACAATCTCGCCCGGTTGCTGCGCGCGGTCCACGACGGCGGCGGCCAGCTCACCCGGGCCCAGCTCACCAGGCAGCTCAGCCTGGCCAGGGGAACAGCCACCGTGCTGGTCAGGGACCTGGCCGGACGTCAGCTCATCGAGGAGCTGAGCAGCCCGGCCGGGCTCGACGCGCCTCGCACCCGCGGGCGGCCGACCGGCGTGCCCTCGGCGCACCCGCAGGGACCCGTCGCGCTGGCGATCGACCTGCGGGACGATTCGTTCACCATGGCCGCCTTCGAGCTGACCGGGCGCTGCACCGTCCTCGACCACCAGGAGCGGGAGGCCGTCTCCGGCACCGGGATGCTGGCCGACGTCGCGGCCAGGCTGAGGGGCCGTCGCCGTCAGTTCGGCGACCGCGTGGTCGGCGTCGGGGTAGCCGTCCCCTCGCCGGTGAGCGCGGGCCAGATGGTGCAGCCGACCCTGCCGGACTGGCAGAACGTGGACATGGCCGACATCCTCGGCGCGGACGACGGTGACGAGGGCCTCGCGGGACCGGTCCTGGCCGGCAACGACGCGACCCTGGCCGGCCTGGCCGAGGCCCGCCGCGGCGTGCTCCGGGGCGTCTCCGTCGCCCTGCACCTGCACGCCGCGACCGGCATCGGCGGGGTGCTGCTGTCGGGCGGCCTGCCGGTGACCGGCGCGCACGGCTCGGCCGGGGAGTTCGGGCACATGCCGCTGACCGGGGGCAGTGAGCCGTGCCGCTGCGGCTCGGTGGGCTGCTGGGAGCTCGACGCCGGCGCCCGCGGGCTGCTTCGCGCGGTCGGCCAGCCGGAGGTTGGCGACCGGATGGTCCGGGCCGAGCATGTCATCGCGGCGGCCGCCACCGACCCCGGCTGCGGCCGGGCCCTGGCGCGCGCGGCCGAGGCGCTCGGCCGCGGCATCGGTGCCCTGGTCAACGCCCAGGACCCGGAGGCCGTCGGGCTGTCCGGGCTGGCCGCCGAGGTCTACCAGGCCGCGCCGGACGCGGTCCAGGTCGGCTACCTGTCGACGCTGATGCGGTTCCGCCTGCCGGAGCCGCCCGCGCTGCTCCCGTCCACCCTCGGCGATCTCGGTGCCCTGACCGGCGCCTCCGAGCTCGTCTTCGATGCCTTCCTCACCCCGCGCGGCCTCAGCGCCTGGCCCGCGCCCGAGGAAAAAACCGCGTGACTTCCCGGTGACTACCTGATAAGTTCCCGGCCTTGTGGCTGCGTCACAAGCACAAGAAAATCATTATGCCGAACGGTCCGGCGGCGATCCCGTCCTGACCGGAGAACGCGATCAGTTGCGGCGCTCACGCGAGTTCCTCCGGCTCATGCGCGAGGACGTGCTGTCGCTGCAGGCGATGGGCGGTGACCGGGTCTCCGAGGAGTACCTCAAGGCGGAGCTGTATCACCGGGCCGAAGCCCTGAAGGACATTCCCGATGCTCCTCTCTTCTTCGGCCGCCTCGACTACGCCGGCCAGTCCGACCCCGGGGATGACGGCATCGCCGGGCACAGCTTTCACATCGGCCGCAGGCACGTGCACGCGCCCGACGGCACGCCGGCCGTCATCGACTGGCGGGCGCCGGTGTCGCGGCCGTTCTACCGGGCCAGCGCGACCGACCCGATGAACCTGGCGCTACGGCGGCGCTTCGGGTTCTCCGGCGGCGAGCTGACCGCCTACGAGGACGAGCTCTTCGGCGCCGCCGGAGCGAGCCACCCAGGCCGTTCGGCTCCCGCCCCGGCCACCGGGCCGAGCCGGATCCTGATCGAGGAGATCGAGCGACCGCGGTCCGGACCCATGCGGGACATCGTCGCGACCATCCAGCCCGACCAGGATGACATCGTGCGCGCCGAGGCGGCGCAGACGATCTGCGTGCAGGGCGCGCCGGGCACCGGAAAGACCGCCGTCGGGCTGCACCGGGTCGCGTACCTGCTATACGCGTACCGCGAGCAGGTCCGGCGGCGCGGCGTGGTCATGGTCGGGCCGAACCAGGCCTTCCTCTCCTACATCCGCAACGTCCTGCCCGCGCTCGGCGAGCTCGACGTCAGCCAGACCACCGTCGGCGAGCTGGTCGCCTCGGTCCCGGTCCGCGGGTCGGACGATGAGGCGGCCGCGATCGTCAAGGGCGACGCGCGGATGGCGGAGGTGCTGCGGCGGGCGTTGTGGGCCTCGGTCCGCCCGCCCTCGGCCGCAGTGGTGCTGCCGCGCGGCTCCCGGCGCTGGCGGGTGGCCGCCTGGGAGATCGAGGAGCTCGTACACGAGCTGCGGCACCGGGGAGTCCGCTACGGCGCGGCCCGCGAGCTGCTCGAGCACCGGATCGCGCACGTGATCCTGACCAGGATGGAGGCCGCGGGGGAGGCCTGCGACGACCGCACCCACGAGGCGGTGCGGCGGTCCCGGCCGGTGCGGGCCGCGGTGGACGCGATCTGGCCGAAGGTCGACGCTGTCCGGCTGGTGTTCGGCCTGCTGTCCTCGGCGCCGGCCCTGGCCGAGGCGGCCGAGGGCGTGCTGACCGCGGCCGAGCAGGCCGCGATCACCTGGCCGTCGGCGCCCCGCGGGCCCGGCTCGGCCCGCTGGTCCGCGGCGGACGCCGTGCTTATCGACGAGGCGCGCGACCTGATCAACCGGACGCCCAGCCTGGCGCACGTCGTGGTGGACGAGGCCCAGGACCTGTCCCCGATGCAGTGCCGGGCGCTCGGCCGCCGGTGCTCCACCGGCTCGGCCACCGTGCTCGGCGACCTCGCCCAGGGCACCACGCCGTGGGCGGCGCCGTCCTGGCCGTCGCTGCTGGCCAACCTGGGCAAGCCCGACACCGGCGTGCGGGAGCTCTCGGTCGGCTACCGGGTACCCCGGCAGATCCTGGACTACGCCTCGACGCTGCTGGAGGTGATCGCCCCCGAGCTGAGCCCGGCCTCCTCGCTGCGGGCCGACGCTGGCGCCCTCGACCTCACCCGCGTGCCCGCCGGCTCGCTGGGCGGAGCCCTGGTCACCGCATGCCGGCAGGCCTGTGCCCGGCCGGGCTCGGTGGCGGTCATCGCCGCCGACCCGGATGTTCCCGATCTGGGCCGCGCGCTCGACCGGGCCGGCCTCGGCTACGGGACGCCGGGGACGGATGCCACGCTCACGCTCGTTCCGGTGACGCTGGCCAAGGGCCTCGAATATGATCATGTCATCGTGGTGGAGCCCGCGCGGATCGCCAGCGCCGAGGCCAAGGGGCTGCAGCGGCTCTATGTCGCGCTCACCCGGGCGGTGTCGCGGCTGACCGTGCTGTACGCCGAGCCGCTGCCGGCGCCCCTGCCGTCGTCGGAGAGGGCGCTTCCCTTTTAATGGTCTTATAATGAACCGATAAGCGGCTTGATGCGTCAATCTGGGTGGGGGTCGTGCGGGTTCGCCCGCGGCTTCCGAGCTGCGAATTTCCCAATGTGCATTGCGCGGGGGTCACCTCGGCGGCATCCTGGAACAGGCGGCGACATTTAGTCCTCATCTGACTCCTATAAGTTACAACGGTGATAACGGTGGAAGTCGAACGGACCGGCGATCCCGACCAGGTTCAGGCTGTCTATCTGGAAAAGCTATCCGACGAATTGTCCCATCGCGGGCTTGAGGCGTGGCTCATGGCGCCGCCGGGGCGCAGGCCCAGCCTGTACGTGGTCAACCCGGCCGCGCGGGCGCTCGAGGAGAATGTCTACGTCGGTTGCGGTAAGGACGGCTTGTGGTGGTTCTGGTGGTCGTGGGCGGAGCGGATCGCCGTGGCCGACGACGTCGACCAGGCCGCCAGCACGATCGTGCGGGTGCTGGCCTCATTGTTGCCTAAGGACTGACTGAATCCGGGGAAGCGGCCGCTGGGATCGCCGGCTGATCAGGGCCAGGGAGCTTTCATCGGCCGAACTGCTGGGATCACGACGACCTCGGCTCGCCGCTCTTCGCCTCCTTCGTCCCCGACTTCGACGCGCCGCACGTGGCCCGGCTCAAGCAGGCCGGCGCGGTCGTGATCGGGAAGACCAATACGCCGGAGTTCGGCGCCGGATCCCAGACCTTCAATCCGGTGTTCGGCCCACCAGGAACCCGTACGACACCCGGCTCACTCCCGGCGGCAGCAGCGGCGGGGCCGCCGCTACGGCGCCGACCGCCGGCTGCTCGAGATCGCGGCGGCGATCATGGAGCTAACAAGCTAAGGCCGGGGAAGGCCTGGGTGCTGCCGCGCCAGGAGGCGGCGCGCTGCGCCGCGTCCTGCATGGCCAGCGCGCCGAACCGCCGCAGCTGCTGGTCGCTGGCCGCGACCAGGCCCAGGTAGGCCCGGGTCACTCCGTCCTCGAGGTAGGCAGCCAGCCGCCTCGCACTCGACGCGTTGTGCACCCGGAACGGCACCTGGTAGAACGCCTGCGCCGCGGCCGGCGTCGCGCCCCGCGCCGAGATCATCGCGGCCAGCGTGTCGCGGGCCAGGTTGTGCGCGGTCCAGTCCCGTTCGGCCGCGGCCTGGCTGCTTCCGGTCAGGTGCGCGCCCGCCACCCCGTAGCCGAAGATGGCCGCGTTCTCGGCCGCGAGCGCGGCCTGCAGCGCGGGCACAGCGCCGGTGGTCGCCATCATGCCTGCCTGTCCTCAGCCACCCAGCGCCGTCACGTGCGTGGCGTCGGAGGCCGCGATGCTCGCGAACAGCTGGGCCAGCGCGGGCGGCACGGTGACCAGCCGCTGCACCAGGTCTGCCGCCGACGCGCGCTCGGCCGCCCGTAGTCCCGTGACGGTGACGATGCTGGGCCGGGGGGACGGGCTAGCCGCCGCGCCCGATCGAGACGACGGCGACGCGGACGCGCCTGGCGGCACGACGAGCCTGGCCTTGAGCTGCACCAGGTGCTGCTCGTGCTGGGCCTGCAGCGACCGGAGCATGCGCGTCTGGGACGCCGCTCGATTCCCCGGATCGCCGCTGATGGCCGTGCGGTACAAATCGATCATGTTTTCTTCCGCCGCGATGACCGCCTGCAAGGTCAGCACGTCGCGGCCGAGAGGCGGACGGCCCGCCAGCGGATCGGGGCCGGTGAACGCGTCCGAGGACCGGCAGCCGGCGATGCCGAGGAGGAACGGCAGCGCCGCCGCCGAGGCGGCAAGCACGCGGCGCCTCGGCACGAAGTCGGACACACGGGCAAGCTACCACGTGCGTTTGACGGGCTTGTCAGGGTTGGGCCTGTCCTATCCGCGATATCGCCCAACCCCGGATAGGCTAGACCCCAATCCCGCAGGTCGTGGACGAGGAGGTCGTGATGCCAGGAGGCCAGCGTCACGCGCCCAAAACCAGCCAGCAGGGATCGGTCGACGAGGGCAAGATCGCGGACGTCATCCGTCCGGTGATCGTCTCAGCCGGAATGGATCTCGAGTCCGTCCGGGTGAGCGCCGCGGGCAGGCGGCGGCTGCTGAGGGTGGTGGTCGACAGCGACCGGGGCGTGAGCCTGGACGACGCCGCGACGATCAGCCGCAGGCTGTCGGCCGTGCTAGACGCGGCGCCGGTGATGGGCGATTTCCCCTACACGCTGGAGGTTTCCTCGCCCGGCGTCGATCGGCCGCTGACCGATCCGCGGCACTGGCGCCGCGCGGTGGGACGCCTGGTCCAGGTGACCGTCGCGGACACCGGATCCGTCTCCGGCCGGGTCCTCGCGGCCGATGCCGACGGGGTGATCCTGGACGTGGCGGGCGACCGCCGTCGTTTCGGCTATGCCGCGCTGGGCGCCGGTGCCGTCCAGGTGGAGTTCGGGCATCCCCGCACCGAGCTGGGAGCGACCGGCGATGGACATTGACCTGAGCGTGCTGCGCAGCCTGGAGAGCGAGAAAGACATCTCGCTGGATCAGGCCATCAAGGCGATCGAGGATGCCCTGCTCGTCGCTTATCACAAGTCCGAGGGCGCGTCGCCGTCGGCGCGCGTCGAGGTGGACAGGAAGAGCGGGCACGTCACCGTGTGGGCCATCCAGGCCGGCCCGGACGGGACCGCGGTGCGGGAGTACGACGACACCCCGGCCGGCTTCGGCCGGATCGCCGCCACCACCGCCCGCCAGGTGATCCTGCAACGGCTCCGCGACGTCGAGGACGAGCTGACCTTCGGCGAGTACGCGGGCCGCGAGGGCGACATCGTGGCGGGCGTGATCCAGCAGGGCAAGGACCCCCGGACGGTGCTGGTCGACCTGGGCAAGCTGGAGGCGGTGCTGCCGCCCGCTGAGCAGGTGCCCGGCGAGCGCTACGTCCACGGCGAACGGATCCGCTGCTACGTGCTGCACGTGCGGAAGGGACACCGCGGGCCCTCGGTCACCTTGTCCCGGACCCACCCGGGCCTGGTGAAGAAGCTGTTCGCGCTGGAGGTTCCCGAGATCGCCGCCGGCGAGGTGGAGATCGTCGCGATCGCCCGCGAGGCCGGGCACCGCACCAAGATCGCGGTCCGCTCGCACCGGCAGGGCGTCAACGCCAAGGGCGCCTGCATCGGCCCCATGGGCAGCCGGGTCCGGAACGTGATGAACGAGCTGCACGGCGAGAAGATCGACATCGTGGACTACTCCGACGACCCGGCCGGTTTCGTGGCCAACGCGCTGTCGCCGGCCCGGGTGAGCCGGGTCCACGTGGTCGACGCCGCGGCCCGGGAAGCTCAGGTCATCGTGCCCGACTACCAGCTGTCGCTGGCGATCGGCAAGGAAGGCCAGAACGCCAGGCTAGCCGCCAGGCTCACTGGCTGGCGCATCGACATCAGATCCGACGCCGTGGTTTCGGCGGACGAGCCGGCCGTCTCGTCGAGCGGCGGGCCGGCCGCCCAGGCTCCGGAATAATTCAGCCACTGCGCCGGTTTACCCGCGCCGCACCCGCCTCGGCGGCACCGCCAGCCCCGGTCTCACCCGTTATCGCGGACCTGCGGGACACGGTAGACTTACCGTCGTAATGGCCATGCGAGCCGAGCGGCATGTCCCGGGTATGCCCGCGATGCGTACCTGTGTAGGCTGCAAGGAGCGTGCGGTTAAGTCCAGCCTGCTTCGCTTCGTAGCGGCTGGGGACGTCATCCAGCCCGACCCGCGGGCCCGGCTGCCTGGCCGGGGTGCGTACTTGCATCTCAGCCTGGCCTGCCTGGACCTCGCGCGGCGGCGCCGGGCGTTCCCCCGGGCCTTGCGCGCCACGGGATCGCTCAGCCTCGAACCACTGGCTGAGTATCTTCGCGGCGGACAATCCCCGGAATAGCACTGCGGCGGCGGAACAACCTGGCTGGGCAGCAGGCTTAACGCTAGAAGGAACACCTGTCGGAAAGCAGGTCGAGAAGCTGATGAGCGCTCGATGAGCACGCGGCGATGATCACCATAGGCTGAGGCCGGCCCGGAGCACGCTCTGCCCGGGCCGGGGTCCCGGTAAGGGGTCCAGGGGACTGGGCCGAGAAGGAGCGTAGTGGCGAAGGTCCGGGTTTACGAACTCGCGAAAGAGTTCGGTGTCGAGAGCAAGGCCGTCATGGACCAGCTCAAGGAAATGGGCGAGTTCGTAAGGTCGGCGTCCTCGACGATAGAGGCGCCCGTGGTCCGGCGGCTCAAGGAAGCATTTACCGCCAAGGCGGCAGATCAGCCCGCCCAGGCAAACCAGAGTGGTCAGGGTTCCAGGCCGCGGCCGGGCGCCCCGGCCGCGCCGCGCGAGGGCGCGGCCAGGCCGAAGGCCGGCGCTGGCCCGGCACCGGCGGCTCAGGGTGCCCGCGACGACCGCGCCGCCGCGGCGGCCGGTATCGCGGCGGGCTCCAGGACCGCGCCTGACGGGGCGGCCAACGGCTCCGCGGAGCGGGCGGCCGCACCCGACGGTGCCGCCGCGAGCGGCACCAAGCCGGCCCCTGACACGGCGGCCAGGCGGCTGCCTCCGGTCCCGCCGTCGCCGGCCTCCCGGCCGGCCGAACCGCGGCCTCAGGACAGTCCCGGTGCCCCGCGGGTGCCCGGTCCGCCCCGCACTCCAGCCAGTCCGGCCGACTTCCGCAGTCCGGGCGGCGGCCAGCCGCGGCCCCCGGCACCGCGTCCCAGCGCGCCGGGCGGTGCTTCCGGACCGCGCACCGGTGGTTCCGCGGGGCGTCAGGACCAGGGCGCCAGGCCGTCCGGGCCCAGGCCCGCCGGACCCGGTGCTCCCCGTTCGGGGACACCCAGGCCCGCCGCACCGGGTCCGCGCCCGGGGGCACCGCGTCCGGGCCCGCGGCCGGGTAACAACCCGTTCAGCTCGACCGCGACCGGCATGGGGTCGACGCCTCCGGCCCGCTCCCAGGGCCCGGGCACGCCTGGCCAGACGGGCCGTCCCGGTCCTTCGGGCGGTCCCGGCGGGCCCCGTCCTGGCCGGCCAGGCCTGGGTCGCCCCCAGGGGTCCGGGGCGTCCGAGGGCGGCCCGCGTCCCGGTGGGTCCGCGGGTCCGCGACCCGGCGGTCCCCGGCCGAGCCCGATGAACATGCCATCTCGTCCCTCGCCTTCCGGTGCGGGCCGCGGCGGTCCCGGTGCGGGCCGCGGCGGTCCCGGTTCCGGGACGGGCACCCGGCCCGGTGGCGGCGGCGGTGGCCGCGGGCCCGGGGGCGGCGGCGGTCCGCGTCCCGGCGGCGGTGGTCCCGGTGGCGGCGGCGCTCCCCGCGCCGGGGCCGGCAGTGGTCCGCCTCGTCCGGGTGGCGGCCGCGGCCGCAGCGGCACCCAGGGCGCCTTCGGGCGGCCCGGCGGCCGTCCGTCGCGGGGCCGTAAGTCGAAGAAGCAGCGGCGCCAGGAGTTCGACAACATGCAGGCGCCGACGATCGGCGGCGTCCAGATCCGGCCTGGCAACGGCCAGGTGATCCGGCTGTCGCGGGGCGCATCGCTGGCCGACTTCGCCGACAAGATCGGCGTGAACCCGGCGTCGCTCGTCCAGGTCATGCTGGGCCTCGGCGAGATGGTGACCGCGACCCAGTCGGTCAACGACGAGACCCTGCAGCTGCTCGGCGCGGAGCTGAACTACAACATCCAGGTGGTCTCGCCCGAGGAAGAGGACCGCGAGCTGCTCGAGTCGTTCGACATCGAGTTCGGCGAGGACGAGGGCGACGAGGCCGACCTGATGGCTCGCCCGCCGGTTGTCACCGTGATGGGTCACGTCGACCACGGCAAGACCAAGCTGCTCGACGCGATCAGGCACACCAACCTGGTGGCCCGCGAGGCCGGCGGCATCACCCAGCACATCGGCGCGTACCAGGTGACCACCGAGGTGGACGACGAGGACCGCAAGATCACCTTCATCGACACCCCGGGTCACGAGGCGTTCACGGCCATGCGGGCCCGTGGCGCCGAGACCACCGACCTGGTGGTGCTCGTGGTGGCGGCCGACGACGGCGTGAAGCCGCAGACCACCGAGGCGCTGAACCACGCGCAGGCGGCGGGCGTGCCCATCGTCGTGGCCGTCAACAAGGTCGACAAGGAGGGCGCCGACCCGCAGCGGGTGCGGGCCCAGCTGACCGAGTACGGGCTCGTCGCGGAGGAATTCGGCGGCGACACGCAGTTCGTGGACGTCTCCGCCACCAAGCGGTCCGGCATCTCCGAGCTCCTCGAGGCGATCATCCTGACCGCCGACGCCGAGCTGGACCTGCGGGCCAACCCGAAGCAGGACGCGCAGGGCGTGGCCATCGAGGCGCACCTGGACAAGGGCCGCGGCCCGGTAGCCACCGTGCTGGTCCAGCGCGGCACGCTGCAGGTCGGTGACTCGATCGTCTGCGGTGAGGCGTTCGGCCGGGTCCGGGCCATGCTGGACGAGAACAACGAGCCCATCCCCGAGGCTCCGCCATCCCGTCCGGTGCAGGTGCTCGGGCTGAACGCGGTGCCGAACGCGGGCGACAACTTCCTCGTCGTCTCCGACGAGAGGATGGCGCGGCAGATCGCCGAGCGCCGTGAGGCGCGCGAGCGCGTCGCCCAGTTCGCCCAGGGCAGGCGCCGGGTCACGCTCGAGGACCTGGAGTCGGCGTTCAAGGCCGGCGAGCGCGAGGAACTGCTGCTCATCATCAAGGGCGACGTGTCCGGCTCGGTGGAGGCCCTGGAGGACGCGCTGCTCCAGCTCGACGTGGGCGAAGAGGTCAGCCTGCGGGTGATCGGCCGCGGCGTCGGCGCGATCACGCAGGACGACGTCAACCTGGCCATCGCCTCGGACGCGGTGATCATCGGCTTCAACGTCCGTCCGGCCGGCCGGGCCGGCGAGCTGGCCCAGCGCGAGGGCGTCGACATCCGCTACTACTCGATCATCTACCAGGCGATCGAAGAGGTCGAGGCGGCGCTCAAGGGCATGCTCAAGCCCGAGTTCGAGGAGGCGCAGCTCGGCACGGCGGAGATCAGGGAGGTCTTCCGGGTGCCGCGGGTCGGTAACATCGCCGGCTGCATCGTCCGCTCCGGCACGATCCACCGCGGCAGCAAGGCGCGGCTGATCCGGGACGGCGTGGTGATCTCCGACAACCTGACGGTGGAGTCGCTGCGCCGGTTCAAGGACGACGCGACCGAGGTCCGCGAGGGTTACGAGTGCGGTATCGGCGTCGGCTACAACGACCTCAGGATCGAGGACGTGATCGAGACCTTCGAGATGAGGGAGAAGCCAAGGACCTGACCAGGTGCCTGCCGGGTGCCAGGTGCTCGGGCCGTAGCGGAGACGTGACGTGTACGTCGCCGCGCTGACGCTCGACGTGCTGCTCGGCGACGTTCACTCGCTGAAGGGCAAGCGGAGCGTCGTCCGGCCGCTGGTCGCCGAGCTGCGCCGGTGCTATCCAGGTGTCGCGGTCGCCGAGACCGGACACCTGGACCTGCACCGGCGCGCCGAGATAGGCGTGGCCGTCGTGTCCGCGAGCGCCGCCAACGCGCTGAGCGTGCTCGGCGAGTGCGAGCGGCTGGTGGCCCGGCACCCTGAGATTGAGCTGCTGTCGGCCCGGCAGCGGCTCTTCAACGAGGAGGAGTGACGGAGCATGGATGCCGCGAGGGCGCGCAAGCTGGCCGACCGGATCAGCCAGATTGTCGCGGAGATGCTGGAGCGCCGGATCAAGGACCCCCGGCTGGGCTTCGTGACCGTCACCGAGGCCCGGCTGACCAACGACCTGCGTGAGGCCACCGTGTTCTACACGGTGTACGGTACCGACGCCGAACGGGCTGATACCGCCGCGGCGCTGCACAGCGCCACCGGCATCATCAGGTCCGAGGTGGGCCGGCAGCTCGGCCTGCGGCACACCCCGTCGCTCGAGTTCGTCGCGGACGTGCTGCCGGAAAACGCCCAGCGTATCGAGGAACTGGTCACGCAGGCCCGGCACGCCGACACCGAGCTCGCCCAGGCCCGCGAGGGAGCCAGCTACGCCGGTGACCCCGACCCCTACCGCAAGCCCGCCGACCCAGACGCCGACGAGGACGAGTGACGGAGCCGACAGACAGGTCCGGCCTCGTGATCGTCGACAAGCCGGGCGGGATGACGTCGCATGACGTCGTGGCGCGGGTCCGGCGGCTGGCCGGGACGCGGAAGGTGGGGCACGCCGGGACGCTGGACCCGATGGCGACCGGCGTCCTGGTGGTCGGCGTGGAAAAGGCCACCAGGCTTCTCGGCTACCTGACGCTGACCGAGAAGGAATACGACGCCACGATCAGGCTCGGCCGGTCGGCCAGCACCGACGACGCGGAAGGCGAGATCACCGGCGGTGCCACGGCGGCCGGCGTTTCCGCGGAAACGCTGGCCGGGGCCGTGGCCGGCCTGACCGGCGAGATCGAGCAGGTGCCGCCCGTGGTCAGCGCGATCAAGGTCGACGGCCAGCGGGCCTACCGGCTGACCAGGGCGGGCGCGGCGCCGGAGCTCAAATCCCGGCCGGTGACGGTGTATGAGTTCACGGTCACCGCGATGCGCCGCGATGGGGACCTGCTCGACGTCGACGCCACCGTGCGCTGCTCGAGCGGCACCTACATCAGGGCCCTGGCGCGCGATCTGGGCGCCGCCCTGGGCACGGGCGGCCACCTGACCCGGCTGCGTCGGACCAGGGTGGGCGGGTACCGGATCCAGGACGCCCGCACCCTCGAGCAGCTAGCCGAGCGGTTCGAGGTACTGCCACTGGGCCAGGCGGCCGCGGCGGCCTTCCCGAGCCGGACGCTGACTGCGGACGAGGCCCGTCGGCTGGCCCACGGCGGCCGGCTGACCGTGACCAACGCGACCACTACGGCCGGGCCAGCCGGCGGAGCCACCCCGGCCACTGCGGCCGCCTACGCGCCCGACGGTACCCTGATCGCCCTGGTCACCGAGGACTCTGGACAGACCAGGCCGCTCGTCGTATTCGCCTGAGGCCTTAGGCTTGTGCTCTGACGGCACCCGTGGTCTGGCGGCAGTTGCGGCCTGGCGGCAAGGCAGAGGAGGAACGGGAAACGTGTACCGCTGGCACGGCTTGGCCGAAGTGCCTTCCGACTGGGGTGCGTGCGTCGCGACAATCGGCGTGTTCGACGGCGTGCACCGCGGTCACCAGCGCATCATCGGCCGGGCCGAACAGATCGCCCGCGCCCGGAAGCTGCCGGTCGTGGTGATCACCTTCGATCCGCACCCGGACGAGGTGGTCCGGCCCGGTTCGCACCCGCCCCTGCTCACTACCCCGCGCCGGCGGGCCGAACTCCTCGCGGGCCTCGGCGCCAACGCAGTCTGCGTGCTCCCGTTCAGCCTGGAGTTCTCCCGGCTCAGCCCGGACGAGTTCGTCCGGGTCGTCTTGTCCGAACGGCTGCACGCCGCCGCCGTCGTGGTGGGGGAGAACTTCAGGTTCGGCCACAAGGCCGTGGGCGACGTGCCGCTGCTGGCGCAGCTGGGCGAGAAGTACGACTTCACCGCCGAGGGCGTGCCGCTGCTGGTGGCCGACGGCGCGACGATTTCCTCGTCTTACATCAGGGAGCAGCTGGCCGCGGGCGACGTGGCCGCCGCCGCCCGCGCGCTAGGCCGCCCGCACCGGGTGGAGGGCGTCGTCGTCCGCGGTCACATGCGCGGCCGCGGTCTTGGCTTCCCGACCGCCAACCTGGAGACCCCACCGCACACCGCGACGCCCGCCGACGGTATCTACGCCGGCTGGCTAGCCAGCCTGGGCCTGGACGACGCGGAGACGAGCCGCTGGCCGGCCGCGATCTCGGTCGGCACCAACCCCACATTCGGCGGCGGCGACCGCACCGTGGAGGCATACGCGCTCGACCGCGACGACCTCGACCTGTATGGCGTCCACGCCGCCATCGACTTCGCCGCCCGGCTGCGCGGCACGGAGCGGTTCGAACTCGGTCGAGGCCCTGATCACCCAGATGCACGAGGACGTGGCCCACGCCCGCGTCCTCACCGCCAGCTGACCGGCTTACAGCGACGCGTAGAGCGCCCGCTCGAAGTCGTTGTACATCGTGAAGGCCTCCGGGGTCACGAACGGCAGGAAGTTGCTGTAGATAGAGCCGCAGACGCCGGTGGCGCGGTCGACCCAGAAGTGGGTGTTGCACAGGCCGGCCCAGGCCCCGGACCACGCCCGCCGCATGCCGGGGAAGTCGAAGGTGTTGAGCAGCAGGCCATAACCCCACTTGAAGCCGGGCCCCGCGTTGAAGTCGCAGGTCGAGGCCGGGTCGCGGGTCGGCACCTCGGCGGGGAAGTCCAGGTCGCCGATCTGGTTGGTGAAGGCGGCGTCCACCGTTTCCTGCCGCAGGATCCGGGTGCCGTCGAGTTCGCCGCCGCGGAGCAGCGCCCGCTGGAACTTGATGTAGTCGCTCGGCGGCCCGTAGAGCCCGTGCCCGCCGGCCCAGTAGTCCGGGGCCTGGTTCAGTATCTCGCCGATGGACATCCAGGTGCCGTCCTCGCCCTTGACGTGCACCGGGGTGGAGTTCGGCCGCTGCTCGTCGTTCATCAGGAACGTGGTCTGGTCCATGCCCAGCGGGCCGGTGACGCCCTCCTTGATGGCCACGTCCAGGCCGACGCCGGTGACCGCCTCGACCACCTTGCCGAGCCAGTCGATGTTGATGCCGTAGATGAACACCGAACCCGGGTCGGCCAGCATCGGCGCCTTGAACGAGGCGGCAGATCCGGCCACCACGTTCGGGATCCCGGTCACTGCCTCCCATTTGATCAGGTCATCGCTCCAGAACCAGTACCCCAGTCCGGTGGTGTGCGTGACCAGGTTCTTGACCGTGGCCTGCTGGGCCGGCGGCCGCAGCACCGGGGTGTCCCCGTCGAATCCGGTTAGCACCTGGATCTCGGCGAACTCGGGGCAGTATTCGGCGACCGGCGCGTCCAGGTCGAGCTTGCCCTGCTCCACCTGCTGCAGCGCGGCCACGGTGCATGGCATCTTGGTCATCGACATGATCCGGAACAGCGAGTCCACCGTCACCGGATCGCTCTCGCCGACCGCGCGCGGCCCGGCCGCGCCCTGATAGATAACGCCGTCGCGGTCGGCCGCGATCGCGGCCACGTGCGGCACTGCGCCTGAGCCCACTGCGTCCTGCAGCACCTTGTCGATGGCCGTCTCGTCGATGGACCCGCTCATTGCTGGCCTCCCAGCGGTAGACAACGTCGTCATGTCGGCATTTTCCCTGGCTATCACGCCGGGGTCGGGGCCGTCTGTCTCATTCTGATGTAATACCGGCGGGAAAGACAGAAGACCTCAGGGAACACGGACCTGTTCAAGCGCATCGATCCCGAGGTCGCTGTCGTCCTTCCCGGCCTGCCCGTGCTCGACCGAACTGCACGTCTACCCGGGCGGCATTCACGCCTTCGACGCGTACGCGCCCGCCTCGGCGCTCGCGCTGCGTTTCGCCGCGGACCGCGACGAGGCGCTGCGACGGGCCTTCGCGCGCTGACCGTGCCCTGGCGGCTAGCCGCCGGCCAGCAGCGCCTCCAGCGCGGCCCGCAGCGGCGCCAGCCGGGCCGCCGCGGCCTCCCGCGCCGCCGCCAGCGAGCGGCCCGCGACCGGTTCGGTGATCTCGATGTAGCACTTGATCTTCGGCTCGGTCCCGCTCGGGCGCAGCACCACCCGGCCGCCGGCCAGCCGGAAGATCAGCACGTCGGCCGGCGGTCTTCCGGTCGGCTGGGCCCCCGAACCCGCGGCCAGGTCGGTGAGGCCGGCCACCGCCTCGCCGCCGAAGGCGTCCGGCGGTGCCGCCCGGAGCCGGCTCATGACCCGGGCCTGGTCGGCCGTGCGCAGGGTCAGCGGGGAGGTCAGGTGCACCCCGTGCGCCCGCTCCAGGTCATCGTAGACATCGAGGACCGAACGGTCCGCCGATTTCGCCCCCTCCGCCAGCCGGAGCATCGCCAGCGCGGCGCCAAACCCGTCCTTATCGCGGACCACGTCGCCGACGGCGTAGCCGAGCGCCTCCTCATAGCCGAACACGAACCGCGCCCCCGGCATGTGGTCGGCCGCCCGGGCGATCCACTTGAACCCGGTCAAGGTCTCGGCGTACCGGACGCCGGCCGCCGCGGCGATCTTGGCCAGCAGGGTCGAGGAAACGACAGTAGAGGCCACCAGCCGTGCCTCCGGCGCCGTCTGCCCAGCCGTCCGGTCCAGCAGGCTCGCCCCCAGCAGCGCACCCACCTGGTCGCCGGTCAGCACCCGCCAGCCGCTTCCGCCGCCCGCCGCCCCGTCGCCCGCACGATCGGGCACGGCTACCGCGAGCCGGTCGCCGTCCGGGTCGCTGGCCACCACCAGGTCGGCGCCGAGCCGCCGCGCGTCGGCCAGCGCCAGGTCCAGGGCACCCGGCTCTTCCGGATTGGGAAAGGCGACGGTCGGGAAGTCCGGGTCCGGTTCGGCCTGCGCGGCCACCACGTGCGGTGGCGCGAAGCCGGCCTGCCGCAGCGCCCGCAGCATGAGCCCGCCTGCCACCCCGTGCATCGGCGTGTAGACCATGCTCATAGCGGGGCCGGCACTGGGCCCGGCGTCGGCCACGATGGCGGCCAGGTAAGCCTCGGCGATCTCGTCACCGTGCCGCGTGATCAGCGGGCTCCCGGCCGCGGCGACCGGAACCTGGGCCAGCGGCCCGAGGGCGGCGACGCGCTTTTCTATTTCGGCGTCGACGGGCGGGATGACCTGGGCGCCGTCGCTCAGGTAGAGCTTGTACCCGTTGTCGGCGGCCGGGTTGTGGCTGGCGGTGATCATTATCCCGGCGGCCGTGCCCAGATGGCGGACCGCGAACGCGAGCAGGGGAGTGGGGCAGGGCCGCGGCAGCATGTGCACCGCGATGCCCGCGCCCGCCAGCACCGCCGCCGCCTCGTCGGCGAACTCCGCCGACCCGTGCCGCGCGTCGCAGCCCACCACCACGCTCCGTCCGCCCGCCGGACCCGCCTCACCCGCCGGACCCGCCCCACCCGCCGAACTCGCCCCGCCCGCCGGACCCGCTCCGGTCAGCCAGCCGGCCACCCCGGCGGTCGCCGCCCTGACCACGGCGCGGTTCATCCGGTTCGGCCCCGCAGCAACTACACCGCGCAGCCCCGCCGTCCCGAAGTGCAGCCGGTCCGCGAACCGATCCCTCAGTTCCGCGATCGTCCCCGCGTCCCCCCCGGCAAACGCGCGGTCGAGCAATGCCTGCAGCTCGGCGCGGTTGCCGGGATCCGGGTCATCCGCGATCCAGGCTTCGACCGCATTCCGCAGCTCAGCCTCACTCGTCACGTGCTCCACTCACCTCAATCCGTCCTAACGGCTACCCGATCAGCGTCTCCGGGCAGAAAAGATCCACGCTAATTCGCCCTTGACCGGCCGCCGAAGCCGTTCGGCCGCGCAAGCCGTAGCCAAGCGGGGGAACGCCGCCCGTTCGGCATGAATCATGCCTTGACGTAGGGGACGCCCTCGGCCTTGGGCGGGCGGACCTTGCCGACCAGCCCCGCCACCACGATGATCGTCACCACGTACGGGGTCGCCAGCAGCAGGTTGGACTGGATCGGCACGTTCATGGTGGACAGGATCGACTGCAGCTGGGTGGAGAAGCCGAACAGCAGCGCCGCCGCGATCGCGCCGAACGGCGAGTACCGTCCGAAGATCATCGCGGCCAGCGCGATGTAGCCCTCGCCGGACGACATGCCCTTGGCGAAGCTCCCGACCGAGCCGATGGTCAGGTAGGCGCCGCCGATGCCGGCCAGCACGCCCGCCGCGATGACGTTGCGGTACCGGGTGGCGTACACCCGGATGCCGACGGTGTCCGCCGCGACCGGGTGCTCGCCGACCGCGCGGGTGCGCAGTCCCCACCGGGTGTTGAACAGGCCCACCTGAACCAGGGCCAGGGCCAGGTAGGTCAAGTAGAGGAAGATCGTCGCCTGGAAGAACACTGGCCCGATGATCGGGATATCGGCCAGCAGCGGGATCTTGATTGCGCTGAAAGTCGGCGGGGAGTTCAGCGTGTTGGCGTAGGGCACCATGAGGTCGTCGTACAGGTACCCGGTCAGGCCGAGGATGAGGCCGTTCAGCACCACGCCAAGGATGATCTGGTCGACGGTGTACCGGATGGCGAACACCGCGAGCAGCGCGCCGACCACGCAGCCGGCCGCCGCGCCGGCGATCAGGCCCAGCCACAGGTTTCCGGAGGCGCTGGCCACCATCGCGGCGATGAACGCGCCGAGCAGCAACTGGCCCTCGATGCCGATATTCACCACCCCGGACCGCGAGCAGATCACGCCGGTGAGCGCGCCCAGCATGATCGGGATGGACTGGCTGAGCGTGCCCTGCAGCAGGTTCACCACGTTGAACGAGGTGGTCTGGCCGGCCCCAGCCCAGCACATCAGGGCCAGGACGAACAGGAACACCACGACGCCGATGGTCACTCGCCGCCACAAGGTGCTCAGCTTCACCACGGCCCGCAGCGCCGCCAGGACCAGCGTCAGCGCGCCGCACGCGTAGCAGGTCTCGGCGGCGGGCAGCGACAGGTTCGGGATCGTGACGCGGGCGAACGGCTGGGAGAACGCGAAGGTCACGTCGCCGTGGTGCGCGAGCAGGCCGAAAACGAAGATGTCCACCAGCCCGAACACGGCGAACGTCACCGGCCCCAGCCAGCGACGCCACGGACTGACCGGGGCGGCCTCGGCCTTGACCACGGGGGGGTGCTCGGTGATGGTCATGCCAGCCCCTTCCCGGACAGGCCCGCCACGCCTGCGGCCCGGGCGCCGCGCAGCCGGTAGATGGCCCGGACCAGCGGCGGCGCCGCCACGAACAGCACGATCAGCGCCTCTAGCACCGTGACTATGTCCACCGGGGTGGAGGTCTGGGCCTGCATGAGCGGCGCGCCGGCGTGGAATGCACCGAACAGCAGCGCCGCGAGCACCACCCCGAGCGGCCGGCCCAGGCCCAGCAGCGCGACCGTGATCGCGTCGATGCCGTAGGTCCCGTAGCTCTGGAAGTTGAGGCTGAAGTCTGTGCCCTGGATAACTGTCGCGGCAGCCAGGCCGGACAGCCCGCCGGCGATCAGCATCACTAGCACCCAGGAGCGTTCCACGTTCATGCCCGCCACCCGGGCCGCGTTCGGGTTCTTGCCGATGGCTCGGAACTCGAACCCGGTCGTGGTCCGGTACAGCAGCCACCAAACGCCGAACGCGCAGGCCAGGGCGAGCAGGAACCCCGCGTTAATCCGCAGCGTCGAGCCGAACAGGCGCCACAGGTGCGCGTCGCCCGCGATGAACGGGCTGATCAGGTCGGTCCGGCCGGGCCGCTGCATGACGTTGCCGAGCAGGTAAGAGAGCAGGTAGGCCATGATGTAGTTGAGCATGATCGTGGTGATCACCTCGTGCGCGCCCGTTCTGGCCTTGAGCTCGCCGACCACCCAGCCGAGCACCGCACCGCCCACGAAAGCGCCGATCACGCAGACGATCACGTGGATCACGGGCGGCAGGCTGACCCCGTAGCCGACGTAGGTGGCCAGGATCGCGCCGCCGATGAACTGGCTCTGTGCGCCGATGTTGAACATGCCGGCCTGGTACGGCAGCGCGACCGCGAGCCCGGCCAGCAGCAGCGGCGTGGCCTGCACGCAGGTCTCCGAGAGTGGGTTGAACACCGCGCCCAGGTAGCCGTCGTGAATGGCGGTGCCGAGCGAGGCCTGCTGGAACAGCGCCGCCACCGTGTGCGGGTTGAAGATCGAGCCCTCGAACAGCGCCACGTAGGCGCCGATGGCCGTGTTCCAGGCCTGGCTAATGGCGGCGCCGGGCGCGGAGAAGAAGTTGCCCCACGCGTGCAGCACCGTCGTGTTGGTGAACGCGTTCAGCAGGCCGCCGATCACCATGGCGGTAAAGATGGCCAGCACGATCACCGTGACCGAGTTGCCCTCGAGGATCGATTCCCTCAGGATCTGGCCGAACGACCTGCGGTTCTGCTCACTCTTTTCTCTCTGCCTCGTCGCGGTGGCCGGCCCCGGATGACCCGGGGACTCCGGCGGGCCCGGCGGCGCCTGCTCGCTCATGAGCTCTCTCCCGCTCCTGCCTGCTCCGCTTCCGGAGTCCCGGCTTCAGAGGCTCCGGCTTCCGAGGTTCCGTGGGCTTCCAGCCGGCCATCAGCAGGCCCAGTTCCTCCACCGGTACCGAGGGCGGCCGGATCCCGGTGACCCGGCCCTCGTACATGACCGCGATCCGGTCCGAGAGCGCGTAGATCTCGTCCAGTTCGGACGAGACGATGAGCACGGCCACCCCGTGGTCGCGCTGCTGCACGATGCGGCGGTGCACGAACTCGATCGAGCCGACGTCCAGGCCGCGGGTCGGCTGGCTGGCCACCAGCACCTTGTGCTCCCGGCCGAGTTCCCGGGCCAGGATGACCTTCTGCTGGTTGCCGCCGGACAGGGTGCCCACCGGCGTGTCCGCCGACTGAGTGCGGACGTCGAACTCGTCCACCCGCTCGGCCGCATTGCTGGCGATCGCGCCCAGGTGCAGGTTGATGCCCGAGGCAAACGGCGGCCGGTCGTAGCTGTCCAGGATCATGTTGTCGGCCACCGAGAAGGCGCCGACCAGCCCGTCTTCCTGCCGGTCTTCGGGGATGTAGGCGACCCCCGCGTGCAGCCGCTGCCGGGGCGTGCTGTGGGTCAGGTCGCGGCCGCTCAGCCGGATGTGCCCGGACGCGATGGGCCGCAGCCCGAGCAGCGCCTCGCACAGCTCGGTCTGGCCGTTGCCCTGCACGCCCGCCAGGCCGAGGATCTCGCCCGCCCGGACCTGGAACGACATCTCGTTCACCCAGACCCGCCCGGTCTCGTCCACTACCGTCAGGTCCTCGACGTCGAGCACCACGTCGCCTGGCTGCGCCGGATCCTTGCTCACCTTCAACTGCACGTTCCGGCCGACCATCATCGCGGCGAGCTCATCCTCGCTGGCGGACGGGGACTTCTCGCCGACCACCGCGCCGCGGCGCAGCACGGTGATCGTGTCCGCGATCTCCTGGACTTCCTTGAGCTTGTGGGAGATGAAGACGACGGAGGTGCCGCCGGCCTTCAGCTGCCTGATGATGCGGAACAGGTCCTCGGCCTCGGCCGGGGTGAGCACCGCGGTCGGCTCGTCGAGGATCAGCACGGATGCGTCCCTGACCAGCGCCTTGATGATCTCGACCCGTTGCTGGATGCCGACCGGCAGGTTCTCCACCAGCGCGTCCGGGTCGACCGCCAGGCCGTAGCGCCGGGACAGCTCCCGCACGTCCTTGCGGGCCTTGCGCCGGTCGAGCAGGCCGGACGGGCGGGTTTCCTCCATGCCCAGGGTCACGTTCTCGGCCACCGTGAACACGGGCACGAGCATGAAGTGCTGGTGCACCATCCCGATGCCGGCCGCGATCGCGTCCTTCGGCGAGTTGAACTGGACCTTATTGCCGTCGATCAGGATCTCGCCCTCGTCAGGCTGCAGCAGCCCGTACAGGACGTTCATCAAGGTTGACTTGCCGGCGCCGTTCTCGCCGAGCAGGGCGTGCACCTGACCCGGGGAAACCGACAGATCGATCCGGTCGTTGGCCACCAGCGAGCCGAACCGCTTGGTGATGCCCTTCAGCTCAAGTTCCACGTCGACCCTCAGGAGCTTTGGATCCGTTAGCGCCATTGTGGCAGCGGCGCGGCGTGACGCCGCGCCGCTGCCACAGTCACCTCTTACCCGGAACCTACACCGGGCTCTTGGTCGCTATGGCGATCGAGCCATCCACGATGCCCGACTTCACCTGCGCCAGCTCGTTCTTCAGCGAGGACGGGATCTTGCTGTCGAAATCGTGGAACGGGGCCAGCGCGACGCCGCCGTTGGCCAGCGTGCCGACGTAATTGCCGCCCTTGAACGTGCCGTTCGCCGTGCCCGTCACCGCGGTGCTGACGGCCGCCACGATGCCCTTCTGCACGCTGGTGATGAAGTACTTGCAGTACTGCGGGGCGCTGACGCAGCCGTCGACGTCCACCCACATCATGTTCACCTTCTGGCTGCCGGCCGCGTTGTCCGCGTCCTGGACCGCCTTGGCGGCGCCGAGGCCCACGTTGCCGGCGACCGGGAAGATGATGTCCGCGCCTTCGCTGATGAACGTCTGGGTCAGCGTCTGGCCCTTGGTCTGGTTGGTGAAGTCACCGGTGAACGAGCCGTTCTGGGTCTTCTCGTTCCAGCCGAGCACCTGCACGTGCGTGCCGTGCTTGCTGTTGTAGTACTGGACGCCGTCGTAGAAACCGTCCATGTAGATCGTCACGGTCGGCAGCTTCTGCCCGCCGAACGTCGCGACCTTGCCGGTCTTGGACATGCCCGCGGCCAGGTAGCCGCCCTGGAAGCCGTCCTGCGCCGTGTTGAACAGCAGCGCGTCCACGTTCGACAGCGGCGGAGTGTAGCTGAAGTCCACGATCGCGAACTTCTGGCTCGGGTGCGCCTTGGCCGCCGCCTGCGTCGCGTCGCCCATCAGGAACCCGACGGTGACGATGATGCTGCACTTCTGGCCGATGAAGGTGTTGATGTTCGGCACGTAGTCGGCCTGCGTCGTTGACTGCAGGTACTTGACGGCGATGCCGCTGCCGGCGCTCTGGGCCGCCTGCATGCCCGCCCACGACGAGGCATTGAACGACCTGTCGTCGATGCCGCCGGTGTCGGTGACCATGCAGCCGAGGGTCTTGGCCGAGGTCGCTGCCGAGCTGCTCGAGCCGGCCGCCGCACTCGAGCTGCTGGTACCGGAGGATGAGGCCGAGCTATGGCTGCTGCCGCACGCGGCGATGACCACCGTCGCTGACACGGCCAGCGCCGCCGTGGCCCATGCGCTGTGTTTCACGCTTACCTCCCCATGGGCCAGCACGCCGCGGCGCCTGGCCTCTTATTTGTCCTAGGTTGTCCCGCAGGCTATGCCTGTGGTCTTCCGCTGGGAAGGGGGCACGCGGCGATCTGGCTGGCTCGTTGCCGAATCGGAACCCGAACATGATGAGAGTCCTGGCCCCTCAGACAGAGACCCCCGGTTTCCGCGCCGGGTCTTTGGTGTCTTCGTACAAGGCCGGGCTCTGGGTGCGTTCCTCCGGGGGTCCGGGGGAATGGGTCGCCCTGTCAGGCGTGCTCTAGAGTCGTCACGTGACCATCGACTGGCCAGGACTTCGCGTGGCCGCCGCGGCCGCCGCCGACCACGCCTACGCTCCCTATTCCGGTCTCCGCGTCGGCGCGGCCGGCCTGGCCGCCGACGGGCAGGTCGTCACCGGCTGTAACGTGGAGAATGCCTCCTACGGCCTGACCCTGTGCGCCGAATGCGGCCTGGTCTCTGCCCTCCACGCCTCCGGCGCCGGGGCGCCGCCCGCGGCGGGCGTCCACGGGCCGGGCACACTGCGAGCGGTGGCCGTCGTGGCAGGCGACGGCGAGCCGCTGCTGCCCTGCGGCCGCTGCCGTCAGCTGCTGCTGGAGGCCGGCGGCGGTGACCTGCTCGTCGACACCGCGGACGGGCCGGTCGAGCTGAAGGTCCTGCTCCCGGCCGCCTTCACCGGCACCGATCTCGCCTCCCGCCGGGAGAACCGGGAAAACCGGGAGAAGCGGTGACGGACGCGGTCTCGCTCATCAGGGCCAAACGGGACGGCCAGCGGCTCGGCGACGACGATATCACGTGGCTGTTCGAGGCGTATGCCCGGCACGAGGTCGCCGACGAGCAGATGTCCGCGCTGCTGATGGCGATCTACTTCCGCGGTCTTGACCGTGCGGAGCTGCGGACCTGGACCGCGGCCATGATCGCCTCGGGAGACCGGCTTGACCTGTCTTCTGTCGGCAGGCCCACCGTGGACAAGCACTCCACCGGCGGGGTGGGCGACAAGGTCAGCCTGATCCTCGCGCCCCTGGTGGCGGCGTGCGGTGCCGCGGTGCCCCAGCTGTCAGGGCGTGGCCTCGGGCACACCGGCGGCACCCTGGACAAGCTCGAGTCGATCCCCGGTTTCCGCGCCGGGCTGACCCCCGAGGAGACGCTGGCCGTGCTGGCCAGGGTCGGCTGCGTGATCTGCGCCGCCGGGTCCGGCCTGGCCCCCGCCGACCGCAGGCTCTACGCACTGCGCGATGTCACCGGGACGGTCGAGTCCATCCCGCTCATCGCCAGCTCGATCATGTCCAAGAAGATCGCCGAGGGCACCAGCGCGCTCGTCCTCGACGTCAAGGTCGGCTCCGGCGCCTTCATGACCAGCTACCAGCGGGCGCGCGAGCTCGCCGAGACGATGGTCGCCCTCGGCGAAGAGCACGGCGTGCGCACCAGGGCGCTGCTGACCAGGATGGACGTCCCGCTGGGCCGCGCGGTCGGCAACGCCGTCGAGGTGGAGGAATCCGTCCAGGCGCTGCAGGGCCGCGGCCCGGGCGACCTGATGGAGGTCACCCTCGCGCTGGCCCGGCAGATGCTCGCGCTGGCCGGCCTGGCCGGCGACGCGGCTGCCGATCCCGCCGCGGCCATCGCGGACGGCCGTGCGCTGGCCGCGTACCGGGCCATGGTTCGCGCGCAAGGCGGCGACCCGGACGCCCCACTGCCCCAGGCGGCGCACACCCGGGTACTGCCCGCGCCCGCGTCCGGCTGGCTGACCCGCCTGGACGCGCTCGCGGTGGGCATCGCGGCCTGGCGGCTCGGGGCGGGCCGGGCCCGCAAGGAGGACGACGTCAGCGCCTCCGCGGGCGTCATCTGCCTGGCCAAGCCGGGCGACCAGGTGCAGGCCGGCCAGCCGCTGCTCGAGCTCCGCGCCGACGAGCAGGAGCGCTTCGGCCCGGCGCTGGCCGCCCTGGAGGGCGCGGCCGCGGTCAGCGACCAGGCCCCGCCGCCGCCGGTCTCCCCGGTCATCGAGGAAGTCCGTCCCGCGTAGCAGAATAGGCAGATGCCGACACTCGCCGAGATCAGGGCCGCGCCCAAGGTCCTGCTGCACGATCACCTGGACGGCGGCCTGCGCCCGCAGACCGTTATCGAGCTGGCCCGCGAGACGGGCTACCACGGCCTGCCTGCCGACAACGAAGAAGAGCTGACCCAGCGGCTCACCGAGGGCGCGCACCGGGGTCACCTGGAGATCTACCTGGACGCGTTCCGGCACACGGTCGGGGTAATGCAGACGCCCGATGCACTGCGCAGGGTAGCCGCCGAATGCGCCGAGGACCTGGCTGCCGACGGGATCGTCTACGCCGAGGTGAGGTTCGCGCCCGAGCTGCACACCGAGCGCGGGCTCACCCTGGACGAGGTGGTCGAGGCCGTGCTCGACGGGTTCCGCCAGGGCCGCGCCAACCAGGCCCGGCAGGGCCGCGACATCACGGTGTACGCACTGCTCACGGCCATGCGGACGGCGGCCAGGTCGCTGGAGATCGCCGAGCTCGCGGTGCGTTACCGGGATCGGGGCGTGGTCGGGTTCGACATCGCGGGCGCCGAGGCGGGCTGGCCGCCGAGCCGGCATCTGGACGCGTTCCAGTACATCAAGCGGGAGAACTTCCACATCACCATCCACGCGGGCGAGGGGTTCGGGCTGCCGTCGATCTGGGAGGCGGTGCAGTGGTGCGGCACCGAACGGCTCGGCCACGGCGTCCGCATCGTGGACGACATCCAGATCAGCCGGGAGGGCAATGTCCGGCTCGGGCGGCTGGCCGCCTACATCCGCGACCGCCGGATCCCGCTGGAGATGTGCCCGACCTCGAACGTGCAGACCGGCGCGGTGCCGTCGATCGCGCTGCACCCGATCAGGCTGCTCCGCCAGCTGTCGTTCCGGGTCACGGTGAACACCGACAACCGGCTGATGAGCCAGGTCACGCTGAGCTCGGAGTTCCGCCGGCTGGCCGAGGAGTTCGGCTACGGCTGGACGGACATCGAGTGGCTGACGGTCAACGCGATGAAGAGCGCATTCGCGAGCTTCGATGAGCGGCTGCGCCTCATCAACACGGTGATCAAGCCGGGCTTCGCCACCGCCCGCGCCATGAGCGACGCGGTGATCCCGGCCGGCCTGCTCGGCGCGCGCCCGCCGGAGTAAATGCGAAAATCATCCCGAACGGGTGCAATGTTCTCACCCTTCTCACCCGTCACAAAACGCGGGGAAGGCGATGCACGTGCACGGAGCGGTCGGCATGATGGATCTGGCCACCGTTCGAAGTCGGGTGCTTGCGAACGGGGTGAGGGAGGGCCGAGATGGAGTCGCAGCAGGGGCGGGAACCGCTGCGCAGATGGGATCCGGAGCGGATCGGGCCGTACGTGGTTCTCGGCCGCCTCGGCTCCGGGTCGATGGGCCAGGTCTACCTCGGGCGTTCGGCGGCCGGGCGGCTGGTCGCGGTCAAGACGATCAGGGTGGATCTGGCCGAGGAGGCCGGCTTCCGCACCCGGTTCGCCCAGGAGGTGGCGGCGGCCAGGAAGGTGAGCGGCGTGTTCACCGCCGCGGTGGTGGAGGCCGACCCCGAGGCTGACCTGCCCTGGCTGGCCACGGCCTACGTCCCGGCGCCTTCGCTGGCCCGGCTGGTGCTGGCCTGCGGGCCGCTGCCGGTGGCCACGGTGCGCTGGCTGGCCGCCGGGTGCGCCGAGGCGCTGGCCTCGATCCACGGAGCCGGCCTGGTGCACCGGGACCTGAAGCCATCCAACGTGCTGGTCGCGCCGGACGGGCCGCGGGTGATCGACTTCGGCGTGGCCCGGGCGGCCGAGCGGATGGGCCGGACCACCGCGCGCGGGGCGGTCGGCACCCCGGCGTACATGGCACCCGAGCAGGCCAGAGACACCCGTGAGGCGTCGGTGGCCAGCGACGTCTACTCGCTCGGCGCGACGCTGCTGTTCGCCGCGACCGGGCATCCGCCGTACCAGGGCGCGTCGGTGATGGACGTGCTGGCCCGGCTGGCGACCGAGGAGCCGGACCTGTCGGGATTGCCGGACGAGCTGTCCGAGCTCATCACCGCGTGCATGCACCGGGTGCCGCGGCAGCGGCCGACCTCGACGGCGATGCTGGTCCAGCTCGGGGACTTCACCGTGGCCCAGGCGGGCCCGGACGAGGAGCACTCCTACCTGCCGGACAAGGCGATGGCCCTGATCGCCGAGTACCAGCGCAGTCCCCAGATCGGGCCGCTGGGCGAGTTCGCCGACGAGCGCGGCGACGCCACCTCCGCCTCCTACAACGAACTTCCCGCCGACCGGCCCGCCCCCCGGCGCAAGCCCGCCCACGGCCGTACCGGCACCGGGGCCGCGGGCGGCCCGGGCTGGCAGCGGTGGCTGCGGGCGCACATGGCCTGGGCTGGCTGGGCCGCGGTCGGCGCGGCCCTGGTCGTGGTGGGCGTCGTCCTCGGCTCCGCGCTCAGCAGCTCGAGCTCGCCGGACACGGATCAGGCGCCGCCCGTCCCGCCCGCAGCGCCGAGGACCGTGTGCGGCTCACCGGGCCAGGCCGGCGGCGAGCCCGGCGCGTGCCTGGTGCGGCAGAGCCTGGGCCCGGCCGACGCCGCGTGGGTGGTCCGGGCCAGCGACTTCGAGCCGGGTGAACCGGTCACCGTCTCGCTGAGCTTCAACAGCCCGCCTCAGGTCAGGCCGGCCCAGAGGCTCACCCGCGCCGTCCGCGTGACGCCGTCCGCCGGGACCTTCTTGCTGGACATCAAACAGCTCTTCCCGGGCGCGCTCCAGCTCGGCCTGTTCGACGTCCGGGTGACCGGACCTGGCGGCCGCGAGGCCACGACCAGCTTTATCGTGATACCGCCCGGGGCTTAACCCTGGGTCCACCAGAGGTCTTCCTGGCGGGAACGCCAGGCGGGATCGTCCAGCCTGCTCAGGTCGGCGGAGGTGATGATCCCGTGCTCGATCAGGATCCGGACGGCGACCTCGTCGGAGAGCCGGACGTCGGCGGCGGCCAGGCCGCGGTCGGCGATCTTCCGCCGGAGTACCTTGATGTGCTCAGCCACCCGGGCCGAGAGCAGGTCACGGTACTCCGGGTCGGCGTCGAACCGTTCCAGCTCGTGATAGGCGCCGGTGACCTCCAGGGCGCCCCGGGCGATTTCCGGCGTGCGTGGCAGCGGCTTGGTCGCGCTCGGATCGTCCAGCCACGGGCGGCACCAGATCAGCGCGACCAGGAAGAGTTTCGTCATCGGGTCGAGGTAGAACGGCAGCAGCGTCCCGTCGCCATCCGTGGCCGCCAGGCCCGGCCCGTCCGCCTCCCCGGTCTCGTCCCCGGCCGCGGTCCCCGCGTGGGCCGGCCCGGACCCCGCGGCCCTGTCCCTGGCCTCTTGCCCCGCCGCGGCCAGGGCCGCTCCGGTGACGGCCGCCGCGGTCAGGGTCGCTCGGCCTCCCCGGCCGTCGTCCAGGTCCGTATGGCCCGCCGCGCTGGCCGCGCAGACCTCATCGGTCCACTCGCCCTCGTCGGCTAGGCCCGTCGCGGCTAGCCTCCCCCCGGTCAGCCCGGTAGCGGCCAGGTCGGCTCCCTCGGCCCAGCCAGCCCGGCGCCCGGCGGCCGCCTCCTCGTACTGACCGGTTACCGTCACCATCAGCGACTGCCCGTCGTCGAGCATGGCCCGCGAGCCGACCAGGGCGGTGCCCGTGTGCACGAACCAGCCGTTCGCGGGCTCGCCGTCGTGCTCCATCCGCGGCAGCCTGACCTGGTAGCCGTCGCCTTCCACGTACAGCGCGTGGGTGCGGCTGATGTTAGCGATCCAGACGCCGGCCGGCATCGCGGTCACCAGGCCTGCCCGCCGGGAGAGTCCCCGGCCCGCCGCGATGATGAGGTCGACTCCGGGACCCCGGCCGAACACCAGACGGGCGCCGTCGGCGACCAGCATCTTCTGGCCTGACGCCGTGCTGATGTGTGAGCTCAGTGGCATGGCAAGGTCCCGGCGATCTGGCACAACATCGATTTAGTCTAGGCCGGATTCTCTTCGCCGTCCGGATCCGGGGTAACCCCGGATCCGGGGATACCCCGGGTAGATACGTCCTGATTAGCTGTACGTGGCAGGGTGCCGGGCTCGGCGGCAGCGCACCACCCACTGTGGATGTGGGGGGGCCAGTCTGGAGCGCTGGTGGTGCCTACAGGAACCGCCTTTGAGCCCGGTGCCCTGCCCGAAGGACAGGGCCCGGGGCACCCATCAGATCTGGCCGAACAGGCGATCGCCCGCATCCCCGAGGCCAGGCACGATGTATCCCCGGTCGTTCAGCCGCTCATCCACCGCGGCGGTCACCACCCGTACCTCATCGGCGGTGAAGGCCGACTCGACGTGCCGCAGGCCCTCCGGCGCGGCCAGCAGGCAGATCGCGGTGACCGAGGCCGCGCCGCGGTTGGCGAGCATGCTGATGACGGTGGCCAGCGTGCCGCCCGTGGCCAGCATCGGGTCGAGCACGAACGTGTCCCGCCCGGTCAGGTCGGCGGGCAGCCGGTCGGCGTAGGTGGACGCCACCAGCGATTCCTCGTCCCGGCGCAGCCCGACGAAGCCGACGTCGGCCATCGGCAGCAGCCGGGTCATGCCGTCCAGCATGCCGATCCCGGCCCGCAGCACCGGCACGATGAGCGGCACCGGCCGGGCCAGCTTGACGCCGTTGGCCGTGCCCACCGGCGTGGTGACCGACACCGGCTGCACCCGCATCTCACGCGTTGCCTCGTAGGCGAGCAAGGTCACCAGTTCGGCCGTGAGGCTGCGGAAGGTGGCGGTGTCGCTGGCGCTGTCGCGCAGCGCGGTGAGCTTGTGGGTGACGAGGGGGTGGTCAATGACGAGCGTACGCATAGACAGCTAGTGTGGCAGGCGAGTCCTCCCGGGGCCACTGTCCCCACCCTCATCGCCCGCCCCGGCATCCCGCCACCCCGCCACCCCCGGCATCCCGCCCGCCCCGCACCCGCACCCGCGCCTTCCGCAGCCGCGCCTTCCGCACCCGCGCCTTCCGCACCCGCGCCTTCCGCACCCGCGCCTTCCGGACCCGCGACTTCCGACCGATGGGGGCTGTGTGCCCCTGCCCCCGATGGACGGGGCCGGGGGCACACAACCCCCGAACGCCCATCCCCACCCAAGCCCCACAAACCCCAACCTGCACCATCGTCGCAACAGCGCCAGCGCCCCAGACCGCCGAACCACGACGATGTGACTCTGTAGTGGTCCTGACCACGACGATGTGACATCGTCATGGTCGGCAGGCGCGGCACCAGCCCCCGCACGGATCACGCACCCCCGCTGGAGCCCCGGTCAGGCGTCGGGGCGGGCGCGGACTGACGCGCGGGAGCGGGCCAGGTCGAGCTCGATCCGGCGCGCGGTAGCGAGCAGCGGCTGCAGCAGGTCCTCGACGATGCTGTTCAGCGTGCGGCGGCCGGCGTGGGTCGAGACGTTGATGGCCGCGATGACCTGGCCGTCGGCGTCGCGGATCGGGGCCGCGATCGACCGCAGCCCCTCCTCGAGCTCCTGGTCGACCAGGGCCCAGCCCTGGGAGCGGATCTTGCGCAGTTCGCGCCGCAGCGCGGTCGCGCTGGTGATGGTGTGCCCGGTCAGGCCGCGCAGGCTGGCCGATTCCAGGTACTCGTCGAGCCGTTCCTCAGGCTGCGCGGCCAGCAGCACCCGGCCCATCGAGGTCGCGTAGGCCGGGAACCTCGTCCCGACGCTGATGGTCACGGTCATGATCCGCTTGGTCGGGACGCGGGCGATGTAGATGACGTCGTTCCCGTCGAGCTCGGACACCGACGAGGACTCGTGCACCTGCTCGACCAGCTGCTCCAGGTGCGGCATGGACACCTCGGGCAGGGTCAGGCTGGACAGGTACGCGTAGCCGAGCTCGAGGATCTTCGGGCGCAGGGCGAACCGGCTCCCGTCGCTGCGCATGTAGCCGAGCTGGACCAGGGTGCGCAGGAACCGCCGGGCCGCGGCCCGGCTCAGGCCGGTACTGGCGGCCACCTCACTGAGCGTCAGCTTCGGATGCTCGGCGTCGAAAGCGCGGATCACCGACAGGCCGCGCTCGAGTGACTGGACGAAGTCCCCGTCATGACCGTGATCCTGGTTGTCAGTCAAGGAGGGCCTCCCGGCTCGGTCGATGACATCATAGACCCCGGTATTACGCGTTCGCCTTCTGAACTATCGTGCGTCTTACGTACACGTGGATCCAAGGAGCGGCCGTGACACTCATGGACGAGTCGGTCTGGCGCGGCACGATCTTCTCCGGCGGCCCGCTCGGCGGGGCCGCTAACCTGGAGGCGTTCACGGTCCTATCCCTTCGAGACAGATATCGCTGGCTTCCTGATGACCGTTAGCTCACGAACTCAAGTGGGGATCGTCGGGGCCGGCCCGGCCGGTCTTCTGCTCTCCCATCTGCTGGCCCTGCGCGGCATCGAGTCGATCGTGGTAGAGAACCGCAGCCGGGCCTACTGCGAGGCGCGGCAGCGGGCCGGCCTGCTCGAGGCTGGCACGGTGGAGCTGCTCCGCGCGGTCGGCCTGGGCGAGCGGATGGACGCCGAAGGCCTCGAGCACGGCGGGATCTACCTGCAGTTCGGGGGCGAGCGGCACCACCTCGACTTCCGCGACCTGACCGGCGGCCGCTGGGTGACGATCTACGCCCAGACCGAGATCGTCAAGGACCTGATCCAGGCCAGGCTCGCGGCCGGGGGCATGATCGAGTTCGAGGTCTCCGACGCCGAGGTCGGAGAGCTAGATACCGAACGGCCGGTCCTCCGCTTCACCGACGCCGGGGGCAGCCGTCATGAAGTCGCCTGCCACGCCATAGCCGGATGCGACGGATTCCACGGTATCTGCCGCGATTCCATGCCGCCCGGCCTCATCCAGGTAGCCGAGCGCGGCTACCCGTACTCCTGGCTCGGCATCCTGGCCTCCGTGCCGCCGTCCACCGACGAGCTCATCTACTGCCGGCACGAGGATGGCTTCGCCCTGCACACCATGCGCACCCCCCAGGTCAGCCGGCTCTACCTGCAGGTCCCCGCCGACGAGGACATCGAGGAATGGCCCGACGACCGGATCTGGGCCGAACTCAAACACCGGCTGGAGGTGCCCGCCTGGGAGCTGAAGGACGGACCCATCAGCGAGAAGGCCATCTCGCCGATGCGCAGCTTCGTCGCCTCGCCCATGCGCTACCGGCGGTTGTTCCTGGCGGGCGACGCGGCGCACATCGTGCCGCCCACTGGGGCCAAGGGCCTCAACCTGGCCCTCGCCGACGTGACCGCGCTGACCAAGGCGCTGACCAGCCTGCTCAAGGACGGTCAGGCTGGCCCAGCCGAGGCGTACTCGGACACCGCGCTGAGCCGGGTCTGGCGGGCTACCCATTTCTCCTGGTGGATGACGTCCATGCTGCACGTGGACCCGCAGTCGGACCAGTTCGGAGCGGCGCTGCAGCTCGCCCAGCTGAGGTACGTCATCTCGTCCCGCGCGGCCGCCACCACGCTGGCCGAGAACTACACCGGGTATTTCCCGCTGACCTGGGACGCCTAGGCCCTCACCCGAGGCCCAGATGGTGCCGCGGCCGCAGGGCCCGGGCGAGCAGGGCGGACAGCGCCGCGGCGACCCCGGTCTCGGTCAGCGATAGCGGCGCGCTGAAGCTGCGCTCGGCGCCGAGCAGGTGGAGCGCCCACAGCCGGTGCCGTAGCGCGTAGAGCTCGCTGCGGACGGCGCTGGCCAGGCCGGTGCTGTGCAGCCCGGTGCTGTGCCGGCCGGTGCCAGGCCGGCCCGTTCCGGCCCGACCGCCGGCCGCGCCGCCCCCGGCCGCCCAGCCCTCCACGCCGTGCATGTCGGTCAGCAGCTTGGTCAGCTCGTCGTACCCGGTCGGCCCGCTGGTCAGGATGACCATCAGGGCGGCTTCTCGCACCGCGACCGGGAAGTCGGGCTGCGGGCCGTCGTCCGGGCCGATCAGCGCCGCGGTGCCGATGTGCCAGCGGGCCGCGGGGTCGGCCGTCATGAGCCTGCCCGTCTTGGTGAGCACCAGGCTCGTGCTCCTGCGCCGGATGGCTCCCATCTCGCTCTGCGCCATGCCGCGCAGCGTGTGCAGCGGGAACACGTCGAGTTCCTGGCGGAGGGTGCCGACGAGCTGGTCACGCCAGCCGAACTCCTCGACCGCCTCGGTCACCAGGGCGGGCGCGATGTAGTGCCGGGCGGTGAGACGCAGGCCCTCGTCGGCGCGGCCGAGCAGCCAGCGCAGCGTGGGCAGCGGGTCGTCGGGGACCGCGGGCGGCTCGAGCAGGCGCGGGATGAGGCTGCGGGCCAGCCGTGATCGCTCACCCGGCCTGCCGTGCGCCCACGCGTCAATCCGCTCTGCGCTGATCCGGCCCAGCCAGGTGCCGGCCCCCGCCGAGGGGGGCGAGGGGGGTATGGGGGGGCGAGGAGCGCCCCCATGCTCGGGGGGGTCTGGGGGGGTCGTCCCCCCGGGCAAACACAGCCAGCGGTTGACGATGTCCACGCGCTTGGTCCGCCAGCCTCGGGCGCCCACGCTCAGCTCGCCGGAGGCGAAGGCGAGTTCCAGCGCGGCCGCGCAGGCGTCGTAGGCGGCACGCTCCTGCGATCCCATCACCGAGCCCCAGGCGAGCAGCTCGGTATCCGGCGGTGCGGCGTTCGACTCCTCGATGGCCTCGGTGTAGGCGGCGATACCGTCCTCGTGCCCGTCGGCATAGGCGGTGATGATCTTCTCGGTACCCGCCGAGGAGCACACCGCGGCGTACCGCTCCAGGCCCGCCAGCAGGAACAGGCGCCCCAGGGCTTTCGCCACGCCGACCCGGCCCGGGGTAGACATCGGCCACTTCACTGGCAGCGCGTACCAGAGGAACTCCTGCAGGCGCAGCAGCGAGATCGTCTCCAGGCCCTCGTCTCCGGTCAGCCAGGCCAGGGCAGCCCGCGCGTCGCCGGCCGCTTCCGGATCCTCCCGCGACAGGGTTTCCAGCGCCTGGCTCTCAGACATCATGCGCACAGTCTGCCGCAGGGCGATGAGTGAGGCTAGTGCACGTTAACGTACACCGTCTCTAGCTGCGCCGTTCCGGTAATGCTTCCCCCGGGGGCGACCCACCGGTGCCCCCCGTCATGGGGGGCTGCCCGCCCCCACACCCCCCAGCCCGACCCGAACGGGCTCGGCGTCCGGCATCATGGTCGGGTGCCTGGTATCTATGACGAGCCCGAGTACTACGAGGCCGCCTGCGCCTACCGCGACGTCACGGCCGAGGTGGACGCGCTGCTGCGATGGTCGGGCAAGCACCACCGGCCGCCCCGGTCCGTTCTCGAGCTCGCGGCCGGCCCGGCCGAGCACGCGCGGACCCTGGCGCGGCGCGGTCTCGAGGCCACCGCGCTCGACCTCAACCCGGCGATGTGCGCGCGGGCCGGAGACCTGGCCGCTGCGGCCGGGCTCCCGCTTACCGTGGTCCAGGCCGACATGCGGGACTTCAGCCTGCCCCGCCGCTTCGACCTGGCGATCACCATGCTCAACTCGCTGTGCCATCTGCTCACCCTCAACGACATGCTGCGCCATCTGGCCGCGGTCGGGCGCCACCTGGACCGGGACGGCCTGTACATCATGGAGCTCGCGCATCCCGCGGACTTCTTCGGCGCCGAGCGCCGCACCAGCAGCGAGTGGACCAGCGAGACCGGCGACGGCACGGTCAGCGTGCGCTGGGGCGTGCAGGACCAGATCGATCCGGTCACGCAGGTTACCAGGGAACACGTCAGCGTCACCTACCACAAGCGCGGCGGCGGGGTACGGACCGTCACAGATGTCGTGCCGAACCGGTTCTGGACCGCGACCGAACTGACCGCGGCCATCAGGCTGGCCGGCGGCTTCACCGTCGCGGCCAGCTACGGCGACTTCGACGGCGATCTGCCGGTCGACGCGGTCGACGCCTGGCGGATGATCCTCGTCCTGTGCCGTGAGTAACCGGCCTCCGGTTCCGCCTGATCCGCGTCCGCCATCCCGTGCCTGAGGTAGCGGTCCAGGATGGCCTCCACCACCTGGGTGAGCGAGCTGCCCTCGTCGGCCGCGGCCTGGTGCGCCGACGTGCGCAGCGTGTGGTCAATCTTGATCGTCAGGTGCGGCCGCAGGCCGGACGCGCTGGCCACCCGGCGCTGCGGGAACGGCGGAGGCGGCTCGCATGGCACCGCGGGATCGCGAACCGGGTCACGGAGCCCGGACCGCGCCAGGCGGCGGACCCGGGCTTGCACCGCCTGCCGGCTGACCCCGAGCGCCTCGGCGAGCGAGCGCAGCGGCCAGCCGGCCTCGGTCAGCGCGGCCAGCGTCCCGGACAGCAGTTCGCTGCGCCCGGACGAGCGGAGCTCGCGCAGCCGCGCCGCGACCCGCTCGGGGAGCCGAGGGGTATGGGCGGCGGGCAGCCCCCCATGACCGGGGGGGTCACCGGGGGGTCCTCCCCCGGCGGAAACACCCTCCCCCCGAGCTAGCACGTACTGCCGCAGCCCGTGCGTCACGACCTCGGACATCGTCCGGCCCTCGCGGGCTAGCCGCGCCCGGAGCCGCTGCCGCTGCTCCTGGTCCAGCCGGAACGTCAGCAGCCGCCGTGACCCCTGCGACTTCATCTCGCTGCGGCGAGGGCCAGGCCAGGCGCCGGGACGGAATCCACGGCCAGCAACGGGCGCTCGGCCTCGACCAGGTCGAGGTACCGGCGCGTCTCGGCGGCGCGCCGCCGCCGGTTCCAGCCCAGCAGGCGCCCCATGATCGTGGCCACGTCGGCGGCCACGGCGGCACCCGAGTCCGCCGACTCGATGAACAGGCGCGTCCGCCGCACCAGCACGTCCTCCGCGTGCAGGGCGCCCTCACGGGTGACCGCGTAGGCGACCTCGGCCCGCAGGTACGGATGCCCCGCGGCCAGCGGGCGGCCGAGCCCGGAGTCGGCCTTTATCAGGTCCAGCACCTCCGCCGCCAGCGACCCGTACCGGTCGAGCAGGTGCTCCACCGTCGCGCGGGGCACCCCGTAGTCCTCGGCCAGCCGCCCGGCGGCGGGCTGCACCGCCGCGAGCCCGTCCGCGCCGAGCAGCGGCACCTGGTCGGTAACCGAGCCCGGTACCGGCAGGCCGAAGTCCGCCACGGCCGCGTCCACCACGTCCCTGGCCATCAGCCGGTAGGTGGTGAACTTACCGCCCGCGATGCTGACCAGGCCGGGTACCGGCACGTCGACCACGTGCTCACGGGACAGCTTGGTGGTCGGCTTCGAGCCATTCCCGAAAGCGGGGTCGACCAGCGGCCGCAGCCCGGCGTACACGCCGATGACGTCGGCGCGGGTCAGCGGCCGGGCCAGCACCCGGTTCGCGGCGGCCAGGATGTACTCGACGTCCTCCTCGGTCGCGACGGGTCCGGCCGGGTCGCCGGAGAAGTCGGTGTCGGTGGTGCCGACGATCCAGTGCTCCCCCCACGGGATGAAGAACAGCACGCTCTTCTCGGTCCGCAGGATCATCCCGGTGTCGGAGTCCACCGCTGCCCGCGGCACCACGATGTGCACGCCCTTGGACATCCGGACCCTGTAGCCGGCCTGCACCCCCGCCAGTTCGTGCACCAGGTCGGTCCATACCCCGGCGCAGATCACCACGGCCTCGGCGGACACCTCCAGAACCCGCCCGGACTCCTCGTCGCGCACCCGGGCGCCGGTGACCCGCTCCCCGTCCCCGGACCGCAGCAGCCCGACCACGGAGAGCCGGGTCCCGATCACCGCGCTGTGCGCCGCCGCGGTGCGGGCCACGGTCAGGGTGTGCCGCGCGTCGTCGACCTGCGCGTCGTAGTAGAGCATGGCGCCGGCGAGCCGGTCCGGCGACAGGGCCGGGGCGCGCTTCAGCGCGCCGCGGGCGGTCAGGTGCCGGTGCCGCGGCACCGGCCGCCGCGTGCCCTCCATCGAGTCGTACAGCACCAGGCCCGCCCCCACGTACGGCCGCTCGACCACCTTCTTGTACAGCGGGTACAGGAACGAGACCGGCTTGACCAGGTGCGGGGCGAGCTTGGACACCAGCAGGTCGCGCTCCCGCAGCGCCTCGTAGACCAGCTTGAAGTCGAACTGCTCCAGGTAGCGCAGGCCGCCGTGAATGAGCTTGCTCGACCGGCTCGAGGTACCCGACGCCAGGTCCCGCGCCTCCACCAGGGCCACCCGCAGCCCGCGGGACGCCGCATCCAGGGCCGCCCCGGCCCCGGTGACGCCGCCGCCGACGACCAGCACGTCGAACCGCTCCGTGGCCAGCCTGCCGAGCACCGCGTCACGCTCCCGGGCGTCGAGAGCGCCGTTGCTCACCATCACCCACCCCCCAGATTTCACTGTGGCCGCAGTTCTAGAGTATGTACATCGTCAACCTACCCGCAAACGGTTACCGAGCGGTAAACCACCGTGGAAGAGAGATTGAGTGTCCGATTTCATCGGGGCCATCGATCAGGGCACCACAAGCACCAGGTTCATGATCTTCGACCATTCCGGCGCCGAAGTGGCCCGGCACCAGCTGGAACACGCCCAGATCATGCCCCGGCAGGCTGGGTCGAGCACGACCCCGCCGAGATCTGGGCACGCACTCGCGCCGTTGTCGAGCAGGCCCTGATAACAGCTGACCTGCGCGCCAGCGATCTGGCCGCCCTCGGCCTCACCAACCAGCGGGAGACCACGCTGGCGTGGAACCGGCGCACCGGGCGGCCGTACGGTCACGCCATCGTCTGGCAGGACACCAGGACCGACCGGATCGCCGCGGCCCTGGACCGGGACGGCCGGGGCGACGTGATCAGGCACAAGTCCGGCCTGCCCCCGGCCACCTACTTCTCGGGCGGCAAACTGCAGTGGATGCTCGACCACGTTGACGGCCTGCGCGCCGACGCCGAGCGCGGTGAGGCCCTGTTCGGCACCGTCGACACCTGGCTGCTGTGGAACCTCACCGGCGGCCCCCAGGGCGGCGTGCACGTGACCGATGTCACCAACGCCAGCCGCACCATGCTGATGAACCTGCAGACCCTGGACTGGGACGACGAGCTGCTCGGCTTCTTCGCCGTGCCGCGGCAGATGCTGCCGGACATCCGGCCCTCCTCGGCCCCCGAACCCTACGGGCTCACGTCACCAGAGGGCCCGTTCGGCGCTCAGCTGCCGATCACCGGTGCGCTGGGTGACCAGCAAGCGGCCACCGTCGGGCAGGTCTGCCTGACCCCCGGCGAGGCCAAGAACACCTACGGCACCGGGAACTTCCTGCTGCTGAACACCGGGACCGAGATCGTCAGGTCCGGCGCCGGGCTGCTCACCACGGTGTGCTACAAGTTCGGCGCCGAGCCCGCCGTCTTCGCGCTCGAGGGGTCGATCGCGGTGACCGGCGCCGCCGTGCAATGGCTGCGCGACCAGCTCGGCGTCATCAGCGACGCGGCGGCCAGCGAGGCGCTCGCCGCCGAGGTCGACGACACCGGGGGCGTCTACTTCGTGCCGGCCTTTTCCGGGTTGTTCGCGCCGTACTGGCGGGCCGACGCGCGCGGCGCGATCGTCGGCCTGTCCAGGTTCCATACCCGCGCGCACCTGGCCCGGGCCACCTTGGAGGCGATCGCGTACCAGACCAGGGACGTGGCCGAGGCGATGGAGCGGGACGCGGGCGTCCGGCTGGAGGTACTCAAGGTGGACGGCGGCGTGACAGCCAACGACCTGGCCATGCAGCTGCAGGCCGACATCCTCGGCGTCCCGGTGAGCCGCCCGGTGGTCGCCGAGACCACCGCGCTCGGCGCCGCATACGCGGCCGGGCTGGCCACCGGGTTCTGGCGGGACGCGGCCGAGCTGCGCGCCAACTGGCACGAATCCAAGCGCTGGGCGCCATCCTGGACCGCGGACCGCCGGGAGGGCGGGTACGCAGGCTGGCGCAAGGCGGTCCAGCGCACCCTGGACTGGGTAGACGTCGATTGATGATCCCGAACGAGCCTGGCGCGTCCCCCGCGCCGCCTCCGCGTCATCCCGAACGAGCCCGAGGTCCCCCAGCGCCGCCTCTCGTCATCCCACCGGCCCCCGCGCTGCCCCGGAGCGGGGCGACTTCATGATCGCGGACAGTTTCGGTCGCTACCCGGTCGAAACTGCCCACGATCATGAAACCGGGCCTGCCCACGGGTTGTAGTCGACTTCCAGGGGCTCTTGGGGCGGACGTTCGGCCTCCGGGACGTGCCGCAGGTTGAGCCGGATCCGGTACCAGAGCGAGCTGCGGCCGCGCATCGCGTCCACCAGCACGTCGGCCGGCTCGAGCAGCGGCCAGACCTCTGGGTGCCTGGCCTTCCAGCGCTCCAGGCCCGTCATCGCCTCGTCCTTGGTCTCCGCGCGCGCCACCTCGATCAGCGGCATCGTGCTCTGTCGCCGGCCTGTCCCCGAGCCCGCGCCCTGTCGCCGGCCTGTCCCTGACCCCCCGCCGCGGCGTTTGGACGGCTGCACCCGGGGCGCCTCGCCGGTCTGCTTCTCGTAGTGCGGCGGCCACGGCGCGTCGGGCAGCCCCGCCGCCTCGTCCCTGGCCGCCAGCTCGAGCAGCCCGTCCAGTGACCCGGTCGCCTGGTCCATCTCCGCCCACGGGTCGCCGATCCGCGCGAACCGTTCGGGCACGGTGCCGATGGTGAACTCCGCCGGATCGCACGACGGCACCTCGGCCCAGGTCAGCGGCGTCGACACCCGCACGTCGGGGACCGGGCGCAGCGAGTAAGCGGACGCCACCGTGCGATCCTTGGCGTTCTGGTTGTAGTCCACGAAGACGCCGTGCCGCTCCTCCTTCCACCATTTCGAGGTGGCCAGCTCGGGCGCCCGCCGCTCGATCTCCCGCGCCACCGCGACCGCCGCGCGCCGCACCTCGCCGAACTCCCAGCGCGGCTCGACCCGCGCGTAGATGTGCATGCCCCGCGACCCGGACGTCTTCGGCCAGCCGGTCAGGCCGTAGTCGGCGAGCACGTCCCTGGCCACCATGGCCACGTCCCTGATCTGCGGCCATTCCACCCCCGGCACCGGGTCCAGGTCGACCCGGAGCTCGTCCGGATGGTCCAGGTCGGCGGCCCGCACCGGGTGCGGGTTCAGGTCGATGCAACCCAGGTTGATCACCCAGGCCAGCGCGGCCTCGTCGGTGACGACCACCTCGTCCGCGGTGCGTCCGGAAGGGAAGCTCAGCTCGACGGTCTGCACGAAACCGGGCCTCTTCTCCGGCGCCCGCTTCTGGAAGAACGGCTCGCCCTCGGCCCCGTTCACGAACCGCTTCAGCGCCATCGGCCGGCCGCGCACGCCGCCCAGCGCCCCCGGCGCCACCGCCAGGTAGTAGCGCACCATGTCCAGCTTGGTCACCCCGGCCCGCGGGAAGTACACCTTGCTCGGGTTGCTGACCGCGACCTCGTGCCCGGCCAGCTCGAATACGCGCTTCGGCTCAGCCATGCCCGCTCCCTGAGGCCCCGCTCCCTGAGGTGGGGCCGCGCAGGATCTTGGCGAGGTCGAAGCTGACCGGCTCCTCCAGCTGGGCGTAGGTGCACGAGCGCGGCTCGCGGTCCGGGCGCCAGCGGACGAACTGGGCGGTATGCCGGAACCGGGGCCCCTCCATGTGGTCGTAGCGGACCTCGACCACACGCTCCGGGCGCAGCGGGATGAACGACAGGTCCTTGTTGGCGTTCCACCGGCTGAACATGGCGGCCCGCGGCGTCCGCTGGGCGGGCTGCTGATCGGCCCAGTTCCACGGGTGCTGGTCGAACGTGGTGACCAGCGGCTGCAGCTCGGTGAACAGCTCGATCCGCTTCTCCATCGGGAACGCGCCGATCACGCCGACGCTGGCCAGCTTTCCGTCGTCCCGGTACAGGCCCAGCAGTAGGGACCCGATCCGGTCCTCTCCGCTCTTGTGCACCCGGTAGCCGGCCACCACGCAGTCCGCCGTGCGCTCGTGCTTGATCTTCTTCATCACCCGCTTGTCCGGCTCGTAGATCCCGTCGGCGGGCTTGGCGATCAGCCCGTCCAGACCGGCCCCCTCGAACTGGCTGAACCAGCCGGTGGCCACCTCCCGGTCGGTGGTCGTCTGGGTCAGGTGGACGGATGAGCCCGCGTTGGCCAGGGCGCCCTCGAGCGCGGCCCGGCGCTCGGCGAACGGCCGTTCCATGTAGTCGGTGTCGCCCAGCGCGAGCAGGTCGAACGCCATGAAGTGCCCCGGCGTCTGGGTGGCCAGCAGCTCGACCCGGCTGGCCGCCGGGTGGATCCGCAGCTGCAGCGCCTCGAAGTCCAGCCGCCTGCCCTCGGCGTCGGGGATCACGATCTCCCCGTCGATCACGCACCGCTCCGGGAGTTCGGCCTTGACCGCGGCCACCAGCTCGGGAAAATAGCGCGTCATCGGCCGCTCGTTCCGGCTGCCGATCTCAACCTCGTCGCCGTCGCGGAACACGATCGACCGGAAGCCGTCCCACTTCGGCTCGAACACGTAGTCCCCGTCCGGGATGCCGTCCACCGGCTTGGCCAGCATCGGCGCCACTGGCGGGTTGACAGGTAGATCCATGCCCCCAAGTTTCCTCGACCTGACCGCTACGCGGGATTACTGCCCACTACCCAGGACGATCATGCCGCAGCGGCGTCACCGCCGCCCCGGTCACCGCCGCAGAGGCCGGCCAGCAGCCAGGTGAGCTGGGCCCGCAGCACCTCCAGCGACGGAGCGGCCGTCGTCCCCGCCCCGGCCAGCGCGTAGAAGGCGGTTCCCTCCAGCCAGGCGATCAGCGTCCAGGCGTCACGCTCGGGCGCGGCCGAACCGCCGGCGGCGAGCAGCCAGGCGACCGCATGACGGAACCGGCGCCCTTTGTCGTCGTACGCGGCCCGCAGTTCCGGCCGCCGCGTCGCCTCCAGCGCGAGCTAGCGTCGCCGGATCCTCGCCCGCCCCCGGATCCTCGCCCGCCCCGGATCCCAGCCCGCCACCGGATCCCCGCCCGCCGCCGGATCCTCGCCCGCCGCCGCATCCCCGCCCGCCGCCGCATCCCAGCCCGCCGACGGAACCGCCCCGGACCTCGCCGCCTACACCTCCGCCCGGATGCGCCGGACCCGGATGGTGGCGGACGGCTCATACCGGGCCAGCCGGCTGAGCGGGATGACCTCCCGCCCGGCCATCGCCCTGCGGAACACCGGCGTCCGGCTGGCCGGCCGCCTCGCTCCCGGCTTGATGATCCGCCAGCTCGACCCGATCGCCTCCTGGACCCCACCCACCCCAGCCTCTGACGCGGATGCCGCAGTAACGCCGTCATAGCCTCGGCAGAAGCCGGATCTTGCACGCTAATCGGCGCCATTCCCCCGGTGGGGACGGCCAACCGGGATGGATGAGTGCTGCTGTGACGAGTGAGGTCCGCGTTGAGACGGGTGATCGGCAGGCGCTCGCCCACGCCTTCCCAACCTCGATTTATACGGCGTGGATGTCCCATTCATGTCGTTCTAGGTGCATGAATGGGACATTCACATCGTATGATCTGGTACGGGCGGTGCCAGAGTGACACAAGTGCGCTTTCGTGCTCGCGCGATCTCTTGACGCCACCAGCACGCTAACCGGAATCCGATTCTGCACCCGTGCGACGACCCCACCGGTCACATGCGGCTCAGTGGACCCGTCTCTATGACAGCGCCGTCCCCTCCTTTACGATGGCGCCGTTCGTTCACGGCAGCGCCGTTATGACAGCGCCGTTATGACAGCGCCGTTATGACAGCGCCGTTATGACGCCGCCGTCCACTCTTCGCTGCGCTTCCACAGCTCCGCGGCCAGCTCGGGGGTGGCGACCTGGCTGGGAGCCCGCTCCGCGCACTTGTCGTAGAACTTGCCGCTGTCCTGGGCCACGTCCGGCGAGGTCGCGCAGTACAGTGACGTCGCGGCGCCCTCCTCTACGGTGAGCATGCGCCGCGTCATCAGCGGCCGGGCCGGCCACGGCACCCGCCGCCAGATGTCCGACGCCACCACGCCCGGGTGCAGCGCGTACGTGGTGACCCCGGTGTCCACCGTCCGGCGCGCGAGTTCCTGGCTGAACAGCACGTTGCACAGCTTGGAGACCGCGTACCCGTGCAGGCCGGTGAGGCCGCGCTCCGGCCGGCGCAGCGCCTCGAAGTCAATCCCGCGCGCCGAGTAGTGGGAGTCGCTGGACACCGTCACCACCCGGGCCGGCGCGCTGGCGGTGAGGCAGCCGAACAGGGCGTTCGTCAGCGCGAAGTGGCCCAGGTGATTGACCCCGAACATCAGCTCGAAACCCTGCTTGGTCAGGCCCCGGGCCCGGACGACGCCGGCGTTGTTCACCAGCACGTGCAGCGGCTCGCCCTTGGCCAGGAAGGCCGAAGCGCAGGCCCGCACCGAATCCAGGTCGGCCAGGTCGAGCGGCAGGAACCAGACCGCCTCGTTCCCGGTCGAGGCCTTGATCCCGGCCACCGCCTCCTCGCCCTTCTCCCGCGACCGGCTCGCGATGTAGACGCGCCCGCCCTGCCGGGCCAGCGCCGCGGCTGTCGCCCGCCCGATCCCGGTGTTGGCCCCGGTGACCAGGAACGTCCGGTCCTTCAGCTCGGCAGCGCCTTCCGGTTCGCTCACTATGCCTCCGCAAACATGATCGCGGAGGCTCCGCCGAAGCCTCCGCGATCATTAAACCAACCGGCTACTCGACCGGGATTTCCTTGTTGATGAGGCCAAGGTCGATGCCCTGGCGGTTGCGGATGACGCGCGCGCCGACGTAGATGGCGATGGCGAGCACGTACATTGCGCCCATGTAGATGAGCGAGCCGCCGTGGTTAACGCCGTACAGGTCGTTCGACAGCCACTCGTACAGGTTGTAGACCAGCAGGGCGATAGTGATGACCCCGGCCACCGGCACGACCGGCACGCCGAGGACCTTCATCTTGCTGGCCGGCGAGGCGAACCACAGGTCCGGCTTGCGCAGCGGCAGCACCACCACCGCGATCGCGCTGAACAGGTAGGTCACCGCGATGACCAGCGTGGCGTCCAGCGTGTAGCTAGCGAACGTGCTGTTGAACGCGTACAGCGCGGCCAGCCCGACCGCGGGGAGCAGCATCAGCACCAGCGAGGCGACCGGGACCCGGCGCTTCTCCGACACCTGCGCGGCCGCGTCCGGCAGCACCCGGTCGAAGGCGGCGGCGAAGATGACCCGGGTCGAGGACAGGAACAGCGTGCCGACCCAGCCGAAGAACCACAGGCTCATCAGCAGCAGGAGGATGACCTGGAACGCGCTGTTGTGCACCAGCCAGCTGGCCATCAGCACCGGGTACGGGAAGATCGGCAGGGCCGACTTGCCGGCCAGCAGCCAGTTGGCGTTGACGTTCTGGTAGAAGGCCCAGCCGAACGTCTTGGCGAACAGCAGCAGGAACGCGATGGACAGCAGCACGGTGGTCCATAGCCCGGCGAACATGCCGGTGAACACCCGGCGGAAGTCGCTGGCGCCGCGGATCTCGCCGTACAGCGTGGTGCCCCAGTTCGGCCACAGCAGGTAGAACATCATCAGCGGCACGAGCAGCATGGTCGGCCCGAGCGGGCCGAAGCTCAGCGCGGGCGCCGTGAACCCGCCCTTGAGGGCCTCGGCGTTGTTGGCCGCGTAGGCGTTGGAGATGCCGAAGATCTTGTTGGCGTAGAGGTTGAACGAGGAGATGAAGTGCGCGCGGCTGGAGGCCAGGAGCAGGATGACGATGATCGCGAAGCCGAGCAGGCCGCCGTAGAAGCACCACTTCTGCACCCGGGCGTAACCCGCCATGCCGATGGAGACCAGCACGCCCGCTAGCACGATGGTGATCAGCGTGACCACGAAGATGCCGGTGTGGCTGGCGAAGAAGGTGCCGTGGTAGCCGAGCGTGGCCCAGATCGGCTGGAAGAACTCCTCGCTCAGCACCGTCCCGTAGATCGGCGCCCATAGCCACAGGATGAACCACCAGCCGGTGGCGGCCATCACGAAGCCAAGGCCGCTGTTGAGGATGCGGCTCTGCCACACGTAGTCACCGCCGGCCCGCGGGATCGTCACCACCAGCCCGGTGTAGGCGATGACGAGGAACGAGACCCAGACCGCGGAGATGAGGATAGAGGTGATCAGCTGGCCCTGAGGGAAAGTGGACGAGTACGCCCACTCGACCATGCCCAGCGTCACCACGTTCGTGGACAGGCAGGCGTAGATCATCGAGTCCCTGACGGACCAGCCGCGGACCAGCCCCGTCGCCTTGCGGAGGAAGAGGGTCGGTCTCTCCTCTCCCAGTGCTCCTGCCGTCATACGTATCCTCCGATTTACCATTGGCCAGAAAGTCGGTTAAAGGGCGATAACTGTTGCGAATCTAAGCTCAATTTTCCGTATCTAGGGTCAATATAGGGCTCTAGGCGGCTGCGGGGCGGTTGTTTATGAAGTTGATGACTTACACTCTGCTATCCCCGCTGGCTGGCAGGCAGAGCTCTCATCGAGTGAGAAGTGAGGCTCCGGAAGCCTTAGCCGTTCACGAGTATGTACTTGCCGACCTTTCCCTTCTTCTCGTTCAGCTCGAGCACGGCGCCCTGCAGCACGCCGTCGGTATAGGAGCTGCCTGGGTTCATGGACAGGGTCCGGCCGAGCTTGGCCACGCCCCGGCTCTCGTGAATGTGCCCGTGGACGGATAGCGCGGGCTCGTACTTGAGGATGGCCTCCTTAACCGCCTTCGAGCCGACCGGCTTCATGACCGCGCCGCCGTGGATCGGCCGCATGTTCTCGTCCAGGGCCGGCGCCTCGTCCAGGCCGGTGCCGTACGGCGGGGCGTGGAAGTTGAACACGGCCCGGCCCATGTCCGGGATCTCGGACACGACCGCGTCGATCTTCCCGGTCAGCACGTCCTCGGGCGCCTCGCGGAAGGTGTTCCACGGCGTCGGGTTGGTCCAGCCCATCGAGGCGAGGTAGAAGCCGCCGATGTCGAGGACCTTGCTCTCCGCGAAGCTGACGCACGGGGACTGCTCGATGATGTCGTCGATCTCCCAGATGTCGTCGTTCCCGCCGTTGAGGATGCACGGGATCTCGCCGCCGCGCAGCTTGCCGTCGGCCATGTCCAGCCACCGGTCCAGGCCCTTGGTCATCTCCAGGGTGAACCGGCGGTCGACCGAGCCGTCCTCCTCGTTCAGCGCGTCGAGCTCCTCGGGGGCCATCACCGAGGGGTAGGAGCCCCGGTCACGGATCTTGCGCTGGATCTCGTCGAGCTCGGCCCTGGTATCCAGCCGCAGCCGCTGCCCGCCGAACGACACTTCCCAGTAGCCCGGCATGGCCAGGATAGGCACCAGGACCTTGCCGGTCACGTCCCCGCCGAGGACCACCATGTCGGCCTTGTAGAAGGCAGCGGCATTAAGGAATTTCCGCCAGCAGATCTCGGAGCCATGGATGTCCGTGGCGAAAAAGACTTTCATTGCGGCGTGCCTTCCTGGTTGTTCACCGGCTCGCGAAACAGCTTCAGTGATCCACTTCTTCGGGTAGTTCGTACCAGCGGACCCGGTCGCCGACCCTGGCCCTGGTCTTCCACTTGAGGCTCTTCGGGGCCGTCTCCGCGACCTCCTGCAGCTGCTTGGCCTGGGTCAGGGCGTCGAACCGCGGGTACGGCGGGGCCAGGCCCGGCTGCGAGGAGAGCAGGTCGGGCAGCTTGGCCAGGTTGCCCGTCACGGTCCGCCACCAGCCCCAGTCGACGGCGAGGACGGCGCCGAACCGGTCCGGGTCGATGGACGGGCGGGCTGAGTCCCGGCCCACCCGCAGCCCGGACAGCAGGTGGAAGATGTCGTGCGCGTCCTTGGCGTTGAGCTCGACGATCTGCAGCTTGGAAAGCAGCAGGTCGGCGGGATCAAGGGTGATCGAGGGGGAGCCGAACGAGGACTTGAAGTCCAGCGTGTGGCACATCGACAGCCGGTCCACCATGACGTCAACCGGCCGCCCGGACGGGGCGGTGAAGTACATCTGCCGGTCCCCGTTCAGGTTGTTGAACCGCTTGTCCGGCTCGCAGCCCGCGCTCTCTAGGTAATCGGCGATCTTGCGCCGGTTCTTGCCCAGGCACGCCAGGTCGATATCCTGCCCGGCGCGCAACCGGGGCGGGAAGTCGGGGCACAGGACGCGGACAGCAAGGCCGCCGAGGATCTTGAGCCGGTGGCCCGCGTCCGCTGCGCCACGCACCAGCGTGGTCGCCTCGGGCAGCGGGTCGCCCGCACCGCTGTCCCCGAAGCCGCCAGGCCCGTTCGGTGTGGTCATGCCAAGTTGCTCCTCGTCCTATCCCGTGCCAGTTCGATCATGGTGACGGATAGCCGGTCTGTCTAGTTTTCGGGGAAATAATCCCACGTTGTGGGGTAATGCGGGTACCCGGTCCGTTCGGCCAGGTAGAAGGCCTTTTAACCATCCGAACGGGCCTGGTTCTCGCTAGTCCGCGCCGGATCGCGGTCCCGGCGGAAGAACTCCACCGGCTCAGGCGGCAGCGGCGTATTGCCCAGTATTAGGTCGGCCGCTTTCTCCGCCGTCATCATCACCGGCGCGTAAATGTTGCCGTTGGTGACGTAGGGCATGACTGAGGCGTCGACGACCCGCAGGCCCTGCAGCCCGTGCACCCGCAGGCTCGCCGGGTCGGTCACCGCCATCGGCCCGGTACCCATCTTGGCCGTGCAGGACGGGTGCAGCGCGGTCTCGGCGTCCCTGGCCACCCAGGCCAGGATCTCCTCGTCGGTCTGCACCGAAGGCCCGGGCGACAGCTCGCCCGCGCTGTAGTCGTCGAAGGCCGGCTGGGTCAGGATCTTCCTGGCGATCTGGATCGCCTCCACCCATTCCCGCTGGTCGGTCGGCGTGGACAGGTAGTTGAACCGAAGCGCGGGGTGCACCCCGGGGTCGGTCGAGACGATCTTGCAGGTGCCGCGGGAGTCGGAGTACATCGGGCCGATGTGCACCTGGTAGCCGTGCCCGCCCGCGGGCTGCGAGCCGTCGTAGCGGATGGCGATAGGCAGGAAGTGGAACATCAGGTTCGGATACACCACGTCGTCGTTGCTGCGGGCGAAGCCGCCGCCCTCGAAGTGGTTGGTGGCCCCGGGCCCGCTGCGCAGGAACAGCCACTTCGCGCCGACGATGGGCCGGTTCCGCCACTTGAGCGCGGGCGCGACCGAGACCGGCAGCTTCGAGCCGTACTGGACGTACACCTCCAGGTGGTCCTGCATGTTCTCGCCCACGCCCGGCAGGTCGGCAACCACGTCGATGCCGAGCGCGGAGAGCTCGCCGGCGTTACCGACCCCGGACAGCTGGAGCAGTTGCGGGGAGTTAATCGCCCCGCCGCACAAGATGAGCTCATCAGACCTGACCCGCTTGGTCTTGCCTTCGTGCCGGAACTCGACGCCCAGCACCCGGGTGCCCTCGAAGATGATCTTCGTGACGAAGGCCCGGGTGGCCACGGTGAGGTTGGGCCGGCTCATCACCGGATACAGGTAGGCGCGGGCCGCGGACAGCCGGCGGCCGCGGTGGACGTTCCGGTCGAACGGGGCGAAGCCCTCCTGCCGGTAGCCGTTCACGTCGTCGGTGAGCTGGTAGCCGGCCTGCTGCACGGCCGCGAAGAACGCACCGAACAGCGGGTTGGTGGCCGGACCGCGCTCGAGCACCAGCGGCCCGGTGTGCCCGCGGAACGGGTCTTTCTCGTCCGCGGCCAGGCAGTTCTCCATCCGCTTGAAGTACGGCAGGCAGTGCGCGTAGTCCCAGTCGGCCATGCCATCGTCGGCCGCCCAGCGCTCGTAGTCCAGCGGGTTGCCGCGCTGGAAGATCATCCCGTTGATGCTGCTCGACCCGCCGAGGACCTTGCCGCGGGCGTGGTAGACACGCCGCCCGTTCATGTACGGTTCCGGCTCGCTCTCGTACTTCCAGTCGTAGAAGCGGTTGCCGATCGGGATGGTGAGCGCGGCGGGCATGTGGATGAACGGGTCCCAGATGTAGTCCGGGCGGCCTGCCTCGAGCACGAGCACCCGGGCGCCGGGGTCGGCGGACAGCCGGTTGGCCAGGGCGCTGCCTGCCGACCCGCCGCCGACGATAACGAAATCGTAGGGATGAGCTGCCATCTTAGGTGCCTCCCGAGGGTCTGGAGTGCTCGTACCCTGCTGCCTGACTTTTTAGGCCGGCGTGCCCCCTTAGGCCTGGGTGGCGGCGTCGAGGTTCTCGCGCACGGTCTGGGTCATCTGATGATCCGGTCCGAGATAACGCTCGCAGTCCGTGAGGGCCCGTTGCAAGACCGCGACCACATCGGTGAGCCGTCCGGCCGTGTAGTAGGCGGTGGCCAGGTTGCAGCGGGTGGTCAGCGTCTCCAGGTCGCCGGGCCCGAGCATCCGCTCGCTGTCGGCCACCGCCCGCTCGTACTGCGGGATGGCGTCGGTCAGCCGGCGGGCCTGCTGGTAGCAGGCGGCCAGGTTGGAGCGCGCGGTGAGGGTGTCCCGGTGATCCGCCCCCTGGACCCGCATCCGGTCGGCGAGGGTGCGCTCGTAGAGCGGCACCGCTTCCCGCAGCCGCCCCGCGCTGCGGAAGGCGAAGGCCAGGTTGGCCCGGGCCGCGATGGTGTCCGGATGATCCTCGCCCGCGATCCGCTCACGGTCGGCCAGCACCCGCTCGTACTGCGCGATGGCGTCCTTCTGCTTCCCGGCCGCCCGGTACGCCGAGGCCAGGTGAGCCCGGGCCGCGATGGTGTCCGGATGGTTGGGTCCGTGCATCCGCTCCTGGTCGGACAAGGCCCGCTGGTACTGCGCGACGGCCTCCTTGGTCCGTCCGCCGGCCGCGTAGGCGGCGCCGAGGCTCGTCCGGGCGCTCAGCGTGGTGGGATGGCCGACGCCGAGGTGGTGTTCGGCGTCGGCGAGCAGCGCTTCGTAGGCCACGATCGCCTCCCGCGGGCTCCCCGACGCCTGGTACGCCTCGGCCAGGCTGGCGCGGGCGTCCATGGTGACCGGATCGGTCTGGCCGAGCAGCCGCACCGAATCGGCCACCGTGCGCTCGTACAAGGAGATGGCGTCGGCGGGCCGCCCGGCCGACTGATAGGCGTGGGCCAGGTGAGCCCGGGCCGCAATGGTCTCCGGGTGCTCGGCGCCCTGGTGCTGCTCCCGCTCCGCCAGCGCGGCCTGGAACACCGCGATGGCGTCGGCCGACTTCCCGGCCGCCTCATAGGCCGCGGCGAGCCTGTCCCTGGCCACCACGGCGTTGGCGTGGCCGGGGCCGAGCAGCCGGGTGCTGGTGGCCACCATGGACTTCCAGTACGCGATGGCCCCCTCCGACAGCCTGCTGTGCTCCAGCGACAACCCGGCGCGGAACAGCAGCGGATGGGCCTCCGGCTTCCACAGCAGGCCGCCGTCGGACGTCCGCAGCGTCGCGGCGCAGTCGCGCAGGGCCTGCTCGAGCTGAGCCTGCGCGACCTGGACCCCGGTCGCGCCGTCGCCATCCGGCCAGGTCTCCAGCAGCGCGTCGGCGGCGGCCAGCACCACTTGCTCCAGGTCGGCGGTCGGCAGGTAGGCACGCACCGCGGCCTGCACGCTGGCATGCATCTGCACGGTGCGCACCGGGCTGGCCGGGTCGATGGAGATAAGGCCGGCCTGGGCCAGGTTGTTGATGGCGGCGCGGACCATGTTCTGGTCGACCGCGTTGGCGGTGCTCGGCCGGCCGGCGATGTAGCCGCAGGCGGCCGGGCTGGTCAGCACGGCGCCCGGCACGCCGTGGTAATCGAGCATCGCGGCCAGCACCAGCGTCGGCCAGGCCAGCCCGGCCGGCGGGAGCTCATGCGCGCACTCAGCGGCGATAGACCAGGTGGCCAGCACCCCGGCTGAGGCACCCGGCACCGCGGACATGTGCCGCATCCGCTCGGCCAGCAGCGCGCGGTACTCGCGGCAGCCTTGCCTGCGGGCGCTCATCGCCGCTGTGGCCTGGGCCAGCGCGAGCGGCAGCCCGTCCAGGTCCTCGCCGAGGTCCAGCGCCTCGATCCGCTGGTCGGGATAGTCCGTGAGCCGGGTGGTGATGTAGTCCAGAGCCTCCCGCCGGTTCAGCCCCGACACCGGGACGACCCGCAGGTCCCTGTCCTCAAGGGCGGGGTCCTCGAACGCCTCGGCCGGCAGCCTGGTGGTGATCAGCACCCGGCCGGCCGCCCCGGACGGCCACAGCTCCTCCAGGTCGCTCAGCTCGGCCAGGTCGTCGATGACCAGCGCCCACGGCCGCCTGGTGTGAGCCAGCCAGGAGACGAACCTGGCTGCGGCGGCCTCGGCGCCTTCGTCCGGCTGGCTGGCGTCGACCGTGTTAGCCGCCTGAGCGAAGCCGGTGACGACCGATTCCCGGCTCGCGCCGTTCACCCAGATCAGGACCTCCACCGCCCGGGTGTTCCACATGGCGTGGGTGAACTCCACCGCCAGCTGGGTCTTGCCGGTGCCGCCCTGCGCGGCCGGGGCCTGCTCTGTCTCCGCGCCGTGGATTAGCACCATGGTTTCTCCCGGACGCAGGACGCTGGCCAGGTCGGGTCCGCTCTGCTCGCGCGGGTAGTAGGGGTCGGCGAGCGGCGGCACGGTCCCGGACAGCAGCACCCCAGGCCCGGAGCTAGGGATGGTTCCAGCTTGCTGCATGACCATGTTGGACAGCCTTTCTCGCCCCCTCGCTCACGACCTAGTTGAATCGGCAACAAGCCAGGTCACGGGGCCCACGTGTGATGCGCCCGGCGTAGAACGCATGATAGTCAGTTCTTCCGCTTGATGGCTATATGTCGCCATAAGTCACACAATGCGACTATTTGACCCTAATTCGTAATTATCTGTATACTCTCCGTATCGAGGGTCACGCTGCGATTCTAATCCGCTCCGGCCCTCCGTTTCCGGCTTTAAGGGGATCAGGGCCTCCTCGTTCAGCTCCGGGTACCGCCGCGAGGTGTCGGCCGGGTAAAGGCTTACCCAGAGGTCCAGCCCGGTTTGCTGGCGCCGGTGGAGGGACCCGGCGAGCGGCGGGCTGGACCCGGTCTGCTTCGCCTCCACGCCGACAGCCTCTCCCGCGTTACCCCGGCGCTCCGGATCGGGCCTCCTGACGCGGCCGTATCTGAAGATCCGCGCGGGCCGCCACTGCCCCCGCGGTCATGGCCACCCGCGACGACCGCGATCCGCCCCCCGGCGCCGGCCAGACTCGCTGAGTACCCCGGAGCTGCCGACGGGCATCGTTGTGCCCGTGCATTACAGTCCGGTATCACGGAATGCTAGTAGCGGTCGCCGGAAAGTTCCGGAAAAGCCCGCTATGCTGCCCCTATTCGAAGCCGCGTTGCTCGTTAGGTTCAAGGCCGTGTTGCTGGTCAAGCCCTCGGTCCGGCCTGCTCGGCCGTCGTCTTTGCGCCGACCCCGTACCCTCGTTATCAAACCGAGATAGCCGGGCGGCAACTGAGCGCGGCCGCCTGATCGGCCGTCACCTCGTGCGTTCGGCCGTCACCTCGTGCGTTCGGCCGTCACCTCGTGCGTTCGGCCGTCACCTCGTGCGTTCGGCCGTCACCTGCCCGCCGATCCGGCCTCGGCGCTTCTCACATGGCCATGGCGATATCCCGAGCGTCAACTTATCAGTTACCGCCGGCCAACGCCGGCCAGGTAGATGCTCTATCGTCACACGATTGCGCACTAGCTTGGTGAACCTAATGGATTTTGATCTTCCGGTATCAAATCGGCCTGTTCCCGGCTGGATTTGGTGGCGCGACGGGACCATGCGGCCGCTAAAAGGGAACTTCCGTCACTCTGGCATTACCCATACCAAATCATATGGCGTGAATGTCCCATTCATGCAGCTATAACGACATGGCTGGGACATCCACGCCTTATCCACGAGCCGGACCTGGCCAGGCCGGAATCACCGGCCACAGGAGCATCCCGAAAGGCCGGAAGCCCCGGAAGCACCGGAAGCCCCGAAAGCCCGGAAGCTCCGAAAGCGCGGAAGCGCAGGAATCTCGGGCCGAGCCGGAATCCGGCCGCCGCCGGCTCGACTTACGCTGGCCGGACAGTCGATCCCGCCCGCTACGCCCGCGCCGCCCGCCACGCTGCGCCGCCCGCCACGCTGCGCCGCCCGCCACGCTGCGCCGCCCGCCACGCTCCGACGTCCACCACGCCGGCGCCGCCCGCGCCGCCCGCCACGCTGCGCCGCCCGCCACGCTGCGCCGCCCGCCATACGGCAGACCGCTCAGGCCACGCAGAACTCATTGCCCTCCGGGTCGCGCAGCACGATCGAGTGGCCCCGCACATCCTCGTTCGCCCAGGCGATGCTGGCGCCCGCCTGCACCAACTGCTCAACCTTCTCGCTGACCAGCCGCTTGCGCTCCTCGCCGCCGACCTCGCGCCCGGCCACCCGGACGTCGAGGTGGACCCGGTTCTTGGCGACCTTGCGTTCGGGCACGCGCTGGAAATAGATCCGGGGACCCTCGTCCGCCGGGTCGATCACGGCCGCCTGGTCGCCGAACTCCTCCTCGGGCATGCCGACGGACCGGCCGAAATCCTCCCAGGTCTCGAAGCCGTGCGGCGGCGGCTCGAGCACGTAGTCCAGCGCGAAGGCCCAGAAGTCGGCGAGCTTGGCCGGGTCGGCGGCGTCGATGACCACCTGGATCTTGGCGTGCATGGTCAGGCTCCTTTGCCGTCAAAGCCCCACCGGTACAGGTCGCGCAGCAGCGCGATCTCGGCCCCGTGGTGCAGCGTTTCCCGGTTGATGTGCAGTATGAGCTCGGCCATGGACGACGTGGCCCACGGGCCCTCAGCCGGGCCCGCTTCCCGGGCGAGCCCGTCCGGGCCCAGGCCGCGTACGCCGTCGATCCAGCCCGCATAGGCCGCGTCGAGCTGGGCCAGCGCCGTCGCGGCGTCGCCGGGGTAGCGGTGCGTGGCGTAGTCGTACGGCGGGCCGCCGAAATGCGAGGCCACCCGCATGCCGAGGACCCCGACGATGATGTGCCCAAGCCGCCAGGCGATCGTGGTCACCGGCGGCGGGTCGGGCTCCGGCATGGCGTAGTCGATGATGAACTCGCCCGCGCCCACCGCCATCGGCGCCATCCCCGTCCCGCGCGGCCGCACGTTCCACGCGCCGGGCACAGGCTCCCAGCGGTACTCCTCGTCGGTCAGCTCGGTCAGCCGCGGCCGCAACTGCGTGCGCCAGTGCCAGTCCAGCTGCTCCGCCAGCTGGAAGTTCCAGTCAACATCAGTCATAGCCCCACCCTAAGAACCAATCAGGACAGGGCTTGTCCGCAATGCAGGGCATGATGGGCAAGTGACGGAGGAGCCAGCCCATGATTGACCTGGAGATCACCGAACGCGTCGCGTTTATCACCGTGAACGCGCCCGCGACCAGGAACGCGCTGAACAGCGAGCTGGCCGGGCAGTTCGTCGCGGCCTGCGACGAGGCCGACCGCGACCCGCAAGTCGGCGCCGCCGTCATCAGGGGGGCGGGCGGCACGTTCTGCTCCGGGGCCGAGCGCGGCCACCTGGACGAGGTCGGCCGCGACCCGGTGGAGGAGAACCGCTCACGCGGCCCTCGGTGGCATCTACCGGGCCTTCACCCGGGCCGGCCAGCTGGAGATGCCGACCATAGCCGCGGTCCGCGGCGCCGCGGTCGGGGCCGGGATCAACCTGATGCTCGCCACCGACCTGCGCATCGTCGCCGAGGATGCCCGGCTGATCAGCGGCTTCCTGCGGATCGGGCTGCACCCGGGCGGCGGCCACTTCGGGCTGCTGGCCGGGCGCGCGGGCGCCGAGGCCGCCGCCGCGGCCGGGATCTTCGGCGAGGAGACTTCCGGCCTGCGGGGCCGTACAGCTCGGCCTGGCCTGGGCGGCCCTGCCGTCGGAGCGGGGCGAGGAGCGGGCCGCCGAGCTCGCCCGCCGGGTGGCCCGCGACCCGCAACTGGCCAGGAAAGCCGCGGCGAGCCTGCGTACCGAGCTCGGGCCGCCCCGGCTGCCGTGGGCCGCCGCGCGCGAGGTCGAGCGGGGCGCGCAGCTCTGGTCGCTGCGCCGCCGGATCTCGCAATAGCTAACTAATCCAGGCTGTATGCTTGCCAGCTGACCATTATCCGTGTCAGATGAGCGAGTCAATTCACTTAAATTCCGGTGGCACTTTACAGGTCATGAGGCCGGGCGGCGGGCTGGCGCATACGCAGGCCGCGGCCGGCCAGCGGCGTAAATATCTGAATCTTAATCGCTAGTTTCATTTCGTCGCCTTCCGCAGGGCGGGAAGCGACCGGCTGCTGCGCTTCCTCACCTATCTGTGGGATGTCGCAGCTCCTTATACCTTTACCGGTCTTGTAGATATCGACGAGGCGCGGCATGATCACGAGCGGATGATGGACCTGTTCGGGGCGCGTGACCTGGACGGCGTCATCGAGACGATGACCCGGCACCGCGGCCTCGCCGTCGAGGCCGTCGCCCGCTGGGAGGTCCGCTCGCACTGCTGAGTCGAATGCCGTTTTTCAGCTATTTTCGTCCCGTCTCGTCCACATGACCGCTCGGTTCTCCACAGCCCCCTCTACCCTCCTGCTGAGGCGAGTCTGTGAACGTATCCACAGCACGTAGATCGTTTTCCTCGCCCCGTCCACAGGTTGGCCGGCCTTGTGCACATGGCGATCCACAGACCCGCGGAGGTACCGTGCTGATTCCTGGGTAGTGCGTATGAAACCGATATGCGCCGGGCAGGAGCTCAGGTTGGGGTTGGGGATTTGGTGCGCGCGGCGAGGCAGTCATGATGATCAGAGCCGGCGACACCGCGATCGCTGCGGAGGTCCAGCATCGCCGCAGGGTCGTCGTGGACGTCATTCTCTTGCTGATGAGGAACGGCCGGATCCTGTTGCGGGAACGGGTTAATACCGGCTACGGCGACGGTGCGTACGAACCGCCCACCGGCCAGCTGGCTGACCAGGAGATGATCGTCGAGACGGCGATCCGGGTCGCCTCGGCCGAGGCAGGCGTCGCCATCCGGGCCGAGAACGTATCGCTCGCGCACGTCATGCACGACGTGTCCGGCAGCGGGCGGATCGGCTTCTATCTCGCCGTGTCCGGCTGGGAGGGCGAGTACATCTCGCCTGACGCACGCTGGTTCCCGGTCGGGAACCTGCCCACCAACATGCTCGACCGGCCCCGGGTGGCGCTGCGCAATTACGCCGAGGGAATGCGCTTTTCCACCTACCCGGCGTTCGGGCCGGCCAGCCCCGCGCTGTTCAGCGCGTCTGGCTGGCAGGACGCCTTCAGCGCCTGACGCCCGGACAGGCTGGCCCGGATACGCTGGCAGCGTGGCCGAGATCCTCAACGCGCACGGCTCGATGAACGACATCTTCGTGGCCGCGATGACGCCGCGCGACTTCGCCTCCGGCGATGACCTGCGCGCTTTCGTCCGGCGGCTGTGCGATCGGTCCGGGCCGTTCGGCGGAGACGGGATCTACCTCTATGATGCGGGCCCCCGGGTCCCTGAGGCCTGGTTCTTCAACCCGGACGGCTCGTCCGCCGAGTTCTGCGGGAACGGCATGCGCTGCCTGGGCCGGGTCGTCCTGGACCAGCGCGGGGCCGACGCCGTGGTGATCCGCAGCGGCCAGGCCGAATACACCGTCCGCCGCGGCGCCACGACCCCGGAGGGCGTCCGTCAGGTCGGCCTCGAGCAGCCGGCCGTCGACTTCGCGCCCCGTACCCCCGTGGTGGCCGGCCGGAACCCGCTGACCGGGGCCAGGCTGCCCGAACTGGATCCGGCGCTGGAGTTCACCGCGGTCACCATCCCGAACCCCCACCTGATCACCCTCGTCGGCAAGTACGTCGAGTCCGACCTGATCGCGATGGGGGAGCGGGTGGCGGCCCGGCCGGACGTGTTCCCGGCCGGAGCCAACCTGTCCGTGCTGCTCCCGCTGGAGCCCGCCGAGGTCTTCGTACGGACGTTCGAGCGCGGCGCCGGCCTCACCGCCTCCTGCGGCTCCGGCATGGCCGCCGCCCGCGCGGTCTACTCCCGCGTCACTCCGGTCGACCCGGAGCGGCGGGTGACCGTGCGCAACGCCGGCGGCATGGCCACCGTGTCGCTCACGGTCCGCGGGGACCAATGGCACCCGGTCCTCGAGGGCAACGCCACGTTCGTCTACCGGGCCGAGGTCGATCCGGCCACGCTCGGTCACGGCGCCATCGAGCCCTGCGAGGACGAGGTGCGCGCCTACGCCGCCCTGGACGAGCAGAACGCCGTCCGGCTGCGCGAGGCCGGGGTATCCAGCTAGATCACGGCGAACAGCGCGGCGGTCCGGTCGTAGGCTAGGCCCCGCGGGCCAGGCTTAGCGGCACACGCATCGGCCCATTATCCCGGCAGCCGAACGGTCAGGGCCTGGGGGCGCACGCACACGCTGAGCGCCCGCCCGGGCGGGACAATCTCGCCGTCGACCTGCCGTGGCAGGATGGCATTCGCGCTGATCCGGACTCGGCGGCCCTGCAGGCGCTGCAGCGCACGATCCGGCCGCCGGTCCCTGGCCAGCACCCGCCCGGCCAGCCGGATCCAGTCCCAGGCGCCGGACGGCGCGAGGATGCCCACGTCCAGCAGGCCGTCGTCGAGCCTGGCCCGGGGCAGCAGGGTGAACCCGCCGGGCAGCAGCCCGGCGTTGGCCACCACGACACTCCGCGCCCGGCGGCGCAGCGGCTCGGCGTCATCTACGCACACGGTGAACTCGTGCGACGGCACCGTCAGCTTCCTCATCCCGGCGGCCGCGTAGGCGGCCCAGCCGAACCGCCGCTTGAGCTGCTCGCCCGCCGCCGCCACCACGGCGGCGTCCAGGCCGATGCCGGCCATGGCGGCGAACCAGGTCCCGCCCGCGCCTTCCACCCGGGCCAGGTCGATCGTCCGGTCCCGCCCGCCGAAGCCTGCCTCCATCGCCCGGTCGGACCGGGCCGGCACGCCCAGCGCCCGCGCCGTCAGGTTCGCGGTGCCCAGCGGCACGATCGCCATCGGCACGCCGCTGCCCGCCAGCGCCTCGGCGCAGGCCCGGACGGTCCCGTCGCCGCCCGCCGCGAACACGAGCCTCGCCCCGGCCGCCACCGCGCGCCGGGCCAGCGCCAGGCTGTCCTCCGCGGCGTCGGCCGGCCCGAACCACGGGGTCCAGCCTCGAGCCTCCGCCGCGGCCCGGCAGCGTTCACCGAACCGCCCCGGATCGCGGAGCAGCGTCCGGTTGACCACGAACGCGACCAGGGCCATAGCCCCATTGTCGTGTCCCCGCCCCCCGCCAGCCCCGCGCCCCGCTCACCACCCCCACTCGCCACTCCATCCGCTCGCCGCCCCCACTCGCCTCTCCATCCGCTCGCCGCCCCCACTCGCCTCTCCATCCGCTCGCCGCCCCCACTCGCCCCCACCCGCTCGCCGCCCCCACTCGCCACACCCGCTCGCCGCCCGCCCGCCTACCCGCTATACGCCCTGACGCCACCCCTCCCACGCTGCCCCGGCCCCGGTTGCACTCTAGTAACACGCCACCCCGGCCCCGGCCTGCCCGCTCCCCGATTTATAAGACGTGAATGCCACATTCATGTCGTTCTAGCTGCATGGCTGGGACATTCACGTTGTATGTTTTCGCCGCGCCGGAGCCAGAATGCGTTACCCCCGTTGCCGTCGTGGCTAAAGTCCGTTTTCGACGGCGGATGCGCCCGCCCGGCTCACGCCTGGCGACGCGCTCTAACGACGTGAACGCGGCATCCACGGCCAAGGACGTGCCGAGGACCGCCGAGAACGAGCCGAGCACCGACGAGAACGAGCCGAGGACCGGCTGATGACGAGCCGAGGCCGGACCAGGCTGGGCCGATCAGGATGTCAGACCCCGGTGGCATGATGCGCGCATGACCCGAAAGGCACACTATGATCACGCAGCGCTAGCGAAGACGCTGGATGATCAGCTCTCCGTCATCTCGCGCGCACAGGCGCTGGCGTCCGGCCTGACGATGGGCGCAGTCCGGCACCGAACCCGGCCCGGCGGGCCGTGGCGAATCCTGCTCCCCGGCGTCTACCTCGCCGAAGCCAGGGTGCCGGGCGTTCCCCAGCGGGAGATCGCGGCCACCCTCTATGCGGGCGACGGCAGCATGATCACCGGGGTCGCCGCGCTGTGGCGCCACGAAATCCGTCATCCGGTCTCGGACCTCGTTGACGTACTGGTACCAGCCGCGCGGAAGGTGCAGAGCACCGGCTTCGCCCGGGTGTGGCGGACCACCCGCCTGCCTGCGCGACCCTGGATGGCCGGCGGCGTCCGGGTCGCGCCGCCGCCGCGAGCGGTGGCGGACGCGGCGCTGACCCTGACCGCGGCCGACGACGTCCGGGCGATCGTCGCCGACGCCGTGCAGCGGAACCGCTGCACGCTTCCCGAACTCACCGCCGAACTCACCCTGGGCCCGATGCGCGGATCGGCCAGATTCCGCCAGGCGCTGGCCGAAGTCGCGTGCGGCGTCCGTTCGGTGGCGGAAGGCGACCTGCGGACCCTGCTGCGGCGCGGCCGGGTTCCGGCGCCCTATTTCAACGCGAGGCTGTTCGTGGGGGAGGTCTTCCTGGCCACGCCGGATGCCTGGTGGCCCGACGCGGGGGTCGCGGTCGAGGTCGACTCGCGTGAGTGGCACCTGTCGCCCGCGGACTGGGAGCGTACGCTGCGTCGGCACGCCGAGATGAGCGCGCACGGCATCATCGTGCTCCATTTCACCCCCGGCCAGATCAGGCGCGAGCCGGAGCGCGTGCTCGCTGCCATCAGGAAGGCCCTCGCGTCCGCGGCCGGCCGCCCGGCGTTGGATATCCGCACCGTCCCTGCTAGCTGAGTCGGGGCTAGCTGAGTCGGGGCTAGCTGAGTCGGGGCTAGCTGAGTCCGGGCTAGCTGAGTCCGGGCTAGCTGACTCCGGAGGAGATCCGGCACCGGCCCAAGGCGACCAGCTCGCGAGCGTAAGGCGCCTAGACCTCCGGCAGGTGCCACCGGAACGGCGCGATCAGCTTGTCGACCGATGCCGGGCCCCACGACCCGGGTTCGTAGGGCTCGGCCGGCGGCGGGTTCTCCAGCAGCGGGCGTGGAGATCTCCCACAGCCGCTCGATCCCATCCGACCTGGTGAACAGTGACTGGTCGCCGATCATGGCGAGCAGGATGAGCCGCTCGTAGCCCTCGAGCGCGTTCGCGATGTTGAACGAGTCCTGATAACTGAACACCATCTCCGAGTTGCCCAGGGTCAGCTCGGGGCCGGGCACCTTGGCCAGGAACTCGACGGTGATCGAGCCGGGGTCGGCGAAGTCGATGACGATCTCGTTCAGCCGCCCTACCGGGATGTCCTGCCTGCGCGCGCGGAACATGCGCAGCGGCGGCTGGTGGAAGCCGAGCGTCACGACCTGGCGCGAGGCGGCCATGGACTTGCCCGAGCGCAGGAAGAACGGGACGCCGTGCCAGCGCCAGTTGTCGACCTCGGCCCGCACCGCCACCATGGTCTCGGTGTCGGAGTCCGCGGACACCCCGGGCTCCGAACGGTACCCGGCGTACTGGCCGCGGACCACGTGCCGGACGTCGATCGGCTTTAGCGCCTCGAAGACCTTTTCCTTCTCGTCCCGCAGGTGCTTGGCCGACAGCGACACGGGTGGCTCCATGGCCACGAACCCCATGCCCTGGAACAGGTGCGTGACGATCATGTCCCGGTAGGCGCCGGTGGCGTCGTAGAACGCGGCCCGGCCCTCGATCGACAGCTTCTCTGGCACGTCGATCTGCACGTAGCGGATGTGGTCGCGGTTCCAGATCGGCTCGAACAGCCCGTTCGCGAACCGGAACGCGAGGATGTTGTCGACCGATTCCTTGCCCAGGAAGTGGTCGATGCGGAACACCTGCGACTCGTCGAAGACCGCGTGCACCGCCTGGTTCAGCGCTCGGGCCGAGTCCAGGTCGGTGCCGAACGGCTTCTCGATGATCACCCGCGCGTCCCTGGCCAGGCCGGTCGCGCCCAGCATGCCCACGACCGAGGTGAACGCCGCGGGCGGCACCGCCAGGTGATATAGGCGCCGAACGGGCCCGGCGATCTCCTTCTCCGCCCGCTGCACCGCCTCCTGCAGGGCTGTCGTGTTGTCCGGGTCGGCCGCTCCGAAGGACAGGCGTTCGGCGAACGACGGCCAGGACGGGTCGGTGGGCTTGGTGATGCAGAAGTCGGCGCACGCCTGTTCGGCGTGCTCCTTGAACTGCTCGTCGGTCAGCGCGTACTGAGCCGGCGAGGAGCCGATGATGCGGTACTCCTTCGGCAGTAGCCCGGCCGCGTGCAGGTGGAACAGGCCGGGCAGCAGCTTGCGCTTGGCTAGGTCGCCGGTCGCCCCGAACAGCACGATGACATGGTTGTCCGGCTTCGGGGATCCGCCGTTCTTGCTCATGCAGCTGCCTCAGGCCTTCTTCTCCGCGTGGCCGCCGAACTCCGACCGCATCGCCGACAGGATCTTCCCGGTGAACGCGCCCAGATCCCGGGACTCGAACCGCTCGTACAGCGAGGCGGCGATGACCGAGGCGGGCACGCCCTCGTCCACCGCGGCCAGCACCGTCCACCGGCCCTCGCCGGAGTCGGATACCCGGCCGCTGAAGTCGGACAGATCGTGCGACTTGGCGAACGCGGCGGCGGTCAGGTCGACCAGCCAGGAGCTGACCACCGAACCGCGCCGCCACACCTCGGCGACCTCGCCAGGGTCGATCGTGTACTGGTAGGCCCAGGGGTCACGCAGGGGCGTGGTCTCGGCGTCGATCTCGTCCTGGTGCAGGCCCGCGTCCGCGTGCTTGATGATCGACAGCCCCTCAGCGATCGCGGCCATCATGCCGTATTCGACGCCGTTGTGCACCATCTTGACGAAGTGCCCGGCCCCGTTCGGCCCGCAGTGCAGGTAGCCCTGCTCGGCGGTGCCGCCCGCCTTGAGGCCCGGGGTCGGCTCCGCCATGCCCTTGCCCGGCGCGATGGTCAGGAAGATCGGGCTCAGCCGCTCGACGGCCGCGTCCTCGCCGCCGATCATCAGGCAGTAACCGCGGTCCAGGCCCCACACGCCGCCGCTGGTGCCGCAGTCCACGTAGTGCACGCCGTAGGCCTTCAGGTCCTTGGCTCGGGTGATGTCGTCGCGGTAGTAGGAGTTCCCGCCGTCGATCACCACGTCGTCGGCCTCGAGCAGCGGCTTGAGCTGCTCCAGGGTCGCGTCGACGAGGCCGGCCGGCACCATGATCCAGATGTTGCGCGGCTTGTCCAGCTTGGCCACGAAGTCCGCGAGGCTCTCCGCCCCGGTCGCACCCTCGGCGGCCAGCGACTTGACCACGGCCGGGTTGACGTCGTAGGCCACGCAGCGGTGGCCGTCCCGCATCAGACGGCGGACGAGGTTGGCGCCCATCCGGCCGAGGCCGATCATCCCCAGTTGCATCGGCGTGTCAGTTGGCATGGCTGATCAGTCCTCCATCGTTGTCAGCACCCTGTGGTCAGCATGGGGTCAGCGAGCCTTGAGCGCGCGGTAGCGGCGGATGAGCGCGTTGGTCGACGAATCGTGATCGAGCGCGGGCTCCGGCACGCTCGTCAGCTCGGGAATGATCTTGACCGCGAGGACCTTCCCGAGCTCCACTCCCCACTGGTCGAACGAGTCCACGTCCCAGATCGTCCCCTGGGTGAACACGCTGTGCTCGTACAGGGCGACCAGCACGCCGAGGATCCGCGGGGTGAGGATCTCGGCCAGCAGCACGTTGGACGGCCGGTTGCCCTCCATCACCCGGTGCGGCACCACATGCTCCGGGGTTCCCTCGGCCCTGACCTCCTCCTCGGTCTTGCCGAAGGCCAGCGCCTGCGCCTGGGCGAACACGTTGGAGGACAGGATGTCGTGGTGGTCGCGGATCGGGTTCAGCGTCTTGCCGAAGCCGATCAGGTCGACCGGGATGATCGTGGTCCCCTGGTGGATGAGCTGGTAGAAGCTGTGCTGGCCGTTGGTGCCCGGCTCGCCCCAGAAGACCGCGCCAGTGTCGTAGCTGACATGCTCCCCGGTCAGCGTGACGTGCTTGCCGTTGGACTCCATGGTGAGCTGCTGCAGGTAGGCCGGGAACCGCTTGAGGTACTGCTCGTACGGCATCACACCGTAGCTCTGCAGGCCGAAGAAGTCGCGGTACCACAGCGCGAGCAAACCCATCAGCACCGGCAGGTTCTGCTCCAGCGGCGCGGTGCGGAAGTGCTCGTCCATCTCGTGGAACCCGGCCAGCATCTCGCCGAAGCCCTCGGGCCCGAGCGCGATCATGTTGGAGAGCCCGATGGCCGAGTCCATCGAGTACCGGCCGCCGACCCAGTCCCAGAAGCCGAACATGTTCGCGGTATCGATGCCGAACTTCGCGACCCGTTCGGCGTTGGTGGAGACCGCCACGAAGTGCTTGGCCACCGCCTCTTCCGAGCCGAGCGCGGAGACCACCCAGTCCCTGGCCGAGGTCGCGTTAGTCAGCGTCTCCAGCGTGCCGAACGTCTTGGACGAGATGATGAACAGCGTCTCGGCCGGGTCCAGGTCGCGGGTCGCCTCGGCGAAGTCGGTGGAGTCGACGTTGGACACGAACCGGAACGTGATGTCCCGGGTGGTGTAGTGCCGCAGCGCCTCGTACGCCATCACCGGGCCGAGGTCGGACCCGCCGATGCCGACGTTGACCACGTTCCTGATCGGCTTGCCGGTGTGGCCCTTCCACTCCCCGGACCTGACCCGGCTGGCGAAGTCCGCCATCCGGCCGAGCACCTCGTGCACCTGCGCCACCACGTCGGTGCCGTCCACCACCAGGTGCGCCTCCGCGGGCATGCGCAGCGCCACATGCAGCACGGCCCGGTCCTCCGACACGTTGATATGCTCACCGCGGAACATGGCGTCCCGGCGCTCGGGCACGCCGGATTCCTCGGCCAGCGCCACCAGCAGCCGCATCGTCTCGTCGGTGACCCGGTTCTTGGAATAGTCCAGGTAGAGCCCGGCCGCCTCCGCGGTCAGCCGCTCGCCCCGGCCCGGGTCGCTGGCGAACAGCTCGCGCAGGTGCTGCCCGGCGATGTCGTCGTAGTGCCGCTTGAGCGCCTGCCATGACTTCCGCTCCGGCAATGGTGTCCCTGGCATGTGCCGTCTCCTCCGCGTCGTGCCGCTTACCCACCGACGTTTCCCCACGGAATCGTTTCATGCCCGCGTCGGTGGCTGCCTCCGGCCCGGGGAAAACAATGCGCGTGTCGGCGTGGAACGGTGCGGAACGGCGTGGAACCTTATCAGCATCTGAGACGTGGCTGTAGAAATACTGAGACTCGTTGAACCGCTGGCCACCGCCGAACGTGCTTAACCAGGGAGTATTGCCCGCATGAGAACGGGGAGCGTCATGCGAGTTCGGCTACTGGGACCGGTCGATGTCATGCCCGGGAGCGAGGCCAAGCCGGTCAGCGGCCTTCGGCGGAAGGCCGTGCTGGCCACCCTGGCCCTGCACGCAGGTGAGGTCGTCAGTACCGGCCGCCTGGTCGACGCCGTCTGGGGCGGGTGCCCGCCCGCCGCGCTGAACACGCTGCAAAGTCACGTGTCGTATCTGCGGACCGTGCTCGGCAAGGCCGCCATCGTCGCCCGCCCGCCCGGCTACCTGCTCGATCTCGGCCAAGACGGCACCGACGTGCAGCTGGCCGAGCGGCTGCTGCGCCAGGGCACGCAGTCCCCTGACCCGGTCCGCGCGGCCGCGGACCTGCGCGAAGCGCTGGCCCTGTGGCGCGGCCGGCCGCTGGCCGACCTGGCCGGGCTGGCCTGGCTGGAGCAGCAAGCGGAACGGCTGGACCTGCTCCGCGAGCAGGTCAGGCACGCGCTGTCCGAGGCGCGGCTGGCCGCCGGGGAACACCGGCAGCTGGTACCGGAACTCGAGCAGATGTCGGCCGATCACCCGCTCGACGAGCAGGTCCACGCCCAGCTGATGACGGCCCTGTACCGCAGCGGGCGGCAGGCCGATGCGCTGGCGGTCTACCAGCGGCTGCGATCCACCCTGGCCGAGGAGCTCGGGCTGGAGCCCAGCCTGGCGCTGCGCGATCTGGAGACCGCCATCCTGCGGCAGGACACGGTGCTGGATGCGTCCGCGCCAGCGGCCAGCCTGCGGGCGGCCGCGCCGCTTCCCCCGGTGCCGGTTCCGGCGCAGCTACCGCCGCCGGTCGCCGCATTCGTCGGCCGCGACGCGGAACTGGCCCGCCTCGACGCGATCCTAGACGGTCAGGAGCCGTACGAGGCCGCCGCCGTCACCATCTCGGTGATCACCGGCACCGCCGGGGTGGGCAAAACCGCCCTGGCGGTGCACTGGGCGCACCGGATCGCCGCGCGGTTTCCCGGCGGGCAGCTGTACGTCGACCTGCGCGGATTCGACCCGGCTGGACCCCCGCTCGATCCGGTCCAGGCGCTTCGCGGGTTCTTCGAGGCGTTCGGGGTGCCGCCGGAGCGGATCCCGGCCAGCCCGGAGGACCAGGTGGCGCTGTATCGCAGCCTGCTGGCCGGCCAGCGGATGCTCGTCGTGCTCGACAACGCGCGCGACGCCGGGCAGGTGCGCCCGCTGCTGCCCGGCTCGCCCGGATGCCTGGCCATCGTGACCAGCCGCGACCACCTCACCGGCTTGATCGCCGCGCAAGGCGCGCACCCGCTGAGCCTTGACCTGCTCACCCCGGATGGGGCGCGCGAGCTGATGGCCCGCCGCGTCGGCGCCGGCCGGGCCGGCCGCGAACCCGGCGCGGTCGACGAGATCATCGCCAGCTGCGCCCGCCTGCCGCTGGCGCTGACCATCGCCGCGGCCCGCGCCGCTACCAGCCCCCGGTTCCCGCTCGCCGTCGTCGCGGCCGACCTGCGCGAGGCGGCCGACGCGCTCGACCCGTTCGTCGGCGATGACGCGGTCACCGATATCAGGGCGGTGTTCTCCTGGTCCTACCGCGCGCTGAACCCGGACACGGCCCGGATGTTCCGGCTGCTCGGCCTGCACCCGGGTCCGGACATGACCGTCGACGCCGCGGCCAGCCTGGCCGGCATCACGCCGGACCGGGCCCGCCCGCTGCTCGCCGAGCTGACCCGCGGGCACCTGCTCAGCGAGCGTCGCCCAGGCCGGTACGCCTTCCATGACCTGCTCCGGGCCTACGCCACCGAACAGGCGCGGGAGCGTGACGACGAAGGCGCCCGGCGCGCCGCGGTGGGCAGGCTCCTCGACCACTGGCTGCACACCGCGTGCGCCGCGGCGGCGCTGCTCGACCCGTTCTTCGCCCCGGACCCCGGCGGACTGCCGCTGCCGGGTGTCGTCCTCGGCGCGCCCGCCACCGCCGAGGAGGCGCTGCGCTGGTTCGCCGCCGAACACGCCACGCTGCAGGCGTCCGTGGCGCTGGCCGCCCGGTCCGGTCTGGCCGGGTACGCCTGGCGGCTCGCCTGGGCC
>CAWJDK010000026.1:0-273565 GCA_963841585.1 uncultured Actinomycetes bacterium
GCGGCCGCACGGGCGGGCCCCGCCAGGCCGGCAGCCCCGGCGCGGTCACCTCCACCTCGACCCCGGGCGCCGGCGCCACCGGCACGCTGGCTTCCGACGAGGCCCTGGCGGCCCTGCGCGAGAAGCTGTCCGGCGGCCAGAGCTAGTCGCCAGGCCCGCAGCCGCACCGCGTGAATGCCGCGCTCACCCCACTGGGGTGGGCGCGGCATTCTTATGCTCCCACCTCCGCCGCGAGTATTGCGCCCGCTGATACCAGTGCGCTCGAGGCTGCCGAGGTGCTTCGTGGGGTGCCCCACTGTGAAAAGATCGTGGAGGAAATGGCCTCTGCGGAGGATTTGGTACCCCCTGGGGCGTGTTGCAAAATAGATTTTGGTGTTTGGCCTGCTAGAACAGGGTTTATGGCGCACAGGTACCTTCCGGTGGACCGGGATCAGCCGGCCTTTCTGCCCCTGAATATGCGTGACTGGGTGCCGAAGGACCATGTTGTCTGGCTGGTCATCGACACGGTTGAGCAGCTGGGCACCCCGGAGCTGGCGGCGCGGCTGGCGGGCGGGACGCGGAAGAGCGCCCGGGGCCGGCGGGCGTATCACCCGGTGATGCTGCTGACCTTGCTGGCGTACGCGTATTTGTCCGGGGTGCTGTCGACCCGGGCGGTCGAGGCGCGGTGCCGGGTGGATGCCACCTTCCGGCTGGCGTGCGCCGGGCTGGTGCCCGATCATACGACGATCTCCCGGTTCCGGCAGCGGGCCTGCGGGGAGGGCGGGCCGATGGAGGACGTGTTTTACGCGGTGCTGCGGGTGTGCGCGACGGCCGGGCTGGGCCGGCTGAGCGTGGTGGCGGCGGACGGGGTCAAGATCGGGGCGAATGCGTCGAAGGAGGCGAACCGGACCGAGGCCGGGTTGCGCAAGCTGGCCGCGGCGGTCATGGCCGGGGCCGCGGCCGCCGATGAGCCGGACGCGGCGGAGACCGGCGAGGACCTGTTCGGCGGGCAGGCGCTGCCGCCGGGGTGGGCCGATCGGCGGTCGCGGCTGGCCCGGGTGCGGGCGTGCCTGGCGGACTTCGCCGCGCAGCGGGAGGCCGCCGAGGCGGCGCGGCGGGCGGCCGGCCAGGCGTGGCTGGACGCGCAGGCCGCCGGTAAGCCGGTGACCAGGCCGCCGGCGGCCGTGGCGGTGGAGGCGGCGCGGATCGCCCTGGAGGCCGAGGTGGCCCGGCAGCAGGCGCTGGTCGATGAGTGGGACCGCAAGCGGGCCGCGGGGGGCCGGGCGGGCAAGAAGCCGGTGCCGGCCGAGGCGTCCCGCCGGGTGGCCCGGCAGCGGGAACGGCTGGCCCGCGCCGAGGCCGCAGCCGCCGCCGCGCGGCAGGAGGAAGAGGAGGACCAGGCCGGGGGCGGTGAGCCGGACGGGACGGGGAAGAAGAAGGACAAGCCCAGGCCGGTGCGCAACGTCACCGACCCGGATTCGGCGCTGATGCCGGTCCGCGGCGGCGGGCTGAAGCAGGGGTACAACTGCCAGGACGCCGCCGCCGATGACCGGCTGATGCTGGGCGGGTTCGCCTCCTCCTGCGCCGCCGACACCGTGCACGCCGCCCGCCTGGAACAGGTCGCGGTCAAAGGCGCGCAGGTCGTCGCCGCCGCGCACGCCGATCCCGGGCACCCCGTAGCCGGCTGCCACGCCCGGATGTGCACCGCGGAAGATGCCGCCGATCCCGGCCACGACGTCACCGCCTGCCACGCGCGGATGACCGGGGGGATCGGCGTGCTGGTGGAAGACGCCGGGTACTGCTCCGAGGCCAACCTCACCGCCGGCGGCAGCGTGGACCGGCTTATCGCCACCGGCAACCGCGCCAGCATGGGCAAGGCCGCCCGGGACAATCCCGCGGCCGGGCCGCCGCCCGAAGACGCCACCGCGACCGAGAAGATGGACCACCGGCTGCGCACTCCCCAGGGCCGCGCCGCCTACAAGCGCCGCGCCCCCGACATCGAGGGCGTGCACGCCAGCATCGAGGACCTCATCGGGCTGCGCCGGTTCTCCATGCGCGGCCTGACCCTGGCCACCGGCGAGTTCCTGCTCGCCGGGCTGTGCCACAACCTGCTGCTGCTGTCCCGCCTGCCCTAACCCGGGCCCGGGCGCGGAAACTTTCCCCACAGCCGGCGCCAGCACGCCCGGAAACTATCCACAGCCCCTCGAACCGGCCTCCACCAGGCCAGACCCGGGCCACAGCAGCCTGCCGAGGCACCTGGAACTCGCTAATGTAAAGGAATGAGCCCAGGCCACGCGGAAATCGCAACAGGCCCCCTGGGGTCCCGGATCCTCCACGAAGGCCAGATACTCCACGCTATCCCACGTCTGCTCGTGGTTATGAGCTATACGACGTGCCGACGAGGTTAGAGGGGCTGGCGGTGCTGCGGGTCGGGCTTACCGGAGGCATCGGGTCGGGCAAGAGTGAGGTGGCCCGGCGCCTGGCGGAGCACGGCGCGGTGCTCATCGACGCGGACGTGGCCGCCAGGGAAGTCGTCGAGCCCGGATCGCCCGGGCTAGCCCGGATCGCCGCGGCCTTCGGCGACCACGTGCTCCGCCCGGACGGCTCGCTGAACCGGGAGCGGCTGGGCGAGATCGTGTTCGGTGATCCCGGCCTGCGCGCCAGGCTCAACGAGATCGTCCACCCGCTGGTCCGGGAGTGGATGGAGGCGGCCGAACGGGCCGCGGTGCCCGCCGCCCCGCCGCCGGGTCCCGTCATCGTGCATGACGTGCCGCTGCTGGCCGAGAGCCGCGGCAAGGCGGGCTTCGACGCGGTGATCGTGGTGGACGTGCCCCCGGACCTGCAGCTCGAGCGGCTGGTCAGCGGGCGCGGCATGGCCGCGGAGCAGGCCAGGGCCCGGATGGCGGCCCAGGCCAGCCGGGAGCAGCGGCTGGCCCTGGCCGACATCGTGATCGACAACTCGGGCTCGCTGGACGACCTGGACCGCCGGGTGGCCGAGGTCTGGGCCGATCTGGAGCGCCGGGTCCCCTCCTAGGAATCGCGCTTAGGAATGTCCGACCCCCCGCCTAGAGTTGAACTCTCGTAGGTTGAGGAGGTCAGGCTTGTGCGCCCGGTTACCGATTTGCAGCGCAAGGTCGCGCCGTTCCAGGTCATCACCGACATGGTCCCGGCCGGCGATCAGCCGCAGGCGATCGCCGAGATCGAGAAGCGGGTCCAGGCGGGGGACGAGCATACGGTCCTGCTCGGCGCGACCGGCACCGGCAAGACCGCCTCGGTCGCCTGGATCGCGGAGCGGCTGCAGCGGCCGGTGCTCGTCATGCTGCCGAATAAGACGCTCGCCGCCCAGTTCGCCAACGAGCTGCGGGAGATGCTGCCCGGCAACGCGGTCGAGTACTTCGTCTCCTACTACGACTATTACCAGCCCGAGGCGTACGTCCCCCAGACCGACACCTACATCGAGAAAGACTCCTCCATTAACTCCGAGGTCGAGCGGCTCAGGCACTCCGCCACCAACTCGCTGCTCACCAGGCGGGACACCATCGTCGTTTCCTCCGTGTCGTGCATCTACGGCCTGGGCACGCCGCAGGAGTACGTGGACCGGATGCTGAAGGTCAAGCTGGGTGACGTCATCGAGCGTGACAAGCTCCTCCGCCAGCTGGTCGGCATGCAGTACAGCCGGAACGACCTGGCCTTCACCCGCGGCACGTTCCGGGTGCGCGGTGACACCATCGAGGTCATCCCCATGTACGAGGAGCTCGCCGTCAGGATCGAGATGTTCGGCGACGAGATCGAGCGGCTGATGACGCTGCACCCGCTCACCGGCGAGGTGATCAGCGAGGACACCGAGCTGTACATCTTCCCGGCCTCGCACTATGTAGCGGGCCCGGAGCGGATGGAGCGCGCGATCAACGGCATCGAGGTCGAGCTGGCCGAGCGCCTGGGCGAGCTTGACAGCCAAGGCAAGCTGCTCGAGGCGCAGCGGCTGCGCATGCGCACCACCTACGATGTCGAGATGCTCCGGCAGGTCGGAAGCTGCTCCGGGATCGAGAACTATTCGCGGCACATCGACGGCCGCAACGCCGGTACCCCGCCGAACACCTTGCTCGACTACTTTCCCGAGGACTTCCTGCTGGTCATCGACGAGTCGCACGTGACCGTGCCGCAGATCGGCGCGATGTACGAGGGCGACGTGTCCCGCAAGAGGGTCCTGGTGGAGCACGGCTTCCGGCTGCCGAGCGCCATCGATAACAGGCCGCTGACCTGGGATGAGTTCCTCGACCGGATCGGCCAGACCATCTACCTGTCGGCGACACCTGGTCCGTACGAGCTGCAGCGCGTCGGCGGCGACGTGGTCGAGCAGGTGATCCGGCCGACCGGCCTGATCGATCCCGAGGTGGTCATCAAGCCGACCAAGGGCCAGATCGACGACCTGCTGCACGAGATCAGGCTGCGCGCCGAGCGCGACGAGCGGGTGCTGGTCACCACGCTGACCAAGCGGATGGCCGAAGACCTGACCGACTACCTGCTGGAGAACGGGGTCCGGGCCAGGTACCTGCACAGCGAGGTGGACACGCTGCGCCGGATCGAGCTGCTGCGCGAACTGCGGGCCGGCGAGTACGACGTGCTGGTCGGGATCAACCTGCTGCGCGAGGGCCTCGACCTGCCCGAGGTGTCGCTCGTGGCCATCCTGGACGCGGACAAGGAGGGCTTCCTCCGCTCGGGCACGTCGCTGATCCAGACCATCGGCCGCGCGGCCAGGAACGTCTCCGGCCAGGTGCACATGTACGCCAACACGGTCACGCCGTCCATGCAGCGGGCGATCGACGAGACCAGCCGGCGGCGGGCCAAGCAGGTCGCCTACAACGAGGCCAACGGCATCAACCCGCAGCCGCTGCGCAAGCGGATCGCCGACATCCTGGACCAGATCGTCCGCGAGGATGCCGACACCGAGCAGCTGATCGGCGGCGGCGGGCGGCAGCAGTCCCGCGGCAAGGCGCCGGTGCCCGGGCTGTCCTCGCGGGCCCGTGCGGTCGCCGCGCAGGCGGGCGGGCGCACCGCAGAGGGCGAGCCGACGAAGGAGGCCAGCGCGGCCCGGGCCGAGCTCGTCGGCCTGATCAGCGAGCTCACCGAGCAGATGCACGCCGCCGCGGCGGAACTGCAGTTCGAGGTGGCGGCCAGGCTCCGCGACGAGATCCGCGAGCTCAAGTCCGAGCTCCGCGGCATGCACGCGGCCGGCGTCTGACGGCCTCGCGCGGCATGTGGTTCACCTGAAGTTAACCCGGATCGGGTGACGTGCCGGAGCCGTCGGCATCCGACGCTAAGACCATGACGCCCGTAGCGAGTGCGCAGAGCACACCCGCCCAGCGATGGCTGGCCCGCCTCAGCTTCGTGCTGGCCGGCCTGGCCATCGTGATCCTCGTGGTCTTCGCCGAGCTGAAGAGCATAGCGATGTTCGCCGTGGGCTTGGTCGCCGCGATCGTGAGCGTGGCCGCGGCCTACTTCGTCCTCTCCCGGCGGGGCATCGCTCGCTGGCTGTCGCTCGGGATCTTGGTCCTGGTGCCGATCGCGGTGATCGCCATCTTCGCGGCCGGCGGCGTGCTGTGGGTGGCCATCGTGTCGGCCGGAGTCTGGCTGCTGGCGGGCGTGACCGCGCGTCAGGCGCTGACCGCCGGGCAGCCGGACTGGCGCATGCCCGAGTATCCCGCCCAGCCGCCGGCCCGGCATCCGTACCTGATCATGAACCCGAAGTCCGGGGACGGGAAGGTCGAGAAGTTCGACCTCAAGCGCAAGGCCGAGGCCCTTGGCGCCGAGGTGTTCCTGTTCGGCGGGTCCGGGCCGGTCGACGTGGCCGCGGTAGCCCGGCAGGCGGTGGCCAACGGCGCTGACCTGCTGGGAGTGGCCGGCGGTGATGGTACCCAGGCGCTGGTGGCGGGCATCGCTGCCGAGCACGGCCTGCCGTTCGTGGTGATCAGCGCGGGCACTCGCAATCACTTCGCCCTTGATCTGGGGCTGGACCGGGAGGATCCGGCGCGCTGCCTGCGCGCCCTGGCCGACGGCGTCGAACTGCGGGTCGACCTGGGTGTGATCAACGGGCAGACGTTCGTGAACAACGCGTCATTCGGCGCCTACGCCGAGATCGTCGAGACCCCCGCCTACCGCGGCGACAAGATGGGCACGACGCTGGATCTGCTCCCGGACCTGCTGCAAGGTCACCGCGGGGCGCAGCTGGCCGCGCAGGTGGATGGCACGCGGATCGAGACGCCGCAGGCGCTGCTGGTGGCCAACAATCCGTACGGAACCGGGGACCTCGCCGGCCTGAGCCGCCGCGCGCGGCTGGATGGCGGCATCCTCGGCGTCGTCGGCGTCACGGTGAGCAACGCCGCGCAGGCGGTCGACCTGCTCCGCGGCATCCGGGCCGCCGGCGTGAGCGTGCTGACCACGAAGCAGATCGAGATCACCGCCAATACGGCGCAGATCCCGGTCGGCGTTGACGGCGAGTCGATCCTGATGTCGACGCCGGTGACCTGCACGGTCTCGCCGGGTGCGCTCCGCGTCTGGGTGCCGCGCGACCGGCCGGGCATCCCGGCGCCGAAGCCCCCGGTGAACTGGGCCAGACTGCGGCGACTGGCCGGCGGCCGCCGCGAGCCCGCCGAGGTCGCGATGTGAGAACCGTTGTCGAGCATGCGACAGGGCTTGGCGACGCGGCCCGCCGGGCCGGGCGACTGTCGGCCCGGACCGTGATCCTCGACGTAGAGCCCCTGGTGGCCTACTGGAATGGCACGCAGGAAGCCCTGGACGAGGGAATTGCGCGGGTGCTCACCGAGATCGCGGGGTTGCCGGCCGTCGAGGTGGTGTGCTTTGCCACCAACTCGCCCCGTCGCCCGTCCGTCGTGCCCAGCGCAGCGGGCGTGCGGGTGGTTTACCTCGCCTCAGCGGGCAAGCCGCTGCGAACCACGCAGTACGAGGACTTTCCCCGGCCCGGGGTGGTAATCGGCGATCAGGTCGCCACGGACGGGATCCTGGCGCGGCGGCTGGGCTACGCGTTCATCCAGTTCGATCCGCCGGCCGGAGGTCCCGTCGCCCCGCGGCTGATGGCGGCCGCGGGGCGGCTGGTGCAGCCGCTGTTGTTCACCGAGACCGGCTGAACCAGCTCCGCCATCTAATCGCTTTGTCATCATTTCCTGGCCGGGTATAGTGCGCGGCGATACGGGAAAACGGGGCGACGCGGTGCCGGGCCGCGACATGACGGAGGCGAAACCAGATGCCCAGGGTGGAATGCTGAAGGTCTGCTGACGGTTGCCTCAGAAGACAGCCGGCTAGCCACGAAACCGGGGGAGGTGTGCGGTGCTAGTCAGCCTGATCGCGGCCATCGTGGCGGCGGTGCTCTACGGCGTGGCCTCGGTGATGCAGGCCATCGCGGTGCGCGCGGCCAGCAACAAGCCGGCCGACGACGCCTCGGGGGGCGTCGATCCGGGGCTGGTGGTGCGGCTGCTGCACCAGTGGCGGTTCGTGGCCAGCATGTGCCTGGACGCGCTCGGCTTCGTGGCCCAGCTCATCGCCTTGCACCGGCTGCCGCTGTTCGCCGTCCAGGCGTTCGTGGCCTCGAACCTCGCGGTGACCGCGGTGGTGGCTTCGTGGGTGATCGGCGTCAAGCTGTCCTGGCGGGAGTGGGCGGCCGTATTCGGCGTGGTGGCGGGTGTCGGCCTGCTCGGCGCGTCGGCGGGCGCCGAGGGCGCCGCCCAGGTGGGCGGGGTGTTCAAGCTCGCGCTCATCGTGGCGGTCGCGGGCCTGGCCGTGATCGGCCTGGCCGCGGCCAAGCTCAACGAGCCCTACCGGACCACCGCGCTCGGCCTGGTCGCCGGCTTCGGCTACGGGGTACTCAGCATCGCGGCCCGCGTGCTGACCGGGTTCTCGCCGCTCGAACTGGCCCGTGATCCGGCCGCCTACGCGGTCGCCGCGGCCGGCATCATCTCGTTCATGTTCTACGCCACCGCGCTGGAGAGCGGCAGCGTGACCGTCGCCACGGCCGCCGTGGTGCTGGCCGAGACGATCCCGCCGGCCGTGATCGGCGTGATATTCCTGGGCGATCAGACACGCCCGGGCCTGTCCGTGGTCGCCTGGGGCGGCTTCTTCATCGCCGTCACCTCGGCCGTCATGCTGGCCAGATTCGGCGAGGCGCACCATACCGAAGACGTGGCGATGGCCAACGCGGTCGCCCGCCGTCAGGCAAATGCCGGGCCGGCCGCCGCCGGCCTGTTATCCTGGTGGCCCGTGGACCTGCAGTTTTTCCTTGCCGTACCGGACACCACGGGAGCCTCATAGTGGCCGCATCATCACTTTATCCACGGCCTGCGCAAACCAGACATCTCTTCGTCACCGGAGGCGTCGCCTCCAGCCTCGGCAAGGGACTGACCGCCTCCAGCCTCGGCCGCCTGCTGAAGCTGCGCGGCCTGCGGGTCGTGATGCAGAAGCTCGACCCGTACCTCAACGTCGACCCGGGCACGATGAACCCCTTCCAGCACGGTGAGGTGTTCGTGACCGACGACGGCACGGAGACCGATCTCGACGTCGGGCACTACGAGCGCTTCCTCGACACCAACCTGTCCGGCGAGGCGAACGTCACCACCGGCCAGATCTACTCGGCCGTGATCGCGAACGAGCGCCGCGGCGCCTACCTGGGCGATACCGTGCAGGTCATCCCGCATATCACCAACGAGATCAAGGCCCGCATCCTGCAGATGGGCGGCGACGAGGTCGATGTCGTGATCACCGAGGTGGGCGGGACCGTCGGGGACATCGAATCCCTGCCGTTCCTGGAGGCCATCCGCCAGATCCGGCACGAGATCGGCCGGGACAGGTGCTTCTTCCTCCACGTCAGCCTGCTGCCCTACATCGGCCCCTCGGGGGAGCTGAAGACCAAGCCGACCCAGCACTCGGTGGCCGCGCTGCGCAGCATCGGCATCCAGCCGGACGCGATAGTGGCCCGCTCGGACCGCCCGATCAACGCGAACCTCAAACGCAAGATAAGCCTGATGTGCGACGTGGACGAGGAGGCCGTGGTCTCCGCGCCGGACGCGCCGTCCATCTACGACATTCCCAAGGTGCTGCACGGCGAGGGCCTGGACGCCTACGTTGTGCGCAGGCTCGGCCTGCCGTTCCGCGACGTGGACTGGAGCGAGTGGGACGACCTGCTGCGCCGGGTGCACCGGCCGGCTCACAGCATCACCATCGCCCTGGTCGGCAAGTACGTTGACCTGCCCGATGCGTACCTGTCGCCGGCCGAGGCGCTGAAAGCGGGCGGATTCGCCAACGACGCCCAGGTGAACATCCGCTGGGTGATCAGCGACGCGTGCGAGGATCCCGACGGCGCGGCCGCGGAACTCGAGGGCGTCGACGGGGTGCTGATCCCGGGCGGGTTCGGGGTCCGCGGCATCGAGGGCAAGATCGGCGCGATCAGGTACGCGCGCGAACACGGCATCCCCATCCTCGGCCTGTGCCTCGGCCTGCAGTGCATGGTCATCGAGGTGGCCCGCGACCTGGCCGGGCTGGCCGAGGCGGACAGCGCCGAGTTCAACCCGGACACTCCGTACCCGGTCATCGCCACCATGGCGGACCAGGAAGACGTGGTGGCGGGGGAGCGGGACATGGGCGGCACCATGCGGCTGGGCCTGTACCCGGCCGCGCTGCAGCCAGGGACCCAGGTCCAGGAGCTCTACGGCCGGGACATGGTCGAGGAACGGCACCGGCACAGGTACGAAGTCAACAACTCCTACCGGGCCGTGCTCGCGCAGGCGGGCCTGATCTTCTCCGGGCTCTCGCCGGACCGGCACCTGGTGGAGTTCGCCGAGCTCAGGGGCCATCCCTTCTTCGTCGGTACCCAGGCGCACCCGGAGTTCCTGTCCCGCCCCACCCGGCCGCATCCGCTGTTCACCGGGCTGATCGCGGCGGCCCTGGCCGGGTCCAAGGCGGCCAGCGCGGGCGCGCGCGCCGTCGCCAGCGCATGAACCTCGCCGACGAGCCCGCGAACTGGCCCGTCGTCTCCTCGGCCGAGCTGGTCCGCGGCCGGCTGGTCACCCTACGGACCGACGAGGTCCGGATGCCCGACGGCGAACTGGCCGAACGAGACGTGGTTATCCATCCCGGCGCCGTCGCCGTGCTTGCCCTCGACGACGCCAAGCAGGTCCTCCTGATCAGGCAGTACCGCCATCCGGTGGGAAGGCTGCTGTGGGAGATCCCGGCCGGCCTGCGCGATGTCTCCGGGGAGCCACCGTGGGCAACGGCGCAGCGGGAACTGCTCGAGGAGGCGGGCTACCGGGCGCGGGACTGGCGGGTGCTCGCCGACTACTACACCTCGCCGGGCTTCAGCACCGAGCGCCTGCGCGTGTTCCTCGCCCGCGACCTGGAGTTCGTCCCGGAAGCCGACCGCGACTTCGTGCCGGAGGCCGAGGAGACCCAGCTGATATCGGCCTGGCTGCCGCTGGACGAGGCGGTGCGCAAGGTCTTCGCCGGTGAACTGCACAACGGGGTCGCGGCCCTGGCGATCTTGGCGGGGTATGCTGCGCGGTCAGAGGGGTATGAGCGGCTTCGCCCGGCTGACGCCCCGGAAGAGCAATGAGGCTCCACCGTCTGGAAGGACCGCCATGAAGGTTGGGATTCCCAGGGAAGTCAAGAACCACGAGTACCGGGTGGCCATCACGCCGGCCGGCGTGCTCGAACTCGTCGGCGGCGGCCACCAGGTGGTCATCGAGGCGGGGGCGGGGGCGGGATCGTCGATCCCGGACGAGGATTTCATCACGGCCGGCGCGAAGATCCTTCCGACCGCGGACGACGTGTGGGGCGAGGGGGAGATGATCCTCAAGGTCAAGGAGCCGATCGCGGAGGAGTACCACCGCATGCGCTCGGGCCAGGTCCTGTTCACCTACCTGCACCTGGCGGCGTCCAAGGCCTGCACTGACGCGCTGCTCAGCTCCGGTGTCACCTCGATCGCGTACGAGACCGTCCAGCTGCCCGACGGGTCCCTGCCGCTGCTCGCCCCGATGTCCGAAGTCGCCGGCCGGATGGCGCCGCAGGTCGGCGCGCATCACCTGCAGCGCGACGGTGGCGGGCGCGGGGTGCTGATGGGCGGGGTGTCCGGCGTCTACGCGGCCAAGGTGGTCGTGCTCGGCGCGGGCGTGTCCGGCATGAACGCGGCCGCGATCGCGCTCGGCATGCAGGCCGAGGTGCTGCTGGTCGACCGGAACGTCGCCCGCCTCCGCCAGGCCGACGCCATCTACCAGGGGCACTGCCAGACCGTCGCGTCCAACACCTACGAGATCGAACGCGCTGTCATCGACGCCGATCTGGTCATCGGCGCGGTGCTGGTGCCGGGGGCCAAGGCTCCCCGGCTGATCACCGACGAGCTCGTGTCCCGGATGAAGCCGGGCGCCGTGCTCGTCGACATTTCCATCGATCAGGGCGGCTGCTTCGAGGGGTCGCGGCCCACGACGCACGCCGACCCGACCTACCCGGTGCACGACGCGCTGTATTACTGCGTCGCGAACATGCCGGGCGCCGTGCCGCACACGTCCACGTACGCGCTGACCAACGTCACGATGCCCTACGTCGTCGAGATGGCCAACCGCGACTGGCGCGACGCCCTCCGCGCCGATCCGGCCCTGGCCCTGGGCCTGTCCACGCATGCCGGCCTGCTGACCTGCGAGCCGGTCGCCGAAGCCCACGAGCTGCCCTTCACCCCGGCCAGCGAGGTCCTCAACTGAGCCAGCCGCTAGCTGACGCGCTCCGCGGCTATCTGCAGTACCTGGTCGTGGAGCGCGGGCTGGCGGCCAGCACGGTGGAGGCCTACCGCCGGGATCTGCGCCGGTACGCCTCGGTCATGGCCGGCCGGGGGAAGACCAGGCTAGGCGAGATCACCCCGGCGGACGTGGCCGGCTTCCTCGCCTCGCTACGCGAGGGCGACGAGGAGCACGCGGCGCTGGCGGTCAGCTCGGCCGCGCGGGCCGTGATCGCCGTCCGCGGCCTGCACGCGTTCGCCGTGGCCCAGGGGCTCGCCGCCACCGACCCGGCCCGCGAGGTCCCGCCGCCCTCGCCGCCCCGGCGGCTGCCCAAGGCGATCCCGGTCGGCGACGTGGAGCGCCTGCTCGACGCGGCCGGTCCGGGACCCGATGAGCTGTCCGCGGACCCCCGGCTGCTGCGCGACCGGGCGCTGCTCGAGTTCCTCTACGGCACCGGGGCCCGCATCTCCGAGGCCACCGGCCTCGACGTCGACGAGCTGCAGCTGGGAGCGGATCCGGTCGTGCGCCTGATCGGCAAGGGCGGCAAGCACCGGGTGGTGCCGATAGGCAGCTACGCCGTGCGGACGCTCGAGGCCTACCTGGTCCGGGCCAGGCCCGGCTTCGCCCAGAGAGCGACCTCCCGCCGGGGAGCCAGCCCCGCCGTGTTCCTCAACGCCCGTGGCGGCCGTCTCACCAGGCAAGGCGCCTGGGGCGTGCTGCGCGCCGCAGCCGCCCGGGCCGGCTTGACCGCGGAAGCCGACGTCTCACCGCACACCCTGCGCCACTCGTTCGCCACCCACATGCTCGACGGCGGCGCTGACATCCGGGTGGTCCAGGAACTGCTCGGCCACGCGTCCGTGACCACCACCCAGGTGTACACCCTGATCACGGTGGACCGGCTCCGCGAGGTCTACGCCTCCTCCCACCCCCGCGCCCTCGCCTGACTCGCCTTTGATCGTGATCGAACCTCCCGGCCCGGCCAGCTCGTGACCTGTGATGTTCGTGCGCTCCCGATGCAGTCGCGTGGCTGGTGGTATATGCCCGCCTCCCCGGTCTTATGGCGTGAATGTCCCATTCACGTCGTCCAGGTAGGAGCCGATTATTAACACGCTGTCTTGATCTTTGCTGGTGCCGGGATGCCGTGGTCGGCCGCGTAGCGGTGGAGGTCGTCGAGGGTGGTGAGCTTGCGGGGGGCGGGCTGGATGGTGTGGCCGGTCTGGGCGAGCAGGCGGCGGATGTCGCCGATGTGGCGGCTGATGGTGGCGGGGGTGGCCTGGTAGAGGGCGGCGATGGCGTGCTGGGGCAGGCCGTGGCGGTCGTGCAGGATGGCGGCGGTGAGCTTGCTGGTGAGGGTGTGCCGGGGGCGGGGGCCGTGGCCGTGTGCCTGGCGGGGGCGGTGGCCGCGGCGGCGGTCCAGGGCGGCTTGGCGGAGCGCGGCGGCGGGAGCGGCCAGGGCGGCGGCCAGGGCGTCGAAGGCGGGGCCGGGCAGGCCGGTGATGGCGGGGCGGGTGAGCCAGGCCAGGTCCGGGCGGGGCCGGGCGGCGGGCCGCGGTGCCGCGGCGGCCGCGCGGGGCGGGGTGGCCGGGGCGGGGTGCAGGGTGTAGTTCCACTCGCCGTGCCAGTCGTGCGTGGTGACCGGCAGGGCGTCCAGCTCGGCCTGGCTGATCTTGACGCCGGCCGGGTAGGGGCTGGGGTCCAGTTCGGCGTGCACCCTCAGCCCGGTGCGGGTGGTGGTGGCCGCGATCGTGTTCACGATCACTTCGTGGCTGGTCAGCGGGCGGCCGCGCCAGTTCATGGTGATGTGGCTGAAGAGCCGGTGCTCGATCTTGTTCCACTTGGAGGTGCCGGGCGGGAAGTGGCAGCAGGTGATCTCCAGCCCGGTTTCGGCGGCCAGCGCGGCCAGCCCGGCCTTCCAGGCGCGGGTCCGGTAGCCGTTGGACCCGCCGCCGTCCGCGGTGATCAGCAGCCGCCGCACGGCGGGGTAGTCCGCGCTGCCGCGGTCCTTCCACCAGCGGCGGATCGATTCCACCGCGAACTGCGCGGTGTTGCGGTCGGTGCCCACGTTCACCCAGCCCGCGTTGGCGGCCAGGTCATAGATCCCGTACGGGATGGCCGTGCCGCTGCCCGGGCCGGGGAAGTCGTGGTCGCGGACCTTGACCGGGTTGCCTCCGGGCCGCCAGGTGCGGCCGCCGCTGGCGTACTGCCCGACCTGCTCCTTCTTCTTGGCATCCACGCTGATCACCGGGTCGCCGGCGGTGGCGAAGGCCCGGGCCTGCTCGTTGATGTACCGGAACTGGCCGTCCCGGTCCGGGTGCTGCCTGCCCTCGATCGTCCTGGCGTTGCCCTGCAGGCTGAAGCCCTCCTCCCGGAGCAGGTCAGCGACGGTATCGGCGCCGACCCGGTGACCCTGACGGGTCAGCTCGGCCGCCAGGTTCCGCGTGGACTTCACCGTCCACCGCAGTGGCGACATCGGGTCGCCCCGCTCCTCCGGCTCGACCAGCGCCAGCAGCGCCGGGCGCAGCCCGGGATCCAGGTCGGCGGCCCGCTTGCGACCCCCGCCCGGCCGCCGCGCCCGGCCCAGCGGCTCCGCGCCGGAGTCCAGCTCGGTAACGCCCAGCGACACGGTTGCCTCGCGGACCCCGGCGGCCCGGGCCACCAGCCGGATCCCGCCATGACCCAGCGCCCGGGCCTCGACCCCCATCAGCAGCCGCCGCTGCCGCTCATCCAGATGCGGGAAGATCACCCCGAACTTCGCCGCCAGCACCTGCCCCGTTTCCTCGTTGCCGCTCATACCACAGCAGGATGCCGCATTCCAGGATGCTACGCCTTATTTTTCGGAATTTCCAGCTGCATGAATGGGACATCCACATCGAATTACCCGGTGCTGGCGGTGCCGGAGTTACGGGAGTACACTCCAGCGTCCGCGCCGCCACTCACGGCGGCACCGGGGCCCATGGAGCCGGATACAGGCGGTGCCGGAGTGACTGAGGTCTGCTCCTGTGCGTACAGGTAACTGCTCAGCGGAAGTGACGGGTGAGCTCGTTGGCGTAGACGCGGCCCAGGGTGTCCTTGTGGTCCGCGATCCACTGGCTCAGGACCGTCTCGCCGGTGGCCGGCCCCTCGGTGTCGGCCAGGCCGTCCGCCATCGCCCGGTATTCCTCGGTGGTGAGCAGGGTGTCGCGGAGCGCCAGGCCGAGCAGCCGGCCGGCGGCCGGGATGAACGCTCCGGGCACCCGGATCACCTGGCTGCGGCTCCCCACGGCGGCCTTGATCGTCTGCACGAGGGCGAGAAAGCTGGGTCGTTCGGGACCAACGGCGTCGATGACCTCGGTCGCGGCGGCATTCCCGGCCCGTACCGCCAGCCGGGCCAGGTCGTCGACGTGGATCGGGCGGATGCGGTACTCGCCGGTGCCGCCGACGGCGAACACCGGCAGGCGGCGCAGCAGCCAGGCGATGTTGTTGATCAGGACGCCGTCGCCGCCGAACAGGATGGCCGGCCGCAGCACGGCATGCGAGACGCCGAGATCGCGCAGCGCCTGCTCCACCGCCGCCTTGCCGCGGAAGTAGGGATACGGCGAATCCGCGCTCGGGTTGGTGATCGACACGTGCACGATCCGCCGCACCCCGGCGGCGGCGGCGGCCTGGAACAGCGCGCGCGAGCGGGTCACCGCCACCGGATGGTCGACGTCCCCGTGGGCGAACCGCACCCAGTAGGTGTTGTACAGCGTCCCGGCGCCGCGCATCGACTGGGCCAGCGCCGCGGGATCGGTGAAATCCAGCGGCCTGACCTCGATGCTGCCTCGCTCGGACGTCGCCCGGCTGGGGTGGCCGGTGAGCGTGCGCACGCGCCGCCCCGCCGCCTGCAGTTCCCTCGCAATGGCCGCGCCAGAATAGCTGAACGCTCCGGTCACGACGTCGAAGCCGGTCATCCCGCCGCTCTGTTCTCAACCACGGGGAGCGCGGCCACCAGTTCGGTCAGGGTCGGTCCCAGCGGAGCGTCGAGGGTCACGGCGGCGTACGCGTCGCCGCGGGTCGTGCCCTGGTTGACGATCACGACGGGCCGCTGCCGCCCGGCCGCGTGCTTGACGTACCGGAAGCCGGACATCACGGTGAGCGACGACCCCAGGACCACCAGGGCCCTGGACCGTTCGACCATCGCGTAACAGGCTTCGGCCCGCGGCCTGGGCACGTTCTCGCCGAAGAACACCACGTCGGGCTTGAGCACGCCCCGGCACGCGGCACAGGCCACGACCTGGAACGACTCGGTAGCCTCGTCGTCCAGGACCGCGTCCCCGTCGGGCCGGGACTGAACACTGACGGTGGCCAGCCGCGCGTCCCAGCCGGGATTGGCGGCCTCTAGCCGCCGGTCCAGCTCGGTGCGCGCCGTCCGCTGCCCGCACGAGAGGCAGATGACCCGGTGCAGGCTGCCGTGCAGCTCGGTGACCCCGAACGCTCCCGCCGCCTGGTGCAGGCCGTCAACGTTCTGCGTGATAATCCCGGTCAGCAGCCCGCGGCCGCTCAGCTCGGCCACGGCGCGATGGCCGTCGTTCGGCGCCGCCCGGGCGATGTGCCGCCAGCCCAGGTAGCTGCGCGCCCAGTACCTGCGCCGCGCCGCCTCGCTGCCGGTGAAGGCCTGGTACGTCATCGGCTGCGCCCGCCGGGCCAGGCCGGTCGGGCCCCGGTAGTCCGGGATACCCGACTCGGTGGACAGCCCGGCGCCGCTCAGGATGAGCACGCGGCCGGAAGCGACCACGTCGACGAGCGTGCCGAACGACCCGGCGGGGCGTGCCTCGCTCAGCTGAGTCACGCACCTACTCTATTCAGAGCGCCGCCGATCTGATCGCCTGGGACACGGCCGCCGCGCCCTCCCGCTCGAACAGGATCGTGTAGTGGTTCATGTCCGGCACGACCTGCGGCCGCAAGGCCGGGACGCGTCCCTGCCACGCCTCAACGACGTCGTGCGGGATCAGCGGCGGCGGGGCGCCGAACATCCCGGTCGCAGCGGTCAGCAGCGGGGTCGGCCTGCTCAGCCGCTGCAGCGCGTCCGCGAACGGCTTCTCCGCGAGCACGTCGCGGCCGTCGGTGCGCACCGCGTCTTCGACCACGCGCGACCGTAGCTGGCCGGGCTCGCCGGTCAGGTCGTAACGGGCGTACGCCCCGACGTCGGGGGTCCAGTGCGCGGCGAGGGCCGGGTGCGCCCGCCAGAAGTCCAGGTACGCCTCGGTGCTGGGGAAGGTCTGCCCGAGCCGCGCTATCGCCGGTCCGAGGGTGGCCTCGAGCACGGCGTCCAGGTCGGCGCCGTCAGCCACCGGCAGCGGCAGCCCCCCGTCGACCAGCACCAGCCTGCGCACCAGTTCGGGGTGCGCGTCACGGGCCAGCAGCGCGACATACGCTCCCATCGAATGCCCGGCGAGCACCGGCCGCCCGCCGAAATGGCGCAGCACCGCCACCACGTCCCTGGCGTGCCGATCCAAGCCGTAAGGGCCGGGCAGGTCACGGCTGTGACCACGACCGCGCAGGTCGGGCGCTGCCAGCGTCCAATCAGGCGGCATATGGCGCGCGACCGCCTGCCACGACATACCAGAAGCCGTAATTCCGTGCACGGCGACCGCCACGCGCTTGCCTGTCCCCCACAGGAGCACACGCATGTCCCCGCCGTCCACTGCCACATTTAGCAGCCGGAGTTGCATGTTCCACCCTCCAACGGCCTGGCGCTTATGGCCAGGGCCGCCCCATGTATTGAGCCTATTATCCGCCTTCGCGTTGATCGCGTGATGTCAAGTTCTCGATAAGGTTTACCGGTAAAAGCATGCCATGCTGGACGGGGGAAGGAATGCCAGGTAAAACCAGGCTTGGAGGTGGGCGGGCCATGTCTGCCGCACTTAGTTACTCGTCGGGAGAATCAGCGACGCCGCTGCTGGGCGACACGATCGGCGGCAACTTCGACGCCACCGTGCGGGCGTTCGGCGATCGCGAGGCGCTGGTGGACTGCCCAGTCGGCCGACGGTGGACCTACGCGGAGCTCGCCGCCGACGTGGAGGCGCTGGCCCTGGGATTGCTCGAGATGGGCATCGGCAAGGGGGACCGGGTTGGCATCTGGGCGCCTAACTGCGCCGAGTGGACGCTCACCCAGTACGCGACCGCGAAGATCGGCGCGATCCTGGTAAACATCAACCCCGCGTACCGCACCCGCGAGCTCGAATTCGTGCTCAACCAGTCGGGCAGCACGCTGCTCGTGGCAGCCGAGCGACTCAAGACCTCCGATTACGCCGCGATGATCGCCGAGGTGCGCCCGCGCTGCCCGGAGCTGAATGCCGTCGTGCTGCTCGGCAGCCCGGAATGGCGCGCGCTCCTGGACGCCGGGCGCCGCATGGACCGCGGCGCGCTGGACGTCATCGAACTCGACACCGACGATCCCATCAACATCCAGTACACCTCGGGGACCACCGGTTTCCCGAAGGGCGCGACGTTGTCGCATCACAACATCCTCAACAACGCGTTCTTCGTCGGCGAGCTGTGCAACTACACCGAGGCGGACCGGATCTGCATCCCGGTGCCGTTCTACCACTGCTTCGGCATGGTCATGGGCAACCTCGCCGCGACCAGCCACGGGGCGTGCATGGTCATCCCGGCACCGGCCTTCGACCCGGCCGCGACCCTGCAGGCGGTGCAGGCCGAGCGCTGCACCTCGCTGTACGGCGTGCCCACCATGTTCATCGCCGAGCTGTCCGTCCCCGGCTTCGCCGACTACGACCTGTCCAGCCTGCGCACCGGCATCATGGCCGGCTCACCGTGCCCGGTCGAGGTGATGAAGCAGGTCATCGAGCGGATGTCGATGACCGAGGTGGGGATCTGCTACGGCATGACGGAAACCTCGCCGGTATCCACCCAGACCCGCGCCGACGACTCGGTCGACCGCCGGGTGTCCACCGTCGGCCGGGTCGGGCCGCACCTGGAGGTGAAGGTCATCGACCCGGAGACGGGCCGGACGGTGCCGCGCGGCACCCCGGGCGAGCTGTGCACCCGCGGGTACTCGGTGATGATCGGCTACTGGAATCAGCCGGACAAGACCGCCGAGGCGGTCGACACGGCGCACTGGATGCACACCGGTGACCTCGCGGTCATGGACTCCGACGGCTACCTGGCCATCACCGGGCGGATCAAGGACATGGTGATCCGGGGCGGCGAGAACATCTACCCGCGGGAGATCGAGGAGTTCCTCTACACCCACCCCGACATCCTGGACGCCCAGGTCATCGGCGTGCCCGACACCAAGTACGGGGAGGAGCTCATGGTCTGGGTGCGCCTGCGCTCGGGCGCACCCGAGCTGACCGCCGAGGCGCTGCGCGCGTTCTGCACCGGACAGCTGGCGCACTACAAGATCCCGCGGTACGTGCACATCGTGGAGGAGTTCCCGATGACGGTGACCGGCAAGGTGCGCAAGGTCGAGATGCGCGAGCGCTCGGTGGAGATCCTCGGCCTCGACGCCCTCTAGGGCCGTCCCGGTAGGCTCCGTCCCTATGAAGGTCCTGATCGCCGGGGGAGCCGGGTTTATCGGCAGCACGATCGCTTCGGCCTGCGCGGACGCTGGGATCAGCCCGGTGATCCTGGACAACCTGGTGGCCGGCAGGCGCGAGTTCGCCGCGGGCCATGCGTTCTACCAGGGCGACATCGCCGACGGGCGGCTGGTCGACCGCATCTTCGCCGAGCACCCAGGTATCGGCGCGGTGATCCACTGCGCGGCCCTGATCGTGGTCCCGGACTCGGTCGCCAACCCGGTCGGGTACTATCGGGCTAACGTCGCCAGCAGCCTGGAATTCACCGCGCACCTGCTGCGCAACGGCTGCCCGCGGCTGATCTTCAGCTCCTCGGCCGCCATCTACCGGGCCAGCGAGGACCTGAGCGTCGACGAGGACTCGGCCATCGACCCGCAGAGCCCGTACGCGCGGACGAAAGCGGTGTGCGAGGCCATGTTCGCCGACATCGCCGCCACCCAGCCGATCCGCGTGCTGTCGCTGCGGTACTTCAACCCGATCGGCGCCGATCCCGGGATGCGGACAGGGCTGCAGCTACGGCGGCCGACGCACGCCCTGGGCAAGATGATCCAGGCGCACGACGAAGGCGTCCCGTTCCAGATCACCGGCACCGACTGGCCGACCAGGGACGGCTCGGGCATCAGGGACTACATCCACGTCTGGGACCTGGCCACGGCGCACGTCGCCGCGCTGACCCGGTTCGATGCCCTGCCCGGGCCGGTGACCGTGATCAATCTCGGCACCGGCACCGGCACCACGGTCCGTGAGCTCCTCACCGCGTTCAACCAGGTCGCGGGGCATCCCGTCGAGGCGCGCGAGGCCCCCCGGCGGCCCGGTGACGTCGCCGGTGCCTTTACCCGCGTCGCCCGGGCCGAGCGCCTGCTGGGCTGGCAGGCCCGCTACGACCTCACCGAGGGCATCCGGCATTCGCTCCAGTGGGCCGCCATCCGGGACAAGATGCTGAGTGACGAGACGCCGGCCGGGCCGGTTAGTCGTCCGGGGCGCTGATCCGGCCTTCCGGCTGACGCTATCGTCACCCGTTCCCTGGCCTCCCGTCCGCCCGTCCTATAGATATGAGGCGGAACGCGCACCGTGATCATCGATGGTGATGATCACGGAGTTCCTGGCGATAGAGATTGATAAATGATTATATTGGCGGACATCAGCAGACAGCGTATGATCGAACAGCTTGACAGACAGTCCCGTCCACCCACCACCACCGCCGGGGCTGTGGGGGAGCGGAGATGGGGCAGGAGCTTCAGCATCGTACGCCGGGCACGGTCAGCCATGCCAATCCGTCGTGGCCGACGGTGGCGGGCACCACGCTTCGCCTGTGGTTCGACCGCCACTACCGGCACCGGGGCAGCCACCGGCGTCTCGTCATGGTGATAAGCGCGCTGATAGCCATGGCACTCGGCGCGGGCGTGACGCTGGCGTTCACCCAGCGGGAGACGACCCGTCCGGCCGGGGCCGGGCACCATGGCGCTAATGCGATCCAGGTAGCGGCGGCCGACCGGCAGCAGACGGCGCAGTGGATCACCACGGAAGTGGCCTCTGACATCGTCGTAGCCTGCGACCTGGAGATGTGCAATCAGCTGCAGAAGAGCGGCTTCCCCGCGGCCCGGCTCTTGCCGCTCCAGACGACGTCTCCCGATCCTCTTGGCGCGCAGCTTGTCGTGGCCACGCCGGTGATAAGGAACCAGTTCGGCACCCGCCTGGCCAGCGTCTACGCCCCGCTGGTGATCGCCAGCTTCGGCTCGGGCGCGGGGCGGGTCGACGTCCGCTACATCGCGCCGGACGGCAGCCAGGCGTTCGAGGCCCAGCTCGCGACCGACCTGAAGAACCGCATCGCCGCGGGTGAGCAGCTGCTGACCAACAACCATGTCCAGGCCTCCGCGCAGGCCAGGAAAGCATTGCTGGGCGGCCAGGTAGATCCGCGTCTTCTGGTAACGCTTGGGACACTTGCGGGCCTCATGCGGATTCAGCTGATAACGTTCGATGACCCCTCGCCTGGCGCGAGCTCGGACGTGCCGTTGCGCGGCGCCGAACTCGGTGCTACCGCAGCTACGGGCCTGCCAGCGATGGTCGCGTTCCTCAAGGCTCAGCAAGACCTGTACGCACCGGCGGTGGCCCGCATAACCCAGATCGCTAACGGCCAACGTGTGGTCACCGTGCGGTACGACGCTCCGGGTCCGATGGGACTAGAAGGCTCCTAGAGATTCAACAGCTTGGGGAGGGATCAATGTGAGGATTTCAAATATAACGAGACGAATCATCATGCTCGTGGCGGCGTCGGCCCTGCTGCTCGGCGTTCCCGCCGCGGCCGCCTCGGCGGCGACGCAAGGCACCGGCTGGATCAGGCTGGCGCACCTGTCGCCGGACACCCCTCCGGTCGACGTTTACCTGTACTCGTTCGGCAATTCCAACGCCAAGATCGTGCTGCACCACGTCTCCTACGGAGAGGTCTCGCCCTACGAGGCCGTCACCGCCGGCGACTACAGCGTGGCCATGCGGGCGGCCGGCGCCGCCGCGTCGAGCCAGCCGGTCCTGTCCACCAGCGTGACGGTCAAGGCCGGTCACGCCTACACGGTGGCGGGCATGGGCCCCAAGTCGGGCCTGCGGCTGCAGGTGCTGGACGACCAGCTGACCACGCCGTCGGGTAAGTCCGCGGTCCGGGTGATCCAGGCCTCGCTGAAGGAGCAGACGGTCAAGTTCACCTGCGGCGGGCAGACCATCGTGCCCAAGGCGACCTTCGCCTCGGTGAGCGCCTACCAGGCCATCCCGGCCAATACGTGGACCATGCAGGCCATCGGCTCCACGTCGACCGCGACCGGGCGCTGGGACATGGCCGCCGGAACCGTGCACACGATGGTGGTCCTCGACGGTGCTAACGGCCTCGAGATCGTCAACCTGACGGACGCCGCCGGCGCCGGCAAGCCGCCCGCGGGCGGGGTCACCACCGGGTTCGGCGGCACCGCGGGGCACGGCCCGGGATCGCCGCTGCCGTGGCTGGCGGTCATCGGAGCCGGCGCGCTGGTCGCCGTGACTGGCGGCATCAGGCTGCGGCGCCGTCAGATGAACACCGGGATCTGAAGATGCCGATCCGCAGGCCGGCCGCGATTGTTTTCGCGGCCGGCCTGGCGGTGATCGTGGGCGGTACCGCGGGCCTGCTGCTGACCCGGCATTCGACTCCGGCCCTGCGCCCGGTCGCAGCGGGGGTAGCGGCGCTGCCCGCCCCCACCGGCCCGATCGTGGCCCCGCCGCAGTCGGCGGCGCCGGCCCCGGTCGCCAGCCCGGTCTCGCTGACCATCCCGCTGATCGGCGTGAGGACCAACCTGATCACCCTGGGCCTGGCCCGGGGTGGCGCCATGCAGGTGCCCTCCTCGACCACGGTCGCGGGCTGGTACACGGGGAGCCCCCGGCCGGGCTCCATCGGCTCGGCCATCATCGTGGGGCACATCGACTCGGAAACCGGTCCCGGGGTGTTCTACCGGCTGTCCGAACTGCGCAGCGGCGATGACGTCTTCGTCAAGCGAGCCGACGGGACCACCGCTGAGTTCCGGGTCACGTCGATCCAGACGTACCTGAAGGATCAGTTCCCGACCGAGGCGGTGTACGGCCCCACGCCCGACGCGGAGCTGCGCCTCATCACCTGCGGCGGCGCCTTCGACTCCGCCACCGGCCACTACCTGAGCAACATCGTGGTGTACGCCACCGAGGTCCGCTGACGCGGCTGCCGCCGCGGTCCGGCGCGACCGTGCGAAGCTAGGACCATGACGCCGGAGGAGCGGTATGAGGATCTGGTCGACGAGTTCGCCGGCGTAGACGGGGTGACGCCGCCCACGGGCGGCAGCGGGTTCGGCCGCGGCGCGTTGCGCTACCGCCGGAAGATCTTCGCGATGTACGTCCGCGGCCAGCTGGTGGTCAAGCTGCCCGCGGCCCGGGTGGACGAGCTTGTCGCGGACGGCCACGGCGAGCGGTTCGACGCCAATAAGGGCACGCCGATGAAGGAATGGTTCAGCCTGGATCCCGCCTCCGCGCTGCCCTGGCCGCCGCTGGCCCGCGAGGCGCTGGACTTCGCCTGTTACCGGGCCACCGCGGGATAGCCTGAGCCCATGGACGTGGAGGTCACCGATAACCCGGACAAGGCTCGGTTCGAGATCCTCGCGGACGGCGAGGTGGCTGGGTTCGTCCTGTACCACCTGCGCGGGAATGAGATCGCGTTTACTCACACCGAGACCGACGACCGGTTCCGCGGCCACGGCCTGGCGAGCCAGCTCGTCCGGACGGCCCTGGACGAGGCCCGCGCCCGGCACCTGGCGGTGCTGCCCTACTGCCCGTTCGTGCGGAGCTGGATCACCGAGCACCGCGAGTACGCGGACCTGGTCCCGGCGGGGACGCGCGAGCAGTTCGGCCTGTGAGGTAGGCAGCTCATCGGGGCACCGATGAGTCTGCCAGCCGGCCTCCGTCGAACGAGCGAGAACCGGCGCCCGCCGCGCCCGCCGCCTGGGGCTGCGCGTCCCCGAACTGGTCCTAGCCGGGCTCGGCCCCCGGATCGCCGTCAGCGAGCCCGACCCCGAGATCCAGGACCTGCTGCGAGCCAGCGAGAGCCTTGACCTCGGCGTGGACTTCCTGCCCGGCTCGTTCGGCTTCGACCCGCTCGGCTGGACGGCCGAGCCGGAGTTCGCCAGCCAGGTGCTCTGGTTCGACGCGCTCGTGCACAACGTCGACCGCACCTGGCGCAACCCGAACCTCCTAGTCTGGCACCGCAACATCTGGCTCATCGAGGCCCGCCTGCTGGCCGTCGACCCGGCCGCCGACCTCGACGCGGTACGGGCGGCCCTGTCCGCGTTCGAGCAGGCCTGCACCGAGGGCCCGCTGTCCGGTCGGCCGCTCGGCGAGCGCTTCCGCTGGCTCACCGCCCCCAGATCCACCATCGTCCAGCCCGGGCCGGTGCACAGCGGCCTCACCGCCGACCCGGCCGCCGAGCTCACCCACCTCCTCGACACCCTGGTCCGCTAGCCCGCTGAAGGCGGAGCACTCTAGTCCGCCTCGACCCACCCATTCATACGGCGTGAATGTCCCATTCATGCACCTCTACCTGCATGAATGTGGCATTCACGCCAAAAGATCGCGGCACGGGTGGTGTCGCAGCGCCTGAAGCGCTCCCTGCGCGGCAGCTCACGCCCGCCGGACCAGGGCGTCTGGCGGGCGGCCGGGATGTGCGTGTGCTCGGGGAAGAACAGCGACTCGTGCCCGCGCTCCTCGGCGAGCCGCGCCATGTCCGCGGGCGCGATGGCATCGTGGGTCGGGAAGATCGCTACGCCGGTGTCCATGCACCCAAGCCTAGGTACCGAACGGACTGGGTTCCCGCTACTCGCCGAACAGGGCCTCGACCTCCGGCAGCGACCGGACCACCGTGGTTCCCGGCGCCGGTACCTGCCCGTCCAGCTCACCTCGGACGATCTGGACCGCGCGGATGCCCGCGGCCACGCTGCCCGCGCAGTAGCCCGGCTGGTCGTCCACGAAGACCGCGGCCTCCGCGGTGACCCCGAGCCGGTCGAGCGCGCACCGGAATATCTCCGCCGCCGGCTTGGCCGAACGGACCTCGCACGACAGCACCAGCGTGTCGGCGAGCGCGTCCACGCCGTGCTTGACCAGCAGCGGGCGCGTGTTCTCCGCGCAGTTGCTGACGATCGCGATCTTGATGCCGCGATCCCGGAGCCGCTGCAGGAACGGGATCGCGTCATCGTACAGGCGCGCGTGCGCAAGCAGGAGCTCCTGGTCCTGGCGTACCAGCTCGGCCACCAGGCCGGGGCGGGCCTCCCGGCCGACCGCCCGCAGCAGGCGTGCGAACGCCTCGGCCTTCGAGATCCGGCCGTCGGATACCAGGGCCCCGATCCGGGCGTACTCGACCTGCCAGGTACCGGGGGAGATGCCGGACAGCGCCGACAGCTCGTTCTGAATAATAGAGAAATCGCAGGTCACGATCGTGTCATAGGCGTCAACGAGGCATGCTTCGAGGCGGGGCACACGCCCAGCCTACGGGCTGTGGCAGGCCGGTTAGCTCGGGGCGCCGATGGCGACGAGGCGTTCGCGCTCATCCGGCGTCAGCCTGTCCGCCAGCGCGAGCGCTCCGAGGTTCGCGCTGACCTGCCCGGGACTCGTGGCCCCGAACAAGACGGTAGTCACCGACGGATCGAGCAGCGCGAACGCCATCGCCAGGCTGGCCGGGGCCGCGTCGATATCCCTGGCCAGGGCGGCCAGTTCGCGGGGCCCGGCCAGAACTCCCACCAGAGCTTGTTGGACACGATCACCTCGTCCCGCCGCCAGCCCGCGCCGCGGAACAGTTCGCCGAAGACCACCTCCGAGTACCCGGTCGGCATCGGCGCGTGCCCGGTTTAGTCGTTGTAGCGCGCGTCGTCGAGGAAGTTGATGCCGGCCACCCGGGCGGCCTGCATGACGCGGATGCCCTGGTCGCGGCTGATCCGCTCGTAGGTACGCCAGGATCCGAGTGCCAGCCTGCTGACCTGCAGGCCGCTGCGACCCAGGTCGGCCAGGGGCATAGATGGCGAGCTCACGCCGCCAGCGTAGCGGTCATTCGTGCCGCTGCGCGGCCTCCTCGAGTTCCGCCGCCTCGGCCTCGGCCACCCGCGTCTCAGCCGCCACGTCGACCGAGCGGGTGAAGAGGTAGTACAGGAGCCCGGCGACCGGCAGCCCGACGAAGAACGAGATGTCCGCGCCGCCGAGCGCCTGGGCGGCCACGCCCTCGTAGAGCGTGCCCACGTCGAAGAAGGGGGACATGGCGGCGAAGCCGATCAGGTAGGCGACGATGCCCCGCCACCCCCACCGCCCGTACATCCCGCGCGGGTTGAAGATCTCGACGATCGCGTAGTGTCCCCGCCGCACGATGTAGTAGTCGACCAGGTTCACCGCGGTCCACGGGATGAACAGGTACAAGACCAGCAGCAGGAAGTTGTTGAAGTTCCCGAGAAGTTCTTCGTCGCCGCCAGCGCTCCGACCAGTGAGAGCAGCGCGGTGAAGCCGACGGTGGCGACGCGCAGCCCGATCGTGGGCCGCACCTTGCGGAACGAGTCGACCGCGCTGATCAGGGTCAGCGAGCCGCCGTACATGTTCAGCGCGGTGACTGAGACCAGGCCAAGCGTGGCCAGGATGAGCACGATGGCGCCGAAGCCGGTGAAGACGTGGTCCCCGACCTGGTCGAGTTCCGCGATGCCGGTGCCGTCGAAGTTCGAGCCTGCCCAGGCGGCCAGGACGGCGCCGGTGATCATCATCCAGGCGCCGCCGATCGCCGAGCCCCAGTAGGTCCAGTAGAAGGTCTTGCGCACGGGAACGTCCGGCGGCATGTAGCGGGAGTAGTCCGAGACGTAGATCGCCCAGCTGATCTGGTACCCGGCCACCACGCCGAACTGGCCGAAGAACGGGCTCGCCTTGAACGTGCCCACGTCGAAGGTGCCCGCCGGGTAGTGGAGGAAGAACAGCGTGATCGTGAAGATGCCGAAGACGACGATCATCAGGTAGGTCAGCCACTGCTCGGCCTTGTGAATGAGGTCGTAGCCGACCAGCGCGACCACCAGCGCCACCACTGTGAGGATAACTACCCAGAGCTTGACCGGACCGTGCGCGGTGCGGCTCATCGCCTCGCCGCCCAGGATCGTATTGAACACGTTGAAGCCGGCGTACTGCACGTAGGCGAACAGCCAGACGAGCAGCGCCCCGACGTAACCGAACTGCGGCCGGGACTGGATCATCTGCGGGAGGCCCAGCTGCGGTCCCTGTGCCGAATGGAATGCCATGAACAGCGTGCCGGCCAGCACGCCGATCACGATGGCGAGCACCGACCAGAACAGCGACGCACCTTCGCTGATACTGATCAGGCCCACCGCCAGCGTCGCGATCTGCGCGTTCGACATGAACCACAGCGGGCCGAGGTGCCAGACTTTGCCGTGCCGCTCGTTCAGCGGCACGTAGTCGATCGACCGGACCTCGATCCCGCCTGTACGCGGCTGTGTAGCTGCCATGCGGGGCACTCTGCCCTTGCCTGGCCTAGTCACACCACGATGCCCCATGATGAAGTAAGAACACGTTCTAGTGAAAGGCACGGGGTCATGACAGTTGCCGGGATGGACGGGATCGACCTGTCGGCCAGGGAGTTCTGGGCACTGCCGCTCACCGAACGGGCCGCCGCTTTCGCCCGGCTCCGGGCCGAGCCGCGGCCCCGGTTCTTCGAGGAGCCCGAGAGCCCGTTCAGCGAGCAGGGCTCGGGCTACTACGCCCTGGTGAAGTACGCAGACGTGGTCGAGGCAAGCAAGTACCCCGCCGTGTTCTCCTCCGCGCAGGGCGCGACCAGCATCGAGGACCTGCCGGTCGAGTTCAACGAGTACTTCGGGTCGATGATCAACATGGACGACCCCAGGCACGCGAGGCTACGGCGGATCGTCTCCCGCGCGTTCAGCCCGCGGCTGATCGCCAAGTTCGAGGATGACGTGCGCGGCGCGGCCGTTACCGTCGTCGACGACCTGCTGGCCACCGGGCCGTGCGACTTCGTGGCGAACGTCGCCGCCCGGCTGCCGCTGAAGATCATCTGCGACATGATGGGCATCCCGGACGACCAGTACGACATGGTCCTGGCCAACACCAACATCATCTTGTCCGGAGCCGATCCCGAGTTCATGTCCGAGGACATGGACCAGGCGGTGCTCCAGCTGCTCGGCGCCGGGCAGGCGCTGGCCGATCTGGTCACCGCCCTGGCCGCCGAACGCGCCCAGGCCCCCCACGAGGACCTGGTCTCCGCGCTGGTCACCGCGAACATCGACGGCGAGCAGCTGACCAGCGCCGAGCTCGCTTCGTTCTTCATCCTGCTGGTAGTGGCGGGCAACGAGACCACCCGCAACGCGCTTTCCCATGGGCTGATGCTGTTCACCGAGTACCCCGGCCAGCGCGCCCTGCTCCTCGACGACCTCGATGGCCGGCTCGAGGGCGCGGTGGAGGAGATCGTCAGGTACGCCTCGCCGGTCGTGTTCATGCGGCGGACCCTCACCCGGGACTACACCATGAACGGGCAGGACTACCGCAAGGACAACAAGGTCGTCCTGTACTACAACTCGGCCAACCGCGACGAGGACATGTTCCCTGATCCCGAACGCTTCGACATCACCCGGTCGCCCAACCCGCATATCGGGTTCGGCGGCCCGGGGCCGCACTACTGCCTCGGTGCCCACCTGGCCCGTCGCGAGCTGCGAGTGATGCTGCGCGAGCTGCTGACCCGGGTACCCGGCATCACCGCGGGCGAGCCGGACCGCCTGCTGTCCAGCTTCATCAACGGCATCAAGCACCTGCCCTGCGAGTTCAGCCGATAAGCCCCCGGATAAGGCCGGCCAGGCCTGACGGCCAGACCACCTCGTCGGTGCCGTCCAGCTCGGCCAGCGTCCACCAGCGCCAGGCTGCGATCCCGTCCGAGACGTGCATGTCCGCGACCTCGCCGAGACCGCGCTCGCCGACGTCCACCCGGGCCAGGAAGAACCGCTCGTGCTGCCGGATGATCTTCTCGGCGTACTCCATCGTCAGCGTCCGCTCGTGCACCTCAGCGCCGATCGGCACGTCAAACCAGCCCGTCTCCTCGGCCAGCTCGCGCTGTGCCCCGGCCGGATAGTCTTCGCCGTCGTTCAGCCCGCCGCCCGGCGTGCACCAGTGCCGCTCGTTAGGCGGCCCGTCGTCATACCGGAACAGCAGCACCCGGTCCTCCGGATCGAGCACGATCACCCGCCCGGCCCGCCGCAGCCGCATCTCGCGGCCCGCATCGTCGAGTGCTGACATGAGATCTCCCGTGCACAGATGGCCAGCCTCATCGTAGAACCGCACCGAACGGGCCGTCGTTCCCGCTATGGCTGCGGCGAGTCCAGCCTTGTGAAACAGCTTCCGCCGCCGGTCCAGGCGCAGGCCCTCGACCTGGGTCTCATTCCCTACATCCCCGCGCTCGGCCGGGACGGCACCGCGGAATTGCTCAGTCAGATCCCTGACGCATAATCCGCCCGCCCCGGCGCCGGAGTGACAGAAGCTGGCCGGATAGTCCAATATTGAAACAGCCGAACGCGGGGGGGATAACTAACGTCGGCTTAATGAAAGCCCTCGTATACCACGGACCAGGCCAGAAGGCGTGGGAAGACGTCCCCGATGCCGCCATCAGGGAACCAACCGACGTCGTGGTCACGGTCGATACCACCACGATCTGCGGCACCGACCTGCATATCCTGCACGGCGACGTACCCGCGGTCACCGACGGCCGCATCCTCGGTCACGAGGCGGTCGGCACCGTCACCGAGGTCGGCAACGCGGTCAAGGGATTCAGCGTCGGCGACCGCGTGCTCGTCCCCGCCATCACCAAGTGCGGGCGCTGCGAGTACTGCCAGCGGAACATGCCCTCGCACTGCCAGACGGTCGGCGGGATCGGCTGGATCTTCGGCCACCTGATCGACGGCACCCAGGCCGAATCGGTCCGCGTCCCGTACGCCGACACCTCGCTGTACGCGGTGCCCGGCAACGTCACCAACGAGCAGGCCATCTTCCTGGCCGACTCGCTGCCGACCGGCTACGAGGTCGGCGTGCTCGCCGGGAAGGTCCGCCCCGGCAACACCGTCGCGGTGGTCGGCGCCGGAGCGGTCGGCCTGTCCGCGATCCTGACCACCGGCCTGTGGGGCGCCTCCCGGGTCATCGCGGTCGACACGAACAAGTTCCGGCTGGACACGGCGCGCGACTTCGGCGCCACCGACACCGTGGAGGCTAGCGACGACACCACCGCCGAGGTGCTGGACCTGACCGGCGGCGTCGGCGTTGACGTCTCGATCGAGGCCGTCGGCTACCCCGAGACCCTGCTCACGGCGGCGTCCCTGGTCCGCCCAGGCGGCACCATCGCCAACATCGGCGTGCACGGCGTCCCGGTCTCGCTGCCCATGCAGGACATGTGGATCCAGAACGTCACCCTGACCATGGGCCTGGTCGACACGGTATCCATCCCCACCCTGCTGAAGATGGTGGCCAGCGGCCGCATCCCGGCGGAGAAGATGGGCACCCACTCGTTCACCTTCGCCCAGATGGACGAGGCGTACGACGTCTTCAAGAACGCCGCCGAGAACTCCGCCCTCAAGGTCGTCATCACCCCCGCCTGACCGCGGGTTCGCCAGGCGCCGGGGACGGCCTAGCGCGCCGCCCCGGCGCTGTACTCGGCTGGTCAGCCCGGCCGTGGCGAGCAGGATCACGGCGTCGATCGCGATGGCCAGTTCCATGGCCGAGACCGAGCTGGCGCGGGTAACGCCCCGGCTCAGGGGCTACGCGCAACTCCGCCAGGAAGACCTCGACCGGCGCTTCCCTGGCCTGCTCGATTCGGTCATCAACGCCGACGACCCGGCCGTGGTTTCCCGGCCTGCTGAACGGCATCCCAGCTCTGTCGTCTGAGACGACTACGCTCGCAGTCATGAGCCGCAACCTGAAGTCTAGGGTCGCGGCGGCCGCCACCGAGGCCCTCGCCCGGCAGGGGTTCGTCACGCCCGTCGACGTATGCGTCGGGATCGGCTGGCTGCACGCCAGCAACGTGGACGACTGGCGGCGCGGCCGTGTCGAGGACCTCGCGGAGCTCCTGCCGGTGCCTGGCGACCGGATCACCGAGTTCATCGTCTGCCTAGACAGCTGGGCCAGGGACCGCGGCCTGGAACGGACCGAGGCGGAGTACGTCTCGGCCACCAGGAACCGCCGGCCGCTCCGATTCTTCGCCGGCGCACCCGAAGCGGTCGAGGCTGTATGGCGGACGCGCTGGGTTTCGCGCGATCTCCCCGGGCCGAAACGGGACCGCATCGTCAAGGCTCAGGACTCACCGCCCGACCTGGTCGTCGTCCAGCCGATCCGGGACTGGACCTGCGCGGAGTGCCAGGGCACTGGCGACCTGCTCATCATGGACGACGCGGGCCCGCTGTGCCTGGCCTGCGCGGAAATGGACCACCTGGTCTTCTTGCCGTCGGGTGAGGCCGCGCTCACCCGGCGGGCGAAGAAGGCCAGCGGCCTGTCCGCCGTGGTGGTGCGGTGGAGTCGCACGCGCAAGCGGTACGAGCGGCAGGGCCTGCTAGTGGAGGAGACCGCGCTCGAGCAGGCGGAGCAGCAGTGCCTGGCCGACGAGGACGCCCGCACGCGGCGCCGCGAACGGGACCGCGAGCGCCGCGCCGCCGCGGACGTCGAATTGCAGGCCGCCATGATCAAGGAAATCAAGCGGCTCTTCCCGCGCTGCCCCGTCGGTCGAGCGGAGGCGATCGCGCGGCATACGAGCCTGCGGGGAAGCGGCCGTGTCGGGCGTTCGGCGGCCGGGCGATCACTGGATGAGGAGGCTCTCACACTGGCGGTAGTGGCGTCGGTACGTCACGAGGACACCGACTACGACCTGCTGCTGATGTCCGGCGTAAGCCGGGCCGAAGCCCGCGACCAGATCAGGGAGACCGTCGACCTCGTCCTCGCCTCCTGGTCGTAACCGGCCGCAGAGCGGCGGTCCAGCCCTGTGTCACATTGCGGCCAGTCGCGATCGTCATGGTGCTGAACGCGCCTGCAGCGCTCAGGACATGCGACAAGGGAAGCATCCTGTGAAACTGACCATCTTCGCGGCGACGGGCGGCATCGGCCGGCAGCTGCTCGAGCAGGCCATAGCGGCCGGCCACGATGTAACCGCCGTGGCAGGTCATCACCCAGGCCATGCAGGCCGCCGGCGTCCGGCGCATCATCGTAGTGAGCGCGGCGCCGATCGGCACCGTGCCCTCGCCGGCTCGCCCGAACCCGCCCAGGCACGACCCGGGCGACGGTTTCGTCTCCCGCCTTCCACCAGACCGTCGGCATCGCCAACTGACACCGAAGGTCAGGACTTACGGTTCCTCGTCCTCGTGGTTTTCCGCGGCTCCTCGATCAGCCGGACGGTGATGTCCGGGCCGTCCGCCTCTGCGATCTCCGCCCGCTTCGGCAGCATGGCCAGGAAGGCGCGGAAGCTCCGGGCGCCGTAATTATGCTCGTCGAACGCCGGGTCGAGCGCCAGCATCTTGCTCTTCAGCCCGCCCGCCGTCATCGTCTCGACGCCGGACTCCTCGAGCGCCCGCACCAGCAATCGCTCGGCTTGGGCAATATCGAAGGCCGCGACCGGCCGCGCGGCGGGCTCGACTTCCGCCACCAATGTGCCCCAGTACTTGTACTCCGAGCATACTGAAACCAGCTTCCGGCTCGCGTTAGCTTCCGTCCCGACTCCGACTACCCACTTTCCGAACTCCCTCAGCCGCTGCACCAGCGGCGAGTAGTCCCCGTCGCCGCTGACCAGGATGAACACGCTGACCTCGGGGTGCACGATCAGGGTCTCCATGGCGTCGACGGCCATCCGGATGTCGGCGGCGTTCTTGTTCTGGATGCCGACCCGCGCCACCTGGATCAGGTCCACGCCGTTGATCGCCAGGTCATCCTGGTGGCTGCCGAACAGCGGGTTGGCCCAGTCCGCGTAGGCGCGGCGTACCGATGCGTTGCCATAGCCCCGGCACAGCCGGGTCAGGGCCTCGTACGGTGCCGGGTTCGCCTGGTCGGGCAGTTCCTTGACCGCGCCGAGGACGAGGTTCTCGAAATCCACGAACACGGCGACCTGCGCGGACCCGTCAGGCTCCATCGTCCATCTCCTCAGCCGGTCTAGTGATCTGCCGATTCGGCGATCTGGCGATGAAACGCTATCTCAACACCTAGCCCCGGCCTGACCGCGGACGTCCTAGTAGTGCACGTGCTGGCGCCAGTCCGCCGGAACCCGCCCCTTCGGCCCGGGCACGCCCTGGTCGATCGGGTGGTGCTGCGGCGGCGCGAGCTCGGGGCCGTCGTAGGTCTCCTTGGTGTCGTAGCTGTAGAACCAGTCCTCGCCTGGCTCGAAGCTACGGATGAACGGATGTCCCGTAGCCCCGGCGTGCGCGGTCGCATGCTGCATGGGCGAGGTGTCGCAGCAGCCGATGTGCCCGCATTGCGCGCACCGGCGCAGGTGCACCCACCAGCCGCCCGCCGCCTCGCACTCAACGCAGCCTTCTCCGCTCGGCGGCACCGAAGGATCGATCCCGTCTATCTCAGGCATGTTCAGCTCTCCTCGGTATCTTGCCAGGTCACCGGCAGCCGTACCCGGAACCGCGTGTCCCCGGGCGACGACTCCAGCGACAGGTCCCCGTGGTGCTTCTTCACCACGATGCGCCACGAGATGTCCAGTCCGAGGCCGGTTCCCTCGCCCACCGGCTTGGTCGTGAAGAACGGTTCGAAGATCCGGTTCCTGATCTCCGGCGGGACCCCGGGCCCGGTGTCGTCGAACTCCACGAACACCTCGTCCTCGTCCTCGCGGACCTTCCCGGTGCGCACCGTCAGCGTCCCGGTGCCGTTCATCGCCGAGATCGCGTTGTCGATCAGGTTCGTCCAGACCTGGTTCAGCTCGGCCGCGTACGCCGGGATCTGCGGTAGCGACCGGTCGTACTCCTTCACCACGGTGATGCCGGGCGGGATCTTCCCGGACAGCATCATCAGCGTGCTGTCCAGCAGTTCGTGCACGTCGACGACCTGGTAGGGTGCCCGGTCCAGCTGCGAGTACTGCTTGGCCGCGCCGACCAGGGTGGAGATCCGGGTGGTGGAGTCCTCGATCTCGTTCATCAGCAGCTCGGTGTCGACCGTGTAGTTCAGCCAGCGCAGCGCGGCCTCCAGCGTCGACGGGTCGACCGACGCCTCGACATGATCGAGCCAGTCGACGTCGAGGCCAGCCGCCACGAAGGCCGGGGCCAGCATCCAGCCTTCGGAACACCCGCGGTCCTCGAGCCAGTCCGCGATGGCGTCCTCCCGGTCGGAGGCTTCCAGCGGCGACAGGGCGATCGCCTTCGGCACCCGTTCGGCCGCCTCTTCCTGCAATTTGATCAACGTCTCCAGCGTGGTCCGGTCCCACTTCCCGCCCGCGATCATGCCCAGCTTGTGCCGCATCCCGGCCACCCGCTCGCGCAGCGCCGAGGTGGCCCGTACCGCGGCCGCGGCCGGGTTGTTGAGCTCGTGGGTCAGGCCCGCCGACAGCGAGCCGAGCGCCAGCAGCCGTTCCCGCTGCCCGATGGCCGCCTGCGCGTTCCGGTTGCCGAAGAAGAGGCCCTCGAGCAGGTGCACCGCCATCGGGAACCAGTCGTGCATGAGCTGGGCGAAGACCTCGGCGTCCAGCACGAAGAACCGCGACGGCTCGGTCACCCGCACCGAGTTGTTGTAGACCTGCGGCACGCTGTCGCCCAGGTAGGCCATGAAGGCGCCCGTGTACACGCCGCGCGTGGACGTGCGGCCGACCTCGATGTCGTCCGCGCCCACCCGGCGCGACATCACCACGGTGCCTTCGAGCAGCACGTAGAAGCAGGTCGCGGGGGAGCCCTCGGCGTAGACCGGCCCCGGCTCGACCAGCTTCACGTGGCCTCGTTCGCACAGCCACTGCAGCTGGTCGTCGCTGAGCTTCTCGAACAGGAACAGCGTCCTGAGCTCATCGACGCTGCACCGGAGGAAGCCGGACGATCCGGCGGTCAGGCCAGAGGCCTCAGAAACGCTCATCTCTTCTCCAGATAACGGTGCACGAGCATGACGGCCAGCGCGCCTTCCCCGACGGCCGAAGCCACCCGCTTGGCGGACTCCGACCGCGCGTCCCCGGCTACGAACACCCCGGGCACGCTCGTTTCCAGGTGGTAGGGCATCCGGTCGAGCTCCCAGCCGGGCGGGCGTTCTCCGTCCGCCGACAGATCAGGCCCGGCCACCACGAATCCCGCGGAATCCCGCACTACCACTCCATCCAGCCAATCGGTCAGGGGCGCTGCCCCGATGAACAAGAACAGCATTTGAGCGTCTACTGTTTCCGTGTCGCCGCTGGCGGTGTTCCGCAGGGTCAGGCTCTCCAGGTGGTCCTCGCCGTGAGCCTCGATGACCTCGGTACAAGTCCGTACCGAGATGTTCGGCACGTCCTCGATCTGCTTAACCAGGTAGTAGGACATCGACCGCTCCAGCGACGGCCCGCGGACCAGGAGCGTCACCGACTTGGCGTGCCGCGCCAGGTAGACGGCGGCCTGCCCGGCGGAGTTGGCGCCGCCGACGACGTAGACGTCCTGGTCAAGGCAGGCCGAAGCCTCGGTCAGCGCCGATCCGTAGTACACGCCGCGCCCGGTCAGGCCGTCCAGGCCTGGTGCCGCGAGCTGCCGGTAGGTCACCCCGGTGGCCAGGATGATCGTGTGTGCGTCGACGGAGGTGCCGTCGGCGAACCGAACCCGGCGCGCCGAGCCGCACACGTCCAGCGCGACTACCTCCCGCGTGGTCAGCACCTCGGCGCCGAACTTCGCTGCCTGCCGCCGCGCCCGGTCGGTCAGCTGGGCGCCGGACACCCCGTCGGGGAAGCCCAGGTAGTTCTCGATCCGCGAGCTCTGCCCGGCCTGCCCCCCGGTCGCGGTCCGCTCGAGCAGGACGGTCCGCAACCCCTCGGAGGCGCCGTACACCGCGGCGCCGAGACCGGCCGGGCCGCCGCCGATCACGATGAGGTCGTAGAAGTCTTTCGACGGGGTGGTGGCCAGGCCGACCCGGGAGGCCAGTTCGGCGTCGCTGGGCTCGACCAGGGGATCGCCGTCCGGCGTGATCACCAGCGGTAGCGACCGGCCGTCCGCCTGGGCCGCCTCGAGCAGCCGCTGTCCCTCAGGCTCGTCCGAGTTGTACCAGCGGTACGGCACCTGGTTACGGGCCAGGAACTCGCGCACCTCGGAACAGCGCGCCGACCAGCGGTGCCCGACGACCTTGGTCTCCGGCACCGGCCGGTGGTCCGAGGTCAGCCAGGCGTCGAGCAGAGCGTCGATCACCGGGTAGAGCTTCTCCTCCGGTGGGTCCCACGGCTTGAGCAGGTAGTGGTCGAGGTCGACCACGTTGATCGCGTCGATCGCGGCCCCGGTGTCGGCATACGCGGTGAGCAGAACCCGCCGCGCCCCGGGGTAGATGTCCATCGCCCGCTCGAGGAACTCGATTCCGTTCATCCCTGGCATCCGGTAGTCGGCCAGGATCACCGACACCAGGTCCCCGCGCAGCTTCATCTGCCGCAGCGCCTCCAGCGCGTCGGCGCCCGACTCGGCGCGCACGACCCGGTACCGTTCCCCATAGCGTCGCCGCAGGTCGCGGGCTACTGCGCGGGATACACCAGGGTCATCGTCGACGGTGAGGATCGCCGTCCGTATCGTCTCGGCCTGCTCGGTCATAACGCCCATAGTAGGTCTGTCTCGGTACGGTAACGAGGAAGTGCTCAGGCAGGCCTCAAGACGGGACAAAAGGTGCGGAACGGGTCTGGGTTGCTTGCCTTTATTTCGGCCCCAGCCAGTACCGGCTTATCGCGAACGCCTGCGGCCAGGGAACGCCGGCCCGGGCCAGGATCCTCGCCCGGATCGGGACCAGCCCGTCCGTGCACGGCTCGACCTGGTCCGCCGCGGCGTGCAGGGCGAGCCGGACGAAATCGCCGAAGTCGCGGCCTCTCGGCGGACCGCTGCCCGGTCTTCCCTGCCTGGGGCCGGTTCCCGCTGTCATACGTGCTCCAGGGCGGTGCGCAGGGCGGTCATGCCGCGTGAGGTGTGACTCTTGACCGCGCCGCGGCTGATCCCCATGGCGGCGGCGATCTCGGCCTCGGACAGGTCAGCGTAGTAGCGCAGCACGATCGCCTCGCGCTGCCGGTCCGGCAGGCCGCGCAGCGCGGCGACCACGGCTGAACGTTCCAGCAGGACCAGCGCGCCGTGCTCGGCGCTGGGCATATCCGGCGGGGGTTTCTGCAGGTTCTTGTCCACCACGGTGCGGTGCCGCAGCACCGACCGGGACCGGTTCACCACCGCCTGCCGCAGGTAGGCCAGCGCCTTGTCCGTGTCGCGGAGCCGCTGCCAGCCGCCGTGCATGGCCACGAACGCGTCCTGCACGACCTCCTCGGCGGTGGGCGTGTCCCGCACCAGCAACGCCGCCAGCCGCACCAGAGCCCGGTAGTGATCGGTGTACAACTCAACGACAGCCCGGTCCGCGCTCCATTCCGCGCGCGCGGTGCCGGATACCGGGAACGCGTCAGGCGGCAGGGCCACGGCCGATGCCAGGGTTTCCGTCGCGAGTTCCGGCGACGCGCCGTTCCCGTTGTGCCCGCCGTTCCCGTGGTGCTCGTCAAGCCAGGCCCGGTACCGCTCGACGCCCTTCTCGACGTCATAGCCGATCCCGAACCGGGGTGCCTGCCATTCGGTGACCTGATGGTAGAGCTGAGCGAGCCGGGCGTCCTCGTGCGGGTCCGGCGTTTCGCGACCGCCGGCCCTCATGACGACGCTCCTTCCGCTGTGCCACCGTCGAACGGGTAGTTCTCGCCCGGCTGCAGGAGCAGCTTGCGGCGAACCCGGGACAGGTGGACGCTCACCGTCTTCTCGGACATGCCGAGCACCGCGGCGATCTCGTCTTGCTTCATGTCCAGTCCCCAGCGCAGCAGCGCGACCGCGTGCTGTCGCTCCGGCAGGCCCTGGATGACCAGCCAGCACCGCTCCAGCATGATCGACGAGAACGCCTGCTCCAGCGGATCGATCTGGACCTTCCGGTACAGCGTTTCAATCCGCGGCAGCCGGTCGCGGAAGGCGGCCTCGCGGCGGAAGCCGGTCACCGCGATGTTGGCCAGGGTCCGGTGCAGCCAGTTGCGCCGCTGCTCATCGCCCAGGCTCCGCAGGGACGGCCAGGTCATCGCCGCGGTCTCGAAGGCGGCCTGAACGAGGTCATGGGCTAGCGCCAGGTCGCCGCGGGTCATGACGCAGGCGCGCTCGAACAGATAGCTGGCATGAGCCCGGAAGCATGCCTCAAGCTCCTGAGCATCGTGCGGTGAGAATTTCCCCACGCTCACCGCCCACCTCCCTGGTCGTAAAGATAAGCGAAGGCAACCGAGAATGCGGCGAGTGCGGAAAGAATCATGCCTTTAGCCATCTTCAACTCGTATAGATCGGGGCCGGTACGTCTGGCTGAAAGCCGCGGTCACCAAGACGGAGCGCGGCAGGGCCGCATAGATACGTATCCGTCCCAATCGCGTCCGGTCGTAACCTTTGCCTATGGGTGACCCAGCGGATACCAACGCGGCCATCTGGAAGTCCGCTGAGGCGGTCGAGGCCTGGACGGCGGAAGCGGAGCGGCAGGAACGCAGCCGTCAGGCTCACCGGCGCCTCACGGCCCTGCTGCTTCCGTTCGCGGAGCAGGACGAGTTCACCTTCCTGGACCTGGGCGCGGGCACCGGGGCCGCGTCGCGGACGATCCTGGACCTGCGTCCGCGCAGCACCGCGATACTCGCCGACTACTCGGCCGAGATGATGCGGGCCGGCGAGCGGCAGATGCGGCGGTTCGCCGGACGCTACCGGTACGTCGAGTTCGACATGTCAGCCGGCGGCGAGTGGCCCGCCGCGATCCCCGCCGCGCTGGACGCTGTGGTGACCTCGATGTCCGTCCACCACCTGCCCGACCAGCGCAAGCAGGGCCTGTTCGCCGAGATATACGACCACCTGGCCCCCGGCGGCTGGTACCTCAACTACGACCCGGTGCGGGCCGCCGATCCCGTCGTCGAGGCCACCTGGGAACGGGTGAACGACCGCGACGATCCCGAGACGGCGGCCAGGCGGAGGAACCGGACGCCTCTGGAGCAGGCGCGCTGGGACAACCACGTCCGCTACATAGCTCCGCTCGGTCCCCAGCTCGGCTACCTGCGGTCCGCGGGATTCGAGGGCATCGACGTCTACTGGAAGCAGATGGACAACGTCATCTTCGGCGGGCGCCGCCCGGCCGGCGGATCCTAGACCTGCCGCCGCCTGGTCGCCCGGGTGAGCAGGTCCAGGTTGACGGCGTGGTCCGGGGATGCGAAAGGCGTGCCGGGCGCACTGACGTCGAAGCGGCCGCTGTCGGGCACGTAGTCGCGGCCCCGGGCGACGACCCGCCGCAGCCGGCCGATGGCCGCGATGTCGGTCAGCGGGTCGCCCTGCACCACGATCAGGTCCGCGTCGTAGCCGGCCGCGAGGCGGCCGGTGACCGCGCCGAGGCCGAGCGCCGACGCGGCCTCGGTGGTCGCCATCGTGAGCACGTCGCCGGCCCGGAAGCCCAGCTTCACCAGGTAGGCCAGTCCGCCCGCGTACTGGTGGTGCGGGGTGTTGTCGATGCCCGTGTCGGTCCCCGCGATGATCCGCACGCCCATGTCCCGCATGGTCATCAGGTGCTCTCCCACCACGATCCCGGTTAGCTCGGCGACGTACGGCGCGTTCACGTTAATGGTCGGGCAGACGAAGATTCCCTGCTCCGCGATCATGGCGGCGAGCGGCTCGTCGAAGCTCCGCTCGTTGGTCTCGGTCACGTAGGAGCAGTGCTCGATCGTGGTGACCCCGGCCTCGACCGCCCGGCGGATGCCCTCGATGCCGTGCGCGTGGGCGGCGACCGGCATGTCGACCCGCCTCGCCTCCTCCACGATCACCGTCAGCTGGCCCGTGGTGAACTGGGCGTACCAGGGCGCCGACCCGGTCGTCATGAACCCGCCGGTAGCCATGACCTTGATCAGGTCGGCGCCGTGCTTGTGGTGGGTACGGACCACCCGCCGCAGGTCGTCCTCGCTGTCGGCCTCGCCGCCCATGAACCAGCAGTGCCCGCCGGTGACCGTGACCGGGCTCGCCGCCACCACCATCCGCGGGCCCCGCGCCAGGCCGCTGGCGATGGCGTCGCGAACGACCACCGCCAGGTTGCCCCGGCCGCCCAGGTCCCTGGCCGTGGTGACCCCCACGCCCAGCAGGTCTCGCGCGTTGCGCAGCATCAGGATGAGCTGCTGCTCGTCGCTCTCCGCCCGCATCCGCGCCACCGGGTTCGGCCCGCCGTCCAATCCGAGGTGCACGTGGCTGTCGATCAGCCCGGGCATGATCGTCGAGCCCGGGTAGTCCGCCCGGGGCAGCGCCGCGTACTCGCCGGGCAGGGCCGCGGCGGGCCCGGCCCAGTCTACGGTGCGGTCGCCGACCACGACCGCACCGTCGGTCACGGTCTCGGCGCCGGTGATGACACGCGGCGCGCTGAGCACCTCCGGCATGGCGGCCACGCTATGGCGGCGCGCGAGCCGGCGTCAAGGCGCGAACCGGCGCGGGAGAGGATGACGGTGTGCCAGGGAGTCTCAGGCAGGCGATCGACAACACGACCGCGGCGATGCTCCGCGCCCGCGGCAGCTTCAAATGGGCGGCTCCGGGACCGGACGGCTTCGGCGCGGCCGTGGCCGAGATGGACTTCGGTGCCGCGCCCGCCATCCTCGACGCGATCGCCGGGCTGTCCGCCGACGCGAACTTCGGCTACCTGCCGCCGTTCCTGGCCGATGAGCTGGCCGCGGCGTGCGCGGAGTTCCAGAAGCGCCGCTACGGCTGGGACACCGATCCCGCCTTGATCCACCACGTCCCGGACGTGATCAAGGCGCTGGAGATCGCCATCGCCCGCTTTTCCCGCCCGGGTTCGCCGGTCATCCTGCCCACGCCCGCCTACATGCCGTTCCTTTCCGTGCCCGGGTTCCTCGGCCGCGAGATCATCCAGGTCAGGATGCGCGAGGACGGCGGCTTCTTCACCCTGGACCTAGACGCGATCGAGGATGCCTTCCGGGCCGGCGGCCATCTGGTCATCTTCTGCAACCCGTACAACCCGCTCGGGCGGGTCTTCGCCGAGCCGGAGATGACGCAGCTGACTGACGTGGTGGAACGGCACGGCGGGCGGGTCTTCGCCGACGAGATCCACGGTCCGCTCGTCTATCCGGGAGGTCGCCACATCCCGTACGCGTCGACGTCCGACGCGGCCGCGGCGCACACCCTGACCGCCACCTCCGCCTCGAAAGGATGGAACCTGCCCGGCCTCAAGTGCGCCCAGGTCATCCTCAGCAACGAGGGCGACCAGCAGCGCTGGGAGGAAATGGGGTTCTTCGCCGCGCACGGGGCGAGCAACCCCGGCGTCGCCGCCAACATCGCCGCGTACCGGCACGGTGAGGCCTGGCTGGACGAGATCGTCGGCTACCTCGACGAGAGCCGCCGCCTGCTCGCCGGGCTGCTCGCCAGGCACCTGCCCCAGGTGCGCTACCGTCCGCCCGACGGTACCTACCTCGCCTGGCTCGACTGCGCGGCGATGGACCTGCCGGACTCGCCGGGCGAGCTCATCAACGGCGCGCACGTCACGGTGGTGGACGGACCGGCCTTCGGCGACGGCGGCGCCGGTGCTGTCCGGCTCAACTTCGCCACGCCTCAGCCCATCCTCGCCGAGATGGTCGAACGCGTCGCCGCCGCCTTGAACTCACCGGACTCCGGCCACGCCACCGACCTCAGCGCGTCGGCCTGAGTTCTCCCGCGGTCTTGCCCGCCTGGGCCAGGGCAGCGGTCATCATGTCCGCGGCCTGCCCCGCCGCCGCGAGCGCCTCGACCACCTCCACCACCCAGAAGTCGGGATCCTGGCCCGCGGCTGCCCCGAGCTGCCCCTCCTCGCGCTGCACGACCAGGATCCTGGCCAGCTGCTCACACAGCTGCGGCAGGTCCTGACCCACCCGCTCCAGGCTCGCGATGACCTCACGGGCGTCGTCGAAGCCCGCGAAGGCGCTGCCGCCCGAGGCCAGGTCGCGGAGCGCACGGACCGCCTCGGCCGCCTGACTCGCGATGTCCCGCATCGTCATCGTGCCGCCCGGCTCGCTTGCGTGCTCACCTCCGGTTGCCGCTCGGTTGCGGCCGAGCCCGGCGAGCTCGGCGTCTTCCGCCGAGCCGTAAGGACGAACCCGTTTGGGCATCATTCTCCAGGGGGTGATCGGGAACAGGGCCGCTGCGGCGCGCTGATGCGCCCGCTCCGGTCCGAGCGCGACCGCGACTGCGTCAGGCCAGCACCGTGCGTCCCTTCAGGGTATCCAGCGGGCGAACAGGTTCGTGATCGCGTGGCGCCGTAACGATCTCGTAGCGCTCGTTCCCTATCGCGAGCGGACCTCCAGGGTGTCCAGCACCCGCACCACGTTGACCTGCAAGACCTCGGCTGCGGCCTCGTCACCCGCCAGGTAGTGCAGCAGGGCCTGCTGGAACAGCCCGTCCAGGATCGCGTACGCCGCAGCCGGCGCAAAGGCGACGGGGAACCCGGCGAACGAGGCGTACCGGCTGATCACCCGCCAGATCATCTCCTCGCGCCGCTGGTCGATCTCGAGCACGTCGGCGCGGAACGACTCCTCGAACAGGCTCTGGTTCCGCAGGTCGTACCAGAGCCGGTGCATCGGCGCGTCGGTCCGCAGCGTCTGCGCCATCGCCGCGCCGAACTCCCGCTTGAGCTCGTCCGCCGACGAGGCCGACGCCACGATCTCGTCGTAGCGCGTCACGCAGGCCGCCTCGTACTGGCGCACGCAGTGCGTGATCAGGTCTTCCTTGTCGCTGAAGTAGTAGTGCAGCACGCCGTGCGAGAACTCGGTGTTCTGCGCGATCTCGCGCAGGCTGGTCCGGGCGTAGCCGAGCTCGGCCAGCGTCTGCAGCGCGGCGTCGGCCAGCTGCGCGCGCCGTTCGGCGAACTTGTCGACCTGGCGCCGCGAGACCCGATCCCGGTTGGTTTCCGCAGCCTGAGGCGGGGCCGGGGAAACCACCTCCACGTCAGTCACAGCACATTCCCGTCAGCGCCCGAAGGACTCGCGCCTTGCGAGCCCGAACCAACTGTATCCCGTGCAGCGCTCCCGGGACAGCGTTGATCTTGACAACTGTCCAAGGATGTCTTGACGACTGTCAAGACGTCGTGACAGGGTGGCCTACGTCGCACCGCCGCGGAGGGCGGCGGTGCGACAACCAGACCAGGGCGGTCTCGAAGAGGAGATTCAACATGAGCGTGTATGACCTGACCGGACGCAAGGCCCTGGTCACCGGCGGGGCGCGCGGCCTCGGCGCCGGGATGGCCGAGGCGCTGGCCCGGGCCGGCGCCGCCGTCGTCGTCGGCGACATCCGCGAGGAGCTCGGCCAGGCCACGGTCGACGCGATCAAGAAGGCCGGCGGCGATGCCGCGTTCCTCCCGCTGAACGTGACCGATGACCACAGCTGGGAGCGGTGCGTCGAGGGCACGATCGCCGAGCTCGGCGGCCTGGACATCGTGGTCAACAACGCGGGCGTGGAGATCACCCAGCTGGTCGTGGACCTGGACCCGGACGATATCCGCAGAATGCTCGAGGTCAACATCCTGGGTACCGCGCTCGGCATCAAGCACGCCTTCCGCGCCATGCGCCCCGGCGGGCCGGCCGGACGCGGCGGCGCCGTGGTCAACATCGCCTCGGTCGCCGCGACTATCGCCTTCCCCGGCATCGCCGTCTACTCGGCAACCAAGTCAGCAGTCGACCGGCTGACCAGAGTGGCGGCCATGGAGGCCGGCAAGCTCGGCTACGCGGTCCGGGTGAACTGCGTCTATCCCGGCCTGGTCCCGACCGAGATGGGTAACCAGCTGGCCCAGGACGTGGTGGACATCGGCCTGTTCCCGAGCGTGCCCGAGGCCGTCGGCGCCGTGGTCGGGCTCACCCCGCAGGGCCGCCTCGGCGAGGTTGCGGACATGGCCGACGCCGTGGTCTTCCTCGCCTCCGACGCGTCGCGCTTCATCACCGGCGCCGGGCTGCCCGTCGACGGCGGCATGGGCATGTAAGGCGAGCAGCGTGCGCCTGACCGACTACCTCGACAAGGGCGCCTCCCTGGGCCCGGGGGCACCCTGCCTGACCACGGCCGGGCGCACGCTGTCCTACGCAGACGTCCAGCGGCTGTCCTGGCGGGTCGCCCGCGCCCTGGACCGTGCCGGGATCGCGCCCGGCGACAAGGTCGCGATCTTGTCGGCGAACGACCCGGTCGCGTTCGGCTGCGTGTTCGGCATCTCCCGGGCCGGCGCGGTGTGGTGCCCGGTTAACCCGCGCAACGAGGCGGCGGAGAACCGCGACCTGCTCGACCTCTTCGACTGCAAGTGCCTGATCTTCCAGGCCGCCTTCGGCCCGCTGGTAGCCAAGATCCTGCCCGACCTGCCGAATCTCACCGCCCTGGTCTGCCTCGACGGAGAGCCGCCGAACGCCACGCCGTTCAAGGCCTGGATCGGCCCCGAGCCTGCCGAGCCGTGGCAGGCCGAACCTCCCGGCGACCTGGTCATGCTGGTCGGCACCGGAGGCACTACAGGCCGGCCCAAGGGCGTCATGCTCACCGGCCGCAACATCGAGACGATGTCAGCGCTGACGCTGATGAGCTACCCGTTCAGGCCCCGGCCCCGCTACCTGGCCCTGGCGCCGCTCACCCACGCGGCCGGCGTGCTGTGCTTCCCGGTCATGACGCTCGGCGGCGAGATCGTCATCATGCCCCGGCCGGACCTAGCCGAGTTCCTGGCCCTGATCTCCAAACATGAGATCACACACACGTACCTGCCGCCCACGCTGATCTACATGCTGCTCGACCACGCTCGCCTGGCCGAGACGGACACGGCGAGCCTGGAGTGCCTGTGGTACGGCGCGGCGCCGATGTCGGCCAGCCGCCTGGAGGAGGCGCTGACCGCAATCGGCCCGGTCATGGGCCAGCTGTTCGGCCAGTCCGAGGCCCCGATGATGATCTCCACGCTCGCGCCCGCCGAACACTTCCGTGACGACGGCTCGGTCGCCACCGAGCGCCTGTCCTCGGCCGGGCGGCCCACCCCGCTCACTATGGTCGCGATTATGGACGACGAGGGGCACCTGCTCGGCCCGGGTGAACGCGGCGAGATCGTGGTCCGCGGGTCGCTGGTCATGGCCGGCTACTACAAGAACCCGGAGGCGACGGCGGACGCCGCCCGCCACGGCTGGCACCACACCGGCGACATCGGCTACCTGGACGGGGACGGGTACCTGTTCATCGTCGACCGGGCCAAGGACATGATCATCACCGGAGGTTTCAACGTCTACTCGGCCGAGGTGGAGCAGGTCCTGCTGGCCCATCCCGCCGTGCAGGACTGCGCCGTCATCGGGCTGCCGGACGAGAAATGGGGGGAGCGGGTCACCGCGGTGGTCCAGCTCCGTCCGGGCCGGACCGTGACCGAGGACGAGATCCGCGCCTTCGTCAAGGACCGGCTGGGCAGCGTCAAGGCTCCCAAGCAGGTGGAGGTCTGGCCCGACCTGCCCCGCTCCAAGGTCGGCAAGGTCCTCAAGGTCGAGGTCAAGGCGCAGTTCCTTTAATCCCGAACGGTCCGGGCGCGTGCCCCCGGGCGTGGTGTCAGGTCACCGGGAAGGGCGGCTGCCACCACCAGGGCGTGGACTGCAGTTCGATGCGGTCGACCCATTTCACCCACCAGTACCCTCGTCGGCCGGGTGCGACCAGGCGCAGCGGGTATCCGTGCCCGGCGGACAGCGGAGCCCCGCCCACCCGGGTGGCCAGCAGCAGCCGGCCGACGTCGCTCACCGGAAACCGGATCCAGTACCCGGTAACGGAGTGCACGAGCAGGCTCCGAGCCGGCCCATGGCTGCGCAGGAGGGCGCTGACCGGCACGCCGGTCCAGTCCTGCCGGGAGTACCAGCCAGAGGTGCAGTCCAGGATCGCCCGCATCTGGACGCCGGACGCGGACAGTTCGCCCAGGCCCAGCTGGTACTGGCCGGTACCGTCCACGACGGTCAGTCGCCAGCGGTCTGGATCGACGGCCGGGACCTGGTCCTCGAGCCAGATCGTGGTGGGCATCGCGTCCGGATCGAAGGACCCGGTCTGGTAGGAGCCGGTGAAACGCCGGCCGGCGCCGGGGAGTCCGCCGAGCCGGACCGCCGCAGCGGCGGCGACGTAGAGGCCAGCCGCGCCGGCCCCCAGCAGCCCGGCCCGCAGGAAGGTGCGCCGTGACAAGTCCGACCGCCGCGGCCGGATCCGTCGGGCGACGATATGCCACAGGATCAAGGGCAGCAGTACGAGGGCAACAGCAATATGCACCCACAACCCCGGCTGGCCCGCGATCGAGCGGACCAGCCCGGTGGCGTACCCAAGCCCGGCCACGAACGTGATCAGGACCAGCGCCGCGAGCAGCAGCGACGCCCACCGCGTGGGACGGGCGCGGCGCAGGCCCCCGCGGACCACCCGGCTCTTCCACGGGATGAGCAGCAGGATCGCCAGCCCCGCGATGCCATGAGCGATGGCCGCCCACCGCCCGCTTGGCGATCCGGTCGCAACCGTTATCACGCCGGTCCCGAATACCAGCACCAGGACGAGCAGAAGGGTCTGGTTGGTGATCCTGCCCGCTGGCGACCGCACGGTCCTGCGGAGCCCGGCCACGCCGGGGACCCGTCCGGCGCGCGGCCGGGGCCGAGACCCGGGGCGAGGCTGCGCGGGTCCGGCCATCATTCATCCGGCCGGAGGCGCGCCGACGGCGGCAACCGGCGGACGGGTGCCGCGAATTGCAGAGTCATCGGGGTCTCCGGGTAGACCGCGGGTGTCATGACCATCGTTACACGTCACGTGGCGAGCTAGCCGCGAGCTCGGGGCCGCAGCCCCGCATTGTGGTCGCGTCAGGCGGCGAGCGCGATCAGCGAATTCGTAGCCCGGCCGTCGGACGCGGTCGCCGCGGTCGGGATGGAAACCCTCACCAACAGGGAACGAGAGGTGGTAGCGCTGGTCGCGCACGGTCTGTCCAACGACGAGATCGCCGACGCCATGGTGCTCAGCCCCGCCACCGCCAAGACCCACGTCAGCCGGGCGATGATCAAGCTCGGCGCTCGCGACCGGGCGCAGCTCGTCGTCTTTGCTTACCAGGCCGGCCTGGTTACCCCGCGCGCCGCGGGGCAGGCCCCGGGCCGGTTAGAACTGGTTCCGCTGGTAGGTGGTGAGGCCGTATTGCCTGGCCACCGGGTTCCAGAGGCTGGCGAACGCCTGCTTGCCGGCGGTCGCCTGGCGCTCTGGGGCGTAAGAGGCCTGCAGGCCGGCGTCGGATTGGCTGTCGTGGTGGCAGCCGTTGGCGATCATGTCGTCCGCCCACCGGGCGAGATCGGCGTCCACCTGGGCTGACGCCTGCCAGGCGCTGGTCAGATCCTGCAGCATCGCGGTCGGCAGCACGGAACGGCCGGGCAGGCTCCCGAGCCGGGACAGCAGGCGCTGCCGGGAGCTGGCTGAAGTGGTGAAGGTCTGCGCGTCCTGGTGCAGGGACGGGCCGCAGCCGCGCACGTCCGCGACCGCATCGATGACGGCGGCACGGTCGGTGACGCTCTGCGCCAGCAGCCCGGACAGCCGCGCCGCCGCCTGCCGCCGCGCGTCCTGCGACGAGTTAGGTGGCGAGGTGCCCGTGATGCGGCCTGCGGCGGTGCTACCCGAGTGGGCCCGGAGGATGACCACTCCGGCCACCACCGCCATGAGCACGGCGGCCACGATCACCAGGACCGGCGGGCGGCGGGAACGCTGCTGGCCGTCAGGGACAGGCGCCGGCCGCAGGCCGCCGAGCATCGGCATGGGCAGGTCGTCAGGCGGCACCGGACCCAGGCCGTCCAAGCGTGTCGCATCCGGGTCGGCGGGTGGCGGTTGCCCACCGTCCGGTGGCATCGGCCACGGCTGCGGGGCGGACGGCCGGGACGGCGGCCACCGCGGCGCATACCAGGATTCCCAGGGCGTGGACTCTGTTTGCGGCACCGGAGCGGCCAGGGGTGACAGCGACGACGGCAACGCGGGCTGCGGGGCGGTGACCGCCGGCAACTGCGCCGTCGACGGCTGGGACGGCGCAGCACTGCCGATGGCCGGCTGCCCGCACACCAGGCAGAACCGGGATCCCGGCTGTACGGGGTGCCCGCACGCCGGGTTACCCGAACCAGCTTCACTGGCCATAGTCACAGCAGGCTAGACCACGTGCCCGCGCTCGCCAACCGGAACGCGATGACTGCGGTCTCATTACGATCCAGTGCTGCCGCGCCGTGCTCGAGCGCCTACCCTACTTTCATCATCACGTGGATCGATCAGATCCTCCGGCGCCACCATCACCCTGGCCGCTCCCACCCTGCGGCCCGACCCCTTACCGGTCGGCGGGAGATCACGACAAGCCGTGCCCCGAATCCGTCGCGTCCCACCCTGGCCCGCCCGTTTATACGGCGTGGATGTCCCAGCCATGTCGTCCCAGCTGCATGAATGGGACATTCACATCGTATGACCTGGTACGGGCAGTGCCAGAGTGACGAAAGTTCGCTCTCGGCTCCGCGTACTGCCTCACCGCGGCCGACGGGCTAGCGGCCAACAGGTAGCGGCCCAAGATAAGGTACATTTCTGTGCACGAAACATGGGCCAAAGAGCCAGGAAATGCCCGTCCGGACGGCCTGGACCTGCACCTGGACCTGTCCGGGACCAGGGTGCGGGCCGGACTGGAGAACGCGCTACGCGACGCCATCCGGGCCGGGCGCCTCCGCCCGGGAACGCGGCTGCCGTCGTCCCGCGCGCTGGCCGCGGACCTGGGCACCGCCCGCAACACGGTCGCCGAGGTCTACAGCCAGCTGGTTGCCGAGGGATGGCTGACCGCGCAGACCGGGGCGGGGACCTCCGTCGCTCCGCGCCGGGCACCCGCGCCCGGCGCGGCGGTCGCGGCCAGGCAGGCCGAGCCGGCGCCCCGCTACGACCTGCGGGCCGGGGCGCCCGACCTCTCGGCGTTCCCGCGCCGCGCCTGGCTCGCGACGGCCCGCAAGGTCCTTGCGGCCGCCCCCGATCACCTCCTCGGGTATCCGGATCCGCGCGGGCTGCCGCAGCTGCGAACCGCCCTGGCCGACTACCTGGCCCGGGCCCGGGGCGTGATCGCCGATCCCGCCCGCATCGTCGTCTGCGCGGGTTTCGCGCACGGCCTGGCCGGCATCAGCCGCGCGCTGCGCGCGGCGGGCGCGACCACCCTCGCGGTGGAGGCCTACGGCCACCAGGCTCACCGCGACATCGCGGCCGGGCAGGGCCTGCGGTTGCGGCCGCTGCCCGTCGACGGCATGGGCGCCGTCATCGGCCGGGCCACCGGGGCGGACGCGGTGCTGCTGACCCCGGCGCATCAGTTCCCGCTGGGCGTGACGCTGCATCCGCGGCGCCGCCGGGAGGCGGCCGACTGGGGCGGCGTCGTGATCGAGGACGACTACGACGGGGAGTTCCGCTACGACCGGCAGCCGGTGGGCGCGCTGCAGACGCTCGCTCCCGACCACGTCATCTACGCCGGGACCGCCAGCAAGAGCCTGGCTCCCAGCCTGCGGCTCGGCTGGCTGGTCGTCCCGCCGCGGCTGCTCGACGCGGTCATGGCGGAACTCGGCGCCGGGCCGTCCGCGCTTGACCAGCTGACCCTGGCCGAGTTCATCACCTCGGGCGGCTACGACCGGCAGATCCGCCGGGCCAGGCTCGCCTACCGGAGCCGCCGGGACCGCCTGGCCGCCGCCCTGCACCGGCGGGGCCTGCGGGTCACCGGCGTCGCCGCCGGCATGCACGCGGTGGTCGAGCTGGCCGGGACGAGCCAGGAGCAGGCCGCCCTCTCCCGGGCCAGCCAGCACGACCTGGCGATCGAAGGGCTGGGCAGCTACCGGGCTGGCGCGGACGACGACGGTCACATCGTCCGGGCCGGCCTGGTGATCGGCTACGGCCGCCCGCCCGAGCACGCCTACACGACGGCGCTGGCCCGGCTGTGCGCCGTCCTGCCGCCAGAGTTATTACCGGTCCCTTACCCGGGCCCGCATCCGCTGTGGACCGAACCGCCCTATGACCTCCCGGGCGCTGAACGCCTTACGGCCCGATCGGCGCGGGCGGCTCGAGTGAGGCCGCGTCCAGGAACGGGATGACCGCGCTGGTCAGGTCGGACGAGAAGCAGATGTCGTAGTGCGTGTGGCTGGGCAGGATGGCCAGCCGCGCCACCGGCCGGGCCGAACCGTCCCAGTTCGCGTCGCGCAGCCCGCCGCCCAGCAAGGCGTAGAACTCCGCGATGTGCGCGGGCCGCACCGAGTCGGCGTCCCCGTAGACCAGCAGCACCGGCGCGGTGATCTTCGCGACCTCCGGCGACCAGTCGTAATCCTGCCGCAGCATCGTGCCCATCTTGTCGACCAGGACGGGCCAGTCCTCCACCTTGGGCGCCACCCGGGCGTAGATTTCATAGATCGGCGACTGCTTCATGGCCTCGGCGAACGCCGGTCCCATCTGGTCAAACCCGGCCAGGCTCTCCGGGAACCACCCGTCATGCCGAACCGGATGGGAGACGATCGCCAGGCGGCGGACCAGGGCCGGGTGCTGGATCGCGGTGCGCAGAGCCGTCCCGGCGCCGAGGGAATAGCCCATCACGTCCGCCTGGGTCAGGCCAAGGTGCCCGATGAGCGCGGCGATGTCGTCGCCCATCGTCTGGAAGAGCAACGGGCGGTCCACGTCGGCGGTGCGGCCGTGCCCCTGCAGGTCGACCGTGATCACCCGGCGCCCGCTGGCCAGCACCGGCAGGATCTCGGCGAACATCTCACCGGTGCCGTACCCGCCGTGCAGCAGGATGAGCGGCTGGCCCGAGCCGTGCTCTTCGTAATAGAGAGAGATGCCGTTCACGTCGGCGTAGCTCATCGGATGACCGACGAGCCCACCGTCGGGGCCGGCGTCCCGGCCAGCCGGTGGATGACGTCATGCCTGGCCAGGCCGTCGGCGAACAGGCGGCTGGCCGCCTGGTACGTGGGGTTGTCCTCGTCCCTCCACAGTTCCTCGATCACGCGGTACGCGGCCTCGACGAACTCCTCGCTGGTCATGCCGGAGGGCGGGGTGCACTCGCCGAACTCCTCCTGGACCAGGCGGCGGCGGTCGGCCGGGTCGGCGAGGTCCAGCGGACCGTGCTCGCCCGGCAGCGGCAACGCGAACATCCGGCGGCCCACAATGTCGGAGAGCCAGGACACGTCGGCGGCGCTGGTGGCCAGGCCCGAGGCGTAGCCGCGGATCGCCGCCGCGTCCGGGTCGTTGTAGGCCTCGTCGAATCGGCTGAGCACCCTGGGCACGTGCTCCAGCAGTACCGCGGCGCCCGCCTCGCCCAGATCCCGGCGGTCCGCGGACCAGCGGACCCACGCGGTCACCGCAGGCTCGAGCTGGCTGCGCTGGGCGGGGGATAGGACGAAGGTGTTCGGCACGTGCCCGAGCAGGATGTGCGCGAGTTTGCGCGGACCCACCTGGTCCGGCGGCTCGCCGGGGATCCGCCCGCTGTAGCCGGTGAGCACCTCGGCCCAGAACCGGGTTGACTCCTCGTCCGCCGCGACCGCCTCGGCCGCCTGCGGGCTCTTCATGAACTCCTCGACCGCTTCCGCGCGGTCGGCCGCGGTGAAAACCGGGCCGGGCTCGGCGTCGCCGTCCGGCAGGCGGCGGACCCGCGACCGGGCGACCGGCAGGTACGCGATGCTGTCCGGGGACAGCTTCGGGCTGTCTTCGCGGCCGGCCCGCTCCAGCGGCCGGAGTGTCCGCGCGCGCGCGTCGGCCAGGCTGATCTGTTCGGACCGGTCGAACTCCTCGTTGCTGCCGCTGATCGCCTCGATCAGTCGGGCCGTGTTGGAGGACACGCCGATCGCGGTGGCGACCGGGATCCCGGCCAGGTCGACCTGGACCACGATGCCATGCTCGGTCTCGCCGTAGCTGAACGTCATCGCGACGGCCTCGTCGTCACCGAACACGTCGAAGCGGCGCCAGGCCTGGCCCGGGGTCGCCTTGCCGATCTCGGTCACCCATTCTGGCGGGTAGATGCCCTCACCGGTCAGTTCGGCCAGCACCCGGCTGGCCGCCCGCCTGGTCTGCGGCGTGCCCAGCGCCATGAGCAGCCGGAGCAGCGCGGCGCCGTCCGGGTTGCGGCGGCGCCGCGCGCCCTGCACCAGCACGGTGTCGATGAACGACTCGATGTCGGCGGGGTCCCGCTGGCCCAGCACGTACGGGAAGGCCATGCAGGTCGCGGTCTCGAGTTCGGCCCGCAGCGGGTTGCCCGACGCGACCCCCTCCCACAAGCTGGACAGGACCTGCTGGACGATCTCGTCCGCCTGCCTGTCCGTCTGGCTTCGGGGCCGGGTCACGGCCGGGCCCGCCTGGCCTACCGGTGCCGCCGGGCCCGCCGGTGCCGGCCGGGCTGCCCTCGTCTGGGCGGCCGGGCGGCGGCGCGCCTTGTTCTTCTTGCTCACCGCGTCATCCTACGGCCCCCAGCCGACAAAACTCGGCGTCCAGCGCGTCGACCAGGTGCCCGAAGGTGGCGTCCACCGATTCCGGCAGCCCGAACCCGCCCGCGGTCTGCAGCGTGGCGATGCCATGGCAGGCAGCCCGCCACATGCGCACCGCATGGATCAACGCGGCGCCCTCCAGGTGATAGCCCTTGAGCGCGGCGGCGATCACCTCGAATGCCTCGGTCGCCACCCGGATGTGCTCCTCGTCGCCGGGTGCGGGCGCCAGCACGCTGGCCGCGTAGCGCCCCGGGTGGTCCAGCGCGTAGGACCGGTAGGCGGCGGAGATCGCCCGCAGTGCCTCGGCGCCGGCCACGCCCGCCGTGGCCCGCGCCCCGGCCGCGGCCAGCTCGCGCACGGCCAGCAGCGCGACGCCGCGCCGGACCGCATCCAGCCCGCTGACGTGCTTGTACAGGCCGGGCAGCGAGACCCCGCAGCGCTGCGCGACCGCCGCCAGGGTGAGCCGGTCCAGGCCCACCTCGTCGGCGACGGTCGCGGCTTCGCAGATGATCCGCTCGGGGGTCAGCCCGGCGCGCGGCATGCCTCAGTGATCTCTCGGGTCGGCGGCCATGCCGATCAAGATGCCGGATCCGGTCATGAAGGCCAGCAGCAGCACCAGAGCGGGCCCGGCCGCGTCCGCCAGCGACGCGATCAGCAGCAGGTACACCAGGCCGGAGCAGGTGATCGCGACGGCGAGCGCGATTCCGGTCCAGCGCAGCCAGCGGGGCAGCACGGCCATGGTGGCCGCGGCCGCGCCCAGGACGGCCAGCGCGAGCATCTTGGCCCCGTCCAGGCGGTCGATCGACGTGCCGAGCAGGTGCGCCGGGCCGGGCGCCGCGGTCGCGGACAGGGCCACGCCCAGCCCGCACTGCACGGCCGAGATGACCGCCGCGGTCAGCCCGGCGACCAGCGCGAACCTTGCCGCCAGGGCCTCGCCGTGCCGCCAGGCCGTCCGGGCCAGGGCGACCGCGATGACGGCGATACCCGCGGCCGGCAGGCCCTCGGTCAGGGTGTACTGCGCGGCGACGGCCGGGCCGTGCCCGGACAATGCCGCGACGATCTCGGTGCCTGTCGCGCCGAACCCGGGGCTGGGCGCCCGGACAGCCAGCCCGGCGATCCAGGACAGCGTGTAACCCAGGCCGGCCAGGACCGGAACGGTCAGCAGCAGCAGCAGCCGCCGGCGGCGGCCGACCCGGAGAGGGGGAGCGGTCGTGCCGCGCGTTATCAAGTTAATTGTCATAGCTATAAGTTAATACGATTAACTTTGGCGCGCAGGTCCTCTGGCCACGCGGATGACGCCGACCTCCGCCTCGCCGCCGATGACCGGGGTGGTGGCGAGCTCGTCGGGAACCGTGCCGCCGAGCAGGCGCAGCGCCGCCACGGTGACCGGCGTCCGGGCCCGGTGCGCCCCGTCGTCGATCTTGACCGCGCCGGCCCGGACGCCGTTACCGTCGCTCAGCGCGAACGCGTCGACGCCCTCGGCGCCCCCCTTGACCAGCAGGCCGGGCACCGCGTCCATCAGCTTGCGCTCGTCCCGGCTGGTGCCGCTGGTCCACTCCGGATGCGCGCGCATGGCGTCGGCCACCCGGCGCTCCGGCGTGCCCGGCGCGGCCACTACCAGCGCCCGGAAGGCACGCGCCAGCCCGGCCAGCGTCAGCGCGAACAGCGGCGCGCCGCAGCCGTCCACGCCGGTGGCGGCCACCTGCTGGCCGGCCAGCTCCTCGACCGTGCTCCTGATCGCCTGCTGCAGCGGGTGCCTCGGGTCCAGGTAGCTGCCCGTAGGCCAGCCGTTGACCGCGCAGGTGGCCAGCATCGCCGCATGCTTGCCCGAGCAGTTCATCCGGATCCGGGACATGTCCTCGCCGCGGGCGATCACCCGCCGCGCGGCCTCCTGGTCGAGCGGCCAGGACGGCGGGCAGCCCAGGTCGGCCTCGGTCAGCCCGGCGCCGGACAAGATCTTCCGAACCCCGTCGACGTGGAAGTCTTCACCGGAGTGGCTGGCCGAGGCCAGCGCCAGCAGCTCGCCGTCAAGCTCAAGCCCGGCCCGCAGCATGGTCGTGGCCTGCAGCGGCTTGTTCGCCGACCGGGGGAAGAACGGCGCCGTAGTGCCTCCGATGCTGATCACCTGGGTGCCGTCCGCGGCCAGGCCCGCGACCGCGCCTCGGTGCCGCGACTCGACCAGGCCCGAACGCACGACTTCGGCGACCACGGGGTTCACGCCATCGTGTTCCGTAAAGATCGTCATGCACGCAGTTTGCCCCCGGCTCGCTTCACCCGCGCAGCGGGTACCCTGCCGTGCTATGCGGGCAGTGGTACAACGAGTGAGCCGGGCCAGCGTGGCCGTGGACGGGACCGTCGTCGGCGCGATCGAGGAGCCGGGACTGCTGGTCCTGGTCGGCGTGACCCACGACGACACCCCAGCGCAGGCCGGGCGGCTAGCCGCCAAGCTGTGGGGATTGCGCATCCTCGACGGCGAGAAGTCCTGCTCCGACGTCGGCGCCCCGCTGCTAGTGATCAGCCAGTTCACGCTCTACGCGGACCTGGGCAAGGGCCGCCGTCCATCCTGGTCCGCGGCCGCCCCGGGGCCGGTGGCCGAGCCGCTGGTCGATGCCGTAGTGCAGGCGCTGCGCGATCTTGGTGCCCGGGTCGAGACCGGCGTCTTCGGCGCCGACATGAAGGTCTCCCTGGTCAACGACGGTCCGGTCACGATCATCGTCGGCCTGTAGCCGTCCCGCCGTTCGTTCGTGCCCGCCGCTTCATGACGCGGGGATGCGAGCCGGAATGGGCGGCGGGAGCCGGAATGCGCGGCGGGAGCCGGAATGCGCGGCGGGAGCCGGAATGCGCGGCGGGAGCCGCGGCACGAGCTGCCGTCGGGTCCCGCCGCAAGCCCTGATGCTCCTGTGTTCCCCGGATATTGCCGTGACCGGTGTTTCCGTGACCGCCGCCCGGTCGGGCCCGCGGATACGGCGTGAATGTCCCATTCATGTCGTAGTAATAGGACGACGCGCTAGGGGCGGTTGTCTTGTGGTGATGCGGCTGGTACAGGAACGTCCTCCTGGTGCGGTAGTACGGGCTTGGTGTCCCAAACGCAGAAGGAGGACGTTCTGATGGGTAAGGGTAGCGGCATGACCCGGGGGGATGCGCGGCGGAATGCGCGGCGGGAGCGGCTGCGGGAGCTGCTGCCGCGCGATGGCGCGGTGATCGGGATCGACCTGGGGGATCAGAAGCAGGCGCTGGCGGCGGCCGATCATGATGTGCGGGTGCTGGCGCGCCGGACGGTGCGGGTGCCGGCGTTCCGGCTGGGTGAGGCGCTGGACTGGGCGGTGGCGCAGGCCCGGGTGAAGGGGTTCGCGCACGTGGCGGTGGCGTGCGAGCCGACGGGGGCGCGGTGGATGCAGGTGCAGCGGCTGTGCGCGGAGCGGGGGCTGCCGCTGGTGTGCGTCCAGCCGCTGGTGAGCCATATCGCGCGGGAGCAGCAGGATTACACGCCGCACAAGGCTGATGAGTCTGATTGCGTGCTGATCGCCCGGCTGGCGGCCGAGCTGCACTGTTATGTGCCGGAGGAGCTGGATGAGACCTGGGCGCACCTGCGGCACCTGGGGCGGCGGCGGGCGCAGCTGGTCACCGCGGCGACGGCGTCGGCGGCCCGGGTGCGGGATTTCTTGTCGGTGGCCTGGCCGGTGGTGCCGGGGGCGTGCGCGGAGCCGTTTAAGTCGGTGACCTGGCTGGCGGCGGTGCAGGTGACGGCGGGCCGGTGCGGCGGGCGGCCGGAGAAGCTGGCCGCGGCCGGGCTGGGCGAGTTCACCGCCGCGGTCCGCGCGGCGGTGGGCGGCTGGGGTGGCAAGCGGGTCAGCGGCCGGGTGGCCCGGGCGGTGTTCGCCGCGCTGGCCGATGCCGAGGGCGCGGTGATCTGGTCCCGCCGGGGCCTGTTCCGCCGCATCGCCGACGAGCTGGGCGACCTGGCCCGGATCCGGGCCCAGCTGCGGGCGGTGGAGGCGGACATGGCCGCGGTGCTGGGCGAGCTGGGCCTGTCCCGGCTGGGCGACATCCCCGGGCTGACCGCGGTGGGCGCGGCGGCGATCTTGGCCGAGACCGGCGACCCGCGCCGTTATGACAGCTCCTCCTCGCTGGTCAAGCATGCCGGGCTGTCCCCGGCCGGGAACGCCTCGGGCGCTTTTGAGGGCCAGGCGCGCATCTCCCGCCGCGGCCGGCCCGGGCTGCGGCTGGCGGCCTGGCGCGCGGTCTGGCCGATGCTGGTGCACAACCCGGTCCTGGCCGCCAAGTACGCCGCGCTGGCCGGAACCGCCGCGGCCGATGAGCCGGCCGGCCCGCCGGCCCGCGGCGCGGCGCGGCGGCCGCGGCCCGCGCCCGGCGCGCGAAAGCCCGGGTGGCCTGCGCCGCCTCGCTGCTGCGCTGGATCTACTGCCTGGTCGTCCACGGCACCAGCTGGGACCCCGCCGTCGCCGCCGGCCTCGCCTGCCAGCCGGAGGCCGCCTGACCAGCGGCGGCGCCCCGCGCCGCTCACCGGCGCCCTAGACCATCCTCCCTGATGAGAGGGGGGACAGCGAGCCCGTCATGTCGTTGAGGACCACCTCGGCTGGAACCCTGGGCAGCTGTCCCCGGGCCGCCGGGGCCTTCTCACCAGCCCGGTTGAACGCTGTCGGGGCAGGCCCGCCCGCACCCGCGGGCGGGCCGAGCCCGCTTGCACTACGTAGGGCGAGAAGACCCCGGCCACGGGCACCCGCACCGCCCCGGCACCAGCATCCCGCCAGGGCGGCACTCCGCCATGCCCGCACCCGGCAACCCCGCCGCCACCGGCCCCACCCTCAGCGATAATCCCAGCTCACAGACCCGCCACAGCATCACCGGAAACGCTTGACACACCGCCTCTTACGCTGGTTCCAGCTGCATGAATGGGACATTCACATCGTATGATCTGGTACGAACGGTGCCAAAGTGACAGGAGTCCGTTTTGTTCCGGCAAGGCGCCGCGCCGTGCCAGTTAGGCGCCGCGCCGTGCCAGCTAGGCGCCGCACCGTGCCGGCAAGGCGCCGCGCCGTGCCGGCTAGGCGCCGCGCCGCTAGGCGCCGCGCCGTGCCAGTAAGACGCCTCACCGCCTCGCCATGCCGTGCCAGCATGACGCCTCACCGCATCAGCCGGCGACGGTACCTGGCTAGGACGCGACGGTGTCCGGGTCAGCGGAGGGACCCAGGCCGGCCAGCTCGCACTGGGGCCGGGCGCGCAGCGAGACCTGGTCCCCTGACCGGAACGAGGCCTGGCAGAATGTCCGCGCCGGTGAGCCGCAGTAGTGCAGGACGGCACCACCGGTGGAGTTCGGGACGGTGACGCTCACGCAGCCATGCCCCGAAGTCCCGTACGAGTCATGCGCCGTTGCCCCCCAGGCGGCCAGACCACCGAAGAGGACGACCACGACTACCGCGGTGATCGCCAAGATCCGCTTCTGCCGCGGCGAGAGGTGCCCCGCCGTCGGGTTGGTCTTGGCGTACATAGATGTCCATGAAATCAGCTCCGTATGTCCGTGGTGTTAGCCGTGTAACCAACGTGTTAACACCGCGCGCCCGGGTCGCGGTCTCTGATCACCAGCCCGCAGCCGGCCAGGAGCCTGGCCGCGGCAAGCTCCTGGCCGCGGCCGGTTCCTGCCCGCCGCCCGTTCTTGATTTCCGCCGCGCGGTGACGGAGGGTCCAGGTATGGACTCTGAGCCTGGCTATCTCCGCATCGCGACCGAGGAGGCATTCGCGCCGCCCGAACTGATCACGCTCTGGCGCTCCATGATTGAGGACGGGACCTGCGACGATCCCGGTTTCCTCAGCCTCCCTGGCTTCTACCTCCGCAACCAGGCCGAACGTCCCGCGGCCATCCTCGCCCGCCTTCAGGACCTGGGCGAAGGGCGGATCGCCGACATGGACGCGGCGGGTATCAGCCGGCAGGTCATCTCGCTGACCTGTCCCGGCACCCAGATCCTCGACCGCGACCAGGGCGTGGCCATGGCCACGCTGGCCAACGACCAGCTAGCGCAGGCCTGCCGCACCTACCCCGGCCGGTTCACGGGGCTGACCGCGATCGCCCCGCAAGACCCCAAGGCCGCGGCGGAGGAAATCGAGCGGGGCACGAACCAGCTCGGCTTCAAGGGCGTCATCATCAACTCCCACACCCAGGGCGAGTACCTGGACGACCCGAAGTTCTGGCCCATCTTCGAGGCCGCGCAGGCCCTGGATACCCCGATCTACCTGCATCCGAGCACTCCGCCGCGGAACATGATCGGCCCGATGCTCGAGGCCGGCCTGGATAGCGCGATCTACGGGTTCGCCGTGGAGACCGGGCTCCACGTGCTGCGGATCATCACCGCCGGGGTGTTCGACCACTTTCCCCGGCTGCGGCTGGTGGTCGGGCACCTGGGGGAGGCGCTGCCGTTCTGGCTCTACCGGATCGACTACATGCACGCGGCGACGGTGCGTGCCGGGCGATATGAGTCGATAAAGCCGATACAGCGCAGGCCTAGTGAATATCTGCGCGAGAACGTCTGGGTGACGACCAGCGGCATGGCCTGGGTGCCAGCCATCATGTTCTGCCGCGACGTGCTCGGCCCCGACCGGGTCATGTACGCGATGGACTACCCGTACGAGTACACGCCCGAGGAGGTGACCGCCCAGGACGCGCTCCCGGTCGGCGCCGCCGCGAAGAAGGCGTTCTTCCAGGGCATCGCGGAACAGGTGTTCAGCCTGGCCTAGTCCACTGGTGGCGTGCCGTGGGTGTGGAAGGACTCGATCGTCTTCAGGCCCCAGGCCTGGCCCTTGGCCCGTTCGGCCTCCGTCCAGGTGATCGTGCGCCAGTCCGGCGCCAGCACCAGCCGGGCAACCGGGTTGCACAGCTCGATCCGGTTCCCGCCCGGCTCGTAGACGTAGAGGAAGAATGTCTGCTGGATCGCGTGCTTGTGCGGCCCGGTCTCGATGAAGACCCCGTGGTCCAGGCAGATGTCGGCGGCGCGGATGATGTCCTCGCGGGTGTCGGGCGCGAACGCGACGTGGTGCAGCCGCCCGCGGGTGCCGGTCCAGTCCCGCGTATACACCAGGTCATAGCCTTTGTTGGTGAAGTGCAGCCACTGCGCGGAGATCGTGCCGTCGTCGAGCTGGATCTGCTCGGTGACCCGCCCGCCGAGCACGTCGCGGACGAAATCGCCGCTCGGCGGGACCTCCTGGGCGAGGTAGTTGACGTGGTCCAGGCGCCGGACGCAGACGCCGCGGCCGGGGTAGGCCTGGGCCTGGTTCTTCAGCGACGGCTTGAGCTCATCGGGCGGCGCGTACCACTCGGTCTCCCAGTACAGCTCCATCTCGTGCCCGTCCGGGTCGCAGAACAGGTAGGTGGGCCCGATGCCCGGATCGCCGTCCTTCCAGGCGATGCCGAGCCCGGTCGCCTCGATCGCCGCCACCCGCGCCTCCAGGGCGGCCTGGCTGGAGGCCCGCAGCCCCACCCGCCGGATGCCCGAGGTCTGGTGCGCGGTGAGCTTGACCGTGTGGTGCTCGTAGTCGTCCCAGGTACGCAGGTACACCGAGTTGCCATCGCGGCAGGTCTCGGTCAGGCCGAGCACCTCCACGAAGAACCACAGGCTCTCGCACAACTTGGGCGTCAGCAGCTCGATGTGCCCGAGGTGCGCGACCTCGTGCAGCGGCGGCCGCGTTGCCGCCGCCGGCCCGGAACGGATCTGCGGGCTTGTCACCGGGACCTCCGTGGGAAGACGGTGCCGTCGAAGAGCTTGCGCGCGGTGCGCACGACGCCCGAGCGGATCACCGTGGCTGGCTGGCTCGCCTGGTCCACCTCGGCCTCGACCTCAAGATGGCCAGTTGGATGCTCGATGTCGAACCGGGTCTGGCCCGGTTTGATCTCGGCCAGGTCGCCGCCGGCCGCGCCGTCTAGCAGCAGCGCGGTCGCGACGCTGACCGCGCCGAGCACCCCGATCGCCTCGTGCACGCGGACCGGGATGAAGGTCCTGGTACAGATCGTCCCGCCGTCCGCGGGGGAGGCGACCAGCGAGATCTTCGGCACCGAGGCCGCGGACACGTCGCCCAGGCCCATCAGCTGGCCGGCCGCGAGGCGCAGCGCCTGGATCCGCTCACCCAGCGCGGTGTCGGCCTCGAGCTCGGCGACGGTCTCATACCCACTGCGGCCGAACCTGGCGGCGGGCACCACTACCACTGGCATGCCGTTATCGATGCAGGTGACGGTGAGGCCCTCGATGACGTCGGTGACATGACCGGTGGGCAGCAGCGCGCCGGTGACCGAGCCTTCGGTCCCGGCGAAGTCGAGCACGATCGGCGCGGCTGTGCCCGGCACCCCGGCGATCGCGGTGTCGCCGTCGTAATCGACGACGCCGCCTGCTCCCGCAAAGCTCGCGGTGGCCACGCTGCCCGAGTTGACCATGTGGATCCGGACCGGCGAGGCCGTGGCCAGGCCGCGCTCGACCGCGAACGGGCCGACCCCGGCCAGCAGGTTGCCGCAGTTCTGCCGGTCGGAGACCGTGGCTTGGTCGACTCCAACCTGCAGGAAGAGGTAATCAACGTCCGCATCGGGCCGAACGGTCCTCGAGATCACCGCAACCTTGGAGGTGAGCGGGTGCGCCCCGCCGATACCGTCGATCTGCCTGGCGTCCGGGCTTCCCATGATCCGCAGCAGCAGGTCCTCCCGGGCCGCCGGATCCGCGGGCAGGTCCTCCGCCAGGAAGTAAGCCCCCTTTGATGTCCCGCCGCGCATCAGCATGCAGCGCACGCCACCCACGCTCATCAGCTGTCCTCGTCCCCGGCCGCGACGTACTCGACACCGCGGGCGGCGAGCTTGTCGCGCAGGCCGTACAAGTCCAGGCCGAGCTGGCCGCCGGCCAGGGCCTTGCGGCTCTGCTCCTCCTTGGCCACCCGGGTCCGCGCGGCCGCCAGGGCCTGAGTGACGTCAGCCCGGGGCACGCAGACCACGCCGTCGTCGTCGGCGATGATCGCGTCGCCGGGCCGGACGATCTGCCCGCCGACCGAGACCGGCACGTTGACCGAACCCGCCGTCTCCTTGACCGTGCCCTGGGCGCTGACCGCCGCCGACCAGACCGGGAAGCCCATCGCCCGCAGCTCGGCCACGTCCCGGACGCCGGCCTCGATGACCAGGCCGCGGACCCCGCGCGCGGCCAGCGAGGTCGCCAGCAGCTCGCCGAACATCCCGTCGGTGCACGGCGAGGTCGCCGTCACCACGAGCAGGTCCCCGGCCCGGCACTGTTCCACCGCCGCGTGGATCATCAGGTTGTCGCCGGGCCAGCACAGCGCGGTGACCGCGGTCCCGCCGGTCCGCGCGCCGTCCTGGATCGGGCGCAAGCCGGGCCCGAGGTACCCGGATCGGCCGATCGCCTCGTGCACCGTGGCCACCCCGAGCTCGGCCAACTGGTCCACCACGCCGAGGTCGGCGCGGGCCACGCCAGTGACGATGACGTTGCGCATCAGCTCAGCCCGTCCGTGACCTGCGGGAACACCCACACTTAGGCCTCGCCCACGGTGGCCGGCGGCAGGCCGAGGTCGGCGGCGTGCGCGCTGACCATGAGCATGGGTCCCTGCTGGCTCACCTGGCTTCCTCCTCGGCAGTTGGCGTATGCTGGCCGGCCAGCGCGGAGATGACGCTGCGCAGATGGCGGCGGATGGCCTCCTCCGCCTCGGCCGGGCGGCGGCCCACGACGGCGGCGATGATCGCCTGATGCTGGGGCAGCGAGGCCTGCGGGCGGCCCGGGCGCAGCGACAGCTGGTATTGATGGCGGACCAGCTGGCCGTTCAGCCGCTCGAGCAGGCTGGCCGCCACCGCCTGGCCGGAGATCTCCCGCACCAGCCGGTGCAGCTCGTGGTTGAGCGCCGAGTACTTCAGCAGCTCGCCGTCCGCGACGCTGCGCTCCATATCCTCGCCTATCTGGAGCAGCCGGGCCGCGTCGGGCTCGGTGACGCGTTCGGCCGCCTTGGCCGCGCACAGTCCCTCGAGCGCCATCCGGCACTCGGTGATCGCGATCGCCTCATCCAGGGTCACGGCCCGCACCCGCGCACCCCGGTTCGGTATCCGCTCGACCAGTCCCTCGGCCGCCAGGTCGAACAGCGCCGCGCGCAGGCTGGCGCGGGTCACCCCGAGCATCCCGGCCAGCTCCTCCTCGACCAGCCGTTGCCCTGGTGCCATGTCCCCGGCCAGGATCGCCTGCCGCAGCCGCTCGACCGCGAGCCGCCGCCCGGTGGCGCCCGCTATCGGCGTCAGCGACGTCGAAAGCTCAGCTGCGTCCACGTGGCGATCCTAAAAATGTCTAACAAAATTGTCAACAATCCATCGGCACGGCGCCGTGTAACCGGTGCCGCGAAGCCTGTGGCTGCCAGTCGGCCCCAGGGCAGGCAGGGCAGGGACGGGCGCCGCTCCGCGGGAGCCTCACGTCAGTTCCGAGTACACCATTCGCCGCGTCAGAACCATCGGCCCCGTACTCCCCGCCAGCCCGGCGCTTCCACGGTCAGGCGCACCGTCTTCCCGGCCAGCCCGGCGCATTCCCGCCCAGCCGGGCGCCTCCATGGTCAGACCGCCGCCACGGCGGTCAGCCCAGCGCTTCCGCGATCCAACCGGCGCTTCCGCGGTCGAGCCGGCGCTTCCGCGGTCGCGGCGCTTCGGCAGCGGCGCTTCCGCGGTCAGCCCGGCGCTTCGGCGGTCGAGCCGGCGCTTCCGCGGTCAGCCCGGCGCTTCCGCGGTCAGCCCGGCGCTTCGCGGTCAGCCCGGCGCTTCCGCGGTCAGCCCGGCGCTTCCGCGGTCAGCCCGGCGCTTCGGCGGTCGAGCCGGCGCTTCCGCGGTCAGCCCAGCGCCTTCCGGTCCTGACGCCATCCCAGACCGTCAATGACGAACCTCAAATTGAACTCACGCCACATTGGTCTCGTCCGTCCCAAGCCATAAGGCGTGAATGTCCCATTCATGCAGCTCCAGCGACATGGCTGGGACATTCACATCGTATAAATCAGCCGCTGAGCCCTCACCGATCATGCATCTGGTGGAACAGGTGTCCCAGATATCACGCTGCATAACCGGAGTCGCAGACAGCTACGCATAGCAACCCGACCGGGACCGGGACCCGTCGCCTGGAAGGGCGACCCCGATCCCATCCCGGCCGCCAGGCGCGGGAGTCGGCGCGGTTCCGGTCGGCGCGGGTCGGCCAGGTGCGGGAGTCGGCGCGGGTCGGCAGGGCGGGAGTCGGCGCGGGTCGGCCAGGTGCGGGAGTCGGCGCGGGTCGGCCAGGTGCGGGATCGTCGGCGCGGGTCGTCGGCGCGGGTCCGGTCGGCGCGGGTCCGGTCGGCGCGGGATGGGCTGATTCTGGTGCGAGCCGCATCATCGCCGGGCGTGCGGCCCTCGGATCCCCGGCGTCGCTGACCCGACCCAGGGGGCAGCTGGCCGTGGAAGCGCCGCTGCTGCCAGGCGTCGAGGATCCCGTAGCCGAAGAAGCCCGACGCCGCGATGAGCGCAAAGCAAGCCGCGACGATCAGCAGGAAGTTACCGGACAGGAATGCACCCTCCGCCAGGGCGACCGCGACGAGCAGGCAGATTCCCGTCCGGCCGACCGCTTTCGCCATCGTACGGACGGGCGTGCCGGGTGGCGGCCCTTCGGCAGCGGACCCCGCCGCAGCGGACCCTGCGGCGGCAGACCCTGCGGCGGGCGAGTCGGCGGGCGAGTCGGCGGGGAGGTCGGCGGGGAGGTCGGCGGTCAGCGTGGCCAGCTCCGCGTAGGTCCGTGACGCGAACGCCTGGCCCGCCCGCGCCTCGAGTTCGTCCTTGGTCAGCCTGCCCTGCGCGTACGCCGCCTTGAGCACCGAGATCGTCTGCTCGCGGTCGGCCTGAGCTGCCCGCAGGTGCCCGCGGCTCGCCAGTCCGCCCTCGTCCGGTCCAGTCATCACCGGCACCTCCCAGGCCGCACGACGCAGGCAACAGCCTAACCTGGCCACTCATCGAAGACCATGCGCCGGATCGTGATGAGCGTCAGTATCCTCATCGCCGTGGACAGTCCTGTCAGCCCAGAGGCCAGCCGCTGGCTCGCCCGGGTCGCCGTGGAGCACCCGGTCCTCGAGTTGCGCCCAGACTACGCCGTGCTGATCATTGTGGCCGAGGGCCTGCGCCCGGGTCCGAGCGACGGGGCGACCAGCGCGCTGCTGGGCGAAGCCGAGGAGCAGGCCAAGGCCATGCTGGACGGCCGGGATGCGGGGGAGCTCGCGCCGGTGGCCGCCTGGCGGGCCGCCTATCAGGCCTTCGGCGCCAGGCCGAAGCGCACCAGGCCCAGCGTGGAGGCGCTGCTGCGCCGGGTGGAGGCCGGTCTGCCCAGGATCGACCGGATCACCGACATCTACAACGCGATCTCGGTCCGGCACCTGCTGCCGGTCGGCGGGGAGGATCTCACCCGGTACCGCGGGCCGGCCCGGCTGGCCCGGGCGGCCGGGGACGAGCCATTCGACACCGTGCGCGACGGGGAGCCAGTCACCGGCCACCCCGAGCCGGGCGAGGTGATCTGGCGCGACGACGACGGCGTGACCTGCCGGTGCTGGAACTGGCGGCAGTGCGTCCGGACCCGGATCACGCACGCCACCACCAGCGCCATGTTCATCCTCGACGGCCTGGCCGAACTCGGTCCGGGCGGCCTCGCGGAGGCCGGGCGGGACCTGGCCGGCCAGCTGGCGGCGCTCCATCCGGGTGTCCGGCTCAGCCGGCGCCAGATCGGCAGCTTATCGAGCTGCCCCAGCCGCTGACCGCCGGGGAAAGCCCGGATTATCCGAGGCCCGAGCCGCTGACCGCCGGGGAAAAGCCCGGATTATCCGGGGCCCGGGCGACTGACCTGGCCGAGGAACACCGGCAGGCTGGTCGCGGTATCGACGATCGCGAACAGGAACGGCCGGTCCACCACCACGGTGACCGGCGGCGGCGAGCGCATGGCGGCCATCGTCCTGATCATCACCGCGGTGGCCGCGGCGGCTTCGGTGCCCTGCTCGTCGACGTCGATGTACGCCTTGTGCGCGACCGCGCCGATCTGCAGCGGCCCGGCGCCGGTGATGCCGCCGAAGTCCGCGTAGCCGCCGAACGCCTCGATGACGCCGAGCCGCTTCAGCGCCGGGATGAGGTCGAACGCCGCCTCCAGCCGGAACCTGGGCAGCAACAGCGTCACCTGGTGCGTGGCCGTCCCGGCCAGCAGGCCGCCCAGGCCGGCCGCGGCGACCTTCGGCCGCAGCGCCGCCAGCGGGCCATCGGGCAGCAGCACGGCCATGGCCAGGCCGACGTCCCGGTACGGCAGCAGCACGGCCTGGTAGCCGTCGCCGCGAAGGTAGCTGCGCGCCGCGGTACCGCGCATCATCGGCACGGCCACGCTACGGCCGTCCGGGCCGTCCGGGTAGAACGGCGTGTCCGCCGTGGCGCGCACCGAGAACGGGTGGGCCCACGCCGCCTTCAGGTACACCGCGCTGGCCAGCACCAGCCTGGTCAGCGCGGTGATCGAGCCGGAGGGCAGCAGCCCGGTGATCTTGCCCTCGGTCTGGGCCGAAATCACCCGGTTGATCTCAGCCCGCGCCGCCTCGGGGGCGGCGGCGAAGTCGGCGTCGGCCAGTGCGGCGGCGGCCCGGTTCAGCCCTCCGGTGAACGCGGCCCGCAGCGGCAGCCCGGCTTGGACCCATACGGTATTCGGCGCCCGGAAGACCGCGGACCCGCCGTCTCGCCCGGTCGGCACCCGGCTCAGCCCGCTCGCCGCGGCGTCCTCCGGCCCCGAGGATGGGTCCACGTGCAGGGCCCGGGCCAGTTCGGCCGCCGTCTGGCCCCGTGCCCCGGACAGCGCCATCCGCAGCGCGCTGGCCACGCTGGCTGGCGAGAAGACCATGCTGGCGGCGCCCTCGGCCAGTACACGGTACAGGTCCGCGCCGAAGGCTGTATCGGCCGCGGCCGCCCCGGCGACCGTGCGCTCCGCGGTTCCGGCCGGCGCCGCAGGTTCATCTCGCACCGTCCGTACCTACCCGCCCAGGATGAAACCATGGCCGCATGAGCTGGTTTATGACCACCGACACCGAACGGTTCCTGGCCGTGGCGGGGGAATTCCTGCGCGCCGACCCGGCCGGGAACTCGGCGATGCTGACCGTGACCGAGAACCTACGGGTCAGCGGGGCCGCCCCAGCCGCCAGCGCGCCGCTCTACGGCTGGTGGCAGCCGGCGGCGGAGGAACGGGTCACGCCGCGTTCATGCCCACGCCGGATTTCCCCGTCATGCTCTCCCAGGTGAACGGGCCGGCGGCGGCCCGGCTCGCTGGCGAACTCGCCGGGGCCGGCCGCCGGGTCCATGGCGTCAACGCCGGCCAGGAGGCGGCCGACGCGTTCGCGGCGGCCTGGCGGGACCGCACCGGGGACGCGGTCGCGGTGCACCGCCGGATGCGCCTGCGCCGTCACCGTGGCCGTCAGCAAGGCGGCGCTGGACGCCGGTATCCGGGAGGTGGTGCTCTACACCGACCTAGCCAACCCCACCAGCAACGCCTTGTACCAGCGTCTCGGCTACCGTCCGGTCGAGGACCGCGTGGTGTTCTCCTTCACGTCCGCGCGTCACGCGTTACGCTTCACCCGTGAGCGGACTCGATGACTTCGCCCGGCTGATCGACGGTGATCATGGTCTGTGCGTGGTGTCTACGCTGCGACCGGACGGCACGATCCAGTCGTCGGTGGTGAATGCGGGCGTGCTCCCGCATCCCGTGACCGGGGCCCAGGTCATCGGTCTGGTCAGCCGTGGTGACTCGCACCGGCTGGATAACCTGCGGGCCCGGCCGCGGGCCACCGTGGTCGTCCGCGCGGGCTGGGAGTGGGCCGCGGTCGAGGGGCCTGCGGAGCTGGCCGGGCCCGACGACCCGATGCCGGGGGTCGACGCCGAGAGGCTGCGCCTGCTGCTGCGCGAGATCTTCACCGCCGCGGGCGGGACGCACGACGACTTCGGGGCTTACGACCGGGTGATGGCCGAGGAGCGACGGGTCGCCGTGCTGGTCGCCCCGGCCCGGATCTCCCCGCGGGGCTGAAGGCATCAGCGATCTCCCTGCGCGGCTCGGGCATAAGCCGGCTTCCGGCGCTTTCCGGTTCCGGTTCCGGTACCGGAACTTGAAGAGGCCGTAGGCGACCGGCCCGGCGAGCAGCGGCACCCAGTAGGAGGCGATCCGGTAGGTGAGCGTGGCCAGCACGGCCTGACTGGAGTTCACCTCGGCCAGCACGAGGAGCCCGGTCAGGCTGGCCTCGACGATGCCCAGGCCGCCAGGGGTGATCGGGATCATCCCGATGATGCCGGCCGCCGCGTAGGCAACCAGGATCAGCGACGGGCGCGGGTGGCTGCCGGTCGCCCGCAGCGCCATCAGCAGGCAGAGGTAGTCGAACGCCAGGCGGCCGGCGGAGAGCAGCAGCGCCTGCCACCACTGCTGACCCAGCGCCGCCCGGATCTGATTACGCTGAGCGAGCAGGGTTTCGTCCAGGCTTGCCAGCGGGGGCCGCTTTCGCCGGACCCAGTTCGCTGCGTACTGCGCGGCCCGCCCGGCCCAGCGCAGCGGTGCGTCGTAGGTCAGTACGGCCGCGCCGAAGGCGGCGAAGGCCACGAATCCCACGGCTCCCAGCAACGCCGCATGCTCCAGCCCCCGGTCGACGGGTGCGCCCAGCAGGATGACCGGCAGCGCGAAGACCGGGAGCGCGAGCAGGCCGCCCACGCCGAGGAGGGAGAATGACGCCAGACCGCCCACCGTTTCGGTGGTGTCCATACCGCTGGTCGCTAGCATCCGGAACTGCACCGCGGCACCGACCGCCGCACCTCCCGGCATGATGAGAGTGATCGCGTTGCCGGCCAGAGTGGAGGTGATGACCGGGAACCACGCCTTGGTCCGCAACGCCAGGCGCTGCAGCGCGAACGTGCAGGCGAAGTGGGCGATCTCGGCGGCGATCGCCGCGAAGAGCCACCACGGGTTCAGGGTCGACAGCCGCGGCCAGGACGCCAGCACCTCGGTGATCGCCGGGAACACCAGGTAGATGGCGAGGCCGGCGACGACGGCCATCGCGGCGCGCGAGGCTACCGTCTTCCAGGCCAGCGGATGCGACTTCTGCTGGTCGATCCGCGCGGCCAGGGATGGCTTGGCCGGGACCGCTGACTGATCGCTCATGCCGGCAGGCCTTGGTCACACTCCGGTCTGGGCGACCAGCCGCCCCGAGTCGACGGCGGCGGCGAACGCGGCGTAGTCCCGCTCGTTCTGGTCCGCGTAGGCCGCGGAGAAGTCCGCGATGGCACGGTCGAAAGTATCCCCCTTGCCAAGGTAGGAGGCGATCGCGATCCGGTCCCCCCACCGGGCGTGCGCGCGGGCCAGGGTCGCCCCGCAGATGCGCGCGTACAGGGTGGCCCCCGACACGAGGAGGGTGTCGACGTCCGCGCTGCCCTTCCAGTCCTGGAACTGGCGCACGTAGTAGTCGCGGGTTACGCCGTCCATCCCGCGGATGCTCTGCCAGCCCAGGAAGATGTCCGTCGCCGCCTGCATCAGCCGCTGTCCCGCGACCACGCGCTCGCCGTGGTGCGAGTAGGTGCTCGCGCCGAGGAACCGCTCGAGCACCGACGGCTGCGCCTCCTTGACCTGCAGGAACAGCGGGTCATTATGGTCGCGGCCGGTCAGCAGCAGAATGTAGCAGCGGGTCCCGACGCTGCCCACACCCACCATCTTGTAGGCCGAGTGGACGTAGCGGTACTCCTCCAGCGGGTGGTGCTGGCGCCCGAGGGTGCGCCGGTACGAGCTGAGCAGCTTCTTGATGAGCGGGTCCGGGTTCTCCCATTCCGTCCCCGGCTGGACCAGGTCCTCGATCGGGATGATAACCGGCGGGTCGGCGACGATGCGCAGCTCGCCCTCGACCGTCGCGGCCCGCTTGGCGAACACCCTGGTGCTGTCGCGAGTCCTTGCCTTCGCCACCATCTCCTCGACCGCCTCAGCCTCGCTCTTGCCGACGCGCCTGACCCGGACCTCCTTGCGGACCAGCTTGAGCAGCATCCCGGCCTCGAAGTGCTCGTACCACGCGTCCAGGCTTCTCATCCCGGCGGCCCGGCGCATCCGGTCCCGGTATTCCCTGACCCCCTCCATGACCACGGCACGGCGGTCGGCCCGGGAGAAGCCGCGGTCCCGGCCCATGATCTCGAAGCTCGCCGCTAGCCGCTTGACGTCCCACTCCCACGGGCCGGGGAGCGTCTCGTCGAAATCATTGATGTCGAAGATCATCTGCCGCTCCGGCGTGCCGAACATACCGAAATTCGACAGGTGGGCGTCGCCGCACACCTGCACGGTGACGCCGCTGACCGGGGTGGTCGCCAGGTCAGCCGCCATGATCAGCGCGCCGCCCCGGTAGAAGGTGAACGGCGAGACCAGCATCCGGCCGTAACGGACCGGGACCAGCTGGGGTACCCGGCTCGCCGCCTGCTCTTCCAGCAGCGCGACCGGATCCGGGCGGTCCGCAGCGGGTTTCCACTGTCCGTGGCTCGACCGCGGCACGTCCTGGCGCGCGCCCTGGCCCCGGGCGACCCGCTCGTCCACGGTCAGGTGCCTGCGCCGCCACGAGGACGCGAACGGTCCCACCGCACCGGACGGCGCGCCTCCGCTTAGCCGCGCCTGATCCGCCATGACGCCTCCCGCTGTCATAGGTACTCCCGCCGTCGCATCCAGACCAGGGTGACCCAGCCCCAGATGGGCGGCAGGTACGAGGTGAACAAGCGCTGGATGAAGACCGCGGCGGTGGCGTCGGCTTCGGCGACCCCGGCCGCGGTCAGGCCGAGGATCATGCCCGCCTCGACCACGCCCATGCCGCCGGGCGACGGGGCGATCCCGCCGATGAGCGCGGCCAGGGTGATGACCACGATCAGGATCGGCAGCCGGAGATGGTCGCCGAACGCGCGCAGCGATACCGACAGCGCCATGGCCACCAGCAGGTCCCGGCCGAACGCGCCGCCCAGCAGTTGCGCCAGCTTGCCCGGGGAGCTGGCCACGACCTTGAGGTTGCCCCAGATGTCGCGCACCTTGGGCCGCATCTTCTCGGCGGCCAGCCTGCGGAGCCTGGGCACGGCCAGGGCCAGGCCGACGACCAAGCCGACCAGGACGACCAGGGCCAGGATGATCCACACCAGCTTCGAATCCCCGCCGGACTGGGGGGTGGCCTCGAGGTCCAGTGATCCCCAGGCGAACGGCAGCGAGACGACGAACAGCACCGCGGTCGAGATCCAGCTGGCGGTGGTCATGATGGCGCCCGAGCTCAGTGCCACCGGCGTGTCGTAGCCCTGCTTCTGGTAATAGCGCACCCGGGTGGCGAAGATCGCGGGGGCGCCGCCGGCCAGCCCGCTGAACGCCTTGGCCACTTCGACGGCCACCGTGCGTCCGAGCGGCAACGGCCCGGCCACGCTACCCAGGCTCTCCACGGCCGACGCCACGTAGGCCAGCTGGGCCAGGACGAACGCCATGATGACCCACAGCCAGTCGGCCCCGATCACGGTGTCGAAGGAGCCGGCCACGTCGATGAGCACCCCGATCAGGGCCCAGCCGCCGATCAGGCTGCCGATGATCATGATCAGCGTGGGCCAGCTCACCCGGCGCGGCTCGGCCAGGGCCGGCAGCTCGATCGCGGCCGCCGCCGCGGCGCGCTGCCGGACCTCAGGCAGCAGGTCACGGCGGCCGCGCAGGCCCCTGGCGAGCAGCGGGTCCAGGGCTGGCTTCTGCATCTGCCGCAGCGCCGCGGCCAGCATCTGCGGCTTCAGGCAGCGTGCCGCGGCATTGGCGGCTCGGTCGGCGCCGGTCACCACCGCGGTGGCCGCGATGGCACCGGCCAGGTCGCGATCGAGCTGATCCGGCGACGCCCGCTCCGAGGCGTTGCGGAAGTCCATCAGGACGGCGGTCCCCGCCGCCGGGTCGATCAGCACCGCGTCACCGCTGATCGCGCCGTGCGCGATGCGTGCGCGCCGCAGGGTCAGCAACTGGCGGTACAGGTCATCGAGGGCAGCGTCGCTGATCTCGGCGGCGCCGGTGTCCGACAGCGCCGTCCCGGGCGGCATCCGGTAGACGAGCAGCGCGTCATGGGACGGTCCCGCCGTTCCCGCCTCGGCGATCTGCGGCACGGCGACTTTCGCCTGGCCGGCTCGCATGGTGACGTAGGCCTCGTGCTCGACCTGCTGCAGCCGGGTGATCGGCAGGCTCGGCCCGGAGTCCCGGTAGAGCAGGAACCGGCCCGCCTTGGTGAGCAGCCGGGCGTCGGCCGCGTCCCGGCCGTAGACCGCGATACCGAGGCGGCCGGGCGCATCCGTCCGGCATGGCTCGGTCGCCTCGAACTTTGCCACCCCCCAGATCTGCCGGGGCACCGGGTGCACATCGGCCGCGCGGATGCCGAATTCCTCGAGCAGCAGCCGGACGTCCTCGGCCGAGGGCAGGCCGAGCGGCGAGCCGAAAACGAGCCGGACCACCGTCGTCATCCCCCAGCCGATGACCAGGCTCCCCAGCACGTTGAGCGGCAGCCCGTGGCCCCCGGCCGCCGACGCCAGGGCGACCAGGGCGATGAAGATCTCCACGAGACGCTGCACGCCGCGCGCCAGGTACGGCAGCCCCGCGGTGGCGACCGCCGCGAACAAGGCGATCTGCAGGACGGGAAAGCTCATGTAGTAGTCGTCGATCACGATCCCGGGCGGCCGTCCGCCGCGGCTTCCGATCAAGGCGATCAGGATCCCGCACGCCGCTGCGGTACCGGCCGCGCTCAGCCCGATATCGCGCGCGATCTCCCAGCGGCGCGCGAGCAAGGCCAGCGCCACCAGCACGACCGCAACGCCGAGCGAGCCCGCCTGGTACACCACCGTCACCAGCCACGTGATGCTCCACGGCGGCGGGTGGATGACCTGGGCGATGGCCCGGTCGACGCGGGAGTCGTACCGGATGACCAGCAGGCAGCACACCAGGATGAGAACGGCAGCGGCCAGCCGCACGCCGTCGCTCCCGCGGCGGCGCCGCTGGCCGCTGCCCACCGGGGCAAACATGACCGAGCGCCACCCACGCACGAGATGCTGCTCCGGAGGCGCGCTAGCGCCCTGGATGACGTCCTCGGTCATACCGGTCCACAGGCACTCAGGAGGCGAGAACCTTGGCCTTCTCGCGCTCGAACTCTTCGGCCGTGATGACTCCGCGGTCACGCAGTTCGGCCAGCTTCGTGAGCTGGTCGGCGGTGCTCGGCGAACCCGCGGCCTGCTGGATGTAGGCGCGGGTTTCCGCATCCGCCTGCCGCGCCTGCTGCTGGGCCCGCTCGTGCATGCTGCCGCCCCGGACGATCAGGTAGACCAGGACGCCGACCAGCGGGATGAACAGCACGAAAATGAACCACAGTGCCTTCGCCCAGCCGGACAGGTCATGGCTGCGGAAGATGTCGATGAAAACATAAATCAGAATCCAGATCCAGATCACCCAGAGGAAGATCTCGAGGATCGTCCAGAACGCCCCGAGCAGTGGGTAAGAGTAGGAACTAGCGAGTGGCATGGCGACCCCATGATTGGGAACAGCGCTTCGATGGACCGTCCATCATTACCATCTTTTCCCACTGCAGTGCTCCTCCGCCTCGCCCAGTGAGGGTGATCGGAAGGGACCAGCCGCCGGCGAACGTTCGCTGGCACAATGCAGTGGTGACGCAGAATCCACCGCAGCCGCCCCCGTCCGTGGACCAGCGGATCGCCGGCGAGCTCGGCGTGGCCGTCCGTCAGGTCAGCGCCGCGGTCCAGCTTCTCGACGGCGGTGCCACCGTGCCGTTCATCGCCAGGTACCGCAAGGAGGCCACCGGCGCGCTCGACGACGCGCAGCTGCGCACGCTCGAGGACCGGCTGCGCTACCTGCGCGAACTCGATGAGCGCCGGGAGGCGATCCGCATCCAGATCACCGCCCAGGGCAAGCTGACCGACGAGCTGGAAGCCCAGATCCGCGCCGCCGACTCCAAGGCCCGGCTGGAAGACCTCTACCTGCCTTACAAGCCGAAGCGGCGTACCCGGGCGCAGATCGCCCGCGAGGCGGGCCTGGAGCCGCTGGCTGACCTGCTGATCGGCGACCCCGCCCGCGACCCGCAGCCGGAAGCCCGGAACTTCACCGACCCGGACCGGGGCGTCGCCGACGCGGCCGCCGCCCTGGACGGCGCCCGTGCCATCCTGGTCGAGCGGTTCGCCGAGGACGCGGACCTGCTCGGCGAGCTGCGCGAGTCGATGGCCGCCCGCGGCTCACTGACCTCGAGGGTCCGCGCGGGCAAAGAACAGGCGGGCGCGAAGTTCGCCGACTACTTCGAGTTCAGCGAGCCGTTCACGCGGCTGCCCTCGCACCGTGTCCTGGCCCTGTTCCGCGGCGAGAAGGAGGAGGCTCTCGACCTTGCCCTGGAGCCCGGCGCCGGCGACGCCGAGTACGAGCAGCGGATCGCCGAACGGTTCGGGATCCGGGACGAAAAACGCCCGGCCGACCCGTGGCTGCTGGCCGCGGTGCACTGGGCCTGGCGTACCCGCATCCTGATGCACCTGAGCGTCGACATCAGGGTCCGGCTGTGGCAGGCGGCCGAGGACGAGGCTGTCCGGGTGTTCGCCGCCAACCTGCGCGACCTGCTGCTGGCCGCCCCGGCCGGGGCGCGGACCACTATCGGGCTCGACCCCGGCTTCCGCACCGGCGTCAAGGTCGCGGTCACCGACGGCACCGGCAAAGTGCTCGGCACCGCGACGATCTACCCGCACGAGCCGCACCGGCGGTGGGACGAGTCCGTCGCCGTGCTCGCCAAGCTGGCCAGGCAGCATCGCGCCGACCTCATCGCCATCGGCAACGGCACCGCCTCGCGGGAGACCGACCGGCTGGCCGCCGAGCTGATCAAGCGCCACCCGGAGCTCGCGCTGACCAAGGTGGTGGTCTCCGAGGCCGGCGCGTCGGTCTACTCCGCCTCGGCCTACGCCTCGGCGGAACTGCCCGGCCTCGATGTCTCGCTGCGGGGCGCGGTGTCCATCGCGCGGCGGCTGCAGGACCCGCTGGCCGAACTGGTCAAGATCGACCCCAAGTCCATCGGCGTGGGGCAGTACCAGCACGACGTGGCCGAGGGCAAGCTCTCTCACTCGCTGGATGCCGTGGTCGAAGACTGCGTGAACGCGGTCGGCGTGGACCTGAACACCGCCTCGCAGCCGCTGCTGGCCCGGGTGTCCGGGGTAACCGCCGGACTGGCCGCCGCGATCGTGGCGCGGCGCGACTCCGAGGGCCCGTTCAGCACCCGCCAGCAGCTGATGCAGGTGCCCCGGCTCGGCCCGAAGGCCTTCGAGCAATGCGCCGGGTTCCTGCGCATCCGCGGCGGCGACGATCCGCTCGACGCCTCCGGCGTGCATCCCGAGGCCTACCCGGTGGTCCGCCGCATCCTGGCCGCGACGGGCGGCACGGCCGCCGCCCTGATCGGGAGCACCGCCACGCTCCGCGCGCTGAAGCCCGGCCAGTTCACCGACGACCGGTTCGGCCTGCCCACCGTCACCGACATCCTGCGCGAGCTGGAGAAGCCGGGCCGCGACCCGCGGCCCGCCTTCGCCACCGCGACGTTCGCCGAGGGCGTGGAGACGCTCGAGGACCTCGAGCCCGGCATGGTGCTCGAGGGCGTGGTGACCAACGTGGCCGCGTTCGGCGCGTTCGTAGACATCGGCGTGCACCAGGACGGCTTGGTGCACGTGTCGGCCATGTCGCGCACCTTCGTCTCCGACCCTCGCTCGGTGGTCAAGTCCGGTGACGTGGTGCGGGTGAAGGTGCTCTCCGTCGACATCCCCCGGCGCCGGATCTCGCTCACCCTCCGCCTCGACGACGATGACCAAGGTTCGTTCGGCCCTAAATCCCGAACGGGCCGCCCGGAAGTTGGTACCGCCCGCCCCGGTTCCGGTGCGAGCGGTCCCGGGCGCACCAAGGACGCGCCCGCCCCGCAAGGGGCGCTGGCCGACGCGCTGCGCCGGGCCGGGCTGGTACCGAAGCCGCCGAAGCCCCCGAAGCCCCCGGAGGACCCGGACCGTCGACGCCGCCGGTAGCATCTGGTAGCCAGTTCTGTTCAACCCGAAGGAGCACACCGTGTCCAGCCAGCAGCTTCGTATCACCCTCGCCGGAAGCGAGCATGTGGTCGAGCCTGGCACGACGGCGGGCGCGGCCCTTCCCGCGGAACCCGGCGTCATCGCCGCCCGGGTCAACGGCGAGCTGCGCGACCTGGACTGCCAGGTCGCCGAGGGCGACGTCGTGGAGCCGGTCGACGTCGCCAGCGACGACGGCCGCTACATCCTGCGGCACTCGGCCGCGCACGTCATGGCGCAGGCCGTGCAGGAGTTGTTCCCGCAGGCCAAGCTGGGTATCGGGCCGCCGGTGGAGAATGGCTTCTACTACGACTTCGACGTCGAGGTGCCGTTCACCCCGGAGAACCTGAAGGCGATCGAGGGCAAGATGCGCCAGATCGTCAAGCAGGGCCAGCGGTTCTCCCGCAGGGTGGTGACCGACGACCAGGCCAGGTCCGAGCTCGCCGCCGAGCCGTACAAGCTCGAGCTGATCGGCCTCAAGGGCCATCCGTCCGACGATGACGGCGAGTCGGTCGAAGTCGGCGGCGCCGAGCTGACCATCTACGACAACCTGGACGAGGGCACCGGCGAGCTGCGCTGGAAGGACCTGTGCCGCGGCCCGCACCTGCCGACCACCCGGGCCATCCCGGCGTTTAAGCTCATGCGCACCGGCGGCGCCTACTGGCGGGGGAGCGAAAAGAACCCGCAGTTGCAGCGCATCTACGGCACCGCCTGGGAGACCAGGGACAAGCAGGACGAGTATGTCACGATGCTCGCCGAAGCCGAGCGGCGGGACCACCGCAAGCTCGGCGCGGAACTCGACCTGTTCTCGTTCCCGACCGAGATCGGCAGCGGCCTGCCGGTGTTCCACCCCAAGGGCGGCATCATCCGCCGGGTGATGGAGGACTACTCGCGCCGCCGCCACGAGGAGGCCGGCTACGAGTTCGTCAACACCCCGCACCTGACCAAGGAAGACCTGTTCATCACCTCCGGGCACCTGGAGTGGTACTCCGGCGGCATGTTCCCGCCCATGGAGCTGGACGGGGCCACGTACTACCCCAAGCCGATGAACTGCCCGATGCACATCCTGATCTACGCGGCGCGCGGGCGGTCCTACCGTGAGCTGCCGCTGCGGCTGTTCGAGTTCGGCACGGTGTACCGGTACGAGAAGTCCGGCGTGGTGCACGGCCTGACCCGGGCCCGCGGCTTCACCCAGGATGACTCGCACATCTTCTGCACGCCGGATCAGCTGCAGGACGAGCTGGCCTCGCTGCTGGCCTTCGTGGTCGGGCTGCTGCGCGACTTCGGGCTGACCGACTTCGAGGCGGAGCTGTCCACCCGGCCGGACAAGTACGTCGGCGAGCTCGAGGAGTGGGCGGTCGCCGAGGCGGCGCTCACGCACGCGCTCGATCAGTCGGGCCTGCCGTACGTGGTCGCAGCGGGCGAGGGTGCCTTTTATGCGCCCAAGATCGACGTACACGTCAGGGACGCGATCGGCCGCCGCTGGCAGCTGTCCACCCTGCAGGTCGACTTGCAGGAGCCGGGCCGGTTCGGCATCGAGTACCAGGCCGCGGACGGCTCCCGGCAGCGCCCGTACATGATTCACCGGGCGCTGTTCGGCTCGATCGAGCGGTTCTTCGGCATCCTGGTCGAGCACTACGCCGGCGCCTTCCCGCCGTGGCTCGCCCCGGTCCAGGCGGTCGGCATCCCGATCGCCGACGCGCACGTGCCCTACCTGGAGAAGATCGCGGCCAGCCTGCGCGAGCAGGGCATCCGCGTCGAGGTGGACGCGAGCGACGACCGGATGCAGAAGAAGATCAGGACCGCGCAGCGGCAGAAGGTGCCGTTCATGCTGATCGCGGGCGATGACGACGTGGCCGCCGAGGCGGTGTCGTTCCGGTACCGGGACGGATCGCAGAAGAACGGCGTCCCCGTAACGGACGCCATCACCGAGATCGTCACCGCCGTGCGCGATCGCGTCCAGGTGTAGGCCCGTGCCCGACCCCGAACCGGACGCCGTCTTCGCGGGAGTCCCCGACGCCTTCGGGCGGCTGTGGACGCCGCATCGCATGGCCTACATCAAGGGCGAGAACAAGCCGTCGGGTCCGGGCCAGGACCAGGGCTGCCCGTTCGACCGCGCGCCGAAGCTCAGCGACACCGAAGGCCTCATCGTCGCGCGCGGCGAGCTGGTGTACGCGGTGCTCAACCTGTACCCCTACAACGCGGGCCACGTGCTGATCTGCCCGTACCGGCACGTGGCCGACTACACCGACCTGACCCAGGCCGAGACCGCCGAGTTCTCCGGGTTCACCAAGCGCGCGGTGCGCGCGCTCCGGCACGCCTCCGGCGCCCAGGGCTTCAACATCGGCATCAACCTGGGCTCGGTGGCCGGCGCCGGCATCGCCGCCCATCTGCATCAGCACGTGGTGCCCCGGTGGGGCGGCGACACCAACTTCATGCCGGTCACCGGGCACACCCGCGTGCTACCCGAGCTCCTCGCCGACACCCGCAAGCTGCTCGCCGAAGCCTGGCCATCCTCCTGACCCGGCCCGCCCCTATCCGGATCCACCCGCCCCCACCCGGATCTAATGGTTGTGGCGTTCTACCGGTTCTTTTCGGTAGAACGCCACAACCTTCTGAATGAGCCGGACGCTAGTCCGGCTTGGACTCGGCCGCGACCTTGCTGGCCAGGTGCGACGGAAGGGGCTCGTGGCGTAGGTAAGAGCGCGTGAACGAGCCCGTGCCGTGGGAGAGCGAGCGCAGCTCGATAGCGTACCTGGTGATCTCGAGCTCGGGAATCTCGGCCTTGACCAGAGTGCGACCCACGCCGACCTGCTCGGTCCCGAGGACCCGGCCGCGGCGCGAGGGCACGTCGGACATGATCGCGCCCACGTACTCGTCGGGCACGAGCACGGTGATCTCGTCGACCGGCTCAAGCAGCTTGGGCTGCGCCTTGTCCACGGCGTCCCGCAGCGCCAGCCGGCCTGCCTTCTGGAAGGCCATGTCGGAGGAGTCGACCGAGTGGGCCTTGCCGTCGTACAGGGTGACCCGGACGCCGGTCATCGGGTAGCCGGCCGTGACACCCTGCTCCATCTGCCACCGGACGCCCTTTTCCACCGAGGGAATGAACTGGCGCGGCACCACGCCGCCGACGATCTTGTCGACGAACTCGAAGCCGGCCGAGTCCTCCAGCGGCTCGATCTCGATGTGGGCGATGCCGTACTCGCCGTGACCGCCTGTCTGCTTGACGTTACGGCCGAGCCCCTGCGCCTTGCCCGCGATCGTCTCGCGCAGCGGAACCCGTAGGTCGATGGTCTCCACCGCCACGCCGTAGCGCTGCCCGAGCCGGTCCAGCAGGACGGCGGCGTGCGCCTCACCCATGCACCACAGCACCAGCTGCCTGGTCTCGGCGTTGTTCTCCAGGCGAAGCGTCGGGTCCTCCGCGACCAGGCGGCTCAGCGCCTGGGACAGCTTGTCCTCGTCGGCCTTGGACTTGGCCACGATCGCCACCGGCAGCAGCGGCTCGGGCATCGACCACGACTCCATCAGCAGCGGGTTGTCCTTGTCCGACAGCGTGTCGCCGGTCTCGGCCGTGCTGAGCTTGGCCACGGCGCAGATGTCGCCGGCCGCGCACTGGGTGACCGAGCGCTGCTGCTTGCCCAGCGGGGACGTCAGCGCGCCGACCCGCTCGTCGTCGTCGTGATCCTCATGCCCGCTGGCCGCGCGGCCGTGCCCGGACACGTGCACGGAGGCGTCGGGACGCAACGTGCCGGAGAACACCCGGACCAGGCTGATCCGGCCGACGTAGGAGTCGGAGGTGGTCTTGACCACCTCGGCCAGCAGCGGGCCCTTGGGGTCGGAGGACAGGCCGGTGACGGGCTTGCCGTCCGGCGTGGTGACCGGGGGCAGCGGGTGCTCGGCGGGGGACGGGAACGCCTCGGTCATCACCTCGAGCAGCTCGAGCATGCCGATCTTCTGCGGCGCGGAGGCCACGATCACCGGATAGAAGCTGCCCTGCGCGACCGCCTTCTCCAGGTCCTCGATCAGCACCTTGGGGTCGATCTCCTCGCCGGACAGGTACCGGTCCATCAGGGACTCGTCTTCGCTCTCCTGGATGATGCCCTCGATCAGCTCACCGCGCAGCTCAAGCATCCGGTCCTGGTCCGCGTCCGCGGGAGCGCCCTCGCTGCGCTGGCCGTCCGCGTAGCTGTACAGCTTCTGCGACAGCAGCCCGATCAGCCCGTTGACCGGCTCGCCGACCGGCAGGTACAGCGGCGCCACGGCGTCGCCGAACACCTCACGGCACGCGTCCAGCGTCGCCTGGAACTCGGCCCGCTGGTGGTCGATCTTGGTGATGACGACCGCGCGCGGCATGCCGACCGCGGCGCATTCCTCCCACAGCATCCTGGTTACGCCGTCGATCCCGTCAGTGGCAGAGACGGCGAAGAGCGCTGAGTCGGCCGCACGGAGCCCGGCCCTCAGGTCCCCGGTGAAGTCGGCGTAGCCGGGCGTGTCGAGCAGGTTGACCTTGATGCCGTTGTGGACGACCGGCGCGAGGGTCAGGTTGACCGAACGCTGCTGCCTGACCTCGACCTCGTCGAAGTCGCTCACCGTGGTGCCCTCTTCTATGCTGCCCTGCCGCTGGATGGTGCCGGTCGCGACGAGTAGCGCCTCGACCAGGCTGGACTTCCCGGTCCCGGAATGGCCGACCAGCACCACGTTCCGTACCTGATCGGCCGCCGGTGCCCTGCCGGCGGCTCCTCCCGCCCCGGTGCTTGTTCCTGCCACTGACGTTCGCCTCCCTTGCGATTGCTTTCTCCGAGCTGCGCACGACCAGCCTTAACCCGCGAGCACCGTGTCCACAACCCCCACGGAAAGAATCTCCCCGGTTGCCGGAAGGTGAAGCCCGCCGCAGCGGCGGAAAACTCAAGCTCAGCCCGGCGGTAGGATCGGACGGCCATGCTGAACGTGCTGCGGCCCGCCATGACGCGCCTGTTCACCCCCGCGGGCAAGGTTCTCGCGCGTACTCCCGTGACCCCCAACGCCATCACGGTCATCGGCACGGTGGGCGTGGCCGGCGGGGCGCTTGCCTTCTTCCCCCGGGGCGAGCTGTTTCCCGGCGCCTTCACCTGCACGATCTTTGTGTTCCTCGACATGCTCGACGGCGTGCTGGCCCGGCTGAAGGGCACCAGCGGCACCTGGGGCGCGTTCCTCGACTCGACCATGGACCGGATCGCCGACGCCGGCATCTTCAGCGGCCTGGTGATCTGGTTCATGCTCGGCGGGCACAACCCGCTGCTCGGCGGGGTGTCTCTGTTCTGCCTGGTGGCCGGGAGCCTGGTGTCCTACGCCAAGGCGCGGGCCGAGGGGCTGGGCCTGCGCTGCGACGTCGGCCTGATCGAGCGGCCGGAGCGGATGCTGATCTCGCTGATTGCCGTGGGCGTCTCCGGCCTCGGCGTGCCGTACATTCTCAACGTGGGGCTCTGGGCGCTCGCGGCCGGCAGTGCCTTCACTTTCTGGCAGCGGGTGCGCGCGGTATATAAGGCAGCAAAGGCGTCCGGAGACAGGGACGGGGCACCTGGGATCGGCAGGGCTGAGAAAGGTTAGCGGTGGCCGTACTGAGTCGTGGGCTGAGCGAGCGGCTGACGGGGGTCGCGTACCAGCTGGGCTGGAAGGTGATCTGCCGTCTCCCGCGGTCGTGGGCCTGGTGGATCTTCTCCGAGGTGGCCGACATCGCGTGGCGCCGCCAAGGACCGAAGGTCCAGGTGCTCGAGGCCAACCTGCGTCGCGTGCTGGCCTGGAAGCATGGCACAAGCGAGGTGGACGGCAAGGAACTGCGCACGCTGTCCAGGGCCGCGCTGCAGTCCTACGCCAGGTACTGGCTCGAGGTGTTCCGGCTGCCGGTGACCCCCACTGACCGGCTGGTGACCGGGATGCGATTCCGCGGGCCGGGGGAGGAGGCGATGTTCTCCTGCCTGAAAGCCGGCCGCGGCGTGATCATCGCGCTGCCGCACATGGGCAACTTCGAGCAGGCCGGCGCCTGGGTCATCGGCCGCGGGGCCGGCAAATTCACCACCGTCCAGGAGCGGCTGCGCCCCGAGTCGGTCTACGAGAGCTTCGTGCGGTTCCGGCAGACGCTGGGCTTCGAGGTCCTCCCGCTGACCGGCGGCGGCAGCCCGTTCGGCACCCTGGCCCAGCGGCTGCGTGCCGGCGGCCTGGTCTGCCTGGTCAGCGACCGCGACCTGAAGGCGAGCGGGGTAGAGGTCGAGATGTTCGGGGAGAAGGCGCGGATCGCGGCCACGGCCGCGCTCGCCGTGCACACCGGCGCGGCGCTGATGCCGACCGCGACCTGGTTCGACGGAGACGACTGGGGCGCGTGCATCTACGAGGAGATCCCGGTGCCGGAATCCGGCACCCGCGCCGAGAAGATCACGGCGATGAGCCAGGCGATGGCCGACCGGTTCGCCGAGGCGATCGCCGAGCATCCGCAGGACTGGCACATGCTGCAGCGGGTCTTCACCGCCGACCTCGACCCCACCCGGCTGCCCCCTCCAGGAGGGGCTGGGGGGGCAAAGCCCCTCCCAAGGGGGGTCTGGGGGGATGGGTCCCCCCAGGAGCAGGGGGGGTCTGGGGGGGATCGTCCCCCCGGGGAGACACCGTGAAGATCGGGATCACCTGCCCGTACTCCTGGGACGTGCCGGGTGGCGTGCAGCAGCACATCAAGGACCTGGCCGAGGCGCTGATCGACCAGGGCCACGATGTGTCGGTGATCTCCCCGGCCGACGACGACACGCCGCTGCCGCCGTACGTGACCGGGGCCGGCCGGGCGGTGCCGGTGCCCTACAACGGGTCGGTGGCCCGGCTCTCGTTCGGCTTCCTGTCGGCGAACCGGGTCCGGCGGTGGATCAAGGACGGCGGGTTCGACGTGCTGCACGTACACGAGCCCGAGATCCCGAGCCTGTCCTTGCTGGCCTGCTGGGTCGCCTCGGGACCGATCGTCGCGACGTTCCACACCGCGATCCCCCGCTCCCGCGTTCTCCTGGTTACCTATCCGGTGGTGCGCACCGGTCTTGAGAAGATCAACGGCCGGATCGCGGTCTCCGAGGCGGCCAGGACCACGCTGGTCGAGCATATCGGCGGCGACGCCGTGGTCATCCCGAACGGAGTGGCCACCCGTCGCTACCGTAAGGCTGACCCGCTGCCTGGCTGGCCGGGGCCGGGCGGTGCGATCGGCTTCCTCGGCCGGCTCGACGAGTCCCGCAAGGGCCTGCCGGTGCTGCTCAAGGCGTTCGAGATCCTCGGCCCGCAGCGGCCGGGGCTGCGCCTCCTCGTCGCCGGGCCGGCCGCGGACCCCGAGGACGTGCTGCACAAGGTGCCGGCCGAACTACGCGACCGGGTGGTCCTGCTCGGGCAGGTGAGCGAGGAAGACAAGGTCCGCGTGCTGCATTCGGTCGACGTGTTCTGCTCGCCGAACACCGGGGGTGAGTCGTTCGGCATCGTGACCGCCGAGGCGATGGCCGCCGGGGTGCCGATCGTGGCCAGCGACATCGAGGCGTTCCAGCAGGTCCTGCGCGGCGGCGAGGCGGGAGAGCTGTTCGCGGTCGGCGACGCCGCCGAGCTCGCCCGCGCGGCCGGGCGGCTGCTGGACGACCCGGTGCGCCGGGCCGGCCTTGCCGCCGCGGCGCTGACCGCGGTGGCCGGCTACGACTGGTCGGTCGTCGCCCGCGGCGTATACAGCGTGTACGAGACCGTCGTCCTCGGCCGCACCCGGGTCGCTGTCACCGCGTCCGGGAGCGAGTTGCCGTGATCACCGACATCGTCATCATCATCGCGGTCGCGCTGTTCATCGGCGTGTATGTGTCCTGGCGGGCGGGCCGGATCGACCGGCTGCACGCCCGGGTCGAGATGGCCCGCGCCGCCCTGGACGTAACCCTGCTCCGGCGCAGCTCGGTGGCCCTGGAACTGGCCACCTCCGGGCTGCTCGACCCGGCCACCAGCCTGCTGCTGGCCGCCGCGGTGCTTGGTACCCGTTCAGGGGGGCCTGGGGGGTATGGGGGGGCGGGCCGCCCCCCCATGAGCGGGGGGGGTCTGGGGGGGGTCGTCCCCCCCGTGGAGATGCAGCGTCCGCGTGACCTGGCCGAGAGCGACCTGACCCGGGCGCTGCGCGCCGCATTCAGCCAGCCGGGCTTCCGGGCTTCGCTGAGCGGGAAGGAAGGTGCCGACGAGCTCCTGGCCGAGGTCGAGGCGGCCGCGCACCAGGTCTTCCTGGCCCGCAAGTTCTACAACGACGTGGTCGCGGCGACCAGGGAGGCCAGGCGGCGCCCGCTCGCTCGGATCCTGCGCCTGTCCGGCCGGGCCAAGGTTCCAGAGTTCTTCGAGATGGACGATTCCCTGGTCGCGGAGTCCAACGGAGCCTCGCTCGGCCTCTAGCCAACTCGCCATACCATGGTGGTAAGCAGTCACGATTGATCAAGCGAGGTTCCGAGTGTCCACTGTCAGTGCCGACCAGGGGGGACGACCCCCCCAGACCCCCCCGAGTGGGCATGACCAGCAGCCCGCCACCGGCACCGCGCGGGTGAAGCGCGGCATGGCCGAGATGCTCAAGGGCGGCGTGATCATGGATGTGGTCACGCCCGACCAGGCCAAGATCGCCGAGGATGCCGGCGCGGTCGCGGTGATGGCGCTCGAGCGGGTGCCCGCCGACATCCGCAAGGAGGGCGGCGTCGCCCGGATGAGCGACCCGGACATGATCGACGGCATCATCGCCGCGGTGTCCATCCCGGTCATGGCCAAGTGCCGGATCGGCCACTTCGGCGAAGCCCAGGTGCTGCAGGCCATCGGGGTGGACTACATCGACGAGTCCGAGGTGCTCACCCCAGCCGACGAAGCCCACCACGTGGACAAGTGGAAGTTCACCGTGCCGTTCGTGTGCGGTGCCACCAACCTGGGCGAGGCGCTGCGCCGGATCGCCGAGGGCGCCGCGATGATCCGGTCCAAGGGCGAGGCGGGCACCGGCAACGTCGTCGAGGCGACCAGGCACATGCGCTCGATCCGGTCGCAGATCGCCCGCCTGTCCGGGCTGCCCGCCGAGGAGCTGTTCACCGCGGCCAAGGAGCTCGCCGCACCGTACGAGATGGTCGCGGAGGTGGCCCGGCTCGGCAGGCTCCCGGTCGTGCTGTTCACCGCGGGCGGCATCGCGACCCCCGCTGACGCCGCGCTGATGATGCAGCTCGGCGCCGAGGGCGTGTTCGTCGGCTCGGGCATCTTCAAGTCCGGCGACCCCGCCAAGCGCGCCGCCGCGATCGTGAAGGCCACCACCTTCCACGACGACCCGGACGTGGTGGCCAAGGTCTCCCGGGGTCTCGGCGAGGCCATGGTCGGCATCAACCTGGACACCCTGCCCGCCGACCAGCACTACGCCTCCCGCGGCTGGTAACCGCCCGCTCCCCGGCCCCGCGGCTGGTGACCGCCCGCTCCCGCCCCCGCCCCGCGGCTGGTGACCGCCCGCTCCCGCCCCCGCCCCGCGGCTGGTACCCCGAGATCCGCTCGTTTTATACGGCGTGGATGTCCCATTCATGCAGTTCCAGCGACATGGCTGGGACATCCACATCATTAGTGCCTGCCACGGCCGATGCCAGCGGTGCTGGCGTGAAACAAGTCCGTTTTGTCCCGGGATCCGCCGCGCCCTGGCTCCTCCGCCGCTTGTCGTTCTCATGATCATGGGCAGTTTCGGCCGCATAGCGACCGTTTCTGCCCACGATCATGAAACCCGCACCCCGGCGCGGCTGTTCAGCCCGGGAAGACAGGCCGCCGGCCGAGCGTTTTAGAGTTGTTAACCCCGCGTCCCGTCCGCGCGGCCCCCCACGGGTCGCGCCGTCTTGGGTTGCGCTGCGCCACGGACGGAGGATCATGAAGCCCGCGGAACCGGTCATCGGCGTGCTCGCCCTGCAGGGCGACGTGCCCGAGCACGTACGCGCGCTCGAGTCCGCCGGCGCGCGGTCGGCGCCGGTCCGCCGCCCGGAGGAACTCGACCGCCTGGACGGCCTCGTGATCCCCGGCGGTGAGTCGACCACCCTGTGGCGGCTCTCAGTCGCCTTCGACATCCTCGAGCCGCTGCGCAAGCTCATCGACAAGGGCCTGCCCGCGTTCGGATCCTGCGCGGGGATGATCATGCTGGCCGACCGGCTGGCCGACGGCGCGGTGGGCCAGCTCACCTACGGCGGCATCGACATGACCGTCCGCAGGAACGCCTTCGGCCGTCAGGTCGACTCCTTCGAGCGGGACATCACCCTGGCCGGCGTGGGTCAAGGCGGCCACGACGGCCAACGCGGCCACGACGGCCAACGCGGCCACGACGGCCAAGGCGCCCACGACGGCCACGGCGACCGCGCAGGAGACCCGTTCCGCGCCGTCTTCATCAGGGCGCCGTGGGTGGAGCAGACCGGCCCGGGCGTCAGCATTCTGGGAACCGAGCAGGGCACCGGTAGGATCGTCGCCGTCCGGCAAGGGCAACTGCTTGCCACGGCCTTCCACCCCGAACTAACCCGGGACCGGCGCATTCATCAGCTATTCGTAGACATTGTGAAGGACACCATATGAGCGGCCACTCCAAGTGGGCCACCACCAAGCACAAGAAGGCGGTGGTCGACGCCAAGCGCGGCAAGCTGTTCGCCAAGCTGATCAAGAACGTCGAGGTCGCCGCGCGTACCGGCGGCGGAGACCCGGCGGGCAACCCGACGCTGTACGACGCGATCCAGAAGGCCAAGAAGAGCTCGGTCCCGAACGACAACATCGACCGGGCCGTCCGCCGCGGCAGCGGCGCCGAGGCCGGCGGGGCCCAGTACGAGAACATCACCTACGAGGGGTACGCCCCTGGTGGCGTGGCGGTGCTGGTGCAGTGCCTGACCGACAACAGGAACCGGGCCGCCTCGGACGTGCGCACCGCGTTCAGCCGCAACGGCGGCTCGATGGCCGACCCCGGCTCGGTGTCGTACCTGTTCCACCGCAAGGGGGTGATCGTGGTGGAGAAGAAAGGCGTCACCGAGGACGACGTGCTGACCGCGGTGCTCGACGCAGGTGCCGAGGAGGTCAACGACCTCGGCGAGTCCTACGAGGTGGTGTCCGAGGCCGCGGATCTGGTGACGACGCGCAAGGCGCTGCAGGACGCAGGGATCGACTACGACTCCGCCGACACCGCATTCCTGCCTACCGTCGAGATCGATCTGGACGAGGAGCATGCCAGGAAGGTGTTCCGGCTGATCGAAGCGCTTGAGGACTCCGACGACGTGCAGGATGTCTACGCCAACTATTCGGTTCCCGACGAGATCATGGAGAAGCTCGGCTGACCGCTGACGTGATCGTCCGCCCGCTCACCCAGGACTTCGACTGGGCCCAGTACATCGACCTGACCATGCGGTCGTTCGGGCCGTCGGACGAGACGATGGTGCAGCCGGCCATCGAGCCGGTCGTGGCCGCGGGCCGGGCCGTCGGCGCCTTCGACGGGGACCGGCTGGCCGGCACCGCGCTGTACCACGACCTGCGCCAGTGGTGGTACGGCCGGGCCGTCCCGATGGCAGGGGTGGCCGGCGTCAAGGTCGCGCCCGAGTACCGCGGTCAGGGCGTGGGCCGCGCGCTGATGACCGCGCTCACCGACCTCATGGCCGAACGCGGCTACCCGCTGTCGGCCCTCTACCCGGCCACGATGACGATCTACCGGTCGCTCGGCTGGGAGATCGCCGGGCACCGGCACGAGGCCGTGCTGCCCAGCCGGGCGCTGTCGCTGATGGCGCGGCCGGAGGCCGGCGCCGCGGCCCGGCTCAGGCGCCCGGGCCCGGACGACGCAGCCGAGGTGCTCGACGTCATCGGCCGCGCCCACGCCGACGCTCGGGACTGCGGCCCGGTCACCTTCGATGAGCCCACCGTGCGCCGCTGGCTGACCCGTCCCGGCCGGTACGCGGACCGGGACCGCTACGCCTATCTGGCGCCGGACGGTTTCCTCGGCTATCGCTGGCAGCACGGCAACGACCAGATTTTCATCGAGCGGGTCGTCGCGTCCTCGGCCGCGACCACGCGGGCGCTGTGGGCGGTGGCCGCGTCCAACTCCACGGTGGCCGAGACGGCACGCGCCCAGGTCGGCCCGTCCGATCCGCTCTGGTGGATGCTGCGCGAGCAGGACGCGAACATCGCCGAACGGGAAAGCTGGATGCTCCGCCTGCTCGACGCGCCCGCGGCCATTGCCGCCCGCGGTTTCCCCGCGACGGATCTCGCCGTACCGCTGCAGATCACCGATGACCTGCGGGCGGCCAACTCGGACCGGTGGAATCTGACGGTCCAGGCCGGCGAAGGCCGCCTTTGGCGGCACCGAACGGACCCAGGTTCTCCTTCCCCCGCCGGGCAGGCGCCGCTCGTGCTCGGCGCCCGCGGTTTCGCCGCGCTGTACGCGGGGACCCCGGTCGCGACCCTGCGCCGGGCGGGCCTCGCCGACGGCGGCAGCCCGGACGCCGACGCGGCCCTGGACGCCGCCTTCGCCGTCACGCCCCACATGCTCGACGGCTTTTGACGGACACGCCGCCGGCGGTGCGCACCGTACCGCCCGCGGGCCGGTAAGTTCGACACGAACAGATGTTCGCGGACCTATACGGAGAGCACCTGGTGGGCTTGTCATACGCGCGGCACCCGGTCCGGGTGCTGGGAGTCGATCCCGGGCTGACCAGGTGCGGCCTGGGCGTGGTCGAGGGCGCGCCGGGCCGGGCGCTGACCCTGGTCCGGGTCGGGGTCATCAGGACGTCGGCCGACGAGGACATCGCGGCCCGGCTGCTCGCGATCGAGACCGAGATCGAGGCCTGGCTGGACGCGTGCCGGCCCGGCGCGGTGGCCGTGGAGCGGGTGTTCAGCCAGCAGAACGTGCGCACGGTGATGGGCACCGCGCAGGCCGGCGCGGTCGCGATCATCTGCGCGGCGCGCCGCGGGCTTCCGGTGGCCTTGCATACGCCCAGCGAGGTCAAGGCGGCCGTGACCGGCAACGGGCGGGCGGGCAAGGACCAGGTCACGGCGATGGTGACCCGGCTGCTGCGGATCACGGACCCGCCGCGCCCGGCCGACGCCGCCGATGCGCTCGCGTTGGCCATCTGTCAAATCTGGCGCGGCGGCGGCGCGGGGCTGCGCCAGGCCGCCCTGACTGGCCGAGGAGGGAGCGCGTCATGATCGCGCATCTGCGCGGCACGGTGGCCGGCGTCGCGCCGGACGGTGCCGTCATTGAGGTCGGCGGGGTCGGGATGCGGGTGCAGTGCACCCCCGGCACGCTGGCCACGCTCAAGCCGGGGGAGTCCGCGCAGGTCGCCACCTCGCTGGTGGTCAGGGAGGACTCACTCACCCTGTACGGCTTTGTCTCCGACGACGAGCGGAACGTCTTCGAGCTGCTCCAGACGGCCAGCGGCGTCGGGCCGAGGCTGGCGCTGGCCATGCTGGCCGTGCACGCGCCCGACGCACTGCGCCGCGCCGTCTCGACCGAGGACCTGAACGCGCTGACCATGGTCCCCGGCATCGGCAAGAAGGGCGCGCAGCGGATCGTGCTCGAGATGAAGGACCGGCTCGGCCCGCCTGGCGACGACGGCGCGGGGCTGCCGGCCAGGGTGGCGCCGCGCGTCCCCTCCTGGCGCGACCAGGTGCAGTCCGGCCTGGTCAACCTGGGCTGGCCGGCCAGGGACGCCGACCAGGCCATCGCGGCCCTGGAGGACGAGGGTATGATCGGCGGACCTGACGGCGGCGCGGTGGACGTGGCCACGGTGCTGCGCGCCGCCCTGCGCAAGCTGAGTAGACAGTAGCCATGTCCGGGGACGAGACCCTCCGCCAGGCCGAGGAAGCCGAGCTGGCGCGGCGCGCGCCAGGCGGTGACGAGCTCGTTTCGCCGCTGGCCGACGCGGACGAGCGGGCCATCGAGACCGCGCTGCGGCCCAAGCGGCTCACCGAGTTCGTCGGCCAGGCGCGCGTGCGCGAGCAGCTGTCGCTGATCCTGCAGAGCGCCCTGCGCCGCGGCCGGCCGCCGGACCATGTGCTGCTGGCGGGCCCGCCCGGGCTGGGCAAGACCACGATCGCCATGATCGTGGCCGCCGAGCTAGGCGCGCCGCTGCGCATCACCAGCGGCCCGGCCATCGAGCGCTCCGGTGACCTGGCCGCGGTGCTGTCCACGCTCAGCGAGGGCGAGGTGATCTTCATCGACGAGATCCACCGCCTGGCCCGGCCCGCGGAGGAGATGCTCTACCTCGCGATGGAGGACTTCCGCGTCGACGTGGTGATCGGCAAGGGCCCGGGCGCGACCGCGATCCCGCTCGATATCGCGCCGTTCACGCTGGTCGGGGCGACCACCCGGGCCGGGCTGCTGCCGGCTCCGCTGCGTGACAGGTTCGGCTTCACCGCGCACCTGGACTTCTACCAGCCGGACGAGCTCGAGGTCATCATCCGCCGGTCGGCGGGGCTGCTCGGGGTGACGCTGACCGACGAGGGCGCGGCCGAGCTGTCTACCCGGTCGCGCGGCACGCCGCGGATCGCGAACCGGCTGCTGCGCCGGGTGCGCGACTACGCGGAGGTACGCGCGGACGGGGTGGTCACGGCGGAGATCGCCCGGACCGCGCTCGAGCTGTACGAGGTGGACGAGCACGGCCTGGACCGGCTCGACCGGGGCGTGCTCGACGCGGTCGTCCGCCGGTTCGGCGGCGGCCCGGTCGGCCTGTCCACGCTGGCGGTGGCGCTGGGGGAGGAGGCGGAGACCGTCGAGGTGGTCGCGGAGCCGTTCCTGGTCCGCTGCGGGCTGCTGGCCCGCACCCCGCGCGGCCGGGTGGCCACCGCGGCCGGCTGGGCCCACCTGGGACTCGAGCCCCCTCCGTCACTCGCCGAACTGCCCACCCTGTTTGACTGACGGTATGTGACGAGCGGGCCGGCCGGCGCAAGATCGCACCGAGGTCACGATCACGGCCAAAAACTGTAGCCTGGTTGGTGCGCGGTCAAAGCGCGGTTAAACTTCGGCAGTTGGTCGTTTGGGCACCGCCACGACCGCACCCGCAGAATCAACGGGAAGGATCCCCGGTCATGGGGTTTGCAGCAGCCGCTGAGGCGGCCACCAAGAGTTCAGGAAGCGCGCTGACGTTCCCGATCCTTATCGTGCTCGTCTTCGTCGGCTTCTACTTCCTGATGATCAGGCCGCAGCGCCGCCGCCAGCAGGCGGTCCAGCAGCAGCAGAAGACTGTCGCGCCCGGCGCCCGGGTCCGCACCACGGCAGGCATGTACGCCACGGTGACCGAGGTGGACGGCGACGACGTCGTGCTCGAGGTCGCCCCCGGCGTCGAGGTCCGCTACCTGAAGCGCGCCATCATGGAGGTCATCCAGCCGGGCGAGGAGCCCGAAGGCGAGGAGCCCGAGGGCTACTACGAGGACGCCCAGGACGAGGAAGACGCTGGAACCCCCGAAGACTCCGATGGCATTAAGTCAGCTGACGACGGTCTCTCGGACTCTCACGAAGGCCTGGCCAAGTCCGACAAGGACAACGTGCACTGAGCCTGAGGGTTACGGGAACGGCTGACTAAGACAGGCGGATAAGTGGCAGCCCCATCTAGAACCGTCCCGCACCCGGGACGGGCGCTCCTCCTTTTGCTGGTCCTCATCGTGGCCATGCTGCTGGGCATACTCGGCCCGAAGCTGTTCGCGCCATCCCAGTGGGAGCACCGGTTCAAGGTAGGGCTCGGCCTTGACCTGTCCAGCGGGACGCAGGTAACCCTGCAGGCCCAGACCCTGAACGGGAAGCCGCCGTCGAGCGATGAGATGAACGCCGCGGTCAGCGTCCTCGAGTCGCGGGTCAACGGCACCGGCAACTCCGGCGCGCAGGTCAAGCCGCAGGGCACCAACCTCCTCGTCGTGACGGTCCCCGGCAAGGGATCGCAGCAGACGATCCAGCTGGTGAGCTCCACCGCGCTGCTCATGTTCCGCCAGGTGCTGCTCTGGGAGCCCTCCGGCGCGACCACCACCACGGCTCCGCCGGCGGGCGCGACCCCTTCGGCCAGCGCGACCCCGTCGGCCAGCGCGACCTCATCGGCGACGGCGAGCCCGACCGCCAGCGCGACCGGCACCGCGAAGACCTCCGCCAAGATCGTCCCGGCGGCCAGCGCCAGCTCTTCGCCCAGTGCGTCCGCGACCGCAGCCAGCCCCAGCCCCAGCGCCAGCCCGAGTTCGCCCGTGAGCAGCAGCACGTTCGGCAACCCGAGCCTGGTGAATAAGAACGTGCTCGCGCTGTTCGACAAGCTGGTCTGCAAACCGGGCGACACGCAGGCCTGGAAGTCCCAGGTCGGCTACCAGAACACCACGCCCTACAACAACCCGGACGTGCAGGTGGTGGCCTGCGGCAACAACGGTGGGCAGTGGGGCAAGTTCGCCCTGGACGTGGCCAAGGTGCGGGGCACGCAGGTCACCTCGGCCACCGCGGGCCTGTCCACGACCTCCAACCAGTGGGAGGTCAACCTGTCGCTGAACAACGCGGGCGCCGCGGCGTTCAGCACGCTCACTTCGCACCTGTACAACACCTACTACTCGGCGGCCCAGGCCGGCGACCAGAACGCGGCGGTCCTGAACGAGGTGGCTATCGCCCTGGACGGCAACGTGGTGTCGGCACCGCAGATCGTAGGGGCCATCCCCGGGGGCAATGCCCAGATCACCGGCAGTTTCACCCAGGCCGAGGCGACCCAGCTGCAGAATGAGCTGAAGTTCGGTTCGGTGCCGCTGAACCTGAAGACCCTCTACGTCACCTCGGTCTCGGCGCAGGTGGGCCGGAACCAGCTGGACGCCGGCCTGATCGCTGCGGCTATCGGGCTGTTCCTCGTGGTGGTGTACGCGTTCCTCTATTACCGCGGCCTGGGCATCGTCTCGGTCTCCAGCCTGCTCATGGCCGGCATCATCACCTACCTGGCGGTGGTGCTGCTGTCGCTGTACCAGAACTTCACCCTGGAACTGGCCGGCATCGCGGGCCTGATCGTAGCCATCGGCATCACCGCCGACTCGTTCGTCGTCTTCTTCGAGCGATTGCGGGACGAGGTGCGCGAGGGCAAGCAGCTGCGCCCGGCGGTCGAGTCCGGGTGGAAGCGCGCCAGGCGCACGATCCTGGTGTCCGACACGGTGTCGTTCCTGGCCGCGCTGCTGCTGTACTACTTCGCCATCGGCGAGGTCAAGGGCTTCGCCTATACCCTCGGCCTGACCACGCTGATCGACATCGTCGTGGTGTTCCTGTTCACCAAGCCGATGGTGACCCTGCTGGCCCGGACGAGGTTCTTCGGCAACGGCCACCCGATGTCCGGCCTCGACCCGGTCCGGCTCGGCGCCAGGACGCCGTGGCGTTCCTCGGTGCGCCGCAACCAGGCCAGGCGCAGGCCTGATCCGGCGACGCGTACGTCCTCGCGGGAGGGTCCTGGGGGGGCGTCCCCCCCGGCTAACGCGGCGTCCCGAAACCCGGGGGGTTCATGATGCTGGGCCTCGGCCAGTTCGGCGGCCGGCTCTACCGCGGTGAGGTGTCGTTCAACTTCGTCGGCCGGCGGCGCCTGTGGTACACCATCTCCGCGTTCATCCTGGTCGTCAGCATCGTGGCGGTGATCGTCCGGGGCCTGTCCTTCAGCGTCGACTTCAAGGGCGGGGCAGTCTTCACGTTCCCCTCGTCGTCGGTGACGCTCAGCCAGGTGCAGGACGCCGTCGAGTCCGGCGGCGTCAGCGGCGCGATCGTGCAGCAGACCCACGGCCAGAAGAACGGCTGGCAGGTCCAGAACGAAGTCGCTCACCGGCGCGCAGACCGTCGCGCTGGAGAAGATGCTGTCCGGCAAGCTGGACGTGAACTCCAACGACATCACCGTCACCACCGTCGGTCCGAGCTGGGGCAGCCAGATCTCGGGCAAGGCGTTGGAGGCGCTGATCGCCTTCCTGATCGTGATCGTGATTTACCTGTCGATCGCCTTCGAGCTGAGGATGGCCATCGCGGCATTCATCGCGCTGCTGCACGACCTGGTGATCGCCACTGGTATCTACGCGCTGGCCGGCTTCCAGGTCAGCCCGGCGACCGTCATCGGGCTGCTCACCATCCTCGGCTACTCGCTGTACGACACCGTGGTGGTCTTCGACAAGGTGCGGGAGAACACGGCCGGCCTGCTCAGCGGCGCCCGCACCACCTACAGCCAGGCGGCCAACCTGGCGCTTAACCAGACCCTGGTCAGATCGATCAACACCTCGATTATCGCGTTGCTGCCGGTGCTCGGGATCCTGGTCGTGTCGACCTCCCTGCTCGGCGCCAACAACGAACTCGAGGAACTCGCACTCGTCCTGTTCGTCGGCATGCTGTCCGGCACCTACTCCTCGATCTTCATCGCGACCCCGGTGCTGGCCGACCTCAAGGAGCGCCAGCCGCAGTACCAGGCGCTGGCCAAGCGGGTGTCGGTGCGTGCCTCCGGTGGCCGGGCGGCCCGGCGGGCGGCGGCCAAGGCGGAGGTAACCGGCCGCACCCGGCCCGGGGCCGCGGCCGGCGGATTGCCGCCCGCGCAGATCGCCGAGGAAGACCAGGACGACGTCGGTTTCGCCGACGAGGTCGAAGGGGTCGAAGGGTCGGAGCCGTCCGCGGACGAGCTGACCGCCACCGCGTCGCGCGCCCCAGGGGCGTCGGCCGGCCGGGCTGCGCCCGGGACCGCCCGGCCGGGCCCGCGGCAGCAGCCGCGCCGGAGCGGCAGCGCGGCCCGGCACCGTCCCAGAAACCCGTCGGGCAAGAAGAAGCGGCGCTAGCCGATGGCCCTTCACGCCGGAGCCGGTGACGAGCTGACGCCGGCTCATTACGACCCTCGTCCGTGACGTCCCGGACTACCCGCAGGCCGGCGTGATCTTCAAGGACATCACCCCGCTGCTCGCCGACGGCAAGGCGTTCGCCGCGGTAGTCGACGCGCTGGCCGTGACGCACGGGCCGGTGGACAAGGTGGCCGGCATCGAGGCGCGCGGGTTCATCCTGGCCGCCCCGGTCGCGAACCGCCTCGGCGTGGGGTTCGTGCCGATCCGCAAGCAGGGCAAGCTGCCGGGGGCCACGTTCGCGCAGGACTACGACCTGGAATACGGCACCGCGACCATCGAGGTGCTGACCGACGTCTTCGTGCCGGGCGAGCGCGTGCTGCTCATAGACGACGTGCTGGCGACGGGGGGCACCGCCCGCGCCAGCGCCGACCTGGTGCAGCGGGCTGGCGCCCGGCTGGCGGGGCTGGCCGTGCTGCTCGAGCTTTCCTTCCTGAACGGGCGGGTCAAGCTGGCCGATCTCCCGGTCAGCGCCCTGCTCACGATTTAGGGCTCACGATTTACGGCTCACGATTTACGGCTCACGATTCAGGGCTCATTGTTTAGGGAATCGCGCGTACCTGATCTGGCGTTTAACTCGTCCAAGTAGACTGATGGCTTGGCGGATGTGAGGGAGCGCGAGTGGCCGGTGAGGTGATCACGACCGGCGCGAAGGCTGCCGGCGCTACCCGGGCGGACACGCGGCCGGGCACGGCCCCTTCAGGCCCTTCGGCCCAGGACGCGGAACAGGCCAAGACGGCGGCGGCGGACGTGCCGGAGCCGCGCGTGCTCAACGGCACCCCGGCTGCGTCCCAGCCTGCCCCGGGCACGACCGGGACCGGGACGAGCCGGGCGCAGCGGCCCCGGGTGCAGGCGGCGCCAAGCCAACCCCCCGCCGACGCGGCGGTACCCGGGGTCGGCGTCCGGCGGCGCCTGGCGCGGCTCGGCGCCCAGCGCGGCGCGAACATCAACCCGGTCCTCGAGCCGCTCATCAAGACCGTGCGCGCGACGCACCCGAAGGCCGACGTCCGGCTCATCGAGCGGGCCTACGAGTCGGCCGCCTGGTGGCACCGGGATCAGAAGCGGCGCAGCGGGGACCCGTACATCACCCATCCGCTCTCGGTGGCGACGATCCTGGCCGAGCTCGGCATGAACACCGAGACCATCTGCGCAGCGCTGCTGCACGACACCGTGGAGGACACCCCCTACACGCTGACCGAGCTGCGCAGCGAGTTCGGCGAGGACATCGCGACGCTGGTCAACGGCGTCACCAAGCTGGACAAGGTCAAGTACGGTGAGTCGGCCGAGGCGGAGACCGTCCGCAAGATGGTGGTCGCCATGTCGCGCGACATCCGGGTGCTGGTGATCAAGCTCGCCGACCGGCTGCACAACATGCGGACGCTGCGTTACCTGTCCAGGGAAAAGCAGGAGCGCAAGTCCAGGGAAACGCTGGAGATCTTCGCCCCGCTCGCCCACCGCCTCGGCATGAACACGGTGAAGTGGGAACTCGAGGACCTCGCCTTCGCGACCCTGTACCCCAAGCGGTTCGACGAGATCGTCCGCCTGGTGTCCAACCGGGCCCCGCGGCGCGAGGCGTTCCTGCAGGAAGTGATCCAGGACGTCAGCGTCGACCTGCGCGAGGCCAAGATCAACCAGAAGGTCACCGGCCGTCCCAAGCACTACTATTCGATCTACCAGAAGATGATCGCCAGGAACGTCGGCTTTGACGATATCTACGATCTGGTGGGCATCCGCGTCCTGGTCGATTCGGTCAAGGACTGCTATGCGGCGCTCGGCATCATCCACGCGCGGTGGAATCCCGTCCCCGGACGGTTCAAGGACTACATCGCGATGCCGAAGTTCAACATGTACCAGTCGCTGCACACGACGGTCATCGGGCCGGGCGGTAAGTCAGTGGAGTTGCAGATCCGCACCTGGGACATGCACCGGCGGGCCGAATACGGCGTCGCCGCACACTGGAAGTACAAGGAAGAGGCGGTCTTCGGCCGGGCCAAGGACGCCAAGGACGACTCCCAGGAGATGACCTGGCTGCGTCAGCTCGTCGACTGGCAGCGCGAGACCGAGGACCCGGCCGAGTTCCTCGAGTCACTCCGGTTCGACCTGGCCGCCGGCGAGGTCTACGTGTTCACCCCGCGCGGCGAGGTCGTGGCGTTGCCGCAGGGCGCGACGCCAGTAGATTTCGCCTACGCCATCCACACCGAGGTCGGGCACCGCACGGTCGGCGCGCGGATCAACGGCCGCCTGGTCGCGCTGGAGTCCACCCTGGACAACGGCGACACGGTGGAGATCTTCACCTCCAAGGCGCCGGATTCCGGGCCCAGCCGGGACTGGCTCAAGTTCGTGCAGAGCCCGCGGGCCCGGAACAAGATCAGGCAGTGGTTCTCCAAGGAGCGCCGGGAAGCGGCGGTCGACGCGGGCAAGGACCAGATCGCCAAGGCGATGCGCAAGCAGGGCCTGCCGCTGGCCCGGATCGCCGCCGCCGACAGCCTGCTCACGCTGGCCCGTGAGCTGCGGTACACCGACGTCTCCGCGCTGTACGCCGCGGTCGGCGAGGGCCGGGTCAGCGCCCAGTCCGTGGTCGAGAAGCTGGTCAAGTCGGTCGGCGGGCTCGATGGGGCGCAGGAGGAACTGGCCGAAGCCGCGCTGCCGACCAAGGCACCGCAGCCCAGGACGACCGGGGACTCGGGCGTCGAGGTCAACGGCGCGCCGGACGTGTGGGTGCGGCTGTCCCGGTGCTGTACCCCGGTGCCTGGCGACGAGATCATCGGCTTCGTCACCCACGGGCACGGCGTGTCGGTGCACCGGGTCGACTGCGTGAACCTGGTTCACCTGACCGGAACCCAGCGGGAGCGGATGGTTGACGTGCACTGGTCGCCGACCGAGGGCTCGCTGTTCCTGGTCGCCATCCAGGTGGAGGCGCTGGACCGTACCCGGCTGCTCTCCGACGTGAGCAGGGTGCTTTCCGACCAGCACGTGAACATCATGTCCGCCACGGTAACCACCAGCCGGGACCGGGTGGCGGTGAGCCGGTTCACGTTCGAGATGGGCGACCCTAAGCACCTCGGCCATGTGCTGCGCGCCGTCCGCGCCATCGACGGCGTCTATGACGTCTACCGGGTGACGAGCTGAATCATCCCTAGCTGGTGAACTCGGCTAGGGTGTGCTCGGCTTCCTCGAGCCAGGCCCTGCGCGCGGTCAGCGCTTCCTCCGCGCTTCGCTGGGCCTTGACGTCGCCGCGGTCGCGCGCCCGGGCCAGCTGCTGCTCGAGCTGCGCGATGGTCGTGCGCAGCTGCGCGACCGTGCCCTCGGCCCGGGCCAGCGCTTCCGGGTTGGACCGGCGCCACTGGGCCTCCTCCGCCTTGCGCACCGCATCTTCGACCCGCCGCAACCCGGCTTCCAGATGCTCACGCGAATCCCTCGGCACCGCCCCGATCTGCTCCCATTTCTCCTGGATGCCGCGCAGCGCGGACCTGGCCGAGCGGACGTCGGTCACCGGGAGCAGCGCCTGGGCCTGATCGAGCAGCTGCTGCTTGGCCTCGGCGTGCTCGCGCAACGCGGCGTCCTTGGCCGAGAACACCTCGGAGCGGGCGGTGAAGAACTTGTCCTGGGCCGCGCGGAACCGCTTCCACAACTCGGCCTCGGAGTCCCGGTCCGCCCGCCCGGCCGCCTTCCACTGCCGCATCAGCTCACGGAACGCGCTGGCGGTCGGACCCCAGTCGGTGGAGGAGGACATCGACTCGGCGTCCTCGCACAGCTTCTCCTTGCGCGCCCTGACGTCCTCGCGTTCGGCCTCCAGGTTGGCGAAATACGCCTTGCGCCGCTTGGTGAACGCATTGCGGGCGGCCGACAGCCGCTTCCAGAGCACCGCCTCGACAGCCCGTTCGGCGTGGGGCGCTGCCTTCCACTCCTCGAGCAGCTCGCGCATCCGTTCGCCGCTGCTCTTCCAGTGGGTCGCCTCGGCGGCGATCTGCTCGGCCTCGGCGACGATCCGCTCCTTGGTCTCTCTCGCCTGAACGCGTGCCTGTTCCCGGGCCGCCCTGGCCTCCTCACGGCGGTGGCCGACGTCCTCGGTCAGACGCTCCAGGCGGGCACGCAGCCCGTCGAGGTCTCCCAGCGCGTTGGCGTCCTCGATGTGCTGCACCAGCCGCTGGACGCTGGCCGAGGCCTGGGCGGGAGCCATGTCGGTGGCCGTGATCCGCTGCTCGAGCAGGACTACCTCGGTCTCCAGCGCCTCGTACTTCCGGGTGAAGAAGGCGATTGCCTCCTCCGGGCTCCCCGCCTGCCATGAGCCGATCACCCGTTCGCCGTCGGCGGTACGGACATAGACCGTCCCGTCGGGGTCGACCCGGCCCCACGGATGGTAGGCGGTGGTCACGGCGAACCTCCTGCGTTCTCGTGCTCGTGTCAGGTTTTCTTGATCGTCACGCTGTCAATGATGACCTTCTTCTTGGGAGCGCCGCCTCCAGACTGTGCATACTGACACGAGTATCCATCCTTAGCCACATTCTGGACGATACCCAGCCCGGAAGACACCGTGGCGAACGGTGTATATGAAGCCGTCAGACCTGACGTGCTGTCCTTGAACACGATGAAGAACTGGCTGCCGTTTGTTGTCGCGCTGCCTTCGTTAGCCATCGCCACCGTTCCCGCCGGGTATTTGGCGCCCTTAAGGTTCTCACTGGCGAAATCGTAACCCGGCGTGCCGCTGCCGACCTTGCTGGTCGCGCTGCAGTCCAGCTTGGTCGTGGCCGTCGCGTACGGGTCGCCGCACTGCAGCACGTAGATGCCGCTGGTCAGCAGCCGGTGGCACTGGGTGTTGTTGAAGTACCCTGCCTCGGCCAGGTGGACGAACGAGTTGACGGTGCAGGTGGCCTTGTCGTTGAGCAGGTTGAACGTGATCTTGCCCTGGTTGGTGTTGATCGTGGCCAGGTAGCTGTCCGTGTAGTCGGGTGTGGTCGGCGGGAGGCTCACCTTCTTCGCCACCGGAGTCGCCGAAACGTAGTTGCAGTGATGCGCCGGCTCGGCCACGGCCGCGGCGGTAGCGGCGGCGGAGGCGCTCGGCGACTTGCTCGCCGAGGCGGAGGTCTTCTTGGCACTGCCGCCGGGGAGGAAGATCAGCAGCAGGGTGCCGACGCCCGCCGCGACCAGCACCGCGAGGGTCCCGATCGCCCAGCGCTTGCGCACCTGCTGCTGCCGGACAAGCCGCTGCTCCTGCTGGCGGCGGTACCGTTCCCTGGCTTGCCTGCGCTGGCGTTCATTCTTACCCGCCACCGGTCGCGTCCTCCTTGGCCTGTCGAACTATCGGCTACCGCTGGTATTCACGGGAGGCAGGCCGGCGAACCCGATGCCGAGGGGGTCCGGGGGGATTGGCCCCCCGGCCTCGGGGGGCTCCGGGGGTCGTCCCCCAGGCCAGCACTTCGCGAATCGTACCTGCCAGATGCCGGGGCCGACACCCTTCGTTACCGGTTCGCGGCCATGCGGGTCCCCTCGGTAGCCTGAGACACCGTACCGTGAGAAAGGACGGATGTGCTCGTCGCAGGGTTCCCGGCCGGCGCGTTCGCGGCCAACTGTTACATAGTCGCGTCCGCGCCCGGCGAAGAATGCGTGATCATCGACCCGGGGCAGGACGCCGAGCCAGGGATCAACGAGGTCCTCGCCGAGCACCGGCTCAGGCCCGCCGCGGTTCTGCTCACGCACGGTCATATCGACCACGTCTGGTCGGTCGCCCCGGTGTGCGGCGCCAAAGACATCCCCGCCTACATTCACCCGGATGACCGGGCATTGCTCAGCGATCCGGCAAAAGGCTTGCCGCTCGGGGCGGGTCAGCAACTGTTCGGCGGCCTGGAATTCACCGAACCCGACGACGTAAAAGAACTAGCCGACGGGATGACTTTGAGTCTCGTGGGGCTCGAGATCGTCGTGAACCACGCGCCCGGGCACACCGGCGGATCGGTGACTTTCCGGCTGCCAATGGACCCGCCGGATACAGCACAAGGTAAAAGCAAAATCAACGGTGACGTATTGTTCTCCGGTGACTTGCTGTTCGCCGGGTCGATCGGCCGGACCGACCTGCCGGGTGGCGACTATCCGACGATCCTGCGCAGCCTGGCGCGGGTCTGCCTGACCCTGCCCGACGAGACCGTCGTGCTGTCCGGGCACGGGCCGCAGACGACCATCGGCGCCGAGCGCCGGGCGAACCCGTTCCTGGCGGGCCTGACGCCGGAGGCGGGTCCGAGCCGGGGACTGTAACCGCGGCCGGGGCGGGCAACCCGGCCCGTTCGGATAGAAAGATCGTGAGGAAATGAACGAGAGGGGCAGGGCTCGATGATCCGCACCCATGAGGCGGGGACGCTGCGGGCGGGGCACGCGGGGGAGTACGTGGTGCTGGCCGGCTGGGTGGCGCGGCGCCGTGACCACGGCGGCGTGGTCTTCATCGACCTCCGGGACGCCAGCGGCGTGGTGCAGGTGGTGTGGCGCGGCGAGGAGGCTGTGGCTCATGACCTCAGGGCCGAGTTCTGCGTGCTGGTGACCGGGACAGTCCGCGCCCGCCCGGCCGGGAACGAGAACCCCGAGCTGCCCACCGGGCAGATCGAGGTCGTCGCGGACGAGGTCGAGGTACTCAGCGAGGCCGAACCGCTGCCGTTCCCGGTCGAGGGCTCCGCCGAGATCAGCGAGGACGTCCGGCTCAAGTACCGGTACCTGGACATCAGGCGCGACGACACCGCGCGGGCGCTGCGGGTCCGGTCGCAGGCCGCTTACCTGCTCTCCGACGTGATGCGCGAGCACAGGTTCGTGAACGTGGAGACGCCCTACCTGACCCGGTCCACCCCGGAGGGCGCGCGCGACTTCCTGGTCCCGGTCCGGCTGCGGCCGGGCAACTGGTACGCGCTGCCGCAGTCGCCGCAGCTGTTCAAGCAGCTGCTCATGGTCGGCGGCCTGGAGCGGTACTACCAGCTGGCCCGGTGCTTCAGGGACGAGGACTTCCGCAAGGACCGGCAGCCCGAGTTCACCCAGATCGACATCGAGATGTCGTTCGTGACCCGCAACGACGTCATCGCCGTGGCCGAGGACATCGTGACCAGGCTGTGGTCCGGGCTGGCCGGCTACCAGGTGCCCACCCCGCTGCCCAGGATGACCTACGCCGAGGCGATGGCACGCTACGGTTCGGACAAGCCCGACCTGCGCTTCGGCGTCGAGCTCACCGACCTGACCGAGTACTTCGCCGGGACGGAGTTCCGGGTGTTCCAGGCGCAGTACGTGGGGGCCGTGGTGATGCCGGGCGGCGCCGCCCAGTCGCGGCGCGAGCTCGACGGCTGGCAGGAGTGGGCGCGCTCCCGCGGCGCCCGCGGGCTCGCCTACGCGCTGATCGGCGCGGACGGCGAGATCACCGGGCCGGTGGCGAAGAACCTGTCCGAGGCGGAGCGGTCCGGCCTGGCCGCGGCGACCGGCGCCGCCCCGGGCGACTGCGTGTTCTTCGCGGCCGGCCCCGCCTCGGCCGCCCGCGAGCTGCTCGGCGCGGCCCGGCTGGAGATCGGCCAGCGGTGCGGCCTGATCGACGAGTCGGCCTGGTCGTTCCTCTGGGTGGTGGACGCGCCCATGTTCGAGGAGGACGGCGAGGGCGGCTGGACGTCGGTGCACCACCCGTTCACCGCGCCGCTGCCCGAGTGGGCGGACAAGTTCACCGCCGAGCCCGGCGGCGCGCTGGCCGACGCCTACGACATCGTGTGCAACGGCTACGAGATCGGCGGCGGCTCGATCCGTATCCACTCCTCCGCGATGCAGCAGGCGGTGTTCGACGTGATCGGCCTGTCCGCCGAGGAGGCCCGCTCCCAGTTCGGCTTCCTGCTCGACGCGTTCAAGTACGGGCCGCCGCCGCACGGCGGCATCGCGTTCGGCTGGGACCGCGTGGTGATGCTGCTCGCCGGGGCGGCCAGCATCCGCGACGTGATCGCCTTCCCCAAGGCGGCCTCCGGCCTGGACCCGCTCACCGGCGCCCCCACCCCCATCACCCCCGCCCAGCGCCGCGAAGCCGGCATCGACGCCACCCCCGCCCCCGCCACCCCGCCCCGCCACCCCCGGCCACCCCCGCGCCCCAGCCACCCCCGCCCCGGCCACCCCCGCCCCGGCCACCCCCCGCCCCAGCCACCCCCCCGCGCCCCCCCGCCCCGCCAGGCTCCTAACCCTCACCCCGACCCGGCAGGTTTCATGATCGCGAGCAGTTTTGGCAGCTACCGCCCAAAACTGCCCACGATCATGAAGCCGCGTCCCCGAAGGGCAACCAGGGCGGGAGCAGCGGCGTGCTAGGCCTGTCCAGCCCCGCTGCCGCAGGACAGCGGCGACGTAAGCTGCGCTCTCGCACCGATGATCGCCTAGTTCGGCGAAGCCGAACCTGAGTGTGACGATGCCGCTGACCAGGCTGGCGTTGTCGCGGCGCTTGTCCCGCCACTGCTCGTCCTCGGGATGCGCGGCAGTCCCGTCGAGTTCCAAGCATACCCCGTACTCCTCGTAAAGGTTGTCGAGGTACTTGTTGCCGGTGTGCTGCCTGATCCTCGCCTGCCGACGCGCGGCGGGAAGCCCGTGCGGGCGCTCGACCCGGTGGACGTAGCGGTACTCGAGCAGGGACAAGGCGCCATCATCGGCATCGCCGAGCGCCGCCGCGATTTCCCGGCGCCAGCGCATCTTCTTCCGGGTGTCCATCGCCAGGCATATCCGCTCGGCGGTGGTGCGCCTGCGGCCGATGGCCCGGCAGATCCATCCGTAGGCGTCGTCAAAGTCGGCGCGATCTGGATGAGGTCAAGCACCGTGTCCTCGACCCGAGTGCACGGCGGGAGCATGGCTGGGTGCCTTGTCCGCAAGATCGCATCGGACCGGTGGATGATGACGCCAGGAATCTTCACTCGCGCCGGGCGCTTCGAGCCGGGACCGTGATCATGATGAGTGAGGCGGGTGCGTTGATCAGGCCATGGCGCTCGGCTGCGGTCTGGTGGCTGAGAACGGCATCCGGCCCGGCGCGTAGCAGGGCGGCCCAGAGCATTGTTTCGCGTGTGGGCTCGCCGGAGAAGGTGGCGTACACGCCGCGCTGCAGCCGCTGCCAGCGGCCGCTGCTTACGTGGCTGCGCATCGTGCGCGGATCGATACCGGACTCCTGCTCCCTGACTGCGGGCGACGCTTTACCCTGGACGGCCAGCAGGTCAACGGCTTGCTCAGGCATGTCGTTAGGCATGGTGCTCAGGCTGCACGCCGGGCCGACCGGCCGGCCACCGGACAGTCCAGAACCTGTGGATAACGTGAGCCTGGAGCGGCTTTCTGTGGATAACTCGGGTCGTCACCAGATAGGGTCTGAGGATGGCCAGAGCAGAGACGGGCCAGTCCGAGAGCCTGTTCGATGAGGCGGAAGAAGCAGCCGCGAGCGCGGCGGCGCCGCTCGCCGTCCGGATGCGGCCGCGCACCCTGGATGAGGTGATCGGCCAGCGGCACCTGACCGGTGCCGGCACGCCGTTCCGCAAGCTGATCGACAACGACGCGCCGATGTCGCTGCTGCTCTGGGGACCGCCGGGCACCGGCAAGACCACGCTGGCCTACGTGGTCAGCCAGGTGACCAGGCGCCGCTTCGTGGAGCTTTCCGCGGTCAGCGCCGGGGTCAAGGACGTGCGCGCCGCGGTCGACGCCGCCCGCCGCACGCTGGGCATGAACGGCGCGCAGACGGTGCTGTTCGTCGACGAGGTGCACCGGTTCTCCAAGACCCAGCAGGACGCCCTGCTGCCGGCGGTGGAGAACCGCTGGGTGTCGTTCATCGGCGCGACCACCGAGAACCCGTTCTTCTCCGTGGTGTCGCCGCTGCTGTCCAGGTCGCTGCTGCTCACCCTCCAGCCGCTGTCCGACGACGACGTGCGCGAGGTGATCAGCCGCGCGCTAGCCGAACCCGAAGCCGCGCGGGCTCGGCGGCGCGATCACCCTCGACGAGGAGGCCGCCGATCATCTGGTCAGGCTGGCGGGCGGCGACGCCCGGCGCGCGCTCACCTACCTGGAGGCCGCCGCGCTCGGCCTGCCCGAGGGCGGCCGCATCGATACCCCGGCGCTGGAACGCGCGGTGGACCGGGCCGCGGTCCGCTACGACCGGGACGGCGATCAGCACTACGACGTGATCAGCGCGTTCATCAAATCCATGCGGGGCAGCGACGTGGACGCGGCGCTGCACTACCTGGCCCGGATGATCGCGGCGGGGGAGGACCCGCGGTTCATCGCCAGGCGGCTCATCGTGCACGCCAGCGAGGACGTCGGGATGGCCGACCCGACCGCGCTGCAGACCGCCGTGGCCGCGGCCCAGGCGGTCGAGTTCGTCGGGCTGCCCGAGGCGCGGATCAACCTGGCCCAGGCGGTGATCCACATCTCGCTGGCGCCCAAGTCCAACGCGGTGATCAAGGCCATCGGGGCGGCCGACGCCGATGTGCGGAACGGGCTAATAGGCGCGGTGCCCGCACACCTGCGCGACGCGCACTATCCTGGGGCGGGCAAGGTCGGCCACGGCGAGGGCTACCTGTACCCGCACGACTTCGATGGTGGCATCGTCCCGCAGCGTTACGCACCCGACTCGGTGGCGGACCGCAGGTACTACGAACCATCGCGGCATGGCCTGGAAGCTCGCGTCGCCGAACGCGCCGAGCGCATCCGGGCCATCCTCGACCAGGCCGAGGCCAGCCGGACCGGGAAGGAGCAGCCATGACACGGAAGGATCCAGCATGAACGCGGCCGAACTCGCCGCGCTGATCGCCGCCGTCTTCTGGGCGCTGCTGGTCTGCGTCGGCGTGTTCGTGCTGTTCCGGCTGGGACGGCTGCTGTCCGAGAGCAGCAAGCTGGTCGCCGACGTGCGCGAGCGCGGCGACGTGCTGCTCACCCGGGCGCAGCTGGCCGTGGACGGAGCGCAGCAGGCCGTGGACCGGGCCGGGCGCCAGCTCGACCGGGCCGAATCCGTCACGGCCAGCATGGACGAACTCGGCGCCGGGATGAGCGAACTCGCCGGCCAGGTCACGGCGCTGGCCGGACTCGGCCGCACGATCGCGGGCGGCCCGGTCGGCCGGCTGGGCGCGCTCGCCTACGGGGTGCGCCACGCCGTCAGCCTGCGCCGGACCTCCCGGCGCACGCTGCCCGGCCGCGTCGTGGAACGCGGCGAGCTGACCGCACAGGAGGCGCCGCGATGATCCGCCGGGGTTTCTGGCTCACCGCCGGCGCGGTGACCGGCATCTGGGGTTACCGGCGTGTCGCCGCCGCCGGACGGCGCGTGTCTGCCAGCCTTAGCCCAGGGGGACGCTCAAGCTCGCGGACACCCGAGCGGACACCCGAGCGGACACCCGAGGGACACCGAGCCGGTACCCGGATGGCCGGCCAGCGGGCCCGACGCGGCGCGGTCGCCCTGGCCGTCCAGACCTACCGGTTCACCCGAGACGTGCGCGAGGGCATGGAGCTCTATATGGCTCGGCATCCCGCGCCCGCAGGCTCTACCCTCTCAGCGACCGCTCAACTGACCACGACGCACTACCCGAGGATGGCCACTGATGGAGTCGGCAGAGATCGCCCGCCGCTTCCTTGCGTACTTCGAGCAGCAAGGGCACACCATCGTGCCCTCGGCCTCCCTGGTTGCCGACGACCCCACGGTGCTCTTCGTCATCGCGGGCATGCAGCCGTTCAAGCCCTACCTGCTCGGCCAGCGGACGCCGCCCTACAAGCGGGCCGCGGACGTGCAGAAGTGCGTCCGGACGCTGGACATCGAAGAGGTGGGCAAGACCACCAGGCACGCCACGTTCTTCCAGATGCTGGGCAACTGGTCGTTCGGCGACTACTTCAAGGAAGGCGCGATCAGGTACGCCTGGGAGCTGCTGACCAAGTCCGAGGCGGACGGCGGGTTCGGCTTCCCGGAGGGCAAGCTGTGGGCTACCGTCCTGCACGGGGACGACGAGGCGTACGCGATCTGGCGGAACGAGATCGGCCTGCCTGCCGAGCGGATCCAGCACCGCGGCCTGGCCGACAACTACTGGCACATGGGCGTGCCCGGGCCCGGCGGCCCGTGCTCGGAGATCTACTACGACCGCGGCCCCGAATACGGTCGCGACGGCGGCCCGATCGCGGACGAGGACCGTTTCCTCGAGGTCTGGAACCTGGTCTTCATGCAGGACCAGCTGAGCAAGGTCCGGGCCAAGGACGACTTCGACATCGAGGGCCTGCTGCCGTCGAAGAACGTCGACACGGGCATGGGCCTGGAGCGGATGGCGTCCATCCTGCAGGGCGTCGACAACCTCTACGAGATCGACACCACCTGGAAGATCCTCGACCGGGCGGCCGAACTCACCGAGCAGAGCTACGGCCGCGACCAGCGCGCCGACGTGGCCCTGCGGGTCATCGCGGACCACGTGCGCAGCGCGGTGATGCTGATCGGGGACGGCGTCCTGCCGGGCAACGAGGGCCGCGGCTACGTGCTGCGCCGCATCGTCCGGCGCAGCATCAGGAACCTGCGCGTGCTGGCTGGCGGCCACCGCGGCGGCGCCGGCGCGACCCCGGCGACGGGCGAGCGCTTCATGCACGAGCTCACCTCGGTCGCCCTCGACGCGATGGCGGAGCTGTACCCGGAGCTCCGCAGTGTCGCGGCCGAACATCCACACGGTCATCGACGCGGAGGAGACGGCGTTCGCCAGCACCCTGCGCACCGGCACCGCGATCTTCGACGCCTCGGTCGAGGAAAACCGCCGCAAGAACTCCAGCCACGCTGTCCGGCGCGCAGGCGTTCCAGCTGCACGACACCTACGGCTTCCCGATCGACCTGACCCTGGAGATGGCGGCCGAGCAGGGCCTGACCGTCGACGAGGACGGTTTCCGCCGGCTCATGTCCGAGCAGCGGGAACGCGCCAAGCGGGACGCGGCGGAGAAGAAGACCGGCAACGCCGACATCACCGCGTTCGCGGAGATGCTCGAACGATCCGGCGCGGTCACCTTCACCGGCTACGACCAGATCTCCGGCGAGGCGATCGTCCTCGGCCTGCTGGTCAACGGCGTGCCGGTGCCCTCGGCGGGCGCGGGTACCGAGGCCGACCTGGTTCTGGACCGCACTCCGTTCTACGCCGAGGGCGGCGGGCAGCTCGCCGACGCGGGCACGATCACGGTGACCGGCGGCGAGTTCGCGGTCCGCGACGTGCAGACCCCGCTGCCCGGCCTCATCGTGCACCGCGGCCAGGTCAGCTCCGGCGAGATCACGGTGGGCGCGCCCGCGTTCGCCGAGATCGACGTCGAGCGCCGCCGGGCGCTGTCCCGGTCGCATACCGCGACGCACCTGGTGCACCGCGCGCTGCGCAGCGCGCTGGGCGAGTCGGCGGCGCAGGCGGGCTCGGAGAACTCGCCCGGCCGGCTGCGGTTCGACTTCACCGCGCAGGCCGCGGTGCCGCCGTCGGTGCTGCGGGACACCGAGGACGAGGTCAACGAGGTCCTGATCAACGACCTGGACGTGCACGCGTTCTACACCTCCCAGGAGGAGGCGCGCCAGATGGGCGCGCTGGCGCTGTTCGGGGAGAAGTACGGCGACCAGGTCCGGGTGGTCGAGGTCGGCGACTACTCGCGCGAGCTGTGCGGCGGCACGCATGTGGCCAGGTCCGGCCAGCTCGGCCTGATCAAGGTGCTCGGCGAGTCGTCCATCGGCTCGGGCGTACGCCGGATCGAGGGGCTCGTGGGCATCGACGCGTTCCGCTTCCTCGCCCGGGAGAGCACGCTGGTCAGCCAGCTCAGCGAGCAGTTCAAAACGCCGCGCGAGCAGCTGCCGGAGCGGATCTCGTCCGTCGTGACCAGGCTCAGGGACGCCGAGCGTGAGCTGCAGCGGCTGCGGGCGGCCCGGCTGCTCGAGTCGGCCGGCCAGATCGCGGCCGGGGCGGAGGACATCAGCGGGCTGGCCCTGGTCGCGCACCGGGCTCCGGACGGCACCGAACCCGACGATATCCGCAGGCTCGCGCTCGACGTGCGCGGCCGGGTGCCGCACACGCGGCCCGCGGTCGTGGTGATCATCGGCGTGCCCGCGGACAAGCCGGTCGTGGTCATCGCGGTCAACGAGGCGGGCCGCGGCTTGGGCCTGTCGGCAGGCTCCCTGGTCGGCGCGGCGGCGCGGGCCCTCGGCGGGAACGGCGGCGGGAAGCCGGACGTGGCCCAGGGCGGCGGCGCTCCGCTCTCGGCCGATCGCCCCGGTGTTATAGATGAGGCATTTGACGCGGTTCGTGAGGCTTTGCGAGACATCGCGGGACAGAGTCGGGTCCGGTAGGTAACGTATTGACATGCTCCTGCGACCTTCCGGGGTCTTCGGTTCCGGGTCGCGTCCCGCCCGGGCCTGCCCCGGGGCCGTCCCGGTGAGTCAGCGTCCGTTCAGGCAGGGGGTGCGGCTCGCGGTGGACGTGGGTTCGGTCCGTGTCGGAGTCGCTCGCTGTGATCCGGGCGGCGTTCTGGCCACTCCGCTGACGGTGCTGGCGTCGGGTCCGGGCGCGAAGGCCGCGCAGGTCCGGGCCGAACTGGCCAGGCTGGTCGCCACCGAAGGCGCGATCGAGGTCATCGTCGGGCTGCCCACGTCGCTGTCCGGCCGGGAGGGCGCCGCCGCCGCCGGTGCCCGGGAGTTCGCGGCCGACCTGGCCGGACGGCTCGCGCCGATCCCGGTCCGGCTGGTCGACGAGCGGTTCACCACCACCGAGGCGCACGACGCGCTGCGCCGCGGCGGTAAGGACTCCCGCGCCCGTCGCCAGGTGGTCGACGCGGCCGCCGCGGCCGTCCTGTTGCAAGCCGCCCTGGACGCCGAACGCGCTACCGGCCGGCCAGCCGGCCAGCTCGTCCGCACCGGCGACAGTGACGGCGACGGAGCCGACGGAGCCGGCGCGTGAGCGAGAGCGGAGGCGGATGGCCGCAGAGCCCGCGGCCGCCCCGGCATTCACGCGGGTCCGGGGATCCCCTCGGACAGCGGCCGCAAGGGCCTCCGCAGCCCGGCCGTGACGCGTGGCGCCCGGACCCGCGCCGTCCCGGTGAGTTCCGCCCGCAGGACCAGTACGGCGACCGAGGCCAGTACGGCCAGTACAACGAGCGCGACGAGTACGCCGAGCGCCCCGAGTACGGCGGCCAGGATGAGTACTCCGGGCACGACCCGTACTCCGGGCACGACCCGTACTCCAGGCCGGGCCAGTACCCGGCCGGCTCGGGCGCCGAGTACGAGGACGAGTATGAGACCGACGACCGGTTCGTCCCCGGCTTCGGCGACGAGGCCGGCGCCGATGACGAGCCCGGCCGGACCGGCCACGGCAGCCGCCGGGCCCGCCGCGACCGCAGAAACGGCCGGGGTGGCCGGGGCGGCGGACCGGACGGCCGCCGCAAGCACCGGCTCCGCTGGATTGCGCCGCTGGTCGCGCTGCTGGTCATCGTGGTCCCGCTGGCGATAGGCGGCATCTACGCCTACGGCCTCTACATGAACAAGTACCACCCGGCCGACTACTCGGGCGCCGGCACCGGTTCGGTCGTTGTCCAGGTCACCTCCGGTGACACGGCGACGAGCCTGGCGCCCGAACTAGTGAAGCTCGGCGTCGTGGCCAGCTCTCGTGCGTTCGTCCTGGCCGCCGAGCACAGCTCGAGTTCGTCCGGCCTGCTGCCCGGCTTCTACGGGATGCGGAAGCACATGCAGGCATCGCTGGCCTACGCGATCCTGGTCAACCCGGAGAACATGGTCCAGATCAAGGTGACGATCCCGGAGGGCTGGCGGCTGAGCCAGGTCGTGTCCTACCTGGGCGCCAAGTCCGGCATCCCGCTCAGCGCGTACCAGAAGGTGCTCAAGGACCCGGCGCAGCTGCACCTGCCCGGATACGCCAAGAGGCAAGCCCGAGGGGTACCTGTTCCCCGCGACCTACGACGTGCAGCCGCACGAGACCGCGCTCGGCGTGCTGAACGGCATGGTGCAGCGCTTCAAGCAGGAGGCGGCGACCGTCAACCTGCCCACCGCCGCCAGGCAGGTGCGCCTGACCGAGGCGCAGGTGGTGGTCATGGCCAGCCTGGTCCAGGCCGAAGGCGGCCAGCTCTCCGACTACCCGAAGATCGCCCGGGTGATCTACAACCGGCTGGCGGACGGCATGCCCCTGCAGCTGGACAGCACGGTGCTCTACGGGCTGAACAAATTCGGCATCCTCGCCAGCGACAAGGATCTCGCCAGCCCGTCGCCGTACAACACCTACAAGCACACGGGCCTGCCGCCCGGCCCGATCGACAACCCGGGCGCCGCGGCTATCCAGGCCGTGCTGCACCCGGCGGCCGGTCCCTGGCTGTATTTCGTCACGGTGAACCCGAAGACCGGCAAGACCCTCTACACCTCGAGCCCGGCCCAGTTCCAGCAGTTCCGGCAGGAACTCGCGCAGAACCTGGCGAAGGGCTGACCGTGCCTGATCCCCGCCGGGCCGCGGTGCTCGGATCGCCGATCGAGCACTCCTTGTCGCCGGTGCTGCATATGGCCGCGTACGCCGCGCTCGGCCTGGCCGACTGGACCTACACCGCGATCGAATGCGATGAGGCCGGGCTGTCCGCCCTGATCGACTCCTTCGACGGCCAGTGGGCCGGTCTGTCGCTGACCATGCCGCTGAAGCGCGCGGTCTTGCCGCTACTGGACCGCACGGAGCCGCTCGCCGTTGAAGTCGACGGGGCCAACACGGTGGTCTTCGCGGGCCGGGAGCGGCACGGCTACAACACCGACGTCTCGGGCATGGTCGCGGCCCTGGCCGAAGCCGGGGTGACCGCGCCGCCCGGCGCCACCATCCTCGGCGCGGGCGCGACGGCCTGCGCCGCTCTCGCCGCCCTCCGCGCGGTCGGCCTGGCCGGCGCCGTCGTCCTGGTCCGCGACCGGGCCAAGGCCGGCGACCTGCTGGCGGCCGCGGGCCGGCTGGGCATGGAGGTGGACCTACGGCCGTTCGGCTCCGGGGTCCGAGACGGTGACCTGCTAGTCTCCACCGTGCCGGCCGGTGCCGCCGATATCTACGCCGAACGGGCCGGGGGTTCCCGCCTTGGTCCCGCCGCGGTGCTCGACGTGGTGTACGACCCCTGGCCCACCCCCCTCGCCCAGGCTGCCGCCAAATCGGGCGCCGTCGTCGTCAGCGGCTTCGACCTGCTCCTCCACCAGGCCGCCCGCCAGGTCGAGCTGATAACCGGCCTCAAGCCCGCCCCCCTGGCCCGCATGCGCACCGCCGGCGAAGCCGAACTCGCCCGCCGCGTCACCCTCCCGCTGCGCTAGCACTCTCGCGGCTCCCACACCTCCTCCTCCACGTCCCCGCTCCAGCATCCCCGCTCCAGCATCCCCCCGCCCACCCAACCCGCCGCCCCCCGCACCATCGCCACCCGCACCATGGCCGCCCCCGCACCATCGCCATCCGCAGCCCTTCGCCACCGCACCTCGCGGCTCCCACGCCTCCGGCGGCGATTGCTGATGCTCCTGTGTTCCCGGAGGATTTGAGTGACCGTCGAGTCCCTCGGCCGCTGCCCCAGCCACCAGAAACGCCGAATCCGCGTCCACGCGACGCCTCTCGCCCGGCCCCGCCTGCCCCGGCCCCACGCCGCCGACAAGAAAATTAGTCTTGACAAAAAGTTTTGTCGGATGGGAAGCTGGTCACATGATCGATGTGGCAGTGATCGCCGATCCGGCCGCCGCGGAGGCGGCGCTGGAGCCGGCCCGGGCCCGGTTGCTGGCCCAGCTGACCGAACCCGCCTCTGCGTCCATGCTCGCCGCCGCGGTCGGGCTGCCGCGGCAGAAGGTCAACTACCATCTGCGCACGCTGGAGCGGCACGGGCTGGTGGAGCTGGTGGAGGAGCGCCGCAAGGGGAACGTGACCGAGCGGTTGCTCCGGGCCGCGGCGGCCTCCTACGTGATCTCGCCGTCGGCGCTGGCGGCGGTCGCCCCCGACCCCGCCCGGGCGCCGGACCGGCTGTCCGCCCGCTGGCTGCTGGCGCTGGCCGCGCAGCTCGTCCGCGATGTCGGCGACTTGCTCACCGGGGCCGAACGGGCCCAGAAGAAGCTCGCCACGTTCGCGATGGACGGCCAGGTGCGGTTCGCGTCCGCCGCCGATCGCGCCGCCTTCACCAGCGAACTGCTCCAGGCCGTGACCTCGCTGGTGGCGAAGTACCACGACGAGCAGGCCGAAGGCGGCCGCGAGCACCATCTCGTCATAGCCATCCACCCCAGCGTCACGACGCACTACCCAGACCGAGGAGAGCTGATGGGCCGCCCGTTCGAGAACCGAAACGAAGCCGAGGTGCCCGCAAGCCCGGACGAGGCCTGGGCCGCGATCGCTTCCGGGCCGGGGATCGACTCCTGGTTCATGGGCCGCAGCGAGGTGCAGCCCGGACCGGACGGCACGGTCCGAACCGTCTTCGGCGAGTACGCCCCGGAACATCGGCGTGACCGCCTGGGATCCGGCCCGCCGGTTCGCCTACCGCAGCGGCGAGGCGCCGGACGGGCGGTTCATCGCCTACGAGTTCCTGATCGAGGGGCGCGCGGGCGGCAGCACCGTGCTGCGTACCGTCACCAGCGGGTTCCTGCCCGGCGATGACTGGGCGGAGGAGTTCGAGGCGATGACCCTGGGCGGCGAGATGTACTTCCGCACCCTGGTCGAGTACCTCAGTCACTTCGCCGGCCGGTTCGCGGTGCCGGTCACCGCGTTCGGCCCGCCGGGTACGGTCTGGGCCCGCGACCGGGCGCTGCTCTGCCGCGCCCTCGGGCTGCCCGAGAACCCCAGGCCCGGTGACCGGGCCGCGCTTGTCCGGAACGGGACCGGGCCGATCGAGGGCGTGGTCTACTTCACCAACGCCCACACCATCGGCGTGCGCACCGAGGACGCGCTCTACCGGTTCCTGCGCGGCTTCGCCAAGCCAGCCATCGCCGCCCATCACCTGTTCGCCGAGGATGCCGACCAGGCCCAGGCCGAACGAGCCTGGGGAGCCTGGCTCAACCGGACGCTCACCAGCTAACCGCAACGGAGGATTTCCATGAGCACCGTCACGTCAGCCGACGGCACGACGATCGCGTTCACCCGGGCCGGCCAGGGGCCGGCGCTGATCCTGGTCGACGGCGCCCTGTGCAGCCGGTCGTTCGGCCCTATGCCCAAACTCGCCGCGCAGCTCACGCCGCGCTTCACCGTGTACACCTACGACCGCCGCGGCCGCGGGGCCAGCGGTGATACGCCGCCGTACGCGCCGGACCGCGAGGTGGACGATCTCGAGGCCCTGAGCCGCCGAGGCCAGCGACCACCACGGCGGGCCAGTGTTCCTGCACGGCACGTCCTCCGGCGCCGCGCTCGCCCTCGAGGCGGTCAAGCGCATCCCCGCGGTCACGAGGCTGGCCGTGTACGAGCCTCCGTTCATCGTGGACGGCTCCAAGTCCCCGATTCCCGATGGCTACCTGGCCGACCTCAGCCAGCTAGTCGCCGGCGGCCGCAGGGGTGACGCGGTCAAGATGTTCATGCGGTTCGTCGGCACGCCGGCCATCTTCACCGCCGTGATGCCGCTCACGCCCGTGTGGCCGAAGCTCAAGGCGGTGGCGCCCACGCTGCCCTACGACATCGAGATCGTGCAAGACCACCAGCGCGGGACGCCGCTCGAGAGCGCGGACTGGGCGGCGGTCAAGGTCCCGGCGCTGGTGGCCGCCGGCGGCAAGAGCCCGGCCTGGATCACCAGCGCCACGCGCGCCCTCGCGGACGCCTTGCCCGATGCGCGGTACCGCACCCTGCCCGGCCAGAACCACATGGTCAAGCCGCAGGCCATCGCGCCCGTGCTGACCGAGTTCTTTCTCGGCAACTAAGAAAGGAAACGAGAATGCGAAACATCGCCGCGGGGCTGTTCGTCTCGCTGGACGGCGTGGTGGAGTCACCAGAGAACTGGACCGGCCCGTACTTCAACGACCAGGTCGGGCAGGCGGTCGGGATGCTGATGGCGGCCAACGACGCGATGCTGCTCGGCCGGACGACCTACGAGGGCTTCGCCGCCGCCTTTGGCGGCCAGTCCGGCGGCATGGCCGACCAGATGAACAACACGCCGAAGTTCGTCGTGTCCAGCACGCTCACCTCGGCCGACTGGCAAAACTCCACGCTGATCAGTGGCACGGGGGACGACGTAGCGGAACACATCCGCGAGCTGAAGCAGCGGCCGGGCCGGGACATCGGCATGAGCGGCAGCTCGACCCTGGTCGGCTGGCTGCTCAGGCACAGCCTGCTCGACCGGCTTGACCTGCTCGTCTTCCCGGTGGTGGTCGGCCGCGGCAAGCGGCTCTTCAGTGAGCCGGACGGCCAGGTGCCGCTCACCCTCACCGGCTCGGAGGCGTTCAGCACCGGGGTGGTGCACCTCAGCTACGCCCCGGCCGCATGACCCGCGCGAGCGAGCCGCCCATACGGCCGGGCCCTGGCGGGTCTACGGCGATCCGGCCGGCCACCCCTTCTGCCTGGTCATTCGCTAGGGCGGCGGCGGCCATCCTCCAGGTAGGCCAGGTCCGGGCCCCGGGTGGCCGCCCGCACCCGCCGCCTGATCGGTCCCCTGAGCAGGGCGAGCGCGTCGGGCAGCGGAACCACTCGGGATTCCGAGATTTCCTCGGGCTGCAGCTTCAGGCCGGCCAGCGCGGCGTCACTCACCTGCCCGCAGTCGAACAGGAACCTGATGCCCCCTGGCCGGCCCGGCCGTGGCCGGCGGAAGTCCATCGCGGCCAGCCGCCCGTGGCTCACCTCGATTCCTGTCTCCTCGCGCACCTCGCGCTGGCACGCCTCCCATGGCGACTCGCCATCGGCCTCCATGATGCCGCCGGGGATCGTCCAGCCGCTCTTGTAGGTCGGCTTGAGGATGAGCAACCGCCCCTTCCGGTCGAAGATGAGCGCCCCCGCGGACACCGGTATCGCCGGGAGCGGGAGGGTTTCCTCGGTCATCGTCAGGGACGGTCCTTCCTCGGCAGCTTGCTGACAACGGCCGAATATGAGGTGTCGATGGCCTCGAGCAGCTCGTCGTCGGGAATCGTGCCGCCTATCCGCAGCGTGTTCCACCCGGAGCGGCCGATGTAGGCCATCACGGACGCGTCGGCCGGATACCGCAGCAGCCATTCGTCCGCTGTATCCCGGCTGGCTCCGCACTTCAGGCCCACCGAAGGGGTGTCACCTGACCCGAAGAACGCGAAGATCTTGCCGCCGACCTTGGCTACCACGTCGCCCTCCCAGGGCTCGTCCTGCCAGGCGCCCGGCTTGGCCAGGCAGTAGGCGAGCAGGCCTTCCCATGTCATACCCGCACACTAACGCGGCCGAAGCAGATGCTGCACGCTGCCCTGGGCGGCATGACGCGCCACGGATGACCGTAGAATTCATCGGGAGCAAGCCGGGGACGGGGAGGAATGGGCGAATCGGGGCCGGTCGGGTTCGACCTCGACATGACCCTGATCAACTCGCGCCCGGCCATCCTAGCCTCGTTCGACGAGGTCGCCCGTGTGACCGGCACTCCGATCGACCTGGACGCGGTGGACCGGCGGCTCGGCGTCAAGCTGGAGGACGAGCTGGCGTTCTGGTTCCCGCCGGAGCAGGTCCCCGCGGCCGCGGGCGTCTACCGGCGGCACTACCTGCGGCTGGTGGAGCCGGCGACGACCGTGCTCCCGGGCGCGCACGCGGCGCTCGCCGCGGTCCGCGCGGCGGGGCAGCGGGCGGTTATCATCACCGCTAAGCACCTGGTGTCGGCCGAGCCGAGCCTGCGGGCTACCGGGCTGGTCGCCGACGAGCTGTTCACCCTGGTGCACGGCCCGGAGAAGGCGGCGGTGCTGCGCCGCCTGCGGGCGGTCGCCTACGTCGGCGACACCCCGCCGGACATGGCCGCCGCAGTGCAGGCCGGCGCGCGGGCAGTAGGCGTCACGACCGGCTCGTTCACCGGCAAGGACCTGGCGGGCGCGGGCGCCGACGTCGTGCTCGACTCGCTGGCCGACTTCCCGGCCTGGTACCGCTCCGCCTGGGCGTCCTGCCCTTAGACACCAGGCCCTTAGACACCGGGCCCTTAGACACCGGGCCCTTAGACACCGGGCCCTTAGACAGCGGGGCCGTCAGGTACCGGGCTCGCAGACGCCGCGACCGCCGCCACCACCGGGTAGGGCAGGTGCCGCGGGTGCACCAGCAGCGCCCTGGCTACCTGGCGTATCTGCGGCCGGTGCGGGACCAGCGCCTGCTCGCAGTGCCGCCAGGCGGCCGCTTCGTCGTCGCCGAACCTGGCCGCGATACGACGCCGGAACCGGCGCGCGTCGCCGCCGTCGGCGCGCCAGGTCGGCAGCCAGGCACGCAGCTCGTCGTCACCGGCCGGCATCGACCAGTCCCGCAGCCGCTCGGCGATCTGGCCCGCCGCGTCGATGACGAACGCGTCGTCACCGTCGCCCTGGATGCCGTGGACCCGGCCCTGGGTGCCGGAGCCGTGGCGGATGCTGGCCGAGCTGAACCGGGCCCCGATGGCCAGCGCGGCCACCGCGTGACCGGCTTCGTGCCAGGCCGTCCGCACCGCCGCCGTCCGGGCCGGGGCGTAGCTGACCGCTGCCCCCAGGTCGTAACGCTGCCTGATCCAGGTCTCGTGCACGACGGACTCGTCGTCGTAGCGGACGAGCCGGGCCAGTTCGGCCTGGATCAGGGCCAGGGTCCGGGCTTGCGCGGGCGTCACCGGGGCGACAGGACGCAGAACTCGCTGCCTTCCGGGTCGGCCAGCACGGTCCACGGCACGTCCCCCTGGCCGATATCGAGCCGGACGGCCCCCGCCTTCGCCAGCGCCACGACCGCGGCCACGTGATCCTCATCCGCCTGCGGCGCCACGTCCAGGTGGATCCGGTTCTTGACCGCCTTCGGGTCGGCCGACGGCAGCAGCTCGAGGAAGGGCCCCAGCCCATCCGGTGACCGCAGCGACCGCCCGCTGTCCGTCGAGCTGGCCGGCGCCCAGCCGCTGGCCAGCGCCCAGAACCCGGCTGCGGCGGGCGGGTCGGCGCAGTCGGCCACTACGGCGGCGACCGGGCCGGTGTCCCGGTAGGCCGGCCGCGGGTCGAGCACGCAGAACTCGTTGCCCTCCGGGTCGGCCAGCACGGTCCACGGCACGTCGCCCTGCCCGATGTCTGCGGGCACCGCGCCCAGGGCGAGCAGCCGCTCGACCTCGGCCTCCTGATGCGCGACCGATTCCGTGGCCAGGTCCAGGTGCACCCGGTTCTTCCCGTTCTTCGGCTCAGGCACCGGCACGAACACCAGCGGCAGCGCCGACGGGTCCGGGTAGCTGAACCCGGGAGGGCAGACATCCACCTCGTCAGGCTCCTCCGAGATCACCTCCCAGCCGAGCGCCCCGGCCCAGAACCGCGCCAGCCGGGCCGGGTCGGCCGCGTCGACTACCACGTGCACCAATCGAGTAGGCATGCTCAATGGTTTACCCGACTGTCAACTTAGAACCGAACGGACCGCCGTGACTGCCCCCGCGGCCGCGCCCGGAGCTCCCGTGTCCACCTCGACCAAAGCCGCGCCCAGCCCGTAGCTCCGCGCGGTCATGGCCCGTTCCAGCCGCTCGTCGAGTTCCTCGGCGGTCAGCCGGCCTGGCCGAGTCCTGGTCGAGCACCCAGACCGACACGATGGAGATACCAGTGATCATGCCGCGACTCTACGAGCCGGGCGTGCGATTGCGCTTCTCAGGAAGTGATGCGTTGGCCGGGAGCCCGGTCCGCCACATCAGCACGAAGCAGCCGGGGATAGGCGCTGGCCCGCCTCGTTCGGCCGCCTGACGCCGGTACGCGGTGGGGGACATGCCGGTGAGCTCGGCGAACCGCGCGCTGAAGGTGCCGAGACTGGTGAAGCCGACCAGATGGCAGATCTCGGTCACGGTCAGGTTGGCCGAGCGGAGCAGCTCGCAGGCGCGCTCCACCCGCCGCCTGGTCCGGTAGCGGCCGGGCGTCTCGCCGTAAGCCGCGCGGAAGGCCCGGATGAAGTGCTCCCGCGAGTAGCCGGCCCCGGCGGCCAGCGCCGGGATGTCGATCTGGCCGGCGTAGTCGCGGTCGATCCGATCCCTGGCCCGGCGCAGCATCCGCAGTGAGGACACGTCAGCTGCCTTCATGGTCCCTCCTCCCCGGCGAGCTTGATTCGTCAAGTACACAGCGCATGTACATATAATCCCGGTGATGACTGACATGCGTGTCATAGATCGGCGGCCGCCGGTACCAGAACCTGACGACTTCGCCATCCATGTCCGCGGCCTGCGCATGAGCTTCGGCGCCACCGAGGTGCTGCACGGCGTCGACTTCGACGTGCGCTACGGCGAGGTGTTCTGTCTGCTCGGCCCGAACGGTGCGGGCAAGACCACCACCCTTGAGGTCCTCGAGGGCTTCCGGGCGGCAACCGGCGGGGAGGTCAGGGTCCTCGGCATCAACCCGGCCGCGCAGCCGGCCAGGCTGCGTGAGCGGGCCGGTATGGTCCTGCAGGAATGCGGCTTCCCCCGGCAGGTCCGGGTGGCCGAGCTCATCGATCTGTGGCGCACCTACTACCCGCACCCCCGCCCGCTGGGCGACCTGCTCGAGGTGGTGGAACTCACCGGGGTGCGGGACAAGCAGGTCCGCAAGCTGTCCGGTGGCCAGCGGCGCCGCCTCGACTTCGCCCTGGCCCTGGCCGGCGACCCCGACCTGATCTTCCTGGACGAGCCGACCACCGGCTTCGACCCCGAGGCCCGCCGCCGCTGCTGGGCTGCGATCGAGAACCTGCGCGGCCTGGGCAAGACGATCCTGCTCACCACCCACTACCTGGACGAGGCCGAACGGCTGGCCGACCGGATCGCCATCTTGCGGGCGGGCCGCATCGAGCTGACCGGGACCGTGACCGAGGTCGCGGCCCGGGCCGGCCTGGCCAGCCGCATCTCTTTCACGACGCCGTCCGCGCTGCGCCGCGGGCATATCCCTTCGCCGGAGGGGATCGACCTGGCGATCTGCGGATCCGAGTCGGTCTGCCACACCGGCAACGCGGCCATGACCCTGCGGCTGCTGCTCGCCTGGGCCACCGAGCATCGCCTGGGTGACCTTGATGGCCTGGCCGTGACGGCGCCGCGCCTGGAGGATACCTACATACGGCTCGCCGGAGGCATCGGGGACCCGCCGTGAGCCGGACGATCCGGCTGGCCGCCGGTCAGGCCCTGGTCGAGCAGCGCAGCTTCTGGCGCAGCGCGGAGTACGCACTGTTCACCTTCGTCTTCCCGCTGATGATCCTGCTGCTGATCGGGGCGGCCAACGTGGGCTCGCGCCTGCCGGGCACGCACATCAGGAACACCACGGTGTTCGTGCCTGGCATCCTGGCCTTCGGGGTGATCGTCGCCGCTTACGTGAACCTCGGATCCAAGGTCGCTGTGCTGCGTCACGACGGCGTCCTCAAGCGGATCAGGACCACGCCGCTGCCGTCCGGTGCCTACATTGGCGGCCTGCTGGTGAGCACGGTCGCCACCGTGATCCTCATCACCGCGGCCACCGGGCTGGGCGGCTGGCTGGCATTCGGAGCCGCGCCGCGCGCGGGCGAAGTGCTGGCGCTGGCCGGCGGGCTGGTCCTGGGGACGGTGTGCTTCGGCGCGCTGGGCCTGGCCGTCAGTTCGGTCATCACCAGTGCCGAATCCGCCGGTCCGGTCGCATACGCCAGCTTCCTGCCGATCGCGATCATCTCCGGCGTGTTCGATCCCACCTTCAGCGGCTTGCCAGACTGGCTGTCCCGGTTGGTGGCCGCGTTCCCGGTCAAGGCGCTCGCCGAGGTCCTGCAGAACACCTACGCGGTACGGCCCTTCCCGGCCTGGGACCTGGCCAACCTGGCCCTGTGGACCGCGGGCGGAGCCGCCGTCGCCGTCTGGCGGTTTCGCTGGCACACCTGACCGGCACGCCCGCTTCTATTCGATCCGAGTTGCGATGGGGCTGCCGAGCTCTACCGTCCGGCTCACCGTGCACAGCCGGTCGTGCGACTTCTGCACCGCGTCCGGCAGCAGCGCCCGCGCCTTCTCGCCCTGCTCACCCTCGGGAAACCTGATGCGGAAGGTCGCCTGCAGATCGGTGAGGTGGTTGCCGCCCGCGTCGCGGACCTTCTCCGCGTCGATGAGGACCTCGAACGAGTCCGGCTCGGCCCGGCGCGAGGTGAGCGCGTCGACGTCGGCCGCCGTGCAGCCGCCGATGGCGGCCAGCAGCAAGTCGACCGGGGTGAAGTCCGTGCCCTGGCCCTGGCCGGTGCCGATGCTGATCTGGCCGCCCCGGTCATTCGTGATCAGGTACCTGCTGTGCTCGATGCGCTCGAGGCGGACCCCACGGTGCGCCGAATCAGTCGTCATGCTGGTCACACTAACCCGTGGCACAATGAGCTGATTATGGAAGACGGGGGTCCGTCGCAAACCGCCCGCCGGGTGGCGGCGCACCGCCTGGAGTTCGCCCGGGTCCCCGCGGACTACGGTGATCCGGCCGCCGACCAGGCCCTGGCCGCCGACGTAGGCGCCGGGCACCGGGCCCAGGCCAGCCGGATGCACGACTACCTGGCCGCGCGCACCGCGTTCTTCGACCGGATCGTGACCGGCGCGCTCGGCCGCGGCGTGCGGCAGGTCGTGGTCGGCGGGGCCGGATACGACGGCCGCGCGTTCCGGTACGCCAAGCCGGGCGTCCGCTGGTTCGAGGTCGATCACCCCGCTACTCAGCGGGACAAGCTCCGCCGGCTCGAGCGGCTCCGTATCGCGGCGTCTCACGTCAGGTTCGTCGAGGCCGACTTCACCCGCGACCCGGTGGCGGACCGGCTGCGCGGGTCCGGGCTTGACCCGGACGTGCCCACCCTGTTCCTGCTCGAAGGGGTCGCCGTCTACCTGGAGCCGGCCGTCCTGGAGTACGTCCTCGGGCAGTTCCGGCAGGTCGCCGCGCCCCGCAGCCGCCTGGCCATCAGCGTGTCCCTGTCCCGTCCGCCCGGCGACGCCGCCCGTGCCCGCTTCGAGGCCACGGTCGCCGCGCTGGGAGAGCCGGCCCGGTCCACGTTCGAGGCCGGGCAGGCCGAGGCCCTGCTGGCCCGGCACGGCTGGCGGATCGCGGCCGCGCCGGAGGACGACCGGCAGGCGGCCGCCCGGCGCGAGCGCCTCCGCACGGCCGGGCTGCTCCTGGCCGAGTCCGCGCCGGCCCAGCGACCCCAGTCACCCCAGCGACCCCAGCGACCCCAGCGACCCCAGTCACCCCGGCCACCTCAGGGCACCCTGCCCCTGTCGGCCCTGCTCTCCCAGGCGCTGGTCGCGTTCACGATCGAGTTCGACAACGAGGCCGAACACCGCCTGCCGCACCGCACCACCAGCCACGGGACGTCCAGCCCCGGCGACGGGGACCCGACCTGGCTGGTGTCGCTGGCCATGTGGGAGAACTGCATGCGGTACGTCACCGGCGACCCCATCACCGTCCGCGATCTCGAAGCCCGCGCCCGCACCGGAACCAACCTGGACGGCATGCGGCGCTGGGGCTACCTCACCATCGACGGCACCGCGAAGAAGGTACACAGCCGCCGCCCGGGACCGGGCGCCGTGCTGCGGGCCACCGCCGCCGGCCTGCGGGCGCGCGAGATCTGGCGGCCGCTGGCCGGCCTCGTCGAGCAGCGCTGGCGGGAGCGCTTCGGCCCGGACCGGCTGGCGGCCCTGCGGGAGCCGCTCACCAGCATGGTCAGCCAGCTCGATCCGGGGCTGCCCGACTGCCTGCCGATCCTCCACGCGGCCCTGCTCAGCCCGGGCCCAGACCCCGGACTCCCGCCGAGACCGGCCAGCTCCGAAATGGCCAGCTCCGAGATAGCCAGCTCCGAGATAGCCAGCTCCGAGATAGCCAGCTCGGCGCAGATAGCCAGCTGCGACATAGCCAGCACCGCCCCCGAGGCGCTGCCGCTGTCCGCCCCGGAGCCGCTGCCGCTGTCCGCCCTGCTGTCCCGGGTCCTGCTCTCGTTCGCCGTCGAGTACGAGCGCGAGGCCGGGCTGGCCCTGGCGGTCGGCGCCAACGTGCTGCGCGTGCTGGGCGCCGAAGGGACGCGGCTGCGCGACCTTCCCGCGCTGACCGGCACCTCCCAGGAGGCCGCCAGGTGGGCGCTTGGCGTCCTGACCCGGGGTGACCTGGCGGCGGAAGAGCCCGACCCGGCCGCCAGCCGCGGCAAGGTCGCCCGCCTGACCCCCCGCGGTCTGGACGCACAGCGCGTCTACCACGAGCTCGCCGAGGCGATCGAGCGGCGCTGGCACGAGCGCTTCAGCCACGGCGCGACCGGCGCCCTCCGGGCCTCGCTCGAGCCGCTCGCCGTCGGTGACCCGCCGCCCCTGTTCGCGGGGCTCCAGCCCTACCCGGACAACTGGCGCGCCTCGGTCCGCCCGCCCGTCACCCTGCCGCATTTCCCGATGGTGCTGCACCGCGGCGGCTACCCCGACGGCAGCTGACCTGCGTACGCCTGCTGCGGTCCCAGTGCATTCTGTGACCGTTGGTTCCCTGCCCACTTCCCCGGCCTGACCCCCACCTCCCCGGCCTGGCCCCCACCTCCCCGGCCGGGCACGACAACGAGGCGGTCCGCCGTGATCAGGGCTGGTCCGCCAGCACATCGAGGATCGCCTGGCCGTACTTGTCCAGCTTGGTGTCGCCCACGCCGTTGATCTGCCTCAGCTCGTTCAGCGTCGACGGCGGCGCGGCCGCGATGAGCCGCAGGGTCGAGTCATGGAAGATCACGTACGGCGGCATGCCCAGCTCCTTGGCCACCGACGTCCGCCACGCGCGCAGCCGCTCGAAAACCGGCTCCGCCTCCGGTGGCAGGTCGACGGCGGCCTGCCGTCCCGTCCCGGCACCGGAACCGGCCCCGGCACCACCCGCACCAGCCCCGGCCCCGGCACCACCCCCGGCACCCGGCCCCGAACCGCCCGCCGCTCCCCGCCTGCTCCGCGGCGGGGCCGGAGCCTTCGGCGGATCGCGCCGGAACATGACCTGCCGCTCGCCCCGCATGACCTCCCAGCTCAGGTCGGTCAGCGCCAGCGTGCCGTGATCGCCCTTGACCGCGAGTAGCCCCGAAGCCAGCAGCTGCCTGACCACGCCCCGCCACTCGCCCTCGGTCAGCTCCCCGCCGATGCCGAACGTCGACAGGGAGTCGTGCCGGTACGACGCCACCTTCGGCGTCCTCTTGCCGAGCAAGATGTCGATCGGCTGCCCGGCCCCGAACGCGGGACCGCCAAGCCGTCCCAGCCGCGTCACGGTGGAGAGCAGCTTCTGCGCCGCCACCGTGCCGTCCCAGACCGAGGGCGGCGCCAGGCACGTGTCGCAGTTCCCGCAGGCTTCCGCCGTATCGGTCTCGCCGAAGTACGCCAGCATCTGCCGGCGCCGGCAGCCGGCCGTCTCGCACAGCGCGAGCATCGCGTCCAGGTGCGCCACCAGCCGGCGGCGGTGCGCGAGATCACCCTCAGAATCGTCGATGAGACGCCGCTGCTGCACCACGTCGGCCAGGCCGTAGGCCAGCCATGCGGTGGCGGGCAGGCCATCCCGGCCGGCCCGCCCGGTCTCCTGGTAGTACCCCTCGACCGACCGGGGCAGGTCCAGGTGCGCCACGAACCTGACGTCCGGCTTGTCGATGCCCATTCCGAACGCGATCGTGGCCACCATGATCAGCCCGTCCTCGCGCAAGAACCTGGCCTGGTTCGCGGTACGAGTCCGCGCGTCAAGCCCGGCGTGGTAGGGCAGCGCGGTGAACCCCTCGGAGCACAGGAAATCCGCGCTCTTCTCGACCGACGCCCGGGACAGGCAGTAGACGATGCCCGCCTCCCCGGGGTGCTCGGTCCGCAGCAGCCGGAGCAGCTGGCGGCGCGCCTCGTTCTTCGGCTCGATCCGGTACTGGATGTTGGGCCGGTCGAAGCTCGCCACGAACTGACGGGCGCTGCCCAGCGACAAACGCGCGACTATCTCCGCGCGCGTCTGCTCCGTCGCGGTGGCCGTCACCGCGATCCGCGGCACCGCGGGCCACCGCTCGTGCAGTACGGACAGGCCCAGGTAGTCGGGCCGGAAGTCGTGCCCCCACTGGGCCACGCAGTGCGCCTCGTCGATGGCGAACAGAGAGATCGTGCCGCGGTCGAGCAGCCGCAGCGCCGATTCGGTCCGCAGCCGTTCCGGTGCCAGGTAGAGCAGGTCCAGCTTGCCGTCCAGAAAGGCGTATTCAACCCCGCGCCGCGTATCGGGATCCTGGGTCGAATTGAGGAAGCCCGCTTTAACGCCGAGCACGTTCAGCGCGTCGACCTGATCCTGCATCAGGGCGATCAGCGGCGAGATGACCACGCCGGTGCCCTCGCGCACCTGCGCGGGGATCTGGTAGCACAGCGACTTGCCGCTGCCGGTCGGCATGAGCGCAACGGCGTCGCCGCCGGCGCAGACGTGCTCGATGATCTGGAGCTGCTGGCCGCGGAACGAGTCGTATCCGTATACGCTGCGCAGCACCTCGGCCGCCGCGTCGCTCAGGGACGAGCCCATCCGGCGATTCTACGGGCCGGCACCGTCAGTTCTCGCCCGCCCGGTCCAGGGAGGAAGGCCCGGACCGGGCGGGCGTCGAACTCCCCGCTGGCCGTCATGCCCTCCATGATGGCCGGAGGGAAGGACATTTATGCCGAACGGGGTTGGTGCCTGCCGCTGCGCATGCACTAGCGTGCGCAGGGTGGACGCCTCGCTTGCCGATCGCCTTGCCATCCGCGATGTCGTCGAGACCTGGGCCAGCGCCAGGGACTCCGGAGACTGGGACGCCTTCCGGGCCTGCTGGCACGATGACGGCTACATGATGGCTACCTGGTTCCAGGGGCCGAAGGAAGACTTCATCAGGGTCAGCCAGGAAGGCGCCGCCCGCGGCGTGAACATCCTGCACTTCACCGGCGGCTGCCGGATCACCCTGAACGGGACGCGGGCCATCGCGCAGACCCGGATGACGATCATGCAGCGAGCCGAGGTCGACGGCGTGCTGTGCGACGTGAACTGCCTGGGCCGGTTCTACGACTTCATGGAAAAACAGGACGGGCGCTGGGGGATGGTGCTCCGGCAGCCCATCTACGAGAAAGACCGGATCGATCCCGTCGTTCCTGGCGCCTCGCTCACCCTGGACCCGGAGCTGCTCGCCCGCTTCCCCGAGGGCTACCGTCACCTGGCCTACCTGCAGGTCCGGGTCGGCTACCCGGTCAAGCCCGACATGCCGGGCGTGCGCGGCCCCGAGGTAGAACGGCTGTACGAGCGCGGTGCCGCCTGGCTGGCCGGCCAGCGCAGGATCCTTCACTGATGTGGCAGCGTGCGCACTCTCCCGCCCGCCCGCGTTTCCGCGGAAACGCCTTGTGAAATCCTGCACAAGCCGCTCCTGCGAAAACGTCCCGCGCCATTGCCTGGAACGTTAGGCCAGGGGCGGGAGCATAAGGACCGGTCCCGTGGCCCGGCAACCCGGACATGTCACCGGCACGCCCGCTGTCCTGATTCAAACGGTTGTGACTCTCTGCCGATCGGCTCCGCGCCGCGGACGAGCAGCGAGCTGCCCTGACGCGCGGCGGTGGTGGATTCTGACATGACGCTTGTCCTTCGAGTCGTGGGTGGTCGCTGGAAGCACGACGCGAGCAGGACAGATGTTCACGGGGAGCCCCGGTAACGGGGCACGGGCGGCTATTCGCGCTTCGGCCGCCGCCCAGGCCGCACCGTCGCCCGCGGGGGAGTACGAGCGCAGCGGCAGGCTGGACCGGATCAGCGCACGCATCCCGGCCAGGTCGCCGGGCGCGGCACCCAGGGCGCGGGCCTGCACAAGGACGTTCCCCAGCGCGGTGGCCTCGGCCGGGCCGGCGATCACCGGCAGCCCGGTGGCGTCCGCCGTAAGCTGGCACAGCAGCGCGTTCCGGGCGCCGCCGCCGACGATGTGCACCACGTCGGCGTGCCGCCCGGACAGCGACTGCGCCTCGGCGACCGCGCGCCGGTGGGCCAGCGCCATGCTGTCCAGGACGCAGCGCACCGTCTCGGCCGGCCCGGCCGGGACGGCCTCGCCCCGGCCGGCCAGCCACGCGGCGATCCGCCCCGGCATGTCACCCGGCGGCACGAACACCGGGTCATCGGGGTCGATGACAAACCGCAGCCGGGGGACCTGCGCCGCGTCAGCCAGCAGGTCGTCCAGTGACGACCCCGGCCAGCAGCGTACGCTCTGCTGCAGCAGCCACAGGCCGGTCAGATTGCGCAGGTACCGGATCGTTCCGTCGACGCCGGTCTCGTTGGTGAAGTTGGCCGCGCGGCTCGCCGCGGTCAGCACCGGCGCCTCGAGTTCCATCCCGGCCAGCGACCAGGTGCCCGAGGAAATGTAGGCGAAGTCCGGGCCCGCGGCGGGCACGGCCGCCACGGCCGACGCCGTGTCGTGCGAGGCGACCGCGATGACGGGGACCGGAGAACCCGGCCCGTTCGGGTCGGTCACCGGGCCGATGATCTCGCCCGGGCGGCGCAGCGGCGGGAAGATGCGCCGCGGGAGCCCCGTCTTCTCGATCACGTCCGCCGCCCAGGCCTGGGCGCGGACGTCGAGCAGCGACGTGGTCGAGGCGTTGGTGATCTCGGCGCCGGCCTCGCCGGTGAGCCAGTACGCCAGCAGGTCCGGGATCAGCAGCAACCTCGCCGCGTGCGGGAGCATGGGCGTCGCGGCGAGCTGGTAGATCGTGTTGAACGGCAGGTGCTGGATGCCGGTAACCGCGTAGAGGTCGGCCGCGGGCACCGTCGCGTGCACCCGGGCCGGCACCCCCGTGGTGCGCGCGTCCCGGTAGTGCACCGGGTTGCCGAGTAGCGCGCCCGACGCGTCGAGCAGCCCGAAATCCACGCCCCAGGAGTCGATGCCGATGCCGGCCAGCGCGAACCGGCTCGCGGCCGTCGCCAGGCCGTGCCGCACCTCGGCGTAAAGCCGGAGGATGTCCCAGTAGAGGGTCCCGCCCGCGGCTACCGGCTCGTTGGGGAACCGGTACACCTCGTGCAGCTCTACGCCCTCGGTGCCGACCCGTCCGGCCATCACCCGGCCGCCGGAGGCGCCCAGGTCGACCGCCGCGACGGTGACGCTGGTCAACGGAGGAACGCGGCCGCCACCCCCGCGTCGACCGGGATGAGCAGGCCGGTGGTCAGGGGCAGGTCGCCGGCGCAGAGCGCGAGCACCGCCGCGGCCACGTGCTCGGGCAAGACCTCTTGCTTGAGCAGGGTCCGCCGGGCATAGAACGCGCCGAGCTCGTCCTGGGGCACGCCGTAGACCGCCGCCCGCTGCGCCCCCCAGCCGGAGGCGAAGATCCCCGAGCCGCGCACCACGCCGTCCGGGTTGACGCCGTTCACCCGGACGCCGATGTCCCCGAGCTCGGCGGCCAGCAGCCGGACCTGGTGGGCCTGGTCGGCCTTGGCGGCGCCGTAGGCCACGTTGGACGGCCCGGCGAAGACCGCGTTCTTGCTGCAGATGTAGACGATGTCGCCGCCCATCGCCTGGTCCGTCATGACCTTGGCGGCCTGGCGGGAGACCAGGAACGAGCCGCGGGCCATCACGTCGTGCTGCAGGTCCCAGTCGGCCAGGGTCGTCTCGAGCAGCGGCTTGGAGATGGACAGGCCCGCGTTGTTGACCACCAGGTCCACGCCGCCGAAGGCCAGCGCGGCCGCGTCGAACGCGGCCCTCACCGCGTCCTCGTCGGTCACGTCCGCGGTCACCGCCGTGGCCACGTCCCGCGGGCCAGGCTCGCCGGCCCGATCCCGTCAGCCGCCGTCCGGGCCGCCGCGGCATCGCGGTCGGCCACCACCACGCAGGCGCCCTCCGCGGCGAGCCGCCGCGCGGTGGCCCGGCCGATGCCGGAACCACCCCCGGTGACCAGGGCGACCCGCCCGGCCAGCGGTTTCGGCTTGGGCCGCCGGCGCAGCTTAGCCTCCTCGAGCTCCCAGTACTCGATCCGGAACTTCTCGCTCTCCGGTATCGGCTGGTAGGCGGATACCGCCTCGGCGCCGCGCATCACGTTAATCGCGTTCAGGTAGAACTCACCCGCCACCCGCGCGGTCTGGGCGTCCGCGCCGAAGCTGAACATCCCGACGCCCGGTACCAGCACGATGGCCGGGTCCGCGCCGCGCATCGGCGGCAAGGAGGCGTCCGCGTACCGTTCGTAGTAGGCGCGGTAATCCTCCCGGTAGGCCTCGTGCAGCTCGCGCAGCCGGCCCCCGGCCGCCGCGGAGGAGGCGTCCGGCGGCAGGTCGAGCAGCATCGGCCGCACCTTGGTGCGCAGGAAGTGATCCGGGCACGAGGTGCCGAGCGCGGCCAGCGCCGGGTGCCTGGCCCGGGACAGGAAGTCGAGCACGGCGGGGGAGTCGGTGTAGTGCCCGATCTGCCTGCGGTCGGTCGAGGCCAGGCCGCGGATCAGCGGGGCCAGCGCCGCCGCCCGGGCGTGCCGCTCCCGCTCCGGCAGCGGCTCGCTGAGCCGGGGACCGAACGGCTCGGCCCTGGCGTGCTCATCCAGGTACCGCTGCGCGGTACCGATGATCTCCAGCGAGCGCGTCTCGCACTCACCGCTGGTGGCGCCCCAGGCCGTGATGCCGTGACCGCCCAGGATGACCCCGATCGCCGCGGGGTGCTCGCGCTGGACCCGGGCGATGTCCAGCCCGAGCTGGAAGCCGGGCCGCCGCCACGGCAGCCACGCCACCCGGTCGCCGAAGCAGGCCGTGGTCAGCGCCTCGCCGTCGGCGGCCGCGGCCAGCGCGATGCCCGCGTCCGGGTGCAGGTGATCGACGTGCGCCATGTCGACCAGGCCGTGCATGGCGGTGTCGATGGACGGGGCCGCGCCGCCTTTCCCCCACAGGCAGTAGTCGAACGCGGCGACCATCTCGTCCTCCCGGTCGACGCCGGGATAGACATTCACTAGCGCGCGGAGCCGGTCGAGCCGGAGCACCGCCAGCCCGGCCGGGGTCAGCGTGCCCAGGTCCCCGCCGGAGCCCTTCACCCACATCAGCTCGGCGTCCTCGCCCGTGACCGGGTCGGTGACCGCGCCCTTGGCCGAGGTGTTGCCGCCCGCGTAGTTGGTGTTCCGCGGGTCCGCACCGAGCCGGTTGGAGCGCGCGATCAGGGCCTCGATCTGTTCCTGGCTCATGGTGTCATGATCCCCAGCTGGCCGGCGTCCCGCCCACCCGTTCGGCCACGATCTTCTCCCCGTAGCCGGACCGGGCGTAGGCGGTGACCGGATCCGGGTCCAGGCCCGTCTCCTCGCGCAGTTCGCCGAGCAGCGGCCGGACGTCGGTGCTGTACGCGTCCATCATGGCGGCGTTGGCCCCCAGGACATCCCCGGCCTGCTGGGCCGCTGCGAGCGCATCGGCGTCGATGAGCAGCGCCTTGGCCGTGGCTTCCTGGACGTTCATGACCGAACGGATCTGGGCCGGGATCTTGGGCTCGATGTTGTGGCACTGGTCGAGCATGAACGCGATCCCCGCGGCGGGCTTGAGCGCGTCGGCACCGGCCACCTCGTGCATGATCCGGAACAGCTGGAACGGGTCGGCCGCGCCCACCATCAGGTCGTCGTCGGCGTAGAACCGGCTGTTAAAGTCGAAGCCGCCGAGCCGCCCGGCCCGCAGCAGGATGGCCACGATGAACTCGATGTTGGTGCCGGGCGCGTGGTGGCCGGTGTCCACCACCACCTGGGCCCTGGGCCCGAGGGCCTGGCAGTGCAGCAGGCTGGTGCCCCAGTCCGGGACGTCGGTGGTGTAGAACGACGGCTCGAACAGCTTGTACTCCAGCAGCATCCGCTGGTCGCCGCCGAGCCTGGCGTAGACGGTAGCGAGGGCCTCGGCCAGCCGGTCCTGCCGGGCCCTGATGTCATCCTGGCCGGGGTAGTTGGTGCCGTCGGCGAACCACAGCTTGAGGTCACGCGACCCGGTGGCATCCATCACGTCGACGCATTCGAGCAGGTGGGCGACGGCCTTCTTGCGCACCCTCGGGTCCGGGTGGCAGACGCTGCCCAGCTTGTAGTCGTCGTCCTGGAACACGTTGGCGTTGACGGTGCCGATCCGGATGCCGAGGTCACCGGCGTGCCCGGCCAGGGCCGCGTAGTCGTCCACCTTGTCCCACGGAATGTGCACGGCCATGCTGGGAGCGACACCGGTGTAACGGTGCACCTGCGCTGCGTCCTCGGCCTTCTCCCACGGCGTGCGGGGCACTCCCGGCTGGCCGAATACCTTGAACCGCGTTCCCGTATTCCCGAAGGCCCAGGAGGGCAGCTCGATCTCATGCTCCTTCAGCGCTGCCTTGACTGCGGTCAGGTCACGCATTTGACGTTCATCTCCACTATCAGTCAGGTAAATATCTCATCGATCGCTGGATCTCTTGACGTCCCTTATACGGGGACGTAAAGAGTCCACGATCATCGCGGGTGGGTCAGAAGTTGAACTGGTTGATGTTGGCGGCGGTGAAGACGAACGGCGGGCCGAGCAGGACGGTCTTGTCCGCGCCGACGGTGAACGAGCCGAGCTTGCCTGCGGTGAACGACTGACCCTGGCTGCCGTTTACCTTGCCCGACGCGGCCAGCACCGCCGCGTACCCGGCCAGGTAGCCGAGGTCGTTCGGCTTCCACAGCACGAACTCCTTGATAGTGCCATCGGAGACGTACTTCTTCAGCGAGTCCGGGGTGCCGAGCCCGGTCAGCGCGATCTTGCCGCGGTACTTGGGCGTGTCGAGCACGGCCGCCGCGGCCGCGATCCCGACGGTGGTCGGCGAGATGATGCCCTTCAGGTTCGGGTACTGCTGGAGCAGCCCCTGGGTCACCTGGGTCGCCGTGGTCGGGTCGTCGTTGCCGTAGACGGTGGAGACCAGCTTCATCTTCGGGTACTTCTTCAGTTCCTGCTTCATGTACCCGATCCAGGCATTCTGGTTCGTGGCCGAGGCGGTGGCCGACACGATCGCGATGTCCCCGGTCTGGTTCAGCTCCTTGGCCAGCACGTCGACCTCACTGGTGCCGATCTGGGCGGTCGACGCCTGGTTGATGAACAGGTCCCGGCAGCCCGGCGCGTCCGAGTCGTAGGTGACGACGGTGATCCCGCGCTTCATCGCGGCGTTCAGCGTGGGGCACAGCGCCGTCGGGTCGGTAGCCGACACGATGAGCGCGTTCGCGCCCTTGCTGATCGCGGCCTGGATGGCCGGGATCTGCGAGGCCGGGGTGGCCGCGGTGCCGCTGGTCTCGGCGCCCGTCTCGCCGAGCGCCTGGAGCGCGGCGATCGCGCCGCCGGAGTCCGCGCTGTCCGCGGTGGTGAAGTAGTTGTTCCCGAGGTTCTTCGGGATCACGAAGACCTTCATGCCCGTCTTCAGCCCGGCCGCGCCCGAAGCCGACGATGAGGATGACGATGACGCGCCCGAGGTTGCCGTCGAGCCCGACGATGGGCTCGAGCTCGAGGAACTGCACGCCGCGAGCAGGACCGATGCGATAACGAGGGGTACGGCCAGGCCTGCCGTCTGTCTCAGTTGCATGTGCTGAATCCTTTCAATTTCGGTTCTGAAAAGCTGGCGGATTCACTCGGCGGAGCCGCGTGCCGCGGCTCCGCGGTCACGGGGGTGTTGCCCCGGCCGGGTGGTCGGATCCCGGCCAGTACTGGCCCGGACCCCACCACCCCGCCCAGGGCTGGCCGGCCGCCACCCGCGCAGCCGGCTCGAGAAGGACGCCGCGTTGCGGCCGAACACGGACAGGAGCAGCAGCGCGCCGGTCACGATCCCGGCGGCTTCCTGGTTGAAGTTGGTCAGGAACAGCGCGTTCTGGATGCCGGCGAACGCGAGCACGCCGAGCACCACGCCGATCACGGTGCCCTTGCCGCCGAAGATCGACACCCCGCCGAGCAGGACGATCGCGACCACGGCCAGTTCCAGGCCGAGCCCGTTGTTCTGCACGGCGGTGTTGAGGCGGAAGGTCAGCAGCACGCCGGCCAGTGCGCACACCAGCCCGGAGGTCATGAACAGGATGGTCTTGTTCCGCTTCACCCTGATGCCGGCGAACTGGGCCGCCTCGACGCTGGCGCCCATGGCGTAGACCGACCGGCCGAACGGCGTCGCGTGCAGGACGACCCCGAAGACGATCGCGAGCACGATGAAGATCGCGGCGGAGTAGGTCAGGTCGTTGCCGGTGAACGGGACCGCGTTGACCCCGAGGTTGGTGTACGTGACGGGGAAGTTGGCGACCGTGTTGGGGCCGAGCAGGATCGTCGCGATCCCCCGGTACACCGCGAGCGTGCCGATCGTGACCGCGAGCGAGGGCAGCCCGAGCCGGGTGACGAGCAGGCCGTTGAAAGCGCCCGCCGCCAGGCCCACCACCGCGACGAGCAGGAAGATTCCGAGCATCGGCCAGTGCCTGGCCCACAGGTAGCCGAGCAGGGCGCTGGACATGCCCAGGATCGAGGCGACGGACAGGTCGATCTCGCCGCTGATGACGATCAGCGTCATCGGCAGCGTCATGATCGCGATCTCGCCGTAGGACAGTCCCAGGTTGAAGATGTTGTTGCTGGTGAAGAACTGCGAGGACACCGACGCGCCGGCGATGCCGATGATCACGACCACCAGTGCGAGGCCGGTTTCCCAGCGCAGCAGCGGGCCCAGTGCTGCGCGCAGCCGGTCACTCATGGCGCGCTCCTCTCACCCGCAGCGCGGCGGTGAGCCTGACCGAGATGAACCGGTCCAGGGTGATGGCCAGCAGGAGCAGGAAACCAAAGATCGCCTGGTCCCAGAACGGCGAGATGCCGAGCACGTAGAGCGCGGAGCTGATCGTGTTGAGCAGCAGCGCGCCCAGCGCGGCCCCCACCGCGCTGCCGCTCCCGCCGAAGATCGCGACCCCGCCGACCACCACCGCCGAGATCACCTGGAGCTCGTAGCCGGTGCCCGCGGTCGAGTCGATGGTGCCGTATTGGGCGGCCCACAGGACCCCGGCCACCCCGGCGATCGCGCCGCTCACGGTGAACGCCACGAAGACGCGCCGTCCCACCGGGATCCCGGCCAGCCGCGCGGCGTCCGGGTTCGACCCCATCGCGTACAGCTCCCGGCCGGAGCGGAAGGAACGCAGGTAATATGCGCCGATCGCGACCACCACCGCCACGGCGATGGCGACGGCCGGGATGCCGAGCACGGTGGCCTTGGGGATGTCGAGGAAGGCGGACGGCAGCGAGTTGGCCACGACCTCCTTGCCGCCGACGATCAGGATGTCGATGCCGCGGAAGATGTACAGGGTGGCCAGCGTCACGACCAGGCTCGGCACCCGGCCGGCCGCCACCATGATGCCGTTCGCCACGCCGCACCCCAGGCCGATGCCCAGCCCGGCCAGGAAGGCCAGCGGGATGGGGAAGCCGGGGTGGCCGCCGAACAGGCTCGCGGACAGGTACGCGGACAGGCCCAGCACCGAGCCCACGGACAGGTCATAGTTGCGGCTGATCACGACCATCGTCTCGCCCAGCGCGAGCAGCGCGAACACGCTGGTGTTGACCAGGATGAACTGGATGTTCGTGATGTTGAGGAACCGGGGCTGGATCGACGCGGTCACGGCGACGAACAGCACCAGGACGACGATGATGCCCGATTCTCTGATCCGGAATGCGCGCTCGGTGAGCTTGCGTGCGCCGGTACCCGCGGCGCGGCGGCGGCGGGCGCTCGCTCTGCGACACCAGCGTGCTCACCTGGCCCCCCTCGCGGGCGCTCCGTTTGGTCGTGCCGGAGGCTCGCCAGAGGGCGAGCGGGCGGCTGTGCCTGGCCGGTGGCGGCGGAGAGGATCTCCTCCTCCGAGGCCTCCGCGTGCTCCAGCTCGGTCATCAGCCGCCCCTCCCGCATGACCAGGATCCGGTCGCTGATCCGCAGCACCTCGGGCAGCTCCGAGGAGATCATCAGCACGCCCACGCCGTTGCGCGCGAGCTCGACGAGCAGGCGGTGAACCTCGGCCTTGGTGGCCACGTCGATGCCCCGGGTCGGCTCGTCCACGATCAGCACGGCGGGCTTGCGGCCGAGCCACTTGGCCAGCACGACCTTCTGCTGGTTGCCGCCGGAGAGCATGGACACCGGGTCCTTGAGCCTGCCGTACTTGATCGTGAGCCGGGCGGCCCAGTCAGCGGCGAGCGCGCGTTCGGCCGACGACCTGATGAGTCCCGCGTGCCGCAACCGCCCCAGCGAGGCCAGCGCCACGTTCTGCTGGACGGACATGTCCATGACCAGCCCTTGCTGGCGCCGGTCCTCGGGCACGAACCCGACCCCGGCGGCCATCGCCCTGGTCGGCGAGCCGCGGCGGAGCCGCTGCCCGCGCACCGTGACCGCGCCCGCGTCGTACCGGTCGATGCCGAAGATCGCCCGGGCGACCTCACTGCGCCCTGACCCGACCAGTCCGGCCAGCGCGACGATCTCGCCGGCCTTGACGGTGAAGGAGATGTCGGTGAAGACGCCCTCGCGGGTGAGCCGGTCCACGGTGAGCAGCGGCTCACCCGGGGTGCCCTGATCCCCGGGCGGCCGTTCGGCCAGCTCCCGGCCGACCATGGCCCGGACCAGGTCGCGCGCGGTCAGGCCGGCGAGCTCACGGCTGAGCACCTGCCTGCCGTCGCGCATCACGGTGACCCGCTGGCATAGCGCGAATACCTCCTCCAGCCGGTGCGAGATGAACAGGATGGCGGTCCCGTGGGCGCGCAGCGTCCGCACCACGTCGAACAGCCGGTCCACTTCGGCGGCCGAAAGCGCGGCCGTCGGCTCGTCCATGACGATGACCCGCGCCTCCAGCGAGATGGCCTTGCCGATCTCGACGACCTGCTGGTCCGCGATGGACAGCCCGCGGGCGATCCGCGCCGGGTCGAGCTGGACCCCGAGCCGGGCGAATATGGCCGCCGTCTCCGCCCGCATCGCCCGCCGGTCGATGCGGCGGCCGGATCCCAGGGGCTGGCGGCCGATGAACATGTTCTCCGCCACGGACAGGTCAGGGAACAGGGCAGGCTCCTGGTAGATGACCGCTATCCCGGCCGCGCGCGCCGCCGCCGGGCCGTGCAGCGTGACCTCCTGGCCGTCCACCAGCAGGGCTCCGGCGTCCGGCTGATACACCCCGGCGAGGATCTTCACCAGCGTCGACTTGCCCGCGCCGTTCTCGCCGACCAGGGCGTGCGCCTCCCCGGAGTGCAGCTCGATCGACCCGTCGACCAGCGCCTGCACCGCTCCAAAGGACTTCACGCCGTGCCGCAGCACCAGGACGGGCGCTTCGGCGGGATCGCGCGTCTGGCCGGCGGCCCCAGCCGACGCGGCGGCACCAGGTGACGTCGGCAGGCCGGGCGACGCGCAGGCCCCGGGCGACCCGGCGGATGCGGGGACCTGGCCGGCCTGCTCACCGGCCTGGCCCTCAGGGACACCGCCCGATGCTCTGTCCACCGCCTCGATCCTCCGGCTCGCTCCGTGATCCTGTAGCTCGCTCCGCACCTGAATGGAACGTTTCAATTAGCTTCGTAGTCTGATCGCGGCCGGCACGGGTGTCAATGACCCCGCTACCGCTCGCCGCCGAATCGTTATCGGTCCGCGGCGTCTACGATGGAACGCCGGGGGCGGATTGAACCAGCGTGCGAAGGGTTAGGGGTCCGGAGGGCTGATGGCTGCGGGCATGAAGGACGTGGCGAGCCTGGCCGGGGTGGCGGTCGGCACTGTCTCGAACGTGCTGAACCATCCCAACCTGGTCCGGCCCCTGACCCGGGCCCGCGTCGAGGCCGCCATGGAGCAGCTCGGGTTCATCCCGAACGGCTCGGCCCGCCAGCTCCGGGCCGGCCGCAGCCGCTGCCTCGGCCTGGTCGTGCTCGACGTGACCAACCCGTTCTTCACCGAGGTCGCGCGCGGCGTCGAGGACTACGCCCAGGCCGCGGGCTATGCCGTGATCTTGTGCAACTCCGACGAGGCGGACGACAAGGAGCGCAGGTACCTGCGCGTGCTCGAGGAGCAGCGGGTGCGCGGCATCCTCATCACCCCCGTCCACGGCCGCGCGCCCGAGCTGCGGCGCATCCGCGAGCGGGGCACTCCCGTGGTGCTGCTCGACCGGCCGGGTTCGGCCGGGCAGTGCTCGGTCGCGGTCGACGACCGCCGCGGCGGCGAGATCGCGGTCAGCCACCTGCTCGGGCTCGGGCATCGCCGCATCGCCCTGGTCAACGGCCCGGTCGCCATCCGCCAGTGCGCTGACCGGCGCCGCGGCGCCCTGCGCGCGGTGGAGCGGGCCGGGCTGGATCCCGTCGGCGTTCTCACCGAGGTCACCGTGCCGGCCATGAACGCGAGGGCCGGGGCGGCGGCCGCCGACGAACTGCTCGGCCCGGGCCCGAGGCCGACCGCCGTGTTCTGCACCAACGACATGCTCGCCCTCGGCCTGCTGCGGCGGCTGAGCCAGGCCGGGGTGGCGGTACCCGCGGACCTCGCCGTGGTCGGCTACGACGACATCGAGTTCGCGGCCGACGCCGCCGTGCCGCTCACCTCGGTGCGCCAGCCCAAGTACCAGCTCGGCCGGGCCGCCGCCGAGCTCCTGCTGGACGAGGCCGACCGGCCGGACCAGCACGAGCACCGCCGGTTCGTCTTCAAGCCCGAACTGGTCGCGCGGGCCAGCAGCGGCGCGCCGGTCTCACCGGCACTCGGCGGTGATGTCGTCACGCCCGTCCCCGCCTGACCCGGCCGCGGCCAGGAACCGCTCGTACCCTCATGGATGCCGAGTTCGTGCTGTTCTGACACACGACCCGGCTCAACCTGATCATGAGCCGGGGCCTCGGCGACGAATTCGGCCTGCGGCCTGGTACCGGCTACCGGCGCCGTACTCGCAGCACCACGGTGACCATCGGCAGCGTGAACTCGCCGCGAGCGGTCTCCGGCTGGCTGCGCAGGAAGTCGCCGACCCGGGCGAGCAGCCGGGCCCGTTCGGCCTCATCCATGACCAGGAGGTGGGAGTGCGTGCCGATGGTGGCCAGCAGGGAGTCGGCGGTGCGGGCCTGGCCGTGCCCGAACTCTCCCACCTCGGCCGCGGCGAACAGGTCCGGATGCTCCCCGAGCAGCTGCTCCTGCCGGGACGCAGCCGCGCTGTCACGCCACCTGGTCAGCGTGATGCTGGACTTGCGCTTGCTGATCTCGGCCAGCCCGGCGACCCAGCCGACCCGGTCGTCGTCCACGTTCCATAGCCCGGCGAGCACCCCGCCCGGCCTGAGCACCCGGGCGATCTCGGGCAGCGCGCGGTCCATGTCGAACCAGTGCATGGCCTGCCCGGCCAGCACCGCGTCCAGGCTGGCGTCGGGCAGCGGGATCCCTTCCGCGCTCCCCGGCACCGAGCTCACCGCGGGCATCGCCCGCCGCAGCTCGCCCAGCATCTGCGGGTCGGGTTCCACCGCGGTCACTTCGGCGCCCAGGCTGACCAGCGTCGCGGTCAGCTTGCCGGTGCCGGCGCCGACGTCAGCGACCCGGACCGGCCGACGCCACGGGACCGGCTGACGCTCCGGGACCGGCTGACGCTCCGGGACCGGCCGACGCTCCGGGACCGGCCGACGCTCCGGGACCGGCTGACGCTCCGGGACCGGCTGACGCTCCAGGACCGGCTCCAGCGCCCACCGCACCGCGGCCTCGGCGTAGCCGGGGCGGTGCTCGGCATAGGCGGCCGCGGCGGCGCCGAACGACGACCCGTGCCGCAGCCTGTCCGCCACCTCGGCCTCGTCCCGGGAAGTTCCGGTACGGTCCGGGTAATCCGGGGCAGTCTGCTCGCTCACCCGGGCGAGCTTAACCGGCGTGGTGCCGGGCGTCGTAGGCGGCCCGGGCCGCGTCGATCTCCGCCAGGTGGCTGTCCGCCCAGGTGACCAGCTGGCCGATGGTGTCGAGCAGAGTACGCCCCATGGGGGTGAGTGCGTATTCGACCCGCGGCGGGATGACCGGGTGGATAGTCCTGGTCACGATGCCGTCTCGTTCCAGTCCGCGCAGCGTGACGGTGAGCATCCTGGCGGTGATGCCGTCGATGCCGCGGTGCAGTTCGGTGAACCGCATCGTGCCCTGCCCCAGCAGGTCGATGACGTACATCGACCACTTGTCGCCGACACGCTGGAGTACCTCACGCGCGCGGCAGCTCGCTGGCTCGCCGGCGGCCCCGGTTCGCCGTTCCCCGCCGGATCGCGCGCCGCCTCAAGCGGCTCGCGCTCCGGGTCGGCTGGCCCGGATTCCACGACATTCCCTCCCCCGGTTGCCACCAGGTTACTTGCCCCGAACCGAGATATCCTCGAGTACTTGACGCTTCAACCAACTTATACTTACTATAAGGAAGTAACATACGCGTGTAAAGTCGCGTACAACTAAGAACCTTATATCTGGAGGAGAGATGACTGAGACAGCCGTGGAGATTCCCGGCTACGTCGCCGGCACGTGGACGATAGACCCGGTGCACTCCGAGGTCTCCTTCGTCGTCCGGCACATGATGGTGAGCAAGGTCCGCGGCCGGTTCGACAAGTTCGAAGGGACCATCATCACGGCACCGGACCCGCTGCAGTCCAGCGTCACCGCCACCGTCGACCTGAGCTCGGTAAACACCGGCGAGCCTAACCGGGACAACCATATCCGCAGCGCCGACTTCTTCGAGGTCGAGTCGCACCCGACGCTGACGTTCCGCTCCACCGGCGTCCGCCAGGACGGCGACGACTTCCTCCTCGACGGTGAGCTGACCATCCGCGGTACCACCCGGCCCATCACGCTGAAGCTCGAGGTGAACGGCTTCGGCCCGGACGCCTACGGCGGCACCCGGGCGGGCTTCTCGGCCACCGGCGAGATCAACCGGCACGACTTCGGCGTCAGCTACAACGGCCCGATTCCCGGCGGCGGCGTCGCCGTCAGCGAGAAGGTCACGATCAACATCGAGGCCGAGGGCGTTCTCAGCAAGGACCAGTAAGAAAACGGCCCGGCGCGGGCCGGGGACCGTGAGCGTTAGGCAAAACCGGCTGCGAGCGCAGGCCATGTGGACCTGCGCGAGCAGTCGGTGCAGGTCGCACGGGCAGCAACCTCAGCAGGTTCTTGCCTGACGCGAGCTCTTGCCTAAGATGCCGTGAGCGGCCCCCGGCCCGTGTTCATTTTCCCGAGGCCGAACGGTCCGGGCCCCCTGCCCTAGCTCAGTCGACGGCGCCGTGCTTAACCAGGTAGTCGAGGTAGAGCGGACGCAATGCCTCGGCCACGTCGCCTTCCCCGGAGTCGATCGCATCCCCGAGCAGCGCCGTGACCTTCGAGATGTCCCGGCCCGCCTCGATCGAGTGCCCCTCGGAGGCTTCGGCGGCCGGGATGGCGCGCAGCAGCTCCCAGAGGAACTCCACGTCGACGTGGTGCACCGCCCGGCGCACGGCCAGGTCATGCAGCTCGCGGGAGGAAAGCGCGTCCAGTTCGTCACGAGTCACCCGTGGACTCTACCGCCCCGAACCAGCCGAAGTCCGCCGGCCACCGCCTCCGCGACGGCCCGCACCCCGGCGTGCCCGGGTAGATCCTCGAGCAGCAGCGACTGCCCGTCGGCGTCGGCCAGCGGGATGCGCCAGTTGGGGTACTCGTTGACCGTGCCCGGCATGTTCTGCGGGCGCGGCTCGCCCGCGGCGTCGGCCAGCGAGACGCCGATCAGCGCGGCGGGCGTCCGGGTCAGGTAGCCGTAGAGCGCGACCGTGAACTCCTCGGGCGACGGGCGGCCGGCGTGCCGGGGGAGCAGGCCCTCGCGCACCAGCATCGCTAGCCACTGGTTCATCTCCGCTTCGGCGGCGGCGCGCTCGTCCGCCTCCGGCTGGGTCAGCAAGCCGAGCTCGGCCCGGATGCTGACCTGGTCCCCGGCGAGGAACGCCGCCGTCGGCGGCATGTCATGCGTGCCGACCATGGCCAGGCAGCCGCGGCGCCACCCGCCGGGCCTGCGCGGGGTGCCGTCCGCCCGCCGCTCGAACCACAGCATGGAGGTGCCGAGGATCCGGCGCTCGGCCAGGAATTTCTGCAGCCAGGGTTCGACCGTGCCGAGATCCTCGCCGATCGCCAGCGCTCCCGAGCGGGCCACCTCGGCGGCCAGCACGCCCCCCATCAATTCGTGGTCGTATCGCACGTAAGTGCCCAGGTCCGGGGACATTCCGGCCGGTATCCACCACAGCCGGGCCAGTCCCATGACATGGTCCACCCGCAGGCCGCCGGAGTTGCGCGTACAGGCCGCGATCAGCTCGGCCAGCGGGCGGCCCGCCCGGGCGGCCAGCCGGCCCGGGTGCCACGGCGGCAGCGTCCAGTTCTGACCCCGCTGGTTGAACTCGTCCGGCGGCGCGCCCACGCTGACCCCGGGCACGATGACATCCTGGCGGGCCCAGGCGTCGGCACCGCCCGGATGCCCGCCGACCGCGAGATCCGTGATCACGCCGATGCTCATGCCGGCCCGCCTGGCCGCCTGCTGCGCCGCGGCTAGTTGCTCCGCGGCCAGCCACTGCAGCCAGGCATGGAACCCGATCCTGTCGGCCAGTGCCCGCCTGAGCGCGGTGACCTCGGCCGAGCCCGGATCGGCCAGCGCCGCGGGCCAGCACCGCCAGTCGGGACCGTGGACCTCGGCGATGGCGCACCATGTCGCCCAGTCTTCGATGTGGCAGCGGTCACGGGCCAGGAACGCGTCGAGCTCGGCCCGGCGGCGCGCAGTCAGCGGCACCGCGCGGATCAGCTCGAGCGCGGCCAGCTTTGCGGCCCAGACCGCGTCCCGGTCGATGAGCGCCGCGGTGCTGCTCGCGGCCTGCAGCGGGGCAGCCAGCGCCTCCGCCCTGGCCCGGTCCCCGGCACTCAGCCCCTGATATTCCGGAATGTCCTCGATCCGCAGGTAGAGCGGGCTGATCTGGTGGCGGCTCATCGGCAGGTACGGAGACGGGCTCACCGGCGGCCGCGGCTCGGCCGCGTGCAGCGGGTTGACCAGCACGAAGTCCGCGCCCAGGTCCCTGCCGCTCCAGGCGGCGAGGTCGGCCAGGTCGTGCAGGTCGCCGTGGCCCCACGAGGCGCGCGAGCGAACCGAGTACAGCTGCACGGCGAAGCCCCAGGACCGGCGGGCCGGCCAGGGGGCCCGGAGGCCGAGGGGGTCTGGGGGGAACGGTTTCCCCTCAGGATCGGGGAAATCCGGGGGGTCGCCCCCCGGGGTAACACCGCTGAGCGCCGCGAGGACCGCGGCCAGCGTCTCGTCCGGCACCTCCACGAGCCGGCCATGCCAGTCCTGGTAGGAAACCGCCACCCCGTGGGCCCGTGCCCGGCGCGTGAGTTCTGCGCGTGCTGTCACCGCACTAGTCTGCCCGAGCGGGCAACCGCCTTGACCAGCTTCTAACCGCGGACCCGGCTTCTAATCGCGGACCCGGCTTCTAACCGCGGAGCCGGCTGACCCCGCCCGGGCGCTAGGAGTCCGCGGGTTCCAGCACGAACACCGGGATCTCGCGCGCGGTCTTGGCTTGGTACTCCGCGTAGGGCGGGTACGCGGCAACCGCCCGCTTCCACCATTGGGTCCGCTCGTCTCCGCTGACCTCGCGGGCGATCATGTCCTGCTTGCGCGGGCCGTCCTGGAGTTCCACCTGCGGGTTCGCGCGGACGTTGTGGTACCACAGCGGGTGAGCCGGCGCGCCGCCCTTGGACGCCACCATGGCGTACCGGCCGTCGTGCTCCACCCGCATCACCGGCGTCTTGCGCACCTTGCCGCTGCTGGCGCCGAGGTTGGTCACGATCACCACCGGCAGGCCGGTATCCCGTAGCGTGAGGCCCTGGGTTCCGCCCGAACTCTCGTACAGTTCGACCTGATCGCGCACCCACGCCGCCGCGCTCGGCTCGTATTCTCCTTCAACTGGCATACCGGACAGTCAACACCAGCCGCCCGCCGCACCGCGCCCCGGGTGCCACTCATCCGCTGCTGCGCCACATGCTCGCCGGTATCATAAGCGCGGCTGCGCCAGCTGCCCCGCTGGCATCATCCGTACCGCGGCATACGATGTGAATGTCCCATTCATGCAGCTGGAACGACATGACTGGGACATCCACGCCGTATGAATCGCCGGGAGTAGCGGCCGCCGGGCCGGATCAGGAGCCACCACAGCCACAGCGATCACTCCGCACGCGCCCAGCCCCGATGACAGGGCCCGGAAAGCGCCCGGCCCCGGCCCCGACCGCAGGCGAAGGTAGCCAGGCCGACCCCCAGCAGACCCAGCAGACACCCGGAAAGCCGGTAACCTAATTCCAATCTGCATTCGAATCTGTGTCGGGACGGGCGGATTCGAACCGCCGTTCTCCTGACCCCCAGTCAGGCGCCTTAACCAAGCTGGGCCACGTCCCGTCCGTGCCGAGTTGCTACCTGCCGCGGCACGCGCCGCCTGACTTCGGCGGCGTGAGTAGCTTAGCGCAACCGTGGCGCCGCTCGGAACGAGGCCGGACCGAACCGGACGCCGCGCCGCCGCGGATGCATGCTTCCCGCTGGAGCGAAAGTACGCTAGGGCGGGCATGGCGCGGCCGCCGTGCTCGTTGTACATGCGATAGCCGCACTCGCACCGAAGGGCCGGGCCGTTGGGAGCACTGGGGACGCGCCGCTCAGCCTCCTCCGGCGGCGGCTACCAGGGCGATGACCCGACCCGGCCGATGCGGCCCAGGCGACGGTTCCGGACCGGCGTCTGGGTCGCCAAGATCCTCTGTGCCGTCGTCCTGCTCGTAGCCGTCGCGGTCGGCTTGCTCTTCGCGCTGTCCCCGTCGGCGGGCCAGGCCACGGCGCTGGCCCAGGCGCAGGCGGGGGAGCGGCACATCGCCTACCCGGGTCCGCCGGTCCCACGGTACTTCGCCGAGGCCCTGATAGCGACCGAGGACCACAGGTTCAATACCGATCCCGGAGTGGACCCGCTGGCCATGGGCCGGGTGGTGATCTCCTGGGTTATCGGCCGCAAGGACCAGGGCGGCAGCACCATCGACCAGCAGCTGGCGAAGAACCTGTACACCGGCGGTCATAGCGGCTTCACCGAGGACCTCGAGCAGCTGGCCATCGCCGTCAAGCTCAACCAGGCCTACAGCCGGGCGGAGATCCTGCGCATGTACGCCGAGGTGGCGTACTACGGCCACGGCTACTACGGCCTGGACGCCGCCAGCTGCGGTTATTTCGGGCGGCCGCCGGAACGGCTGACGCTGGTGCAGGCGGCCATGCTGGCCGGGGTGGTGAACGCGCCCACCTACGACGACCCGCTGGTCTACCCGCAGCAGGCCCGGGCCCGGCTGGTACACGTCATCGGCCGGATGGCCGCGGTGGGTTACCTAACCCAGACGCAGCAGACCGCGGCGCTCAACGCGTCCCTGAGCCTGCCCGCTATCCGCGGCTGCCGTGATCACGTGATCACGTGATCACGTGTCAGGTACCGGACTTCTCCGGCTCCAGCTGCTCGCTGAGCGGTGCTTCGTCCCCCAGGAGGAACACCCAGCGCCGGTAGCAGTACAACCGGAAGATGGTCGCCACGCCGATGCCGATGATGTTCGACACGTTGTAGGAGAGCCTGTCGTCCAGCCCGAGCCCGTACCGCGCGGCCGCGACGAAACCGAGCTGGATGAGCAGCCCGATGCCGTTGAAGACGAAGAACAGGACCGTCTCGCGGCCCCAGTGGTTGCCCTTCCGGTGGCGGAACGCCCAGAGCTTGTTGCCCAGGAAGGCGAAGACGGTGGCCACCACGGTGGCGATGGTCACGGAGGTGAGGGGGCCGAGACCCACGCCGTAGTGCAGCAGGTCGGCGCCGCCGAGGGTGATGAAGAAAGCGATGATGCCGACCACGCCGAACTTGGCTACCTCGTGTATCAGCACCCTGAATCGGGCGTAGAGATCGCGCAGGAGATCCACCCGCTTCTGTCCTTTATGCCGATCCATCCCGTGATAGCTCCGACCTTACCGCGAACCCGGGGTGCTGCCTCGCATTGGGCGGTAAACCGTTCGTAGAATGTCACACCCCCCAGGTACCGTGAATCAGGTGCCCGATAGTGAAGTGCTCGTCCGCGCGCGCGGGCTGACCAAGCGGTTCGAGGATTTCACGGCGGTAGACGGGATCGATTTCGACCTGTACCGCGCCGAGGCGTTCGGCTTCCTGGGGCCGAACGGGGCGGGCAAGTCCTCCACGATGCGGATGATCGGCTGCGTCTCGCCGCCGTCCGGCGGGGAGCTGACCATCCTCGGCCGCGACCCGGTCCGCGACGGGTCCGCGATCAGGGCCAGGCTGGGCGTGGTGCCGCAAGAGGACACCCTCGACGTCGAGCTGACCGTCCGCGAGAACCTGCTCGTCTACGGCAGGTACTTCGGCCTGCCCCGCCGGGTCATCAGGGAGCGGACCGACGCGCTGCTCGATTTCGTCCAGCTCTCGGACCGGGCCACGGACAGGGTCGACCCGCTGTCCGGTGGCCTGAAGCGCCGCCTCACGATCGCCCGCTCGCTCATCAACGAGCCGGAGATCCTCATCCTCGACGAGCCCACCACCGGGCTGGACCCGCAGGCCAGGCACGTGGTGTGGGACCGGCTGTTCCGGCTCAAGCAGCGCGGCGTCACGCTGATCCTGACCACGCACTACATGGACGAGGCGGAGCAGTTGTGCGACCGGCTGGTGGTCATGGACCACGGCACGTTCGCCGCCGAGGGCTCGCCCCGCGACCTGATCACGCGCTACTGCTCCCCCGAGGTGCTCGAGCTGCGCTTCGGTCCGGACCGGCACGAGCTGGCCGCGGACAAGCTCAGGGATTTTCCCGCCGAACGGTCCGAGGTTCTCGCCGACCGCATCCTGCTCTACGTCACCGACGGGGATGACGCCCTCGCGGCGGTCCGCGGCACCGGCCTCGAGCCGCTCACCTCGCTGGTCCGGCGCGGCACGCTGGAGGACGTGTTCCTCCGGCTGACCGGCCGCAGGCTGGAGGACTAGTGCTCACCCCCGGGGGACGACCCCCCGGTGACCCCCCGCACGGGGGGGCTGCCCGCCCCCCGTTCCCCCCTGGCGCGCCTTCCAGTGCTGGCTGACGGTGTACCGGCGGATCTGGAGGTCCAGCATCTGGTCCAGCGTGCTCGGCCCGCTGTTCTACCTGGGCGCTATGGGGCTCGGGCTGGGCACCCTGGTGGACAAGCACGGGACGGCCAGCCTGGACGGGGTGAGCTACCTGGCCTTCGTGGCCCCCGCCATCCTGGCCTCGGGAGCCATGAACGCGGCCATGAGCGAGGCGAGCTACCCCGTGTTCGGTTCGGTCAAATGGAACAAGATCTACATCGCGGCGCAGGCCTCGCCGCTGCGGCCTGGTGACATCTTCCGCGGGCACCTGATGTTCATGACGATGCGGATCGCGATGAACGCCGCGCTCGTCACGGTGTACATGTGGGCGTTCGGCGCCACCCAGTCCGCCTGGGCGGTGCTGGCCTGGCCGGCCGCCACGCTCACCGGGCTCGCCTTCGCCGCGCCGATCGCGGCCTGGGCCGTGACGCTGAAGATCGAGACCTCGTTCGCCTACCTGTTCCGGTTCGGCATGATGCCGTTGATGCTGTTCTCCGGCACGTTCTTCCCGGTGTCCCAGCTGCCCGGCTGGCTCCGCCTGCTCGCCTACGTCACGCCGCTGTGGCAGGGCGTCGACCTGTGCCGCATGCTCAGCCTCGGCGACGTCGACCTGCCCCGGGCGCTGATCCACGTCGCGTACCTGGCCGCGCTGTCCGCGTTCGGCATGTGGGCCGGCGTCCGCACCTACCGCAGGCGCCTGTATGTCTAAGGAAGCGCTGCATGTCTAGCGTCAGCCTCCGGATGCTGCCCCCGGCCGGGCTGCTCGCCCGGCTCAAGCGGGCCGGCGGCGACGCGGGCAGCCTGCGCCTGATCGAACGGCACGCCCGGGTCTACCGGCACGCCTGGCTGGTGTTCGCGTCCGGGGTCTTCGAGCCGCTGTTCTACCTGCTGTCCGTGGGGCTCGGCCTGGGCGTGCTGGTCGGCAAGGTGCCGGGGCCCGGCGGGGAGCTCATCCCGTACCGGGAGTTCGTCGCGCCGGGCCTGCTCGCCGTGTCCTCGATGAACGGCGCCATGTACGACTCGACGTTCAACATCTTCTTCCGGCTGAAGTACGCCAAGCTGTACGACGCGATCCTGGCCACGCCGATGCGCCCGGCCCAGGTGGCGCTGGGGGAGATCGGCTGGGCGCTGCTCCGCGGCACCATCTACGCCGTGGCGTTCATCCTGGTCATGCTGGCGCTGGGCCTGGTGCACTCACCGTGGGCGGTGCTGGACGTGCCGGTCGCGGTGCTGATCGGCTTCGCCTTCGCCGCCCTGGGCATGACCGGGACGACGTACATGAAGAGCTGGCAGGACTTCGACTACGTGATCCTGGCCAGCATGCCGCTCTTCCTGTTCTCGGCGACGTTCTACCCGCTCGGCATCTACCCGCGGGCTATCCAGGTGATCATCGAATGCACGCCGCTGTACCAGGGTGTCGTGCTGCTCCGCGGCCTGACCCTCGGCGTCGTCGGTCCCGACCTCCTGTGGCGCGCGGCCTACCTGGCCGTGGTCGGCCTGGCCGGCTTGTTCGTCGCCGGCCGCCGCCTCGGAAAGCTGCTCCTGGTCTGACCGGGGGGAGCCGCCGCAGACAGGTGTACTGATGGGTAGGTACGCTTGACGCGATCGCAAACCCTGTGGCAGCGGCCCATCGGAAGGTTGTGTTCCATGGACTTCGGCTATGACGCCAGGACGCTTGATCTGCGCAAGCAACTGCTCACCTTCATGGATGAGCGGGTCTACCCGGCGGAGGCGGTGTACACGGAGCAGGTGGAGGCGGCGGAGGCGCAGGGCCAGTTCTGGGAGAGGGCGCCGGTCACCGCGGATCTCAAGGCCGAGGCGCGCAGCCGAGGCCTGTGGAACCTCTTCCTGACCGGCAAGGCCGCCGATGCGGTCCGCACACTGGACCCGTCGCTGCTGCCGGACCCGCAGCTGACTAACCTGCAGTACGCCCCGCTGGCCGAGATCACCGGGTGGAGTCCCGCGCTGGCGCCCGAGGCCATCAACTGCGCCGCCCCGGACACCGGCAACATGGAGCTGCTGGCCGAGTTCGGCTCGCCGGACCAGCAGGCCCAGTGGCTCGTCCCGCTGCTCGAGGGGACGATCAGGTCCGCCTTCTGCATGACCGAACCCGACGTGGCCTCCAGCGACGCCACCAACATCGCCACCGCGATCACGCCGGATGGCGATGGTTACGTGATCAACGGCCGCAAGTGGTGGTCGAGCGGCGCGATGAGCTCGGACTGCACGATCTTCATCGTGATGGGGGTGACCGGCGAGCCGGGCGCCGCCGGCGACAGGAGCCACAGTCGTCATTCCATGATCCTGGTGCCGCGTGACACGCCGGGGATCACGGTCAAGCGCGGCATGAGGGTCTTCGGCTACACCGACGGAACGCACGGCGGCCACGCGGAGGTCATCTTCGACGACGTCCGGGTGCCCATCCAGAACCTGATCTCCGGCGAGGGCGCGGGGTTCGCGATCGCGCAGGCCCGGCTCGGGCCCGGCCGGATCCACCACTGCATGCGGCAGATCGGCGCGGCCGAACGCGCCCTGGAGCTCATGTGCCGCCGTGCCGCCAGCCGGACCGCGTTCGGCAAGCCGCTGGCCGAGCAGGGCGTCGTCCAGGACTGGATCGCCGAGTCCCGGGTCCGGATCGAGCAGGCGCGGCTGCTCGTGCTCAAGACCGCATGGCTGATGGACACCGTCGGCAACAAGGGGGCGCACAGCGAGATCCAGGCGATCAAGATCGTCACCCCGGCGATGGCGCAGTGGGTGATCGACCGGGCCATCCAGGCGCACGGCGGCGGCGGCGTCAGCCAGGACTTCCCGCTGGCCCACCTGTGGGCGAGCGCCCGCACGCTCCGGTTCGCCGATGGTCCTGACGAGGTGCACAAGCGGTCCCTGGCCCGCCGCGAGCTGCGGAAAGCCACCACCTGAGTCGAGCCGGAAGTCACCAGCACGCTGCGCTCACGAGCTAAGCGGCGGGTACTGGTGCGCACCCGGGCCCGTTAGGGAGCTAAAGGAGAGGAACTACGTGACAGAGAGAATCGCGATCGTGACCGGTTCGGCCCGCGGCATCGGTGCCGCGACGGCGCGACGGCTGGCTGCGGACGGGATGGCCGTGGCGGTCCTCGACCTGGACGAGGCCGCGTGCGCCGGGACGGTCAAGGAGATCGCCGACGCGGACGGCCGCGCGCTCGCGGTGGGCGCCGACGTGAGCGACGGCGCCCAGGTCCAGGCCGCGGTCGAGCGGGTCGCGGCTGAGCTGGGCGAGCCTGCCGTGCTGGTGAACAACGCCGGCGTGATCCGCGACAACCTCCTGTTCAAGATGACCGACGACGACTGGGACACGGTCATGGGCGTGCACCTGCGCGGCGCGTTCGAGATGACCAGGGCCGTGCAGAGGTACATGGTCAAGCAGCGTTACGGGCGCATCGTCAACCTGTCCTCGTCGTCCGCGCTCGGCAACCGCGGCCAGGTCAACTACTCCGCGGCCAAGGCCGGGCTGCAGGGCTTCACCAAGACCCTGGCCATCGAGCTCGGCCAGTTCGGGATCACCGCCAACGCGGTCGCGCCCGGGTTCATCGCCACCGATATGACCGCGGCCACCGCGGAGCGCGTCGGCGTCTCGTTCGACGTTTTCCAGAAAGCCGCGGCGGAGCGCATACCCGTCCGCCGGACCGGGCAGCCCAGTGATGTGGCCCACACCATCTCATTCCTGGTCAGCGAGGGCGCGAGCTTCGTCTCCGGCCAGGTCATCTACGTAGCAGGCGGTCCCCTCTGCTAGGAGGAAGCACGGTGCTGACCGAAGCCGAAGCCACGCCGGACACGATCCGCGACCGGGTCCATGCCTTCCTGGCCGAACATGATCCGGCCGACACGGGCAAGCAGGACTTCAACAACGCCAGGTTCGACGCGGGCCTGGCCTGGGTGCACTACCCGGAAGGGCTCGGCGGGCTGGGCGTCTCCCGGGCGCTTCAGAACGTCGTCGACGCCGAGTTCGCCGCGGCAGGCGCGCCTGGCCACAACGCCGAGCTCAACGCGATCGGGCTGGGCATGGCGGCCCCCACCATCCTCGCCTACGGCAGCGATGAGCAACAGAAGCGCTGGCTGCGGCCGCTCTGGACGGGCGAGGAGATCTGGTGCCAGCTGTTCAGCGAGCCCGGTGCGGGCAGCGACCTGGCCGCGCTGGCCACCCGCGCCGTTCAGGACGGGGAGGAGTGGGTGGCCAACGGGCAGAAGGTGTGGACCTCGCTGGCCCAGCACGCCCGGCGCGCGCTGCTGATCGCCCGCACCGACCCCGACGTGCCGAAGCACGCCGGGCTCACCTACTTCGCGGTGGACATGGCCGATCCCGGCGTCGAAGTCAGGCCGCTGCGCCAGCTGACCGGCGAGGCGGAGTTCAACGAGATCTTCCTGACGGACGTGCGGATCCGGGACGCCGACCGGATCGGCCCGGTTGGCGCGGGCTGGAAGGTGGCCAACGCCACGCTGATGAGCGAGCGGGTGAGCATCGGCGCCTCGCGGGCTGCGCCGCGGGAGGGCGGCATGATCGCCTCGGCCGCCCGGACCTGGCGCTCCCGGCCCGAGCTGCGCACGCCGGGCCTGCACGACCGGATGCTGCGGCTGTGGACCGAGGCCGAGGTGGCCCGGCTGGCGGGGGAGCGGCTGCGCCAGCAGCTGGCCGCGGGCAAGCCGGGTCCAGAGGGTTCGGCCGCCAAGCTGGTCTTCGCCCGGCTCAACCAGGAGATCTCCGGCTTCGAGGTCGAGCTCGCCGGCGGGGACGGGCTGCGCTACGACGACTGGACCATGCGCCGGCCCGAGCACACCAACTTCTACGGCCGCGGCCCCGGTTACCGCTACCTGCGCTCCCGCGGCAACTCCATCGAGGGCGGGACCTCGGAGATCCTGCGCAACATCGTCGCCGAGCGGGTGCTCGGCCTGCCCGCCGAACCCCGCGTCGACAAGGACGTGCCATGGAAGGATCTACCGCGATGAGCGACGAGATCCCGGATCTGCTCTACTCAGATGCCGAACGGGCGTTGTCAGACGCCCTCGCGTCCCTGCTTGCCGACCGGGGCGGACTCGACCAGGCTCTCGCGCGCATCGAGTCCGCGCAGACCTACGACGACAAGCTCTGGCAGGCCGTCGGCGCGGATCTGGGCTGCGCCGGGCTGCTGATCCCCGAGCCTGACGGCGGGGCCGGCGCGTCCTACCGGGAAGCCGCCGCCGCCGCCGAGGTGCTGGGCAGCTTCGTCGCGCCTGTGCCGTTCCTCGGCAGCGCGGTCGTGGCCACCACGGCCCTGCTCAGCGCCGGCTCCCAGGGTGGCCTGCTGGCGTCGATGGCCGACGGCGGAGTGACCACGGCGCTGGCGGTGCCGTTCGCCACCGCGCCTGGTGCTGCCTATCCCACGACGGTCCGGGTGGCCGGGGCGCGTCCAGGCGATGCTACGACCGGGGTGGGGCGGCTGCGCGGGATGGTCGCCGGGGTGGCCGACGCGCTGCCCGCCGCGGTACTGCTGGTCCCGGCCGACGGCGTGCCGCAGGCGCTCTACCTCGTGGACATGGCTGCCGAGGGCGTGGCCAAGGCCCCGGTGACCTCGCTCGACATGACCAGGCAGCTGTGCGACCTGTCGTTCGACGACACGCCGGCCACGCTGATCGCGTCCGGCCAGGCCGCCTCGCGGGCGCTAGACGCGGCACTGACCGCCGGGGCTGGCATCCTGGCTGCCGAACAGACCGGGCTGGCCCAGCGGTGCCTGGACATGACCGTCGCGTACGTGAAGGAGCGCAAGCAATTCGCCCGGCCGGTCGGGTCGTTCCAGGGACTCAAGCACCGGCTGGCCGACCTGTGGGTGTCGCTCACCCAGGCGCGCGCGGCGTCCAGGTACGCGGCCGCCTGCCTGGCGACCGCTGACCTGTCCAATCCCGGGGACGCCAAGGTCGCGGTCGCGCTGGCCAAGGCCTACTGCTCAGAGGTCGCGGTCCAGGCCGCGCAGGAGTGCGTGCAGATGCACGGCGGCATCGGCTTTACCTGGGAGCACACGGCGCACCTGTTCCTGAAACGGGCGAAGGCCGACTCGATCGCCTTCGGCACCGCGGACGCGCACCGCGCGGAGCTGGCGTCTCTGGTCAACCTGCCCGCCTGATGAACAATCACGACAAGGCCGACCTGCGGAACCGGGTCGCCCGGCTCTCCCTCGAGCAGAAGATCCGGCTGCTCACCGGCGCGGACTTCTGGGCTCTCTACCCCGAACCCGCCGCCGGGCTGCGCCGGGTCGTGACCTCCGACGGCCCGGCTGGGGTCCGTGGTGAGACCTGGGACGAGCGCGACACCTCGGCGAACGTGCCGTCGCCGACGGCGCTGGCCGCCACCTGGGACTGCGACCGGGTCGAGGCGATCGGCAGGCTGCTGGCCGCGGAGGCACGCCGCAAGGGCGTGGATGTGCTGCTCGCCCCCACCGTGAACCTGCACCGGACCCCGTACGGCGGCAGGCACTTCGAGTGCTTCTCCGAGGACCCGCTGCTCACCACGCGGATCGGGGTCGCCTACGTGCGCGGCCTGCAGAGTCAGGGAGTCGGCGCCACGGTCAAGCATTTCATCTGCAATGACTCCGAGACCGAGCGGATGTCGGTCGACGTCCGCATCGACGAGCGGACGCTGCGCGAGCTCTACCTGGCGCCGTTCGATGCCGTCGTGCGCGAAGCGGGCGCCTGGGCGGTAATGGCCTCGTACAACGGGGTCAACGGGTCGACGATGACGGAGAGCCCGCTGCTGCGCACCATCCTGCACGACGAATGGGGCTATGACGGCCTGGTCATGTCGGACTGGACGGCCACCCGGTCCGCCGCGGCGGCCGCCCGGGCCGCACTGGACCTGGCCATGCCGGGTCCGGCCGAACGGTTCGGCCCGTGGGGCGACGCCCTGCTGGCGGCGGCCCGGGCCGGGCAGGTCGACGAGGCTCTCCTTGACGACAAAGTGCTCCGCATCCTGCGGCTAGCCGCCCGGGTCGGCAGGCTCGACGGCGCGGCCTCCTCTCCCGGCCCGGCGACCCCGGCGCCCGTGGACATCCCGCGCGAGCTGCGGGCCACCGCCGCGGCCAGCTTCGTGCTGGCCCGCAACGAGCGCTCGCTGCTCCCGCTGGGCCGCTCCGGGCTGGGCCGGGTCGCCGTCATCGGCCCGAACGCCGAGATCGCCCGGACGCTCGGCGGCGGGAGCGCCACCGTCTACCCGCCCTATACGATCTCCCCGCTCGACGGGCTGCGCGCGGCCGGGCTCGACGTGGCGTTCGCGCCGGGAACCCTCGGGCACCTGAGGCCGGCCGCGGCCCGCGCGCCCTGGCTGCTGCGCCCAGACGGGTCAAACCCCGGAACTGAAGTCCGGTTCTTCTCGCCCGCTGGCGAGGTCATCGGCTCGGAGCAGCGCGACGGCGCCGTGTTGCGGTGGATGAACGGGTTCGCCGCGATCGGCGCCCCCGAACAGATCAGCCGGCTCGAGGTCAACTGCCTGATCCAGGCCACCGACGCCGGCACTTACCAGCTCGGCGTCACCGGCATCGGCCGGTTCCGGCTGCTCGCGGACGAGGCCGTGCTCTTCGACGAGACGCTGGCCGTGCGTCAGGGCGCGGACGTGGCCGAGACCCTGATGGCCCCGCCGGTGCGGCTGGCCCCGCTCGGCCTGGCCGCCGGCCAGACGGTCACCGTCCGGCTCGAGCACGACGTGCACACCTCGCCGATGGCGAGCTTCGGCACGTTCTTCCAGCTCCTCCTCGAAGCGCCGCACGGCACCGACGACGAGGAACTGGAGGCGGCGGTCGCCCTGGCGGTCGACAGCGACGTGGCCGTGGTGGTGGTCGGTACCACCGCCGAGGTGGAGAGCGAGGGCTTCGACCGCACGTCGCTCGCGCTGCCCGGACGCCAGGACGAGCTGGTCCGCAAGGTGGCGGCGGCCAACCCGCGGACCGTGGTGGTGGTCAACTCCGGCGCCCCGGTCCTGCTGCCCTGGGCCGGCGAGGTGGGCGCGGTGCTGCTGACGTGGTTCGGCGGACAGGAGTTCGGCCACGCGCTGGCCGACGTCCTGCTGGGCGAGGCCGAACCGGGCGGGCGGCTGCCCACCACCTGGCCAGCGAGCGAGGATGGCCTGCTGTCCGGGCAACCGGCCGATGGCGTGCTCAGCTACACCGAGGGCCTGTTTATCGGCTACCGCGCCTTCGACCGCGACGGCCGCGAGCCGCTGTTCCCGTTCGGCTACGGTCGCGGCTACACCACCTGGTCGTACGAATCGATCACGGTGCCGTCCGGGGTTTCCGGCGTCGCGGTGTGCGTCGAGGTCCGGAATACCGGCTCGCGTCGTGGCCGCGAGATCATCCAGGTCTATGCGTCCCGCCCGGACTCGGCCGTGGAGCGCCCGGTCAAGTGGCTGGCCGGCTTCGCCGCCGTCGACGCCGACCCCGGCGAGACGGTGAACGTCGGGATCCTGCTGCCCGAACGCGCCTTCCAGCACTGGGCCGACGGCGGCTGGACGCTCGAGGCAGGCACGTTCACGCTCGCCGCCGGCCCGTCGTCCGCCTCCCTCCCGCTCACCGCCGGCGTCACGCTCAAGCAGGACACGCTCAGCGCAGCCGGCCGGCCGCGTTGAGGTCGTCGAACAGCAGCTGGTCGACCGGAGGCACCCGGGGGCGGTCGGCGTAACGGAACCAGGCCAGTTCGTCGATCTCGCTGCTGGCGGCCAGCGTGCCGGAATACGCCCCGGTGTAGCAGCTCATCCGCACGACCGTGCCGTCTGGGTGATCCGCGGCTCACTGGTGCGGTGGCCAGGCGGGCCAGGCGCCGGGCCTCGGGGACGCTGACTTTGACCAGGCCTGGGTCATCGCCGGGGGGCCGGTCGCCGGCGGTGGCGGGCAGCTTGCCGGTGTCCCGCCAGGCTGCGGGCTGCCCGTCGCCGATGGCAGGCTGTTCATCACCGGTCCGGGCGGGCGGCACCGGACGGCGGCGGCGATGGCCAGCAGCGCCTGGGCGCACATGGACAGCACGGTGTGCCGGTGGAAGGACTGCCAGGTGCGGACCTGGTGCTGGTCCAGGCCCGTCTGTCCCTTTCCCTGCTGTAGGCATTCCTCCACCGGCCATCTTTTCCCGGCGACCCGGATCAGGACGGGCAGCGACACTGGTCGGCCCTGCGGCGCATGGCAGTAGTAAAACGCCATGTCATCACGGTCGGTCAGGCTGCGGCGGATCAGCACCCGGTGCCGCGGCGAGGCGGTGGCGGCCCAGGCCCAGGCGTAGTCGCGGTGGCCCTTGCCGCCGGGCCCGCACGAGCGGGTCTCCCACGCCGTGACCGGGACCATCGCCGCCACGGCGGACACGGCCGCCTTGCGCCCGGAAGGGAGCCTGACCTGGAAGTTCACCGGGACCGCGAGTACGTACCCTTTGCCGGCCTTCTCGCAGGCTTCCCGCGCCGCGCCGCCCGCCACCCGCAGCAGCAGCCGCGCCGCCGGCGACCCGTGCCGGGCCGCGTTCGCCGCGATCTCGCTGACCGCGAGCACGAAATCCTCCGCCCGGCCCGCCGGCAGGCCCGCCCGCACCGCCCACCGCGCCGTAACCCGGCGCACTGGCCGCAGGTCATCAGCACCGAACCGCACCCCGCACGGCGCGGGGAAACCCGCCGCTCCGGCCCGCCCCGCTGACTCTGCCACCTTCCCCTGCCCCCGGGCAGGCCCCGAAATGAGCCGGCCGGTTCCCCGTGTGTAGCCGGGGATGTGATCGGCCCTGGTGATGGGCCTTGTCCGGATTGGCCATTTCCGTCGGGCCGCCACCAGGATTGACTGAAAACGTCTTATCGCAGCATGAGCTGCGGCGCGCTAACACCAACCGAAAGACGCATTATGAACTGCCAGAGGCACTGATATGTGCCCGCACACACCGCCCTGTCCGGCGCCTTCGGCTCCGGACCGCGAAGCGGCGCACACCATTGTCAGCCACCCCTAGCAGGGCTGGAGCCTGCTCTGCAATGGCGTCGTGATCTTCGACCACACCGGGGAGCTAGTACCGGGCGGCGGGTTCACTGCGCCGCACCGCTCCACCGACATCGCCGCCTTCTACCGTCCGGCAGGCGTGGCCCCGGGCACCACGGGCAGGCCCCAGCGGCCTTGTCCGTCAGCGGCGGCATCTCCCAGAGTCACCCGAGATGCCTAGCCTGACGACTGCTTAGGTACTAAGTCCTGACCGCGAGGCACGGACACGAAGTCCGGCTAATTACGGCGGCAAGGACCGCGGCGAGCTCGCTGAGGACCGCCGCGACCGTCAGGGATACGCCAGGCCCAGCTCCTCAGCGGCCCTGCGGTGATCCGCCACCCGTAGTCCGCTACCAGACACCACTCGCCAGCTACCTGGCACTTCCTGGCACGAGCCTCACCGGTGGGACCACGGCTTACCCGGGACCACGGCACACAGCGTCGAGGGAGAACCGGCAGTCATCAACCACAAGACACAGGTGGCGCTCGCGGCGGGCGCCGGGTACCTGCCGGCGCCGTGAGCCGGTGGCGCTGGCGATGGCCGGGGGCCGCGCATTCGCCGGCATTCCCGTTTCGGTTCAGCCGGCCGGGGGAGACTAGGGCGTCAGGAAGGGGTAGTCATGAAATGCGGTGTAAAGGTCGCGCTCGCGGCCGGAGCGTGTTATGTCCTCGGGCGGCGCAAGGTGCGCCTGGCCACGATGCTGGCCCTCGGGGCGGCGGCAGCCGGCGGCGGGGGCAAGCTGGGCCCGGCCGTGCTGCGGCAGGGCGCCAAGTACCTCGGCAAGACCGATATCGCCGGCGCGCTCGGCCCCCAGGTAACCGAGATCGTCGACACCATCCGCGGTGACCTGCTGGACGCGGGCAAGGCCGCCGCCGCGGCCGCGGTGACGAGCCGGCTGGAGTCGCTGACCGGCAGCCTGCACGATCGGGCCGAAACCCTCAAGAACCCCGAAGCCGCCGCGGGCAAGACCGGTGAGGCGGCCGGTGCGGCCGCGGGCCGGGCCGGGGAGACCGTCGGCCGGGCCGGGGGCACCCTGGGCAGGCCGGGGCGCCGCGGGCGGGGAGCCGGCGAAGAGGAAGAAGCCGAGCCTGGCCGGGACGAGGAGCAGGACGAAGAGCGCGGCAGCGGCCGGGCCCGCCGCGGGCGGCCCCGCCGGGGCGCACGATCGCAATCCGAGCAGGCCGAAGAGCCCGAAGACGGGTACGACGAAGAGCAGCCCGCCGAGGACGAAGAGGAGGAGGCGGCGGAGGCGGGGGCGCCGGCTGACGAGGCCGGCGAACCCGGCGAGGAAGACGCTGAGGAGCCCGCGCCGCGGCGCAGGAGGACGTCCCGCTCGCCTGTCACCCGGACGAGGAGGTGACCGGAGTGGCCCGAGAAGAATCTGAGTCCGGCAACGGGATGATGGACCGAGTTTAAGGCCGAGGCCCGCGGCCTGGTCGGCGCGCTTGGTGACCATGCCATGGCATCGGTGCGGGACAAGGTTGAAGGCGCGGCCGGCCGCCTGACAGATTACATCGAAGGCGGCGGCGGGCCGGGTCTCATGGCCGCCGTCACCGGGGCGAAGGGCCTGGCTGAAGGCAAGTCTCCGGCCCGGTCCATGCTCGGCGCCGGGATGACCTGGGTCAAGGAGAAGGTCTCCGGCCTGTTCCGGCGGGGCGGTAAGGGCGGCGGGAGCAAGAAGCTCAAGCTGATCAACATCGTCGAGTCGACCGATGTGGGGGTCCCGGTCACGCTGGCCTATAACCAGTAGACGCAGTACAGCGATTTCCCGAAGTTCACGAAGAAGGTCGAGAGCGCCGAGAAGAACAAGAAGGAAGAGCAGAAGGTGAACTGGAAGGCTCAGGTCTTCTGGTCGCATCGGACCTGGGAAGCCACCATCATCGAGCAGGTGCCCGACGAGAGGATCATCTGGCGCTCCAAGGGCCAGAAGGGCCACGTCGATGGGGCGGTGACCTTCCATGAGCTCGCGCCCAGCCTGACCCGCGTCCTGCTGGTCCTGGAGTATCACCCGCAGGGCATGTTCGAGCGCACCGGGAACCTCTGGCGGGCGCAGGGCAGGCGGGCCCGCCTCGAACTCAAGCACGTCGGGCGGCACATGATGACCCAGACCGTGCTGCATCCCGACGACGCCGAAGGCTGGCGCGGCACCATCCACGACGGTGAGGTCGTCGAGAGCCACGAAGACGCGCTCGAGCGGGAGCAGCAGGAAAGCCCCGAACAGGAGGAGTCCCGGCAGGCCGGGGACGGCCAGGTCGACGACGAGGCCCGCGCCCGCGCCGAAGGCGATGATGAAACGGCTGCCGAAACTGGCGAAACGGAAGAAGCCGGCGAAACAGAAACGGCAGCCGCCGAACATCAAGACGGCGAGGGCGGGGGCGAAGACGCGCCCGAGGAAGAGTCCACCCACGGCCGCGCCGCCCGGCGCAGCGGCCAGTCCGCCGGACAGGCGAGATCATCCGCGCGCACGAGCCGGCGCAGCGCCGGCCGGGGGAACCGTCGGACCCGTACGGGGTCCGGGGAAGAATCGCGCAGGAATTAGCGGTAGCGCTCTGGCTGTGGAGATCCGGAACCCTTGAGGCTGTTCTGAGGCGCGAGGTGGCGGCCGATCCGGTTACCTGGCCGCGCCTGCTGCCGGGACCGCTGGAGAGTGCGGTAGATGGTGGCGCGGAGACGGTGAACACCTCGGCGAGGCTGGAACGCGGTCACCTCGGGTAAGCAGTGGAGGTCCGATGAGCCCGCCTACGGCTTCGTCCTGGTCGATGAGCACCAGTTCGCCCCACCGGATGGTGGGAGCAAGTCGCGGAAGCCGTGTGCAGCTCTGCGGGGCGACGGGAAGGTGTGCGGCCGGTCCCGTGGTGAGCATGAGAAACGTATTCGGTGGGTGCGGGTTGTCGAGGTCACAGTCGGGCCGAACGGCTGGCGCCTGCATGTTCACACGCCGCTGATCTGGAAGAACCCCGGGGAAGATCATGATCAGGTGGCGTTGCGAGTTGCCGTGCGGATGTTCGGCCGGTGGCAGCGGAAGGTCCGCAAACTCGGGTTCGACTGCACGCCCAAGAGGTTTGACGTGCGCGGTGCCCGGCTGCAACCGGGTAACACGCTGCGCGAGTACGTCGTCAAAGTGTCGAACGAGATCACCGGCGGTCACGCCAAACTCGCCAAGGGACGCGGCCGGACGCCATTCCAGCTGCTCGGCGACATCGTTGACGCTGGCGGTGAGGTCGGCCAGTTCGAGGATGACCTGAAGCTATGGCGCGAGTGGGAGAAAGCTAGCCACGGCCGGCGTCAGATTGGCTGGTCAAAGGGGCTCCGCGAGTGGGCTGGCCTTCGCCAGGAGAAGACGGACCAGGAGATAGCGGACGAGTCGCTGGAGACCCCGGACGGCCTGGAGATCACACCGCGGGCCTGGAAGCGGAAGCTGGCTGGTCGTCAGCGGCGGCAGTGCGAGCTGCTGGAGGCTGCCAGTCCGGTGGGTACGCGGCTGCTGCGGCCAAGCTTGACGAGTAGGGCGTGTCATACGTGATGTACGCCGGTCCTGATGAGATCGGCTATGTCCCGCCGCCGAGAGAAGGAGGCTGATATGAGCGCACGTAACAAGCGGTCGGCGAAGGCAGCCATGCGTAAGGACCGGGCTCGCAGGGACCAGCTGGCTAATTCGCGGACCTGGCCGACGCTAGAAACCAGGCCGACGCGGGCCGAGCGGGCGGCGGGCAGGGACCGGGACGGTTAAACGCGGGGACGAGGGTAGATCCCTTACAGGTACGCCGAGAAGAAGGAGTTACCGGCAATGGCAGTAGCAAAAGGACCGAGCTCGTCCGGACTGGTCGACGTCATCGACACCATCTTGGACAAGGGCCTCGTCATCGATGCCTACGTGCGGGTGTCGCTGGTCGGCATCGAGATCCTGGCCATCGACGCGCGGGTGGTGATCGCCTCGGTGGACACCTACCTGCGGTTCGCGGAGGCCATCGACCGGATGAGCGACAACCCCGGCCACCCGGAGCCCCGGAGCCTGGGCGATACCGTGGGCGGCCTGGTCAGCGGCCCGACCAAGGGCGTGGCCAGCGGGAAGTCCCAGGGCGCCCTGGAGGGCGCGGGCAAGGCGATCAAGGGGTTCGTGGACGACCTCAAGGACGAGCAGCCCGCCCGCCGCCGGAGGGACTAGTGGACGACCCGGCGGACTGCATGCGCGACGTGCTGGCGCTGGCTGAACTGGTCACAAAGCTGGACGGCGCCATGCCGGAGGAGCACGAGCGGGCTGCGCGGGACGCCAAGGTCATCCTGGATAACACGGACCTGCGCGGCTGCCTGCTCGCGGCGCTGGGTCTGCTGAACGGGGCGTGGCGGCAGATAGCCGCGTTCACGGCCGCGAGCGGCGGGCTGAGCGAGCAGGAGGCCCTGGCTCAGCTCCTGCGCGAGTACCGCAACCGCGTAAGCTAGCCCGGTGCTGAACCGCGAGCGGGGACGGTCGCCTGAAGTCGGTTGCCGTTACTTCTTCGCTGCCCAGATCCGGGCCCGGGCTGCCAGGTTCGGGTCTTCGGCCAGCTCGTCAAGAAGTGCGCGCATTACCTGGGAGGCGCGGACCCCCGCTCCGGACTCCTCCGCGAAGCGCTTCAGGAAGGCGTGCCGGTCCTCGGTCAGGTCCAGGGTGAACCGGACGTCCTTCGGTGGCCGCGGCGGCGCGAGGCGGCCGATGTCCTCCTGGCGTTCGATGCTGTCGTCTTCACGGATATGCCCAGCCCGGTCACCACCTTCAACTGGCTGGAAACCCGCACATCCGCGACCTGCTGTCGCCCTGGCCGCCGGCACGCTGCCGCTCACCCACGAGGGGCTGGACGCCTGGCCCCGGCCGCGAGCCGTGCACTACCTGTGTGACCTGCTGGTCAGCTGCGGCGTGCTGGCCCCCGCCGACAACCAGCTCCGCGGCTACCATGCCTGGCTGGACCACCGCGTGGACAGCCTGGCCGGCCACCCTCACCTGCGGCTGCTGCGCCAGTTCGGGCTGTTGCACCAGCTACCCCGGATGCGCGCCAGGGCCGCCGCCGGGCCGCTGCGCGCTACCGCCCGGCAGTACGCCCGGAACCGGTTCATCCAGGCCGAGACCTTCCTGACCTGGCCCGCAGACGCCGGCGTGCAGCCATCCGTCCTCACCCAGGCCGACATCGACAGCTACTACGCCAGCCACCTCGCCCTCCAGCGGCACGCCGTCCGCGCCTTCCTGATCTGGGCGCGTGAACACGGCCACATCCCCGGCCACCTCGACATCCCCCGCCAGGCTCCCTCCGCCGGGCAGGTCATCACCCAGCAGCGCCGGCTCGGTAATCACCCGGCAACGGCACTTGACGACGGTACCCTTCCAGGCGGTGGCGCGGTGCTGGCCGCGGCCCGCGGGGCCGCATCCCGCGCGGAGCAGCGGCCGGCGCCGGCCGCGGCGGCCACGCTGGCATAGACGCAGAACACCCCGTCCAGGCCGGTCAGGCCCAGGACCCGGAGCACGAGTTGGCGCGGCGCGGCCAGCAGCACGTCGCCGCCCGCCGCCCGGGCCGCCTTCTGCACGCGCAGTAGCGCGCCCAGGGCATAGCAGTCGATGAATTCCAGCGCCGACAGGTCCATGATCACGCGCGGCCCGCACGCCGCGACCGCTGCCGCGGCACGGTCGGCGTCCACGGCGTCCAGCTCCCCGCGCAGCGCGACAACAACCTGGCCCCCGTCCGTCCTGGCGTGCAGCTCGGCCCTCACCATCAGGCGGCCTTCCTGCCAGAGCAGCCAGGCGGGGTCCCGACCCAACAGCTTGCCAAACAAAACCTGCGCCACAATCGTATACCCCGGCGGGAACGCAGGCCAGATGGCGGTTGCGGGGTTCTCCGGCGTCCGGCGAATCGGACCTTGTTTTCCTGCATGGTTCGCGTTAGGCCGGATAGAGGCCCGTGTTCGGCCGGACGAGGGGAGATGAGCACAGTAGGAGATGAGCACAGTGCCAGCCCCGGCGCCGGCGTAAACGGGCGCATCCGTGCGGCCGCACCGTTCTGCGGCGGCGTGACTCGTGCACGGGACTCAGCCGCCGTCCCGCTATCCCTCAGCCATTTATGAAAGGGCCATCATGACAGCACCGACGACATCCAGCGGCTCATCGGCTGTTCTGCGGTCGACTCTGACGGCAGCAAGCTCGGCAAGATCGGCCACGTCTATCTCGATGTGGGTGACGGTCGCGACCGGCATGTTCGGCACCAGGCAGAGCTTCGCCCCGATCTACGGATACCGCTTCGACGGCGAGCAGGTAGTCCTGGCTGTGTCAAAAGAACATGGTCAAGGACGGCCCCGAGCATCGACGACGACCAGCATATCGACGCTGACGAGCAAGAGGCCCTCTACCGGCACTACGCCGGTTACCTCGGCGAGGAAACGGCTCAGGGCGCCCAAAGCCGCGGCCCGGCGGGTGGCACCGGCGACGATGCGATGACCCGCTCGGAGGAGCGGCTGCGGGTCGGCACCGAGGGCGTCGAAGCAGGCCGCGCGCGGCTGCGAAATTGCGTCGGGATCGAGAACGTCACCCAGACAGTGCCGGTCAGCCACGAAGAAGTCCGGGTGGAGCGGGAGCCGGTTACCGACGCTAACCGCGATACCGCGCTGTCGCGCGAGCCGATCAGCGAGGCAGAGCATGAAGTTACCCTGCGAGCCGAGCCTCCGGTGGTGGAAAAGGAATCCGTCCCGGTGGAGCGGGTCCGCCTGGGCACCGAGGAGGTCACCGGAGAGCAGGAAGTCAGCGAGACCGTACGCAAGGAGCAGATCGAAGAACCCGACCTCGAGCAGGCGGCGCAGCAGCTTCCAGCTCAGGTCGATACCGGCAACCACGACCACGCCGCGCTCCTGTCGAAGTTCGGCCTGGACCCGGGCAAGCTGGGTGGCGGCCTGGGCAACCTGCTTTAAGCCCGGCTGCCCGCCAGCCTCAGGAGAAGCCGTTCGCCAGATGCCGCGGCGCGGGACGATGCCCCGGCCGCGTTAGGTCTGCGTACGGCGGGGTAGAGGACGCGTTTATCCGGAGGAAGGCGGACATCATGGCACATACTGCGGACGGCGCGCAGCCGTCTCCCGGCCAAGAACGCTCGACCGGGGAACTGGTCAAGGCGTTGTCCGAGCAAGTCCCCGCGCTTATCCGCGAGGAACTCAAGCTTGCCCAGCTGGAGATGACCCGCAAAGGCAAGCAGACGGGAGTGGGCATCGGGATGCTGGGCGGCAGCGGCCTGATTGCCTTGTACGGCGCGGGTTGCCTGCTCGCCTGCGTGATCATCGCCCTCAGCGGAGTGGTGGCGGCGTGGCTGGCGGCGCTGATCGTGGGAGCGGCGCTGCTGGCTGTCGCCGCGGCAGCGGCCCTGATCGGGAAGGGGCGGCTGCAAAGGGCCACGCCGCCGGTGCCGCAGGAGGCCGTCAGCAGCGTGAAGGCCGACGTTGAAGAGATCAAGGAGAGGGCGCGGCGATGACCAGCGGGCAGCCTGGAAACCCGCCAGGACAGCGCGCCGCTGAGGCGGCTATGGTACCCAGCGCCGACCCGCCAGCCGATACTGCGGGCGCCGGTGACGCGCCAGAAACAGCCCCGCAGGCCGATGCTGAGGCAGCAGCTCCCGATGACATGGAAGAGCTGAAGCAGCAGATCGAGCAGCACCGCGACCAACTCGGCGAGACGGTGGACCAGCTGGCCGCCAAGGCAGACGTGAAGAGCAGGGCGCGAGCCAAGTTGGCCGCGCTGTCCGGGCGGGTGAAGAGCACCACAGGGCAGGCACGCGAGCTGGCCGCCGCCCGCGCGGGCAGCATGCGCAGCCAGTTCGCCAGCCAGACCGCGGCGACACGCCAGAAAGCCGTCTCGGCCGGCGGAACAGGCAAAAACCAGCTGCAGACCCGGGCGGCCGCAGTGGGTGCGCCCGCGTGGGAAGCCACCCCAGAACAGGTACGGCGCGTGGTCGCCAGGGGAGCCAGCACCGCCAGGCAGCACCGGCTGCCGCTGGCGGTGGCGGCCGGCGCGCTGATCCTCGGCTACCTGGCGATCAGGCAATGGAGAAAACGATGATCAAGCTGTTGTACAAGCCGGTGGGCATGCTGGTCAGCGTGCTGGGCGGCATCGTCGCCGGTGCGATCTTCAAGAGAGTCTGGAAGGTCACCGCACGGGAAGAGGATGCGCCCAAGGCCACCGATGCGCAGCGGGGCTGGCGGGAAATACTGCTCGCCGCCGCTCTGCAGGGCGCGATCTTCGCGCTGGTCAAGGCAGCTGTCGACCGCGCCGCCGCCGAGGGCACGCGCAAGCTCACAGGCGTCTGGCCAGGCGATGACGGCAAGCAGTCCGGCAAGGCGGCTTGACTATGGCCGGGGCAGGCAACAATCGCGACGCGGGCGCGGGTGTGACCCGGAACAGCGCGGAAGGGCAGTCGATACCCCCGCCTCACAAGACGTCCGGCGGCCCGGACAACCCGCTGGAGCTCGGCGGCACCGGCTGGAAGTACACGCTCAAGCGCAGCGGCAAGGAGTTCGTGGCTGACCGGTGCAGCATGACCGCGGGCAGCCTGGCCTACCACTGGTTCCTGGCCCTGTTCCCGGCCCTGATCGCCCTGCTGGGCCTGGCCAAGCTGATCCACCTCAACTCCAGCATGGTGCAGCACCTCGTCAACGGCCTGGAAAAGGCGCTGCCCCCCGGGGCCGCGGGCGTCTTCAGCCAGGCCGTCCAGTCGGCCATCCACCGCTCGGCGGCCAGCTCGCTGACCGCCCTGATCATCGGCGTGGTGATCGCGGTCTGGAGCGCCTCCGGCGGCATGGCCGCGCTGCAGACCGGGCTCGACGTCGCCTACGACGTCCCGGCCGACCGCAAGTTCGCGGCCAAGCGGCTCTACGCGATCCCGCTCATGCTGGCCACGCTGGTGCTCGGCGGAATCGCGGCGGCGCTGATCGTGTTCGGCGCGTCGATCGGGTCGGGCATCGAGGGCCACATCGGCCTCACCGGGACCGTGTTCACGATCATCTGGACCGTGGTGCGCTGGGTGGTAACCATCGTGCTGATCACGGCGCTGTTCTCGGTCTACTACTACGTAGGGCCGAACCGGGAGACGCCCAAATGGCAGTGGGTCAGCCCGGGCGGCATCATCGGCACGGTCATCTTCCTGCTGGCCTCGCTGGGTTTCTCGTTCTACGTGGCCAGGTTCGGCTCGTACGGCAAGACGTACGGCGCGTTCGCCGGGGTGATCATCCTCATCTTCTGGCTCTACCTGACCGGGCTGGCCATCTTGATCGGCGCGGAGATCAACGCCGAATCCGAACGACAGGCCGCCGCGATGGCAGGCCATCCGGGCGCGCAGGCCAGCGCCGAGCAGGTGGAGAGCGGCAAGCCCCAGGCGCGGTAGGGATCAGGCCTAGCCCGAAGTTGGCGCTTGTTGGGTAGGTAATCAGGCTGCTGGCCTGGGGTTTGCTGTTGTCCGCGGGTGGGCGTTCTGACCGGAAAATAACCAGCCGGAAATGGGCACGCGGCAGCGGACCCGAGCCTGGCATAGTGGTCGGGCCTGGTCAGGGGCGGTATGGGTCAGGCGGCCTCAGGCGTGATGGTGATGGGGTGACCCAGTAGGCTTTGGCGACGGCGTAGCCGAAGTTCCGCTAACCCCCACGTCAGGGTCGTGTGCCGGATCCAGTGCGTGCTGATCTGCTGCGCCCGTACCCAGGGGAGAGACCGGCCGAGGCGGTCCCACAGGTGGTCATAGCGGCGGTAGGTGATGCGGCGGCCGTTGCGGTAGCGCAGCAGCTGCCCGTCCGCTGGCGCGTGGCGTTCGGCGGCGCGCCCGAGCAGGGCGGCCATGAGAATGGGCGAGACTGGCTGCCACCGGACGGTCTCGCCTTTCTCGCGCAGCAGGATCAGGCACTGCTCGGGGTCGAGGTCCTGCGGGCGCAGCGCCAGCGCGCCGCCCCGGCGGCAGGCGGTCTCGGTGTGCAGGCGCAGCAGCAGCGTGTCCAGTTCCGGGTCATCACCCGTGGTCGCCGCGGCGTGGTTGATCTCGGCCAGGCGCCTGTCGGCGACGGCCCGCCCGGTTGAGGGCAGGCGGCGGGGTTTTCCACCTTCCGGGCCGGGTTGTCCGCCGGGCCGATCAGGCCGTCTTCCTCGGCGTGCTTGTACATGCAGCGCAGCGCGGCGATGAGGTGCTCGGCGGCGCTGCGCCCGCCGCGGGAGTTCCGCCGCGGCACGACGCCGGCCCGGACGTGCTGGACGAGCTGGCGGATCTCCGACGGCGAGGGCTCGTCGATGCGGCGGCTGCCCCACTGCTCGACCACCCGGTTCCAGTACGAGCCCTACGCCTTCCGGCAGCCGTCGCTGACCTGGGCTGATACGACCGGGATGTACTCGGCGAAAGTCGGGGCGGCCGGCCTGACCGCCGGAGCGGCCAGCAGGTCCGCGGGGGTCAGGCCCATCCGCTCCAGCACGAGCATGGCCGCGTCGACCACGGCCTGCCCGGGGGCGCCTGAGCGTGCGTCAGGTCCGGTGATCGTCATCGGTCTCCTCCCTTCACGTGCCGGGAACGGGATGAGCGCGCGGAGGGCCTGATCCACCACCGCGAGCGAGTATGCGGTCAGGGTGTCCTCGGCGGGGACCGCGGTGAGCAGGACCGGGTCGCCGGGGAGCAGCCCGCAGCGGTGCCGCAGCGCCGCGGGGATCGGGACGCAGCACCGGGGCGGCAGGGTGACCAGGCCGGACGGGTCGCGGCGGATGACCACCACGCCTGCCTCGGCGGTGAGGGTCAGCCGGTCCCCGCCGCGCCAGCCCAGCGCGCCGGTGACCATCCGGTCGGCGACGCGGCCGGAGCGGTCGACGTGGGCGAGCCCGTACACCACGTCCCGGGGAAGCGCCGGCGGGCGCACGGGCGGGACCGTGAGCGGCAAGGTCCCGGCAGCGGCAGGCGCCCGGGCAGGACGGGCCGTGGCAGAAGAGGGGATGACAGGGGCGATCAGCGTGCCGGTCACGGCTGCCTCCCGTAACGGGAGGCGGGACCGGTCAGCGCCCTGGGGAGGCCGTCAGGCGGGCCGTCCGCGTGTTCAAGCGGTGCTCTAAAAGGGTGATGTACCACCACTCTGGGTGTCCGAGGGGGGACTTGAACACCCATCGTCCCCGGGCGTACGAGCGGAGAGGTTTCCCGTCCTTCACGCGCGCGCGAGGAGCGGGCATGGCAGCAGACCAGCCCCCGGAAAGTCAGGCAAAAGTCAGGGGCGGAACTCGACGTCACCCGTTCGAACCGGACATTATGCGCACGGGTAATCTGTCGTCATTCAGTTCTATATAATTAATTTTACTGCATATTACGGGGCCGGCGATAGGTTAACGCTGCACCAGGCTGAAATACTTGACAAAACGAAGGTCTTGCACAGCCACGGGCCGCCCGCCGGTACCGGTCGCACATGATCGTAGTACCCGGTCCAGGTCCTCATCCGGGAGATCGCCGCCGGGCCCGCTCGTACAGCAGCGGGATAACGAGTGGTGCCGTGGCCCGGTTATCCAACCGGCATGTTGCGGGACCGCCGGGCGACCCGCATTGAGCTGAGCTTGGGCTTATGGCATCCTCGCTTCCGGACAGCCCGCTAGGTGATGGCCGGTGTAGGTCGCACTGGTCGAGGGCGAGGGCTTGCGGCGCTGGCCACGCCGCGTCGGGGCCGAATCGGGCCGGGACCAGTGCCGGGAGCGGCCGCCGGGCCGTGGCGGGCTTCGGCCCACGCGGCCACGTTGGCGTCGTTGTCGACGACGGCGGGCAGCCCGTCTCCTGGGCTAGCAGGTGCCGCAGCGGTAGGTCGCGGTAGGGCATTGTCGGGTGCCTACCGGATGTGGCCGCCTGGAGACCTCGAGCAGATCGACGAGAGTCCCGTCGTCTGCTACTCACCCGGCGGGCGGACCAGGTCCCGGCGGCCTCGTCGTACCGGTCGAACGCCCGGGCCGGGATGGTGAGCCGGGCCTCGGCGGGCTCGCCGGGGGGCGGCTGTCGCCATTGTTACGCGAACGTGACACGGGCCGGATCGCCGGAGCCGCGGCCGTTCCCGCGCCCCGGCGGCCGCCGGGCGGCCGATCAGGCGATCATCCGCGACATCTGCAGGTAACGTCGCCCGCACTCGTTACCGGCCGCGTAACAACCGGGAAATACTCCCGAAACCCGCGCATGGGAAACATGCTTTGCAGGAATACGGAGCGGCCGGGGTGGAGCCAGCCAGCCGTTGGACCCAGCAGGCCATTGCCCCCATGGAGGCATAGTGAATCCATATCCCCTCTGGCTTAACGCCGGGGATAACTCCTGGCAGATGACCGCTGCCACGCTGGTCGGGCTGATGTCGATCCCGGCCCTGGCCGTGCTGTACGGCGGCCTCGTCCAGAGGAAATGGGCGATGAACACCGTGATGATGGTGTTCACGACCTTTTGCCTGGTCCTGATCGTCTGGGTGCTATGGGGCTACAAGCTGGGCTTCGGCACACCGCTGGTCAGCACGTTCCTCGGTGATCCGAGGACGGTACTCGGGCATAACGCCTTGCAGGGACAGGCGAGCATCCCGATGCTGGACGGCCTGATGCCGAAGTTCCGCATCCCGGCGGCGTCGGTGATCTACTTCCAGTTCGTGTTCGCGGCCATTACCCCCATCCTGTTCATCGGCAGCGTCATCGGCCGGATCAGCTTCAAGGTCTGGCTGGTCTTCGTACCGTTGTGGATCACGTTCGCCTACTGCGTGAACGCGTTCCTGATCTGGGGCGGCGGCTACTGGGCCGGCAAAGGGGCCCTGGACTTCTCTGGCGGCTACGTCATCCACCTGGCCGCGGGCACCTCGGGCTTCGTCGCCGCCGCGGTGATCGGGCCCAGGCTCAAGCGCGACCGCGAGCGCGCCATCCCGAACAACCTGCTGTTCGTCGCAGTCGGCGCCGGGATCCTGTGGCTCGGCTGGAACGGCTTCAACGGCGGTGACCCGTACTTCGCCGGAGCGGACGCCGCGGCCGCGGTCGTCAACACCAACCTCGCCACTGCGGTGGCCATGATGACCTGGATCGTCATGGACATGGCGTTCAGCAGCGAGAAGAAGCCCACGTTCCTGGGCGGCCTGAACGGCATGATCTGCGGCCTGGTCGGCATCACGCCGGCGGCCGGTTACGTGAACGGCTTCGGCGCTATCGTCATCGGCCTGGTCTGCTCCTCCATCGTCTGGGTGGCGTGGTACTACCTGCCGAGGTACGTGTGGCCGTTCAAGAAGGTCGACGACGCGCTCGGCGTGGTGTACACGCATGGCATCGCCGGGCTCCTCGGCGGCCTGCTGGTCGGGCTGCTCGCCGACCCGAACATGATCGTGTACCTGGGCCTGGGCAAGAACCCGTCGATCAGCGGCACCGGCCTGTTCTACGGCCATCCGCGTCAGCTGCTCATCCAGTTCCTGGCCGCGCTCACCATCATCGTCTGGGATGCGCTCGTCACCTTCGTCATCCTCATGGTCATCAAGTACGTGTTCAGGATGAAGCTCCGGCTCCCGGACGAGGTGCTGGAGATCGGCGACGTCGCGGTGCACGGCGAGGAGGTGTACCCGTCCGACGAACTGGTCGGCGTGGGCGCTGCTTCCCGGGCCGACGAGGTTGCGCCCGACGGCAAGGTGCCGGAGAAAGCGGCCAGGACCCCGGCCGACGACAGGTAGGCGCCCGCCGCTCCGAGGCCTGCGCTGCGTGCGGCCGCAGCGTAAACCGAGCGCGCGCCCGGACCCAGAACTCCGGGCGCGCGCCCGGCTGCGCGCGCCCAGCCGGGCGCGCCCGGCTGGGTGATCGTGTGTACGAGAGCGCCATCTCCGGCGCCCTTCGTCACATGATCAAGGCGGGCGCTCATGGCGCGCCCCGCTCAGTGCCCGCGGAAGGCTTCCTCCAGCCACCAGGAGCCGTGCGCGGAGGTGACCTTCGCATCGATGAGCAGGGGGCGCTCGCGAGGGCCGTCCAGCCAGTCGCGCACCGGCGTCAGGTCCGCCGCGCCGCGCACGGTCACCCCCTCGAACCCGAACCCGCGGCCGATCGCCGCGATATCAGTCGGCGGGAACCGAACGATCTCGAGCGGGTCGCCATCCGGTCCGAAGTGGTGTACCTCGGCCCCGTAGGCCTCGTCGTCGTAGACCACCACCACCATCGGCAGCCCCAGGCGGGCGACGGTTTCCAGCTCGCTGACGCCCATCAGCGCACCGCCGTCGCCGAGCGCGGCCACCGCCAGCCGGTCCGGCCGGGCGACCGCGGCCCCGATGGCCGTGGCCAGGCCGAGCCCGATCGACTGGAATGCCTGCGTGAAGCAGAAGCCGGCCTCGTCCGGAACCGACAGGAACATGCTCGGGTAGCCCATGAAGTTGCCCGAATCCACCGCCACGGTCCGCTCCGCGGGCAGCAAGTCGTCCAGCACGATGGACAGCGTGCGCGGGTCGATCCGCTCCCCGTCGCTCTCGTCCTTGTACGCCACGTCCCGCCAGCGTCCCTGCCCGGCGATCCGGTCCCGTACCTCGGCGGACCGGTATCCCGCCGCGCTGGACGATCCGCCGAGCGCGTCCGCGACGGCGCGCGCGGTCTCGGCCACGTCCCCGGGCACGCCGAGGTGCACCGGCCGGTGCGTTCCGATCGCGGCCGGGTCATCGTCCACCTGCACCAGCGTGGCCTGCGGCGGGATCAGCCTGCCGTGCCGCGTGGTCCACATGTTCAGCGAGCAGCCCCAGCCCACGATGACGTCGGCGTCGCCGATCAGCTCGGCTGCCAGCGGCGTGGCGAACCCGCCGCTCACGTCCAGGTTCCACGGACTGCCGTGGAACAGGCCCTTGGCCACCGCGGAGGTGGCCAGCAGCGCCCCGCACGCGCCGGCCAGCCGCTCGAGCTCGGCCGCCCGGCCCCGGGCGCCGCGACCCGCGATGAACACGGGCCGCCGAGCCCCGCGCAGCACCTCGGTCAGCGCGATGACCGCCTCGGCCGCCGGGGCGGTCGGGTAGGTCCGCCGCAGCGGGGGGACCGGTCCCGGCTCGCATGCCGACCCCTGGACGTTCAGCGGCAGGGCCAGGATCACAGTCCGGCGGCCGAACGCCGTGGCGTACGCGCGGTGCGCGTCGGCCAGCGCCGAGGCGGGGGAGTAGAGCCTCATCGGCACCGCGCCGACCGCGGCGGCCAGCCCGGCCACGTCGACGTGGAAGTTGGACCGGATCTCCGGGGCCTCGGCCGCCAGGACCAGCAGCGGGGTGCGGCTCTTGGCGGCCTCGGCGATGCCGGTCATGGCGTTGGTCAGCCCGGGGCCCTGGTGCACGGTGACCACGCCGGGACTCCCGGTGGTCCTGGCCCAGGCATCGGCCATGACCGCCGCGCCGCTCTCGTGCCGCGCCGCCACGAACCTCGCCCCGCCGGCCACCAGCGCGTTGGTGACGTGAAAGTTGCCGCTGCCGACCACGCCGAACACGGTGTTCACTCCGAGCCCGGCCAGCCCGCGGCCGACGGCCTCCGCGACCCGCATGCTCAGGAACGCTCGACCAGCGCCAGCGCGCGGCACGGCGACCCCGAGCCGCTCACGATGGGCAGCGGGCCCGCGATCACGACCGCGCCGGTGACCGGCAGCCGGGCCAGGTTCTGCAGCTGCGTGAGGCCGTACTTGCCCGCCCCGAGCAACATCGAGTGGCAGGGGAACGGCGGGTCGAAGGAGTGCGCGGCCCCTGCGTCGGTGCCGACGGTCTCGGTGCCGAGCCCGATCAGCGGCGACTCCTCGGCCAGCCACTTCGCGCAGGCGACGCTGATGCCCGGCGTGTGCGGGCCGGTCTCGTTCGCGTTGAGGAATTCCGCCTGGTCGCCGGACCGCACGTCCCAGCCGGTCCGGTACAGCAGCCAGCCCTCCGGCAGCGGCCCGTGCTCGGCCTCCCACTGCTTGACGTGCTCGATCTCGAGGAGAAAGTCCGGGTCAGCCGCCGCCTCGGCACTGAAGTCGAGCACGACCGCCGGGGCGATCAGCCGCGTCACCGGAACCCGCGCCACATCCTCGCCGTCCTGGCCGGTCACCCAGTGCACCGGGGCGTCGAAGTGGGTGCCAGTGTGCTCGCCGGTCACGATGTCGTTCCAGTACCAGGCGGGACCGCGGTCGTCGTAGTGGCTGATCTCGGTCAGCCCGAAACGCGTGGTGTTGCCGAACGGCTCTGGCAACTGGATTATCGGCGTCTCAGCGCTCAGCGGCGCGGTGAGATCGATCACCTCGACCGAGCTGTCACGGATGGCGTCGGTCAGGGCCTGCAGCACGGACATGGTGCTCCTTTTCTCAAGCGTTCCCGGTACCCGAAGCTTTCCCCATGATCGCCCCGGTCGGCTAGCCCCCGCGCCGATCTTGCAGGTCTGGATTGATACCGCTCCCGGCGTCGTTACTGCTTGAGGGAGTCCGCAGGACCTGACGCTCGGAGTGACAGCATGACCAAGCCCGTCGTGACGGCAACGACCCTGGTCACGGAGGACGGCGTCCCGATAGACGCCATCCACCTGCCGGGCCGGAGAGACCTCGCGATCGTGGTCGCGCACGGTTTCACGCTGTCGTGGCAGCGGCCCAACGTCTGGCGCATCGCCAACCGCTTCAACCGGATGGCCGGCGTATTCAGCTTCGACTTCCGCGGCCACGGGCGCTCCGGCGGCCTGTCCACGCTTGGTGACCGTGAGATCAGGGACCTCGACGTGGTGGTGCGATGGGCCCGCGAGCTCGGCTACCAGCGGGTCGCCGCGGTCGGGTTCTCGATGGGCGCCTCCATCGTGCTGCGCTACGCGGGCCTGGTCGGCGGCCTGGATGCGGTAGTTTCCGTCAGCGGGCCCGGCCGCTGGTACTACCGCGGCACCGAGCCCATGCGGCGGGTGCACTTCGCGGTGGAGCACCGGCTCGGCCGGTTCGTCACCCGGCGCTGGCTGAAGACCAGGATCAGCCCGGAGGGCTGGAAGCTGATCCCGGTCCCGCCTGCCGAGGCAGCGGCGCAGATCTCGCCGGTGCCGCTGCTGATCGTGCACGGGGAGAAGGACCACTACTTCCCGCCCGAGCACGCCCGCCAGCTGTACATGGCGGCCAGGGAGCCTAAGGACCTATGGCTCATGCCGGGTATGGGGCATGCCGAGGCCGCCTGCGGCCAGGAACTGGTCGACCGTATCGGCCGCTGGATCGGCGAGGCCACGCCCCGGCCCGTCCCGGCGGCCACCGCGAAGCCGTCGGCGAGACATCCCCCGGTGACGCCGCCGCGCCGACCCCCACGCCGCCGCCTGACGTCCTGGTGGTCGAGCTCAAGGACGGCGGGAGCGCGGGCCGCCCGCCGCGCCTTCCCGTCATCGGCCCCTCGTAACCGGGTAAGTGCCGGTCTCTACGCCGCCCTCGGGGCCGGGGTGTGCGGGGTGATCGCCGTGGCTGTGGTGGCTGGCGATTCGGCCCGGCGGCCGCTGCCCCGCGCTATTCATACGGCGTGGATGTCCCAGCCATGTCGTCCCAGCTGCATGAATGGGACATCCACATCGTATCCGGCGGTACGGATGATGCCAGCGGGGCAGGTGACGTAGCAGCCCGGCTCGTCCTTCGAGCGGCAGGTCACAGCGCGCACCATGATCGCACCGCGCTCACGCGTCACAGGATGCCCTAGCCGCCGAACGTTCGGGGCGTAGGAGAGCGCGATGATCAATTCACGCGCGGCCGGGCTCGGAGTGCACGACGACCCAGATCGCGTGCACGTAGTCGCCGGTCTTGTTGAGGTACTCGTGCGGCGTCGAGGAATCGAACGCGATCGAGTCGCCCGGGCCTAGCTCGTAGCTCTCGAAGCCGACGTTGGCCTGCAGCGTGCCGCTCACGATCAGGCCGTACTCGCGCCCGTCGTGCCGTAGCGGCCGCCGCTCGTCGGTGGAATGACCGCCGGGGGAGTAGATCACCTCGAGGAAGTCGGTCATCGCCTCGGATTGGGGGGTGAGGCGCTCCCAGCGCACGCCGCTGGCCAGGTCGATGATCCGGCGATCGCAGCCCCGCTGCACGATCGCGGAGGGCGGCGCGGACTCCGAGACCCCAAGAACCCCAGAAACCCCAAAGGAACCGGAAGTCCCAGAGGACCCGAAGGTCCCGTCCGGCGCCTCCCTAGACTCAGCCGCCCCCGCCGCTCCGGCATCGACCGCCGGCCCGGCCTCCGTCGGTCCGGCCTCCGCAGGCCCGGGTTCCACCACAGCGACGCCTTCCGGTCCGGCGCCGGACCCGAACAGCAGGTAGTCCAGCGAGCTGCCGAGCTCGGTGGCCAGCGAGTACAGCACGCCCACCGATGGCACCGAGATCCCGCGCTCAATCTGCGAGATCAGGCTGGCCGAACACCCCACCCGCCGGGCCAGCTCCCGGACCGAGAGCTGCCGGGAACCCCGGACCAGCCGCAGCCGTGGCCCGAGCCCGGTACCCGGATCGAAGCTAGTCATAGTGTAAATCTACACTGCACAGCACCATCAGAGCAGGCAGGCTTGACAGTCACACTGCACAGGTCTTTGGATTGTGATGCACTGAGCGTGATGCACGAGCGTGATGCACGAGCAGAGGAGTCCCGCATGCTTGATCGCGCCGTTCCCGCTCTTCCCCTGGCCCCGGCGCCGGGCCGGATGAACGTCGACTTCGAGGAGCGCGTCGACTTCGCCCGGCTCCGGGCCTACCGCCTCGAGCGCGCGAGAAACGCCATGGAACAAGCCGGCCTCGGCGCGCTGCTCGTCTTCGACAACAACAACATCAGGTACCTGACCAGCGTCGCGATCGGGGAGTGGACCAGGGACAAGCTGTGCCGGTACGCGCTGTACACCCGCACCGGCGAGCTGGTTCTGTGGGACTTCGGATCGGCCGCCGTGCATCACCGGCTCTACTGCCCGTGGCTGAAGCCGGAGAACTGCATCGCCTCCTACACCACGATGCGCGGCGCCGCGCCGCCCGCCTCCGGCCTCACGGCCAGGCAGGTCGCCGAGATAAAAGACCGTCTCGAAACCGCCGGCATAACCAACGAGCCGGTCGGCGTCGACTTCGCCGAGGTCCCCACTTTCTTCGAGCTGCAGAAGCAGCGGATCGACATCCGCGACGGCCAGCAGGTGATGCTGGACGCGCGGCAGATCAAGTCGAAGGACGAGATCGCCCTGCTGTCCACCGCCGCCGCCATGGTCGACGGCACCTACCAGGACATCGCCGAAGCACTCAAACCCGGAATCAGGGAGAACGAGGTCGTCGCGCTGGCGAACAAGCGGCTGTACGAAATGGGCTCGGACGACGTCGAGTCGGTCAACGCGGTCTCCGGCGAGCGGTGCAACCCGCACCCGCACAACTTCTCCGACCGCATGATCCGGCCGGGGGAGCAGGCGTTCTTCGACATCATGCACTCCTACAACGGCTACCGGACCTGCTACTACCGCTGCTTCGCGGTCGGCCGGGCCAGCCAGCCGCAGAAAGACGCCTATAAACGAGCCCGCGGGTGGATCGACGCCGCCATCGAGATGATCAAGCCCGGCGTCTCTACCGACCAGGTGGCCCGGCTGTGGCCGACCGCGCAGGAGATCGGGCTGGCCGACGAGAAGACGGCGTTCGGCCTGCTGTTCGGGCACGGGCTCGGGCTCGCGCTGCATGAGCGGCCGATCATCTCCCGGCTCACCTCGCTCGACGCCCCGATGGAGATCAGGGAGGGCATGGTCTTCGCGCTCGAGACCTATTGCCCGGCCACCGACGGGCATTCGGCCGCCAGGATCGAGGAAGAGGTCGTCGTCGGCCCGAACGGGATCGAGATCCTGACCAAGTTCCCCGCCCAGGACCTGTACGTCACCAACCCCTACTGACGAGGCGATCACCAACGTGCCGGAAATAGACCCTGCGATACCCGAATCCACCGCCCTCGAGCTGTACCGGAAGATGACCGAGATCCGGCAGTTCGAGAAGCGCGCCTACGACCTGTTCATGCAGAACCTGGTCAAGGGGACCACCCACCTCGGCACCGGCCAGGAGGCGGTCGCGGCCGCCGTGTCGCAGGCCATGAGCGAGGACGACTACATGTTCGTCACGTACCGCGGGCACAACCACGTGCTGGCCCGCGGCACCCCGATGACGCAGGTAATGGCCGAACTCCTCGGCCGGGAGAACGGCCTGATGCGCGGCAAGGGCGGCTCGATGCACCTGCTCGACACCTCGCGCGGCATCCTCGGCGCCTACGCGATCATCGGCGCGCAGCTGGTCATCGCCAACGGATCGGCCTGGTCGGCACAGTACCGCGGCACCAGCCAGGTCACGGTCTGCTTCCTCGGCGACGGGGCCACCAACATCGGCGCCTTCCACGAGGCGCTCAACCTGGCCTCCGTCTGGCAGTTGCCGGTGGTCTTCATCTGCGAGAACAACCAGTACATGGAGTACACCCCGATCGGGTCGGTGACCGCGGTGCCACGGCCCGCCGCGGACCGGGCCGCCTCCTACGGGCTCGACCCGGTGGTGGTGGACGGCAACGACGTGGAGGCGGTTTACGAGGTGGCCCAGGCCGCGCTCGGCCGGGCCAGGGACGGCGGCGGCCCGGCGCTCATCGAGGCGCTCACCTACCGGCACGGCGGCCACTCGCGGGCCGACCCGGGCAAGTACCGGCCGGACGACGAGGTGAAGGAGTGGCTGGCCCGGGACCCGCTGCCCGCCTACCGGGCGGTCCTGACCGGCCGCGGCGTCGAGGAGGCCGTCCTGGACGAGCTCGACGAGAAGGCCCGCGCGGCGGTCGACCGGGCCACCGAGGAAGCCAAGGCAGGCCCCCCGCCCCGGCTGGAGCTGGCGGGCACGAACGTGTGGGCCGACGGCGGCAACGCCTGGCGGAATTAGCTAGATACCGAACGGACCTGATGTGACTGTTATCACCTACCGTGACGCGGTAACCCGGGGGATCGCCCAGGAGATGAGCCGCGACCCCAGCGTGGTCTTCCTCGGTGAAGACGTCGCGGCCGCCGGCGGCGTATTCAAGACCACCCCCGGCCTGCTCGAGCAGTTCGGGCCGCGGCGGGTCCGCGACACCCCGATCAGTGAGCAGGCCATCCTCGGTGCCGCGATGGGTGCCGCGATGACCGGCCTGCGCCCGATCGCGGAGATCATGTTCAGTGACTTCTTCGCGGTCTGCTGGGACCTGATCGCCAACGAGATGGCCAAGAGCAGGTACATGTCCGACGGCCAGCTCACGCTGCCGCTCGTGGTCCGCTGCGCCAACGGGGCCGGGCTGCGCTTCGGGGCCCAGCACTCGCAGTCGGTGGAGAACTGGGCCATGGCCGTGCCCGGGCTGAAGGTGGTGGCCCCGTCGAACCCGCGCGACGTCATCGGGCTGCTCGCCGCGGCCGTCCGGGATCCGGACCCGGTTATCTTCTTCGAGCACAAGGGCCTGTACCCGAGCCGGGGCGAGGTGCCGGACGGCGAGATCACCGACGAGCTCGGCCGGGCCAGCGTGCTGCGCCGAGGCGGCGACGCGACCATCCTGGCGCTGGCCGCGATGGTGCCGCGGGCGATGGCCGCGGCCGCGAAGCTGTCCGCCGAGGACGGCATCGAGGCCACCGTCGTCGACGTCAGGTCGCTCGTGCCGCTGGACACGCAGACGATCCTGGCCGAGGTGGCCAGGACCGGCCGGCTGTTCACGGTGGAGGAGAACCCGCGGCTGTGCGGCTGGGGCGCCGAGATCGTCTCGATCGTGGCCGAGGAGGCGTTCGGCTCGCTGGCCGGCCCGGCCATCCGCATCACCACGCCGCATATCCCGCTTCCGGCTGCGGACAGGCTCGAAGATCACGTGCTGCCCTCGGTAGATAGGATCGTCGAGACGGTGTCGAAAGCGCTATAGGAGTCCCGTGAGCAGCAACCTGGCCGAACTAACTGGCATCGACGTCCCCACCCGGCTGCTGATCGGCGGGGAATGGACCGGCGGGCGAGGCGGCGGCACGATGCCGGTGATCGACCCGGCTACCGAGGACGCGCTGACCGAAGTGGCCGACGGGACCGTGGAGGATGCGCTCGACGCGGTCGGCGCGGCCGCCGGCGCGCTGGCCGGCTGGGCGGCGACACCGCCGCGGCAGCGTGCGGAGTGCCTGCGCCGGACCTTCGAGCTGATGACCGCCTGCGGCGAGTCTCTGGCCAGGCTGATGTCCGCCGAGAACGGCAAGGCGCTGCGCGACGCGCGGGCCGAGGCCGCCTACTCGGCCGAGTTCTTCCGCTGGTACGCCGAAGAGGCGGTGCGGATGGAGGGCGTGCTGATGCAGGCGCCTTCCGGGGCTAACAAGATCCTGGTCATGCGCCAGCCGGTCGGTGTGTCGGTGCTGGTCACGCCGTGGAACTTCCCGGCCGCGATGGCCACCCGCAAGATCGGCCCCGCCCTGGCGGCCGGCTGCACCGTGGTGCTCAAGCCCGCCTCGGAGACCCCGCTGACCGCGCTGGCCATCGCCGGCCTGCTGGCCGAGGCGGGCGTACCGGAAGGCGTGGTCAACGTGCTGCCCTCGCGCAAGTCGGGCGCGGTCGTCTCGGCCATGCTGAACGACCCGCGGGTCCGCAAGCTGTCCTTCACCGGGTCCACCGAAGTGGGCCGGATCCTGCTCCGCGAGGCGGCGGAGACCGTGGTGAACACCTCGATGGAACTCGGCGGCAACGCGCCCTTCATCATCTTCGAGGACGCGCACATCGACGCCGCCGTGGAGGGGGCGCTGATCGCCAAGATGCGCAACGCCGGCGAGGCGTGCACCGCGGCCAATCGCTTCTACGTGCACGAGGCGGTCGCCGACGAGTTCAGCCGCACGTTCGCGGCCCGCCTGGACGCCATGAAGGTCGGGCCCGGCCTGGACGAGGGGACCGACGTGGGCCCGCTGGTCAACGAGTCGACCCGGTCGAAGGTGGCCGAGCTCGTCGAGTCGGCGGCCGCGGACGGCGGCACGGTGGTCACCGGCGGGCGGGCGCCGGACCGGCGCGGCTTCTTCTACCAGCCGACCGTCATCGACCAGGTGCCGTCCGGGGCCGGGATCCTCGGCACCGAGATCTTCGGGCCGGTGGCGCCCGTGGTCCGGTTCACCGCCGAGGACGACGCCGTGCGCTGGGCCAACGACACCGAGTTCGGGCTGGTCTCCTACGTCTATACCCGCGACCTGAGCCGCGGGCTGCGGGTCAGCGAGGCCCTCGAGGCCGGCATGGTCGGCCTCAACCGCGGCCTGGTGTCCGATCCGGCCGCCCCGTTCGGCGGCGTGAAGCAGTCGGGCATCGGCCGCGAGGGCGCGCACGAGGGACTCCTGGAATTCACCGAGACCAAGTACATAGCAACGGATTGGTGAACCCGGCCCTCCGGTAAAGTGATCAGCCCCGGACGTCCCGTTCACGAGAGTCTGAGGTTAGATGTCACAGCCTGGTGTGTCCTCCGGGACCGACGACGTCGCGGCATCGGCCCGGCCGGAACCTGCCGCCGCCGGCGCGCGCTGGTCTGTTCCGCGACCTCCGCGGCTGCCGCTGACCGGGGTGATCATCTTCGCGGCCATCCGCGTGCTCAGCGTGGCGATCGGCGCGTTCCTGCTGCGGAGCGGGAAGTTCAGTGACCGGCACTGGTCCGTGGTGCGCTGGTTGAGGGCGGCCGACGGCGGCCACTACCTGGCCATCGCGGCTCATGGCTATACCTATCCGCCCGGCCAGCTCGCCCGCGCCTCGGTCTTCTCCTTCTTCCCCGCCTACCCGGCGGCGATGCGCTCTCTAGCCTGGCTTCCCGGGGTCACCCTGATCGGGGCGGGCCTGGCCGTGACGGCCATCGCCGGGCTTGCCGCCGCGTGGGGCATTACCACTCTGGGCATGAAGCTCACCGCCGACCCGCGGATCAGCCTGCTCATGGTGGCGGTCTGGGCCGTGGCGCCCGCCTCGACCGTGCTGGAAATGCTGTATGCCGAGGCGCTCTTCTGCGCCCTGGCCGTCTGGGCCCTGATCGCCCTCGTCGACCGGCGGTGGCTGACCGCGGCGGGTCTTACCATCGCGGCCGGGACCGTGCGCAGCACCGCCGCGGCTCTCGTCGCGGCGGTCGTGGTCGCGGCGGCGGCCGCCCTGATCGAGGCGGCACGGACGCGGCAGCGCATCGCCGGGTGGTGGCGTCCCCTGGCCGCGGCCCTGCTGGCTCCGCTGGGCCTGCTCGGCTTCCTGGCCTACGTGGCCGTGCGCACCCGCCGCCTGGACGGGTGGTTCTGGATCGAGAACCACACCTTCCACATGACCTTCGACTGGGGAACGAGCACGCTGCACGAGCTGAAGCGCATCTTCCTGGACGCGGGCGGCGTACAGGGCCTCCTGGTCGCGCTGGCCATCGTCGCGGGCGCCGCGCTCATGGTGTGGAGCCTGACCGAGCGCATCCCGCTCTACCTGCACGTCTATACGGTCGTGGTGGTGGTCATGGCGCTGATGAGCAGCGCCAACTGGATCGGCTCCAAGCCGCGCTTCATACTCCCCGCCATCTTGCTGGCCCTGCCGGTCGCCCGCCTGCTGGCCCCGCTGCGCACCTCGGTGCTGGTCCCGCTGATGGCCCTGCTCACGGCGCTGTCAACCTGGTTCGGCCTGTACCTCATCGTCATCGGCCGATGGGCGCCGTAGCTGTCCCGGCTCCACGCTAAGCTTCGCTTTCCATGGGAGAGGGCCAGGTGAGCATCAATAGGGAGCGCGAAACGCAGGCCGGTGCCGAGGAGGCCGGAACCGTTCGCGCGTCTGCGGCCCAGGGCCGGATCCGTGCCTGGTGGGTTGTGGTGGCGGCGACGGCGGTGCTGGCCGTGCTGCTATGCGTCCGCAACCGGTTCCTGTTCAGCACCCGGCTGTACGAAGACGCGGACATGGGGGCCAATTCCATCCTGGTGGAGCAGGCCCGGCACTTCACGCTGCTGGTCGGGAACTACTCTCGGGACCACTTCCACCATCCCGGCCCTGCGTACATGTATGTCATGGCGGCTGGCGAATCCCTGTTCTGGGCGTGGCTCCATGTGGTCCCGACGGCGTGGAACGGCCAGTTGCTCGCGGTGTACGTACTGACCAGCCTGTTCGTGGGACTGGTCGCTGGCGTCGGTTACGGCTGGACCCGGTCGCTGCGGGGTGCGGCCGCCTGCTTCGCGGCCGTGGTCGCTCTCGCCGCGGTGCACCCGGCCGTGCTCAGCTCAGACTGGATGCCGTACCTGTACGTGCTCGCGTACGTTACCTTCCTGGTCGCTGCGGCTTCGGTGGCGGCGGGGCATGGGCGGGACGCGTGGGTACTGGCGCTGACGGGCTGGTTCCTCATCCACGGGCACGCGTGCTTCCTCTTGTTCGTGCCCGTGGTCAGCTGCGCTGTGCTGGCCGCGGCGCTATGGCCGCACCGGCACAATCTCGGCGCCTCGGTGCGGTCCTTCTTTGCTACCCAGCGGCGGGTGTGGGTCCCGGTGGCGATCATCAGCGCTGTCTTCCTCTTGCCCATCGTCGCCGACCTGGTGCTGCACTGGCCCGGCCAGTTCGGTAAGTACCTGGCCTTCTCCTCCTCCGGAAAGTCAGGCGGCCACAGCGTGCCGCAGGCGGTGCAGGAAGCGCTGTGGTACTGGTCATCACGCCCCGGGGCCTGGGCGCTGCCGATAGCGGGGTACGCGGTCGCGGCGGCGATCATCAGGTGGCTCGCTCCCTCAACGCTGCGCCGGTTCCTGGTCGCGCTGCTGGCCGTCAACGTCCTGTCGACGCTGATATTCCTGTACTACATCATGAACGGGATGGACGCCCTGGACCGGTACTACGAGGGCTATTTCTACTGGTCGGCGCCCGTGATCACGCTACTGGTCATCGTGCTGGGCGTGGTCGAGGCGATGCCGCGGCCGTTCGGCGCCGCCGCCGCCGCCGCAGCGGCGGTGGTCGCACTCGCCGCCCTGGCGGTGGCGCCGGACACGAGCACCAGCACCAACAGCAGCGATCCGGCCGTGCTGACCAGCGGCCAGGATACGGATTCCGCGTTGCCGGCGGCCGTGTCCACGCTGGCCGCACGTTCGGGCGGCCGGATGATCGTCTTGCAGTTGAAGCACCAATTCTGGGGCGACGCCACTGGCTTCCTGGTGCAGGCAGAGCGGACCGGGGTGCGGGCGTGCGTGGCTGACCCCGTGTACACGTTCATCGTGACCAGCCAGTTCATCTGCACGCGTGCCGATATCGCGGACGGCCAGGTCTACTGGCTGCTTCCCGCTGCCCCGCGCGGCAGCACCGTCCTCGCTCGGCTCCGGCAGGCCGTGGTGATCGCTGGACCGGCATCATCATCATCATCACCACCTACCGCGGCTCGCGGCTAGCGGTGGGTTCGGGCCAGGCCTTGCTGTCTGAAGCCGAGGATGACGAGGCACCGGGCACAACCGGATTCGCCAGGCTTCGCGGCCTGCGGCGGCGCCCCTGGGCGGTAACCGCGGTATGGGTCCTCGGCGTGATCGCCGCCTTTGCGTGCTACCTGCAGCTGGCGCGGACGCGGGCCGTCAACTCCGACGCGGCGGGCCAGGCCTTGCAGGCCTGGGACATGCTGCACGGCAACCTGCTGCTGCATGGCTGGCTGCTCGGGGACGTCTCGTACTACACCACCGAAGTGCCGCAGTACATGCTGGTGGAGCTCGTGCGAGGGCTGAACCAGGACGTCGTGCACGTGGCGGCGGCCATGACGTACACGCTCGCGACGCTGCTGGCTGCGTTGCTGGCCAAGGGCGGTTCCACCGGACGTCAGGCGCTGGTGCGGGTACTCATCGCCGTCGGCATCATGCTCGCGCCGCAGCTGGCTTCCGGAGTGAATATCCTCCTCTCCTCACCCGACCACATCGGCACGTCCGTGCCGGTCATGGTGGTCTGGCTGATCCTGGATCATGCTCGCCCCCGCTGGTATGTCCCGGTCATCGCCGGGGTGTTCCTCGGCTGGGCCACGCTCGCGGACATGCTGGTGCTCTACATCGGGGTGCTGCCGCTGGTGCTGGTGTGCGCGATCCGCATCTACCGGGCCGTGGCCGTCGAGCGGAAGCCGCTGGCGTCGCAGTGGTATGACCTGGCGCTCGCCGCTGCCGCCCTGGCGGGAGCGGCGGCGGCCGTGCTGGCATTGCGCGTCATCCACGCCCTCGGCGGGTTCTACATGCCGGCTCCCACTGCGCGGATCGTCCAGGACGTCCCGGCCCTGCTCCACAACCTGGGCATCGCCGCGGAAGGGCTGCTGCTCCTGGGCGGCGCTGATTTCCTGGGGCTCCGCCCGACGGCAGGTTATTTCTTCACGATGCTGCATGTGGTCGGCGTTTTCCTGGCGGTATGGGGAACGTGCCTGGCGGCACGGCGCTTCCTGCGGGACCGTGACCTGGTCGATCAGCTGCTCGTGGCCGGCGTGGTCGTCAACCTGGCTATCTATGTGCTTAGCAGCAGGGCCAACGTGATCTCGCAGACCCGCGAGATCGCAGCCGTCCTGCCGTTCAGCGCCGCCCTAGCCGGGCGTCTGCTGGCCGGGCGGCTCACAGCGGCCAAGCTGATGCCACTCCTGCTCGTCGTGCTGCTCGGCTACCTCGCCGGCCTGGCGCGCGAGATCAGCCAGCCGCCGGTGGCCGCGCAGAACCAGCAGCTCACCTCCTGGCTGGCGGCCCGGCATCTGCACACCGGCCTGTCCGGCTACTGGGAGTCCAACATCGTCACGCTGACCAGCGGCAACCGGGTCCAGATCCGGCTGGTGAAACCGTCCGGCGGACGGCTCATCGCCGGCGCCTATGAGACGAACGCGGCCTGGTACGATCCGGCCCGGAATACCGCGAATTTCGTCGTGCTTTCCCCCGGGGTGCCAGGGTATCCCGGCTTCAGAGCGGAGCAGGCCGTGCTGGCGACCTTCGGCAAGCCCGCGCGGACCTATCACGTCGGTTCCTACACGGTCCTGGTCTGGAACCGTAATCTGCTGCCCGAGCTCGGCTGAGCGAGCGAGGCGCGCTGGCGCCGTAACTTCCCGCGAATGATCGCCCGGCCCGCGGCGACGCTACTCGGCTAGTGTGCGTGGTCTCGGCCGCGGCCCTTGGTGCGCCTGGGTTCCCGGCACATTACCGTGGCCGGTGGGACGGAACCGCCGCCGGGCCGGGCTCGGCGCATACGGCGTGAATGTCCCAGCCATGTCGCTGGAGCTGCATGAATGGGACATCCACATCGTATGGCTTGGTACGGACGGTGCCAGAGTGACAGGGATGCGCTCCGGCGACGGCGCCGTCACCTACGGAGCCAGCAAGCTAGGACCGCTGGCAGGAGCCTGATGACATCACCGGCTCTTTTCTGGTGCTGGGTCCCGCCGCGCCTCGACGTAGATGGTGCCGCCCGACCGCGCCGCCACCTCAACCGCGGTTGCCGCCAAGGCGAACGGAAGGGCCACCACGGCAGCGCCCAGCGCGTACAGGCGGAAGACCGGACCGTAGGCGGCCTGACGCGCCTCGCTGCGACGGATGGCGTCGTACAGGTCCGGGTGTCCGGGAAGCTTGCCGACAAAGCCGTGGACCCAGCCGAAGACGACCTGACCGCCCCGCATGTAGCTAACTCGCTCGACCCGCAACCCCAGGGCCTCGATCGTGGACAGCAACGCCGGGGGGCTCAGGTGGACGAGATGGCGGGGCAGGTCGAGGGCGAGCCACCGATCGCCGAAGGCGCGGGCCTGAAGGCTAGTCGCATTGGGCACCGCAACGATCAGCGTCCCGCCGGGGGACAGGAGGGCGGCCGCGTGGCTCAGAGCCCGGGCCGGCCGGCGGAGGTGCTCAAGCGAATGCCAGAAGATGACCGCCGACCAGGTGCCGTCCACCTCTTCGACCTCGGCGTTGCGGATGTGCGGTCCGGAAGCGTAGGGCTCGAGACCGACGGCGTCGCGGCCGTGGCGGACAAAGGCCCCAACGAGGGTTCCGTCGCCCGCTCCCACGTCGAGGACCGGACCTGGCGGCAGAATGCGATGCAGACGATTGGCAAGTGCCGAACGCGTGCGGCGAAGCACCTTGTCCCCGAGACCGGAGAACCGGCCCGATTCCGGGCGGTACCAGTCGGCGTAGGCCGCGGTCAGCTGCTCATCGCTCGGCCAGGGCGACGTCGTCGCCACACCGCAGCGGGCGCACCGGACCCGGCCGGTAAGATACTCGTCGGCGCTGTCGAACCGGTGGTCGCACCAGGCGCATCGGACCGTAGCGGGCGCCTGGGTGCGTGAATACGCCAGGGTGTTATTGCTTTCTTTACGCGAACTATCCTTACTTCGTCTGACCTCGGAGCGGACTGCCAGTGACTTTGCGTTCGGCAACAGATCTCCTCCTAGGTTCCTCGCGGCCGAAGTGAAGCATAGCCCTGGCCTGGCCTCCCCGTTGCCCCGACGCCTCCGGCTGTCCCGGTATCGACGATATTGTCCAGCGATTAAAGGGCCGCGAAGTGAGGAGTGACATATGGAGCCGACGAGCATCGGCGGTGCCTGGACGTTCACGCCCGCCGTGCACCGGGATGACCGGGGTTACTTCCTGGAATGGTTCCGGGCCGCGGAACTATCCGAGTCGCTCGGGTACCGGCCGGATATCGCGCAGGCCAACTGCTCCGTGTCCCGCCGCGGAGTCGTCCGGGGCGTCCACTTCGCCAGCGTTCCTCCCGGACAGGCGAAGTACGTCACGTGCGTCAGCGGCGCGGTGCTCGACGTGATCGTCGATGTCAGGGTCGGCTCGCCCACGTACGGGCGCTGGGAGGCGGTGCCCCTGGACGACACGAGCCGGCGCGCGGTGTTCCTCGCGGAGGGACTGGGGCATGCCTTCACCGCCGTCAGCGACGAGGCGACCGTCATCTACCTGTGCTCGACTCCGTACTCGCCGGGACGCGAGCACGGCGTGCACCCCCTTGACCCGGACATCGGCATCGAGTGGCCGGGGGATACGGAACCTGTGCTCTCCGGGAAGGACGCCGCGGCCCGGACTCTGGATGAGGCGCGCCGGGCCGGGCTGCTGCCTGTTTACGCCGACTGCGAGGCCTACCTGGGTAGCGTGCGCGAGGCGGCGGATGCGCGGAACCCGGTATCCGGCCGGTTATCCGACCGACGCGCCCTGCCGGTTACCCGGCCGCTGCGCGGCGACGAGGTCAGGAAGCGCGCGGTGCAGGGCCGTGCGCCAGTCGCCGATAGGCGGAACGCGGGGCCCTCGGGTCCCGGCCCAGGCGCTGTGACCCAGCACGCTGTAGGCGGGCCTTGGCGCCGGCCGCGACAGCGCGCTGCTAGGTATCGGCCGCACCCTGGCCGGATCGGCGCCGAGCAGGCCGAAGATCTCGCGTGCCAGCCCGAACCAGGTTGTCTGCCCGCTGCTGGTGGCGTGGTAGATGCCCGGCGCGGCCGAAGAGTTGACCAGCGCGACGATCTGCCTGGCCACGTCGGCGGTCCAGGTGGGCTGGCCGTGCTGGTCGTCGACCACGTCGACGGTTGGCCGCTGGTCCTCGAGCTTGATCATCGTGCCGGCGAAGCTGGGCCCGTGCGCCCCGTACAGCCACGCCGTCCTGACGACAAAGCCCGACCCGGGCAGGCGGCCGAGCACGGCGTGCTCGCCAGCTAGCTTGGTGCGCCCGTACGCGGTGCGCGGCGCCGGGACATCGTCCTCGGAATACGGTCGCCCAGCATCCCCCGCGAAGACATAGTCGGTCGAGATCTGCACCAGGCGGGCGCCGCATCCCGCACAGGCCGCCGCCAGGTTCGCCGCACCGCCGGCGTTGACGGCCAGCGCTTGTTCCTCGGACGCCTCGGCGTCGTCGACCGCGGTCCAGGCCGCGCAGTTGACGACCACATCCGGCCGGCCGCGCGCGATGGCGTCGGTGACCGCGGCGGCGTCGGTCACATCCAGGCCGGCCCGGTCCAGCCCGGTCACCGGAGCGCCGCACGAGGTCAGGGCGGCGACCATGTCAATGCCGAGCATGCCCCCAGCCCCGGTGACCAGCCACCGGGTCATGACACCCGCCCTGATCCGGCCGGAGCGGGTGCCGCACCTTGTCGCTTGATCGGTTCCCACCAGGCGCGATGGTCGCCATACCAGCGCACCGTTGCCTCCAGGCCCTGGCGGAACGAGACGCGCGGCGCGTACCCCATCGCCCGCAGCGTGCTGTCGTCAAGGCTGTAGCGCCGGTCGTGCCCCTTGCGGTCAGGTACCCGCGTGACCATGTCCCAGCCCGCGCCGCAGCACTCGAGCAGCGCAGCCGTCAGCTCCAGGTTGGTCAGCTCGGCGTCGCCGTTGATGTGATACGTCTCCCCGGCCCGGCCGCGCTCCAGCACCAGCTGGATCCCTCTGCAGTGGTCATCAACGTGGATCCAGCCGCGGACATTGCCGCCGTCGCCGTACAGCGGGACCTGCTGCCCGTCGAGCAGGTTGGTCACGAACAGCGGGATGACCTTCTCGGGGTACTGGTAGGGGCCGTAGTTGTTGCAGCAGCGGGTGATCCGCACGTCAAGCCCGTGGGTGTGCGCGTACGCCCCGGCCATCAGGTCGCCTCCGGCCTTGGCCGCCGAGTACGGCGAGCTCGGCTGCAGCGGCGCCTGCTCCGTCCACGAACCCGACGTCACGCTCCCGTATACCTCGTCGGTGGAAACCTGGACTACCGGCCCGGCCCCTGCGTCCAGGCACGCCTGCAGGAGCACCTGCACTCCGGCCACGTTGGCGGTCACGAACGGCGCCGCGCCGCTGATCGACCGGTCTACGTGAGTCTCGGCCGCGAAGTTGATCACCGCGTCGTGCCCGGGCACGAGCGAGCGCACCAGCGCGGGGTCGGCGATGTCACCCTGCACGAAGTGCAGGCGGGGGCTGGCCCAGACCGGGGCCAGGTTGGCGAGGTTTCCCGCGTAGGTCAGATTGTCCAGGACCGTAACCGCCGCATCCTCATACCCGGGATACCCGCCCGACAGCATGGTGCGCACATAGTGCGAGCCGATGAATCCGGCCCCGCCCGTCACCAGGATCCTCACGCAGCCTCCGCGCTTACGAGCTGATCTGTACCTTGCTGTGATCCCCGAGCACCAGACGGTGCGCCTTGGGCACCCTGGGAGCCGGGGTCACCTCCACATCGTGCCCGATGAGCGACGCCTCGATGCGGCCAACCCCGCGGATCGACGACCCGGCCAGGACGATGGAGTACTCGATCTCGCTATCGGCGATCACGCAGCCGGCGGCGACTGAGGTGAACGGGCCGACGTAAGAGTCGGTCACCTCGGTACCGGCGCCGATGATGGCCGGTCCCACGATCCGCGATCCGCTGACCCTGGCTCCGGCGTCGATGACCACCCGGCCGATCAGCTCGCTCGCCGTATCCACCACGCCGGCCACCGCCGGCTCGACGCTCTCCAGCAGGGTCCGGTTGACCTCCAGCATGTCGGCGACGTTGCCGGTGTCCTTCCAGTATCCCGAGATGATCGTCGAGGTGACCTTGTGGCCGTTGGTCACCAGCCACTGGATAGCCTCGGTGATCTCCAGCTCTCCGCGCTGCGACGGCACTAGTTCCGCGACGGCCTCGTGGACCGCAGGCGTGAACAGGTACACCCCGACCAGCGCCAGATCGCTCTTGGGCTGCCGCGGCTTCTCCTCCAGGCCGATGAGCTGGCCCGCGCCGTCGAGTTCTGCGACCCCGAACTGCCGCGGATCCGCCACCGGCGTCAGCATGATATGCGCATCCGGCCTGGAGGCACGGAACTCTTCCACCAGCGCGGTGATGCCGCCCACGATGAAGTTGTCGCCCAGGTACATCACGAAGTCGTCGTCGCCGAGGAACTCCCTGGCCACCAGGACCGCATGAGCCAGCCCTTTAGGGGCTGACTGCCGGATGTAGGTCACGTCGAGCCCGAACGCCCGGCCCGAACCGACCGCCGCGCGGATGGCCTGCTCCGTATCGCCGACCACGATCCCCACCTGGGTAATCCCGGTGTCGCGGATCGCCTCCAGACCATAGAACAGCACTGGCTTGTTCGCCACCGGGACCAGCTGCTTAGCCGAGGTGTGGGTGATCGGCCGGAGCCGCGTTCCTGATCCTCCGGCTAGAACGAGGGCCTTCACGGTCCGGAAGCCTATCGCCGCTATGGCTTGGTCAGGACCACGATGAGCAGCCCTGACACGACCAGGAGCGAGCCCACCCAGGTCAGCACGTTCGCGCGCTCATGCAAGATGAGGATGCTCGCGGTCAGGATGACGAGATAGCCGAGGGCATTGAACGGGTAGGCCACGCTCAGCGGTACCCGCGACAGCGCGGTCAGCCACGCTATCGCGGAGATGCCGAAAACGACCAGTCCGAGCAGCACCCACGGCGATGTGGCCGCGCGCAGCGCCAGCGATCCGCCATCGTGAGCCGCGCGGGCCGTTGCGATCTGCATGCCGTGCTTGAGCATCACCTGCCCGACCGCCGCCGTGATGACGGCGAACAGCAGCAGCCCAACGCTGGCAATGGTCATGTGACGCCTCCTTGGTGCTGCTTCAGGCCTAGCCGGACGCGCCTCCTGGCGGAGCAGGGGATCCGCGTCGGATGACTTCGACATCCGCCGTCTCCTACGTGCTAACCGTCGGTACGAGCCGACCCTCGGGCCTCGGCCGCCGATTTGGCCGCGGTGGCGGCCGACTGGAGCCGGGCCCGCACCGTGGCGGGCTCGAAGTCGAGGTACGGGAAGCGGCGAACCCCGTGCTTGTGCAGCCTGTACTGTCCGCAGGTGCGAAGCACGCCCAAGCCGTACCGGATGCTCCGGCGCAGGTTGATCGATGATGATTCGGTCTCGTAGCGAGTCGGGCAGGACACCTCGCCGATCCTGGCACCAGCCGAAACGGCCTGGGCGAGGATCTGGTTGTCAAAGACGAAATCGTCGGAGTTGAGCTCGAACGGCAAGCCGGCGAGCAACGCGCTGCTGAACGCACGCAGGCCGGTGTGATATTCGGACAGCTTCTGCTGCAAGAAAATATTCTCGACAAAGGTGAGGAACCGGTTAGCGACGTACTTGTGTCGGGGCATGCCGCGGGCGACGGAGTTCTGGGCGAGGATGCGCGAGCCGAGGACGATGTCGTACTCGCCGTAGGCGATCATCGACGCCATGGCCGGGACGAGCAGCGGTGAGTACTGATAGTCCGGGTGCACCATGACGATGATGTCCACGCCCAGCTCGAGCACCCGGCGGTAGCAGGTCTTCTGGTTCCCCCCGTAGCCGAGGTTGAGTTCGTGGCGGATCGGCTCCAGGCCAAGCTCGCGAGCCGTGCTGACCGTCTGGTCGGTACTGGCGTCGTCGACGAGCACGATCTCGTCAACGACGTCCGGGTCAAGTTCGATTACTGTTCGTGATAGCGTCGCCGCTGCGTTATAGGCGGGCAGCACGACACCGATCCGGCGGCCATTAATCATACGGGCAGTTTACGGAACGCGGGAATGCCCTCGCCTCGTTATCGTGCAGCGAGTCAGTGAACGTCACCGGGTCGTGACGACGGAGGACCGCCAAGGTCGGCGAGGAGATTACGGTTCCAGACCCATATGGTGAAGGTCTTGTAGTGGTAGGTCCGTGCCGGGGGCCCGGCGAGCGCGAGGAGGTCGCGGTAGGGAATGATGACTCCGTTGCGACCGGCTTTGGCATCGACACTGTTGATAAAGACGAAGTTGGCGTAGCTCAGCCGGGGGTCGTACCAGGACGCCTTCGATTCGTAGGCACGTGGTACGGAGCCGGAGTGCCGCCACGCCACCGTCCGGACCGCGACCCGGCCGCCGCTATCGAGCGTGACGATATTCGACTCGGCGTAGGTGCCGAGCCCGGTGGTGAGGTGATGGGCCTCGAGCCACCCGACGACGGGCTGCTCGGTGTCGAAGCGGGCGGGCTGCGCCATTCCGTATCCGAGGCCGATGATGTAGCAGGCCAGCACCCCGGCCAGCGCGGGCCGCAGCCACGCCCGGTCGAGCGTCCCGGCGAGCAGGCGGCCCGCCAGCACAGCGCCGGACGGCAGCACCACGGCGATCTCCCTGGTGTCAAACCAGGTGGCGGGGACGACGCTGAATATGTATGCGGCCAGGTTGAGCACGATGCCCGTGGCCAGCACCGGGACGATCAGGTCGTCGGTCGACAGGAAGCGCCGGAACGCGCGGCAGATACCCCACAGGGCCAGAGCCAGGCCGGCCAGGTGCACGACGGCGACGACCGCCGCCACCCCCGGTGACATGCCGCCGAAAAAGGCCCCGTACAGGATGAAGAAGCCCTCCACGGTCACCGCGAGGTGGTGCGGGAGGCTGCCCGCGGAGGCAAAGTGCTGCGCGGGCAACGGGAGCGATGTGTACCCGCCCGCATGCCGGATCAGGCTCACGACGAGCTCAGACAGGCCGACCGAGACGATGCCCGCCGCCCCGAGCGAGATCTCGAACCACAGGGCGGAGAGCGGCCTGCGCCGCACGACGAGGGCCCAGTAGCCGCGGATGCCGCACACCACGGCCAGCGGGAGCGCCGCGTCGAGTACGGCGACCCGGTCGGCGATGATCACCCAGGTGAGCATCACCCCGATCGCGACCGGTGTGTACCAGCGCCGCGGCGCGCGGTCGAGCAGCAGGAAGATAACGAGCAGGGGCACCTGGGTGCCGAGGTGGTCCGGCTGCGAGAGCAGGAGGCCAGTGCCGTGGCCGAGTTGCGGGGCGAGCAGGATCCCGGCGGCTATCAGCGCACGGAGCACGCCTTCCTTTCCCGTCGCCCGCCCCTTGGCCAGCAGGCCGGCCAACAGCACCAGCAGCGTATAGGTGAAGGCGGCCGCCCCGTGGATCACGCCCGGGCCAAGGCCCAGGATCTTGGCCACGATCATGTACTCAGGCAGCTCGGTGGTGTAGTACGACACGTCCCCGACGGTCCAGCCGTGCAGCAGCCAGTTGCCGCGCAGCATGTCCCGCGCCTGCAGCACCTGGTCCGAACCGTCGGAGTTGTCGGGGGTGGTGCCCGACAGCCGGAAGTAGCACAGGAACAAGACGATGGCCGCCACGGCCAGAGCAACGGGCCACGCCCACCGGGCGGGGCGGGCACGCCTGGTTGCCTCCGCTGTCAGCGGCTGGTCAGGAATGCCGATGCGTACGCTCTGAGCAGCCACCTCACCGGCGGCGTTATCGATCCCCTTGGCCACGGAGCGACCCTAGCAGAGCACGCGGACCGTCATGAGCCGATGAACCTGCGATGCGTGATCACCACCAGCGCGGGTACCGTCAGCGTGGCCAGCGAGGGGAGCAGCCAGGCCCCGAGCGTCCGCCGGGGGGTGCCCAGCAAGATGATCACGGCCAGCAGGTACACCTCGATGAACGAGCGCATGTCGGCGTCCAGGCCGTTCCAGGTGCTCGGCGTGACCGCGCAGATCTCGACCAGATAGAGGATGAACGCCAGCCGCTCGTGCCCCGGCGCACTGGTGGCCCGCAGGCAGAGCAGTGCTGCCACCGAGAGGCAGGCGAGGATGCCCAGCTCGAGGAACCACAGATCGTACCGGTCGAACTGGTGCAGGTTGATGTGGGAGAGGTTGTGCCGGAACGCGTGGAGCGGGGCGATGAACGGCGTGCCCGCGTTCCGGCCGCCGTCGGCGAGCAGCGGGAAGGTCCCGGTCGCGGCCTTCACCACGACCTCCCAGCCCGCGAAGGCCGCCGCCGGGATCACCCAGGCCAGGTCCTCCCGGCCCGGCCGCGTCCGGCCGCGCAGCATGCCGATCACCCGCAGGGCGCCGATGGCGGCCACGGCCACCATGACCGTCTCCCTGGTCAGCGCCCCGAAGGCGAGCAGCGCGGCGGCGAGCACCGGGCGCCGGCTCCGGATCGCGAGCAGCCCGGCCAGCAGGCAGGCGGCGGCGACTGGCTCCGCGGTGTCCCGGGACAGGCTGGTGAGGAGGCCGAAGTACGCCGGGATCAGCAGCCCGGCCAGCGCGTGCCGCCCGCCCTGGCGGGCGAACACGGCCCCCAAGTAGCCCATCGCCGCGATGGCGGCGATGTTGACCACGACGAGCATGACCGGGACCAGGGACTGCTGGCCGGCCGAGACCAGCCAGGTGAGTGCGGGGTAGCCGATCCGCATGTACCGGTAGGGCCGGTCCATGGTGATGCCGTACGCGGTGTGGTGCACGTTGAGCGGGTTGAGCGCCAGCCGGTAGAAGAACTGCCCGTCATAGCCGTACGTCTTGACCAGCGGCATGCCGTGCGGCAGCTGGGATGGCGTGGCGAAATGCCGGCCGATCAGGATGAACGCGCTGATCCGCCCGTGCGCCCAGGTCTGCCAGCGGCCCAGGGTGAAGGCGACCGCGGCCAGCGTGGCGATCAGGGCGGCCACGGCGGGCCGGTTCGTCCGGGACGCCACCGGGCCTGACGGCGGGGTGGCGGATTGCGGAGCGTCAGGCATGGCTGAATCCGCGACCCGCGCGTGGGCCGACGGGTGCTCCTGACCAGGCATGCCGTATTCCTCATCCCAGGCGGTCCTGACCCTGACCGGGAACACCGCCGTGCTTGCGCGCCGCGAGCCTACCGTAACAAGTACCAGCCCGGTTACCGGGCCCGGCGGCAACGGGACGACAAGGCCGGTAGCCAGGCCGCTATGGCGGTATGGTGAAGCGCCAGACACGTGACGGGGGCCCATTCACGATGCCTCCAGGGCCCCCGGAGGCCTGTCGTACCAGCCGGAGGTATACGCGGTGACCAATGTGCCTGATCAGGTCGACCGAGATGTGGTTGTCATCGGGGGGTGCGGGCACGTTGGACTGCCGCTCGCGCTTGCCTTCGCCGATCGTGGTGCCCGGGTCGGCATCTACGACGTGAGCGAGACCGCGGTCGCGACGGTCAACTCGGGCCAGATGCCGTTCGCCGAGCCCGGCGCGGACGAGGTGCTGGACCGGGTACTCGCCGCCGGACGCCTGGTGGCCTCGGCCGATCCCGGGATCGTGGCTACCGCGGAGCACGTGATCGTGGTCATCGGCACCCCGGTCGACGAGCACCTGAACCCCAAGCAGGTCGCGATCACCAGGGCGCTCGGCGGCTGCTCCGAATTCCTCACGGACGGGCAGCTTCTCGTCCTGCGCAGCACCGTGTTCCCCGGGGTGACGGCGCTGGTGGAGAAGATGCTGGCCAAGCTGGGGCGGCGGATCGAGGTCGCCTTCTGCCCGGAGCGGATCGCCGAAGGCAAGGCCATGACCGAGCTGTTCGAGCTGCCGCAGATCATCTCTTCCCGCACGCCCGCGGGGACGAAGCGGGCGTCCGCGCTGTTCGGCAGGCTGACCAGCAAGATCGTGGTGATGTCGCCCGAGGAGGCGGAGCTGGCCAAGCTGTTCACCAACGTCTGGCGCTACATCAAGTTCGCCACCGCCAACCAGCTCTACATGATGGCCAACGAGCAAGGCCTGGATTTCGACCGGATCCGGCGTGGGCTCGCCGAAGATTACCCGCGGGCGGCGGATATGCCCGCCGCGGGGTTCGCGGCCGGGCCCTGCCTGTTCAAGGACACGATGCAGCTCGCGGCCTTCAACCACAACAATTTCCCCCTCGGCCACGCGGCGATGGCCGTCAACGAGGGCCTGCCGCTCTACCTGGTGCACCGGCTGGAGCAGCAGTTCGACCTGAGCTCGATGACCGTCGGGATCCTCGGCATGGCGTTCAAGGCCGGTTCCGACGACATCAGGTCAAGCCTTTCCTACAAGCTCAAGCGGATCCTGATGTTCAAGGCCGACGCCGTGCTGTGCACGGACCCGTACGTGACCGTCGATCCTGGCTTGCTTCCGCTCGAGGACGTCCTGGCTCGCTCCGACCTGCTCGTAGTCGGGGCACCGCATCAGGAATACCGGGGGCTGGCGGTCGACAAGCCGGCCGCCGACATCTGGGACGTGCTCGGGAACGGGGTCCGGGTATGACCGAGCGTCCCCGCGTCTCCGTGGTGGTCCCCGCCTACAACGAGGGCACCGGGGTCGTCAGCGTACTTGACCGGCTGTTCGAGTCGGTGCGGCTGCCGTCCGAGGTGCTGGTGGTCGTCGATTCGGCCGATGACACGACCGTCCCGGTCGCCGAGGAGTACGCGCAGAAGGAATCCCGGCTGCGGTGCCTGGTCAACACCTACGGCGGGGGACCTGCCAACGCGATAAGGTTCGGCATCGACGCCGCGACCGCGCCGGTGGTCGTGGTCACCATGGCGGACGGCTGCGACGACGCCCGGCAGATCGACGAGCTGGTCAGGCTGGTCGAACGGGGGGTCGCGGTAGCTGCCGCGTCCCGCTACATGCCGGGCGGCCAGCAGGTCGGCGGCCCGGTCCTGAAGGGCACGCTGTCACGGCTGGCGGGCCGCTCGCTGCGGACGTTCGCCCACGTCGGCACCAGGGACGCGACGAACTCGTTCAAGGCTTACTCCACGGAATTCGTCCGGCAAGTCGGAATCGATTCCAGGGGCGGGTTCGAGATCGGCATCGAACTGACCGCGAAGGCGAAGCGGCTGCGCCTGCCGGTGGCCGAGATCCCCACGATCTGGCTGGACCGGCAGGCCGGGGTGTCGAATTTCAAGATCGCGAAATGGGTGCCGAGCTACCTCCACTGGTACCGTTTCGCGTTCGGACCCCGGTTGACCGCCGATGAGGTGCGGCACCGCGGGACGGACGGGCCACCAGAGCAGGAGCAACGGGAAGGAGCGCAGGAGTCCTGATGGAGCAGGTGCTGGTCAGCGGGTCCGCTGGCTTCATCGGCGGGTACGTAGTCGACGAGCTGCTGAATCGCGGTTACGCCGTGGTGGGCCTGGACGACTTCTCCAAGTACGGGAAGGTCAGGAAGTCCTACGACGACGATCCGCGCTACCGCCTCGTCGAGGGCGATGCCAGGGACGTCGGCCTGATGAGCCGGCTGCTGGCCGACTGTGATCATTTCATCGCCGGCGCCGCCATGATCGGCGGGATCTCGTACTTCCACACCTATGCCTATGACCTGCTCGCGACCAACGAGCGGATCATCGCCGCGTCCTGCGATGCCGCGATCGCCGCGCACCGGGACGGCCGGCTGCGGAAGGTTACCTACCTGTCCTCCTCGATGGTCTTCGAGAGCGCCGACGAATGGCCGTCCTACGAGGGGCAGCAGCGAGAGATTCCGCCGCCACTGTCGTCCTATGGATTCCAGAAGCTGGCGGTGGAGTACTTCGCCCGGGCCGCCTGGGATCAGTACAAGCTCCCCTACACCCTCGTGCGCCCGTTCAACTGCGTGGGCATCGGCGAGAGCCGCGCCCTGGGCGACCGGGAGATCCTGTCCGGCAACGTCGAGCTCGCGATGAGCCACGTCGTTCCCGACCTGGTGCAGAAGGTGCTCAAGGGCCAGGACCCGCTGCACGTCCTCGGTTCCGGCGACCAGGTGCGGCACTACACCTACGGAGGCGATCTCGCCGCCGGGGTGGTAACCGCTATGGAGCACGAGGACGCCCTCAACGAGGACTTCAACCTGTCGACCGCGGAAGGCACCACCGTCCGGCAGCTGGCCGAGCTCATCTGGCGCAAGGTCAAGGGCGACGACGTCCCGCTGCGGCTCGTCCACGACGACCCGTTCCAGTACGACGTCCAGCGCCGGGTGCCGGATACCGAAAAGGCCAAGAAGATACTCGGCTTCGAGGCCACCACCACGCTCGATCAGATGCTCAACGAGGTCATTCCCTGGATCGACGCGGCCATCAAGGCGGGAACCATCTGAGTCATGACGGCCGGGCTCGGTCGCGATCAGGGTGCCGCCCTGAGTGCCCCGCCCGCCCGGACCCCGGCGGCGCTCGCGGTCCGGGCCGGCCTGATCGCGCTGGCCGGGGCGGTCCTGTTCTTCTGCTACTGGCGCCAGTCGCAGGCGGTGCCGCTGTCCTCGGACGGATCGTCGAACGTGCTGCAGGCCTGGGACATGCTGCACGGCAACCTGCTGCTGCAGAACTGGTGGGTATCGGACGTGTCCTTCTACACCACCGAACTGCCGCAGTACATGCTGATCGAGGCTCTGGCCGGGCTGGGTCCCTGGGTAGTGCACGCCGCCGCGGCCATGACCTACACGCTGCTCGTGCTGCTTGCCGGGGGGTTGGCCCGGGGCCGCAGGCGGGGCGGCGCTGGATGGGCGCGCGCCGTCCTGGCCGCGGGCCTGATGCTATCGCCCCAGCTCAGCGCCACCTCGATTCTGCTGCTCTCGCCGGACCACACCGGGACCGCGGTACCCCTGCTGGTCATCTGGCTGCTGATTGACCGCGTGCGGCCGCGGTGGTGGGTGCCGGTGCTGGCGTGCCTGCTGTTCACCGTGACGATGGTGGCCGACTCGATCATCCTGCTGACCGGCATCGTCCCGCTGCTGCTCGTCGGCGCCTGGCGCGCCCACGCTGGCCTGATCGGGCGCGGGAAGTGGCGCGCGGCCCCATGGTACGAGCTGAGCCTGGCCGGCGCGGCGGCCGTGGCCGGGGTGGCCGGATCGTTCGGGCCGCGGCTGATGGCCGCCCTGGGCGGGTACCGGCAGTCACCCGTCGGGACGGACACGGACCTGAGCCAGCTGCAGCACGGGGCATGGCTGACCCTCCACGGCTTCCTCGAGCTCTTCGGCGCGAACTTCTTCGACAGCAGCATCCCCGGCGCCCGGCCCTCGCTCGAGGTCGTCTTCATCGCGGTACACCTGGCCGGGGCGATCCTGGCGACCTGGGCCCTCGGCGTGGGCCTGGCGCGGATCTTCCGGCCCGGCGAGCTGATCGTGCCGGTGTTCGCGGTGGCCGTCGTGGCCAACCTGGCCGCCTACATGATCAGCACGCACGCGCAGGACCTGCTCGGCGCGCGCGAGATGGCGGCGGTGCTGCCGCTCGGCGCGGTGCTGGCCGGCCGCGTCCTCGGTGACCGGATAGCCGCCTGGATCGAGGCGGCGAAGGGCTGGTTCGTCCCGGTGCTCTCCGTGCTGGCGGCCGGCTACCTCGCCGGGCTCGGATTCAGCGCCGCCCAGGCTGCCGTCCCGGCCCAGAACCAGCCCCTGGCCGGCTGGCTGGCGGCGCACCGGCTCACCCGCGGCCTGGCGAGCTACTGGCAGGCCAACAGCACGACCGTGGCCAGCGGCGGCCAGGTCGTGGTCAGCGCGGTGGTGCCGGATGTCCGTGGCCGCCTGTTGCCGTACCTGTGGGAGACCGACCTCGCGAGCTACGACCCGGCCCGGCACTACGCGAACTTCGTCGTGACGGACGGTCCCGCCGGGTGGCCCGGCATGCAGCAGTCCGCGCAGCTCACGTTCGGCCGCCCGGCGCGGAGCTACCGGTTCGACGGCTACACGATCCTGGTGTGGAACACGAACGTGCTGGCCAGGCTGGACAGGCCGGCCTGAACTGACATCACATGTACAAGATGCGGCGCCTGGCCACTACCGCCAGGGCGGGCAGCACGCAGGCGGCAATCATGGCCAGATAAGGCCATGACAAGAAGCGCTTCGGCGTGCTCACCAGCAGTATCAGCGCCATCAGGTAGGGCTCGATAAGCGAGCGTCCCTCACCGAACGTACTGGTCCAGATCTGGCTGGACAGCAGGCCCAGCTGGAGCACGAACAAGACGAACGCCAGGCGCTCGTGCCCGGGCGCGCTGGTGATCATGAGCACCGCGAACCCGGCCAGGATGAAGATCGCCAGGGTGGCGTACTCGAGCATGGCGATGTCGATCGGGCTCAGGTGCGCGGTGTTGATGTGCGCGGCGTTGTACTTCAGCGCGTCGACGAGCGCCGTGAACGGCACGGTGAGGTTCCGGCTACTGTTCGCCAGCAACGGGAACTCGCCCTTGACCACGATGTGCACCGCGAGTTCTACCAGCGCGAACGCGGCGGCAGGCCCGAGCCAGGTCAGGTCGGCTAGGCCCGGACGGGCCCTTCGCCTGCCCATCGCGATCAGCCGGGTGACGGCGATCGCGGCCGGGGCGAACAAAATGGTTTCCCTGGTGATCGCGCCGTAGGCGAACAGCGCGGTGGCCAGCAGGTACATCCGGGTGCCGCCCCGCCGGTAGGCGAGCAGTCCGCCCAGCATGCACGCCTCGGCCACCGGTTCGGCGGTGTCCCGGCCGACGCTGATGACCAGGCCGAAGTAGGCGACGAAGGCGAGTCCCCACAGGGCGTGCCGGCCGGACTCGCGGGCGAACATGCCGCCGAGCACGGCCATGGCCGCTACCGCGACCAGGTTGAGCGCGACCAGCACAACCGGCACGAGCTGATGCTGGTCAAGCGAGAAGATCCAGGCCAGGATCGGGTACCCGATGCGGGTGTACCGGTAGGACTGGTCCATCGTGATGCCGAACGCGGTGGCGTGCCAGTTGGCCGGGTCCAGCGCGAGCCTGTAGTAGAACTGGCCGTCATAGCCGTCGGACGGCACCAGGAGCACGCCGCGGGGAAGCTGGGCCCGGTGCGTGTAGACGTGCCCGGCCATGATGAACAGGGTGAGATGCCCCTTGGCCCAGATCTGCCAGCGGGCCAGGGCGAACCCGAGCCAGCCGAGGAAGGCGATGATCCCCGGTACCAGCGGGTGGTTCAGTCTGGACCACAGCGATGGCGGGCCTTGCCGGAGAGACCTATCCTCTTCCGACGTCGACGTGAGCTGCAAGCGCGCGCCTCCACCAGGGCTATCTCAGCGTGAAGGGAATTTCTTGGCCAGGCGCGCGCAGCTTACCAGAGCGACTCCCTAAGCTGGGGCATGCCGCGGTGGATAGCATTCGCTCGCGAGGATGACACCGAGCCCGGAGGAGGTGGTGGCGGCCGTGCCGAAAAGCGGGACGCCGGAGAAGGCCTCCGCGCTACCCCCCACCGCCCCGGCTGAGGATGCCACCGCGGCGGCGCGGCGCCGGGTATCCGCCCGCGGCCTGCTCATCGCCGCCGCGGGCGCGCTGGTCGTGGCGCTGCTCTTCCTCGCCTACCTGCGGGCGTCCCGGACGTACCCGGAAAACTCCGACGAGTCCAACGACCTGCTGATGGCCTGGGACATGCTGCACGGCAACGTGCTGCTGCACGGCTGGTACCTGTCCGACGTCTCCTTCATCACGACCGAGCTACCGCAGTACGCGCTGCTGGTGTGGCTGTTCGGACTGCACACCGACACCGCTCACATCGCCGCGGCGATGACATACACCCTCGTCGTGATCCTTTCGGTGCTGCTAGCCCGCGGCCGGGTGTCCCGCCGCCAGGCCCGGGCGCGGATGCTGCTGACGGCGGGCCTCATGTTCGCCCCCCAGCTTGGCGTCGGCGTCTTCGTCCTGCTGCTGTCCCTCGGCCACATCGGCACGGCCGTGCCGCTCCTGCTGACCTGGCTGGTCATCGACCGGTGCCCGGCGCGCTGGTATATCGCTGTCGCCGTCGGGCTGCTGCTTACCTGGGTGCTCATCGCTGACCCCCTGGTCCTCCTGGTGGGCGTCGTGCCGCTCGCGGCCGTGTGCGTGATGCGCGTGGTCCGGGCGCTGGCCCAACGGCAGGACGCCACGGTCCGGGCCGTTTTGCGTACCCGCTGGTATGAGCTGTCCCTGGCCGTGGCGGCCGTCGCTGCCTGGGGCCTGGCGTGGCTAGCGGGACACCTGGTCCAGGCCCACCTGCACCCGGTTCCCTACCATCTCGCCCCGGTGCACACCTGGCCCAAGCACGCCTGGGTGACCGCGAAGGGGCTGCTCGCGCTGTTCGGAGCCAAGCCCGAGGGGCCGCCCGCCGCGTTCGCCTTCGCGCTGCTGCACCTGGCCGGGGTGGCCCTCGTAGCCTGGGCGGTGCTGCGGGTGGCGCGGCGCTTCGTGTCCTGGCCGGACATGATCAGCCAGATCCTGCTCGTCGCGATGATCGTCAACGTAGCCGCGTACGTGCCGAGCACGCTAGCTAACGCGACCGACCTGAACGCCCGCGAGTTCGCCGTCGTGCTGCCGTTCGGGGCGGTCCTGGCAGGACGGACGCTGGCGGTCAGCCTCCTGGACAGCAAGCGCCGCTGGGCCCGGCCGGCCCTGCTGGCCGGCGGGGCCGGCCTTCTGCTCGTCGGCTACGGGGTCAGCCTCGGCTGGGCCGCCGCCCAGCCATCGGTCCCCGCGATGAACGCGCGGCTGGTGACGTTCCTGTCCGCGCACCACCTGACCAGCGGCATCGGCGGGTACTGGGAGTCGAGCGTGGTCACCGTGGGCAGCGACGGCGCCGTCACCATCCGGTCCGTGCGGCCCGCCACGCTGAAGCCGAACCTGTGGGAGGCCAAGAGCTCCTGGTACGACGCCGGGCCGAACTACGCGAACTTCCTGGTCACCAGCAGCGCGCCCGGGTTCTTCAACCACTGGCAGCCCAACCGGGCCGCGCTGGCGGCGCTGGGCACCCCGGCCAGGACGTACCACGTCGGCCCCTACACCGTCTACGTCTGGAACAAGAACCTCCTGCCCCAACTAACTCACCACTGACCTCACCGGCCGGCAACACGCGGGGGATGCTGTTGCCAGGGGGCGACGGGACGTAGCCTTGGCGTGTGGATCGGCGAATATTCGGGGTCGAGAACGAGTACGGCGTTACGTGCACCTTCCGCGGGCAGCGCCGGCTCTCGCCCGACGAGGTGGCGCGCTATCTCTTCCGGCGCGTGGTGTCATGGGGCCGCAGCAGCAACGTCTTCCTCAGGAACGGGGCGCGGCTCTACCTGGACGTGGGCAGCCACCCGGAGTACGCCACCCCGGAATGCGACAACGTGCTCGACCTGGTGGCCCACGACAAGGCGGGGGAGCGGATCCTGGAGGGCCTGCTCGTCGACGCCGACCGGCGGCTGCGCGAGGAGGGCATCGCAGGCGACATCTACCTGTTCAAGAACAACACCGACTCCGCGGGCAACTCCTACGGCTGCCACGAGAACTACCTCGTCGGCCGGCACGGCGAGTTCGGCAGGCTGGCCGACATACTGATCCCGTTCCTGGTAACCCGGCAGGTGATCTGCGGCGCGGGTAAGGTGCTGCAGACGCCGCGGGGGGCGGTGTACTGCGTGAGCCAGCGGGCCGAGCACATCTGGGAGAGCGTGTCCTCGGCTACCACCAGGTCGCGCCCCATCATCAACACCAGGGACGAGCCGCATGCCGACGCCGAGCGCTTCCGGCGGCTGCACGTGATCGTCGGCGACTCCAACATGAGCGAGACCACCACGCTGCTCAAGATCGGGTCGACCGACCTGGTGCTGCGGATGATCGAGGCCGGCGCGATCATGCGCGACCTGACCCTGGACAACGCGATCCGCGCGATCCGCGAGGTCAGCCACGACATGACCGGGCGCAGCCGGGTCCGGCTGGCCAACGGACGCGAGCTGTCCGCCCTGGACATCCAGTACGAATACCTGAACCGGGCCAAGGACTTCACCGCCAAGAACGGTCTCGACCCGGTAAGCAAGCGGGTCCTCGACATGTGGGAGCGAGCGCTGTCCGCGATCGAGACCGGCAACCTCGACATGATCGCGCGGGAGATCGACTGGGTGACCAAGTACCAGCTGATCGAGCGCTACCGGGCCCGGCACGACCTGCCGCTGTCCTCGCCGCGGGTGGCCCAGCTCGACCTGGCCTACCACGACGTGCACCGCGGGCGCGGCCTGTACTACCTGCTCCAGCGGGCCGGGGCGGTGGAACGGGCCGCCCGCGACATCGACATCTTCGAGGCCAAGTCGGTCCCGCCGCAGACGACGCGGGCCAGGCTGCGGGGCGAGTTCATCCGCCGGGCCCAGGAGAAGCGGCGCGACTTCACCGTCGACTGGGTGCATCTCAAGCTGAACGACCAGGCCCAGCGGACGGTGCTGTGCAAGGACCCGTTCCGCTCAGTCGACGAGCGGGTCGAGAAGCTCATCGCCGGCATGTGACGGTACGTAGCCGCGCAAGCTGAGAGTTCGCTGTAGGCAGTCTGCGGGGGGCCTCGGCCACTTGGTCGGCCCAGTAGGCTGGCGGGGCTGACATTCACCACTTTTGAGGTTTTCATGCGACGCTCCCTAGCGCTTATCGTCATCCCCTTGCTGGCCTGCGTGGTCCTCGCGGGCTGTAGCGGGTCGTCGAAGCCGGCCGCCTCGTCATCCGGATCCGCGTCCGCATCTGCATCCGGGTCCGCATCTGCATCCGGCGTCACCTCCCCGGGCGCGAACACGGCCGTCACCGCAACCGGAGTCTTCGACAAGGCGCCGAAGGTGACCATCCCGAAGGCCACGCCCGGTAACAGCCTCACGGTCAGGACGCTCATCCAGGGCAGCGGCGCCACCCTCACCAAGAGCGACGCCCTGGCCGCCAACTTCGTCCTGTACTTCTGGCAGGGCAAAAGCTCGTCGCTGAAGGCCAGCACCTACACCGCCAGCCCCACGGTGATCGGCGGGACGATGCTGCCCGGGCTGGAATCCGCACTGATCGGCAAGAAGGTGGGCAGCCGCATCCTTGCCGTCATCCCGCCTTCACAGGGCTATGGCACCTCGGGCAACTCGCAGCTCGGCATCACCGGCAGCACCACCCTGGTGTTCGTCATCGACGTGCTCAAGGCCTACTCCGACACCGCCGGCGCGACGGGCACGCAGGTGTCCGCCGGCGGCGGCAGCCTGCCCACCGTCAGCGCCAAGTCGGGCACCGCGCCGACGCTGACCTTCCCGTCCTCCGCGCCACCTGGCGCCCTGGTGACCAAGACGCTGGTCAAGGGCAACGGCCCGAAGGTCGCCAAGGGCGACTACGTCATCGCGCAATATGTCGGCTACATCTGGCGGACCAAGAAGGTCTTCGGCTCTTCGTGGTCGGCGGGTTCGCCGTTCGGCTTCGTCATCGGCGCATCGCCCGAGCAGGTCATCCCCGGCTGGGACAAGGGCCTGGTCGGCCAGACCGCGGGCAGCCGGGTGATGCTCTCCATCCCGCCGGCCCAGGGTTACGGCAAATCCGGCGCGTCCCAGGCCGGCATCAAGGGCAACGACACCCTGGTGTTCGTGGTCGACATCATCGACACGCTCCATCAGCCCTGACCGGCCGGTCCTGACGCAGAAGCCGGCCGGCGTGCCGGCCGGCCGCCGCTGCAGCCAGGAAGTAGGCCAGGTCCTCGTCCAGCCCGCGGCCCATGGTGGATAGCCGCGCCGGGCACGCCCGCAGTGCCGCCTCCAGTCCGTCAACCGGTACGGTGACGACCTCGTGCCGCGCGCCCAGCGCCGCGGCCTCGGCCGCCACCCGGACGCCGAATTCCCCGGCCAGCGCGGGCACCACCACGTCGGCCCGGGCCAGCGCGACCCGGCCATAGGCGGTCAGGCTGTGGTGCGAGACGCCGCGGTGCCGCATCCGCGGGTCAGCGTCGCTGATCCGCAGCGACGCCACCGGGCGCCCGCCCAGCGCCGCGACCGCATTGACGGCCTCGCCCGCCGCCACCCCGGAGAAGCCCCAGCGGGTCCCGGTGCCGAGGTTGCCCGGTCCCTGGGCGATCACCGCCACGTCGGCGCCGAGGACATGCCGCGCGGCGAGCAGCCCGGTGTGCACGGTGACCGTCTCCAGGTCCCCGCCGAACGACTGCCCGGTGGTCACCGTCGCCGCCAGCCAGCCGGCCTCGCGGAGCGTGGCGCAGGTGCGCGAGAACCAGGCCGGCAGCGCCCCGCCGTCCTGCATCACGTACACCACCCTGGGCTCCTGGCCGGAGCCAGAGCGGTCAGGCCGGGACCGTTCGGCCGCCAAGAGGCCGGCCAGCACGGCCGGGAGGGCCGAGTGCAGGTCGGCCACCACGACGGGCATCCCGCCGATGTCGTCCGCGTCGCGCAGCACGCCGTGGTGCGGCGACCCCTGCTCGTCCGCGCCGAGGACAGTCGCCTGCAGCGGCGAGTAGCGGGCCTTGACCAGATGGCCGGCCAGCTCTGGATCGGGTGGCAGCCGGTCGGGGACCGCGACCACGAGTGCGTAACCGCCGGTGCCCAGGCTCAGGTCGAGCGCCGTCGTGTTGACCAGCACCCGGTCGCCGGGCCGCGGCCGTCCGGTCAGCGCCGGGTAGGCCAGCGCGCGCACCGGCCTCCCGTCCTCAGGTGCACCGTCCACCGATACGTCCAGTTCGACCGCGCCCGGCCACTCGCGGCGCGTCCCGCTGACCGTGCCGTTCCGCCATGTGATCACCCCGGAACTCTAGCCCCAGGGTGGTCTGGGGGGATGGATTCCCCCCGGTCGCGGGGGGCTCCGGGGGGTCGTCCCCCGGACTAGCACTGAGACAATAATCTGGAGTCATCTCCAGGCCTCGGAGGGGACCATGTCCAAGCGCAAGACTGAGCGGCTGCTCGGCCTTGTCGTCTGCCTGCTCTCTACCAGGCGCTACCTCACCGCCGAGCAGATCCGCGCGGCCGTGCCCGGCTATCCCGAGCAGGACGACCTGTTCAAGCGGATGTTCGAGCGGGACAAGGAGGACCTGCGCGAGCTCGGCGTGCCGCTAGAGACCGGCGTCAACCACCTGTTCGACGACGACCCCGGCTACCGGATCAGGCAGCAGGCCTACCAGCTGCCTGAGCTGCGGCTGGAGGCTGACGAGGCGGCGGTGCTCGGCCTGGCCGCGCGGGTCTGGCGGCGGGCTGAGCTGGCCGGCGCCGCCGCCGGGGCGCTGCTGAAACTGCGCGCCGCCGGTATCGATGCCGACCCCAAGACCCCGAAGAACCCGAACGGCCAGGACGGCGGTGATGAGCACTCGCCGGTGCCGCAGGGTATAGAGCCCCGGCTCGGCAGGCCTGAGCCCGCCTTCGGGCCGCTGTGGGAGGCGGTCAGGGACCGCCGGCCGGTCACGTTCAGCTATCGCGCCGCCGGGCGGAGCGAACCGCAGCGGCGCGAGCTCGAGCCGTGGGGGGTGGTGAACCGGCACGGCCGCTGGTACGTGGCCGGCTGGGACCGGGGACGCAACGCCGTCCGGGTGTTCCGGCTCGGCCGGATCGCGGGCCCGGTGAAGTTCTCCGGCCCGCCCGGCCGGGTGACGGTGCCGGAGGGCACGGACGTGCGCGAACTGGTCCGCGACCGGGACTCCGCGCCATCCCAGGAGCGCACCGCCCTGCTCAGGGTGCGGGCCGGAGCCGGCGTCGGGCTGCGCCGGCATGCCGTCTCGGTGCGGGCCGACGACTCGGCGCCAGGATGGGACCTGGTCACCACGCGGTTCGCGGACCTGGGCTGGTTCGCAGATTACGCCGCCTCGTTCGGCCCGGACGCGGTGGTCCTCGACCCGCCGGACCTGCGCGAGGCCGTGATCCGCCATCTCAAGGGGGTCCTGGCATGACGGCTCTCGTCACCTCGACCGAGCGGCTGCAGCGGCTGCTCGCTCTGGTGCCCTACGTGATGAGCAGGAAGGTGGTGGGCCTGGCCGAGACGGCGGAGGCGTTCGGGATCAGCGAGCGCGAGCTCGTCGACGACCTGAACCTGCTCTGGTGCGTCGAGCTGCGCGCCCCCGACCCCTACTGTCCGATCGACCTGTCCTACGAGGGCGGCGAGATCGTCGTCAGCCAGGCCGAGTCCATGGGCCGGCCGCTGCGGCTGGCCGTCGACGAGGCCAGCGCCTTGCTCGTCGCGCTGCGCATGCTGGCCGAGGTGCCCGGGCTCGAGGATCGTTCGGCGATGTCCCGGCTGATCGCCAAGCTCGAGGCCGCGGCCGGCGAGGCCGCCTCGGTGAGCGCCCAGGTCGCCGTGCAGGTCGACATCGCTGACCACGACGCCGAAGGGTACGCCGGCCAGATCGGCGCCGCCCTGTCCGCCAAGCGACGGGTGCACCTGCGCTACTACGTGCCCGGCCGAGATGAGGCCACCGAGCGTGACGTCGACCCGATGCGGCTGCTCGTGGTGGAGGGGCGGCCCTACCTGGAGGGCTGGTGCCTTCGGGCCGAGGGAGTGCGGCTGTTCCGGCTGGACCGCGTGCTCAGCCTCGACGTGCTCGACGTGCCGTCTGCGCCTCCGGCGCAGGCCGAGCCGGTCGACATCGACCAGGGCCTGTTCCGGCCGTCGCCGGACGACGTGCAGGTCGAGCTCGAGCTGTCCGCAGCCGGGCGCTGGGTGGCGGAGTACTACCCGTGCGAGTCGGTGACGGACCACCAGGACGGTCGGCTGCGGGTGGTGCTGCGCACCCCGGACACGGGCTGGGTACGGCGGCTGGCGATGCGGCTCGGTGAGGACGGCCAGGTGGTCTCGCCGCCATCGCTCGTGGCGGAGGTGCGCGAGACAGCCACCGCGGCTCTTGCTAACTATGTGGCTTTATCGTCTCCAGACCCGCGGTTCAACCGGCGGGAACTGCGGCTCGACCAGGGCGCGTGTACACTCGGGCCGAGAAGAACGTCTCCGGCGTTAAAGAGGACAGACATGGTTGGTGACCTGTTTGACAGCCCGTGGAAGATCTTGATCATCGCCTTGGTGATCATCGTGCTGTTCGGGTCCAAGAAGCTCCCCCATGCGGCGCGCTCACTCGGCCAGTCCATGCGCATCTTGAAGAAAGAAGTTCAGGGCCTGCACGAAGACGAGAAGGATTCGCCCGCTCAGGACGGCACGTCCGCGCCCCAGTTCCCGCAGGCCCAGCTCACCGCGGCCCCCTCCCAAAGTGCGGCCGGCCCTGCGGACCAGCAGGGCCAGATTGACGCGTTGCAGCAGCAGATCCGCGATCTCCAGCGGTCTGCCGCCATGGACACCCCTCCCGCCAACGCCGCCGCGACCGCTGAGCCGCAGCGCAGTCAGCAGTCCAGCTAGTCCGGGCGTCTGCCGGTAGCGGTCATGGCGAAACTTCCCGGTGCCATCCAGGGCGCGCGGATCGTGGGTGAGCAGTATGTGAGCTCGCGGCGGCAGGCGAACCCTGAGGGCCGGATGCCGCTGTTTGATCACCTGCGCGAGCTGCGGAACCGGATCGTGAAGATGGCGCTGGCGCTGATCGCGGGGATGATCCTCGGGTTCATCGTCTTCGACTGGGCCTGGAGGATCATCAGCCGGCCGCTGTGCCATGCGGTGATCCGGGGCCACACCGGGTGCGCCACCGCCGGCGTCAACCAGCTGGTGCTGAACGGCCCGCTGGACGCGTTCTACCTGCGGGTGAAGGTGGCGTTCATCGTGGGGATCATCGTGTCCTCGCCGGTGTGGCTGTACCAGGTCTGGGCGTTCATCGCGCCGGGGCTGTATGCCCGGGAGAAGCGGTGGGGGTACATCTTCCTGGGCACGGCGGTGCCGTTGTTCCTGGCCGGGATCACGTTGTGCTACTGGTCGCTGGGCCGGTCGATGCATTACCTGCTGGGGCTGACCCCGTCCACGGTGGGGAATTACATCCAGGTCGATGCGTACATGAGCTTCGTGATGGCGATGATGCTGGCGTTCGGGCTGGCGTTCGAGGTGCCGCTGCTGATCATCATGCTGAACATGGCGGGGATCTTGACGCATGAGCGGTTCCGCAAGTGGCGGCGGGTGATGATCTTCGGGGTGTTCCTGATCGCGGGGATGGCGAATCCGAGCCCGGATCCGATCACGATGCTGATCCTGGGCGGGGGGTGCGTGGTGCTGATCGAGGCGGCCGAGTTCATCGTGTGGCGCCATGACCGGCGCCAGGCCCGGCTGCACCCCGACCCGTACGCCGGCCTGGCCGACGACGAACTATCCCCCCTCGACCTGGACGAGACGGGTACCCGCGACAACCGGCTCAACTAGCGCCTGCGGCCCCGTGAGTTGGACGAGGGCCTAACCTGGAATCCATGACCACTCCGGCGGACCGGTACACCGCGTTCCGCGACCGGCAGGCGGCTCCGGAACTGGCGAGTTTCCGCGCGCTCTACGACTTCGACTTCGACGGCTTCCAGGTCGAGGCGTGCCAGGCGCTGAGCGCGGGCCGCGGGGTGCTCGTGGCCGCGCCCACCGGCTCGGGCAAGACGGTGATCGGCGAGTACGCCGTGCACCTGGCGCTCGCCCAGGGCCGCAAGTGCTTCTACACCACGCCGATCAAGGCCCTGTCCAACCAGAAGTACGCCGACCTGGTGCGCCGCTACGACAGCCGGACGGTAGGCCTGCTCACCGGGGACAACAGCATCAACGGGGATGCGCCGGTGGTGGTGATGACCACCGAGGTGCTCCGCAACATGCTGTACACCGGGTCGGCGGCGCTGGCCGGCCTCGGCTATGTCGTGCTCGACGAGGTTCACTACCTGGCGGACAGGTCCCGCGGCGCGGTGTGGGAGGAAGTGATCATCCACCTGCCCGAGTCGGTACGGGTGGTGGCGCTGTCCGCGACGGTGAGCAACGCCGAGGAGTTCGGCGAATGGCTGGACCAGGTCCGCGGCGGCACTGAGGTCATCGTGGACGAGCACCGGCCCGTGCCGTTGTGGCAGCACGTGCTGGCCGGGCACCGGCTGTACGACCTGTTCACCGACACCGAGCCCACGGCCGGCTCCGCCGGCGACGGGCACCCCCGGCTCAACCCCGAACTGCTGCGAGTGGCCCAGCGGGATACCTGGATCGAGCGCAAGGCCCCGCAGCGGGCCGGCCGCGGCGGACATAGGCCGCGCCGGTTCCCGCCGGCCTACCGGCCCGACGTGATCTCCCGGCTCGACTCCAACGGGCTGCTGCCCGCGATCACGTTCATCTTCAGCCGGGCCGGCTGTGACGCGGCGGTCGAGCAGTGCCTGGCCGCGGGCTTGCGGCTGACCACGCCGGAAGAGGCCGAGATGATCCAGCAGGCCGCCGAGCGCCGCACCGCGGACATCCCGCCGGAGGACCTCACCGTGCTCGGCTACGGCGAGTGGCTGACCGGGCTGCGGCGCGGGATCGCGGCGCACCATGCCGGGATGCTGCCCGCCTTCAAGGAGATTGTCGAGGAGCTGTTCGCGGTCGGCCTGGTCCGCGCGGTGTTCGCGACCGAGACGCTGGCACTCGGCATCAACATGCCGGCCAGGACCGTGGTCATCGAGAAGCTGGACAAGTGGAACGGCGAGACCCACGCGAACCTGACCGCGGGGGAGTACACCCAGCTGACCGGGCGGGCCGGGCGGCGCGGCATCGACGTCGAGGGCCACGCGGTGGTCCTGTGGCAGCCCGGCATGGACCCGGGTGCGGTAGCCGGCCTGGCCAGCACCCGTACCTATCCGCTCAACTCGAGCTTCCGGCCCTCCTACAACATGGCCGTGAACCTGACCGGCTGGGCCGGCCGGGCTCGCGCCTCGACCCTGCTCGAGTCCTCGTTCGCGCAGTTCCAGGCCGACCGTGGCGTCGTCGGCCTGACCCGGCAGGTGCGCAAGAACCGCCAGGCGATGCAGGAGCTGGCCGGGTCGATGAGCTGCGACCAGGGTGACTTCGCCGAGTATGCGGAGCTGAGAAGGTCATTGACCGAGGCAGAGCGTGACATGTCCCGCGCCCGGGCGAGCTCCCGGCGGGCGGAGGCGGCGCGATCCCTCTCGCAGCTGCGCCCGGGTGACATCATCCGGGTGCCGGGCGGCCGGCGGGCGGGTCTTGCTGTGGTCCTTCAGCCTGGTCTGCATCCAGCCCGCGGCGGCAACGGCAGGCCGGCCGATCGCGCGGGCCGCGGCTCCGGTGGTGGTGACCATCCCGGCGGGAGCGTCCCAGGCTCCGCCAGGGTCGGGGGCAACGGCAGCGGCCCACCGGAGTTCACCGGGCCGGGTCCGCTCGTCCTCACCGAGGGACGCCAGGTCAAACGGCTGGCGGTGGCGGACTTCCCGGTGCCGGCCGAGGTGATCGACAAGATAAGGATTCCCGGGTCGTTCAGCCCGCGCTCCCCGCAGCACCGTAAGGACCTCGCGGCGACCATGCGGAACCGGCTGGCCAGCCGGCCCGAGGGCGCCGGGTCCGCGCGGCGCCCGGTCCGCGCGGCGGACTGGGAGCAGGGCTCGCCGGACGCCGGCGCCCTCGCGGACCTGCGGCGGCGGCTTCGCCGCCATCCGTGCCACGGCTGCCCCGACCGCGAGAACCACGCCCGGTACGCCGAACGTTACATGCGGCTGGCGCGCGAGACCGAGGCACTCGAACGCCGGGTAGCAGGCCGGTCGCATGTGATCGCCCGCACCTTCGACCGGGTGTGCCGCGTCCTGGAGCGACTCGGCTACCTGACCGGGGACACCGTCACGCCAGACGGGCACCGGCTGGGCCGCCTGTACACCGAGCTGGACCTGCTGGCCGCCGAGTGCCTGCGCCACGGCCTGTGGGACGACCTGTCCCCGGCCGAGCTGGCCGCCTGCGTGTCCGCCCTGTCCTTCGAGTCGCGCCAGGCCAGTGACGTCCAGCCGCCCCGGCTGCCCAAGGGCCGGGTGCCCGAGGCGCTGGCCGCCATGGTCCGCACCTGGGGCGAGCTCGATCAGCTTGAGAAGGATAACGATCTGTCGTTCCTGCGCGAGCCCGACCTAGGCTTCGCCTGGGCGGCCTACCGATGGGCCCGCGGCGCGCGGCTGGAGAGCGTCCTGGCTGAGACGCCCGACCTCACTCCCGGCGACTTCGTCCGCTCCGTCAAGCAGCTCATCGACCTGCTGGACCAGATCGCCGCGGCGACCCCGCAACCGTCCGCGGACGGCGCCTCCCGTCCCGGCGGTGCTTCCCGTCCCGACGGTGCTTCCCGTCCCGACGGCGCTTCCCGTCCCGACGGCGCTTCCCGTCCCGACGGTGCTTCCCGCGCGGGTGACCTGGCCGCGACCGCCCGCGCCGCCATCGACGCCATGCGCCGTGGCGTGGTCGCCTATTCCGCCGTCACCGACTAAGCGTCCCATGCCGACACCGTCGGCGCGCACTCGTACCGCAGCATTGATCAATATTGTCTATGTATGAGTGGGCTAATTGGCATTAGTGTCGATGAACGGTTCGTCGTTAACCTGGGATCATGTCTCTGACCAGCACAGCTGCCATCACTGCTCGCCGCGAGGCAGATCCCGTCCCCGTGCTCGCCGGGGCATGCCCGGATGGCCTCGTGCGCGCGATCCGCGCCGAGGTCCGCCGCGGCCTCGGCTGGCTGGACACCGCGGACTGCGTGTCCGCCGCGCTGCGCGCCACCCTGCCTGATCCGGTGGAGATCCTCCCCGCGCCGCTGCGGCGCGGTGACCCCGCGGGCTACCAGAGCCACCTGCTGCACGCCGAACCCGACGGCAGCTTCTCGATCTCGGCCATGGTCTGGATGCCCGGACAGCAGACGATGATCCACGATCACGTGGCCTGGTGCGTCACCGGCGTCCTGCAGGGGCGCGAGCACGAGGAGATCTTCGCGCTGGCCGACGGCGGGCGCGCCCTCATGCTCACCGCCCGCAACGTGAACCCGGCCGGGGCCGTGAGCGGCTTCGCGCCGCCCGGCGACATTCACCGCGTCCGCAACACCGGTGACACCGTGGCCATCTCCATGCACGTCTACGGAGCCGACATCTCCCGCCTCGGCAGCAGCATCCGCCGCGAGTACACCCTCCCCGTCGGCGCGTAAACCGCGCCCGGCGCCTAACCCCGCCGCCGCGCCTGGCTCCGCCGATAAGGCGTGGATGTCCCAGCCATGTCGCTGGAGCTGCATGAATGGGACATTCACATCGTATGTTCTGGTACCGGCGCTACCAGAGTGACGGAAGTTCACTCTCGCGCCGCGCCACGGGCGACTCCGCCAGCAACGCCACGGGCGACTCCGCCAGCAACGCCACGGGCGACTCCGCCAGCAACGCCACGGGCGACTCCGCCAGCAACGCCACGGGCGACTCCGCCAGCAACGCGATCGGCCGCCCTCTTGCGGGCTGGTGTGGTTTCCGATGCGAAGCACGGCAACGGAATCTCATGATCCTAGACCCCAGTCCTTGTCAGTCGATCGTCATCGATATATCGTTGAACTAACGACAAGGATCGAGAAGCGATCTAGACACTTCCAAGGAGTATCACAATGCATAGCGAAGAATGGGGGGATCCCCGGGGTCCCCGAGAGCGCCGTGGTGGCCACCGGACGCGCATGCGGATGCGCGGCGGCCCGGGACCCGGCCCCGGAGGCTGGGGCGGCGGGCCGTTCGAGTTCGGGATGCGCGGCGGGCCGTTCGGGCCGCCCAAATTCGGCGGCCGGGGGCCGCGGGTCCGGCGCGGTGACGTGCGGGCCGCGATCCTCGACCTGCTGGCCGAGGGCCAGCCGTGGAACGGCTACCAGATTATCCAGGAGATCGGCGCGCGCACCCAGGGCGTCTGGCGGCCGAGCGCGGGGTCGGTGTACCCGGCGCTGCAGCAGCTCGAGGACGAGGCCCTGATCAGGGCCGAGGCCGCGGGCGAAGACCGACGCCGGATGTACACACTGACCGAGGAGGGCCGCGCGTACGTCGAGGAACACGCCGACGAGCTCAAGGCGTCCTGGGACGCCGTGACCGGCAGCGTCAACGACACCGAGGTCCAGCTGCGGCACACGATCCACCAGGTCATGGTGGCCGTGTCGCAAGTGGCGCAGGCGGGCTCCGCGGCCCAGGTCCAGCAGGCCGGCAAGATCCTGGCTGACACCCGGCGGGCGCTATACCGTATCCTCGCGGCAGACGGCGAGGAAGCGGAGGAGGCCACGCAAGGGTGAGTCCGGCTATCTCGGTCAGCGCGCTGACCAAGAGGTACGGCGAGATCGAGGCCGTGCGCGGCATCGACTTCGCGGTGGCCACCGGAGAGACCTTCGGCTTCCTCGGCCCGAACGGGGCAGGCAAGTCCACCACCATCAAGATCCTGTGCACCCTGGCGGACCCGACCTCGGGTACCGCCAGGGTCGCCGGTCACGACGTCGTAACGGAACGCGACACCGTGCGCCGCAACATCGGCCTGGTGTTCCAGGACACCACGCTGGACAACTATCTCACCGGGGAGCAGAACCTGCGCTTCCACGCCGACCTGTACGGGGTGCCCAAGGCGGCGTTCGGGCCGCGGCTGCGACAGGTGCTCGAGATGGTCGGGCTCTGGGACCGCCGCGGCAGCGTGGTCGCCACCTACTCGGGCGGCATGCAGCGCCGCCTGGAGATCGCCCGCGGCCTGCTGCACGCGCCGCGGGTGCTGTTCCTCGACGAGCCGACGGTGGGGCTAGACCCGCAAACCCGCGTATCCATCTGGGCATACATCAACGACCTCAAAAAACGCGAGGACATCACCATCTTCCTGACCACGCACTACATGGACGAGGCGGAGAACTGCGACCGGATCGCCATCATCGACCACGGCACGATCGTCGCCATCGATACGCCGGAGGCGCTGAAGGCCTCGGTGGGCAAGGATCGGGTCCAGATCAGCACCGAGGACGACGCGACGGCGATCCGCGCGCTGGCGGAGGTCTTCGGCATCGAGGCGGGCGTGCACGAGGGCCTGGTGACGTTCTCGGTGGAGTCCGGTGAGCATTTCGTGCCCCAGCTGTTCGGCGCCCTGCCGGTAGCGATCCAGTCGGTGAGCGTGTCCCGGCCGTCCCTGGATGACGTATTCATGTCCTATACCGGCAAGACGATCCGCGACGCCGAGGCCACGATCGGCGACCGCAACCGCAGGATCGCCACGCGGTTCGGCAGGAGGTAGCGGCAGTGGCTACGAAGGACATCGCGGTTCACCAGACCGGGGAAGGCGACCTCACCGAGCTCATCAGGGTCGCGGTTCCCGAGCGCAGCATCCGTGCCGACCTGCGCGCCGTCAGCATCGTCTGGCGCCGTGAGCTGATCAGGTTCCGCACCGACCGGCTGCGAGCCATCACGTCATTGGTGCAGCCGGTGCTGTTCTTGTTCGTGCTCGGCACCGGCCTTTCCCGGCTGGCCTCTCGCGGCCTGCCGGCCGGAGTGGATTTCCGGACGTTTATCTACCCGGGCGTGCTGGCCATGTCGGTGCTGTTTACCGCGATCTTCTCGGCCGCGTCGATCGTATGGGACCGGGAGTTCGGCTTCCTGCGCGAGATGCTGGTCGCGCCGGTCCGCCGGTGGGCCATCGTGGTCGGCAAGTGCCTGGGCGGCGCGACAGTCGCCACCTTCCAGGGCCTCATCTTCCTGGCCCTGGCCGGCGTGGCGCACGTGCCTTACGACCCGGTGCTGCTGCTCACCCTGGTGGCGGAGCTGCTGCTGCTGTCGTTCACGCTGACCGCGTTCGGCGTCATGATGGCGGCCAGGATCAAGCAGATCCAGGCGTTCATGGCGCTGACCCAGTTGTTCGTGCTCCCGTTGTTCTTCCTCTCCGGCGCGCTGTACCCGCTGAACGGGCTGCCGACCTGGCTGACCGTGCTGACCAGGGTCGATCCGCTCACCTACGTCGTCGACCCGATGCGGCACGCGGTGTTCGCGCACCTGCCCTTCGGCCAGGTGCTGAACAGGCTGAGCCCCGGCATCACCTGGTTCGGCTGGCCGGTCCCGCTGGGGCTATCGCTGGCTCTGGTCGCCGCCATGGGGCTGGGGATGCTCGGCATAGCTATAGCCGAGTTCCGCAAGACAGAATAACCGTGACCGCATTGCATACAACGAACAAGCATTGCGGCTCATTAGTTAGTATGCACCTGCTGATCATTCCTAGTTTTGCTCGTCTCTATAACGAAAAGTGACGGACAATCCTCGCCCCGCGACGCAACCAGTTCCGTCCTCGCCGGGACAGGAAACCTTACGGATTGCGCTCGCACACGCCAAAAACCTCAACTCTCGCACCGACGGAACCTAGATCGCATCTATAGCGCATGCCAGCCCCCCGAGTCCGGCGGGACATCGCGGCGGGCGCGCACAGCGGAGCTTCTGCGGATGCTCAGGTAATCATCTGGGCCAGGTCTGGTATCCGGCCGGCGGTGCCGGTGGCCGTGTCCCCTCCGCGATCTTGAAGCCGCCCCCGCCGAACACCCCGATGTCCCGCCTCACGATCATCCCGCCCCTTCCCCGCCGATCTTGAACCCCGCCACCCGACGGTCTTCGCTCCCCGTGTCCTCGCCGGTGCACGCAGCCGCCCGAACGGTCCCGGCACCCCCCGTTGCCAGTCCTAACTCATGTCAACCCTCACTTGCCAAGATCAGATAATCCCGGCACCCACGAGCCCCACAAGTAGCCGCGCCGACCACAAGAAGCCTCAGACCCCCAAAACCCAGAACAAGCCCGCCACCCAACAGCAGAAGCCAACGCCGAACAGAAGAAGGCCAACGCCGAGCACCCCATCCAACCGGGGGCCGCCTCGGGGGTCCGGGGGTCGTCCCCCGGAAGAGCACTGCGAGCCCTCGGCAAGGGGCTTGAAAAGCCCCGAGCATAGGGCGACGCCGGGTGGTTACGGGGGCAAACCACCCGGCGTCGCGATCATCGGCGTTCCGACGGGGGCCCGGAACGCCGGCAGTGATGCTCCGACGGGGGACCAGAGCATCGATATGAATCGTACACGGAAACACCCCCTAGTGTGTCAAGACCCAATTACAACCAGATCTCGGGACGAGCTGAACAGGCCCAATCTCTCACGATTAGTAATCACCGGCGCCAGGGCCGACGGGCCGGTGGCCGTTTCCCTCGTTTGCTTCTGAGGACCCGCTGGAGTCGCGGGTGGCAGGCAGGTTCGGGCGGTACTCCATGAAGCCCCGGACGTTGTCCGGCTCCCGGCCGCCGTTGGCGAACACGACAGCGAAATACGGAATGAAGATGGCGCCGACGGCGGGTATCGCGGTGAGCCAGCCGAAGTGATTCAGGAAGAGCACGACGGCTATCACGAAGCAGGCCGTGCGGATTCCCATCATCAGCAGGTACCTGCGCTGCCGGTAAGAGATGTCGTCAGACAGCGACCGGTGCGCCTGCGTGACGACGTGCACCGACGACTGCCGGCCCGAATGGCTCAACCTCACACTTCCAAGGTAAGCCCAGGCGCAAGCGCAGGTGACCCCGCCTCCTCGGACTTCAGTTGGCCCAGCTCAACTGGCAGGGCTCACCGAGGACATGTTGAAGCCCTCTACCCGCACCGACGGCATGGCGGCCCGGTTGAAGTAGTCGCCCCACTCGCGCGGCAGCGTCGGCTCGGTGGCGCCCACCTCGAGCAGCCGCCCGAGCATGCCGACCGGCGACTCGTTGAACCTGAAGTTGTTCACCGCGCCCGTCACCTCGCCGTTCTCCACCAGGTAGACCCCGTCCCTGGTGAGCCCGGTGAGCAGCAGGGTCCGCGGGTCCACCTCGCGGATGTACCACAGGCAGGTGAGCAGCAGCCCGCGCCGGGTCGAGGCGATCATCTGCTCGAGCCCCGGCGCCGCGGCGCCGGAAGCGGGCGCGGCCCCGGGAGTGTGCACAGCGAAGGTCAGGTTGCCGATGGCGGGGGTGACGGGGAGCCCGGCGAGCGCGGCCGAGTGCCGGGAGGAGACCAGGGCGGCCAGCGAGCCGTCGCGGATCCACGAGGTGGCGCCGAGCGGGAGCCCGTTGTCGAAGACCGAGGAGTCCGGCCCGGACGCGTGCGCGATCACGAACGGAGCGCACTGCAGTCCCCGGGCAAGGGGGTCGCTGGACAGCGTCACGGGCTGGGAGGACAGCCGCTCGCCGACCCGGGTCCCGCCGCCGGGCTTGCTGAACACGGTCCGCCCCTCGGCCGCCTCCTTCGCCCCGGCCGACCAGTACAGGTAGATGAGCAGGTCGGATACTGCGGTGGGCGGGAGCAGGGTCTCGTACCGGCCGGCCGGCAGAGAGACCGTGCGCCCGGCCCAGCCGAGCCGCCCGGCCAGCCCGGCGTCCAGGCCGGCGATGTCCACGTCGGCGAAGTCGCGGGTCCCGACGCCTGTCCAGGCCGACCGGGCCATGTCGGCGGACTTGGCGTTCAGCTCGACCCGCCCGGCCGGCTGGTCATGCCGCAGCCGCAACCCGGCCGAGGTGCCGAGGAAGGTGCTCTCCATCTGGTGCTCGGCGAACCCGTACAGCTTCCGGCCGGCCCCCTCGGCGGCACGCAGCGTCTGCCCGAGCGCGGCCGCGAAGTCACGCAGCACGCCGATCTCGGTCCGGCTGGGTTGCGCGTCCCAGCCGGGTTCGGTGGCATTGATCCCGAACGGGCCTGGTTCTCCCGCCCCAGCCAGCTCGCCCGCGTCCTCTGCGGGGGTAGCCTCGGCGGCCGCGTGCTCGGCCTCGCGGACCACGTCCTCGATCTGGCCGGGCCGGACGCCAGCCCGGGACACCACGCCGGTGGCGGCGCTGTACCCATTCCCGGCCGCGCGCCGGTCGATGGCGATCACGGTGAGCTGGCGGGAACCCGTCACGCCGTTGGTGGTGAGCGTGTTGCCTGCCCAACGCAGGTTCGCGGTGGAGGTCTCCTCGGCGATCACCACGCAGTCACCGGACTTGGCCGCGGCCAGCGCGCGCTCGACGGTTTCCTGCGGGGACAGCCCGCTCATGATTCTCCCTCTTCCGCCGTGTTGAGTATCCGCACGCCGCGCAGCAGGACCGCCGGGCAGCCGTGGCTGACCGGCGCGACCTGGCCGGGCTGGCCCTTGCCGCAGTTGAACGCGCCGCCGAGCACGTAGGTCTGCGGGCCGCCGATAGCCTCCATCGAGCCCCAGAAGTCGGTGGTGGTCGCCTGGTAGGCGACGTCGCGCAGCTGCCCGTCGAGGCGGCCGTTCCTGATCCGGAAGAAGCGCTGGCCGGTGAACTGGAAGTTGTACCGCTGCATGTCGATCGACCAGCTCTTGTCGCCGAGGATGTAGATCCCGTCCTCGACCCCGGCGATGAGGCCCGCGGTGGCCGGGCCGCCCGCGGCGGGCTGGAGTGACACGTTGGCCATCCGCTGCAGCGGCATATGGCCCGGGCCGTCGGAGAAGGCGCAACCGTTCGAGCGGCCGAACCCCTTCAGCGCCGCCATCCGCCGGTCCAGCTGGTAGCCGGCCAGGATGCCGTCGCGGATCAGGTCCCAGGACTGCCCGGCCACCCCCTCGTCGTCGTAGCCAACCGTGGCCAGCCCGTGCTCGGCCGTGCGGTCGCCGGTGACGTTCATGACGTCCGAGCCGTACCGCAGGCGGCCCAGCTTGTCCGGGGTGGCGAACGACGTTCCGGCGTAGGCGGCCTCGTAACCCAGCGCCCGGTCCAGCTCGGTGGCGTGCCCGATCGACTCGTGGATGGTGAGCCAGAGGTTAGACGGGTCGATGACCAGGTCGTAGTGGCCTGGCTCGACCGACGGGGCCTGCAGCTTGGCCGCAAGCAGGTCGGGTAGCTCGGCCAGCTCGGCGGCGAAGTCCCAGCCGGTTCCGGTGAGGAACTCGTAGCCCCGCCCGGCCGGGGGTGCCAGCGTCCGCATGGTGTCGAACCTGCCGTCGCCGGTCACCGCGATCGCGGTGACCGCCGGGTGCACGCGAACGCGCTGCTGGATCGCCGTGGTCGCGCCATCGGAGTAGAACTTGCACTCCCGCACCTGCTGTAGCGAGGCGTCCACGTGGCTGACCGTGGGATGCGCGAGCAGGTCCCGGCTCCACTGCACCAGTAGCGCCACCTTGTCCGCCGCGCTGACCGTGAACGGATCGATGTCGTAAGCCGATACCCAGGTCACCTCGCCGTAGGCGGGTTCCGGGGCCAGTTCGATCGGCTCGGTGTTCATCGCGGCGGCGACCCTGGCGACCTCGACGGCCTGCCGCGCCGTCTGCGCCGCGGCATCCGTGGTAAGGTCCACGGCCGAGGCGAAGCCCCAGGTCCCGTCCACGATCACCCGGACGGCCAGGCCCGTGTCGTCGGCGTCGTACAACGTCTGCGGGGTCCCGTCGGACAGGCCGACCTGCTGGCCCCTGATGCGTTCGGCGCGGAAGTCGGCGTGCTGGGCGCCGAGGCTCCTGGCCTGCGCGAGCGCCGCGTCCGCCAATTCCCGCAGCGGCAGGGCGGCGAACTCCTGATCTATTCGTGAGGCTTGGTCATCCACGCGGCGTGAGTCTATCTGTGTTAGCCCCCGGGGGGCGACCCCCCGGTGACCCCCCGCACGAGGGGGCTGGCCGCCCCCCGTGCCCCCCGGCCCCCCTTCGCGGGGTACCCTCAGGTGCCTCAGCACGCGTGAAGAAGGGCGGCGAACATGGGGCGTTCGGTGCTGGTGACCGGCGGGAACCGGGGCATCGGGCTGGCCATCGCGCGGCGGTTCGCGGCCGACGGCGACAGCGTCTCCGTGACCTCGCGTTCCGGCGACCCGGTGGACGGCCTGGCGGTAGTCCCGTGCGATGTGCGCGACGCGGCGTCCGTCGACGCCGCCTTCGCGGCGGTGGAGGCGGACCAGGGGCCGGTCGAGGTGCTGGTGGCCAACGCGGGCGTGACCCGCGACACGCTGCTCGCGCTGATGAGCGAGGACGCCTTCGCCGAGGTGCTCGACACCAACCTGGCCGGCGCGTACCGGGTGGCCAAGCGGGCGGTGCGCGGCATGATGCGGATGCGCCGCGGACGCCTCATCTTCATCTCCTCCGTGGTCGGCATGTACGGCTCAGCCGGCCAGGCCAACTACGCTTCGTCCAAGGCCGGCCTGGTCGGCCTGGCCAGGTCGCTGGCCCGCGAGCTCGGGTCACGCGGCATCACCTCCAACGTGGTCGCGCCGGGGTTCGTGGACAGCGACATGACGGCGAACCTGCCGGAGGAGAGAAAGGCCGCGATCATCAGCGCCGTGCCGCTCGGCCGGTACGCCGTCGCGGCCGAGGTCGCCGCGGCGGTCGCCTTCCTGGCCGGACCGGACGCGAGCTACATCACCGGCGCCGTCATACCCGTCGACGGCGGGCTCGGGATGGGGCACTGAATCATTCGATGTGGATGTCCCATTCATGCAGCTCCAGCGACATGGCTGGGACATCCACGCCGTATCCGCGGAGCCTGACCGGCGTCGAGTTGTGGGGAACCAACAACGCATGACACGGAAGCTGCGCGCGGCCGGCCATTCAGTTAGCGGGTTCCGGCCGGGCAGGGTGTGAGTTGTGCCGGATTTCACGGAAATGAGGCAGTGATGGGCATCCTTGAGGGCAAGCGGATCTTGATCACCGGGGTCATCACGGACGCCTCGATCGCGTTCCACGTTGCGCGGGTCGCGCAGGCCGAGGGCGCGACCGTGGTGCTGACCGGCTTCGGGCGGCTCAGCCTGGTGCAGCGCATCGCCAGGCGGCTGCCGTCGCCGCCTCCGGTGATCGAGCTGGACGTGACCAGCGAAGATCATCTGGCCTCGCTGGCTGGCCGGGTGTCCGAGCATGTCGACGGCCTGGACGGGGTGCTGCACGCGATCGCCTACGCCAACCCGGAGGAGGCGCTGGGCGGCAACTTCCTGCACACCAGGTGGCCCGACGTGGCGACGGCGGTGCAGGTCTCCACGTACTCGCTGAAGGCGGTCACGATGGCGGCCCTGCCGCTGATGGGCGGTGGCGGGTCCGTGGTGGGTCTCGACTTCGACGCCAGCGTGGCCTGGCCGGGCTACGACTGGATGGGCGTGGCCAAGGCCGGGCTCGAGTCGTGTGCCAGGTACCTGGCCCGTGACCTGGGGGAGAAGAGGGTGCGGGTGAACCTCGTGGCGGCCGGCCCGCTGCGCACCATGGCCGCGAAGTCCATCCCCGGCTTCGACCGGTTCGAGGGCGTGTGGGGCACCCGGGCGCCGCTCGGCTGGAACATCACCGACCCCGAGCCGACCGCGCGGGCGTGCGTGGCGCTGCTTTCGGACTGGTTCCCGGCTACCACCGGCGAGATCGTCCACGTGGACGGCGGCGTGCACGCGGTGGGCGCCTTATGCCCGAGTATGTTCTCACCCTCTCCTGCCCGGACCGGGTTGGGATCGTGCACGCGGTCGCGGCTTACCTGCACCGGGCCGGCTGTAACGTGCTCGACAGCCAGCAGTTCGGCGACCGGATCGGCGGGCATTTCTTCATGCGCGTGCACGTGGAGACGGTGCCCGGCGCGCCGGTGACCTACGAGTCCCTGTACGGCGGCTTCGCCCCGGTGGCGGCCGAGTTCGGCATGGAGTGGGAGTTGCACGACACCGCCGTCCAGCCGCGGGTGCTGATCATGGTGTCCAAGGCCGGGCACTGCCTGAACGACTTGCTGTACCGCCGCGCCGCCGAGTCGCTGCGCATCGAGGTGCCGCTGGTGGTGGGCAACCATCCCGACCTGGCGCCGCTCGCGGCGGCGCACGGCGTGCCGTTCGAGCACGTGCCGGCCGCGCCTCGGCTGGCACCGACCCGCTGGCGCGGCAGCGGTCCGAGGGCCGCCTGCTCGACCTGATCAGCGAGATCGGCATCGACTTCGTGGTGCTGGCCCGTTACATGCGGATCCTGTCGCCGGAACTGTGCGCCAAGATGACCGGTCGCATCATCAACATCCACCACTCCTTCCTGCCCAGCTTTAAAGGGGCCCGGCCCTACCATCAGGCGCACGCGCACGGCGTGAAGCTGATTGGCGCGACCGCGCACTACGTGACGGCCGACCTGGACGAGGGCCCGATCATCGAGCAGGAGGTCGCCCGGGTGGACCACTCGGACAGCCCCGAGGACCTCGCGGCCATCGGCCGCGACGCCGAGCGGATCGCGCTGGCCCGTGCGGTGCGCTGGCATGCCGAGCACCGCGTCCTGCTCCACGGCCGCCGCACTGTCATCTTTAAGTAATGCCGGCCCGTGCCGCCATCCGGGGCCCGGCTGCTTCCTACCGGCGGCGCTGACGGCCGAGGTCGCCTTCTTGACCACGGACCAGAGGTTCTGCGACAGGCAAGCCTTCGAGGGCAAGCCTTTACTTCTGGGGCGTTTCGCGGTTGGGGGGATCAAAGTTACTAAATGGGTTAAATCTCCGAAATATCCGAGTTCTTATGGCACGGCGAGACGCTGCGTCAGGGGATTGATGGCAAGTTGTGACGCTTTCGGGGGTAGATCGATGCAACGCGGAACCTACGCTTCGGCTAGCTCATGGCACAGGTGGCTCACCTGGCGGTTCACTATGAGTCGACCCGGATGTGCTGGGAAGCCAGCCGTTATCGGGGGGGACGCTGCGACCCAGCCCTGCGACGGTGCGAAGTGATCACCGGCGCGACAGCGAGAAAGAAGGCGGCGAGCTGATGACTCCAGAACGGATACCAGGCCCGAACGGCGCGTGGAGGGAGGGCCGATGATCAGGTTCCGCAGCAAGGCTGCCGGCGGGCTGGCCCTCGCGGTGGCGAGCATCACCGCGCTTGCCGCCTGTAGTAGTAGCGGTAGTTCGTCGTCAGCGCCGTCGACCGGCACCGTGAAGAGCGGGGGCTCCATTACAGTCGCGCTGGACGAGGACCTCGCCGGCTTCAATGTGCTGCAGGCGAACGACAACGAGTTCGTCCTTGGAGAGATCCTGCAGCAGGTGTGGCCTTCGGTCTACAACATCACGCCCGGCCTGAAGCCGCAGCTGAACACCGCCTTCGTGACCAGCGCCACGCTTACCAAGACGAACCCGCAGACGGTGGTGTACCAGATCAACCCCAAGGCCACCTGGTCTGACGGGGTGCCGATCAACGCCGAGGACTTCATCTACAACTGGCAGTCGCAGAGTGGCAATCCCGCGTACAAGGACGTCGGTGGCAAGGCCTTTCTGCCCGTGGGCACGTCTGGTTACAGCTCGATCAAGTCGGTGACCGGCTCCAACAACGGCAAGACCGTTACCGTGGTCTTCTCCTCGCCGTATAGTGACTGGCAGTCGCTGTTCGGAGCCGGCTATCCGATGATCCCCGCGCACATCGCGAAGAAGGCCGGCTTCAACAACGGTTTCCAGAACTTCGGCCCATCAGTGCAGGTGTCCGGCGGGCCGTATCAGATCCAGAGCTACGCTCAGGGCCAGGACCTAGTTGAAGTGCGAAACCCGCATTACTGGGGCCCCGCGGGCAAGCTGGACAAGATCGTCTTCCGGTTCATCCTCGATGACACCCAGATTCCCCCCGCCGCCCAGAACGGCGAGGTCAACGTGGTGACGTCCCCGGCCCTGCCCTCGGTCGCCTACAGTGCCGCAGTGAAGAGCGTCCCGAACGCCACCAGCGCGAATATCGCCGCCCTTGAATTCCAGCACATCGATTTCAACCAGGCCAATCCGTACCTGGCGCTAACCAATGTCCGGTACGCGATCGCCGACGGCACCAACCGGGTGCAGATGGTGCAACGGATCGCCGCCCCGGTCACCCCGACGATCAAAGTGCTGCAGAACCGGATCTACATGCCGACCCAGCCGCAGTATCAGGACACCAGCGGCAGCCTTGGGGCCTACAACCCGAGCCATGCCAAGACACTGCTGCAGCAATCCAACATGACCATGGGCTCGGACGGGTATTTCCACCCGAACTTCGGGCCACAGAAGGGGAAGGATCTCACCTTCTCCATCTCGACCACCAGCGGCGTGCCGGCCCGGTCGCAGGTCGAGCAGCTCTTCCAGGCCGATATGAAGGCCATCGGCGTCAAGATCAACATCCAGAACTACTCAGCCGCTACGCTGTTCGGTACCGTCGGCCCGAAGGGTGAGTTCGACATGATCGAGTTCGCCTGGGTGTCGTCGCCGTTCGCCTCGGGGAACCAACCCATCTACTGCTCCTACACCGACACCGCGAACTGCGGCGAGAACTGGGATCACTACGCGAACAAGCAGGTGGACAGCCTGTTCGACCAGGCCATTGCCACCGTTGACACCGCGAAGGCGGCTAGCCTGTACAACCAGATCGACTCGATTCTGTGGAAGGACATGGTCACGCTTCCGCTCTTCCAGAATCCAGATGTGTACGGCTGGTCCAACAAGTACGGCAACATCGTGCCCAACCCCAGCCTCGTCGGCATCTCGTGGAACGCCAACGCGTGGGGGCTGAAGGCCTGATGAGTCCGCCCGCGTCTCACCCCCGGCCCGGTCCGGGCCGGGGGTGGGGTGGCGTGGTCTCGCACTCCTGGCACCGGCCGTTTTGTTCGACCGATCGGCGGATAATTCAAGCATGGATGGATACATCATTAGGCGATGAGCGGATTCATCGTTCGGCGCGTCCTGGCGGGGCTCGCGACCCTGGCCGTCGCGAGCTTCCTCGTGTTCCTGCTAGTGGCCGTGTCCGGGAACCCGCTGGCCAGGCTGTATGCGAATCCGCACATCTCCCCGGCCACGATCGCGGCGGCCAGGCACCAGCTGCACCTGGACCAGCCGCTGCTCGAGCGGTACTGGACCTGGCTGACCGGCATCCTGCACGGCGACTTCGGGATCAGCACGACCGGCCAGCCGGTGGGCCCGCAGCTCTGGACGCGTCTCCTGGTCACGCTCAGGATGGTGATCCCGGCCACGATCATCGCGGCCGTCCTGGGCATCGTCATCGGCGTCGTCAGCGCGGTCAAACAGTACAGCCTCACCGACCACGTAATGACCGGCCTGGCGTACCTGTTCTATTCGACCCCGGTCTTCGTCGTCGCCATCGTGCTGAAGGACTTCCTCGCCGTCGATGTCAACAATGCGGCGGGGCATACCATCCTGTACACGATCGGCCAGGACAACCCGGACACCACCGGCACGTGGAACGTATTCACCGACGGCTTGCAGCACACCGTGCTGCCGGTGATCACCCTGGTCCTGATCACCTACGCTGGCTGGAGCCGCTATCAGCGCTCCGCCATGCTCGATGTGCTCAACGCGGACTACGTGCGGCTGGCCCGGGCCAAGGGGCTGACCCCCCGCCGCGTGCTCTACGTGCACGCGCTCAGGAACGCGCTCATCCCGGTCACCACGGTGATCGCCCTGGACTTCGCGGTGATTATCGGCGGCGCGATCATCACCGAGATCGCGTTCGGCTGGGTGGGCATGGGCCGCTTCCTGCTCGACGGGCTGACCGGGCCGGTCAGCCCGGACACGAACGTGGTCCAGGCGTGGCTGCTGGTCGCGGCCACCGCGGTGATCCTTTTCAACATCATCGCCGACCTGCTGTACGCCGTGCTCGACCCGAGGATCCGCTATGCCTGATCCGGTACCGGACTCACGTAGCCCGCTGTTCATCCCGGAGGGCGTGCCGGGCTACGGGGAGCTTGAGGGCGGCGCGCCGGGAGAGGAGCGGCTGCGCGGGTCGGCCATGCGGTCGCGGCCCGACTTCTCTGCCGAGGCGCTCGAAGCGGGCCAGCAGGGATTCGCCATCAAGAGCCGCAGCCAGTTCCGGATGGCGGCGGACCGCTTCTTCCATCACCGGCTGGCCCTGGTCGGCCTCGGCGTCTTCGTCTTGTTGCTCTTGGTGTCCACTATCGTGCCGCTGTTCTGGAAGTACAGCTATTCGCAGATCACCGGCCAGTTCGGGACCGCGCCGTCGCTGCAGCATCCGTTCGGCACCGATACGATCGGCCATGACATGCTGGCCCAGGTGCTGCACGGCACGGCCACGACGATCAAGACGGCCGTCGTGGTCGCGGTCATAGCCACCGTGATCGGCACCCTGATCGGCGCCCTCGCCGGGTATTACGGCAAGCTGGCCGACCAGGCGCTGATGCGGCTCACCGACCTGGTGCTGGCGGTGCCGCTGCTCGCCGTGCTGCTGGTGCTCTCCAACAAGTTCAGCAAGCAGGCCAACAGCTGGATCTTCGTCGCGATCCTGCTCGCCGCCCTGCTCTGGACCTACCTGGCCCGTCTGGTCCGCGGCACCTTCCTGTCGCTGCGCGAGCGCGAGTTCATCGAGGCAGAGCACGCGATCGGCGCCAGCGACCGGCGGATCATCCTGCGGCACATGATCCCGAACGCGGCGGGCTCCATCGTCGTCAACGCTACCCTGACGGTGGCGAACGCGATACTGATCGGGGCCGCCCTGTCCTTCCTCGGCCTCGGCATCCAGCCGCCGGAGGTGGACCTGGGCAGCCTGATCGCCACCGGCGAGGGCGACGCCACCGCCCTGCCCTGGCTGTTCTACTTCCCCGCGATCTTCATCATCGCCGCCATCCTCTCAGTGAACTTCATCGGCGACGGGCTGCGCGACGCCCTTGACCCGACCCAGCGGATCCGCACATGACCGAACCGCAATCTCCTCCGATCATCGAGACGACCGGTCTGTCGGTGACGTTCCCGACCAGGGAGGGAGACATTCGGGCGGTCAGGGACCTCAGCTTCGGGCTCGAGCGTGGCGAGACCATCGGCATCGTCGGCGAATCCGGTTCGGGCAAGTCGACCGTGGCGCTGGCCGTCCTCGGCCTGCTGCCCAAGTACGCCAAGGTGACCGGCTCGGTGCGCTGCCTGGGCAATGAGCTGGTCGGCCTTAGCGAGGAGGACCTGGCGAAGATCCGCAGCAGCGTCATCGCCTACATCCCCCAGGACCCGCTGAGCTCGCTCAACCCCGCCTTCACCGTGGGGTGGCAGATAGCGGAGACCATCTGGACACGCCGGGACGTCTCCAAGGAACAGGCACACCGCCGCGCGATCGAGCTGCTGGACCTGGTGGGCATCCCCAAGGCCGCGGAGCGGGCGGATTCCTACCCGCACGAGTTCTCCGGCGGCATGCGGCAGCGCGTCGTGATCGCCATCGCCATGGCCAACGACCCGGACGTGATTATCGCGGACGAGCCGACGACCGCGCTCGACGTGACCATCCAGGCCCAGGTGCTCGAGGCGCTGCGCGCCGCGAAGGAGCAGACGCAGGCCTCGCTCATCCTGATCACCCACGACCTCGGCGTGGTCGCCGGAATGGCCGACCGGATCAATGTGATGTACGCGGGCAAACCGGTCGAGACGGGATCCGCCGACACCATTTTCTACCGGTCGAAGATGCCGTACACGCTCGGCCTGCTCGGCTCGCTGCCACGGATGGACGCCAGGGACCGCACCCTGCGGCCGATACCCGGTAACCCGCCGTCCCTGCTCAACCTACCCCCGGGCTGCCCGTTCGCGCCGCGGTGCGCGGTCGTCATCGAGCGGTGCCTGCAGGAGGAACCCCCGCTGGCCCCGGCCGGCCCGGATCACCTGGCCGCGTGCCACCGGTCCGGGGAGTTGACCGGCGGCGCCACCGGCCTGTTCGCCCCCACCTGGACCGACGACACGCAGGTAGGGGACGCCGATGCCGCCCGCGCCGCGGCCGAGCTCGCGGCCAGTGCCGACGCCGGCAACGGCCCGCGTGCCGCGAACGGGGCGCTGGTCGAGGTCCGCGACCTGGTGAAGAATTTCCCGATCCGCGGCGGCGGGCTGATCAGGCGCACGGTGGGCGAGGCGCAGGCGGTCTCCGGGGTCTCCTTCGACCTGGCCGAACGGGAGACGCTGGGCCTGGTCGGCGAGTCGGGCTCCGGCAAGTCGACGACGGCGCGCGCCGTGCTGCAGCTGTTGCCCCCGACCTCCGGGTCGGTCCGCTACCTGGACACCGAGCTCACCGGCAAGAGCCGGAAGCAGCTCCGGCCGATGCGGCAGCACCTGCAGATGGTCTTCCAGGATCCGTTCGCGTCCCTCGACCCCCGGATGCCGGTCGGTGAGATCGTGGCCGAGCCGCTGCGGGTGCACGGCCGCTGGGATCGCAAGACGGGCCCGCAACGCGTCGACCGGCTCTTCGAGCTGGTGGGCCTCAACCCCGAGCACCGTAACCGCTACCCGCACGAGTTCTCCGGGGGCCAGCGGCAGCGGGTCGGGATCGCCCGGGCGCTTGCCCTCGACCCCAAGGTTCTAGTACTCGACGAGCCGGTGTCGGCGCTCGACGTGTCCATCCAGGCCGGGGTCGTGAACCTGCTCGAGGAACTGCAGGACCGGCTGGGCCTTGCGTACCTGTTCATCGCGCACGACCTGTCCGTGGTGCGGCACATCTCCGACCAGGTGGCCGTTATGTACCTGGGCAAGATCGTCGAGATCGGCACGAGCGAGCAGGTCTACGAGTCGCCTTCGCACCCGTATACGCAGGCCTTGCTGTCCGCAGTGCCGGTGCCCGACCCGGCCATCGAGCGCAAGCGGCGGCGGATACTGCTGACCGGGGACGTGCCGAGCGCTGTGCTGCCGCCGTCGGGATGCCGGTTCCGCACCCGCTGCTGGAAGGCACAGCAGATCTGCGCGGTGGAGGAGCCGGCGCTGATCGATCGCGGCCAGGGCCACCCGTCGGCCTGCCACTTCGCCGAGACGGCCAAGATCGTCCCTGGCCAGTAAGGCCCAGGGTCGCCGACGCCTGGGTTGATCGCTGGACAGGCCGGCCGCGACCGGCGGAGTGGGACGGTGCAGGAGGCTGGGCGGGTCCCGGAGCAGAACCAGGAACCGCCCGCGGAGCCAGCTCCAGGGACCTTGTGGCGGCATCGTAACTTCCTGCTGCTCTGGAGCGGGCAGACGGTCAGCGAGGTCGGTTCCGCGGTCACCCAGCTCGCGCTGCCGCTGACCGCCGTGGTCGTGCTGCAGGCGTCCACGTTCCAGGTCGGGCTGCTGACCTCGGCGGCTACCGCCGCGTTCGCGCTGATCGCGCTGCCTGCCGGCGCGCTGGTGGACCGGCGGCCCAAGAGATGGATCATGATCTGGTGCGACGCCGCCCGCCTGCTGATCATCGGCTCGGTCCCGTTCGCGGCCGTGCTCGGCGTGCTCACCATGGGGCAGCTGTACGCCGTGGCCGTTACCGCGGGCGTGTGCACCGTCTTCTTCGACGTGTCGTACCAGAGCTAGCTGCCTGTCCTGGTCTCAAGGGAACAGCTGGTTGCCCTGGCCGTGAGCGTCACCATCTTGCTGCGGGCATCGCTGCCCGCCGTAGTTGCGACCTAGCCCGCCGCGGATCGCGGCTAGCTTCTGGCTCATCGCCTAGTCGGTGCGCTGAACCGACCCGGCCACCGATCACCCGGATGGCAGTGTCGGCAGCTCCAGGTGTGGTTCTCTTGCCCTGGAAGGCGGATCACACCGATACTCCATTCATGGGAGGGTCGACAGCGGACACGCCCACAACGCCCGAATACCTCCGCGCTTCCGACGCGGAGCGCGATCACGCGGTAAGCGAGCTGAGGAACGAGTTCGCCGAAGGCCGGCTGTCCCACGAGACCTTCATGTACCGCATGCAGAGCGCCCTGGACGCGCGGAACCGCGGCCAGCTGGCGGGGTTGTTCACCGACCTGCCGGCGCGTCGGCCAGGGCTGATGGCCCGGATCCGGGCCGCGCTGCGGGGAGAGGACGCCGCCGCGCCCGAGGGCCAGCCGGACGGGGACCGGAGCGTCCCGGGGACCCAGAAGATCGCCGGGCGCTCGCACGGGCAGGCGCCACGGCTTCCCGAGGTGCCGTCCGGCTGGGCGAGCCGGCCTTCGCCGCCGCCCGCAGACCCGGTGCCGCTGGTCTTCCCGCACGGTAGCGGGGTCAGGTTCACCATCGGCCGGACCCGCGATTGCGATCTGTGCCTGGCCGACCTGTCCGTGTCCCGGATGCACGCCCTGCTGGTCCGCCGCGAGGAAGGCTGGGTCCTCAGCGACCTTGGATCGCACAACGGCACCAGGCTCAACGGCTGGCTCGTCCGCGAGCCGGTCCAGGTCCGCTCGGGCGACCGGGTCGATTTCGGCTCGATGGCGTTCATCATCCAGGGCGATCCGGAGCCGCCGCCTTCCGCCGCGGAGGAGCATGGCCTCACCGGCACGGGGCCGGAAGGTACAGGGCTCGGAACCGGCTAGAGTCGGGAATCGTGACGACGGTTCTTCTGGTCCGGCACGGGCTCACCGCGACGACCGGTCATGTGCTGACGGGATGGACACCGGGCATCCCGCTCGATGACCGCGGCCAAGCCCAGGCGGCCGCCCTGGCGGCGAGGCTGGCTCCGCTGCCGCTGGACGCCATCGTCTCCAGCCCGCTGGAACGCTGCCAGCAGACCGCGGCGGCGATCGCGGCGACCAGGGACGGCCAGCAGGTCATGACCGAGGACCGGGTCGGGGAATGCCGCTACGGGGACTGGACCGGCCAGCCGCTGAAGAAGCTGGTGCGGGAGCAGCTCTGGCGTGTGGTACAGGCCCACCCGAGTGCGGTGACGTTCCCCGGCCCCGACGGAGAGTCCATGCCGGACATGCAGCACCGGGCGGTGGCCGCGGTCAGGGACTGGAATGCCAGGCTCGGTAAGGACGCTACCTATCTCATCTGCTCGCACGGCGATGTGATCAAGGCCATCGTCGCCGATAGCCTGGGATTGCACCTTGACCAATGCCAGCGGATCCAGGCCGATCCCTGCTCGCTGACCGTGATCAGGTATACGCCGCTGCGGCCCTTCCTGATCCGGATGAACGACAGAGGGGGTGGCGTGGAGGATCTCATGCCACGTGCCGACGGGCACGCCCGTGATCGCCGTACCGCGCCGAGCGATGCGGCGGTCGGCGGCGGCTCCGGCGGGGCGGATCCCGGTGAGCCGGCCCACGGGCGGCCAGACATGGGCAGGGCCATGGTGAACGGTGCCAGCAGCATCCCGGCGGGCGCGGCTGCGACAAGTGGCCAGCCGCCGGCGGACACGCGAGGATAGGACTATGCCGGTCTATTTCTATGACCCGCCGGATAGGTTCGTGGCCGGCGCGGTGGGGCAGCCAGGAGAACGGATTTTTTACCTGCAGGCGACGTCAAATAGTCGCGTGACCAGCGTCGTCCTGGAAAAGTTCCAGGTCAGCCTGCTAGCTGAGCGGATCGACGAGCTCCTCGACGAGGTGCTCAGGCGCACCGGCGGATCGTCGGACGTGCCCGCCACCGCGCCGGCCGCGCTGCAGGACGACGCACCGCTCGATCTTCCGCTGCTCGAGGACTTCCGGGTGGGCGCGATCGCCCTGGCCTGGGACGGAGACGGCGGCATGGTGGTCATCGAGGCCCAGGAGGAATCGGACGAGCCGGTGGAGCCGCTGGCCGAGGACCTGCCTGCCGACGGGCCCGGCGTGCTGCGAGTGCGGATCACGCCGAGCGCCGCCCGCGCCTTCGCCCAGCGCGCGGCCAGGATCGTGTCAGCTGGCCGGCCTCCGTGCCCGCTGTGCGGCCTGCCGCTGGACACCGAAGGGCACATCTGCCCGCGGCAGAACGGTCACCGCGCCAGCCATGCTTGAGCCGAAGCGTTCCGCACCGGACGATGACGACGGCGAGCAGGCCACCCTCGACCTGCTCGCCAACGGGGAACTCGAGGTAGAGGGACGACTGGTTGACGCGTCCAACGCGACCCTGTACTGCACGATCCGCCCCCCCGGGGGGGCGGCGTGCCCCCCCCAAGGGGGGCCAGGGGGGTTTGGGGGGACGGGTAGTCCCCCCAAGAGCAGGGGGGGTCTGGGGGGGATCCTCCCCCCTGACCAACACTGCGTCTACAAGCCGATCGCGGGGGAGCGCCCGCTGTGGGACTTCCCGATGGGCACGCTGGCCGGCCGGGAGGTGGCGGCCTACGTCGTGTCGCGCGCGGCCGGCTGGGATGTGGTCCCGCCGACCGTCATGCGCGACGGGCCGTTCGGCCCCGGCATGTGCCAGCTGTGGATCGACCACGACACGGACATGGACCTGATCGCCCTGTCCCGCCGCACCGACCATGCGGGCCTGCGCGACATGGCCGTGTTCGACGCGGTGGTGAACAACGCCGACCGGAAGATCGGTCACCTGCTGCCGGTCGCCGACGGGCACCTCTACGGCTGCGACCACGGGGTGTGCTTCGCCGAGGACTACAAGCTGCGCACCGTCTTGTGGCAGTGGCGGGGCAAGACCTTGCCACGGCGCTCGCTGGAAGCGCTACGCCGGCTGAATGCCCAGCTCAGCGACGGCGGCCTGGAGGCCGAGCTGTCCTCGCTGCTGACCGCGAGCGAGATCGCCGCCACCAGGAGCCGGGTCGAGACGCTGCTCAAGCACCGCGTCCACCCGTACCCGCCGGCCGACTGGCCCGCCGTCCCCTGGCCCCCGGTCTAGGGCTGCTCGGTCTAAGGCTTCTCGGTCTAAGGCTGCTCGGTTTTAGGCCCCGACCCGGCCCGAGAGCCCGCGGATGGCCATCCATCGCGGCGGCTGGGCGCTGGAACGGGACGCAAGAACGGACTTTCGTCACTCTGGCACCGCTCGTACCAAGACATAAGGCGTGGATGTCCCATTCATGCAGCTGGAACGGCATGGCTGGGACATTCACGCCGTATACGGAGAACCGGGCTAGGTGGGGGCCAGGGAACAGCAGTCACGAAAATATGCCGGGAACGCAGGAGCACCAGGGGCCGCGGCCGGTGCATGCGCTGTTCGCTAGAGATCAGCTTCAGCTGAAGCAGCATCGGATCGGGTCAGGTACCGCCCGGACCCGCAGACTCCCCGGCGCCTCCGTGACGCCTGAAGTAGCGCTCGAACTCGCGGGCGATAGCGTCGCCGCTCGCCTCGGGGAGGTCCATCGCGTCCTTGGCCTCCTCCAGGGTCCGCACGTAGTCGGCGACCTCGGAGTCCTGCTGGGCAAGCTCGTCCACGCCGCGCTCCCAGGCGCGCGCCTCCTCGGGCAGGTCGGCCAGCGGCAGCGGCACGTCCAGGATGTCCTCGACCCCGCGCAGCAGGGCCAGCGTGGCCTTCGGGCTCGGCGGCTGGGCCACGTAGTGCGGAACCTGCGCCCACAGCGAGACGGTCGGGATGCCCGCCTGGGTGCACATGTGCTGGAGGACCCCGACGATTCCGGTTGGACCCTTGTAGTCGGACAGGCCGACACCGATCTCGGTGCCGAGCTTGGCGTCCGACGCGCCGATGGACACCGGTACCGGGCGGGTGTGCGGCGCGTCGGCGAGCAGCGCACCCAGCAGGATGATCATCTTCACGCCGAGGCTTTCCAGGCCCTGCACCAGTTCCTCGCTGAAGGCCCGCCAGCGCATGTTCGGCTCTATGCCGTGAACCAGGACTACGTCGCGGGACAGCCCGGTGGGTGGCACGGACTCATCGGCTGGCTGGGCGCGGGCGATCGAGATCCTGGTCGTCGGCCAGATCAGCCGCTGGGTCTGCCCGTTTTCGATCTCGACTACCGGACGGTTGACCTGGAAGTCGTAGAAATCCTCGGGATCGATCGTGCCGACGGGAGTAGCCTGCCAGGCGATAGCCAGGTGGTTGACCACCCCGCTCGCTGCCTCGCCCGCGTCGTTCCAGCCTTCGAATCCGGCGATGGCGACCGGGGATACGAGTTCGCCGATGTCGTTGAACTCGATAATCTGCCACCTCCCATGCCAACGCTCAGGCTGTCCCCTACAGCCTACGTGCTCAGCCTTGCTTTCCAGGTTACCGGCCGGCGTATCAGCCGGAGGCCACGGAAGATCACGTGAGACGCCTACAATGACCGCCTATGATTGGGGGGCAATGAGCAGGCTACGAACGGCACTAGCCGAGCGAGTCGTGGTGGCGGACGGGGCCATGGGCACCATGCTCCAGGCGAGTGACGCCACCGAAGACGACTTCGAGGGCTACGAGGGCTGCAACGAGATCCTGAATCTGACCCGGCCCGATATCGTGACCGCGGTTCACGAGGCATACCTGGGCGCGGGCGCGGATTGCATCACCACCAATTCGTTCGGCGCCAACCTGGGCAATCTCGGTGAATACGGGATGGCCGAGCGGATAGCGGAGCTGTCCGAGGCGTCGGCCAGGCTGGCCCGCGCCGCCGCCGACCGCTGGGCCACCCCGGATCGCCCGCGCTGGGTGCTGGGCTCGATGGGGCCGGGCACCAAGCTGCCCACGCTCGGCCACACCACGTTCCGCGAGCTGCGCGACACCTACCAGGTCAACGCCGAGGGCCTGCTGCGCGGCGGCGCCGACGCGCTGATCATAGAGACCTGCCAGGACCTGCTCCAGGCCAAGGCGGCCATCATCGGCGCCCGGCGGGCCGTCGCCGAACTGGCCCCGGACGCGCTGGTCATCGCCCAGGTCACGATCGAGACAACCGGGACCATGCTGCTCGGCAGCGAGATCGGCGCCGCGCTCACCGCCCTGGAGCCGCTCGGCATCGACATGATCGGGCTGAACTGCGCCACCGGCCCCGGCGAGATGAGCGAGCACCTGCGCTACCTGGCCGCGCACGCCCGGATCCCGATCTCCTGCGAGCCGAACGCCGGCCTGCCCGTCCTCACCTCGGACGGCGCGCGCTATCCGCTGACCCCGGAACAGCTCACCGATGCCCACGACAGGTTCACCAGGGAGTTCGGCCTGTCCCTGGTGGGCGGCTGCTGCGGCACCACCCCGGAGCACATCGCCATGCTGGCCGACCGCGTGGCGGACCGCCAGGTCGCGCGACGCAGGCCGCGTCGCGAACCCGGTGTCGCGTCGCTCTACCAGCACGTGCCGTTCCGGCAGGACACCGCGTTCCTGACCATCGGCGAGCGGACCAACGCCAATGGCTCCAAGGCGTTCCGCGAGGCGATGCTCGAGGGCAGGTACGAGGACTGCGTGGCGATCGCGCGGGCGCAGACCCGGGACGGCGCGCACCTGCTCGACGTGTGCATCGACTACGTGGGCCGCGACGGCGTCGCCGACATGCGTGAGGTCGCGAGCCGGTTCGCCACCGCCGCCACCCTGCCGCTGGTCCTCGACTCGACCGAGGCCCCAGTGATCGAGGCCGGGCTGGAGCTGACCGGCGGCCGCGCGGTCATCAACTCGGTCAACTACGAGGACGGCGACGGGCCGGACTCGCGCCTCGCCCGGGTCATGCCGCTGGTCCGCGAGCATGGCGCCGCCGTGATCGCGCTCACCATCGACGAACGCGGCCAGGCGCGGACGGCCGACTGGAAGGTCGCCGTGGCCGAGCGGCTGATCCAGGATCTGACCGGGAACTGGGGGATGCGGGTCGAGGACATCATCGTCGACTGCCTGACCTTCCCCATCGCCACCGGGCAGGAGGAAACCAGGCGCGACGGCATCGAGACGATCGAGGCGATCGCCGAGCTGAAGCGCCGCTACCCGGACGTTCAGACCACGCTCGGCATCTCGAACGTGTCGTTCGGGCTCAAGCCGGCCGCCCGGGCCGTGCTCAATTCCGTCTTCCTGGCCGAGTGCGTCCGCGCCGGGCTCGATTCCGCCATCGTGCACGCGGCGCGGATCATGCCGATCGCCCGGATACCGGACGAGCAGCGGCAGGTGGCGCTCGACCTGGTCTACGACCGGCGGCGGGACGGCTACGATCCGCTGGCCCGGCTGCTCGAGCTGTTCGAAGGGGTCGACGCGGCCGAGCTCAAGGCGAGCCGGGCCGCCGAGCTGGCCGCGCTGCCGCTATGGGAACGGCTGAAGCGGCGGATCATCGACGGCGAGCGCTCCGGGCTCGAAGCCGACCTGGACGCCGCGCTGGCCCAGCGGCCGGCCCTGGAGATCGTCAACGACGTGCTGCTGGACGGCATGAAGACGGTCGGCGAGCTGTTCGGCTCGGGGCAGATGCAGCTGCCGTTCGTGCTGACCTCCGCCGAGGTGATGAAGGCCTCGGTGGCCTACCTCGAACCGCACATGGAGCGCAGCGGCGAGGAGGGCAAGGGCAAGATCGTGCTCGCCACGGTCAAGGGGGACGTGCACGACATCGGCAAGAACCTGGTCGACATCATCTTGTCCAACAACGGCTACGACGTCGTGAACATCGGGATCAAGCAGCCCATCTCGGCCATCCTGACGGCGGCCGAGGACAACGGCGCGGACGTCATCGGGATGTCCGGCCTGCTGGTCAAGTCGACCGTGGTGATGCGGGACAACCTGGCCGAGCTGAACTCGCGCGGCCAGGCCGGACGCTGGCCGGTGCTGCTCGGCGGGGCCGCGCTCACCCGGGCCTACGTGGAGCAGGACCTGGCCGCGCTGTTCGACGGCCAGGTCAGGTACGCCAGGGACGCGTTCGAGGGACTGCGGCTGATGGACGCGATGATGGCGGTCAAGCGCGGCGAGCCGGGAGCCAGGCTGCCCGAGCTGCGGACCCGGAAGGTGCGGGCCCGTCCGGCCGCCGAAGCGGATCAGCGGACCGGGGCGGAAGACCAGGCCCGTTCGGACATCAATACCGACGGGCCGGTCCCCGAGGCTCCCTTCCTGGGCACCGAGGTGATCAAGGGGATCCCGCTGGCCGACTATGCCGCCTACCTGGACGAGCGCGCGCTGTTCATGGGCCAGTGGGGACTCAAGCCCGCCCGCGGGGGCAGCGGCGCCTCCTACGAGGAGCTGGTGGAGACCGAGGGGCGTCCGCGGCTGCGGATGTGGCTGGAGCGGATGCAGACCGAAGGCCTGCTCGAGGCGGCCGTGGTCTACGGATACTTCCGGTGCGTAAGTTCGGGCAACGACCTGATCGTGCTCCAAGGGGGGTCTGGGGGGATGGGTCCCCCCAGGAGCGGGGAGGTCACCGGGGGGGTGGCCCCCCCGGGGGATAACGGAGTGCTCGAGCGGTTCCGGTTCCCCCGGCAGCGCCGCGACCGCCGGCTGTGCCTGGCCGACTTCTTCAAGCCCCAGGACAGCGGGCAGACTGATGTGGTCGCGTTCCAGCTCGCCACCATGGGACCGCGCGTTTCCCAGGCCACCGGTGAGCTGTTCGCCAAGAACGCCTACCGCGAGTACCTCGAGCTCCACGGCCTGTCCGTCCAGCTCACCGAGGCGCTGGCCGAGTACTGGCACGCGCGGATCCGGCGTGAGCTCGTTATCTCGGACTCCGATCCCGACGACCTGGACGGCTTCTTCCGGGTCGGCTACCGCGGCGCGCGCTACTCGATCGGCTATCCCGCCTGCCCGGACCTGGCCGATCGGGCCAAGATGGTCCGCCTGCTCGAGCCGTCCCGGATCGGCGTCGAGCTGTCCGAGGAGATGCAGTTGCATCCCGAGCAGTCAACCGACGCGATCGTCGTCCACCACCCCGAGGCAAAGTACTTCAGTGTCTGAGCCGCGCCGCTCCGGCGGGTCATCCCCCCGCAGGGGGGCCCCGGGGGGTTTGGGGGGACGGGTAGCCCCCCCAAGCGCGGGGGGTTCCGGGGGGTCGTCCCCCCGGACTAGCACTTCCCCCCGGGCTGACACCGTTTTCTTCGACATGGACGGGCTGCTCGTTGACACCGAGCCGCTCTGGCTCGAGGCGGAGACGGCCGTCATGGCCAGGCTCGGCGCGGACTGGACCACTGAGGACCAGGTTCAGCTGCTCGGCGGCAGCCTGGACCGCACGGTGCGCTACCTGATGGGCAAGGCCCGGCGGCCCGCCTCGCCCGGGCAGGTCGCAGAGTGGCTCATGTCCGGCATCGTCGAGCTGGTTCGCGACCACGGCGTGCCGGTCCGGCCGGGCGCGCGTGAGCTGCTGGCCGAGGTGGCGGCGGCCGGGCTGCCGCACGCGCTGGTGACCTCGTCCGAGCGCCGGTTCATGGACGTGGTGCTGGCCCGTACCGGGCTGCGCTTCGACGCGCTGGTGTGCGCGGACGACGTCAGCGTGACCAAGCCGGACCCGGAGCCCTACCTGCTCGCGGCCAAGCTCCTCGGTGCCGATCCGGCCCGCTGCTTCGCCCTGGAGGACTCGCCGAACGGCGTGGCCTCCGCCGAGGCCGCCGGGTGCCGGGTCATCGCGGTCCCGTCGCTGGTCCCGATCGAGTCCGCGCCGGGCCGGACGGTGGTCCGCTCGCTCCTCGACCTGCGGGCCGATGCCTCCGGCATCACCGTCAGTCACTCTGGCACCGCCGATCCCAGACTCTAACGATGTGGATGTCCCATTCATGTCGTTCTATGTGCATGACTGGGACATTCACGCCGTATGAATGGGCGGTCCGCAGCCTTTTGGGGGGTTAGCCCCAGCGCTTGCACGCGCGATACGACCTAGACTCGAACAAGAGCCACGGGGAGGTGTGCGCGTGTCCACCTATGACAAGATCGCCTGGCTGCCGCTGTGCGGAGGACTGACAGGGCTCGGCCTGATACTGAGCTACTTCGCCATGCGGCGGCGCGGCCTTGGCACCGGCCTGCGCTGGGCTGCCTGGTCGCTGCTGCCGATGGCTGCCTACCTGACCGGCTCGATCGAGATGTTCTGGAAGATGGGCGTCGCGGTCGGGGACTTCGCCAAGGGCTTCGTGTTCTCGCCGAAGGTGTGGGCGGGGATCGCGCTGGCCGGCCTGGCCGTGGTGCTGTTCGTGGTGTCCGGCCCGATGCGGCGGCGCGGCGTGGGCGGCGGCCAGGACCAGCAGGCCGCCGAGTCCGGCGCCGCCCCTGGGCTGGCCCGGGACCAGGCGGCCGCGGGTCGCGGGCAGCTGGCGACCCGCCCGGCCGCCACCCTGCCGGCCCCGGCCAAGGCTCCGGTTAAGAGTCGTAAGGCCCGGAATGCCGACGACGATGACGACGACCTCGGCGATGTCGCGGATATCTTGCGTCGTCACGGCATCACCTGAGCCAAAATTTTTCCCGTCTCGGCTGTTGGCGAGATGATTTGGTGTACGATGTCGGTCAAAGCCGACAATAGGACACTTCAGCCACAGTAGTAATGCTGACCACTGACGCAACTTGATCATCAGAGAGCCCGAACGTATCAGGCTATGACAAATCGGCTCGACTTTAGTCACGATCAAGCTACGAGTGCCGCGCAGGTCTGGTACCTGCGAGGGAAATGAAGCAACCTTCACTACATACAGGCTGCGCCGCCACGGCAGCCTCGGGGAGACTCGAGGATGACCCGTGCGCGGCTGCCGTAATCCGGATTACAGGTAGGTTTCACGATGGCCGTGCCCATTGACGTCGCGTCGGGCCCTGGAGGACCGGCGCCAGAGGAGGCATTGTCTGCGTCGGATAAGGCCATCGAGGGCCGGTCCCTGAGCCAGATCGCGTGGAGACGGCTGCGCAAGGACAAGGTCGCGATGGCCGGCGGCATCATCATCGTTGTCCTCATCCTGATCGCGATCTTCGGCCCGTACCTGGTGGCGAACCCGAATACCTACCACTCGAACCTCATCGACCCGACCTACAGCCGGCCTATCGGCCCGTTCGGCGGGATCAGCCTGAACCACCCGTTCGGCGTCGAGCCGCTCACCGGGCGGGACATGCTCGCCCGGATCGTCGTCGGCGCGCGGTACTCCCTGCTGATCGGGTTCCTGGCCACCGCGCTGGCGGTGGTCATCGGCGTGATCATGGGCGTGATCGCCGGGTACTTCGGCGGCTGGATCGACGGGGTGATCGCGCGGCTGATGGACGTCTTCCTCGCCTTCCCGCTGCTCGTCTTCGCGATCGCGCTGGTCGGCGTCATGCCGAGCTCGGCCTTCGGCCTGTCCGGCAACACGCTGCGCGTGGCCATGCTGATCTTCATCATCGGGTTCTTCGCCTGGCCGTACATGGGCCGGATCATCCGCGGGCAGACGCTGTCGCTGCGCGAGCGCGAGTTCGTTGACGCCGCCCGCAGCCTGGGCGCCCGCGGGCCCTACATCCTGTTCCGCGAGCTGCTGCCGAACATGGTCGGCCCGATCCTCGTCTACGCCACGCTGCTGATCCCGACCAACATCTTGTTCGAAGCCGCGCTCGACTTCCTCGGCGTCGGCATCATCCCGCCCACCCCGAGCTGGGGCTATATGCTGTCCGACGCGGTTACGCAGGGCTTTTTCTCCGTGGACCCGATGTACATGATCATCCCGGGGCTGGCCATCTTCATCACGATCATGGCCTTCAACTTGTTCGGCGACGGGCTGCGCGACGCGTTTGACCCGCGAAGCAGATAAGAGGAGGCGCTCACTTGATGAGACGCAAAACGGGAGTGCTGGCCGCGGCCGGCGCGGTCATCGCCCTGGCCGCGGCCGCGTGCAGCAGTGGCGGAAGCAGCAGCGGCACGCCGACCGGCAGCGCGACCGCCGGCGCGACCGGTTTCAATGCAGCGGTCACCAGCACGATCAACCCGTCCAGCGCTAAGGGCGGGCCGGTCACCTTCGCCAACAGCACCGGCCCGGACTCCACCGACGCCGGCAACACCTACTACGCGTTCAACCTGAACTTCACCAGGTTGTACGCGACCCCGCTGACGACGTACAAGTCCTGCACCGGCCAGTGCGGCCTGCAGGTTGTCCCGGCGCTGGCCACGTCGCTCGGCACCGCGACCAACGGGAACAAGACCTGGACGTACCACCTCAAGTCCGGCGTGAAGTTCGAGGACGGGACCCCCGTCACCTCGCAGGACGTCAAGTACGCGGTCGAGCGGACGTTCGACCGGACGGTGCTGCCGAGCGGCCCGAGCTACTTCACGTCGCTGCTGGCGGGGAACGCGGCGAAGTACCCGGGTCCGTTCAAGAACCGGTCCCAGAACCTGATGGGCCTGACCTCTGTCCAGACGCCGGACCCGACGACGATCGTCTTCCAGCTCAAGCAGCCGTTCGCGGACTTCAACTACGTGGTCGCGTTCCCGCAGACCGCCCCGGTGCCGCCGGCCAAGGACACGGGCACGAACTACCAGCTCCACCCGCTGTCCACCGGCCCGTACATGTTCCAGAGCTACCAGCTCAACAAGCAGTACACGCTGGTGCCCAACCCGCAGTGGAACCCGTCCTGGGACCCCCAGGTGGCGCAGCATGCCAGCAAGATCACCGTTGACCTCAACGTCAACGCCAACGACGTCGACAACCGGCTGCTGGCCGGCGACATCCAGGTGGACCAGGACGGCAGCGGCGTCCAGGCCGCGGCCCGCGCCCGGATCCTGTCCACGCCCTCGCTCAAGTCGAGTGCCGATGACCCCGTGACCGGGTTCATGTGGTTCTACTACGTCAACACCAAGGTGGCGCCGCTGAACAACCTGCATTGCCGGGAAGCGGTGATATTCGCGGCGAACAAGACCGAGCTGCAGACCGCGTACGGCGGCCCGTTCGGGGGCGACATCGCCTCGACGGCCATACCGCCGACGGTCAACGGCTACTCGAAGATCGACCCCTACAACGCGCTGACCAAGCCGGGCGGCGACATCACGTCGGCCAAGCAGCAGCTCCAGGCGTGCGGCCATCCCAACGGGTTCAACCTCAACATCGCCTTCCGGAGCGACCGGCCGCGCGAGGTCGCTTCCTCCCAGGCGCTGCAGGCGTCCCTGGCCTCGGTGGGTATCAAGGCCACGCTGAAGGGCTACCCGGGCTCCAGCTACTACAGCACCTTCGCCGGCGTGCCCAACTACGTGCACAGCCACGACCTCGGCCTGCTGGCCGGCGGCTGGGGGCCGGACTGGCCCGACGCGTACGGCTGGGGCTGGGCCCTGTTCGACGGCGGGTCGATCGTGCCGGCCGGGAACACCAACATCGCCGAGGAGGACACCCCGGCCGTCAACAACCTGTTCCTCCAGCTGGAGTCGGCCACCACCGACTCGGCCCGGGTCAGCATCTCGCAGCAGATCGACAAGCAGGTCATGGCCGACGCGGTGATGCTGCCGGCGGTGTACTCCAAGGCCCTGCTGTACCGTTCGTCGAACCTGACCAACGTCCAGGTCCAGACGTACTACGGCATGTACAACTACGGCATCATCGGGACCAAGTCGTAGGCTGGTCCGCGGCGGAAAAATAGAAGGCAGGTGATGGCGCTGGCGCGCAGCCCCCGGGCCGCGCGCCAGCGCCGGGCACAGTGATCTCGTTCATCATCCGGCGGCTGATCGCGGCAGTCTTTCTGCTGATTATCGTCAGCATGGTCGTCTTCGCTATCTTCTTCGTCCTGCCGAAACTCGGCGGCCAGACCGACTACGGGCTGGCCACCCAGTACGTGGGCCGGAACCCCAGCCGGGCCGCGGTCCTCCAGATGATCGACCAGCTCGGCCTGAACAAGCCGCTCTACCTGCAGTACTGGGCCTACCTGAAGGCGATCGTGGCCGGCGGCCACTACGGGACCGGCACGAACAGCGTGTACTGCCCGCCGCCGTGCTTCGGCTATTCGTTCAAGAACCAGCAGCCGGTCTGGCCGGCGATGGTCAGCGACATCCCGGTCACCCTGTCGCTCGCCATCGGCGCGGCGATCCTGTGGCTGATCGCCGGCATCGGCATCGGCGTGATCTCGGCGCTGAAGCGGGGCTCCATCTTCGACCGGTTCTCGATGACGATCGCGCTGGCCGGCGTCTCGCTGCCGATCTTCTTCACCGGGCTGATCTCGCTGGAGCTGTTCAGCTACAAGTGGCCGATCTTCCCGAACGTCCAGTTCGTCCCGTTCACCCAGAACCCGGCGCTGTGGGCGCGGAACCTGATCCTGCCCTGGGTTACGCTGGCCTTCCTGTACGCGGCGCTGTACGCGCGGCTGACCAGAGCGGGCATGCTGGAGACCATGGGCGAGGACTACATCCGGACGGCACGCGCCAAGGGGCTGCCGGAACGAACCGTGATCTTCAAGCACGGCCTGCGCGCCGCCCTGACCCCCATCGTCACGATCTTCGGCATGGACATCGGGCTGCTGCTCGGCGGCGCCGTGCTCACCGAGTACACGTTCTCCCTGCACGGCCTGGGCCTGTTCACGATCGAGGCCATCCAGAACCAGGACTTCCCCGAGATCATGGGCGTGGTCATGCTGGCTGCGTTCTTCGTCGTCATCGCCAACCTGGTGGTAGATATCTTGTACGCCGTGTTGGACCCGAGGGTGCGGTACTGATGGCGCCCCTGCTAGAGGTCCAGGACCTGCGCATCCATTTCCCGACCGACGACGGCCTGGTCAAGTCCGTCGACGGCGTCACGTTCAGCCTGGACCGCGGCAGCACGCTCGGCATCGTCGGCGAGTCGGGCTCGGGCAAGAGCGTGACCAGCATGGGCATCATGGGCCTGCACCAGGGCACCAGCGCGCGGATCAAGGGCGAGATCAAGCTGGACGGCGAGGAGCTCGTCGGGGCCGACCCGGCCCGGGTGCGGGAGCTGCGCGGCGGCAAGATGGCCATGATCTTCCAGGATCCGCTGTCCTCGCTGCATCCGTACTTCAAGATCGGCGACCAGATCGCCGAGGCGTACCGGATCCACCACCACGACGCGTCGAAGAAACAGGCCCGCCAGCGCGCCGTCGATATGCTGGGCCGGGTCGGCATCTCGCGGCCCTCGGTCCAGGTGGACTCTTACCCGCACCAGTTCTCCGGCGGCATGCGGCAGCGGGTGATGATCGCGATGGCCCTCGTCAACGATCCCGAGCTGCTGATCGCCGACGAGCCCACCACGGCGCTCGACGTCACCGTGCAGGCGCAGATCCTCGACCTGATCTCCGACCTGCAGAGCCGAGTTCGGCTCGGCGGTCGTCATCATCACCCACGATCTCGGCGTGGTCGCCGAGCTGGCCGATGACATCCTGGTGATGTACGCGGGCCGCCCGGTCGAGTACGGGGCCGCCGTCGACATCTTCGGCCAGCCGTCCCATCCGTATACCTGGGGGCTGCTGGCCTCGATGCCGCGCATCGACCGGGAGCGGACCACCCGGCTCGTCCCGATCCCCGGCACGCCGCCCAGCCTGATCCAGGTCCCCTCGGGCTGCCCGTTCCACCCGCGCTGCCGGTACGCGGGCCAGACCGGCGGGCGCAGCCAGACCGAGGTGCCGCCGCTGCGCGAGGTGACGCCCGGGCACCTGTCGGCGTGCCATCTGACCGCCGCGCAACGAACCGAGTTCTGGGCAGAGCTGTCGGCCGGCAAGGTCCGCGAGGACACCAGGGAGCCAGCATGACCGAAGGGCAAACTCAGTCGCCGCCGGTTCCCGAATCCGGGAGCGGCAGCGCGCAGTCGAATGGGGAGCTGCTCCGCGTTACCGCCCTGGTCAGGCATTTCCCCGTGACCCGGGGCATCATCTTCCGGCAGAAGGTCGGCGCGGTGCGGGCCGTGGACGGGATCGACCTGTCGGTGTCCAAGGGGCAGACCCTGGGCCTGGTCGGCGAGTCGGGGTGCGGGAAGACCACCACCGGACGCCTGCTGACCCGGCTGGACGAGCCGACCAGCGGCCAGATCGTCATCGACGGCCGCGACGTCACCCATCTGGGCACGCGCCAGATGCGCCCGCTGCGCCGCGAGATCCAGATGATCTTCCAGGATCCGTACTCCTCGCTCAACCCCCGGCACACGGTCGGCGCCATCGTGGGCGCCCCGTTCCGGCTGCAGGGGCTCAAACCGCCCGGCGGAGTCAAGCGCAGCGTCCAGGAGCTGCTCGAGGTCGTCGGCCTCAACCCCGAGCACTACAACCGCTACCCGCACGAGTTCTCCGGCGGCCAGCGGCAGCGCATCGGGATCGCCCGCACGCTGGCGCTGCGGCCCAAGCTGATCATCGCCGACGAGCCGGTCTCCGCGCTCGACGTGTCGATTCAGGCCCAGGTCGTCAACCTGCTCGAGGACCTGCAGGACGAGCTGGGGCTGACCTACGTGGTGATCGCCCACGACCTGTCCGTGGTCAGGCACATCAGCGATCACGTCGCGGTCATGTACCTCGGCAAGATCGTCGAGATCGCCCCCAGGGACGACCTGTACGCCAAGCCGCGGCATCCGTACACGGTGGCGCTGCTGTCCGCGGTGCCCGTGCCCGAACCGCCCGACGCCGCGACCGGGCAGCGGGAACGGCGCGGCCGCATCAGGCTGGAAGGCGACGTGCCGAGCCCGCTGGCGCCGCCGCCCGCGTGCCGGTTCCACACCAGGTGCTGGAAGGCGCAGCAGATCTGCAAGACGCAGGAGCCGCCGCTGGCCGAGCTCGCCCCCGGTCACAAGGTCGCCTGCCACTTCCCCGAGAACACGCCGCAGCAGCACGAGGAGATAACTCCTCAGGCAGCGCAGGCCCCGCCGGACCCGCCGGCGTCCTCGTAGGCTCGCCTCCCGCCGTCACGATTCAGGGAGGGACGGCTCGGGGATGGCTTCCTGATGGGAAGGTAGCGCCTCCGAGGCAGGCGCCGGATCGGGCAGCGGCGGCGGGGTGCCGCCGAACTCCGGGCACAGCGCCTTGTGGTTGCACCAGTCGCAGAGCCTGCTCGGCCGGGGCCGCCAGTCGCCTTCGTCCCTGGCCCGCTGGATGGCCTTCCACAGCGCCGCCACCTTGCGCTCGGTGGCGAGCAGGTCGGACTCGTCGGGGGAGTAGCGCAGCACCTCGCCCTCGGCCAGGTACATGAGCTGGAGCAGCCGCGGCACCTGGCCGCGCAGCCGCCAGATCACTAGCGCGTAGAACTTCATCTGGAACAGCGCGCTGGCCTCGTAGGCCTCCCGCGGCGCGCGGCCCGTCTTGTAGTCCACGATCCTGATCTCGCCGCCTGGCGCCACGTCCAGCCGGTCGATATAGCCGCGCAGCCGCAGCCCGGACTCCAGCGTGGTCTCCACGTAGGCCTCGCGCTCGGCGGGCTCGAGCCTGCGCGGGTCCTCCAGCGTGAAGTAGGCGTCCACGATGGCCATCGCCGAGGCGAGCCAGTCCGACCGTTCGGCCTCGTTCTCGAACAGCGCGCCGAGATCGGGCTCCTCGGTGGCCAGCCGGTCCCACTCGGCGGCCAGCAGGGCCCTGGCCGCCTCCGGGGTCCGGCCGGCGGCTGGCAGGTCGAACAGCCGCTCCAGCGCCGCGTGCACCAGCGTGCCGCGTGCGGTCGCCGTGGTGGGCGGCTCGGGCAGCCGGTCGATCACCCGGAACCGGTACAGCAGCGGGCACGTCATGAAATCAGCCGCGCGCGACGGCGACAAGCTCGGCCCGCGCGGGGCTTCCTCCGGCTCGGCGGGCAGCGTGTCGGTGGCCGCGGCTGTTTTTTCCACAGCGCCACCGTAGGGCACGCCACCGACATTCGGGAGGCACATCGCCCCGTTCCCGCCGCCAGGAGCGGGGCGTTGAGCGGATCGACCCGGATGGCCTGTACTCCACGTAGCATCGGTACTGTGGCAAGCACGACGCCGGAGAAGCCGCCCGCGACGGCGGAGAAGCCACCCCATCGCCGGGAAAGCGGCCCTGGGATCATCATCGCGCGCCCGTTCGGCATCCCGGTGTACATCTCGCCGTACTGGTTCGTGATCGCCGGCGTCTTCATTTTCATTTACGCCAACGACCTCGCCTCGACCCTGCACGGATCGACCAGGTTCATCGTGGCGGCGGCCTTCGTCGTGCTGCTCTATGTCTCGGTCCTGATCCACGAGCTGGCCCACTCCGTGGTCGCCCGCTCCTACGGGCTGCCGGTGCGCCGGATCCTGCTCTACCCGCTCGGCGGGTTCTCCGAGATCGAGCGCGAGCCGCCGACGCCCGGCCGGGAGTTCCTGGTGTCCGCGGCGGGCCCGGCGCTGTCGCTGGGCCTGGCCGCCGCCGGGTTCGGGCTGATGCACGTCGTCACGCCGGACACCGTGGCCGGCACGCTGGTCAGCCAGCTGCGCTGGGCCAACCTGGTGGTCGGGATCTTCAACCTGCTGCCCGGCCTGCCGCTGGACGGCGGCCGGATGCTGCGCGCGGTGATCTGGAAGCTGACCGGCCGTCAGTCCACCGCTACCATCGTGGCCGCCTGGGTCGGCCGGGCGCTTGCCGTCGCCCTGTTCGTGGTGCCGTTCGTGTTCGGCCAGGTGAACGGGACTGGCGGGGACCTGGTCTCGGTGCTCTGGCTGGCGGTGATCGCGGTCTTCATGTGGACCGGCGCCGGGCAGGCCATCAAGGCGACCAGGTTCCGCGAGCGGCTGCCCGGGCTGCAGGCCAGGCGGCTGGCCCGCAAGGCGGTCTCGGTCGCCGCGAACACCCCGCTGGCCGAGGCGATCAGGCGCGCCGAGGAGAACCACGCCCGCGCGGTGGTCATCGTCGACCACGAGGACAAGCCGATCGCGATCGTCAACGAGACCGCGGTGATGGCCACCCCGGAGCAGCGCCGCCCGTGGATGGAGGCGGGCGCGCTGGCGCGCACGCTCGAGCCGAGCCTGGTGCTGCCCGCCGACCTGTCGGGTATGGCGCTGCTCGACGCTATCCGCCGTGCCCCCGCCACCGAGTACCTCCTGGTCGAGCCCTCCGGCCAGGTCTACGGCGTACTGGCCGCCCGCGACGTCGACCACGCGTTCGCTGGCGTATAAGTGCTGGCCGCTACGCTGGCGCCATGACCAAACCGCGGCAGGGGCCGCTGATGCCGGGCGAGCCGGTCCAGCTCACCGACCCGAAGGGGCGCACCCACCTGATCACCCTGCGGGCCGGCGCGTCCTTCCACACGCACCGGGGCACGCTGAGCCACGACGACATGATCGGCGGCCCGGACGGGAACGTGATCAGGTCGCAGGGCGGCACCCTCGAGCCCGCCTTCGGTCGTCCGTCGGCGCTGAAGGAACCGCACGTCACCCCGGATGGCCGCCGCGTGGCGGTGACCGCCGACGTGCTCGATGATCTGGTCGGGGTGCCCCGTACCGCCATCTACACCGCCGAGCACGGCACGCTGCGCCGCGTGTCGGCCGGGACCGGCTCGGCGCGTAGTCCCCGGTTCTCGCCGGACGGCAGGCAACTGGCGTTCCTGGCCGACCGGGCCCAGGCCGGGGTGTTCCAGCTGCACCTGCTGGACGGCGGGTTCGGCGAGGCGGTGGCCGCCCCCCGAGGTGCCCGGCACGGTCGAATACCTCTACTGGTCGCCCGATGGCCGCCGCCTGCTGCTGGGTGTGGCCGGTCTGGGCGCCGAGCTGTCCGGCGGCCAGGGTTCCGGGCGTAACGCGGGCTCCGACGGCCCGGCCGGGGCAGACGGCCCAGCTGGCTCGGCCGGTGAGGCTGGCTCGGCCGGTGAGGCCCCGGCCTGGCTCCCGGAGACCGACGACGGCGAGAGGGCCGGGAACGCCTGGCGCAGCGTCTGGAGCTACGGCGTGGACCAGGGCAATGTGCGGCGCGTTTCCCCCGCCGGGCTCAACTGCTGGGAGGCCGGCTGGTGCGGACCCGACGGCATCGTGGCCATCACCTCCGGCGCCCCTGGTGAGGATGACTGGTACCAGGCGGTGCTCAGCCACATCGACGTGGCCACCGGTAGCGCACGGACCCTGCTGACCAGCGACGTCCAGCTCGCCCTGCCCGCCGGCTCACCCGACGGCCGCCTGGTGGCGGTGGTTCAGGCCGTGTGCAGCGACCGGTGGGTGGTGGCCGGGGACCTGCTCCTGATCGACCCCGCCTCCGGGAACGCGCGGGCGGCTGGGGACGTGCGGGCGGCCGGCACCGAGGGCACGGACGTCACCCGGCTGCAGTGGCTGGATGCCGGCCGGCTCGGCTACCTCGGCCTGCGCCACCTGGAGTCGGTGGCGGCCGTGCTCGACGTCCGGGACGACCGCCTCACCGAGCTGTTCGCCACCGAAGAAGCCTGCGGCGGGAACACCTTCTACCCGGACGGGACGTTCACCGCCGACGGCCACGTCCTGACCGTGCAGGAAAGCTACGAGCTCCCCCCGCAGCTGGTGCGGTTCGGCCCGGACGGCGACCAGGTCCTGGTGTCGATCGCCCACCCGGGCACCGGGTATCTGCGCTCCGTGGCCGGCCACGCCGAGGCGATCTCCTGGACCGCGCCGGACGGCCTGGAGATCGAGGGCATCCTCTGCCGCCCGGCCGGGGGTGGCCCGTTCCCGCTGGTGGTCCACGTCCACGGCGGACCAATCTTTGCCCACCGCAACCAGTGGACCATGCGGTCATCCTGGGTGCCGCTGCTGGTGGCGCGGGGATACATGGTGCTCAGCCCCAACCCGCGCGGGAGCAGCGGCCGCGGCCAGGACTTCGCGGCCAGGGTGGCCGGCGACATGGGCGGGGCCGACACCCACGACTACCTGTCCGGCATCGACGCCCTGGTCGAGCGCGGCCTGGCCGACCCGGCCCGAATCGGGCTCATCGGCGGCAGCTACGGCGGGTTCATGTCGGCCTGGCTGGTGACCCAGGATTCCCGGTTCGCCGCGGCCGTCCCGCTGTCCCCGGTCACCGACTGGTACAGCCAATCCTTCACCAGCAACATCGCCGCCTGGGGCAACCGGTTCCTGGACGCCGACCCCGAGCAGCCCGGTTCCCGGGCCCACACCCGCAGCCCGGTCCTGCAGGCCAGCCAGGCCCGGACTCCGTGCCTGAACGTGGCCGGGGCGCTGGACAACTGCACGCCGCCCGGTCAGGCGGTGGAGTTCCACCGGGCGCTGCGAGCCCACGGGGTCCCGTCGGCCCTGGCCGTTTACCCGCAGGAGGGCCACGGCGTGCGGTCGTACCCCGCGGTGATCGACTTCCTGACCCGGACGATGGACTGGTTCGAGCGCTACATGCCGCCCAACCCGTAAGGGTCAGGCCGGCTTGGTCATGCCGCTTCCGCTGACCTCGTTACTCACCTCAGTGAAGTCGAAGTGGACGCGGGCCAGCCTCATCGAGGCGGGGTGCCGGCCCGGGTCGCCGCCGTAGTACGGCACGCTCGGCCAGAAGACGCCCTGCGCCATGATGCCGCTGGTCCGTGACGCCTGCTTGCCCAGGGCACCGTCCACCGTGGCCAGGACGTCGCCGGCGTTGAGCTGGGAGTCCAGGTCGAGCCCGTGCTCGCCATCGGGCCGATTCCAGGCCAGCGTGGCCGCCGACGACGACCCGTTCGAGATCCACGACCACCCACCGTCCGGGTACGGCTGGTTGAACACGCGAATGGGCCCTGGAAGAAACCATTGCGGTACTGACTCAAGACCGGCACAGAATCCCCCTGCACTCCCGCCGCGACCGGCCCCGTTGGCACCCAGCGGCCAGCGGATCGCCCCCTCGACCCAAGCCGGCCCAACCTGGGCCCAAGGTGCCGTAGACTATCGGGGCACCAGCGCTCGTAGCTCAACGGATAGAGCATCTGACTACGGATCAGAAGGTTGGGGGTTCGAGTCCCTCCGAGCGCGCCACACGAATCTGCTGATGGCAGCGCTATAACGACATCGTTACCCGCCGGGAAGTGTTACGTCATCCCTGCAACTATCCCGATAGCTATAGGGATGCGAGCCAGTTATAGGGATCAGGCATCCGGGGTAACCCGCTCGAAGCGGGGCACAGGATCACTACGCGAACGCAGTCCCGGGGTCTGGGAAGTGCGCATCGTGGTCGGATTCGACGTAGCCCGTAGCCGCAGTATCCAGCGATCGTTCACAGTCCATGGCGACGCCGCGTCGGCAGCGCGGGCACGCCAGGATCTAGGGCCGAATACGGCATGACACGCAGCGGCGTCAGGCACACCGCGTCAGCGGTCACACTCGGGGAGCTACTGCAAGATTTTCTTATCGCCGCTGGTAACTGCGTCGCGTCGGCGCAGGACGAGCTCACTAGCCAGCCGAGCTCCACGGCTTGTGCACGCCACCTTTTGCTGCCGAGCAATCACTGCTGCTGGTTCGGCTAGCGGCGGACTGCGGGGCGCGGCGCGGCGAGCTGGCTGTGCTGCGGCTATCGGACTTGGACGGCCGGATCCTCACCATCGAACGCAGTTTGTCGGCTGGCGTCCTCGGCCTGACCAAGTCAGGCAGAACCCGGCGGCTCACCCTTGCTACCGGCACGGTGGCGATGATCCAGCGTCACGTCCGGGCCTGGGAGGCCAGGGTGCAACCGGAGCAAGACTGGCTGTTCGGCCCGTCATCACGGCGGTCGGCCCACCTGACCGCGGACGCCCTCTCCCATCGGCTCGCCCGGCCTTGCCCCGGCCTCGGCAGTCGAGCACCCGGCGTTGCACCGCCTTCGCCACGGGGTGGCCACTTACCTGGTGGACCAGGGACGCCTGCTCAAGGCCCAGGCCCGCCTCGGGCCTGATCGGGATGGACGGCCCGGCGCATCGCGCGGGACAACGCGTTCTTCCGGGCCCGTCCCCGATATCGCGGAGCTGTACATGCCGTTCGACCAGCTGCTGTTCTTCGCCGACGCCGGGAACGGCGACCAGTTTGCCACCGTTCTTGGGCGCCCCTGGCCCCGGCAGTACCTGCCCTGGTGGCTGGACGGACGCATCGTGATCGAGGACGACCCGGCGCGGTGAGTAGTCGTGGCGCGTGCCATCTTCCCCAGGTCCTCGCGCCTGAGCACGACGCTGGGCTGACGTAGCTCAGAACGGCTCCGGGCCGGGCAGGTGCCGATCCCGGGAAATAGCGTTCTGTGGTATGAGGCGGCGGCCTTGACCGGATACGTTCAGGGAGATGGCTCGCCTCCTGTCCCGGCGCTTCCTGCTGCTCGACGGCGCCGCAGCGGTCGGATTCGCGTTGCTGCCGCAGGTCACACTGCTGCGGACCGCCGCTGCGGCGCCAGGCAGCGGCGTGGTCTGGCTGCTGTCGGTGGCCGCGGCGGCCCCGCTCACCGTCCGGCGGATATGGCCGGTACCAGTGTTCGCGGTCGTGCTGGCCGTCGCGTGCGTGGCGGTGCCGTTCGGTCTCGGTCCTGCTTTCTTCCTGGCGGTCGCATATGCGCTGTACGCGGTTGCCGTCGTGCAACAACGGCGACGAGGCCTGTCGGCGGCGTTCGTAGGCGGCGTGAGCGTGGCGGTGGCGGCCGGGCTGACCGTGGGGGGATCCAATGCCCGCGCCAACACCGGGGTCACCGGAACCGTGCTCGGCGTGGTGGTGATGGGTGCCACCTGGGCAGCCGGGCGCGCCGTCAGCGAGCAGCGGGAGGCCACGCGGCGCGCGATCCGGCAGACGGCCGAGCAGGCAAAGGTCGAGGAGCGCCTGCGCATCGCCCGCGAGATGCACGATGTGGTCACCCACAGCATGGGCTTGATCGCGATCAAGGCCAGTGTCGCTAACCACGTTCTGGTCAGCCATCCGGAAGAGGCAAGTAACGCGCTCGCGGCTATCGAAGATGTCAGCCGCGAGGCATTGCGCGAGATGCGGGCCATGCTCGGGGTGCTGCGCACCGAGCGCCCCGGTCCCGAGGGTCTGCACCCAGTGCCCAGCCTGCCGAATCTGCGTGACCTGACCGGAACGGCCGAGGCCTCGGGCGTCCAGGTGGAACTGGATGTCCGTCACGGTGATGAGATACCGGACGGTGTTGCGTTGTCGGCCTTCCGGATCGTCCAGGAGGCCCTGACCAACGTGGTCAAACATGCTGCTCCTACCAGCTGCCGGGTGCGTCTGACCGCGGAGAGCGGCGCGGTCACCATCGAAGTCACCGACGATGGGCCGCGATCGCCGCACCGCCGGTGTCCAGAGGGCGGCGGGCTGGGGCTCATCGGAATGCGGGAGCGCGCGGCAGCGCACGGCGGGACCGTCACTGCCGGGCCCCGCGCCGACGGTGGCTTCAGCGTGAATGCGACTCTTCGCTACTAGCCCGGCTCCCATCCCTGGGGATGAGGGACCCGAGGATGAACCTGGCCTCGCCGGACCAGACCGCCGTCCGATGTGATCGGGTCCGCGCCGCGGACAGACTTGAGCCGTGATTGAAGTCAGCGAACTGACGAAACGATACGGACACGCCACCGTGGTGGACAATCTGGCCTTCGTGGTCCGGCCAGGGATGGTCACCGGATTTCTCGGTCCCAATGGCGCGGGCAAATCCACCACCATGCGGTTGATCCTGGGGCTGGCACGCACCGACCGGGGATACGCGAGGATCGGCGGGCGGTCCTACTCTGAGCTACGCGAACCGCTAAAGCACGTCGGTGCCGTGCTGGAAGCCGCGAGCCCGCACAGGGCGCTGCGTGCCGTCAACCATCTGCAATGGGTAGCGAAGAGTAACCGGATCGGCCCGCGCCGCGTCACGGAGGTCCTCGAGATGGTGGGGCTGGCCGACGCGGGCAGGCAGCGCGTGGGCACCTACTCCCTCGGCATGGGGCAGCGGCTTGGCCTGGCCATGGCGCTGCTCGGGGATCCCCCTGTCCTGCTGCTCGACGAACCGGTGAACGGACTTGATCCCGAAGGCATCCGCTGGTTCCGCCAGTTCACCCGCGGCCTCGCCGCCGAGGGGCGGACCGTGTTCGTGTCCAGTCACCTGATGACCGAGATGGCGATGACCGCGGACCACCTGATCGTGATCGGCAAGGGACAGTTGCTCGCTGACACCAGCATGGCCGACTTCGTCCAGCGCAACGCGAGAACCTACGTCCGGGTGCGGACTCCCGAACCTGACCGGCTGGGCAAAGAACTCCGGGCCGCCGGGATGGCGGTAGTCACCGCGCCGAACGGCGCCATGGAGGTTGCCGACGCCGCCCCGGCTGACATCAGCCGGGTTGCCACGGCAAGCGGCCTTACGCTCGACGAGTTGACCGCGCAGTCCGCATCCCTGGAAGAGGCCTTCCTGGCGCTCACGAACACCGCGACAGGACAGCACAATGCTGGTTGACGGGCTGGGTGCGGCGGTACGCGCCGAATTCGTCAAGATGCGCTCGCTGCGGTCCGCCGCGCTCACCTTGCTGCTGGTGAGCGTGATCAGCCTCGGCATCAGTGGCCTTGGCGGCTGCTCTTACCGGCACGCGATCGCGACGCACAGCCCTTCGCTGGTGCGGGGCTTCACCGCCGCGGGGGCTGGTTTCGACGGTATTCTCTACGGCCAGCTTGCCGCGATCGTCTTCGCCGTCTCGCTGGTCACCTGCGAGTACGGATCCGGAATGATCAAGCTTTCGCTGCTGGCCATGCCACGGCGAGGCGGTTTCTACACGGCGAAGATGACCGTCGTAGCGCTGACCGTCGCCGCAGCGGCGATCCCGGCTACGGTGCTGGGCTATGCCCTCATGCAGGCCGAGCTCGGGCCGTACGGAGCCTCCATAGCCGCACCCGGAGTACCCCGCGCCATGGTCGGCGCGGTCGGATACCTGGCTCTGATATCCCTGCTCGCGGCGGGACTAGCCGTCATGACCCGCAGTGCCATCGTGCCGCTGGCGACGTTGCTCCCGGCCATTCTCGCAGGCTCGCAGATCCTTTCCGACTTCCACGCCACGGCCGCGATCGCCCGCTTCCTTCCTGACCGAGCCGGGATGCAGATGATCGGGCATCCGGTGATGACCGCCGGCGGGCTCAGCCCGGTGGCTGGTCTGGCGGTGCTGCTGGCGTGGGCCGGGGCATCGCTGGCCGGGGGGTATCTGCTGCTGCGCAGACGGGACGCGTAAGGAGCCGCCTGCTGTCAGGACCCGGCCGGGGCATGCATCCATGGTCCTGGGGCGAATCTGCAATGACCCATCCCGAAGCTCGGTTGGGCCAGCGGCGCAGCTGTTCGACAGCATGGAACGGCCATGGGATCATGACCTGGATACGAAGACAGCCCACAAAGGGCGGCCGAATTGATCCGCGTTCTGATCGCAGACGACCAGGCGCTGTTGCGAGGCAGCTTCCGTCTGCTCGTGGACTCCACGCCGGACATGACGGTGGTGGGCGAGGCCAGCGACGGCGTGACCGCGATCGGGATCACCAGGGAGCTGTCTCCTGACATCGTTCTGATGGATCTGCGGATGCCCACGATGGACGGTATCGAGGCCACCCGCCATATTTGCGCCGAGCAATCTCTGGCCGGTGTGCGGGTTCTGGTCTTGACCATGTTCGACATGGACGAATACGTCTACCCAGCGCTGCGCGCCGGGGCAAGTGGCTTTCTGCTCAAGGACACCTCGCCAGCCGAGCTGGTTGCTGCCATCCGCATCGTCGCGGGCGGCGAGAGCATCCTCGCGCCGACGGTGACCCGGCGGCTGATCTCGGAGTTCGCCAGCCAGCCCACGCTGCCCCGCCCGAGCTGGCCGGAGTTGACGGGGATCACCGAGCGCGAAAGCGAAGTACTCGTGCTGATCGCCACTGGGCTTTCCAACGCTGACATCGCGCAGCGGCTCTGCATCAGTCTCCCGACGGTGAAAACGCACGTGGGAAGCTTGCTCAGCAAGCTCGGCGCCCGGGACCGCGCGCAACTCGTCATTGCCGCCTACGAGAACGGGCTCGTCTTATCGGCTGTCTCCGCGGTTCCGGGTGCCGCGCATGGCTCCATGACGACTTGAGCCAGCGCTTGCCAAGGAGCAGCAGACCGGGTGGCACGCAGTCGCGACCATGGCGCGCATATCACTCAAATCTGCGCCCAGCATAGGCGGTGGCGTCACGCTCAGTTGGCCATGCAGATCGGCGGTTATTTCGCGGCTCATGGTCGTCCTCTATATGACCATAAGTATTGAACACCTATCCCTCCTCACCAAGCTGGCCGTGCAACGCGCGCCATTGACCGGATGGGGGCCCAGCCAGTTGAACGCCGCGAGCTGATTCTTCCCCCACCTCGTGATCTTCAGCACCAGCGGCCGCCCAGCACGCTTGAGACCGCAAGGCCATCCGGACAAGGGTGTGGACGACTTATCACACATTTCTCACAACTGGTGATCACGGATCGGACCTGGACGGACCAGCCGGACTGGCGACGGACTTTGACCTGCGTAATTAGATGTGAACGGAACTGCCGTACGTCCGGCACGCGACGCGTCGCCTGTATGACAGGGCACGACTTGGGAGCAAAGAAGATGCCGGCGTACGGTACTGCGTCATCGACGGCGACATTCTCGACGTGGCCAACCCGCCACCGCAGCAACCCCCCAGGAAAAGGCACAGAGCTGGGCCGGCACGTCGAACGCAGCGATCTGACGGCCCGCGAGCTCGACCGGCAGGTTCTCCCCTGGGCCCATCGCCTCACCCCGGAGCCGTGTGCGCAGACTCGGATCCCTGGGGCAAGGCTGCTGGTGGCTATGGGTTTCGAGCTGCTGGAGATGATCGGTTGGACGGTCGCTGGCCACGGTGTCTGATCCAGGTGCGTCAGTTGTGGCTGTTCTGGCTTGGGTGCAGTGGGTTACGGGAGTGGGACAAAGCCAGGGCAGAGATCTTGGGCGGCCAGATTTACCAGGCTGTTCGCGTCAGTTGGTGACAAGCCGGAGTCGGTTCCGGTCACGGCGACGGCGATGTCGTCCACGGGCGAGCCGGTACTGAGCATGCCGCAGACGTTGTTGCCGATCTCCAGGACTTTGACCTGTTCGGGGTCGGCGAAGCTGTACCGGGCGACGGCTTGGTCCACGAATTCCTGCTGGGCGTTGGTAGGTGATGATCTCAGGGCCACCGGGACGGGAGCGGGTGCGGTTCTCGCTGCGGGCTTGCTCGTGGCTGAGCCACCCCAGGCAATGCCGCACATGACACCGGCCATGACAATGAGAGCGCTCGCCCCGACCAGCATGTCTCGGCAGGTGTAAGTCCGCTTGGGCCGCTCAGCTGGTGATCTCGGCGATGGGGCAGGCAGACACGAGGGCGGGATCCGGTGGCGGGCAGCCCCGGTGGACCGCCGATCACGAACAGCGGATGACGAGGGGCGCCGGGGCGTGGCTTGCTCCGGAGACCGGGTGTCGAGCTTGCGGCCCGCGCTCAGGCGGCCAGGTTGCCGGCCACGAGTGCCCGCTGAAATTTCTGCTTCATCCTGGCTCTCCGAGAGGTACATGCCGGTCCTATTTTGGTCAGGGGCACTGTGTCCGAAAATGACGCCTCATCGGGGTAGTTATCCGCCCCGGCCAGTCCATCGGTGAGCCACGCATGTGACCACAGCAGGCCAGGCATTCCCCCGTGGCCAGCCAGAGCCTGGGCCGTCACCGCCATGACCGCGGCCCGGCGGCCCTGCTCACGGTCACCGCGCGAGGTACGCTGCCTGCGCGTCCAGTCTGCAAGCCGGCGGATCACCGGGCCACGGCCCAGATGACTCCCTTCACTGCGACAGACCGCCCCCCGCCCGCGGCATGGGTAACCAATTTCACGGTTGCGTGCTGGGAAATCATCACGGGCCCCTTCAGCATTTCAGTCGTTCCAACCTGTAAGGACGATGCGGGCAGCGTATGGCCCGCACTGGTCCGACCGAAACTCTGAATCCCGTGACTGTTGTCATACGGCAAATTTGACCGTCGCGGTAAACCGGCAGCATGATCGTTTCGTCTGCGGGCAGCCGGGAGCAGCCAGGGTAGGCACATTTCCCTGATCTGGGCCAGAGTGGTGAACCGGGCCGGGTGAGGCGCCGGGCGAGCTCAGACATCGCCGCCGCGAATGGGCGCGCGGCGATCCAGGTGGGCTCGGTACCGGACGCAGCCACGCTCAGGCGGTGTGGTCTTCAGACGGCGGTCATGCCGCCATCCAGATAGATGGTCTGGCCGGTGAGGTAGCCGGTTCGGGGCGAGCCGAGGTAGGCGATGGCGGCGGCGATCTCTTCGGGCTGTCCGGCTCGCTGCTGAGGGACGGTGGCCAGGTAGGTGGTCTTGGCCTCGGCATTGTTGCCGGTGACGCATTCGAACCCGGCGGTCTGGACCGGCGGCGGGGCCGAGGGCGTTGACGCGGACGCCGTAGGGGCGGCTTCGAGGGCGGCTGATCTGGTGAGCCCGGTCAGGCGGTTTGCAACTCGTGAGAGGCCGCCGCCCGCAGACCCGCGTCACCGGACGCCGCCGCCTGCTCGGCACGGGTCAGAACTGATCGACTCCAGCGCGCTCGTAACCGCGCATCATGACCATGAACTGCGGCGGCATACTTCTAAGCACCACAACCCCTGGTGTCGGCCGTGCGCACCGTGTGCCCAGGTCGGTCGGGAATCGGTGCGAATCATGACAGTCCAGTTCAGACTGGCCAATCCGTGATCTCGCAAGCAGGGGGACGATGGGTGACGGGCAGGTCCGGTAACCTTCTGGGCGTCCAGCGCAGAGAAGGATAGCTGGCCCACCGGAACTGGGACGTTCTCGTCGTTGCTCACCGCGGCAGAGGCTTCAGCGCCATCGAGGTTGACCTGCGCGCGACCGCAGACGGCCACATCGTGGTCATGCACGACGAGACCGTGGACCGGACCACCAACGGGCGCGGCCAGGTCAGCGAGCTGACCCTCGCCGAAGTCCGCGCACTGGACGCGGGCAGCTATGTGAGCCCGGAATTCGCCGAGCAGAAGGTCCCGACGTTCCAGGAGGTCCTGGAGGTTGCCCGCGGGTCCGGGACAAAAATTGTCCTCGACATCAAGCCGAGCCCGCGGCTGGACCACCAGCGCATTGTCCAGCTGGCCGAACAGTACCGGGCCACGCTGGATGTGATCATCGGGCCACGCAGGCTCGCCGGCCTACGTGACTTCAAGCGCCTGAACCCAACTCCGGACCCTCGGCCTGGTACCCGGCGAGAAGTTCGCGGCACCACCACGCGACGTGGTCGAGGAGTTCGCACGCTCAGGCGTCGATGGATCTTCACCGACCGCGACTACAACGCCGATAGCGGCACTTCTCCGCTGATCGAGCACCTGCACCACCTGGGCAAGCCGGTCTGGACCACCGCTGACGTGGCCTACAACGACATCAGTCCCGAACGGCCCCGCCAAGACCTCGCCGAGCTTGTCCGCCTGAGCGTCAACGGAGTTCTCACCGATGTGCCCGAGCTGCTGCGCGAAGTGCTCGCGGCACGTACGAGCACCGGCTGCGACTTCCCAAGTTGACAGTGCGGGTTCGATTCCCGTCAATCGCTCAAAGCGGGGGTCAGGTGTCTGCGGAGAGCGCAGACCGGGACCCTTTCCGCGTGCCAGCCTGCGGGGCGACCCTCGGGTCCTGTTGTCCGTCGAAGCGGCGATTCCTTGGGCGGTCTCACTACTGGCGTGCTGGTGGATCAGGGGTCCCTCGGATGGTCGTGATCCATCTGGGCCATGACGTCGTGTGAACTTCGCGACATGACCGCACGCATCGCCACCTTTCTGAGCAGACGCCGCAGGTGTGGGTGCACCCCGCGCCATGTGATCATGGCCCCATGGGACCTGAACGCGCTGGCCTGGTCGCCCAGTACGAGCGCTACCTCACCTGCTGCAATGAGCGCCGCTTCGATGAGCTGGGCAAGTTCGTCTCCGAGCAGGTGAGCGGATCCGCGCCCGTCGATGGACTAGCCAGCTACATCGACGGGGTCAGATCTGTGTGCACAGCCTTCCCCGACTACCGCTGGGAGCTGCAAGAACTGGTGGTCGAGAAGGACACCATCGCCGCGCGATTGATCGGCCGGGGTACGCACACCGGACCTTTCGGCGGCATCGCTCCCACCGGCCGGACGATCAGCACGCAGGAGTTGGTCATCTACCGATTCGCCGACGGCAAGATCGTCCAGTGCTGGGGAGACCTCTTTCCCGTAGTTCGCGACGCCCTGATGGTCCCAGCAACATCGATGAAAGACTTAGCGCCATCTACAGGTCACCTTGAATGTACGAAGCCAGACCGTACTTCCTGTGCGGGGTCGCCCAGATCACGAGTGAGTACTTGGTACGGATAGCGCTGGCTACTGACCGGTTTCAAGACCGCCGCCTCAACTGACGGTGCCCGTCAGTAACGCTGTTGACCAATGCCGCCTCGGCCCAGTCCTAGCCAGCGACTACCCGGCGCCGCGACACCTGGAGTGCTGAGCGAACGCCTGCTGATCCCTGGCCATTCCATGGCCAGTTACAGGAGCCTCAGTGCCGCGACGGCTGCGGATTTTACGGCCGGTGGGGTGGTGACTGAAGACACCGGTACAAGGCCGGTCAGGCCGACGGGTCTGGGTTGAGTTCGCCGGCGAGCTGCTCAACTTTCTCGTTGACCTGGACTCGGGAGTAGCCGCGCAGGCGGTCCCGCAATCGGGCGGTTTGCAGCTGGTGGCAGGCCGCCGCCCGCAGACCCGCGTCACCGGACGCCGCCGCCTGCTCGGCACGGGCCAGAAGCTGATCGACTTGAGCCCGGTCGTAACCACGCATCACGACCCTAGCGAGGGGCTCTCTCACGAGTTCTCACAAGCGCTTCGTCCTGACGGTGATGTGCGGGAATCTCAAGCAGGCCCTTCTCAGCAGCAGCCTCGGTTCAAAGAACCGCCGATATGGTCGGGCGGGCTGGCTCTCGAGAGGCTGGTCAGTGCCGCACCGAATCGAACGTAATGCCGATGGGAGAGAGGGCGCTCAGGCCCGCGCCGCGGGCGGCGCTGCCGCCCGCGAGAAAGTGAGTGGCTTAGCAGGCCTTGTTCCCCGGCTAAGGGCGTGAATCACTTATAGCGGTAAACGATGCGGCCCTGCGACCAGTCCGCCGGGCTGATCTCCAGCAGCACGCGGTCGTCTTGGATTACGCGGATGTGGTTCTTCGTCATCCGTCCCGACATCCTCGCGAGGACCTCGTGCCCGTTGGCGAGTACCACGGTGTAGAAGCCGTGCCCGCGCAGCCGGGCAATAGTGCCCTCGGTCTCGATGAAGTCAGCTCTTGGCACTTAGCGGTTCTCCTCATTGCTATAGCTGCGGCGTCGCACAGCTTGCCGCGCGAGCGCGCACTAGTTCTCTCGCGCCCCTGGATTTCTTGCCGGACATGCGCAAGACCTGGAATCCCCCGGGGAAACCGTAGTCCCCCAAGCCAGGCATGCATGCCGCGGGTCTCGGCATCTCGGCCGAACTGCTTTTCGCCGTGCGCCGGGGCACGTTCCTTGAACCGCAGCAGGCGCACCGCCGACCGTGAGGTCGAAGTCCTGCGTTAGTTAGGTAAGCGTGTCGGCGGCCTTCGATGTTCCCGCGTGCACCCGGGCGTTTGCGGTCTCCCACTTACCGCCAGCGCGAAGATGTTTGCCGTACACGTCACCGGCTACCCGGGTATCACACCTGGCTTCCGCCCTCCATCGCCCGCGCCTGCAAGGAGTGCGGCCTTCCCGGGAGAGCCAGAACAGGCTGATCTGCGAGTCGTCGCGCTGATGACCCAAGGCCGCTCTCAGCAGCGCGTAACCGGTGATCTTTATGGCTTTTGCGCCCACGCCCAGACGCTCACTCATCGACGAACGTCTTTCATGTCGGCCCGGCCCAGCTCATAGGCCAGATCCGATCCTGTGTCTTGTGTGCAGCAGAGCTATCGGTGCCGACCGGCGGGGAGACCCGGGATTGGCCCGGTGGTGCCCGTAATACCTGTAACGCTCAGCCTTCACCAGGCGCAGGCCTGGAAAGACCAGTCGTTCAAGTGGTGCCCGCGGCCCGGGCCCTGGCGGTCATATCTACGCTGGTGGCGTTGCTAGCCTTTGCCACCACGATCGTTCTGGCCAAGGACCGGCTGCTCGTCCTCGTCGTTACTTCGGTGCCTTTGGCCGTGCTGTATTCCGGGGCGATGATCCTAATGCTGCTCAGGCTACGGATACCGGCGCATTCGCTGGACCCGCCGCACTGATCTACGGATCAGAAGGGTGGGGGTTCGAGTCCTCCGAGCGCGCAACACTCCCGGCAGGTCAAGACACTGAGCCCTTCTCGCCGGGGTCGGCGTCTTCGTCGTCTGGCCACATCAGTCTCCCCGGCCGCGTCATCGAGGCGTGCGGCGTGCGGTCCATCTCGCCGGGGTACAGGTGACCGTACAGGTCCAGTGCCAGCGGCGATGAAACGCGGGACTGGCACGGTCCGCGACGGAACGCCGCGCATTGTCCGGGCCCGACGGCAAGGGCCAGGTTTGACAGCAATCAGCGTCGACCGGCTGGGAGACCCGGTGCAGGCCCGACAATGCCTTTAATCCCCGTAACCTTCAGGCTCCCATCAGGTGTCACATTTGCATGTCGCTTGCCATCGGCGCTAGTAATCACGACTTCGGTCGGGTTGGTAAGAGCGATGCAGCAATAGTTAGCGCCATCTTGCTGGACGCTGATGGACAGCAAGCGTCTGTTGTTATCTTGCTGCCACTCTTCCATGCAGTCATACAGTCCGCGCATGGAAGGATTCTCGAAATAAACGAGGTTGCGTTTGTTCATGTCTGGCATGGGACCGACACCTTCTACTCCGACGGGATTGTTGCGCTGGACTACGCCAGCTTGCTGGGGGCCATGAACCACACGCGGACCAGCATCCGGGGCCAGTCGTCTAATTGACAGCTTGCGGCCTTAACCACCAACAGCCTACGGAGCCCTAAGCCCGCGCTGTCAACTACGTCTTGACGGTCGGCCGACGATCGCGCCGACGTGGTTACCTGGCCCGGTGACCCGCATTTTGGCCGCACAACAACGCTCAACGCCGCCGCCTGCTGGGCATCGCTGAGCAGCGTTTCAGCAGCTCAATCGGTACATGTGTCAAGGTGACCGGGCTGCTCCAGTTGGGGCTGTTCGCTGCCGCGGTCAGCGCGGTCGTGGCCGCCGGCGGTGCTGGCGACCTCGTTTGGGCCTCGCCGCGCAACCTGAGCGAGGGGATGACCTTTTGCGCCTTCAGCCTGTATGGCTTCTCCATCGCAGGCCGCATGGTGTGGAAGTACCAGCGTCTGCGGAAGCGGCAGGGGCTGACCGGTCGCGCGCTGGGCAACCTTGCCCTGCTGGACGATCATGGCCGACCCAGGCGGATGCGGCTGCTGTACATCGGGCTGACCGCGGGCGCAGCCAGGGTAACGACCGCCTGGCAGGGCGGGCAAATGCTCGCCGGTTCCTCCAGCAGGTCGAGGTCGAAGTCCAGCGTTCAGCCAGGTCAGGCCCGAAGCTCGCTTCTCGACAGACGCGGCCTCCGGAGCTGTGTACGCAGGTCTGAGCCCGGCTGAGGCGCCTTCCTTTACCAGCCGAAATGACTCAGGGGCGGCGGGACGCATTCGGCAGGCGCTGCTCCCGCCGCCAACTGGCGATTCAGCACGTATGGGCCAGTTTGGAGTCGTTTGCCTGGGAAGTAGGCGCACCTGCCGATCCAAGCCCACTTTCTAGCGGCGGAGGTTGTCATCTCATGATCTGGAGCTCTGAGCGGTTGCTGCTGACAAGCGGTATGCCGTGACCGCCAAAGGTCCGGCGCGTTCCGTTTCGGGCCGGTTTCTGGATATCGGCCTCACCCAGCTGGTGCGGCGCGGCTTGCGGGGAGTGTGGGTCCGGGGCGAGCTGCCCGCTTCGGCGGCGATATGGGCGGCCAACCACCACAGCTGGTGGGACGGATTCGTCGCCGCCGCGGTCCTGCGGGAACAGCGGCGCCCGGCCGCGTTGCTCATGGACGGAGACCACCTCGACAGCTTCCGGTTTGTGCGATCGGTGGGAGTCATCTCCGCCCAGCGGCCACGGCAGGCCCTCCAGGTACTGCGCGAAGGCCGGGTGCTGGTGATCTTTCCGGAAGGTGAGCTCTACCCACCCGGTCCATTGCGGACGATGGCGCGCGGAGCCGGGTGGCTTGGCCGCCACGCTCCGGCGGCCGTGGTCCCGGTCGCCGTCCGGGTCGCCAGCCGTGGGCATCAGTACCCTGAGGCGTTCGTGGACATCGCGCCTGAGGCGGCACCGGCTAACCTTCCGGCGGCGCTGACGTCGCGGCTGGGCCAGCTCGACGCCGCCCTGCTCAGCGGAGATCCGCGTCTTCCGGTGCCAGGCTTCCGGCGCGCGGTAAAAGGACGCCTGAGCTGGGATGAACGGATCACCCGCTGGGCCGGGCTGATCAGGCGATGAACACGCTGCGCCGCGCGGTAACGGCTTTCCTGCTTCTGAAGCTGAGCGTGCTGATCCTCAACCTGTGGCAGTTTCCCGTCTTGCGCCAGTGTCGGAACGTGAGTCCCGGTGTGGCGTCGTTGCCGGGCCGCCCGCGGCGGGTGTCGCTGCTCGTCCCGATGCGCAACGAAGCAGCCCGGCTGGCGGCGTCACTCCCCGCGATGCTGGCCCAGGGTGCAGACGAGATCATCATGCTTGACGACGAGTCAGCCGACGGCACGGGATCGCTGGCCAGAGCACTGGTGGCCGGGCATCCGCGGGCCCGGGTAGAGGACGGCATCCCGGCGCCTCCTGAGTGGGTCGGCAAGAACTGGGCCTGTCACCAGTTGGCCGCCCATGCGTCTGGATCGCTGCTTGTGTTCTGCGACGCTGACGTGCTGCTGGGCGAGGGCGCCATCGACGCCGTGGTCACCGAGATGCAGGCCCAGCGGGCCGACGTCTTCTCAGTGTTTCCCCGGCAGGTCACGGCCACGCTGGGCGAGCAACTCATCATTCCGCTGATCGACGACGTGCTGCTGTGTTTCCTCCCGTTCCCCCTGCTGTCGGCCGACGTGCCCCAGGCCGCGACGGCGAATGGCGCACTACTGGCGTTCACCCGGCCGGCTTACCGCCATTGCGGTGGTTTCGCCGCCGTCCGCAACGAGCTCATCGAAGACGTAGCGATCGCGCGGCGGGTGCGAAAGGGCGGACTAAAGCTGGGCCTCGTACTCGGCGGCCAGCTGGTGGCGACGCGCATGTACCGCGATTACCGCGAGGTCCTGGGCGGAATGTCGCGCGGCTTGCTGCCAGTCACGGGGGGCTCACGTAGCCGCCTCGTGCTCGGAGCCGGATGGCATCTGCTCGCCTACACCCTTCCCTGGGGCTTGGCGAGCCGCCGGCGTGCATGGGGCCTTCCCCTGGTACTGGGCGTCGCCGAACGGGCCCTGGTCGAGATGAAGACCGGACGGCGGACGGTTTGGCAGGCGGCGCTGATGCCACTGTCCCCGCTGGCCGCCGCCCCCATCGTCGCGTGGGCGTTGCGGCGCAATCAGCGCTGGAAGGGACGGGTTTACTCATGACCCTGCCGAGGCCCCGGACCGCGTACGGAGTCGGCCATATCAGCCGCTGGGGCCAGGACCCGCTGGGCCTCATCGAGGAAGGCGCCCGGCTGGGGCCGGTGTTCGGGCTGCGGTTGTGGCGGCCGACGGTGCTCGGGTACTCGGCTGACTGGAATCGCTTCGTGCTGAGCGACATCACGACGTTCCGCAGCAAGGGCAGTATGAGTGACCTGTCGCCGTATCTGAACGCCGGAGTCGTCCAGCTCGACGCGCCAGAACACCGGCGGCGCCGCCAGAAGCTCAACCCAGCCTTTGCCCACAGTTCCGTCCGCACCATGACTGACCAGATCAAGGAGGTGATCGCGCGCTGCCTGCCCGCAGGGCCCTTCGACGCGGTCGCGTGGTCGGCCGCCCTGATGCGCGAAATCCTCGCCGACACGTTCCTCGGCGGCCGGGTGCGGCCGCGGCTGCTGGCTGACTTTCTCCGCCCGCTTGACCGTGCGCTGCCGTCCCCGTTCCTGCGCCGGCCGGTCCTGTTCCACCAGATGAACGAGGTCATGCGGGATTGCGTCGCGCAGGCACCGGCCGGGACGCTGGCCGCGGCCTTCCGTGACCTGCCCAATGGGCCGGAAGAGCTGCGGGTCGCCGTGAGCGCCGGCTACGACACCACCGCACACACGCTGGCCTTTCTGCTCAGCCACGTCGCTCAGCAGCCGGAGTTGCTGGCCCCGGAGCGCCGCTCGTCCGTAATCAACGAAGTTCTGCGCCTGTACCCGGCCGGCTGGGTAGGCAGCCGGCGCTGCACGGCCGACACCGAATTCGACGGCTACCGCATCCGCCGCGGCAGCCTGGTGCTGTACAGCCCTTATCTCACCCACCGCGATCCGAAGCTCTGGGACGACCCCCTGAGCTTCCGGCCCGAGCGTTTCGCCGGCGGCGCGGCGGCCTGGAGCTTCATCCCGTTCGCCGCCGGCGAGCGGACCTGCCTGGGACGGTCCTTCGCACAGCTGGTGCTGAGCACCGTGCTGGACGCCCTGGCCGGTGCCGATCTGCGCTTCATCGCCGGAGATATGCGCCCCCGCGCTGGCATCACCCTCGCCCCGGCGGGAGCCCTGCACCTGGAGCTGAAACCGATGACAAAAGAAAAAGAAGGCTCGTGACGTCCGGATCCGTCAAGCACCGCTGGACCTCCCCCCGGCGCGACATCGACCGCCTGCCCGGCCCGGGCCGGGCCGTCCTGTGGATCGGTGCCATCTCGGCGATCGTCGCGGCCTTGTCCTACAGTTCATTCCTGCTCAGCCACTGGACGGACGCCGCGTCGTCGGCCTCAAGCGGTTTCGTCAGCGAGCTCGAGGACCCGGGTCAGCCCTTCGCGTGGCTGTACCGCACCTCCGACGTGCTGAGCGGCGTGGGCATCCTGGTCGCGGCCTGGGCCATGTGGCGTCTGGTGGCTGGCCGGCGCTGGGCAGCCACCGGAGTCGGCCTGTTCGCCCTCACCGGAGCCAGCTCCGTACTGGACGCCCTCACCAGCATGCAATGTGACCCGAACACCAGCGCTCAGTGCGCGCGGGGCGAGCACACCGCCCTCGGCCTCATCGGCCAGCTGCTCGCTCTCCACACCGAGACCGGCCTGCTGGGATTCATCGGCAGCGCCGCCGGTGCCGCCGTCCTGGGGGCCGCCGTCGCCACCCGCTGGCCGGGATGGGGCCGGCTGCAGATCGCCTTCGGGATCGCCATGGCCAGCTGCGGCCTGTCCGACATCATCCTGCTGCTGCTGAGCAGCAGCATCGGAACGACGGAACGAATCCGTGTCCTGCTCACCTCCGGATGGTTCCTGGTCCTGGGTCTGTTCCTGGCCGCGAGAGCGCGCGGCGCAGCTTCGGACAAGCAACGTTCGCCTCGCTGCTGTCCCGGTTCACCGACGCCATGACTACCGGATGACGCCGGCGGGGGCGTGGCTGGACAAATCGGAGCAGAGCTTTCTTTCCGGTACCGGCAGTTTCGCGCCAAACGTTGCACAACCGATGCACGGCTGAAAAGATGGACGTACATCCCAAGTGGGGTGTATGTCCGGTGGATCGCGTGGCCCAGAAAAGCGCCGCCGGTCTCCGACCAGGAGATGGCGATGACTTATCTGGTCCCGCGGCCCGGCCACGCTGGGCTCAGCGACAGCGAATTGGCCCGGTACCTGCACGATCCCGAGCGTCATGACTCAGCGCTGGAAATGCTGGTGGACCGCTACCAGGGCATGGTGCGGTCCTTGGCCCACCGGTATCAGCTGCCGGCCCAGCATTATGAGGACCTCACTCAGGTCGGGTATGTGGGCTTGATGAAGGCGATCAACAACTTTGACCCCGCGATCCGGCCTGATCTGAAGCCGTACGCGCGGGCGTGTGTGGACGGGGAGATCAAGCGGTACTTCCGGGACAAGCGGTGGCTGATCCGGGTCAGCCGCTCAGACCAGGAACTATTGCTGGCGGCCAGGAAGGCCCAGTCTGATCTGGCCGCCGAGATCGGCGGGACTCCCACCGACGAGGACGTGGCCGGCCGCCTCAACGTCACCACCGCGGAACTGCGGCACGCGTACCAGTCGCACCAGGCGTTCGCACCGGGCTCCATCGACGCACCGGTCTCGGGTGACGATGACCGGGAAATCGGTGAGGTCATCGGCGCGGAGGATCCGCGGCTGGCCCAATCCGACACCATGTCGGCGGTCCAGCAGCACTGGAAAGAGCTGCCGGCCACACAGCGCGAAGTCCTGCTCATGCGCTTTTACGGCAACATGACTCAGGCTCAGGTCGCGGACCGGCTGCACTGTTCTCAGATGCACGTGTCCCGGCTGCAGTCCCGGGCCCTTACATTTCTGCGCGGACGACTGCAGGCCGTTTGACCCGCCTGGGTGAAGTCGCTGAGGCCCGAGCTGGGGTCCTCCGGGCGGATGACCCCAGGCCTGCGGATATGGATCGCGCGGATGACGCGGAGCGGAGTACCTGGCCCATACCGTGAGGTTGGATGGGAAGGTGCAGATCGGATGATCGAAGTTCATCAGCTGAGCAAGCGATACGGCGGCAAGCTCGCCGTTGACAATTTGACCTTTGTGGTTCGCCCCGGCGTGGTGACGGGGTTCCTGGGGCCCAACGGCGCGGGAAAGTCCACGACGATGCGGCTCATTCTCGGCTTGGACGCGCCGACCTCGGGCAGGGCGACGCTGAACGGAAAGCCCTTCGCCGAGCACACTCGCCCCTTGCACGAGGCCGGAGCGCTGCTGGAGGCCCGGGCGGTGCACACGGGCCGGTCGGCGCGTAACCACCTGCGGGTCATGGCCGCCACCACCGGCATCGGCCGGCGGCGGGTCGATGAGGTGATCGAGATGGTCGGTCTGGCCGGCGTGGCCAGCCAGCGAGCTGGTTCGTTCTCGCTGGGGATGGGCCAGCGCCTGGGGATCGCGTCCGCGTTGCTGGGGGACCCGCAGACGCTGATCCTCGACGAGCCGGTCAACGGGCTGGACCCGGACGGCGTTCGCTGGATCCGCACCCTGCTGCGCGGGCTCGCGGACGAGGGCCGGACGGTCTTCCTTTCCTCGCACCTCATGAGCGAGATGGCGCTCACCGCTGACCACGTGATCGTGGTCGGGCGGGGCCGCCTGCTCCGCGATCAGTCCATGGCCGAGTTCATCGCGGCGGCCTCGGCCGAGACCGTCCGGGTTCGCTCGCCGCAGGCTCGCGAACTGGCTGGGCTGCTGGCGGGCGAGGGGGTCACCGTCCGCGACCCTGCTGACGGGGTGCTGGAGGTGGAAGGCCTGGCGTCGGAGCGAATCGGCACGGTGGCGGCAGCCGCGCAGATCACGCTCTACGAGCTGACGACGCTGGATGCGTCGCTTGAGGAGGCCTACATGTCCCTGACGGAGGACTCGATCGACTTCCGCTCCCCGACCGGCCATGGCGCACAGGCTGCCGGGGTGGCCGCGTGAGCAGCTCCGCGACCGCGACCGCGACCGCACCGGCCGCTCCACGGTCGGCAGCACCGGGCGCCGAGGCGCAGCCAGTCACCTTGCGCCGGGTGATCAGATCGGAGTGGATCAAATTCTGGACGCTCCGTTCCACGTGGGCGGTGCTCGGCGCGGCGGTCGTGGGCATGCTCGTCCTGGCTCTGGTGGTCGCCTACAACACCCGGCATCTCACCCGCAATCTCCAGGCCAACGACATCGCCCCGTCGTCCACCCTGCAGGGGTACTACCTGGCCCAGCTGCTGATCGGCGCCTTGGGTGTTCTGTTCGTCTCGGGCGAATACGGCACCGGCATGATCAGGTCGACACTGGTCGCGGTGCCGCGACGGCTGCCGGTCCTGTGGGCGAAGCTGGTGGTGTTCGTAACGGTCACCGCCGCGTCGATGATCACTGTCTCGATCGTCGCGTTCGTATGCGCGCAGGCCCTGCTGTCCCACTACCGGACCGGCTTTTCGCTCAGTGACCCCGGTGTCCTGCGGGTCGTCATCGGAACCGGGATCTACCTGACGCTGGCCGGCATGATCGGCGGCGCGCTGGGCTGGATCGTGCGCAGCACACCGGGAGCCCTGGTGGCGTACTTCGCGGTCGTGCTGGTGCTGCCGGTTCTGTTCGGGGACGCGCTGGGCAACTGGGGCAAGGAGGTGGCTCAGTTCCTGCCCAGTCAGGCCGGGGCCAGTTTTTCCACCAGCATCCCGGAGTCGTCCTACAGCTTGTCCCCGTGGGTTGGCCTGCTGGTGATGGCGGGTTGGGTCGCCGTGGCGCTGGCCGTGGCGGCCGGGGTGCTCCGGCGGCGAGATGCGTAGCTCCGGATACTGAGGGTCATGCCCATCTCCCCCGCGTTGCTGCCCTCCTGGCTGGCTGACAGCCAGGAGGGTCACGGGCCAGCGCCGTCGGAGCGGGCCGAGCGGGCGGGCCGGCTGGCCGGCCACCCGCTGGTCACGGATGTCACGGCCGCGGCCGTGGTGGCCGCGGGGACCGGCCTGGTCGACGCGTTCGGCTCGCTGCCCAGGGGCGCGGTGGGATGGGACCTGCTCCTGGCCGCCCCGCTGGTGCTCCGCCGCCGACGGGCCGCCTGGGCCGCGGCGCTGATCGCGGCGGTGTGCCTGGCGCAGTGGCTGGCCGGTGTCCGGGCCACCGGTGATGTGGCCTTCCTGCTGGCCCTGTACAGCCTGGGCGCCTACGAGCGCCGACGGTGGATTCTGGCGTCCGCGGTGGTGGTCGCCGAGGTGGGCGTCATCATGGCGGTGACGCGCTGGGCGCCGGCGTCCAACCGCCTGCTGCCGGGCCTGCTGTCCACCGGCACCGTGACCGCCGCCTGGGTGGCCGGGATCTATGTCCGGATGCGCCGGGCTTACCTGGTGTCCGCGCTGCAGCGGGCGGAGACGGCCGAGCGCGAACGGGACAGCCGCGCGCAGGTAGCCGTGGCGGCCGAACGCGCCCGGATGGCCCGGGAGATGCACGACGTCATCGCGCACAGCCTGTCGGTGATGATCACCCTGAACGATGCCGCCGCCATGGTCGAGTCCTCGGTCCAGGCCCGGGACACCATCACCCAGGCCTCCGAGGTGGGCCGCCAGGCTCTCGCCGAGATGCACCGGATGCTCGGCGTGCTGCGCGACGGGGAGCCGGCCGAGCTGGCCCCGAGCCCGGGTGTGGACCAGCTCACCGACCTGGTCTCCATGGTGCGGTCGGCTGGGCTGTCGGTCGAACTGGCCGTCACCGGCGACTTGCGCACCATGATCCCCACGGCTCAGCTTGCCCTGTACCGCATCGTCCAGGAAAGCCTGACCAACGTCCTCAAGCACGGCCGGAACGTCCAGCACGTCGTCGTGCAGATCGTCCGGCAAGGGGCGTGTGTTGAGCTCCAGGTCGATGACGATGGGCAGCCCTCCGGCCAGGAGGCCGACCGGGCTGGCCATGGCATCGGCGGAATGGCCGAGCGGGCCAGCCTCTTCGGCGGCCAGGTGGACGCCGGGCCGCGGCGACGGAGCCGGCTGGCGGGTCACGGCCCGGCTGGACCTGAGCTGAGGGGTGGGGCGATGACGATCCGGGTCCTGCTGGCCGACGATCAGCCGCTGCTCCGGCACGGCTTCGCCATGATTCTCAGCGCCCAGGCTGACATCGAGGTCATCGGCGAGGCCGCCGACGGGGGCGAGGCCGTCCGCCTGACCGGGCTGCTCCGGCCCGACGTGGTGCTCATGGACGTGCGGATGCCCGGCATGGACGGCATCGAGGCGACGAAGAAGATCACCTCGGTGAGCCCGCCGACCCGGGTGATCATCCTCACGACGTTCGACGTCGACGAGTACGCGTTCGACGGCCTGCGGGCCGGCGCGAGCGGCTTCCTGCTCAAGAACGCCCGGCCCGATGAGCTGCTGTCGGGCATCAGGTCCGTCGCCACCGGCGACGCCATACTGGCACCGAGTACGACCCGCCGCGTCCTGGACGCCTTCGCCGGTGGTTTCGTGTCACCGGCACCTGCCGAAGCCGCCGGACCCGACGTGCTCGGCGTGCTGACCGCGCGCGAGCTCGAAGTCTTCACCGAAATGGCCACCGGATCAACCAACAAGGAGATCGCCCAGCGCCTGTACCTGTCGGAAACCACGGTCAAGACCCATGTCGTCCGGATCCTGGCCAAACTCGGCCTGCGCGACCGTACCCAGGCGGTGATCTTCGCCTACGAGCGGGGAATCAAGCGGCCCCAGTCTTAACGCTCCGACATGCCGGCGCGGGATCTTTGCCAGCAGGGGGTCGACAGCCTTCGGCACGGGAGCCACCTCCGGGGCCACCTCGGCAACAACTACTCCACGCTTCGAACTCACCTGAACGGCGGACCAGCAACTTTATTTCGTTGAGCGCTTCATGACCCTCTGCGAGGATGCGGCCGGTGGGATGGGAGGTACTTGAACAGTGGGGTGATGACGTCGTTCGCGTCGAACCGCTCACGGGCGGGGCTGGTGTCAACGAGGTGTGGAGCGTGCGCGTCGACGGGCACCTCGCGGTCGGTCGTCTCGGCCAGCGCAGCGACGCTGATCTCGCGTGGGAGACCGGCCTGCTGCGGCACCTGGACCGTGCCGGGATGCCGGTGCCGGTGCCGATCCCGGCCACGGACGGCCGGCTCTTCGCCAACGGTCTGGTGGTGATGACCTACGTGGAGGGCGGATCGCCCGGGACCGAAGCCGACTGGCGTCGCGTCGCCGGCACTCTTCGCCAGCTGCATCGACTGACCCGGGGCTGGCCCCAGCGCCCGGGCTGGCGATCGTCGGCCGACCTTCTGCAGGCCGAGACCGGGACCAGGGTCGACCTCGGTGCGATGCCGCCCGACGGTGTGGCCCGGTGCCGGGCCGCGTGGGCGCGGCTCGCCGGCCGCACGACGTGCGTCGTCCACGGCGACCCCAACCCGCGCAACATCCGCATGACCGCGGATCGCGTCGCGCTGATCGACTGGGACGAGTCGCACGTCGACGCCCCCGACCTCGACCTGGCCCTGCCGCACAACGCCGCCGGTCTCGACGACGACGCCTACGACATCGCCGCGCAAGCGCGGGCTGCATGGGGAGCCGCCGTCTGCTGGGACCCCAGCGGGACCGACCAGTTCGCCGTCAAGCGGCTCGCCGAAGTTCGAGCGGTCTGAGCAGCAGCGAATCGACGGAGCGCACCGAGCGCGGCACGGATGCGCCATCCTTGATCCGATCAGATCGGACAAGACGAGCAGGTACCTGCGCCATGGAACATCCGTCACCGCCCGCGACGACATACCAGGAGACGTCGGGCCGCTACCGCGCGACCAGTGATGCCCGCGAGCGTTTCGAAGAGCTGGTTACTCGTGACGTCAGCGCGCGGGCCTTCACGGTCCAAGTGGCTCGCGGGGACTACGATCCGCATACCCGCCGGGACGTCGGCCGGTCCGAGCCGCTGACCGTCACCGAGCACCTGGAGTTGCTGGCGGCAGGTGAGCTGCTGGCCCGCTACTACCGGCATCCCGCGCATGCCCATCGGGCATTGCAAGCGGGAGCGACCTGGGAGCAGGTGGCGGCGGCGACGGGCCGCGACGAAGCTCAAGCGCGACGGGACTACCGCGAGTGGGCCGAGGACGAGCATCGTCTGTGGGAGGACTACGACGGTAAGTACGGCATAAACGCCGCCGAGTATGCCGCCGCGATCGCACGAGCTGACTCCTCGGGTGGCCACCGACGATAAGAGGGATGGTCCGGGCGCCCTCCGCGGTGTGGAGCTGCGCCGCGGTGTAGCGCGGGTGGCCGGATACGGCTCGTACATCGCAATTCCCCTTTGCGCTGCCCCCTCGGCTATGCGTCCAAGTATCGCCCCGTCCCCGCCGGCCGCGACGCTGCCGGGAGCCACAGGGACGGTCGTCGCGTCGGCCGGCGCTTCGGTGATCACCTCGGCCGAGGAGATGTGGCACGAGCCGCCACACGGCTGGAGGGTGTTGAGGCTGGCCCCGGTGGTGACGTCGGTCAGCTGGTAGTCGTACCGCTGTGAGGCCGGTGCGTTCGCGTTCCAGAAGACGGAGGCCTCGATGGCGTCGCCCGGACTGATGGTGAAGTTCGCCTCCACCGCGGCGCTGGGATAGCTCTCGTACCAGGCGTAGTAGGAGGGTGTCCCGCTGTCGCACTCGGCCGCGATGCCGTCCTGCTCGACCGAGGTGGAGTCACCGGTGAAGTTGTAGTTCACTCCGTCCAGGCCCACCAGGCCCCACTGCGGCGTCCGGGGTCGTGGTGCAGTTGACCGATGGGGACGGTGAAGGTGGCCTGCACGTAGCGGAACCCGGCGGTCGGGGTGTTGCCGGTGGCCACGTACCCGGACCAGTTGCTGCTGTAGGCCGGATTGGTGGTGGACAGGGCGAGTCGGTGATCCCAGCTGGCTTCACACCGTGCAGCAGCTCGAGCGGATGGGGGTGGACGCTCGTCGCCGCGGTGGACGCAGCCTGCGCCGTGGCGGGGTGCGGGACCAGGCAGATCGAGCGGCCATCAGGGGAAGCCCGGCGGCCGTCCTCGTGGCGTGCGCCGGTAGGCCAGCCCCGAGGACATGCCGTCGTCCCGGATGTCCGGAGTCAGACAGATCTACAAGCTTTTAGCAGTTTCGCCCGTTAGCTCCCAAGCCACCGGGGCCCTCCGAGGCCCCCTGAGGCCATTTCGAAACCGGGACGGCAGATGCGGTGGCTGGCCGCTGGCCAGCACCGCACCGAGACGTCGCGGTGCCCTGA